>JAXMBH010000001.1:0-411366 GCA_046349975.1 Pirellulales bacterium
ACGACGAGTTGGCCGGCGGCGAGGCCGCCGTCGTTGGGTGGGATGAGGCCGGGGAGGCCGAGTGGTTGGGTGTTGCGGGCCATCATCTCGGCAACGAGCTCGGTGAGCAGTTTATTTTGAAACACGCCGCCCGAGAGCACCACGGGTAATTTGTTCCAGCGGCGGCACAAATTGACGATGCCGTTGGCGAGGCTGCGGTGGAACTTCATCGCGAGGGTGCCGGGGTCGGCGCCGCGGCGTTGGTCATCGACGAGGGCGATGAAGAGCGGGCGCCAATCGAGCTCGGACAATTCGTCATCGGTGACCGGGAAGTGGTACCAGCCGCGGGCGTCGCGGTCGGCGGCGGCTTCGAGGCGCATGGCGGCCTGGCCTTCGAATTCGCTCTTGGTGATGCCGAGGATGAGGGCGGCGGCGGCGTCGATGAGGCGACCGGCGCTGGAGGTGATGGGCGAGATCTTTGGGCGAGCGGCGACGTCGAGCACTTGGGCAAGCTGCTTGGCGTTGACGTTCCAGTCGGCGTGCTGCGCGTCGCTGTGGGAAGCGCCGAGTTGGCTGGCAACGCTGACGGCGATGCGCCAGGGTTCGCGGATGGCGGCTTCGCCGCCGGGGAGGGCGAAGGGGCGAAGGCGGGCGACGCGTTCGAAGTTGCCGCCTTCGCATACGAGGAACTCGCCGCCCCAGATCGTGCCGTCGAGACCGTAGCCGGTGCCGTCCCAGGCGACGCCAAGCACGCGGCGGTCGAGCCAGCCGTGTTCGAGCATGCCGGCGGCGATGTGGGCGTGGTGATGCTGCACGGCGAGGCGCGGCACCGATTGTCGCGAGGCCCATTGCGTGGTGAAGTACTCGGGGTGCATGTCGTGCACGAGCAGCTTCGGGCGGAAGCGATAAAGATCGAGGATATCTTTCAAGTGGGCGAGGTAGCGCTCGCGTGCCGGCAATGACTCCAGGTCACCGATGTGAGGGCCGAGGACAGATTGCGAGCCGTTCGACCAGGCGACGGCGACTTTCAGGAAGCCGCCGATGGCGATCATCGGCGAGTCGGTGGCAAAATCGAGCGGGAGCGGGGCGAGGCCGCGGGCGGAGCGGATCGTAACGTGGCGGCCGGCGATGACGCGGACGACGCTGTCGTCGATGGGGCGGACGATTTCGCGGTTGTTGTGCAGCCAGCAGTCGGCGACATCGGCGAGGTTTTTCTCGGCGAGGGTGTCTTGGAAGACGAGCGGTTCGCCTTCGCGGTTGGCGCTCGTGCAGACGAGCGGGCGTTTGTAGGCTTGGGCCAGGATGGCGTGCAGCGGGGTGGTCGGGCGCATGACGCCGACGGTCTTGAGATGCGGGTTGATGGCGTCGGGAAGTTTGCTGTCGCTGCGACGGCGGCCGAGGACGATGGGGGCGGCGGCATCGTGAAAGGCGGCGAGTTCGGCCGTGTCGAGGTGGGCGAGCTTGTTGGCGGCTTCGGCGGAGGCGACCATGACGGCGAGCGGCTTTGCGCGGCGGCCTTTGCGCTGGCGGAGGCGGTCGACGGCGGCTGGGTTCATGGCGTCGACGAGGAGTTGGTAGCCGCCGAGGCCTTTGAGGGCGACGATTTTGCCGGCGTGGAGTTGTGCCAGCGCGGCGTTGAGGGCTTCATTGCCCACGGCGCCGGCAGCGCCAGCTGGCTGGCCGGCGATGTGGAAGGAAACGTGCGGGCCGCAGGTTGGGCAGGAGGTGGTTTGGGCGTGGAAGCGGCGGTCGCCGGGGCGTTCGTATTCGCCGCGGCAGTCCTGGCACAACGGGAAGTTGTCCATCACCGTATCGTTGCGCTCGAAGGGCATTCGGCGGATGACCGTGTAGCGCGGGCCGCATTGGGTGCAGCTGGTGAAGGGATAGTTGTGGCGTCGGTCGCCGTCGGCGGCGATTTCGGCGGCGCATTCTTTACAAAGGGCACGGTCTTCGGGCACGCGGGCGGTGAGCGCGCCCGTGGTTGGCTCTTTCACGATGGTAAAGCCGCGGATTCCGGTGGGTGCGAGAGCTTCGGATTTGAGCTTGGCGACGAGTGCGGGTCGCGGCAGCGAGGCGAGAAGGTTGCAGTCGAACTCGGTGAGGGCCGATTCGGGGCCTTCGATGTCGATTTCGACGCCAGCGGACGTGTTGCGGACGGTGCCGCTGAGGCTGAGCTGAGTAGCGAGGCGGTAGATGGCGGGGCGAACGCCGAGGCCCTGGACGCCGCCGGATAAGAGGATGCGCCGGGCGGCGAGCGAGTTGTGGTTTAGAACCGCGCCATCGTTGGAGTGGTCGCCTGATAAACCTGCCGCTGAGTTGGCCGCCAGTGGAGTCACGTTGTGCTGGTTCTGCCCGAAGGAGCTGGATTGTCGCGTTGGAAGGCGTTCAAAACCGGGGGCTAGCGCCCCGCGGCTGATGGGTGATACGGCGGCTGAATTCTTGCGAATTCAGCTACAGGTCGAACCCCCGGCAGAGCCGGGGGCTGACGGGAGATGTGATGTGGAATGTCTTGCCGGAGATGCTGTTAGTGGGTGGTGGCGTGGTGGGCGGCGGTTGTGTGCTTCTGTTCGGCGACGCCGCGGAGGATGAATTCGTACCAGGCTTCGAGGCCGTCGCGGGTGCGGGCGGAAAGTTGGAACAGCTCGGCCTGCGGCGCGACGTTGCGAATGTTGCCGGCGGCAAGCTCGATGTTGAAGTCGGCGGCTTCGGCCATGTCGGTCTTGGTGAGCAGGACCGCGTCGGCGAGCTTGAACATCGGCGGGTATTTGAATGGTTTGTCTTCGCCTTCAGTGACGGACATCAGCACGACGCGCGACGCTTCGCCGAGATCGAACGAGGCTGGACACACGAGGTTGCCGACGTTTTCGATGAAGAGGACATCGAGCGAATGGAGGTCGAGCTGGTGGCAAGCCTTGTGGACCATGCCCGCTTCGAGGTGGCACATGGTGCCGGTGGTGATCGGGATGACGGGGGCGCCGCGGTCTTGGAGGCGGCGGGCGTCGTTATCGGTTTGCAAGTCGCCGACGACGACGGCCATTTTGAGTTTCGAGCCGAGGTCGTCGAGCGTGCGTTCGAGCAGGCGCGTTTTGCCGGCGCCGGGCGACGACATGAGGTTCAGGGCGAAGACGCCGCTCGTGCGGAAATGTTCGCGGTTGTGCCAAGCCTGGTGGTCGTTGGCTTCGAGAAGCGAGCGCTCGACCGAGAGTTTGCGGCCTTTGGTCGCGTGCGGCGGATGGTCGTGGGCTGCGGAGCCGTCGCCGTGGTCGTGATGGTGGTGCGAATGAGCTTGGCCGTGATCATGGGCATGATCGTGGGTGTGAAGCGCGTGGTTGGGTTCGCTGGGTTGGCTGCAGCCGCAATCTTTGCACATGTTAGGAGACCTCGAGTGAGACCAATTCCAGTTCGCGGCCGCGTTCGAGTCGCGAGCTGATTTGGCCGCAGTGGGGACAGGAGTAAATTATATCCTGGGGACGAAAGTCGGCTCCACAGAGTTCGCACCAGCATTCGACAGGCACCGATTCGAGGATGAGCTCGGCCCCCTCGGCAGCGGTGCCGGGGGCGGCGGCGTCGAAGGCGATTTGCAAGGCCTCGGGTACGACGCCGGAAAGGTCGCCAACGCGGAGCAGCAGCCGCTCGATGCGCGTGGCACCGGCTTCCGCAGTTTGGCTGAATGCGAGTTCGAGGACCGATTGCATCAGGCCGGCTTCATGCATGGGCGGCCTCCGACGAGAGCGGGGAGTTGGGAGCGGGGAGCGGGGAGTCGGAAACAGTCGACGATCGGCAGGTGAAGTGACTAACGGACTTGCCGCTTTGGGCTTGGTCGATGAGCTGCCGGACGGCGTCGATTGCTGGTGCGATGTTTTGGCGTGTGGCGGGCGAAACTTCTTCGGTTAGACCGAACTCGCGCGCGGCGATGGCGACGAGCCAAGCTGGCGGAGCGTGGCCGAAGCAGCTTTGCGCAAGGCGGAGGATATCGGTCGCGGCGGCGAAGTGAGTCGGCGTGGCGTTGGAGGCGGAGGACGTTAACGTCAATTCGCGGATCGAAATGCCGGTGATGTCGTCGTTGGCGCAGGCATCGACGAAGATTACGACGCGGGCCGCGGCAACTTGCTGCGCTAGTTCAGGAAGAAGCTGCGTAATGGAGATGGCGGCGACATTTGGCCGCTGCCAGCTAGCGACTTCTTCGGCCACGAGACGGCCCACTGCGTCGTCGCCGCGCAGCGAATTACCGTAGCCGATGACCAGCACGCCCCCTTCGGCCGCCATCACGCGTCTCGCTTCCATTGGCGGACGAGATTGCCACTGGAATCGACGAGGTCGACGATCATGGGCATTTGGCCGACGGCGTGAGTTGAGCAGCTGAGGCACGGGTCATAGGCCCGCACGCCGGCTTCAAGGCGGTTGAGGATGCCGTCGGTCGTCTTGCCATCGCGGATGAAGTGCTGGGCGATTTCTTTGACGGTGCGGTTCATCGCGAGGTTGTTCTGGCCGGTCGCGATGATGAGGTTGACCTTCTGGATGATGCCGTTGTGGTCGACCTGATAGTGGTGGAACAGTGTGCCGCGGGGGGCTTCGCTGCAGCCGACGCCTTCGAGGCGGTTCACACTGGCGTGAGCGCGGAAATCGCCGGAGCGGATATCGGGGTCGTCAACGAGCACGGCGATGCGTTCGATGCAGGAAAGGACTTCGATCAGCCGGGCGTAATGGAAGTAGAAGCTGGAGGTCGTGGCCTTGTCGCCTTCTTCGCGGAAGCGGGCGAGTTCGGCATCGGCGAGCGGCGTGCCCATGCGTTCGCACAGCTTGAGGCGAGCGAGCGGACCGACGCGGTAGATGCCCTCGGGGAAGCCGAGTGGTTTGTAGTACGGCGACTTGAGGTACGAGTCCTTTTGAACGACTTCGCCGATGTACTCTTGATAGTTGCGGGGGTCGAGTTTGTCGGCGACGATGTTGCGGTCCTGGTCGACGAAGCGGATGCGACCGCCGTAGTTTTCCCAGGTGCCGTCGTCGGCGACGAGGCCCATGAAGAGCGAGTTGAACGTGCCGAAGGAATTGACCTCTTCGGGGTACTTCTGGAGGACGTCTTTGAACAGTTTGATTGCGGTTTGCGTGGTGGCGAGGACTTCATCGAGCCAGGCGCGGATCTTGCCGCACTCTTCTTCGGTGAGTGGGGCGCGGACGCCGCCGGGGGCCGTCCAGGCGGGATGGATTTTCTTACCGCCGAGGAACTCGATGATCTCCTGGCCGAATTGGCGGAGACGGATGCCTGCGCGGGCGAGCTGCGGGTCGACGCCGGCGACGCCGAAGACATTGCGTTTTTCGGGCGGGCTGTCGAAGCCGAGCAACAGATCGGGCGAGCTCAAGTGGAAGAAGCTCAGGGCGTGCGACTGGATGATTTGGCCCATGTTCATCATCCGGCGCAATTTTTCGGCGGCGGGCGGAATTTGGACGGCCATGATTTCGTCGCCGGCTTTCACCGAGGCGACGAGATGGCTCACCGGGCAGATGCCGCAGACGCGCGAGGTGATGCCGGCCATTTCGGTATAAGGCCGTCCTTCGCAGAATTTTTCGAAGCCGCGAAATTCAGCCACGTGAAAGCGGGCGTCGGTGACTGCGTTGTTGTCATCGAGGTAGACCGTGATTTTGGAGTGGCCTTCGATGCGAGTGACGGGGTCGATGACGATGCGTTTGGACATGGTTCACCAAATTCGATGAGGGCGGAAGCTTGGAGGGATTCAGCGGTTCTGAGCAAGTGCTTGCGAGAACGAGTTGGTAGTTTAACAGGGAGGATACGCCCGCGTTTTCACCTCTCCCTAACCCTCCCCGTCGAGGGGAGGGGACCGGAAGGAGAGGTGAGTTGTGATTGGGGTTTTCGATTTGATCGGTTAACTAGCCGAATTTCAACTCGCGACCTTGGAGTTCGGGTTGTTCGCCGGAGGTGATTGCTTCGAGCACTTTGCGGATTTCGGGGGCTGAGGGTGGGCAGCCGGGCAAGTAGTAGTCGATGGGGACGATCGCGTGGAGCGGTTCGACGCGGTCGATCAGCACGGGGAGGATGCCCGGTTCACCGGGAAAGCCTTTGTTAGCGTCGGCAAGTTCGACGTAACTGCGCTCCAAAACCTTCGACTTCGAGCCGAGTGGGTTACGTAGCGACGTAACGTTGCCCGTAATCGCACAGTCGCCGAAGGAAATAACGACCTTCGAGCGTTTGCGGATCTTGAGGAGCATTTCGAGATTCTCTTCGTTGGCGACTGCGCCTTCGACGAGCGTGACGTCGACACCCTCGGGGAATTCCTTCGTGTCGACGACGGGGCTGTAAACGATGTCGGCGAGCTTCACGAGCTCGAGCAGCCATTCATCGAGATCGAGGAACGACATGTGGCAGCCGGAGCAGCCGCCGAGCCAGACCGTTGCGAGCTTCAAACGTTCCATTGCTTCTTCTCCCGGGCCGTCATGAGGAACTGAAGCATACCGCGGTCGTGCTCCATTTCAGCTACGGTTGAACCTTGTCGGAATAGGGCGCCAGTGGGGCAGGCTTGGACACACTTGCCGCACGAGGTGCAGGTCATTGAATCGCCCCAGGGTTGGGCCATATCGGTGACGACGCGAGCGCCGTTGCCGCGGCCGCAGACATCCCAGGTGTGGGCGCCTTCGATTTCGTCGCAGGCCCGCACGCAGCGGGTGCAGAGGATGCAGCGATTGTGGTCGAGGCCGAACCGGTCGTGCGACAGATCCATGTTGAGCTGCGGCTGCAGATAGTCGAATCGCACGTGCGTCATGCCGTGGGCGATCGCCATATCTTGCAGTTCGCAATGATTATTCGCGACGCAGACGGCGCAGATGTGGTTCCGCTCGGAGAAGAGCAGTTCCAAAATCATGCGGCGATATTCCTGCAGCTTTGGCGAGTTGGTGACGATTTCCATGCCTTCTTGCACGGTGGTGGTGCAGGAGGGCTGCAAGCGATTGGAGCCGACTTGCTCGACGAGGCACAGCCGGCAGGCGCCGACAGCGGTGAGGCCGTCCAAGTGACAGAGGGTGGGGATCGAGATACCGGCTTCGCGAGCGGCGGTGAGGATGGAATCCTCCTCGCGGGCGCTGACGAGATTGCCGTCGATCGTGAGGGTTTTGATTGCCATGCGAACTTTCGAGAAATCCTGGAGTCGCTTCAGAACCGGGGGCTAGCGCCCCGCGGCTAATCCGTCCATCAATCAATTCTCAATAGCTAGTGGGGTCGCGCGTTGCCGCTGGTGAGGGCGGGTTTCAATCGCGACGTGTATTCTTCTTTAAAGTAGCGGAGCGTGCTGAGCACTGGGTTGGGCGCGGTTTGGCCAAGTCCGCAGAGGCTGGTTTCCTTGACCATGCGGCAGAGCTGCTCGAGGCGTTCGACATCGGCTTCGGTGGCTTTGCCGTCGATGATCTTGGTGAGCATGCGAGAGAGTTGCACGGTGCCGACCCGGCAAGGGATACATTTGCCGCACGATTCATCCATGCAGAAGTTCATGAAGAAGCGGGCGACGTCGACCATGTCGTTCTGGTCGTCCATCACGATCATGCCGCCGGAGCCCATGATCGAGCCGACGGAGGCGAGCGACTCGTAGTCGATGGGCGTATCGAGCTTGTCTTCGGGGATGCAGCCGCCGGACGGGCCGCCGGTTTGCACGGCTTTCACTTTGCCGTCGGGGCAGCCGCCGCCGATGTTTTCGACGATGGTGCGCATTGGCGTGCCGAGGGGAACTTCGACAAGGCCCGTGTTCTTCACCTTGCCGGTGAGGCAGAAGACCTTGGTGCCTTTGCTCTTTTCGGTGCCGATGCCGTTGAACCAGGCAGCGCCGCGGCGGATGATGCTGGGCACGTTGGCGAACGTTTCGACATTATTAAGCAGCGTGGGGTAGCCCCACAGGCCGTGCTCGGCGGGGTAGGGGGGCCGCGGCTGGGGCTGGCCGCGCTGGCCCATGATGGAGTTCATGAGGGCGGTTTCTTCGCCGCACACGAACGCGCCGGCGCCGATGCGGATATCGATCGAGAAGTCGAAGGCCGACGAGAATATGCGGCTGCCCAAGAGGCCCATCTTGTTGGCCTGCTTGATGCCGATTTTGAGGCGTTCGATCGCGAGCGGATATTCGCCGCGGACGTAAATGAAGCCTTGTTGCGCGCCGACCGCATAGCCGGCGATCGCCATGCCTTCGAGGACCTTGTGCGGATCGCCTTCGAGGACGCTGCGGTTCATGAACGCGCCGGGGTCGCCTTCATCGGCGTTGCACACAACGTATTTCTTCGGAGCGTGATGCTTGGCGACCATCGACCACTTCACGCCGGTCGGGTAACCGGCGCCGCCGCGACCGCGGAGGCCGCTCTTGGTGAGCTCCTCGATGACCTGCGCCGGCGTCATTTCGTGCAGCACCTTGGCGAGGCCTTGGTAGCCGTCGGCCGCGATGTACGACTCGATGCGTTCGGGTTCGATCTGGCCGCAGTTTTCCAGAACCACGGAAGACTGCAGCGCGAAGAAGGGCGAGTTCATGTCGCCCTTTGCGGCAGTTGCCTGACCGCCCATTAGACTGCCGACGATCGAGGCGGCCGTTTCGGGGGTGACGCGTTCGTAGAGCGCGCCGTCGCTTTCGACTTCGACCAGCGGACCTTCGCCGCAGAGCCGCAAGCAACCGACCTGGCACACGCGAACTTTATCTTCGAGACCTTGTGCGGCGACGGCGTGTTTGAGTTTGTCGTAAACCGATTGAGAATTTGCCGACAAGCACCCGGCTGACATGCAGCAGCGGATGATCATCGGGGGCAACGAGCGACGTTCCTCCTCGCCAACTTCATACAGCTCCTGTACGTCCACTCGAGACCCATCCTTTCAGCTGCATCGTGAGTGAATCGGGCGTTTCCTTGCCTTTGACGGTGCCATCCATGACGACTGCCGGGGCGATGCCGCAGGCGCCGAGGCACCGCGCGGTGACGATGGAAACTTTTCCATCGGGCGTGGTTTCGCCGCTTTTGGCGCCGGTGACTGCTTCGATTGCCGAGAGCAGCGCATCGGCCCCCTTCACGTAGCAAGCGGTGCCGGTGCACACGACGCAGGTGTGCTCGCCCTTGGGCTTGAGCGTGAAGAAGTTGTAGAAGGTGGCCACGCCGTAGACTTTGCTGGGCGGCAACCTCAAATGCCGAGCGACGAAGAAGAGCAGGTCGAGTTCGAGATACCCGAACAGCTCTTGGGCGGAGTGCAACACTTCGATGAGGGCGTGTTGCTGGAACTGGTGGCGCTTCATTGCAACTTCGAGAAGCTTGAAGCGTTTGTCACCGCTGGGATGAGCGATGCCTGGCTTTTTAACCTTTGCCTCGATGGCCATTCGGGAAGCTACCTCCATCACCGGTATCGTCCGTGCCGGTTAGTCCACGTCGCGGCAGTCGACTGCGACGTAGCCTAAGGTAACGCCGAGTTGTTCCACGATCAACCGCCTGTGTGGTGAATGTTTTTGTAAAACGCAGAAGAAGTTCAGTTCACTGCGGAGAGTTGATGTCCTTGCGCGGCGAGCAGTTGCAAACGCGTCGTGCTCAATCGTTTTGCCAAGGCGCCGACAACACGGCGCATGAACTCGAAACCGAATTGGACGTCGCGATGGCAGGCTTTCCAAAGTTGGTCGACGTCGATCTCGACGAGGCGTGCCGACTCGGGCGTGCGGCCGCGCGTGGTGTAACACTCCCCGAGCAGGGACGACCAACCGACAAGTTCGCCGCGGCTCAGTGTGAGTATATGCCGGTAGCGTCCGCTGCCGACCGGACTTTCCACGTGGACGTTGCCGGATACTACAAAGTAGAGATGCTCGGCGAGTTGCCCGTCGCGAAAGACGACGTCAAATTCGTCGAAGTCGCGAATCTTGGACATGTTCGCGATCTTCTCGACATATTCTGGAGGCAAATCCTTGAGGAATTCAAGTTCCTGCAAGGTGCTACTGATCAGGTTTTTGCTCATGACCGCCTCCAAATTATCAGATCACTGCCGTGCCGAGTCACAGCCAAGCGTTCGGAAGTGGACAATTGGCCGGCCGGCGCTTGCCTCCGGCTTTTGTCCTGCATAACCGCGGGCTCGTGCCCGGCGGCTACTCCGACGATCAAGATGTGACAGAGCGCTAATGTGCCGCTGTGTACGACACAATTGCCTTCATGTAATTCGCGCGTTCGAGGTTTCCGGCGTCCGGGGTGTTTCCGTAGCTCATGCTGCCTTTGAGTTGTTCAACCGATTGATACTCGTGGGCATCGAGCCAGTCCTGAATGGCCCGGACCATCTCTCCAACGTATTCTGGCCCGTGCCGCAGCAACGTCGAGGTGAGCATGCAAGCATCGGCTCCAACCAGGAGCAGCTTAATGACATCCTCGGGGTAATGGATGCCGCTGGTGGCGCCGAGCGAGATGGACACTTGGTCGCGGAGGATGGCGATCCAGCGCAACGGCGCTCGCAGCTCGTGGCGATTGCTGAGCACGAGTTGTGGGGTAAGGCGCAGCGTTTCCAAGTCGATATCTGGTTCGAGATAACGATTGAACAAGATGACGCCGTTCGCGCCGGCTTGCACGAGCTTCGGGATGAAGTTCGTGATGTTGCTGAACTGCCAGCCGAGCTTTACGGCGATGGGAATTTTGACGGCCGCCCGCACGGTGGCCACGAAATCGACGTAGCGTTGCTCGACGGCCTCGCCGGTCATCGACGGATCGGTGGCGACGAAGTAGATGTTGAGCTCGATGGCGCTGGCGCCGGCATCTTCGATCAACTTCGCGTACCGCACCCAGCCGCCGGGTGACGAGCCGTTGAGGCTGCCGATGACTGGGATCGACAATGTGTTCGCGGCGTTTTCGAGCAGCTCCAGGTACTCGTGTGGGCCGACGTTGTAATCCTTCATTTTCGGGAAGTACGACAAGGCCTCGGCCGTTTCATACACCTGGTATTCCATCAGCGCGTTGACACGCTGTTCGTCGCGGCAAATCTGCTCTTCGAACAGGGAGGGCAGCACCGCGGCGGCCACGCCTTGTTGCTCGAGGCGTCGCAGCACATCGAGGTTGCCGGTCGTCGGGCCGGACGAAGCGACGATCGGGTTTTTCAGCTTCAGTCCCAGATACTTGGTCGTCAGGTCGGCACGCATGGCGCCACCTCCTCCCCGTTGAATGTGATCTCACGCTCGACACCAGCCATTTGCTCGTAGTAATGCCACTGGTCGTCGATATCCTTTTGTGCCAACTGCGACAGATTTTCAAACGTTTCGGGATCCTGCCGTTTGACCATCGCGAAGCGTCCTTCCTGCTCGGCGAGGTCGGCAAACCGGAGAGTCGGTTTGCGGCTGTCGAGGCGGAACGGATGCTCGCCCGGTTGGGCCAAGCGAGGGTCGTAGCGGTACAGTGGCCAGAGGCCTGTTTGCACCACGGTCTTTTGGTGCGACATGCCGGTGGTCATGTTGATGCCTTGCGCGATGCACTGGCTGTAAGCCAGGATGAGCGAAGGCCCGCGATACGATTCGGCATCGGTGATGGCCTTGAGTGTTTGGTTCGGATTTGCGCCGAGGGCGATTTGCGCCACGTACACATTTCCGTAGGACACAGCCAGCATGCCGAGATCTTTCTTGCGTACGGGCTTGCCATTCGCGGCAAACTTGGCAGCCGCGGCTCGCGGGGTTGCCTTGGAAGCCTGTCCGCCGGTGTTCGAGTACACGCCGGTATCGAGCACGAGGATGTTGACATCGCGGTTCGTGGTGAGCACGTGGTCGAGGCCACCGAAGCCAATGTCGTAGGCCCAACCATCGCCGCCGAAGATCCAGACGCTGCGGCGGACAAGGGCGTCGGCGACGCTCAGCAGTTCCTTCGCCTTGTGGTCTTTGATGTCGGCGAGGCGGTGCTTCAATTTTGCCACGCGTTCGCGTTGCAGCCGGATGCTGAGTTCATCGGTCTCGTGCGAGTCGATGAGTTCGCTCACGAAGATTTCGCCGAGTTGCGGGGCGAATTCTTTGAGCAGCACGACCGCGTAATCGCGTTGCTGATCGACGGCAAGCCGCAGGCCGAGGCCGAATTCGGCATTGTCTTCGAACAGCGAGTTGCACCACGCAGGACCGCGGCCGTCCTTGTTCTTCGTGTAGGGCGTCGTCGGCAAGTTGCCGCCGTAGATGCTGGAGCAGCCGGTGGCGTTGGCGATGATCGCTCGATCGCCGAACAACTGGCTGACGAGCTTGATGTACGGCGTTTCGCCGCAACCGGAGCAGGCGCCGGAGAATTCGAACAGGGGTTCGAGAATCTGGCAGCCCTTCACGATATCGATCTTGGCTTTGGTGCGATCAAATTCGGGCAGATCGAGGAAGAAGTCGAAGTTCTTGCGCTCCTTCTCAAGATGAATTTCCTTCGGCTCCATGTTGATGGCTTTATGCCGCACCGATTCCTTGCTCTTGGCCGGGCAAACATCGACGCACACACCGCAACCGGTGCAGTCATCGGGAGCGACCTGGATCGAGAGACCGTAGTTGGGATATTCCTTATCTTTCCAGGTCTTCGATTGGAAGCCTTCCGGGCAGCTGCCGAGGTTGCCTTCGGGGTACACCTTCATGCGAATGGCCGCATGGGGGCAGACGAGGGCGCAGAGGCCGCAGTCGATGCAGATCGACGGATCCCAGATGGGAATCTCGGCGGCGATGCTGCGTTTTTCGTACTTTGCGGTCGCGGTTGGGAACGTGCCGTCGATTGGCAAGGCGCTCACGGGCAGCAAGTCGCCGCGGCCGGCGATGATCGCCGACGTGACGCGATTCACGAAATCGGAATCGGTGTTGGTGATGGCCGGGCGCATCCGTTTGATGCTAGCGGCGTCGGTCGGGACTTTCACTTCTTGTAGAGCACCCAGGGCCAGGTCGATGGCCTTAAAGTTTTGCTCGACGATCGATTCGCCGCGCTTGCCGTACGTTTTGCGAATGGCTTGCTTGATGTGCTCGATCGCCTCTTCGCGAGGCAGCATCCCTGCTAAGGCGAAGAAGCAAGTCTGCATGGGCGTGTTGATGCGTCCGCCCATGCCAGCTTCCTTGGCCACTCCATGGCCATCCACTACGAAGAACTTCAGCTTTTTCATGATGATCTGCCGTTGCACTTCGGCGGGCAGTTCATTCCACACGGTATCGGCCCCGTACGGGCTGTTGAGGAGAAACGTGGCGCCGTCGGCCGCGATCGAGAGCACATCCGTTGTTTCCAGCATGTGGAACTGATGACAGGCGACGAAGTTCGCCTGGTTGATCAGGTAGGTGGAGCGGATTGGCCGCGGGCTGAAGCGGAGGTGCGACACGGTGGTCGCGCCGGATTTTTTGGAGTCGTAGACGAAGTACCCCTGTGCGTAGAGCGGGGTGTTTTCGCCGATGATTTTCACGGAGTTCTTGTTCGCGCCGACGGTGCCATCGCTGCCTAGCCCATAGAACACGGCCCGCGTGACGTCGGATCCTTCGGTCGTGAAGTTCGCGTCCCACTTGAGGCTGAGGTTGGTTACGTCGTCGTAGATGCCGACCGTGAAGTGGCGTTTTGGTTTAGCTTCGTTCAAGTGTTCGAACACGCTGGCGACCATGGCCGGCGTGAACTCTTTGGACGACAAGCCGTAGCGGCCGCCGTAAACTTTGGGTCCGAATCCAATCCCTGGGAGGGACCCGCCGGCTTTGCCGTTCCCGTTCTGGGACGGCGCGGAAGCGACTTCAGCCTCGGACAGAGCCGTCACGACATCCATGTAGAGCGGCTCGCCAATCGCTCCCGGTTCTTTCGTGCGATCGAGCACCGCGATGCGTTCGACTGTTTTGGGCAGCGCCGCCAAGAACGCTGTCGTATCGAACGGGCGATACAATCGCACCTTCAAGGCCCCGACACTCTCGCCATCTGCAACCAGCTTTTCCACTGCTTCTTCGACAGCCCCAACGCCCGAGCCCATGATGACGATCACGCGCTTGGCATCGGGAGCGCCGACGTATTCGAACAAACGATATTTGCGGCCGACCTTTTGGGCGAACTGATCCATCGTTTCCTGGATGATGCCCGGGACGGCGTCGTAGTACTTATTGCAACCTTCGCGGGCTTGGAAGAACACGTCGGGATTTTGGGCCGTGCCGCGAAGTTCCGGATGATCGGGGCTGAGGCCGCGGCGGCGGTGTTCTTGGACGAGCTTCTCGTCGATCAGGGAGCGGACATCGTCGTGCGAGAGCTGTTGGATTTTGTTGACTTCGTGCGACGTGCGGAAGCCATCGAAGAAGTGCAGGATGGGCACTCGCGCCTTGAGTGTGGCGGCGTGGGCGATAAGCGCCATATCCTGAGCTTCTTCGACGCTGCTGGAGCAGAGCATGGCCCACCCGGTGCTGCGGCAGGCCATAACGTCGCTATGATCGCCGAAGATGGAGAGAGCATGCGTGGCGACCGAGCGGGCCGCGATATGGAACACCGCGGGCGTCAGTTCACCGGCGATTTTGAACATATCGGGGATCATTAGCAGTAAGCCCTGCGAGGCGGTGAACGTCGTGGTCAACGCACCCGCTTGCAGCGCTCCGTGGGCCGTACCCGCGGCACCTGCCTCGCTCTGCATTTCGATCACTTCGGGGACGGCCCCGAAGATGTTCGTATGTCTCCGACTGGTCCAATAATCCGCCAGTTCGCCCATCGGCGACGCGGGGGTAATCGGATAGATCGCAATTACCTCGCTGGTCAAATGGGCGATCGAGGCCGCCGCCTCGTTGCCATCAACCGTGATGAATGCTCGGTCAGCCACGCAACTACTCCTTTGGAGCCTGGGAGCGAGGCGCCTGGAGCGGGGAGTAAATCTTCTTTACTCGCAGCTCAGTGCTCCGTGCTCCCTACTTCTAATGAAAAAGGCCCAGCGTCTGCCGCGCCATGCTGGTGTGCGAACATTGAACTCGGATAGGCGTCATAACGCCTACCAGGGAGCGGTAGACGGTGGGCGATTCATTGCTAATGCAACTCGAATGCCTTTTGTGCGCGCTCGGCGCAAAGTTGCGATTCGTGCAGCACGTAAGGAAGATTTTGAGAGCGGTGGACAAAATGCACACACTTTGCACGGAGAAAATGTGTGCCGAGCGGAGCGCGCGCTCCGAATCCGCACACTACCAATGCTCGCTGGCGTCGCACGCACGCGCTCTAACCGGCGCGAGTTACTTAATCGCCGCAGGCTGCCGTGCCGGCAGGTACTGGCGCCATCATGCGCTTGGGAAGTCACTTCGTGCTGCCGAGCTGCATGCCGCATTTATGGCGCTCGTAGTTTGTCACCCATGCTTCGCACTGCTAGCAAACCGCTCGCGGTGTGGTATTCCACGTCTTGGCGCGAGTGGTGGGGGAATCGGCGCACCGCGGGCGGCACGTATGAGTGCGTCACTTAGATTTTGAAGCGGATGGAGATGTGAAGAGATGGTTGAACTCTGCAGCCGTGCTGACGGCTTGTCCCTCGCGGCGAGCGATCGCCTGATAGTACGGTTTCAGCTCCGCGAACATCGTTGGCGAAACATAGTCGGCAATCCACTGGCATTTGCGGAGATGGTCGGACCGTGCGACTACGACATATCCGCGCGCCCGGTCCTCGAGCGATAGGCGAGGCGCCATGTGGTCTTCCCAGACGCCGTCGTCGCGCAGAGCCGCGAACGGAGAACCAGCGACATCGAACCCTACTGGTTCTCCACCGCGGTCGTCCAGAATCGCATCGAAAAACGCGGGCAACAATGGGCGTGATGCGGCCAGCATTGGATCGACCATGCTGACGGCGATCATCGGAGCGTGCATGCGCACTTGAAAGACGCGATCGCCATATTTCTGGTGCAACATAAAGCCCATGCGTGGGAAATCGGCATGCCCATTTGCCAGAGGATTGGGTACCTCGAGGCAGGCGTGGGAATAACCGACCCAAACAAGGCCGCGATGTCCCGGCTGGATGATTTGTTCTTCAATTTGACGAGCGTAAAACGCATCCGACGCGACGACGGCCGGCATCGTACGAATGACGCGCACGATTCGCAGCCGCTCCCACCAGTTAATATTTGGGGAGGCGAACAACTCGACCGACGGCTGATCGATTTCGGGAAACAAACCAACCACCAACATCGGCGGCTGGTCAGGCGTGAGCGAGTTATTGAGCCGCCACACATTTTCCAAGACGTCCCAGTACTCTTTGAATCCCCAGGCTTGTCCCCCGGCGCCGTGTCGAGCAATGTTGAGCATCAAGTCGCGGTCAAACGTTTTCGCAGTCACGAGCCGATTCAAATCGTCGTTGCGTGCGGCGGCACAGCACTCCATTGCGATCCGAGTGACGCCGGCGTCATGGTACAGGCGCGGAATCAATTCGTTAAGAAATTGCAGCAGTTCTCGTTGCTCGTGAATTTCACCGACGATGATCAGCTGATGGGCTTGCGCTTTACCGACGACGTATTCAACAGGTGATTGGCCATGGTGTTTCAACCAATCTGTGTAGGGGGCACGATTGCTCGCGACGTTCGCGATGTCAATCAGGGTGCTAATGTCGCGCTGCTCGAAGGGGAGTACATCGGGCCGCGGCGCCATTTGCCGATAGAGAGCAACTGCGGACATCAAATCCACGGTGCCGATGCAAACCGCGAGCGCGAGTGATCCCACGGCAAACACGCGGGCTAACTGCGAGAACGTCGGCGCAGGGGCGAGATGGATGACGTGCGTACGGGCCAGATAATCGTGCCAGCCGCGTCGCTGGCGAGTCCAGCCAATCCAAAGAAAGCCCAAGGCGAGCGGAATCGACGAAAGAGACTTGCCGACCGTTTCACGAACAACAGCACATAACCATGTGACGGGCTCGCTGTTCGCTCGGACGACGCGCAGACCAGTGAGCAGCTTGCCGAGCGAGCCGCCGGATAGCGCCGTCAACACGACCGATTCTACGATAAGAATCGACAGCAGCGTCGCTTCAAACGGCAAATAGGTGTTGAAGTGTATTGCCAAATCGGCGGCGAAAGCCGCCAAGGCATACGCGACCACCGTATCAAGCCAGAAAGCAGCCGCGCGACTCCAGAATCCGGCAGATGACACGTTCATCGATCGGTTGGAAGCTGATGTTGTTAACAACATACGCAATTGAAGTTCTGCTGGAAGGAGTGTGGGGCACCCGATCCGCGGCGTGCTAACGCACGATGAGCGTTGCCTACGATATGATTTCGACGCGCCGTGAGTTCGACGGCCGAACAGTGCGCGAAAGGTCTCATCCTAGAACCAGCCGGCAATTTGCCGGCGTTTCCAGAACTCGACTAAAGCGAGGACCGCTCCCGCAACACCCAATAGCCACCCGATCGGGTAGGGCAGGAGGACGAGCGCCCACCACATCGAGCGCCCTGTATTGCCGCCGAGGCCGCCCATTGCGCTCAGAATAAACAGGAACGTGACACCGACCGCCACGAACGCGAGCGCCAAACAGTTCAGCCGCCCGGCGCGGCTGTGACCGAGGTATGCGCCGAGTGCCACCACGGCGCAACTTGGAAGGACTACGAGTGACCCCTCCAACGGGTCGGTCGCGCCGAGGAGCATCCCGACGAAGCCAATGAGCACGATGACGAACGGGGTCCAGGTTTCGACTTTCATCTGCAGGCACCTTTTGTTCCCACTCGGAATTCGCTGGCAAGCGAGATTTATTTGGTGCGGTTGGTCGAATGGTCGGCGATCCACATGGCGGCATCGGGCCAGAGAGTGCTGTGGGCTTTCGAACTGACGGCGAGGCCGATGTGGCCGGCGTTGATCGACATGTGCTCGACGAACTTCGAGGAGACGTAGTGTTTAATGGCGAGAGTGGAATTCGCCGGCACCAGGTGGTCCTGGTCAGCCGTGAGAGTGAGCAGAGGGCAGGTGATGTTCTGGAGCTTGATTGGCTTGTCGCCGAGCCGGAACTCGCCGCGCACGAGCTCATTCTGTTGATAGAGGTGCTTGACGAATTGGCGGAACGTTTCGCCGGCGATGGGGATGTTGTCGTTGACCCAGCGTTCCATGGCGAAGAAGTTCTCGAGGTAGGCGTCGTCGTCGAGCTTGTCGAGGAAGCCGGTGTATTTTTCCACATAGTTCTGCAGCGGTTTCATGATTTGGAAGCCGGATTGCAGGAAGGCGCCGGGGCAGTTGCCGAAGGCGTCGACGAGGCCGTCGACGTCGAAGTATTCTTCGCGCGTCCAGAGGTTGAGCAGTCCTTCGTCGCCGCTGAAGTCGATAGGGGCGGCCATCAGGATGAGGTTGCGGATTTGCTCTGGGTAGAGCGACGTGTACATGGCCGACATTGTGCCGCCCATGCAGTAGCCGAGCAGATTGAGCTTGGGCGAATCGGAATGTTCGCACACGAACCTGGCGACGTTCTTGATGAACCCGCAAACGTAATCTTCAAGGCGGAGCGTGCGATCGGCGGCGGTGGGGACGCCCCAGTCGACGAGATACACATCGAAGCCGCGTTTGAGCAGTTGCCGCACGACGCTGCGGGGCGGCTGCAGGTCGAGAATATACGGGCGATTGACAAGTGCGAAGCAGATGAGAACCGGCTCGTTGAAGTCGATCGTGTGCTCGTTTCTGTAACGCAACAGCTTAAGCGAGTCCTCTTCATAGACGACATCGTGCGGCGTGGTGGCGATTTTCACCTCGCGCGCGATATGCGGAACTTTCGGCAGGTTCATCCAACGTCGCCAGGTGCGCAGCGACTCGGTTTGAACGGCCTTTTGAAATTCAATGATCGATTCAAGAACCGCGTTTGTCATGGTATCGACCTTTCGTGTGATAGCGGGGAGCTTGGAGCGAGGAGCGGGGAGTCCGAGCCAAACATTTCGTTGCAAACGTCTTGCTCCAAGCTCCACGCTCCGAGCTTCTTGCTAACCTCCCATGGCCATGCCGCCGTTGACATCGAGTACATGGCCGGTGATGTAGCTGGCTGCGGGTGAGGCGAGGAATGCGACCGCGGCGGCGACTTCGGCTGGTTCGCCGAGGCGGCCGACGGGGGTGATGTTGACGACTGCCTCAAGGGCCTTCTCGGGCATCTCCTGCATCATGCGGGTGCGAATAAAACCGGGGGCGATCGCGTTGCAGGTGACGCCCTTGCGGGCATATTCGCGAGCCAGTGTTTTCGTGAAGCCGATGACACCGGCTTTCGCGGCGGAGTAATTGGCCTGGCCGAAGTTGCCGATTTCGCCCACGATGCTGCTGATGTTGATGACACGGCCCCAGCCGCGTTCGGCCATGCCGTCGATGAATTGCTTGGTCACGGCGAACACGCCGGTGAGGTCGACGGCGATGACGGTGTCCCACATTTCCTGCGTCATCTTTTTGAAGGAGCGGTCGCGAGCGATGCCGGCGTTGTTGATGAGGATGTCGACACCGCCGAGCAGGTCGTGAACTTCCTGGGCCATCTTGGCGATTTCGGAGGCGTCGCCGACATCGTGGGCGAAGTACTCGGAGCGTTTTCCCATATCGCGGATTTGGCCGCGGACGTCTTCGGCGAACTTGCAGCCGGTGAGGCAAGTGAGGCCGACATCGGCGCCGCGGGCGGCGAGTGTGAGCGCAATCGCTTTGCCGATGCCGCGGGAACCACCTGTTACGAGTGCGGTTTTGCCGTCCAAACGAAACTCGGGAAGACTGATGCGGGGTTCCGCCTCAGGTTGAGCGACGGTGGCCATCGGAACGCCTCCTGTGTGTTACATGTCTCCGGGCTAGTCTGTATGTCTTTTGGGGTGTTTCGCCCCTGCAAGGGCGCGCGTGCTGAACGATGCAATTCACCACGCCCTGTCAGGGCGTGCCACCCGTGTTTGTGTGCGGTATTTCGTGATGCGTGAAATCAAGGTGAAAGTTGACTTGCGTGAGCATGTACTTCGAGGGCTTGAAGTCGTTCTTCGATCTGTTCGAGCTTTTCGAGAATGACTTCTTCAACGCTATGCAGGCGTTCGAACAGACCGCTGATGTCGCCCGTGGTGGGGATATTCGCGTTGCGGGCGGCTTCTTTGGTCCAGTCGTCGATTTGTTGTTTGAGTTTGACGACGGCATCGGTGTTGCGTTTCATGGCTTCGAGGAATGTGGGCGTGCGCATGAATGCGTCCATGCTGTTGCTGAGGGCGTCGAGCCACTGTCGTTGCCAGCCTTTGAATTTTGAGCCGTTGTCGAAACCAACGATTAATTCGCGTGTTTTGTCGTCGGCTTGCCGCCAGTAGCCGAGCCAGAAATCGTAGAAGGGCTGCAGGACGGGATCGAGCGTTAACGATTCATCGCCATTGGTTGCCGGCATAGGAACACCTCCGCCGTGTTGATGAGTTGTGGGATATGTGTTGTGTAGTCTGCACCCTCTGCTAAGTAGCTGAATTCGCAAGAATTTAGTTGGTTGCCAGCGGGACTGAATTCTTGCGAATTCAGCTACGACCGGATCCATTAGTTCTTTGCAAACGTCTCTACGGCGAGCGCCACGGCTTCACCGCCGCCAATGCACAGGCAGGCCACGCCGCGTTGGCCGCCGGTGCGGGCGAGGCCAGTCAGTAGCGTCACCAGGATGCGTGCTCCGCTGGCGCCGATGGGGTGACCCAAGGCCACGGCGCCGCCGTAGATGTTGACTTTTTCGGCTGGGATGTGAAGCTCTTTTTCGGCCGCCATGGTGACGGCGGCGAAAGCCTCGTTGATTTCGAACAAGTCGACGCTGTCGACCGGCCAGTTGATTTTGTCGAGGAGACGTTTGATCGCGCCGATCGGGGCGAGTGTGAACCACTCGGGTTCCTGGCTGAAGGTGGTGCCGGCAATGATGCGGGCGAGGGGTTTGAGGCGCAGGCTTGCGCACCGCCCATCGGAAACGATGGCCACGGCCGCGGCGCCGTCGTTGATGCTCGACGCGTTGCCGGCGGTGACAGAACCGTCGCTACCGAATGCGGGGCGCAAGCCACGCAACTTGTCTTCGTTAAATCGTGCCGGGCCCTCGTCCTCCGTGACCGTCGTGGAGCCCTTCTTGGCGGTGATGGTCACCGGCACGATTTCATCATCGAACACGCCTTCGGCAATCGCTTTGCGAGCGCGGGTGAAGCTGCGCACGGCGAAGTCGTCTTGTGCTTGTTTGGTGAAGCCGCACTTCGAGGCACACTGGTCGCCGTAGGTTCCCATATGCTTGTTGCCGTACACGTCCCACAGGCCGTCATGGATCATCGAGTCGACGAGCACGCCGTTGCCCATGCGATAGCCGACCCGCGCTTGCGGCAGCAAGTACGGTGCGAGGCTCATGTTTTCCATGCCGCCGGCGACGACGATGTGCGAGTGTCCAAGTCGAATGGCGTCGCTGGCGAACATTACGGCTTTGAGACCGGAGCCGCAGACTTTGTTGATCGTGGTTGCGCCGACGGAGACGGGCAGGCCGGCTTTGAGGGCGGCTTGCCGGGCGGGGTTTTGGCCGAGACCCGCACCGACGACGTTGCCCATGATGACTTCGTCGACATCGTCGCCGGGAATTTTGGCCTTTTCGAGAACGGCCTTGATGGAAGTCGCCCCGAGTTCAGTGGCCGGGACGGTCGAGAGCGCGCCACCCATTGTCCCGATTGGCGTTCGCACGCCGGCTATGATCAACGCTTCCGTGTTCATCGTTCATCCTCCACGAAAGGTGTGATGCTAGGTGACGGCTCTCAGTCCGTCGGTCCCGCGATCGAGTTTTATCCAGCCGTTGCCAAGACCGTATATGACCGAACGCTAGCGCGTCGCGGCTAATGTATTAGCCGGGGCGCCAGTCTGCGGTTTTGAAACTGCTTTTCAAGTGCTCAATTGGCAACCTTCCCTGCAAGTTCGGACCATTTCGTGAACGCATCCTGGAGTTCCTTAGCCTGCAACTCTGCCGATTCGCGGAGCACATCGAGACTCTTACGGCACAGCTTTTCGCAGCGTTTCGCACACTCTTGCGGATCAGACGATTGAGCGACCTTGATCGCTTCATCGAGCGATTCGAGCGCGAGGCCGTATTGTTCATCGAGAACTTCACGGTGCCGCGAGAACAAGTCCTTGACTGTTTTTGCCCAGTCCTTCTGAAACCTTTGACCACGTTCGAGCCACGCACTTTGCGGTTGCGGAAAGCCGGGCCAAGAGTTATTCCATTTACGAAAGAGCTCCTGTTGCATCTCGATGTTGGCTTCCGCAGCTTTTCGCATGTTATCGAAAGCCTGTTCAAACAAACCTGCGACTGATTCAGTTTCGGCATTCATGTTTAGTCTCCCCGATAAGCGATGGGTTTCGTTGCGAATGCGCTGCGAGATGAGAAACACTGCGTCGCTGAGAATTGCTCGGAGCATGCTTGCTAATCGTGCGCCGAATGCGCCGGATTGTCCCCTTCAATGTTGGCGTGGAATGGCGTAGACTTTTTACGACCTGAATTACAGCGTAGAGTTCGATGAGACCGATCGAGGTAGGTTGAAGGCGGCATCGAGCTAGAGCGTCATACCGTGCGATATGGCGCGCGCCAAATGGCACAATCGCACGTTCGAGGTAGTAATGCCCACATTAAATTTGTCGAAGATCTTTGAACCGCACAGCGTGGCCGTGGTTGGTGCGACGGAGAAGGCCGGTTCTGTCGGACGCACCGTGTTAGCGAACTTGATTGAGACCGGTACCGGAAAGCTGATTTATCCGATCAATCCGAAATACGAGACGCTGCTGGGGTTGAAGGCGTACCCCTCAGTGAGCGCGCTGCAAGATCCGCCCGACCTGGTCGTAATCGCCACGCCGGCGCCAACAATTCCGGCGCTTGTGCGGGAATGCGGGGAAGCGGGCGTGCTGGGCATGATTATTTTGTCCGCCGGTTTCAGCGAAGTCGGCGCCGCGGGTAAAACGCTCGAGGCCGACCTTCGGGCTGCGGCGGCTGAGTATCCCGATATGCGGATTATCGGCCCGAACTGCCTCGGCGTAATGGTGCCGGGCAGCAAGCTCAACGCGAGTTTCGCCGCCGGCATGGCAAAGCCGGGGCGCGTGGCCTTCATATCGCAAAGCGGGGCATTGTGCACGTCAATTCTCGACTGGTCGCTGTCTGAAGGCATTGGGTTTTCCTACTTCGTGTCGATCGGTAACGCGATGAACGTGACGGTCGGCGACTTAATCGATTACTTTGCGGAAGACCCGATGACCGATTCGCTGGTGCTGTATTTGGAATCGGTGCGGGAAGCGCGGCGGTTTATGTCGGCGGCGCGGGCGTTTACGCGCACGAAGCCGATCGTCGTGTACAAGGCCGGCCGGTTCGCGGCTTCGGCACAGGCGGCGGCCTCGCACACGGGGGCGATGGCCGGCGTCGATGCCGTGTATGAAGCGGCGTTCAAGCGCGCTGGAATGGTGCGCATCGATCGGGCGGAAGACATGTTCGACTGTGCGGAACTCTTGGCGCGTCATAAGACGCCGAATGGCCCGCGGCTCGCAATTATCACGAACGCCGGCGGCCCGGGCGTGATGGCGGCCGATGAACTGCTCGAGCGGGACGGCGAATTGGCCACTCTCGCAGCCGAGACGATCGAGAAGCTTAACAAAGTGCTGCCGTCAGCATGGTCGCATCAGAACCCGGTCGATGTGCTCGGCGACGCGCGGCCGGATCGATTCTCGAAGGCTCTGGAAATCGTGGCGCAAGATCCGAACGTCGACGGCGTGCTCGTGACGCTGACTCCGCAAGCGATGACCGACCCCGTCGGCACGGCGATTCATGTGGCCGACATTGCTTCGCGTACGCATTGTCCGACGCTGGCAGCGTGGATGGGCGGTCAGTCGGTCGAACCTGGGCGGCAGATTTTGCGGCAAGCGAAGATTGCGACGTACGATTCGCCGGACCGTGCGGTGCGGGCGTTCATGTACTTGGTGTCGCATCAGCGCAGTCGCGAGACGCTGTACGAAACGCCCCGCGATATTCCGACGAACGGCGTGACCGATGAGGCGGAAGCTCGGGCGGCGATCAAGAAGGCGAAGGGAGAAGGTCGCACGGTGCTCACGGAAACGGAAGCCAAGGAATTGCTGATGTCGTTTGGGATTCCGACATCGATTCCGCGGCCGGCGCCGAATGCGGAAGTCGCGATCAAGTTGGCCAAGGAAATTGGCTACCCGGTCGTGATGAAGATCGACTCGCCGCAAATTTCGCATAAGACGGAAGTACACGGCGTGGCGCTCGGCATTTCCAGCGACGAAGAAGTGCAAAAAACGTTTGAGGAGATGGTCGCCCGGGCGAAGAAGATGCGGCCGGACGCGAACGTTCTCGGCGTAACGATTCAGCCGATGCTCACGTCGGCGGAAGGCATCGAGTTGATCGTGGGGGCCAAGAAGGACCCGGTGTTCGGCGCGGTGATGATGGTGGGCGCTGGCGGCGTTACGGCCGAAGTGCTGAAGGACCTTGCGCTGGAGTTGCCGCCGCTGAACGATCGGCTGGCAAGGCGGATGGTCGATTCATTGCGAATTAAACCGCTGCTTTACGGGTTCCGCGGCCGCAGCAAGGTGAACATCGATCAGCTGATTGAAGTGCTGATGCGATTCTCGTATTTGATTGCCGAGAATCCGGACATCGCTGAGCTCGATGTAAATCCGCTGTTGGTGACGGCAAAAGGTGCGACGGCGCTCGACGCCCGCGTAATTTTGGAGAAGGCCGATGCGGCAGTGCCACGGCCCTACACGCACTTGGCGATTCGGCCATACCCGGCCGAATACACGAAGGCTGTTGAGCTGGAGGATGGCACGAAAGTGATGCTGCGACCGATTCGCCCGGAAGACGAACCAGCGTGGCACACCTACATGGCCAGTTGCTCGCAGCGTTCGCTATGGATGCGGTTCCGTTACCTGTTCAAGGAAACGACGCACGAAATGGCGACGCGGTTCTGCTTCGTCGACTACGATCGCACGCTGGCGATTGTGGCCGAGATCGAAGAGGGCGGCGAGCGGCGGATTGTGGGGGTGTCGCGGTTGGCGGCGAACGCGGACCACAGCAATGCGGAGTACGCGGTGCTGATCGCTGACGCCTGGCAGGGCCGTGGAATTGGCAACGCACTAACGGATTTCTCGCTGGAGATCTGCAGCTCTTGGGGCATCGATCGTATCTACTCCGAGACAACCGATGACAACGCGCGAATGCAGAACATTCTCACGAGCCGGAACTTCCAGAAGACGAAGTCCTCGGGCGGCGAGGTGCTGTATCAGGCGAAGCTGAGCCACAATGGCAAGGCACAGCCGAAGGAAGCGGCGCAAGCGGTGTGACGCAGGTGCTGTGAACTGAGTTGCCAAGGAAGAATTGGTAGCCGGCTTTGTGAGAGGCCGGCTACTTTTTTGCGCGGCTGCGGCGGGGATTCACCCCTCCCTAACCCTCCCCGTCGAGGGAGGGGACCGGAAGGATTTCTCCATTTAGAAGTGCGCCGCAACCAAAGCGCGAGAAAATCTTAGCTCAGGCCATTGTCGAGGACGTTGGCTCGATTGCAGGGGACAACCATGACTTGGTTGTCGACGCGGGTCACGCCTTTCAGCTCTTTGAGGGCGTGTTGGAGGACCTGCTTCAAGTAGAACGAAGGGAGGTTGCCGCGAACGACGAGCACGTCGTCGTGCACAGTCAATTCCAGAGCGCGCGAACGGTTGGCTAAGTGGATATGCGCCTGCAGCCGCGCCCTGGCGCGCTCAATGAGGTCGTCGGCAACTGTGTGGCGCGGGTCTGGGCGTATCGTCCGCCGAACGGTTTCCATCCGTCTCACTCCATGAGCGCTTCGACAAGTCTTTGCGCGGTGAGGATCGCGGCCTTTTCCAAGTCAGCCGCCCCTTGCACGTCGGGTGCAAAATGCGGGCCGCCACGAGAGAGTCCCGTGGTAACCACGTGGGCGGTCTTAAAAGCCGGTCAGGGGGCTGTGTGCGAAAAGGTCGTCGATGGGGTGTAGTGTGCAGTTCTGCGCACCATGTGCGTTTTCGGCACGTGCTTTTCCACGGAGCGCTATTGCGCTTGTATTAGCTGGATCGATAACTCACGGGGATTCCGCTACTATTTCCCACTCCATTGGTAGGGAATGGCGGCAGATTGCGTTGGCACTCGATTTGCCAGAGTAATAGTACGCCGCGAGGGAGCGCGGCTAAGTTTGTATCGGTTGGTAACTTTGAAGAGCCTTAAACGGATGCTTAGCGTCACGGAGATTTGAAATGAACGCCGCCAAAATCTCGCGGCCCGAGTCGGAAATTGCCGGCAACATCGTCCATGAGCACGAGGCCCTGCGTGAAAAGGTGCATGGGATCCATTGTGTGTTGGCGGAACACGATCCGAACCCGAGCGAGGTCGAAACCTTGCTGCGGGAGTTTTTGAATGCCCTTGTGATTCACTTCTCGCACGAAGAAGAAGAGGGGTTCTTTCAAGTGATTGCCGCGAAGACGCCGCACAACGTTTCGCGGGCCGATCGGTTGTGCGTGGAGCATCGCGAATTGCTGCACGAGGCCGATGCGCTGTGCCGGTTTGCCGAGGCGGGCAGCCCATCGATGCAATGGTGGCGCGAATTGAGTTCGCGATGCCACGAGTTCAGCCGGCGGCTGATGCAGCACGAGTGCGAAGAGAACCGGCTGCTGCAGGAGGCACACGCGGTCAACGGCCACACGAACAACTGAAAAACGCGGGAAAAATCGCGGCCAGAAACGGCTCGCCGCTTTCACCTAAGTCGCTAGAATGGCACGACGTATTTTGCGACGTGCCCGAGCGGACTTCGGTCGAAGGACGAGCCGATGAATCTGGAACTTTTGCAGCGATTTCGCGATCTGCAAGTCTATGTTGGTTGGACGCCGGATGATGCTGCGCGCATCAAGGGCGTGGCGGAGATTATCGAGGCGGGGCTGGACTCGCTGATCGAAGATTTCTACGGCGAGGCGCTGCGGCATCCCGAGGCCGCCCGGGTACTTACGGGTGGGCAGGCGCAGATTCAGCGGTTATCGCATAGTCTACGCAACTGGCTCTGCGACTCGATGCAAGGGCGCAGCGATTCGGACTATGTGGAGCGCCGCTGGAAAATCGGCCTGCGGCATGCCGAGATTGGTCTCAACCCCGCCTTCGCCAGCGCGGCCATGGCCCGGCTGCGTAACGGCATCATGACCCTTCTCGCCCGCGAGGTCAGCGGCACGAACGACGATTTCAAGGCGTTGGCCCAGTCGTTCAACAAGATGCTCGACCTCGACCTTTCGATTATCAACGACGCTTATGAGGCAGAGCATTTGCGGCGTCAGCGGCTGATCGAGCAGGAGAAAAGCGAAGTCAAATTTCGTAAGCTCGTCGAAGCGGCAGCCGCCATGGTAATGATCCTGCGACATGACGAAACGATCGCCTATTTCAGCCCTTACAGCGAATCGCTAACGGGATATACGGCGGCCGAGGTGCAAGGCAAGGCGTTCGTGGAGTTGTTTGTGCCGGAAGCGGCGCGGGGGAGCGTTTCGAAAGCCATTGCGGCCACGCTGGTTGGCAAGCCCATGCGAGCTCAGGAATTGCCGCTGATTCACCGGGATGGCCGGGAGCGGTGGTTTGTGTGGAATGCCCAGCGGCTGGATAATTTCGACGGCGAAGCAGCGGTGCTTGCTGTGGGGCAGGATTTCACCGAGCAGCGAGAGGCGCAGGAGCGGCTGCTGCGGTCGGAGCGGTTGGCGGGCATCGGGCAGATGATCACGGGCATTGCGCACGAGAGTCGCAATGCGCTGCAGCGGATTCAATCTTGCACGGAAATGCTGGAACTTGAAGTCGAGACAAACGAAGAAGCGTTGCGGCTTGTACGGCGGTCGCAAGTCGCGCAGGACAATTTGCTGCGTTTGTTTGATGAAGTGCGCAACTACGCGGCGCCGATTCAGCTCGAGAAAGCTCCGTGCCGAATCGACGCCGTGTGGCACGAAGCTTGGGCATTGGTCGAGACGGCGCGCCGCGATCGGGACGTGAAGTTGGAGGAGCACACGGCAGGCGTGAATCTAGTGATCGACATCGATCGATTCCGGGTTGTGCAGGCTTTTCGGAATTTGCTGGAGAATTCGCTGGCCGCTTGTGCTGATCCGGTTGTGATACAGTTCCAGTGCTCTGACGCACACTTGCAGGGGCGCGCGGCGTTACAGATCAGCGTGCGGGATAATGGCCCGGGGCTGACACCGGCAGCACGTTTAAGCGTTTTTGAGCCGTTCTTCACGACGAAGACCAAGGGCACGGGGCTTGGCATGGCAATTGCTAGACGTATCGTCGACTCTCATGGCGGGCAAATTGTTGTCGGCCAAGACTCTTCTTCCGCAGGTGCGGAATTCGTGATTACGTTACCGAGATCGGGCACATGAGCCAGATACTGCGTATTGCCGTGGCCGATGACGAGCCGGATGTGCGCGACTACTTTCGCGTGATGTTGCCGCGCTTGGGGCATAACGTGGTGGCGATTGCCGCGAACGGGCGCGAGCTCGTCGATATGTGCAGCGAGCAGAAGCCTGATTTGATCATTGCCGATGTGCGGATGCCGGAACTCGATGGCGACATGGCGATTCAGGAGATATGCCAAAAACAGCCAACTCCGTTCATATTGGTTTCTGCCTATAGTAAACCTATAATGTTGAACGGTTGCGATGAGGTCGGCCACACGTATTTGACGAAACCGGTGAAGCGGGACGATTTGGTGGACGCCATCGCTCAGGTGTGTTCGAAATTCCCTGGCGGCGACAGTTCGCAGAAGAATCCGCAATGACAACTGCCGTTGCGAAGCCGGCTCTTCAACTTCTCTTGGTTGACGACGACGCCGAATTGCGGGCCGACATGGCCAGCTACTTCGTGCATCAAGGCTATGGCGTTGAACAATGTTCCAGTGGCGAGGAAGCGCTGGCACTGCTCGAGCGGCAGGCGTTTGATGTCGTCGTGCTCGATCTCATGATGCCCGGGATGACGGGCATCGATGTGCTTAAAGAGTTGCAGCATCGGCATGCCGAGTGTGAAGTCGTGGTACTCTCGGGTGAAGCGACAATCGAGTCGGCGGTCGAGGCAATGAAGCTGGGGGCCCGTGAGTTCCTTACCAAGCCGATCAGTTTGAAAGAACTCGATCGGTTGGTGCGAAAAGCGCACGAGACGGGGCAACTGCGGAAAGAGAATCAGCAGCTTAAGGCGGTGCTGAAGCAGCAGCACAAGCCGACGCAGATCGTAGGCGAGTCGCCGCAGATGCAGGAGATGTTTCGGCTGATCGCGCGGGTGGGGCCGACGAACAAGCCGATTCTCATTCAGGGCGAGAGCGGCACGGGCAAGGAGCTGGTGGCCCGGGCGCTGCACGAGTCGAGTCTATTGGCGGATAAGCCACTGGTCACGATCAACTGCGCGGCGCTGCCGGAAACGTTGCTCGAGAGCGAGCTATTCGGCTACGAGAAGGGAGCCTTCACGGGCGCTTCGGGGATGAAGCCCGGGTTGTTTGAGGTGGCCGATGGCGGCACGATGTTCATCGATGAAATCGGTGAGCTGGCGTTGGGCCTACAGGCGAAGCTGCTGCGGGTGCTGGAAGATGGCTCCTTGCGACGTGTTGGTTCGGTGAAAGAGCGTCGCGTGCACGTGCGGCTGATTGCAGCGACGAATCGCGACTTGCTGCAGGAAGTGAAGGACAAGCGATTCCGCGAAGACCTGTTCTATCGCATCAACGTGTTGACGATTCACTTGCCGCCGCTGCGACAGCGGGCCGGCGATTTGCGGCTGCTGGTCGAACATCTAACGGGACCGGATTTCGATTTGGACGAGGAGGTTCTGCCCGTTCTGGAGAGGTACAGCTGGCCCGGCAATGTGCGGCAATTGCAGAATGCGCTTGATCGGGCGAAAATTCTGGCTGACGACGATCACATTCGCGTCGAGAATCTGCCGCCCGAGATTGTAAACAGTGCTCACACGCGGCCGGCGGTCATCTCGAGCGATGTCGATCTGGATACGCTGACGCGTGACCATGTACTTGAAACGTACCGTCGCCATGGGAGCAACAAGGCGCGGACTGCGCGGGCGCTGGGAATCGGCCGACGCACGCTGTACCGGCTGCTCGAAAAGTACAACATTACCGATTCGGATGCCGAGCGACAGGTTTCGTGAGTCTCACTACCGCGAGGTCGAATACCGCAATCGAGTTCTTTTTTCGCCATCGCTATGGCGCGATTGCGGTTCTCAGCACGCTAGGCATTGTTGTGCACTTAGCGCTGCGTTTTAGATCGGAGAGCGTGAATGCGTCCGAGTTTGTCAATTGGCCGCTGTGGTGCGTGTTGGTGATTGGCGGCGTGCCACTCACGTGGGAGCTGTTTCTCAAGCTCATTCACGGTGAGTTTGGGTCGGATTTGCTGGCCGGCGTGTCGATTGTCACTTCGGTTATTTTGGAAGAGTACCTGGCAGGCGCGCTAGTGGTGCTCATGCTCTCCGGAGGCGAGGCGTTGGAGAGTTTTGCCGTGCGCAGCGCGTCGCGAGCGCTCGAAGCGTTGGCGAAACGGATGCCTTCATTGGCCCATCGGCGCGAAGGGGCGAAAGTCGTCGACATCTCCCTCGATGCGATTCGGCTTGCTGACGAACTCGTGGTTTTTCCCCACGAAGTGTGCCCGGTCGACGGGACGGTGATCAGCGGGCACAGCGCGATGGATGAGTCGTATCTCACCGGCGAACCGTATGTACTGTCGAAGACGCCAGGGTCGACCGTGCTTTCCGGCGCGGTGAACGGCGATGGTGCGCTTACGGTGCGGGCTGATAAGCTGCCGCTTGATTCGCGGTATGCGAAGATTGTGGAAGTCATGCGAGCTTCGGAGCAGCACCGGCCGAGGCTGCGGCGGTTGGGCGATCAGCTGGGGGCGTTCTACACGCCGGTGGCGATCATCATTGCGCTCGTGGCGTGGGTAGTTGAGCGGGATCCGATCCGGTTTTTGGCGGTCGTCGTCGTGGCGACGCCGTGCCCGCTGCTGATTGCGATCCCCGTGGCGATCATTGGCGGCATTTCACTGGCGGCGCGGCGGGGCATTATTATCAAGAATCCGGCTGCGCTCGAGCAGATCAGCGATTGCCGGACCGCCATCTTTGACAAGACTGGCACGCTCACGTATGGGCAGCCCCAACTGGTGGAAATTAACTGCCGCGGCGAATTCGAGGCCGAGCAAGTGCTCACGCTGGCGGCAAGTTTGGAGCGATATTCGAAGCATCCACTGGCGAGCGCAATTCTTGCCGCGGCTGAGGAGCGGGAACTGTATTTGCTCGAGGCCGACTCGATTAGTGAGGAGCCGGGACACGGTTTGCGGGGCGCGGTCGGTGGACACGAAGTTGTGATCACAGGTCGCAAGGGACTTTCGGAATATGTGGCCGAGGATGATGAGGCTCTGCCGCCGTCGTCCAGCGGCCTGGAGTGTGTGGTCGTCGTGGATCAACGTGTAGCGAGCGTGCTGCGATTCCGCGATGAGCCGCGTGGCGAGGGCGCGCCGTTCATCGCCCACTTGCAGCCGAAGCACAATTTTGCGCGGTTGATGTTGGTCTCGGGCGACCGGCAGAGCGAGGTGCAGTATCTCGCGGAACGTGTCGGCATTCGAGAGGTGTATGCGTCGCAGACACCAGAGCAGAAGCTCGAAATCGTGCGGCGCGAAACGGCTCGCGGCAAGACGGTCTTTCTCGGCGACGGCATCAACGATGCACCGGCGCTGACGGCGGCGACGGTCGGCATCGCGTTTGGGCAGAACAGCGATGTATCGTCGGAAGCGGCAGATGCCGTCATTATGGAAAGCAGCTTGCAGAAGTTCGACGAGTTTCTGCACATTGGCCAACGGATGCGGCGGATCGCGCTGCAGAGCGCCGTGGGCGGCATGGCTTTGAGTGCGCTGGGAATGCTGGCGGCGGCGCTCGGATATCTGCCGCCTGTGGCGGGGGCGGTGATGCAGGAATTCATCGACGTGGTGGCAGTGCTCAACGCGCTGCGAATGGCGATGCCCGTGCGCCAGTTGACAGATTTCTAGACGCGCGTTCGCGGCCGGGAACTAGCGCCTTGCCGCTGATGAAGGCACGCGCGCGATCGCCGGTCGTTCTCGTTCTCATTTCGCGAAGTGCGGCATATCGAGGCGGTGGAATTGCCGCTCAGCCGATGCTCGACCGGAAGCCGCTGTCGACAATCGATCGGCGTGCTTCTTCGCAGCGTTGGCGATCATTTCGACTGCTTCATCGCGAGGTACGCGCTCCAGGTTGATCACCAGGTCGTACACGTGCGGGTCAGCATTGTCGTGATGGAAATAGCGGTGCACGAATTGGGCACGATTGCTGTCGAGTTCCGCGGCCAGGCGCTTGGCTTCGCGCTCATCGCACTCATTCTGCTGCATGAGCGACCGAATGCGATACTTGAGGGGCGCAATCAGCCGAACGGCCAATCCACGCTCTCGCGGCAGCATGAACTGCACGCCACGGCCGACGAAGACGAGGCTTTCATGTTGGGCGGCAAGCAGCACCAATTTGCCAAGGCGGCTGACGTATTCGGCTTGCGACACCAGCTTATCCTCGAGCCACTTGCCGAACATCTCGTGGAACCAGGAGACGGTGCGCTCGTCGACAAACTCCAGAGCCACGCGCGACAGGTTTTCCTGCTCGGCAAGGTAGTCGAGCAACTCGCGATCCATGACTTTCCAGCCACATTTTGCCGCGATGGCGGCCGCGATGCCGGTGGCGTCGGTGCCGGCTTCTCTGGCAATGGCGACGTAAGGGTGGATTAACTGCGGCACTTCTTCGCGGACCGGTTCATCTTGGAGCCGGTCTTTGGTTTGTAAGTCGAGGGCCCAGTGTCGCATCTGTCGTTCAGCGACATCGGCCATTGCGCGACTGCGACCGATACCGGAAACGCTTCGCATGGCGGCCTCCTAAGGCAGAATCTGAAAGTCGATGTGGAATCAAAACTTGCATCGCGGTCGACCGCAGCTGCACTGGCGAGAAATCAACGTGCTTGTGGGGCGACTGATTTTTTGCGGGTTCAGCTAAGGTGGCGGAAACGCATCACGAATATGAGTGCAACCACGATGCCAAATAATGCGCTCGTGCCGCAGAGACGAGCGCCACGCCGCCCCGCGTGAAAGTGGCATCAATTTTGCCTTTTCCTGATCGTGAATTCACGCCACCAAGCAAAGATCTCTGGCATTTGATTACAGCGGATGCGTTTGCCGATGTGCGGCGCATCGGAATGGCGCGCTCCCATGCGCCACTTTGCGCGGCAAACGCAGCCGTCGCGGCTCTTCGCAATGAAATCCGCAGGGACGGATAATACGGAAATGGCAGATTCTGCCTCAGATTCGACGCCTGGCATTGAACAATCGTTGCCGGACGATTGGTCGCTGCCGATGCAGGCGTGGCCCGCGGAGAGCTTCTCTTGGCGGCGATCATTGGTCACTGGCGCAGTTTTAGGCGCAGTCGCGGGTTGTGTGAGCCTGGTGCTCAATATCATCGGAAGCGTGGCGTGGCCGGCCTTGAGTGGCGTGGAGCAACATCCGCTCCGGATTATCCAGGTGTATCTCACGTTTCCACTCGGAGAACGCGCGCTGGGACTCAATAGCGGCTGGCTGTTGGCGGGCGGCTGTATTCTGTACCTGGCGACAGGCGCCGCGTACGGGGCCATCTTCGAATCGGTGGCAGAGTTTTTCTTTCCGCGGGCTGGTGTGCGCGGTCGACTGGTCGTGTTTTCTTCTCTGGCACTGGTTGTGTGGTTCGTGAATTTTTACGGCGTGCTGAGTTGGCTGCAGCCGCTGGTTTTAAATGGGCGGTGGATTATCGATCTAATTCCATGGTGGGTCGCGGCAGCAACGCATTTGGCTTTTGGCTGGACGATGGCCGTGATTCATCCTTGGGCCGAGTCACAAGTCGAACGATCTTAGCAATTCGTTGGCCAACGCCGACGGGTGCCAGGCACGTTTGCATAGGACTGCTGAATTTGGCGGGCCACACGACGATGGATTGCCGCCAGGGCAATGACGTTGGGAGCACGATCCATGGAACACGCGACGTTAGCCGACCTCTACGAACTAGCTTCTGTACGCAACTCGCAGTGCATATCGATCACGATGCCGACGCAATCGATCGGCAAAGCGGGACGCCACGACGCGGCGCGATTGAGGAGCTTGCTGTCGAATGCTGAGCGGCGCCTTCTTGACCGCGGCGTTCGAACCGCACAGTTGCGGAAGCTCGTCGATCCGTTGTCAGACATTCTGCAGGACCACGCGTTGTGGTCTGGGCGCCGGCAGGGCCTCGCGATTTTTCGTTCCGATAAGGTGCTGGAAATCTATCGCGTGCACACTCCTCTCGAGGAATCGCTGGTGATTGATCGGCGGTTTCATATCAAGCGACTATTGCCGGCGGTGGATCTGCATCCACCATTTTTCGTCCTCGTATTGAGTCGCCGCAGGACACGGTTCTTGCGCGGTACGTGGCAGGGGTGCGAGCCGATCGTCCTCCGCGAGGTGCCGGCCGATTTGGAAGAAGCCTTCAGTTTCGAAATGGCTGTTCGCAGTGAACAGGTGCAGTGGAGCACGCATGTCGATTACGGGAGACTGGCGGAGCTGTTCCACGGACAGATCGGGCACCGAGAGTCGCCCAAGGAAGAGATTACTGAATATTTCCGTATGGTTGCTGGAGCCGTGGAAGAATTGCTGCAAGACAACCCCTGGCCGCTATTCTTAGCGGGCGTCGATTATGAGATATCGATCTTCCGCAGCGTGGCGTCGCATCTGCACATCGACGACCAGTCATTGAGTGGAAACTTGGACTGTGCCAGCGATGATGCGATTTACGAGCGCGTGCTGCCGCTTGCCCGGAGGTCGTACGCACGCTTGAAGTCGAAGGCCCTCGACGCGCTGGTCGACCTGGCTCGCACGGATCGGGCTTCGTACGATTTGGAGAAGATCGTGCCGGCAGCGTTTCAAGGGCAGGTGGACACGCTCATTGTGAATCCGCAGCAGGCTGAGTTTGGCCGGTTCCACCCCGAGACGAATTGGGTGGAGTTCACGAGCGACCGCAGTCCGCCGCAGGACTTGGTCGAAGGTGCGATCGAGCAGACGATTCTGCATCGCGGCAATGTATATGCGGCCGGATGGGAGGAGTTACCCGAGGAATGCCCGATGGGCGCGGTATTCCGCTTTTGATGAGGCGGATAACTCGGCCGTGTTATGTTGCGGAACTGCTGATAGCTCTGTCTGAGCCGGCCCGCGCTGCAATCGATTTTATTTGCGGTTTGTTGACGGCCACGATCCCACGTGGAACCATCGACTCTGCGAAATGTAATGGGAGGTGGCGGACGATGTCCATCATTCGCGACGCGCTGACCGCTAACCGCCATCCGGTGCGCTTAACTTGGGCAACTGGCCAAGTGTCGCAGCGCGTACGGGCCGCACAGCACGTGTCCGTTTGGACTCAGTCGTCGAGTCCAATGTGTGCTGATCCGCACAGGCCGCACATCTGTCGCTGCGAATTCCGCTCTCGGTAGATTGTTGATAGCTACGCGAAAACCGCTGGAATTATAGTGGAAGCGTAGGCTGCCATGTGATGTGCCGCAGCCGCAGGGCACGCGGTACGGCACTTGCGTTACCGTGCCAGCGGTTCGCTCCTCGAGCGTCCCCCACGAATTTAGAAAGGAGCGCGGTTATGTACGTTTCGGCTCACCCTCACCAAGATCACCACGTTTCGTACGCCTGGCTGTTTCGGAACTGTGGCCGACTGGGCGGCGTGATCGTGATGGCGTTTTGGGTCTTGCTGGTTGCCAACGAGATGAAGCGAACAGGCTCGCCGGCGCCAGACGCTTATCTTCAAGCGGGAGCGCTGGCGATCGTGTTCGCCGGCTACTTTGTCGGTTGGCGGAAGGAGAAACTCGGCGGCGTGCTCGCTATTGCGGGTACCGTGGTGTTCTTCATCGTGCATACCGCCACGTTCGGCGTCCTGCCGATGCCCGCGGCCAGCTTGTTGGCGGCACCAGGAGCGTTTTACTTGATGGCTCGGCGTATGGAAGCGGAACCGACCATCGAAGCAGCGGAAACCAATGAACATTAAGTCGATTTTGTTTCCCACAGATTTTTCGGAGTACAACGATGCGGCGCTGGAGTATGCGTCGCGGTTGGCGTCGGAATCGCGGGCGACGCTGCACCTTGTTCACGTTCACGACACGCGCGACCTGAGCACCGCCATGGGCGAGGCCAGTTATTTGTACGCGTCGAAATGGGAAGAGGAGCGGCGTCGGGCCGAGCGGCGACTCAAGAGGATTGTGCCGCCGGATCCGTCGGTGGCCTATGAGCACCATTCGCTTATGGGGTTGCCGGACGCCGAGATTGTCGGGTTTGCAAACGATCATAAGATCGATTTGATCGTGATGGCCTCGCACGGACGCACGGGTTTATCGAGGTTGGTGATGGGCAGCATTGCCGAGGGCGTGATGCGCAAAGCGGAATGTCCGGTGCTGATCGTCAAACAGCCGCACACGGAGGATTCAACGAAAGTTGGGAATCCAACTTTAAGCATCGAAACCGGATTATTGACATGAATCAAGTCAGCGCGAACGCGCTCGCGAGCGACTACATGCAGCGAGACATCATTACGGTGTCTCCCGATGACACGCTTCGCGAAGCACTCTCGCTGATGACCGAAAACCACGTGACCGGGTTACCGGTCATGGATGGCAGGAGCCGTTGCATCGGGCTGATTACGTCTAGTGACATTCTCAGTTATGAGGACGAAAGGGCGGACGCGTCGACCTCGACTGCGACGGCTGGTTTCTTCGACCCGGAAACGCAGCAGTGGGAACACGTGCCACTCGCTGCGTTCGGGCTCGAGGAATTTGGCGACGTGCTGGTCGGCGACGTCATGACGCGCGACCTGATCTGGGTCACGCAGTCGACGACGCTCAAAGAAGTCGCGCGCCGCATGTTGCGGCACCGTGTGCACCGCGTGCTCGTGATGGACGAGGACGCCCGGTTGTACGGTATACTATCTTCATTCGATTTCGTGCGAGTCGTTTCCGAAAGCTAAACTCGCACCGGCTGGTCGATGCGATGGGAGGCTTCATTGTGGGAATGCGACGCACGTTCGTCTCGGTACTCTTGGTGGGCGAGACTTGGGCCAGCGCTGTCTTCTTGGCCGCCGTTCTCTGCGGCGCGGCTGCTTGCGCCGCAGATTCGGACCAAACAGCTATTGCGGCTGATCGCGTTGCCGGCAAACTGATTACGTTCAACGACAACGGAGGCTGGTCCTGGTTCGAAAGCGAACGCGTAATTGCGGACGCCGGGTACGACAAGATCGTATTGAGTTCAGTGGCGAATGGTGAGGGCGTGGGCGGACGTGAGCGTGACGGCGATGTGGACGTTGTATCATACGATTTGGCGAAGCACGCGTTGCAGAAGTTCACGCTCAACAAGCAACTGGAAGCCGATGATCACGACTCCGCGGCTCTCTTGGCGCTGCCCGACGGGCGATACCTGGCAAGCTATTCGAAGCATTCGTCGGACAATCGATTGAGATATCGTCTGTCGACGAAGCCGGGCGACATCGGCGCTTGGGAACCTGAGAAAGTGTATCAGGCGGCGGCGGGAACCACATATTCAAACTTGTGTTATCTTGCGCGACCCGACACGGTTTTTGATTTTCATCGCGACCACGGCCGGGGATTCGATCCGAATTACGTGCTGTGGCGTGTAGGCGATCCGGCCGGCTTCAGGTATGGCGGGCGCTTGTTCACGGGCCCCGAGGGAAACAACGGAAATCGTGATCGGCCTTATGTGCGGTATGTCGGCAATGGCGTTGACCGCGTTCATTTTTTGACGACGGATCATCACCCGCGAAATCTCAAGTCAAACGGTTTGTATCACGGGTATGTGCGATTTGAAGGCGAAGGCAAGTACGGCGTCTATCGGACGGATGGCACGCGGCTCGGCGATTTGAGCACGAGCGAGAAGAGCCCGTACCAAGCAAGCGACTTCACGCCACTGCTGAAGGGCGATGAAGTGTCGCCAGCGAATCAGCTGCGGATGACACGCGGCTGGGCGACGGATATTGAACTCGATTCGAGAGGCCAGCCGTATGTCGTGTTCACAGCGCGTGTCGATGATAACGACGATGACCATCGATTTTTCTATGGATGCTTTACGGACGGCCGCTGGCAGATTCACGAACTGGCGAAGGCCGGCGGACACCTGTACGACTCGGAGAATGACTACACCGGCCTGGCGGCGCTCGATCCCGCGGACCGGGGCCGGGTTTTTGTCGCGACGAAGATTGATCCGCGCGATCAGTCGCAATTGCCGCACTACGAGATATTTGAGGGCAATTCGAGCGACGTTGGCGCGAGTTGGAAATGGTCGCCAATCACTCAGAATTCGTCCGTCGACAACATTCGGCCAGTCGTGCCGCGAGGCGTCAATGGCAGCACCGTTTTAGTATGGATGCGTGGGCGATATGAGACGTATCGGAAATACAATACCAGCATTGTTGGATTGGTGAAGATCGGGTCGCTATCCCAAAAATAATACGGCCCCTGAAAGCTTCAGGGGCCGTATCGTCGAATTACTGTTATTGTCGACCTTAGACGGGCGACAGGTTCTTGCGAACCAACGTTTGGCGCCTAGGGTAGGCTTGTCGACGCTGGTTCAGCCGACGCCTGCTGGGAACCTTCCGGCTGTTGCAAACGCAAGAGGTGCCAAATCTCGGTATCTTGCTCATTCGGGCCGTTGTGCACCATCATCGTGCTTTCGTCCTTCGTGAGATTGAAGATCGAGGTTTCGAATACCGTTTTCGGCTGGTGGCCATCGGCGAAGACGAAAGCGGCGCGTTTCGATCGTTCATCGACCATACCCATGAGCGGATGCACTTGCTTGCTCTGAGCATTGAAGTACGTGCCGGAGATGACGCCTTCTTTATTCACGGCAAGTTGCAACGTGCGCTGCCCGGCTTCGGTATCTTGAGCGCTGCGTGAGGCGGCGAACACGCCAAGCGGCGCCCAGTCCATATTTTCAGCTTGTTCTTTGCTGATCTTGGGGACGTTGTGGGCGAGATCGTAAACTTGTTGATAGTAATCATTCACGGGCAGATAACGGTCGCCGTCGTAATAGACATAACCATCGTCATACCAGATGTTATTACCGTACCCGTAGTCCCAATATCGCGGCCGGTCCCAGCCGAAAACTAACCAACTAGTCAAGCGGCCAGCGGGTGTCCAACCCCACCAATAATATGGACGGTTTGCCCAGCGGGAATAGCCATAAGGCGCGAATACTGGCCAGTTATTGCCCCAATAACCACCCCACCAACCATATCGGAACGGCAAATTATTGCGATCCCAACGATTCCAATCGTTGCGAACACGGTTATTAAGCCCGAGCCAGTCGTTGCGGTCGCGGTCGCGGCCACGCTCGTTGTCGCCGCGCAAATTATTGCGGTCTCTCCGATCATTGTCGCGATCTCGATTGTTGTCGCCAAATACTTGGTTACGCCAATCGCCGCTGTTGCGGTTGTTGTCGCGATCGCCACGATCGGCACGGTCACCTCGGTCGCCGCGGTCGTTATCTCGGTCACCGCGGTTGTCGCGGTCACTGTCGGTCGGACCCCGGAAGAACGATTGTTGACGGGTCGCGCCGTCGCGAGAGCCACTGTCGCGGGAACCGCTATCACGGCTACTGCCGTCGAGCGAACGAGCGACGCGGCTGCTGTCGCCGGAACGTGATGTTGCGTTGCTCGATGAGCGGTTGCTACTACCGCTCGACCGGCTGCTGTTTCCACCGCTCGAGAACGAGCGATTGCTGCCGCCACCGCCACCGCCGCCGCCGGAGAACGAACGGCCGCCGCCTCCACCGCCACCCGATGCGGATCGGCCACCCCCTCCGCCGCCGCTCCCACGACCACCGTCACCGCCGCGTTGCGCGAACGCGGCGTCGCTGATCGACCATGCGCCGATAATTGCGATCGCCGCCAATCGAATTGTTAATTTGCCTAATGACATCCTTACTTCCTCCACATTTAGAGTGCGACTAATAGACCTCGCGGAATGTCCTAGCTAATTTGCAAAGCGCGCGCCGACACGGCATCGCAACCGGCACAATCGCAGTAACCAGCGGAAGAATTGTTGAAAATACGTGACTACCGTCTTATTTACTGAAGAGGTGAGATATTCCCGCTTGGTAGTGCGACGTAAATTGAAAATGCCAACGTGGCGGGGACTTGGATCGTTCAACTACCATCCGCTATGGGCAATGAACGCGCAGCGGTCGCCGTCGATCGTTTTTGCCAATATCACGCGCGCCCGCCGTGCGAGGCCGCCCTGGTCGGCGCGTGACATTGTGTCGAGGTACGGCGGGGGGCCGCGAGGGCAGGAATATTGCTGGCGCTCCGCGCTCTATGAGTGGCCCGCGCCGAAGTCTGTCAGCTCCCGCCGCGGACGAATCAGTAGAACAAGCACGATCGAGACGATCGCAGCGGTGGCAAACCAGCCAAAAATCTGGCTCAGCGGAACGCCGTGGTCTTTGAGGCGGCCGAAGCCCCAATCGGCAAGTCCGCCGCAGCCGATACTCACAAAATTCATGATGCCATAACCTGTGGCGCGAAGATGCGGACGGACAATCTGTGAGAGGATCGGCATATTGTTGCAGTCAAAGAACCCCCAGCCGAGGCCGAACAGGGCAAGGAATGCAACCGCCCAAGGAAGCGTTGCGGCATAGCCCATACCCCACATCGCAGGCACCATGAAGCTCATGCCAAGGGCGCTAGCCAGTGTGCGACCGCGCATGGTGAAATTCATCCAGCGATCGGCGAGAGAGCCGCCGATCGCGGCGCCGAACATCGCGGCGATTTGCCACGAGCAGGTGGCATAGACGCCGGCCGGGCCTTGTTTGATTAGGAATCGATCTTTGAGAATCGCGGGCATCCAATCGCGGACGACCCAGCCGGCAAACGCTGGCAGCGTGAAGTACAGCACCAGCAAGATAAACGACGGGTTGGTCAATAGCTCGGGGAACGCTTCGAAAATCGAAGTCTTGCGGCGTTCTTCTGGAATGGCGTTGAGATTGGCCGGTCGCGCGGCGTCGCGGAGGAAATAGGTCAGCGGCAGCGAATAAAGAATTCCGAAAACCCCGCAAATGGTGAAGGCGGACCGCCAGCCGAAATCGGGCGAATCGGCCACGTACCCCCCAAAGCCGCCGAGGATGACGCCGCAATACATGGCTGTGTGGTGCAGGCCGACGGCGCGCGAGCGGGTGTGGCCAACGTGGTAGTCGGTGATTAGCGCGAGTGCCGCCGGCATGTAGAACGCTTCGCTGATACCCATGAGCGAACGCGTCCACAGTAGTTCGTGGAACGTGTATGCATGGCCTGTGAGGTACGTGACCGCTGACCAGACGAACAAACTCATGCAGATGACGTAGCGCCGACTGAACCGGTCGGCCACGTACCCGCCGAGCAAACTGCACACGGCATAAACCCATTTGAACTGGCCGAGCATGAAGCCCCAGTTCTGCTCCGTGTGAATGGTCGTGATATCGGCCATCACGGATGTCTTCATCGATGCCAGCATTTGGCGGTCGAGATAGTTCAACAGCGCGACCGGCATCAGCAGGATGACGATGAGCCAAGCGGTGCGGGGGAGAGCGGGTGGAGAAGCGATGTGCGACACGGCGTTGCGGAGGGGTGAGGGTTCGGGTTCGGGGTTCAGGGTTCAGGGTGAGCGTCAGCAGGAGTTGGGTTAGTGGCGGAACTCTCGGGAAGTCGGTTACGAATTGACGAAGCGTTACTGAAGTGTGGCGATGAAGATTTGGTTAAACGCGTGGTTGTCGGAAGTAACCGGGCGGACATAAGCGATGTGTTTGCCGCTGGGCGAGAATACGCAGGCCTCGGGGCGCGGTGCCGTGGATTGGTCGACGCGCGGTGTCAGGCGATGGCTATGGCCCGAGCTGCTATCCGTAACGAACACGCTGTTGTCGGCGATGTGGGCGATGAATTTGCCGTCAGCGCTCCACGTAAAGGCAGATTGAATGTTGAACTTGTTGTGTGTCAGTTGGTGAGGTTCGCCGCCGCCCGGCGAGATCGTCCAGAGTTGCACGACGCCAGTGTCGTCGCGCATCAGGAAGGCAATGCGAGAACCGTCGGGCGAACTGCGGAGCCAGTGCCGCGGGCCTTGCAGGCCGGGGAATTTGCGGTCAGCCGTGAATGTGACTCGGCGCTGTTGCGTTCCGCGCGGTGGTGCGGGGCGGGTCGTGGGCGTGCCGGCGAGCGGGGCGTCGCCTGCGTGTGTCGGATCGTCAGGAATGTCGACGACGAAGACTTCCGAGATTGTCACGCCCTGATGGGTAACGACGTGGCCCTGGAAAGCGATTGCCCGTCGTTGGCGCGAGCCGTCCGGTCGGACGTACCCGTTTGTGCCAACCCAGGCGTCTTCAAAAGCTTTCGAGATTTCATCTGAGCCGGGCCGCGGGGCATTCACGGTGCGTGTGACGAGCGTGGAGAACATCGAGCCGTCGTGATTGCGAGGGTGATTTCGCGGCACCCTCACGGACTGCGGCAGGCTAATGCCGACATTTCGTTGGTTCGAATCGTGCGGCACAGGCGACCGCGCTGCATCGAGCGCTGCGAGTACATGATCCTCGTACGTGAAGCTCACCCATTCCCCGCCGCCATCGAACACGTGCACATGCGTGCCGCCGCGAAGGGCGCCTGGCGTAAATGGTGGAGTCAGGTCACGGGCGTCGAGCGGCACGGCGATGCTCGGCCTGTCAATGTCCACGACGACACCGTGGCGGTGCCAGGCGTTGTATTGCCAGTCGGCGGTCGGATGTTCGGGGCCGAGAATGAAGACGACGCGGTTATCTCGCGGGCTGAAGGTCGCGACGCCGCAGTGCGCGCCGTTCTGCGAGTGGTACAATTCGCGCACATGGTGCGTCTCGCTATTTACGATTTCGATTGTGCCGCCGTCGAAATTTTCACCGGCCGGGTCGGAACGCGTGTCATAGACGAGCCACCGACCGTCGGGGGACCACACGCTCGTGTTGGTGAGAATGTGCCCGCACGGGCGGTGGGTGATCTGTCGCTCGATAGCTTGGATTGTGTCAGCCATGGGCTCTTTTGCGTCGCTAGGCGAAACGGCAGTGGGCTGGGATGTGCCGAATACGGTCGCCAACCATAACAAACGGCATGCGCTTTTGGCTAGTTCGAACCGAGGAAATCGCGGCGCCGGACGCCAATGCGTCGACGATGCCCCCGCTGCGAGAGGGAATTTCGCGAGTTCGCCGTCACCATTTGCAAATTGCATGAGTCGCCCACTCGAAGTCGCCAGGCTAACGATGGACAGTCGCCTGCGAAAACGTGTAATCTACAGCCAAGTGAGCAGCATTCAAAACATTTTTGTAGCGTTGTGAAGCGGCTTTTGCATGCGGGCTTAAATGAGCAGATTGGTAGGTAGTGCGCACTCTACGGGAGTTCGACGGATGGGAACGAATGGCAAGGTGTTGTTGGTGGCGAGTGGTGACTTGCGGCTCAGTGCGAACCAGAACTGCTGGGCAGCGCAGCACGATATGGAACAGCGTCTCGTGGCGACTGTGAAGGCCGCTGGGTATGAGATTGAACGTGCCCATCCGTACCAAGAGAGCGCCAAGCATGGTTTCATCGCCTCGCAGCGCGAGGGCATTGAAGTCTTCAAGAAGATCGATCCGACGGCGCCGCTCATTGTGGCCGAAGCGGTGTGGCAGTATTCGCATCACGTGCTGGCCGGCCTGACAACGCACCGTGGTCCGATTCTTACCGTGGCGAACTGGTCAGGGCAATGGCCCGGGCTTGTCGGTATGTTGAACCTGAACGGGTCGCTCACCAAGGCGGAGGTTGAGTATTCGACGCTGTGGAGTGAAGACTTCACCGATGATTTCTTCAAGGCGAAGCTGCGCGATTGGCTCACGAGCGGAAAATGCTCGCATGATCTGGGACACGTAAAGACGATCGATCGCGTGAAACTCGATCCGGCGGCCGCGGAGTTGGGCAAGCAGTTGGCCGAGCAGTTAGTGCGCGAGAAGGCTGTCATGGGCGTTTTCGACGAGGGCTGCATGGGCATGTTCAACGCGATCATTCCCGATCGGCTGCTGCATCGCACGGGCGTGTTCAAAGAACGGCTGAGCCAGTCGGCCTTGTACTATGAGACGATGCAGACACCCGACGAAGAGGCCGCGGCGGTCCGACGATGGATGGAAGACCGCGGCATGAAGTTTCACACGGGCCCGAAGCACGAAACGGATCTCACCGACGAACAGATTCTGCTGCAGTGCAAGATGTACATTGCCGCGGTGCGAATTGCCGCTGACTTTGGTTGCGACCTTGTCGGCATTCAGTATCAGCAAGGCCTTAAAGACTTGCTGCCCGCGAGCGACTTGGTGGAAGGCACGCTGAATAATACGGATCGGCCGCCGGTGAAAAGTCGCGATGGCCGGCGCGTGTTGTACGACGGCCAGGCGGTCGTCCACTTCAATGAAGTCGACGAATGTGCTGGTTTTGATGCCCTGCTTACCAACCGCGTACAGCGGGCGCGGCAGCAGCCGGTGGAAACGACTTTGCACGACATTCGCTGGGGAGACGCCGACCGCTCGGGCACAGTGAAGGACTACGTTTGGGTGTTTCTCATCAGCGGCGCCGCGCCGCCTGCGCACTTTATTGGTGGCTGGAAAGGCGCCGAAGGTTGGCGACAACCGGCGATGTACTTTCCCAACGGCGGCAGCACCCTGCGCGGCGTGTCGAAGCCCGGCGAAATCGTTTGGTCGCGCGTGTACGTGGAGCGCGACGCACTGTGCATGGATTGTGGCCGCGGACACGTGGTGGAGTTGCCGCCAGAAGAGACCGAGCGCCGCTGGCAGGCGACGACGCCGCCCTGGCCGATTATGCACGCAGTGTTGCACGGCGTATCGCGGGACGCACTCATGGCGAAGCACAAGAGCAACCATATTCAAGTGGTATATTCAAACGACGCCCAGGCTGCCGACTTCACGCTGCACGCAAAGGCGGGGATGGCCCGGGAACTGGGGCTGCAGGTGAATTTCTGCGGCGTCGGTTGATCGATCGCGCCAACGTCGCTTGATAAGCGGTTGCGGATATTGACTGAAAATGCGTCAATGTGGCGGCGTTGTTGCCATTGCGGCGCCGTAGCGATTCTCGCGACAGTGCGGTCCTGACCTGCGCGGTCTTCTGTTGGCGTTTGTTTTGCGTCTTCCGCGCTACTCTCGCAATTTTCCGGCTGGTTGCCATTTCGGGGCAGCTAACGGCACGCCCTTCGCTTACGAGGGCCGCATCATATTCTGCCGCGCGTAGGTGCATTCTTCAATTACGCGAAAAGGAACTGCCCCATGACCGTTTCTCTTAAACCTCTGAGCGAGCAAACGCTGGTGATCACCGGCGCGTCGAGTGGCATCGGGTTGGCGACGGCGCGGTCTGCTGCAGAGCGGGGGGCGAAGGTCGTACTCACGGCGCGAAATCAGGAAAAGTTGGCGGAAATTGCCGGCGAAATCAACCATGGCGGCGGCCAAGCGGCGTACGTGGCGGCCGACGTCGCCAGTCGCGACGAGTTGAATCACGTGGCCGATGTGGCGATTCAGCGGTTCGGCGGATTCGATACCTGGGTCAACGACGCCGGCATCGGTATCTATGGCCGGCTGGACGAAGTAACCGAGGGAGACGCCCGCCGGGTATTTGATACGAACTATTGGGGCGCCGTGAACGGATCGCTGATTGCGACCGAGCATCTGCGATCGCGCGGCGGAGCCATTATCAACGTGGGCAGCGTCGCCTCCGACCATGCGATCCCAATGCTGGGTGTCTATTCCGCGACGAAGCACGCGCTGCGGGGCTTTACCGACGCGTTGCGGATGGAGCTCGATCTTGAGAAGGCGCCGGTTTCGGTCACGCTCATCAAGCCGACTTCGATCAACACGCCGTTTCCCCACCATGCAAAGAATTACACCGATCGCGAACCGCAGGTGCCGCCCCCCGTGTATCAACCAGATGAAGTCGCGGCGGCCATCCTTTACGCGGCCGAACACCCAGTGCGAGATATCTACGTCGGTAGCATGAGTCGGATTATGTCGTCGCTCGGCAAAGCGGCGCCGCGGGCGGCCGACTGGTTGAGCGAAACGATGATGGTGCCACGGGAGTTTCGCGACGAGCCGGCACACGACCGGGAAGGTTCGCTGTATGAGCCGCAACACGGGGGCGAGGTGTACGGCGACCATCCCGGATTTGTGCGGCCGGTGAGCGTGTACACGCGGGCCGTGATTCACCCCATGCTGGCCTCGGCGGCGATGGGAGGCGCACTCGCGATCGCCGCGGCCGCAACCGCCTGGGCAATGGGCTCGGGAGGCAATAAGGCAGAGCGATTCGGGAGGCATTTGAAGAACGGGCCGCGATGGCCGCGATAGAAATCCAACAACTCACTCTAATTCATTAGTAACAAGTTCGGGCGAGGTACATGAATATGCGAAAGTCGAATAGATTTGCGGCCGCACTAGCGGCAGTCGCCGTGGTCACAGGTGTTTCCCTCACGGTCATCGCGCAGGGGCCGCAGCGGAGCGATCCATCAAATGCACAACGCCAAGGTCAGCGGAAGGCGGTTGCCCAAAGTCGCGAAAACACACGTGCCGGTCGCAGCGCGGCGAATGCTGGTGATACCTTGGCCGTTCAGGCTCGGCCGAATGGTGAGGAAAACACTGCGGCCGTGCCCGATCCGGCCGCAGAAGCCATTGCCGTGAATGATGTACGCCGCGAGCGGCCTGAGCAGCAAGTGACAGAGCACGATCGTTCGCCGATGTTCGACATCACAAAGCCGGCACCGATCAATGACGCGCTCAAGGATCAGGCGAAGGCTGGTCGGATCACCGGTTTTGACTTTGCTCGTGATCCGCTGAACTCCGACAAGCCATTCACGACACTGGAAGAAGTGATGAAGAAGGAATCGGCAGCGAAGCCGCAAGTTATGGCGGCGCAGCGCAAGCTGTTGGAGTCGCGGTACAATTTGGATCCCAAATTCGACCCTAAGGTGAAGATGTCACGCGGCAAACCGGTGCCGGTGGGACCGACAGCGCGGCTGGGAAATGGTGTAACCTTCGCGGAACTGGCGAAAATGTCGCCAGCGGATATCAAGAAGCGCGGGCTGTTTCCGTACCCGTCGCTGCCGCATCCGCTGCAGGCGAACGGCGGCCAGGTGTTTCCGCAGATGCAGATCGATATGTTTCCGCGGTTGCAGCGGTTCGACGTCGCTTTCGACATACCAGACCAATTCCTCCCCGAATTCCCGCCGGCGATATTCCTGCAGAACCGGCCGGAGCTTGGCGACGTGTCACGCGGACAAGTGGTGACGATGGCCAACTTTCGTGAACTGTTCAAGGAGATTCTGACGCCGGTGCAATTGGAAGGGTTGCGACTCTTATTGACGCCGCTGCCGCAAGAAGAGTTTAACCTGACGGACGATCGCAAGTCGCCGCACCCGCAGCAGGGGGTGGCGTGTTTCGATTGCCATGTCAATGGCCACACGACGGGGCAGTTCCATCTGAGCCCCGATATTCGCCCGCAGGATCGTCGTTTTCGACTGGATACGGTGAGCCTGCGTGGTATGTTCAACCAGCAGATTCACGGTTCGAAGCGCAGTTTGCGTTCGGTAGAAGACTTCACGGAGTTCGAGCAGCGCACAGCTTATTTCAATGGCGACCCGATTCGCCCGATGAAGAAGGGCTTTCAAGAGTTGCCGCGCAGCGTGATTCCGCACATGGCCCAAGTGCAGAACATGCTCGACTTCCCGCCGGCGCCAAAACTCAACCGTTTTGGGCGGCTCGACCGCTCGAAAGCGACGGAACAAGAACTCGCCGGCGAAGAGCTGTTCTTTGGGAAAGCGCAATGCGCGTCGTGTCATCCGGCACCGTTCTACTTGGATGATAAGATGCATGATTTGCATCTCGAGGAGTTCTTGAACGAACCCGGTGACGGTCCAATCAAGACGTTTACGCTGCGTGGCATCAAGGATAGCCCGCCGTACTTGCACGACGGCCGCTGCCTGACGCTGGAGGATACGGTTGAGTTCTTCAACCTGGTCTTCACGCTGCAACTCAACGACAACGAGAAGGCCGCGCTATCCGCCTATTTGAAGACGTTGTGAGGTTACCCAACTTTATTGGTGCCGCGGCCGGTCTTGCATGGTCGGCTGTGGCGCTGCATATGTATCAGTTTGCCGCTTGTTTCAATAACAGCAATAGCATGATCGCAGGAGTTTTGGCACGAATGCTGTGCGGCAGTTGCGCCGGCATGTGAATCCATGTGCCGGCGGCGGCGTGTTGTGTGTCCGAGCCTAAGCCCACTTCCGCCTCGCCGCGCAAGAAGTGCATAATCGCGGGCATTGCAGCGGTGTGCTCTGAGAGCTCCTGCCCAGCAGCGAAACCGAACAGCACCGCTTTGAGTTTTTCATCTTGGTAAATTGTGCGACTTAGTGTGCCATCGGTCGGCGGTTCCACTGCGTCGACGAGGTCGGCAAAGATTGTGTAGGGAGTAGTCATGTTCGGTTCCCTCAGGCGTGTTTTAGCGATAGTCTTTTGTGAGTTGCGCCAACTAGCGACGACGCACGTGGAAAATACGGTTATAAGCGTTGCACTCTGGAGGCGGTAATTCTACACCTTGACGTGTAGATATCAACTCCGATAGATTGCAGTCTTTGGGTGGCCAAAAACGGTTCTTTACGCAAAGCGAGACGGATTATGAAGCGGTTGTGGGTAGCGTTTGCCCTGGTGATGATCGTATCGTTCGCGGTGTTAAGCTGGGTAGGTACACGAATCTATCAGCAAATGCCGCCGATGCCAGACAAAGTCGTAACGACGGACGGGACGACCGTCGTGGCTGAAGGCGATGTCGCAGTGGGGCAGAACGTTTGGCAGACGCTCGGCGGAATGGAAGTTGGCTCGGTCTGGGGCCACGGCAGTTACGTGGCGCCAGATTGGACGGCGGATTGGCTCCATCGCGAAGCAATATTCATTCTCGATCGCTGGGCTCGGGACGATTTCAAAAGCGAGTTCGATAAGCTCGATGCCGAACGGCAGGCTCAACTCACCGGGCGGTTGACCGAGCAATTGCGGGAAAATACGTACGACCCGGCAACTCGCACGCTCAAGATCTCGCCGCTGCGGGCGGAAGCGTTCCAAGCGAACGCCAGGCACTACGCCGAGGTCTTTACGCAAGGCAATGTACCGTATGCCATTCCCGCGGGCGCTGTCACCGATGAGAAGCGGCTGCAGCAGTTGTCGGCATTCTTCTTCTGGACGGCCTGGGCGGCCGTGACGAATCGGCCCGGCGAACAAATGAGCTACACCAACAACTGGCCTTACGAGCCGCTTGTGGCGAATCGTGCGACTGGAGACACGGTGGTGTGGACGGGCGTGAGCATCATCATGCTGCTGGCGGGGATTGCCGGCATGGCTTGGTGGCACGCATCGGCCCGCAAGGAAGACGAGCCCAACGCGCCGCCCACCTCCGATCCGCTGCAGCGCTGGGCGGCGACGCCATCGCAGCGGGCGACGATCAAGTACTTTTGGGTCGTGGCCGCGCTCATCCTCGTACAAATGCTGCTTGGTGTTGTGGTGGCTCACTACGGCGTCGAAGGCAACGGCTTCTATGGCATCCCGCTCGCGAAATGGCTGCCGTATTCAGTCGCTCGCACATGGCACGTGCAGATGGGGCTATTCTGGATCGCCACGGCCTGGCTCGCCGCCGGCCTCTTCATTGGCCCGCTCGTGAGCGAGCAGGAGCCGAAAGGCCAGCGGCTGGGTGTGAATATCTTGTTCGGCGCACTCTTGGTCGTTGTCGTCGGCTCGCTCGCCGGTCAATGGCTGAGCGTGAACAACAAGCTCAGCGACCTCATGGCGTTCTATTTCGGCCATCAAGGTTACGAGTATGTCGATCTCGGTCGGGCGTGGCAGATCGCCCTAATGATCGGTCTGTTGCTGTGGCTATTCCTGATGCTCCGCGTGCTCTGGCCGGCGCTGCGGCGCAGCGGCGATCAGAAGCAATTGGTGGCGCTGCTCACCGTAGCCACGGCGGCGATTGCGTTGTTCTACGGGGCGGGGCTAACGTGGGGCCAGCACACGCACCTGTCGATGGTTGAATACTGGCGGTGGTGGGTGGTCCATTTGTGGGTCGAAGGCTTCTTCGAAGTGTTCGCCACGACCGTCATTGCCTTCGTGTTCATGCGGTTGAATCTCATTCGACCGAAGGTGGCGTCGCAAGCGGCCCTGTTGTCGGCAACCATTTTTCTTGCGGGTGGCATCATCGGCACCTGCCATCACCTCTATTTCTCAGGCACGCCGACCGTGGCGTTGGCCTGGGGTTCGGTATTCAGTGCACTCGAGGTCGTGCCGCTGACGTTGGTTGGCTTCGATGCGATGGACGACATCCGCCGCTCGCGGGCCTCGGTGTGGGTGCAGCGGTACAAGTGGCCGATCTACTTCTTCGTGGCTGTCGCGTTTTGGAATATGGTTGGCGCGGGATTGTTCGGCTTTATGATCAACCCGCCGATCGCACTCTATTACATGCAAGGGCTCAATACGACGCCGCTGCATGGCCACTCCGCGCTGTTCGGCGTGTACGGAATGCTCGGCATCGGCCTCATGCTCACTTGCCTACGCGTACTGATCCCCGGCGTGGAGTGGAAGGATGGCCTGTTGAAGTTCTCGTTCTGGGCGCTCAACGGCGGCTTGATGGCCATGTGCGTGCTGAGCTTGCTGCCCGTCGGCTTGATGCAAACGTGGGCTTCGGTCGAGCACGGTTATTGGTTCGCCCGCAGCGCCGACTTCATGCAGACGCCGATGATGCAAAATTTGCGGTGGATGCGCGTGCCCGGCGACACGTTATTCTTCCTCGGGGCCGTGGCGCTCGTCGTGTTCGTTGCGGGGCTGGCTACCGGCCGCTCGCTGAATCGCGGCGAGCCGGAACGGGTTGGCAAACCCGCGCGGGCTGTGTAACCGGCGCAAACGGCGGAGACGTATTCGCCACAGATTTTTCTGCGGGCGAATCAGGATGAGACGAGAAACGAGCAGTGCGTGTGGGGTTCGCTCCGCACGCACTTGTTTTTGTATGGCCGTGCGCAATTCGAGTAGTCGGCGAAGCAGTTCGAAGAGATTGCCACGCCAGCTCGGGTCTAGTCGAACTCGCATGCGCATCGAAATCGCCGCCACGGCGTCCACGCGTTGATGCGCCGAGTAGGCACGGCTACGATAGCTTCATACATATTTTCAGCGTGCGGAGCGGAGATTGTGCATGTCAGCGATCGTTGCCGTGTTGCCCGTGCAGGGTGCAGAGGCTGAATTGGCCGTGCTCCATCAATTGGAGAAGAATCATCTCATTGGCCAAGTGGCGGTGGCCGGGCCTGATGGCTTGCAAGTCGCCGCCAAAACGGAACGTCTCAGTCCATCGACGCTTCGGTCGGCCGGTGCAGTGGTCGAAGCTCTGCGTTGGTTTGAAAAGACCGGGGCGTCGCATCTGCTGTGGCTGCTGTCATCGCGGGCGGAGATCGATAACGGCTGCGTCCGGCGGTTACACAAGGTTGCTGTCGACACGCGAGCCGCGATCACGTATTCCGACTATTTTGACCGCCAGGCGGATGGCGGAGTTACGCTGCATCCGCTGATCGATCATCAGCTCGGCAGCGTGCGTGATGATTTCGATTTCGGTCAGGCGGTGCTGCTCAGCCGCCAGGCGATCAGCGGTTTGGCCGGCGCGATCGAGAGCGAAGGAGTTTCTGGCGAGTTCGGTGGCTGGTACGATCTGCGACTGCGAGCTAGCGAGCGCGGGCCGGTCGTGCATCTTTCTGAGCCGACGTACATAGTTCTGCCGCCCGTTGAACGCCTGGGCGATACTCATTTCAGTTATGTCGATCCGCGTAACCGCAACTACCAGATCGAAATGGAGCGGGTCGCCACAGACCATTTGAAGCGGATTGGCGCCTGGCTCGCGCCACCGACCGGCAAGCCGCGCGCTGACGGCGCCCAGTTCGCCGTAGAAGCCAGCGTCGTCATTCCCGTACGCAATCGAGTGAAGACGGTTGCCGATGCCGTCGGCAGCGCGCTCGCGCAGGAGGCAGACTTTTCCTTCAACGTGATTGTGGTCGACAATCATTCGACGGACGGCACATCCGACGTGCTCAAAGAACTCGCGACCAGGGAAAGCCGGCTGGTGCATCTGGTGCCGGCGCGTAACGACCTCGGTATCGGCGGTTGCTGGAACGAGGCCGTGTACTCCGAGAAGTGTGGCCGTTATGCCGTGCAGCTCGATAGCGACGACCTGTACTCGAGCGCCGATGTGCTCCAGCGTGTGATCAATGAGTTTCGCACGGGTGGCTACGCCATGGTGATCGGCTCCTACACGATTGTCGACTTCAACCTGAAGCAGATTCCGCCGGGACTGATCGATCATCGTGAATGGACGCCGGAGAACGGCCACAACAATGCGATTCGCATCCACGGGCTCGGCGCGCCGCGGGCATTCCATGTGCCAACGCTGCGCACGCTCGGCCTGCCCAACGTGAGTTACGGCGAAGATTACGCGATCGCGTTGCGACTGAGCCGGGAATTCCCGATCGGCCGAATTTACGATTCACTCTACTGGTGCCGGCGATGGGAAGGCAACTCGGATCATGCGTTGCCGCTCGAAACGCAGAACCGCTACGCGTTCTATAAGGATCGGCTGCGGTCAATTGAAGTCGCGGCGCGAAAAGGGTAGGGCGTTGCAATGGATTGGACGCGGATTCTGAGCGGCGATCCCGGCGGGCTTGTGCCGTTGCGGCAACGCATCGACACACTGTTTACCCAGCAGCGAGCCACGTGGCCGATGCTGCGCGATGGTGAAGCAGCGCTCACCGCGCTGCGCCGCAAGCCGCTCGAACTCGACGGCGAATCGATCCTGGTGCAGTACAATCCGGCCCGACGGCAGTCGACCACCGCCAAGACCGATGCCCAATCTGTGGCGGCCCGGCCGTGTTTCTTGTGCCCGCAGAACATGCCGGCAGAAGAGCGCGGCATGACGTTCGAAGACCTGGTCGTGATGCCGAACCCGTTTCCGGTGCTGCCCATGCACTGCACGATTGCAGCGAATGAGCACACACCGCAGCGTTTGGCCGCCGGGCGTATTGGCCAGTTCTTGCGGCTGACGAAGGCGATCGGCCCCGATTTGGCCGCGCTGTACAACGGCCCGCGCTGTGGTGCTTCCGCGCCAGATCACTTCCACTTTCAAGCGGCGCTCGCGAATGAAATTCCGCTGTTGAAACAGCTGCCGGATCATGGCCCCGGGCAATCCATCACGGCCCATTCCAGCTTTGGCCGCCAGATGCTCGTGCTCGAATCAGCCGATGCAGCCGCACTGGAAAACCTGCTGGCAGCCGCGATTCGCGAACTTGGCAGTCCCGATGCCGCCGCAGACGAACCGTTGCTGAATCTGATCGGCCACTACGATGGACATCGCTATCACGTCATAGTGTTTCCACGAGCGGCGCACCGACCGGCATGTTTCTTCGCCACCGGCGGCGATCAACTCACGGTGAGCCCCGCGGTGCTAGAAATGGGCGGCGTGTTGGTGACCACCGTGCCGGAGCACTTCGACCGCGTTGTGGCGGAAATCGCCCGCGGGATTTACGATGAGGTGAGCGCGCCGGCAAAAGTCGTTGAGCAAATCGCCGCACGGCTGGCGTAGTTCTGTCGTGTGTTTCGGCGGGCGACACTTGTCTTGAAATCTGTCTCTCCGGCAATCTTGCGAGGGCGTTCGCCGATGAATCGCATTTTCATTGTGGGTGGCCGAGAGTGGCGATTCCCATCGATCGCGTCGCGACTGAGGGCGATAGCCGAGTTCTTGCATTTGGTGGCGCTTCTGGTGGGCGTCTCACCGTGCTGGGCCGACGCGGTCGACCGCTTGCGGCCGGAAAAATTGAAGGCGATGCACGACGCGATCGAAGCCTTGCGGCCGCAGCGTCATGCGGTGTCGCTCTCCAGCGGTTACGATGATGCCCGCACGCTGCTGCACGTGCATTCGGCGTTTTCGCACGACAGCCGGGGGACTGTCGAAGAGATTATCAAGGGCGCGAAAGAGGCCGGCGTGCGCGTGATCATGTTCAATGAGCACCCGTCGTCGAAATACAACTACTTTCTTGATGGACATCGGGGCCTGACCGATGGCGTGCTGTTCATTCCCGGTGCCGAGACAGGCGGATTCCTCGCCTATCCGCGGGCCGATATCCAGGCACGGAAAACCAACTCTTCCCAAGAGTTCGCCGATCTCGTGCGCTCAACCGGCGGACTGATCTTCCTTTGCCATCTCGAAGAGCGCATGGATTGGGAAATAGTAAATCTCACCGGCACAGAAATCTACAACACGCACGCTGATGTGAAGAATGAGACGCGTTTCCTCGCAGCGCTGCATTCGCCTCTGATGATGCTGAGCCTCGCAACGTCGGTGCAGCGCTACCCACAGGAGGTGTTTGGCGCGTTGTCCGACTATCCGGCGGATTATCTACATCGCTACGACGAACTCTGTCAAAAAAAGCCGCTGGCCGGCGTGTCGGCTAACGATGCCCATCACAATCAGCACTTCTTCATCAAGGTGCTCGACGGCGGCGCGCTGCAACTCGAAGATGCCCTCGGCGAAGTTATCGCCAAGCTTGACGCTGAGAAGCTCTTGCCGCTCAAGCTGTTAACGGCCGGAAAGAAAGCGGGCGATATCATTTTCGAACTCGATCTCGATCCATATGGCCGAAGCTTCCACCATGTGAGCACGCATTTGCTGCTGCATGAAGTCACCGAGCAGGCCGTGTGGGAGGCGCTTACCGCCGGCCGCGCGTACGTGGCGTTCGACTGGCTGGCAGACCCGACGGGGTTTGTGTATTTGGCCGAGTGCAACGGTAAACGGTGGCAAGTGGGGAGCGAGATTCCCTTTCAGTCTGACATGAATTTGCGGGCCGAGGCGCCGTTTGAAGCTCGTTACAAGGTACTCCGCGATGGCGTGGAAGTGGCGAACCAAATGGGCAGGGAACTCACTTATCCGGTCGCTCAGCCGGGCGTGTATCGCGTTGAGGCGTGGCTCAACCTGGCGGGCGAAGATCGACCTTGGATTTTGACGAATCCGATTTATGTGCGAGCGGCGAAGTAGTGGGCTGTCGGCCCGAGAATGCAACGGTGCCAGCGTAGTGGCGGACGGTCAGATATATCGGTCCTATGGTAAATCGTCAAAAACGCAGTAGGCGATTCGGCTGCCGGGCGGTTACAATCATCTCCGCAGCGAGCGATTGAGCCTTGTCAGTTTCGCTATTGGTCTTATCCGAACCCAGCTTTTCACAGGGAGTCTCGAAAGATGTGTTGCGCGCGTCGGTTGGCTCGTCTGGCGTTTTTCGTTCTCACATTCGCTGCCCTTTGCTTTGTGGGCGGCTTCGGGCAAGCAGAAACGCTCGGCCGCGCCGGTGCTGGCTGGCTGGAGTCGATCGACGGCTATCTCGTGTTGCACCTCAAGGGCACGCCGCATGAGATGGGCGTTCAACACGGCAAGCTGCTGGCGAATCACGTTCGCGAGAACATGAAATTCCTGCTCGAGACGAAAGCCAACGAGACGGTGATGGAAGCGGGGCCGGTGAAAGTGACGCCGAAGACGATTCTGCCGACGATCATTCAGACGCAACGGCCGTTCGTACCGGAAAAGTACTTCGAGGAGATGAGCGGCCTGGCGGAAGGCGCCGGTGTAAAGGTTGAGGACGTGCAGCAGGCGAACTTCATTCCAGAGTTGTTCCACTGCAGCGGCTTCGCCCTGATGAACGCCGCCACCAAGGACGGAACGCTCTATCACGGTCGCGTGCTCGACTACGGATGCGATCTCCGCCTGCAGGAACACGCCGTGCTGATCGTGCAAGAGCCGACCGGCGGCATTCCCTTCGTGAACGTCAGTTACGCCGGCTTCATCGGTTCCGTGACCGGCATGAACAGCCAGCACGTGTCGATCGGTGAAATGGGTGGGAAAGGTCTTGGTCAGTGGCAAGGCACTCCGATGTCGCTGCTTGTGCGCGAAGTGCTGGAATCGGCTCAAGACCTCGATGCAGCGGTCGACGTGTTCCAGAACCACAAGCGCACTTGTGAGTACTATTATGTGATCGCCGACGCCAAGAGCAATCGTGCGGTTGGCATCGAGGCTACGCCCGAAAAGTTGAATACCGTCGACCCCGGCGAATCGCACCCGCGGCTTGCGAAACCGGTCAAAGATACTGTGCTGCTCTCAGCCGGCGATCGCTATGAAGAGCTCGTGAAGCGAGTGCAGAGAGATTATGGCAAATTCGATGTCGACTCCGCTCGGCACTTGATGGATCGGCCGGTAGCGATGAAATCGAACTTGCACAATGCGCTTTTTGAACCCCGCAGCACTCGATTGTGGGTTGCCAATGCGAGCCCATCGGGGCAGCCGGCTGCGCAGCAGAAGTACTACGCGTTCCAGTTGTCCGAGCTATTGAAGCGGCATCCGGACGGCGCAGGCACCGTAGATGGAAATTAATCTGCTCGCAGCGACAGGCGACGACGGCATAGGCTGCGTTTCACACGTTGCGCAGTACGAACGCCGTTTGAAGCGCTATTTCGCCAACTCTACGGCACTTTCTATTGGCAAGCGTGACCGGCAGACACAGCGTGGTCTGCGCCGGCCGCGATCGCGCTAGCGCCCGTGGACATGTCGGAGAGTCCCACTTCCACGCACACAGGGCCGATTGTCGAATCAAATGGCAGGCTAATTGGCACAGAATTCGAAGGGAAGCCAATCGAGTGGTTTTTGCCACAGATCACGCTGGGTAGACCGACGCTGAGGTTGTACTTCTCTAGTTGAGCCTTCGCCGCTCCCGCGATCATATTGGCAATTTCGCCAACGGCATCGACCACATCGTGGTTCAAAGTCGGCGGCCGCTCGGAGAGCAGAATCTCAGTGGCCCTAATCGCTGTGTCGCGGCCGAGGCTGACAATGACCATGCCCTGGTATTTGCCCGTCAAACCGATCAGCCCGCTGACCTCGTATTCGGGAGCCCGGTTGCGCTTGAGCGACGCCTGGCCGCGAACGAGTTCGCAGCCCAGCATCGTGTGAAACACCGATGTCGTGGCATTCAGGAACGGGTTGACGAATTCGACATTCATGAATGACTTGATGCGTCTGGGTGGCAGCCCGCTAGTTACGGGCCGCCTTATCCTCGACCCACTGCGACCACTAGCCTGGCAAGCGAGCTCTAGGCCTGAGCGTACTTATCGAGTTTGGCCTGCAGAGCATCTTGAGTGAACGGCTTAGTAAGGTAGTCAGTGATACCGGCCTGAATAGCCTCCATCACGCGGCCTTTTTCCGCTTCGGTGGTGATCATGAAAATCGGAACCTTCGAGCCGAGCGCACGGATGTCTTTCGTGAGATCAAGGCCCGATTTATTGGGCATGTTCCAATCGGTCAAAATCATGCCAATTTCCGAACCCTGGAACACCTGCAAAGCTTCGACGCCATCGCCCGCTTCGACGGTGTCACTGAAGCCAGAGGCATTGAGCGCGCGAATCACAATTTTGCGCATCGTGCCGGAGTCATCGACAACTAAGACTTTCTTGCTCATAGGAATCTCCTCATTCTTCGGGCGGGTGGTCCGCATTGTGACCGAGGTGGTGAATCGACCGAGGTCTACGTGTTGTAATCGCGATGGAGCTGCTGGTTATCAATTCTGTAGTCAGGCGACTGCGGTCGAGCTCGCGGCGAAGCTCTCGACAATCGTTTTCTGCAGTGAATCGAGCGATTCGATTTCACGTTGCAAGGCATCGACCACGCTTTCGAGTGGCGACTCAAGATCGATTTCGTCGATCTGGGAAAGTGTAGTTCCAATTTGGGATACCAGGGCCTCGATTGCGGTGGCCGGTGGTCCGGGTTGGATCGGCAGAGCGTCTTCGCCGGGCTGTCCGGTGTGCGCACCCTGCTCGCATTGTTCGCGCCAGGCTGTCGACATCGTCCGCATCTTCTCCACGGTGGCGCGGAGCAATTGCGTGTCGCCAACGGTGCGGCACGTCTCAACGTCTTTGCTAAGTTCCTGGAGCTCGTTGGCGATTGTGGCCCAAGTCTCCATTATTACATCGTTACCGTCGGTTGCGCTGTCGGTGGTAGCCGAGGCGCTGTCCGTTTCTCTGGATGGCTCACCCCCGCGTGCCACGTCATCCTCTTCTTCGCCCGACCCCTGCAAAGTTTCGGCACTCGACTCCGTCGGCAGGGGCTCGCGGTTGCGTGGCGCCGATTTTCTGCCCGCCCTCGCAGGCGTCAACATGCTCGCCACTGCCATCCCGAGCAGAAGGTTCATGACGGCGACGATGGCGATATAGGCGAGCACGTTTAGTTCTCGGTGCAGGTATCGTGCAAGTGACGCCGGCCTCTCAACGGTCGGAATTTTGCCGGGTGTAAAGCCGTACGCGAAATGCACCGGCTTCGCAAGCCATGCCGACGTCGTCGACGAGTTCGGCGCCGGGCACTTGCAGCCCCATTTCGCGGCCGTCGACGACCGTAGGCAGCGATAAGTACAGGTGGCCAGGCAACAAGCTCTTGAAGTTGCCGCCAATCATATTCGTGAGCTCGGCGACCACATCGCGTTCGTCTTCGATGGTGACGTCGTCGAGCTTCATTTGCAGCATCGCAGCGGCGCTGGCCCGCGCGGCGCCGGCAGACATGCCGAGCACCACCGTCACCGCGTGATCACCGGCGACTTGGATCGCGCCGATGACGGCCTCTTCGCAGCTGGCGGGGTCCTGCGGATCGAGCACGACCTCCATGCCGAGCATGGAAGTGAAGATCGACTGCACAATTTGTTCGATGTGGGTGTTGTAGGTCGTTTCCATGCGTGCATTCCTGCAGGTTACTTGATACGGTAGTAAACGCTTTGATCGCCTTCGACGCGCTCGAACGAGGAATCGAGGCCCATCGTCGTTTCAGCAGCGCCAAGGAATAGAATCGCTTGCGGCGCCATCACCTCACGAACTTTGCGGAGAATATCTCGTTTCGTTTCGGGCGAAAAATAAATCAACACATTCCGCAAAAACACTACGTCCATTTGGGGCAGCGTGGGCCAACGCTCGATCAGATTCAACTTCGTGAAACTCCCCAGCGCCCGCAATTCCGGCTTAACCTGCCAAGTCATACCTTCGCGGCTGAAGTACTTCAGCAACAGCGGGGCCGGCAAGCCGCGGTTGACTTCGATTTGGGAGAACTTACCGTCTCGAGCGCGATTTAAGACTTCCTCGGAGAGGTCGGTTCCCACCAGCCGCACATGCCAGTTGGCAAGTGCGGGAAAATGTTCGCGAATCAACATGGCGATGGAATACAATTCTTGCCCGGTCGAACACGCGGCCGACCAGATGCTCAGCGAACGCGATGCTTCTCGCAGCCGACAAATTTCCGGCAGTATCTTCGTCCGCAGCGCGGTAAACGGATGCGTGTCGCGAAAAAAGCTTGTCTCATTCGTTGTCATGGCTTCCACGAGGCGCCGCTCGAGGTCGGGCTGCCGCTTTACGCGTACGCCTTGAATGAATTCATTCGTGGAAGCGAACCCGTGCTGCTTCGCCAGCGGCAGTAGCCGTGCTTCGATGAGGTAGCTCTTGCTGGCCTCGAGTTCGATCGCCGATCGTTCGCGCACCATTGTGCATACGTACGAGAGGGCATCGGGCGTAAGAGTGGCAGTCGTCATAATGTACTCAACGGTTGACCAGCGACACCGCTAGGAGCGGAACGCTGGGGGATGTATTCCTGTAGATATCGGGGCGGCGATTGGACTGATGACGGGGGCCGCGGACTTTGCGGCCAAACCTTGCGAATTGCGGCCGAGCCATGCCAGTCGGGTGATTTCACCGGATATGGCTGCGATGGGTAAGACTTGGTTGGCAAGACCGGCTTCAGCAACTGCGCGAGGCATTCCCCACACCACGCAACTCGCCTCGTCCTGGGCGATAACCGTGCCGCCCACCTGAGCGATATGTTCGCTGCCGCGGAGGCCGTCCTGGCCCATTCCGGTAAGCACGACGCCGAGCGTGCCGCTTGCATACACATTGGCGACAGAGCGGAACAGGACGTCCACCGCTGGCCGGCACGAGTTTTCAGGCGGCGCTTGATGAAGCACAGTCTTCACGGCTATGCCGTCGCGCTTCACTTCCATGTGGTAATCTCCCGGCGCGAAATAAACATAACCGGGCTGCAGCGTTTCGCCGCCAGCGGCTTCGCGAACGGTGAGTGGCGATTCCTGGTTCAAACGGTCTGCAAGATGCTTGGTAAACACTGGCGGCATATGCTGCACAATGACCGTGGGAACCGGCAGATTCTCCGGCAGTGTTTTTAATACTGCGGTCAGCGCTTGGGGGCCGCCGGTCGAAGCACCAATCGCGAGAATGTCATAGCTGCGGCGCGCTCTGGCGATGTGCAGCGCCGGCGTTAATCCAACTACCTTCGAGATCCGCGGCGCGGAAGCAGGCTGCGGCGCTTTGTTGAATGGGCAAAGGGCTTTAATTTTCGGCAGCAATTGTTCTTTGACACACTGCATGCCGGCGGAAACGCTGCCCACATTAGCCGGCTTAGTGACATAGTCGGTGGCGCCGCGCGCCAGCGCATCGAGCGTCGACATCGCGCCGCGCGATGTCAGCGTGCTGAACATGATCACCGGAAGTCTCGGATAGAGCTTGCGCAACGGCGGCAGCGTTGCCAGCCCGTCCATTTCCGGCATTTCAATATCGAGCGTGACCAGGTCCGGGTTTACCTGCGTCATCTTGGCAAGCGCTAGGCGGCCGTTCGATGCGCTGCCGACGACCTCAATCTCTGGGTCTTCCTTGAGGAGGTCGGTCAACAATCGACGGATGACTACCGAATCGTCGACGACTAAAACGCGGATTTTTCTCATGGGAGTTACGACTTATGCGGGCTGCTCGTGATTCCCGTCGGCCAGCGAGACTGATGGGGATCAAATGGTTGCTGCCGATTGGAAGTGATTAATCGACGACGCCGACAAGACGAAGCTTCTCGACCAGACCGTCTTTGACGAATGGTTTCATCAAATACTCGTCGGCGCCGGCACTCAGGGCACGCAGCATTTGGTTTGGCTCGGTCTCGGTGGTCACCATTAAGATGACCATACCGGAATACCGGGCGTCGCGGCGCACCGCTTTGATGAATTCGAGGCCATCCATCTCGGGCATATTCCAGTCGACCAAAATGACATCCGGCCGAGGTTCTGTTTGTAGCTTCTCGAGCGCTTGTTTTCCGTGGCAGGCGTCAAACGTATCGAAGCCGAGTTCGGCGAGAATGTCGCCTTCAATACGGCGAATAGGACGCGAGTCGTCTACGATTAATGCACGCATTGGTAAGTCCTAAAACGAAAAAGTGGTCCGCGTGTTTCGTGTGCACCACCGCTTCCAAACTGGCGGTGTAAGTGCAAACGTCGCAAAGACGTAATCAATTCCTCTTTGTGGGGCTTTGCCGAAGCTTAGGCGCTCAGGCTCAGTGTTTCGTTGCTCGACACTTCGATCGCTGCTGCTGTATTCAGAACTAGCATCAGGCGTCCGTCCAACTTGTAAGCTCCGTCGACCAGCGTTCGCGCCGTGCCACGAAGTGTTTCCGGCGGCAGCTCGAATTCGTCGATCGGGACTTCGATAACATCACCAATCTCATCGACCAGCAGGCTGACTGCGTCGTCTCCGGTGTGCACGACGACATTCATGGGCAGTTTGCCCGCCGGCCGGTCGGGAAGTTCGAACCGTCGACGCAGGTCGATTGCTGTGACAATCCGCCCACGCAGGTTGATTAGCCCGCTTACCACCGGTGCGGCCAGCGGCACTCGCGTCATCTCCTGATAGCGGATCACCTCCTGGACTTGGCGAACTTCGACACCGAAGTAGTGCTTGTCCAGGTGGAACGTGCAGTATTGTTTTGTTTCACTCATGTTTCTTCTCACACAGCAAGCTGTTGGTCGGTGGCGTGGCTGTTAAAGAACTTCGGCGCAACGCGGCGAATGATCTTCGGCAGATCCAACAGATCGGTTACGCGCTGCTGAATAACGGTGGACGCGACCAGCTCATCGCTTTCGCATTGATGAGTGGCAGTGACTTCCGCTTCCGTGATATCGGCGACGCGGTCGACGACAAACCCAAGGCTCTTTCCGCCTTCGCTGTACACGACGATCTGCAGCGGTTGCGATGGGTCTTCCTGCGTCGGAATATTGAGCACGTGGCCGAGATGCACGAGCGGCAGAATATGTCCGCGGTATTGGATTACTTCTTGGTGGTCAGACTTCTCCACTTGGTCGCGCGGAATCTCTTCGAGCCGAGCGACGAGGGATATTGGCATCGCTAGTTGCCGATCGCCCACTGCCAGTAGCAGCATGGTCTGCCGATTCGTGCCGTTCTCGGTCGCGTCGGCAGAGAGCTCGGCGATCCCGCGATCACGATGTTCCGCGACGACGTGTGCCATCTGGGCGGTTCCCAGTACGTCGAGAATCAGCGCCACTTTCCCATCACCCATGATGGTCGCGCCAGCGTAGGTGGGAATTCCCTTCAATTGTTTGCTGAGCGGTTTGACGACGATTTCTTCAGTGTCGTTGATCGCATCGACGACTAGACCGAATTGTCGATCCTCGGCACGCAGGACGACAATGTTTACAGCATTGGCGCCCTTGATCGACTTTTCCAATTCATCCGATTGGGCTTTGTCACTGCTCAGCGCGGGCGACGGCGCGCTACACTTGCTTGCCAGCACTTCGTTCATGTACACGAGCGGGAGCAATTGTCCCCTTAACCGGTAAACCGGCGCGCCGTGGAGCTGTTCGATGCGTTGTTTCGCCTGGCCGCTTTCCAGCCGCACGAGTTCAAGCAAGCTCACTTGCGGAATCGCATAGCGATCGCCACCGCAGGTGACGACCAGCGCCGGGATGATGGCCAGCGTCAGTGGAATCTTGATCTTGACGGTCGTGCCTTGCCCTTCGCGGCTTTGCAGGTCGAGCGTACCGCCAATTCGTTCGATATTCGTTTTGACGACGTCCATTCCGACGCCTCGGCCCGAGACCGATGTCACTTTCTCGGCGGTAGAGAAACCTGGCAGCAGAATGAGCTGCGCCGCTTCGCGTTCCGACATCCGCGCCGCTGCTTCGGCGGTCACCAGCCCGCGTTCCACCGCCTTGCGGCGAATGCGTTCGTAATTGAGGCCGGCTCCGTCATCCGAAATCTCAATATTCACTTGCCCACCTTCGTGATAGGCCCGCAGAATCAAGCATCCTTCGGCCGGCTTGCCTGCGGCGAGCCGAACCTCTGTCGATTCAATTCCATGATCCACCGAGTTGCGCACCAAGTGTGTGAGGGGATCCTTAATCGACTCGATGATTGTCTTGTCGAGTTCCGTTTCCTTGCCTTCCATTTCAATGCGGACTTGTTTCCCAAGCTGTGTCGAGAGGTCGCGCACGACGCGGGGGAACTTCGACCATACATTGCCGATCGGCTGCATCCGCGTTTTCATTACGCTTTCCTGCAACTCGGTCGTTATCAGGTTTAGCCGCTGAGCTGTGCCGGCAAAATTGGAGTCATCGAGATTGCTCGTGTGCTGCAGGATCTGATTGCGCGCCAACACGAGTTCGCCGACCCGCGTCATCAGCTTGTCGAGCAGCTCCACGTCCACGCGAATCGTGCTTTCGCCTGCCGAAGCGGACTGCTTTTCTGTCGTCGATTCGGTTGCAGCGGCTGCAACGCTGGCAGGGGCAGGGCTCGCGGCGGGGGAAACAGCAGCGGGAGCGGTTTGCACGGGAACTGAGGCAACCGATTCGGTCGGTAGCTCTCGAACAGCTGCTGTTGGCGATGCTGGCGCAGGGGCTTCAACTTCATCGCAGTCGGCGGCGCGAAGCTGGTCCATAACCGCCTCGGGATTCAGCGTGGACGTATTCCCCTGTTGTTCCACCAGCGCCAGGCCTTCGCGACATTTGTCGACGGTGGCCAGCAGCGCGGCATTGATCAACTTCGTGTAGCGACGCTCGCCACTGCGAAGCTTGCCAAGCAAGTCTTCCGCCGTGTGCGCAAGGCTTTCGAGCTGCGTCAGGCCCAGAAAACCGGCGCCGCCTTTGATCGTGTGGATCGTCCGAAACACGTTCCGAATGAGCTGGTTGGCGTTCGGGTCCTGTTCGAGCTGCAGCAAGTCACCATCCATCTGATCGAGATTCTCATAGCACTCGACAAGGAATTCGCGCGTCGCATCGGTCAATTGTGCGGAGCCCGCAGCCGTGGAGTTGACGTTAGCTTCAGTTTCGCTGGCCGCTTGCGAAGCGGGTGTCGACATAACTGGTTCAGTCTGGTTGGCTGCCATCGTATTTATGCCTTCGGTTGAAGCCGGGGCAGCCGTCGGTGATGCGGCGTTAACCCTGGCTGGTTCTTCGGCAGAAGTTGCAGGTCGGAACTGCTGGAGTTCAAGGATGTACGGTGCGACATCGGCATCGTTCGATTTGTCGACTTCGTCGATCAAACCTTTCATGTAGTCGGCAGCTCGCAGCATCGTGGAGATTAGTTCGGTGGTGGGAATCATCTCCCGGTTGCGAAGGTGGTTCAGAATCTCTTCCAGGCTGTGGGCTAGGGAGCCGATCCGGTCCAGGCCCAGAAAACCCGAAGCTCCCTTGATGGAATGCATCGTGCGAAACACCGAGTTGACCAGGTCGGTATCGACCGCGGCGCCCGCTGCTTCGATGGAGAGCATTTGCGTTTCGACGTTGGCCAGCCCTTCCTGCGATTCCACGACGAATTCCGCAATGAGTTCTTTATCTGCAAGATCCATTTGTGTGTGCTCCTCTCCAGGCTAGTAAATGCGTTCCCTAGTCAGGCCTCGCATGCAATGGGCGTGGAGCCAAGCGGATGCCGGAGCCGTTTCCGAGTTGCCCCGCGAATCGCCTCTGCTTGAACGTGAGTGATCACGCCACGTGACACCAACTGCTGCCATAAGGGCGGGCACGAGCACTGTTGGATGTGCAGCATCTGGCTAATGTCAGCTTGGGTTACATAGCCCTTATCAGTCGCGATTTCGCCGAAGAACTTGGTGTTTGTTGCCTCTTCGGCCAGCACGTCGAAGATCTGGTGTACGGTCATTCTGTGATGCTTCAACAACAGCTGGCCGATCAGCGGTCGTTCCGCACGTCGGGCGTCTGCGGCGTCGGCAACATCGGCCACGGTTGCCCAACCGCTGCCGAGCACCTGGATCGCAGTTTCAAGTGGTTCGTCGAGCGATTCGATCTGTGGGATTGAAACCATATCGGCCCTCGACTGAACTGCGAAAATTTATGAGGGGTTGGCTCGCGCTGAGATCAAGCAGGTCGCCCGTCTCGGGCAGAGCTAAACCGACGGTGTAAGGCCAGCCCATTCGTTTACAGTTCTCGCCCCCAGTAAATGGGGCGACGGACAAATGTAGGATGGAAAATTTTGCGCGATTTAGTCACCACGGTTAGAATGCGGTAAATCCGGTGTTCACGACGCAGGACGCGTCTCCGACGGCCGGCAATCTGAAGTGATGTAACGACGAGAACGAATTTGACGCGAACTTTTGGCGAGACAACCGATTTGCTGTTGCGCCCCGCCCCCCCAATTGGCGCTTGTCAGCAGCCGTGGCTTTTCGGTGCGGCGTGTCGACGCACCACCAGTTGGCAGCCACCAGCGTTTCTTGTCGTCGCAAAGGCGAACTTGAGAAAATGGGCCTCGGCAATGGCTTGCTTGCTCAATCCATTGAATGTCTGGAACGCACGGTGACGAAATGTCGCGTGGTACACAAAGCCGCGGGCAGTACGGCTTATTACCGGTCTTTTACGGCGCGATTTTGCCCTGACACCACGCGAAAGTAGATTTCTCTTACTGCCTCGGCCCGTCCAGCGCCATTGTGTGGGAGAAGTTGATGGCGACAGAACTTGTCTACTCGTCGTTTGCAGCCGATTTCGATATGGCAGAATTGATCGAGATGTTTGTCAACGAGCTTTCAGATCGCGTCGCGGTATTGGAGTCTGCATGCTCGACGCGACGCCGCGAGGAACTCCGGCATGCCGCACACCAGTTAAAAGGTGCGGCTGGCGGTTATGGCTTTGCTGAAGTGACTTCGCGCGCGGCCCGCGTCGAAGATTGTATTCGCGATGGAGTAGCCGAAGAAGAGATTTGCACAGCGGTGCAAGAACTCACGTCGCTCTGCCGTCGGATCCGTGCCGGAGTGCCAGAGCAGGGACGTCCTAACTGAACCATACATGTCGCTGAAACGTCGCCGATAACTAGCAAGTTGGCCGATCAAGCGAGTATTGTCGCTCGCGCCGCCGCCAAGCACCTTTATGCATGCAAAGCGGCAAGCGCGGCGCGCATGATTCATGCTCAATCTGAGCCGTGCAGTTTCACTAGCTTGTTGTACACTCCCAACAGAAGCAGGCTCGGGGCCCATTGGCCAAAAAAGGTCGACTTAGCGTGATCCCCGGCCATTTGGAACACCAAGGATGTGACCATCGACCCACAGGCCGCCCAAAGAAACACATCCGACGGCAGTTTAGCGGTTTGCTCTTCTATCATCTTGGCCAATGTACCTTCAGAGTATTCATCTTGACCGTTCGTCACGCCGTGGCTGCTCATCGTTGCTTGAGCCATGGTGGTTCTCCTAGAAAGATTGAAATGAGGATTTGCTGCTGTCGACCAGATCGCAAATGATGTACCGCGACTGTGTCCCTGTGGTGGCAGCGCAACAGATTTTCGCGACCACTCTGCCGAAACCCTAGCATCCCCCGCATCATGCGAGTGCGAGCAAGGTCGCTTAATGGCTTTTCTTCGTGCGACGAGGCGGCGCGATAGTTGCACCCAGCTTGCTCATTGCTCGCGGTCGATCGTCGCGGATCTTGCTAAGCCGCTCCCACTTGCAGTCATCTGCGCGCTGGTTGTCAGGAACTCATCATGGCTAGGACTCTCGCCGACCATCTTGTCGAACGCCTTATCTCCTGGGAGGTCGACACGGTGTTTGGTTATCCGGGTGACGGAGTAAATGGCATCTTCGAAGCACTGCGAACACGCCAAGACAAGATTCAGTTCATTCAGGTGCGACACGAGGAGGCTGCAGCCTTTGCGGCGTGCGGGTACGCGAAGTTCACCGGTCGCCTCGGCGTTTGTCTGGCAACCTCCGGTCCCGGTGGAATCCACCTACTCAATGGCCTGTACGATGCAAAATGCGACAGCCAACCCGTCTTGGCAATCACTGGCCACACGTTCCATGACCTCGTTGGCACGCAGTATCAACAAGATGTGGACTTGGTGAAGCTTTTCATCGACGTCGCGTCGTACAACGAGCGCGCGATGGGACCAGCGCATCTCGTGAATATTCTTGACGAGGCAATTCGCACATCGCTCGCGCGGCGAACTGTAACGCACATCACTATCCCCAAGGATATGCAGGAATGGACTACATCGGATCAACCCACGTCGAGCGCGAATATTGCGCGTCACAGCGGCAAGTACTGCGCTGGCGAAGCACTCTTGCCGCCGTATGAAGACATGCAGCGCGCGGCCGATCTCATCAATGCTGGAAAACGCATCGCGATTCTGGCCGGCCGCGGGTGTCTTGACGCTGCTAATGAAATCATACAGTTTGCTGAACGCGTCGGAGCGCCGATCATCAAGGCACTGCTTGGCAAGGCCGTGGTGCCCGACGATCATCCTTACACGACGGGTGGAATTGGCCTGTTGGGGACGGCGCCTTCCCAAGACGCCATGCGTGCATGCGACACGCTCGTGATCGCGGGTAGCAACTTTCCCTACCTGGAATTCTACCCCAAGCCAGGCCGAGCAAAATGTGTGCAGATCGACATTGACCCTTCGCGATGTGGCTTGCGTTATCCGGTCGATGTCGGCCTCGCCGGCAGTTGCCAGCGCGTGCTGGCCGCGCTATTGCCATTAATTGACCCCAAAGAGGACCGCAGCTTCATTCAGGCGGCACAAAGTGGCATGAAACAGTGGAATGAGTTGCTCCACGAGCGGGGCACACGCGACGATCTGCCGATGAAACCGCAGGTGGTCGTCCATTCGCTCAACAAATACCTTGACCACGACGCAATCGTGGCCGTGGATTGCGGGACTGTAACCACCTGGGCAGCGCGGCACATTAAAATGCGCGGCTCGATGCAGTTCTCCGCCTCGGGCCTGCTGGCAACGATGGGCAACGCTCTGCCCTATGCCGTCGCAGCCGCTGTCGCTTATCCAGGCCGGCAAGTCGTGGCGATCGTGGGCGATGGTGGCCTTTCGATGCTGCTTAGTGAACTCGCGACAGTCGCTAAATACGATCTGCCGGTAAAAGTTGTGGTGATGAAAAACAACAGCCTCGGCCAGATCAAATGGGAACAGATCGTGTTTGAAGGGAATCCAGAATTCGGCGTCGATTTGCATCCGATCGATTTCGCCGCCTGCGCCAGAGCGTGCGGGATTGCCGGCTATTCAGTCGACCACCCCGCCAAGATCGAAGACGCCATTCGCGAGGCTGTCGAATTACCCGGACCGGCGCTGATTGACGCTCTAATTGACGCCAACGAACCGCCGATGCCTGGCCATGCTACCATGCAGCAAGCCTGGCAATTTGCCAAAGCGATGCTCCGCGGCGAAAGCGAGCGCCTGAGCATCATGAAAACTGTGCTGAAGAATAAAGTGCGCGAAGTGGTTTAGTCGCCGACTGACCACGAGCGTGAAGCCGCAGGTGCGTGTCACGCGCTTCAATTGGTCGAACCATTAGTTCGAAGTCGATAGGACGTGTCGGCTTTTCAAATTTTCAGAAAAATCCTCCGCCGATACATCCACAGCAATATCAGCCACAGCACAAAGAGGGTGGCTGCTCCAAGCCAAAATGGTTCATACGCGGAACCAGCGAACTTGAAAAAGTTCTGCCCTAGGTTCGTCTTAAGATTTTCTTCGATGAAACCATCGAATAGATGTGCCATGCAGTAGGCGGCGATCGAGTTAGCGCCGATGACAACCAGCGGGAACGCCCAACGTCGATACCCGGCCGCGTCAATCGTACCATAAAACGCCGCCAGAAATAGGAAGCACCAGCCGCCGCTGAACAATACCCAACTCGGCGTCCAAATCTTCTTGACGATGGGGCACAAGCCCGCTACGCCTGCCAAATACCCAGCCGCGAGTAGTGCGACTCCGAACACGCACAGCGAACTCCACTTTCGCGTAGTTGTCTGATCGCCGCGCAAGATGTTTCCCCCCCACAGGCCGAGAATCATTGTTGCGAGCGTGGGAATGAAACTCAGCGTCGAGTAACCTCCACCATTAAACAAAAAAGGCTGCTCGCGTGGAAAGAGATTGAGGAACCAACGATCGAATGCCCAGGCGGCGTTGGTGTTCTTGTTCCAATGCGCTGTGAAGCCGACCGCGTTGTGCGGCCAATCGGGCGCAACCCCCGTGACCGACCAATCGAAGTTTGGCCCCGGCACGGGGTACACCGCAAACGCGAGCCAGTAGCCGACAAGAATGAGCCCGCAAGCGATCAGCTGGGTACGAACTTTGGTCCAGCCGAGCAGGAACAGGAATAAATACCCCATCCCGATTTGGCTCAGTGTGTCTTCAAACGTCCAATACGTTTGACTGCGGCCAATCGAGCGCAGAAAAACGCCCAATAGAATCAATGCCACCGAACGCCACGCTGCATGCAGCATCATCTGCCAGAAGCTGTGCCCGCGCGTTTGGCGGCTGGCAATCGAAAAGGGCAGGGCGACGCCCACCAGAAACGAAAAGCCCGGCTGAATCAGATCGTGCAGCGAACACCCGGTCCATTCCACGTGCGTCTGATGATGGCACAAGAGACTCCACACTCGCGAGTTGCCAAGGGCCTTGGCCACTTCGCAAGTCCGTAGTACTTCCCCCATCATTAGGAACATGACGAAGCCGCGGTAAGCATCGATCGAAGTTAGACGCTGATGGAGAAGCGGTGATTCTGGCATACGTCACTCGAGCCACTATGGTGCACGGAAATGCCTAGATCATAGTCGCGCCGAGCCCCATTAACAGGGGGGCGTTGGAGCTGCCTGCGGCTGATCGGTAGGCGGCAACCCTCCGCACGCCACGCTGGAGAGGATGTCGATATGCACCACAAGTGTGCCGCATCGCACACCTCACCAGTGAAGTGGGCGTGCGGAATTGTCAGCCACAACCACGTCGCCGCCCAGGAATACGTCAAAACCTCGAAAAACGCACGGCGCTAGCACTCTCGGCCGGCGCAAGACTGCCTTTGGCATGTGCGTTGCGTTTCCCCAGCGGAGCGGGCGAAATCCGATTCTCGCGCGCTCGCAATCCGTCGTGTTCTTTAATGTTGTGGTTCGATTATGGCTCGCTTTTGGATCCTCTTGTTAGCCTGCGGCAGTCTTCTCGTGTCGGCGTGTTCGAAAGGCACGCCGCCCACGCCAGTTGCGGCACCTCCGACAAAACCAGTGTCGACAGAACCACCGCCGAAAGCAGCGGAAACGGCTGCAGTTCCCACGCCACGCAAGCGCTCAGCTGACGAGCTTCCCAAGCCGGTCGCGTTGACTGCCGAAGACTGGCCACAATATCGTGGCGCGCATCGCGATGGCATTTCGCAAGCGACGGATCTGGCCCAAAAATGGCCGGCCGCAGGACCTCGTGTGATGTGGTCGACGCCGGTGGGGCAAGGATATGCCGCGCCGTCGGTAGTCGGCGATAACCTCTACATAAATGATTACGACGAGAAACAAGACGAATGGATGGTCCGCTGCCTTTCGCTCTCTACTGGCGAAGAGCGTTGGCGCTACAAAGCCAAGAAGAACATCCGGCCCAACCACGGCATCACTCGCTCTGCTCCAGCGACCGACGGCGCGTTCGTGATCTCGATCGATCCGAAGTGCGAAGTTCACTGCCTCGACGCCCGAAATGGCGACGTCATTTGGAAGACGTCGTTGCCGGCTGCGTTTGGCACGCAAATTCCACCCTGGTACAACGGCCAGTGCCCGCTTATTGACGGTGACCGTGTTGTGATTGCTACGGGCGGTCGCGCGGTGATGACCGCCCTCAAGAAAGAATCGGGCGACAAGATTTGGGAAACCGAGAATCACGACGATTTCCTGCTCTCGCATGGTTCCATTGCGCCACTGGAAATCGCCGGCGTGAAACAATACGGCTACACGACCCTCAAAGGGGCAGTGGGCGTCGATGCCGCAAGTGGCAAGCAGCTGTGGTACTTCCCTTGGAAGTTCAATACCGCCGTGTGCAGCATGCCGCTCCCGCTCGGCGACGGGAAGCTCCTCTTAACCGCCGGGTACCATGCGCAAACCGTCATCTGCCAGGTCAAGCGCGCAGGTGACAAGTGGTCGGCCGAAGAGGTGTTGAGCCTTCCCGCGCCCACGAGCGGTTGGAACTCCGAAGTTCACACGCCAATCGTTTACGGCGGCCATATTTTTGGCATCGGCAAAAAGCAACGGGGTCTCTGGACCTGCCTTGACATGGAAGGCAATGAATTATGGACGAGCGCTGGCAAAAGTGCCTTCGAGCTCGGCGGATACGTATTGGCCGACGGAAAGTTTTTCGTCGTTGAAGGAACGACAGGTACGGTTCGCGTACTCGACGCGGACGCCGATCATTATGAAGAACTCGGCAGCTTCCAGGTCCTCGAAGGCCCAGACGCCTGGGCGCCCCCCGTGATTTCCCGCGGGCGGCTCCTCGTTCGCGATATGAGCAAACTAGTTTGTGTAGATATCGCCGCCAACACCGCGCCGCCTGCCAAAACAGCCGCTATCCCACCGACCGTAACGCAAAAATAAACTTCGCGACAACCTTCCGATGAAACTGCGACACCTGCGCACCTTAGCCGGTCAAGGCGAACGGACTGATCAGTTCCGCGTGCGTCTCGCGGGCGTTGCTGTCGACGACAAGGATAACCTGCTGGCAGTCGGCGATCGTGAAGTGAAGCGATTTTCGCCAGACGGTCTTTTGGAACTCAATTTTCCCACCCGCGACGCCGGCTGGTCCGTCGCGGCCGACGGCGACTCAATTTGGGTCGGCATGCAGGGCGCTATCGAGCGCTACGACCGCGAGGGCAAATTTATCGCCGTCATTGAAGACACCAACCGCTTGGGCATCATCACTTCCATCGGCGCCAAAGGCAGCCGGTTGATTGCGGCCGATTCCACTCATCGCACCATTCACCTTTATGAAAACGGCGTGTGGAAAGCGGAAGTCGGCCAAGATGTGAACAGCCGCGGCTTCATGATTCCCAACGGTGTTCTCGACTTGGCCCTCGCTGCCGACGGCGAGTCATTCATCGTCGCGCATTCGCAGAAGCATCGCGTCGAACGCTATTCATTCGCGGGCGAACTCGTGGCCAAATTCGGCCGGTTCGGCATGGAGCAGCCGGGCGATTTCGGCGGGTGCTGCAATCCCACGAACATCGTCGCATTAAACGCGACCACATTCGTCGTCAGCGAAAAGGCGCCGCCCAAGCTAAAAGTGTATTCCAGTGACGGCCAGTTTCAGTCGCAATTCGTCGGCGTTTTCGCCGCAAACACAAAAAATATCGATTTGGCAGCCGATAGCCGCGGCCGAATCTACGCAACCGATCCGGCACGGTGCAGCATCGAACAATTCGAACAAGTCGCATCCAACGGCCTGAGCGAGTGACTGTATGAGCGACACAAACCGACGTCAATTCCTCGAACGAGCTGGTCAGGCAGCATGTGCCGTCGCCTTAGGCAGCACCGCGGTCGTGCTCGGTCGCCGCGCCTGCTCGGGTGATTCTTGGGCCATCGTGCCGAACAAATGCGTCAATATTCGCCTCGGCGTGAGCGGGGCAGACAAAGTATGCGATGTTTGTGCCACCCAGTGCGTGCTGCCGCTCTCAGCCGTGCGGGCCGTGAATGAACACTCGCAGTGCGGACGATGTTGTTTCTGTCCGGCGTACTTCGATGTCCGCAGTCCCATGGGCGCCGATGGCCTCCCCACCAAGAAGATTTGTCCCCGCGACGCAATCGTGCGCAAAGTCATCGGCGACTTCGACCCCAATGATCCGCTCAACAATTACTACGAGTACACGATCGACGAGGAACTCTGCAACGGCTGCGGACGCTGCGTGATGGAATGCAAAGACCCTGCCGGGCTCGGTTCGATCCGCCTCGAAGTGCGCTACGACCGATGTTTGCATTGCAACGAGTGCACCATCGCGAACCATTGCCCCGAGAGCGCGTACCGCCGAGTCGGTCCGCAACCGGCGCCGTCCACTGCGTTGGAAGGGGAGTCGGCGTGAGCACCGCGCGACCTTTCTGCCGCCGCAGTCGCATCTCGATTCGGCAACCGGCACTCGTGAATTGTCAGACGCGGCGTATTCGCCGCGGTGTGCAATTCGCGCTTCGAGCCATTACGCTCTTCTTGCTGGTCTTGCCGTTGTCGCAAGGATCAACCGCTTCTGCCGCCGTGGACTATTCACGGCCGGTCAACGCCGCCCCGAAACCGGAAGACATCAGCGGCGCCTATGAAGTTCCGCCCGTGCAACGTGTCGCGCCTCGGTCCGAATGGATGTACGGCGTCGACGTCGTTCTGCTTGCCGGCGGACTTATCGCGACAGCACTGGTTGTTCACCGCTGGCGTCGACGTTGGATGGCTGTCGCGATATCAATCGCCTCGCTGGCCTATTTCGGCTTCTACCGACAAGGGTGCGTCTGCCCGATCGGTTCGATGCAAAATGTGACCACCGCCCTCGTCGATCCCACGCTGGCCATCCCGCTCGTCGTCCTCCTGTTTTTCTTACTGCCACTGATTGCCGCGCTCCTTGCCGGCCGCGTGTTTTGCGGCGGCGTCTGTCCGCTGGGAGCGATTCAAGATCTCGTCGTCATTAAACCGTTGCAGCTGCCGCAGCCCATCGACCGCTGGGGCGGAAAGTTTCGCTACTTTTACCTGGCATTGGCAATTTGGTTCGCCGCACAGCCCGCGGCCTCGCGTGATTTCATTATTTGCCGCTTCGACCCGTTTGTCGCATTCTTTCGCCTCAACGGTTCACTCTCAATGTTGGCATACGGAGCCTTGCTCCTGCTCCTCGGCACGATCATCGGCCGGCCGTATTGCCGTTTTCTCTGCCCGTATGGCGGACTGCTCGGGCTTGTTTCCCGGTTTGCCTTTCGCCCCGTCCAGATTTCGCCCGATGAAGAACTCGACTGCGGTCTGTGTGCCGAGAGCTGCCCGTTCGGCGCAATAAAGAATCTGAGAGCGGATCGCATGGAATGTGTGGCTTGCGCCCGCTGCTTCGTCCACTGTCCACGACAACGCTATCAGTGGGGCGAAATCCAGCTGATCGAAGTCGAAGAACTCGTCAAATCGCACGCCTCCCAAGCCCGTGCCGTTGCTAAGCCGATTGACCGAAGTACGTCCGCATGAAACTGCCAGTGCCAAAGTCGCCCCGATCGATCGCGCTGCTCATCGCCAGCGCGATTCTGTCGTTCGCCACGCTGGTACTGCTTATCGACTACACGATTCGCTCTGCCACTGCCGGTGCTCGCGCCGAGCGACTTCGAGCCGCTGAAGCCGCGGCACAAGAAGATGCAGCGGCGAGTGCAGTCTTGGACCTCGAAGTCAAACAGCAAACGGCAAGCTCTGTCGCCAGCTCACACCGCCAGCGAGCGGCTGGCATTGCAGCGTTAGTCGCCGCTGGATTGTGTGTAACCCTACTCAAGTGGCAGCCCGCGAGCTCCCAGCCATTGCCGAACGCCATCAAGAAGACGATCGAAAACAAGACCGCAGCGACAAATGCCGACAACCAAGGCAGTGCCGAAAAAGTCGACGTTATACCGCTGCCGATCGATCTGACGCCCATCAATGATATCGTCGAGAGAATCGGCCGCGACGAACATCATCTCATCCCGCTACTCCATGCTATCGACGGCAAATACCACTATCTACCGCCTGCAGCGCTTGAACGCCTTGCTGAAGTCGCCGATATTTCTCACGCCCAAATTGCTGAAGTCGCCTCGTTCTACTCGCGGTTCCGCACTCGCCCGCGCGGAAAACACTTAGTCCAGGTTTGCCGAGGTACCGCCTGCCATGTGCATGGCGCCGATCTCATCCTGGAGGAAACGCGCCGTCTGTTGCACATCCCGCCGGGTACCGATACCGACCCCGATGGCAACGCCACGGTCGAGGTCGTCGGCTGCCTCGGCTGCTGCACGCTGGCGCCGGTTCTCAGCATCGACGATCGCATCGTCGGCCACGCCGACGTCCACAAACTCGCCGACCTCGTTGATTGGGAACACCGCGCGCACCACGGAGCCGCAGCCCTGCAAATTGGCGGTGCCCTAAACAAGCTATCGACCAATGGCCAGTCGCACCGTTCACAACCTGCGACGCCCTACGAAATTCGTGTCGGCCTCGGCTCCTGCTGCGTCGCCGGCGGCAGCCGCGACGTGCTCGCCAGCCTCCAGCGCGAGGTCGCCGCCCAACACCTCGCCGCCGAAATCAAACAAGTCGGCTGTGTCGGCATCTGCCACCTAACTCCGCTCGTCGAAGTCGTTCGCCCGAACGCGGAACCGATCGTGGCCACGCGGGCGACGCCCGCCGACGTCCGCCGCATCATCCGCTCGCTGCCTCCCAACGTGCCGTGGCGCGACCGCTGGCGGAGCAGCATCACGAATGTATGGCATCGCAGTGAACCCCACGCCTCGCAGAGTCAGTGCGATATTTTTCCCATCAGCCACGATCGCGTACGCCGATTCGTCGAGCCGCAAACTCGCATCGTCACCGAACACAGTGGCCTCATGGACCCGACCAGCCTCGAAGAATATCGAGCACACGACGGCTTCGTCGCACTGCAGCGGACCATTGAAGCAGGCCAACCGGCGAACATCATCGATGCCGTCGAACGCAGCGGCTTGCGAGGCCGCGGCGGGGCTGGTTTCCCGACATTCGCCAAGTGGCGCAAGGTCGCGAGCGCCAGCGGCGAGAAGTTCCTCGTCTGCAATGGTGATGAAGGCGACCCCGGCGCGTTCATGGATCGCATGATCATGGAGTCCTACCCTTATCGCGTGTTGGAGGGAATCGCGATCGCGGCCTACGCGGTGGGAATTCACCAAGCCTACATTTATGTCCGGCATGAGTATCCGCTCGCGGTCGAACGCTTGACTCACGCGATTGAGCAGATGAAGCGAGGGAACTTGCTCGGCAATCGCGTGTTCGATCGCGACTTTGCGCTCGACGTCGAAATCGCCGAAGGCGGCGGCGCGTTCGTCTGCGGCGAGGAAACGGCGCTCCTTGAATCTATCATGGGTCGCCGCGGCACGCCGCAACTTCGCCCGCCGTATCCCGTCGAAGCGGGTTTGTTCGGCCGACCGACCTTGGTCAATAATGTCGAAACGCTGGCCAACATCCCCTGGATCATTCGCCGCGGCGCCGAAAGATTCGCCGCGCTTGGCACGGCAACCAGCACAGGCACCAAGGTCTTTTCGCTCGCCGGTAAAGTCGCCCGCGGTGGGCTGATCGAAGTTCCCATGGGCATGACGATTCGCCAGGTCGTGGAACAAATCGGCGGTGGCGTGGCCGTCGGAAAAACCTTTAAGGCGGTCCAAATCGGCGGCCCTTCCGGCGGTTGCATCCCGGCCGCGCTCGCCGATACGCCCATCGACTACGAAAGCCTGCGAGAAGTCGGCGCCATCATGGGCTCGGGCGGCCTGGTCGTGCTCGATGATGACGACTGCATGGTCGACATGGCACGCTACTTCCTCGAATTCACGCAGCGCGAGTCGTGCGGGCACTGCACCTTCTGCCGTGTCGGCACGCGTAAGCTGCTCGATGTGCTCGAACGCCTCTGCAACGGCCACGGCAAAACGAGCGACCTCGCCGAAATCGAGTCGCTCTGCCGTTCCACTTCGCTGGGCAGCCTCTGCGGCCTCGGCAAAACGGCGCCCAACCCCGTGCTTACGACGCTCCGATACTTCCGCGAGGAATATGAGGCGCACATCAAAGGCCGCTGCCCCGCCGGCCGATGTCAGGCGCTCATCCGCTACGAAGTCACACGCGACTGCGTTGGCTGCACGCTCTGCGCGCAGCAGTGCCCTGTCGGCGCGATCGCCGCTACGCCCTACCGGCAACATTGGATCGACCCCAACCTTTGCACTCGCTGCGATATCTGTCGCACCGGCTGCCCTGAGCACGCAATCCAAGTGGTGTAATGGTTCAACTGTGGATCGACAATGCGCAAATCGAGGTGGCCGAGGGCACGACCGTCCTCGAAGCCGCCAGACGATTGTCGATCGACATCCCGGCCTTGTGCTACCTCGCCGACCACGAGCCGAACAACTCCTGCATGTGCTGCCTGGTTCGCGTTGCCGGCAACGGTGGGCCTGTGCCAGCCTGCGGAACGAAAGTTCGCGAAGGCATGCACATCGAGTCGGAAACGCCCGAGATTCATGAGCTCCGTCGCACCGGGTTAGAGCTGTTACTCGCCGACCATGCCGGCGATTGTCATGCCCCGTGCGAGCACACGTGCCCCGCGCGGATGGATATCCCAGACATGCTCCATCACGTGGCCGCCGGCAACTACCGCGCGGCCATTGAAGTCGTAAAACGCGATATCGCCTTGCCGGCAATACTGGGGCGCGTCTGCCCCGAAGTGTGTGAGCAAGCGTGCCGCCGCGGCCAGCACGACAGCCCCGCCGCCATCTGCCGCGTCAAGCAATTCGTCGCCGACCGCGATCTGGCCACGCTATCGCCCTATCAACCTGCACGCGTCACCTTGAGCGGCAAGCACATAGCTATCGTAGGCAGCGGCCCGACTGGTCTCACCGCGGCGTTTCACCTCACGCAATTCGGCCATGAATGCACGCTCATCGAGCAGAACAATGAACTCGGCGGCCGGCTGCGTCGCGAATTCTCCGCCGAAGATTTGCCGCCCGAGGTTCTGCAGGCCGAAGCCGCCGCCGTCACCGATGGCGTCGTCGAAAGATGGTTCGGCCAGCAAGTCGGGCGCGATGTTTTAATCGATGACTTAGCGGCCGAATTCGATGCCGTGCTGCTAGTCACGGGCCGAGCCACAGATAAAGCGTGGCTTAACGAAGCAGAGATCAATACCACGCCCAACGGTATCGCCGTCGATGGGCAAACACGCATGACATCGCGTATTGGAGTCTTCGCAGCCGGCAACGCCGTGCGAACGTACAAGTTGGTCGTGCAATCTGTGGCCGAAGGCAAGTTGGCTGCTCAGTGCATCAACGCCTGGCTGCGCGAGCTGCCGATGCCCGACCGCCATCAAGCGTTCGAAACTCGCATGGCGCGACTCACGGCCGGCGAAATCTGCGACTTCTGCACCGGCTATCCGGAAACGCCGCGAGTCGCCGATCGTGCGGTCGTCAAAGGTCTATCCGAAGAGCAGGCCCGCCGCGAAGCCGAGCGCTGTTTGGAGTGCGCTTGTCCCGCGCTCGATACTTGCAAGCTCCATTACTATGCCGCGCTCTATCAGTGCGATGCCCGCCGCTTCCACGGCAACACGCGCCGCTTCGAGGGCCGCCTTGTCGACGGCGATCTCGTGCTCGAACCTGGTAAGTGCATTCTTTGCGGCATCTGTATTCAACTCGCCCGCGACGCCCCCGACGCCGCCGGCCTGGCGTTTCTCGGCCGCAGCCTGGAAATGCGCATCGGCCCCCCGCAAGGTGTATCACTTTCTCAAGCTATGGGCTCTAGCGCCCAAGCATGCGCCGAGGCCTGCCCAACCGGCGCAATTGCGGTCCGCTCGCGGTAGTCGATATCAAACTGATTACGCATCGCGCGGGGGGCATGCAAACAGCTGGGTGGGTGCTAATCCAGCAGTTCGGTTGCCGGCGTGACCGACTGTGAAGAGAATGCAGGGCATGCAAACGATAGCCTTCGCACGATGTGGCGAACTGAACATCTTCACCAGTTCGATGCGCGGGTATGTGGTTGCCGCGGCGTTTGTCTGCTGCGCTCCTCCATGCGTCACACGAGCAACGGAGGCACAACCGGTTCTCGCTAATAGTCGGTTGCGAATCGAGTTCGATGCAAAACGAGGCCACATCGTTCAACTCACCGATCTTACGACCGCGCATGCGTTCATTTCGACGGCGAACTCACCCGGCCTTTGGGAAATCACACTTGGCGACGGCAAACACCTGTTGCCCAGTGACGCTCGCGAGTTCTCAGCGACAAGCGACGAAAAATCAGTCTTCACGATGAAGTGGTCGCGGTTTGAGTATCAGAATCAGACCGACGCGGAAGTTATCGCCGTGGTGTCGTTAGACACCGACTCATCACAGAGCCGCTGGCGCATTTCAGTTGCAGGAATAAAACAAACGACGCTCCGCAAGATCGCATTTCCGCGAATCTCTCGCATCGCGCCGCAGGCCGATGAGATCGTGATTGTGCCGCAATGGATCGGCGAGCGGACCCAACAAGCCCGCGCAATCGTCAACCCGTCGCCGGGCAAACCCGCGCGGCGCGAGTGGGATTATCCCGGCACGCTCTCGATGCAATTCCTAGCATATTACGGCGGCGCGGGCCCTGGCCTGATGATTTCGACCGAAGATGCGCACCTGCTGCGAAAACGATTCGCCATGTTCGGTGACGGTAGCAAAGGCGTCGGCTTCGAGGTCATTCATGAAGTGCCGAATGATGAGAATTCAACGGCCAGTTATTCCTTGCCGTATGACGTCTGCGTGCGAACGTTCGCTGGCGACTGGTACACTGCTGCTGATCTGTATGGTCTTTGGGCCCACCAGCAGTCGTGGGTCGAATCGAGCCGCAAACTCCAGCACGCCACGCCGCCATGGGTAAGTGACACCGCGCTGTGGGTCTGGAACCGTGGCACTTCGGCAGACGTGCTGACTCCCGCGATCCCTCTGCAGGAGTACGCCAACCTTCCGACCAGCGTTTTCTGGCATTGGTGGCATGGCTGCTCGTACGACGTCGGCTTCCCTGAATACCTGCCGCCGCGCGAAGGCGCCGAACCCTTTCGCCAAGCCGTAGCTGCTGCCCATTCGCACGGCGTACACGCCATCGTCTACATGAACCAGCGAATTTGGGGCATGACGACGAAGAGCTGGACCGAGCAGAACGCGGCGGCGGCCGCCGTAAAGCAACCCGATGGCACCATCCACCCCGAAATCTACAACACGTTCGTGAAGGCGCCGTGTGCATCCATGTGCATGGGCACGCCGTTCTGGCGGAACACGTATGCAACGCTTGCCGCAGCCGCCGTGAGAGATTTTGGGGTCGCCGGCATCTACATGGACCAGGCGTGCACGAGCCTCTCCTGCTACGACCCGTCGCACGGCCATCCACTCGGCGGCGGCGCGTACTGGCTGGCCGGTTTCCAAGAACTCGAGCGCGACATCCGCCACCGCTGCGCCGCCACACGCGAAGTTGCCCTTGCCGGCGAAGGCTGCGGCGAGGGCTGGCTGCCACACCTCGATATGATGCTGTCGCTGCAAGTGAGCCTGGAACGCTACGCACCGCCGAACGAGTGGGAACCGATCCCGCTGTTCAACGTCGTCTATCACGAATGTGCCACACAATTCGGCAATTATTCGTCGCTCACGCGCCCACCCTACGACAGCCTGTGGCCAAAAGAATTCGCGCCGACCGAGCCACTCGCCTTGCTCGACCGAAAGTTTGCCGCTCAATTTCGATTGGAGCATGTGCGGTCGTTTCTTTGGGGTCAGCAGCTAACGATCGCCAACTTTCAGCCAAGTCAGCTCGACTCTCGTCGCGATGAAATCGACTACCTCGTGAAGCTCGCTCGGCTCCGGCAAGGTTCGCTAAAGTATCTGCGCGATGGTGTCTTCCTTCGCCCTCCGAACGTGGAATCGCCGCAGCTTGAGATTCCAATTTCGCGACTCTCCATCTACGCCGGGCAGCAGGAAGCGGTCAAGGAATATTGCAAGCGAGTTCCGCAAATCCTGGCGAGCGCTTTTCGCGCTCAAGATGGCGACATCGCCATCTTCCTGGCAAACATCGGCGACACGACAGTCCCAGCGAAGTTGGACCTGGCGGCGAGCGATTACCCCTGGCTCGAAAACGCAGTAGTTTTCCGGCAAACCGAATCTGGTCGCCAGAGCGTCGGCCGCGTGAATAACGGGAACGTTCAACTGCAAGTGTCGCTCGCTCCCGCCGCTGTGCATATCTACGAAATCACGCCCGACGGCAACGCTACGAACACAACAGAAACCCCAAAATAACCGCAATGCTGCGCGTCGCCGGAAATGTGCGACGCGCGCGGCGTCATTTCTCGACCAACTACATCCCCAATTGCCGCACATTTTTCCATGCGATACACAAAGCTCCTCGCAGTCGTGCTCTGCTGCCTCGGCCACATAGCCCATGCCGCGCCGCCACATCCGTCATTACCCGCCGCCGAAATCCCCGCCGGCCTGGGTGTCAACATCCACTTTACCGATGCCCAGCCCGGCGAACTCGAAATGCTTACCGCCGCGGGCTTCCGCTGGGTCCGCATGGATTTCCACTGGGCAGCCACGGAACAACGCCGCGGTGAGTACGACTTCTCTGCCTACGAACGACTGCTCGCCGACCTGGAGAAACACGGCCTGCATGCCATGTTCATTCTCGACTACAGCAACCCGCTCTATGAACGCGATGCCTCCGTCGCCACCGACTCCGGCCGCGCCGCCTACTCCGCCTGGGCCGCCGCGGCGACCAAGCACTTCCAAGGTCACGGCATCTTGTGGGAAATCTGGAACGAACCGAACGGAGTCTTCTGGAAGCCGAAAGAGGATGTTCAGCAGTACGCCGCGATGGCAATCGCTGCATCGAAAGCGATTCGCGGTGCCGCTCCCTCCGAAGCAATCGTCGGCCCGGCCACCTCGCGAATCGACATGAAGTTTCTCGAGGCCTGCTTCCAAGCGGGTGTGTTGAGCCAATGGGATGCCGTCAGCGTTCACCCCTATCGACCGACCGCGCCCGAAACCGCTCTACCAGAATACGAGGCCTTGCGACAACTGATTGCCAAGTATACGCCGCCCGATAAATCGATTCCCATTCTCTCTGGCGAATGGGGCTACTCGAGCGGCTGGAAGAAGTTCGACGAAGCCCAGCAAGGCCGGCTTCTCGCCCGGCAATGGCTGACCAATCTCTCCGCCGGCATCCCACTTTCAATTTGGTACGACTGGCATGATGACGGCCTAGATCCTAACGAGCCCGAACACCACTTCGGCACCGTCCATAACAAGTACCAGGCGGACAGCGCCCAAGTGTATGAACCCAAACCCGCCTACTTGGCCGCCAAAACGCTGACTTCCACACTCGGCGGCTTCCATTTTGACAAGCGACTAGATCTCCCGAGCCCTGAAGACTATGCCTTGCAGTTCCGAAGCGGCGACGAACTGCGACTCGCAGTTTGGACAACCTCACCGACGCCGCACCTTGCGAAATTGCCCGTGACACCAGGTCGGTATGAAGCAATTTCCCACCTCGGCGACTCGCGCAAGCAAGTCACCGCGACCGCCGGCGTATTCGAGTTCGACATTAACGAATCGCCATTGTATCTCCTTGCGGCCCCATGATTTTGTGGCGAGCTGCGAAGCTGGGAGCGAACCGCCAGAGCCGACCATGCGCACGGCCGCGACCGGTCGGAACCATTAACGCCCAACAACCCAGAATCTTGGGTTCAGCTTGTTGGCTCAGCGCCGTCCATTGCTATAACGGTAGGCATGGCCGTTGATTTCATCTCTACCTGGAGCGGCTTCTCAGTGCGCGTCGCCGAACCGCGCGATGAGCGAGCCATCCGCCTGCTCTTGCCCGGCATGCACGCTGATGCCTGGACGCTTCTCGCCACCGACAATCATCACCGCCGCATTGTCGCCGCGGCGGCAATGACGAACTCTTGCCGCCCCCAGCCGCTGGTCGGCCCCGGCGTCGCCCTGCACGTAATCGAGCCCTGCCGACGCCGTGGCATCGCACGCTCTCTGCTGCAGCGCTTGGAAGAGGTCGCCAGGCAAAGGCTTCACGCCACTGGTCTCTATGCGGCCTCCCGGGTCGAACGCGATAGCGCTGAAATGTTCGCCTGGCAACGGCTCCGCTTCAATCCGCTTGAAACGGTCATGGAGCATGCTCTCCCCATTGCCGATTTCGAACCGCGACTGGGCCCCCTGTTCGAACGACTCCAGCACCGCGGCCATATCCCAGCAGGCGCCCAGATCATCCCGCTTTACCGCGCAAACCCCGCGGCCGTGATGCAACTTCACCTCGACGAAATGGGCGGCCATCGCCAGGAACTTTACCGCAAGCTCCGCGGGGCAGGGCAGGGTGCGTTTCATCCGCACTACTCCCGCGTGCTCGTTGTCGACGATCGCGTCCAAGGCTGCCTGCTGGCTCATCGTACGGCCAAATACACGGCTCACATCGACGCCAACATCATCGCTCCCGCTCTCCGTGGCAAATGGGCCAACGTTTGGTTGAAACTCGAAGCAGCCCGCCGAGCCTTGACGCTGGGCATCCGCGAATTCACATACACGTCGTTCGATCACTACACTGACACGCGGAGCTTCAGCGATCAATTCGCCGGCCGAATCCTCCGTACCATGTTCTTGATGGCCCGCCACATCTCGGAACCACCGCAATCTCGCCATGAATAGCTTGCCTCAGTCATTGCGAACATTTGGCATCTGCGTATTGTTTTGCCTCTCGATCGGCCTTGGCGTTCTCACCGCCGAGCAGCGAATCGCGCGCGGCGCCGAGGCGGAACCGAGCATCAAGTCGGTCAAAGACTTGGGGCCGCAGTTCGTCGGTAAGAATAGCGCGATCACCGGCGCCGATGGCGCTACCAGCACCGCGCTTCCAACTGGCGAGTCCATATGGCTCTTCGGCGACACCGTCGAGCAGCCCTTCGAATCGATCCGCACGCTCGACCTGACAGGACTGCGCTCCAGCACCGCAGCGCTCGTCCCCAAACAAAATGCTTCGCAGGGCATCACCCAATATCGCTTCCTCACCGCCAACGACGGCAAACGCCCTCGCCAGATATTGCCGTTCGCCGCCACCGACGACCCAGCCCACAATCGCCTCTGGGCAATTCATGGTGCAGCCATCGGCATGAACGTCTATCTCTTCTATCATCGCATCACGATGATCAAGGGCGTCGATGTCTTCACCGATTTCAAACTCGATGGCATGGGCATCGCTAAAGCCGAACTCGGAAAGTTCAACTTCACCCGCCTGCCAGCGCCCGACGGCACGCCCCTGTTCTGGAAGCCCGATCAGCCGACCTTCGGCGTGTTTGTCACCCGCGCCCACGATCCAGCCGACAACCATGTCTATCTTTGGGGCTGCCTGATGACCGGCATGTTTCTCGCCAGAATCGAGCCCGAGGCGATCGCTGACTTAGGCCGCTACGAGTACCTGGTCGAAGCGCCCACACTCGCTCAACCTGAACGCACGCCACGTTGGAGCGAAACATTTGCGTCCACCGCGCCGCTATTCGATTCCGTCCCCAACGAAATGTCGGCCGCCTATAACCCTCACTTGCGTCAATTCGTGGCCTACCATTCAATGCAGCGCGACAACAAAATTGTGCTTCGCACCGCCAAGGAAATCACCGGCCCATGGAGCGAACCGAGGGTCGTCTTTCGACCCGAACGAAAGAACGCCACAGATCTTATCTACGCCGTGAAAGAGCACCCCGAACTTACCGCCGAGGCTGGCCGCAAAACGTACATCACTTACGTCAACTCGGCCACTTACGTCCCGCACCTCGTCGAAATCACTTTTCAATGAGGCCGGCATTTCGCGACGCTGGCCTTACCAACCTCGCGATCGTTGAGTCTTCCGCTGCCGCATACCATCAATCGCAAGGTCACGAAACCGCGCTACTGCCTCCAGATCACCCGATTCGTGAGCAATCCGCGCCAGCCAACCATAAGCCGCCCCTCGTCGCGGATTCACTCGCGCTGCCTGCTCAAACGCAGTAGTCGCGTCTGCCAGCCGACTAAGCCGCATCAGTGCCAAGCCCAGTCGACAATGGCCCTCGTACGAGTGCAGATCGCGCTGGAGCGCTTCGAGTGCGAGCCCTGCTGCCTCTTCACACTCGCCACTCGCTAGCGCTATCGACGCCAACCCCACATACGCCACCGCGTCACCGTCGTTCGTGTCGATTGCCTGCTCGAAGGACTTCCGCGCCTCAGCGAGCCGCCGCAGCCTCAAATAAGCCGTCCCAAGAAGCGAGTAAACACCCGGCAAACTTGGCTCAACATACGCCGCATATTCGAGCTCTTCGAGCGCCGTCCCCATCTCACGCCGAGCCATCGCGACCGTCCCGCGAATGAGCGACAGTCCCGGGTGCTCGACCGCGTGCTCAGCCAGCCACTCCAGGTGTGTCGACGCCTCCGCCAACCGCCCGCTGCGATAATACAGCTCAACCAACAGCTGGTGCGGCGTGATCCAAGCCGAGTCTTCCGCGGCCAGACGCTCCAGCTCGCGAATTCCCTCCTCCGCCGCCCCACCGGCAAGGAGCTTCTTCGCCTTCTGCAATTCTGCTTCAAGCTGTTGCTGAACCAAGGTATTGCGCACCGCGACCGCACTCGGATCGACGTAGCCGAGTTCGCACAAATGGCGCACAACGTCGTCTTCAGCTTGGGCGTTTCTCAGCTCGATCGACCGCAACAAGGAAACGACGACACAACCGAATCGCGAAGACCGGCGTCACCGGCCCATCAGCCGCCGACGCAGGAAACAACCGGCAAACAAGAATGCCCCGACAATCGCCGACAAAACCGTGCCCGGCTCCGGCACCGCCCCTGCCGCGATCCCTAATCCCGGCGTCGTTTCATATGCAAAACCCACGACTTCGCCGGTTGCGTCGGCCTCATTCGTAATCCGAATGCCGACCCAGCCATAGTTGTAACCAGTCGGGCTATCCGATGCATTCGCGTTGTTAAGATCCATCCGCAAACCGAGATAGCGAACCGCGCCGCCCAGACCGACAAAGTTTGGTCCGTTCAGCGGTACCTGCACGCCAGACGCCGCACGACCGCCCAGCACCTGGTCAATCTGCGTCGCATCCTCGTCGATCAACCGGTTCGCGCGAATCCACTTGCCAGTGGCCCCGAAGTTGTCGCCTTCCTGGAAATCAAACGAACTTGCGGGGCCAATCAGCGTGCCCGCCGTCAGCGACGCGGGATAAGATCCCTGCACGCCCGGGTTAATCACGTACGCTGACTGATTCGCGTCGTTGGGCGTCGTCGCGCCGGCCGGAAACGTCGTCGCCTTGAACGTTGAGCTCGGCCCCGGGTCAAAAGCTAGCGGGTTGGCCTCGCCGTTGATATCGTTCTTATCGATCTGCAAGTAATCCAGCGTCGGCCCGCCGCCCGGCAGCGTCACTCGATCGTGATCGACCTGGAAATCGATCTGCCCATCGTTGTTGAAATCCAAATTGACCGAGCCATTCACTCCAAATGGCTGCACCGTATTATTGCCCACCACGATCGCCTGAGCGTCGGTCGCGGCCGCACCAACAACCGCACCAGCAGCGCCAAGATAAGCCGCTAAACGGGCATCGAGCGCGACCTTCGTGCGAGAAGATTTCGCCTTACGAATTGCAGTCATTAGTTCTCCCTTCGAACCAGAGTGTGAAACGTCTTGAGAAGAAAGCAAACACCAACCGAACAGCCGTCATACAGACACTACCGCATGTGAATGCGAACGCGCTGCGAGCCTGCCATTCTATTGGCCCCGCATTCGGCGGCCCAAATAGACTACGGCCAACCCCAGACCGGTCAATACGCCCAGCAGCATCGAGCTTGGCTCGGGAACTGCCGTTCCCACTCCAATCCCCGCGCCTGCTGTCGTGGTGCCGCCAAAATTCAATCGCCACGCCGTGAAATCTTCGGCGGTAACCGCCCCAATCGTCGCCGATTCATTCTGCAACGGCCCACCGTTCCGCCACAGCACATAATCTGCGGCATCGACCTTGCCGTCGTTATTGTAGTCGCCCGCCCGCGCGCCCGTGGCGCCCGCCTGAATCGCCACGCCGGGCTGCGTTTCGTAGCCATAGCCAACAACTTGCCCGGTCGCGTCCGCCTCGTTCGTAATCTTGATGCCGATCCAGCCGTAGTTGTATTCGCTCGCGTTGTTGCTTTGGCTGGCGTTGTTGAGGTCCATCCGCACGCCAACGTAGCGAACCTGGTTCTGGACCCCAGTGAATTGTGGCGAGTTGCCGGGCGTCAAAATATCACTCGCAGTCTTTCCGCCCAAACGGATATCGACCTCGCCATGATCCTCATCAATCAGCCGATTGAGCCGCCCCGTCTTGTTCGTGTTATAGACATTCGTGCCTTCCTGAAAGTCAAAAATTTGGTTTGGCCCAATCTCAGCGCCAGCTAATAACGCCGATGGGTAGTCAATCGGGCCCGAGCCGCCTGCAGGATCGTCAGCCACCAGGTATCCGGCGTTATTCTGGTCATTTGGTACCGTATTTCCCGGTGGAAATGTTTGTGCCTGAAAGTTGACAAGAGGATCTGTGGCCAGCGGATTAGCTTCTCCGTTCACGTCGTTCTTGTCGACTTGCAGATAATCGACCACCGACCCGCCCTGCGGTGTCAGATCAACGCGGTCATGGTCGATTTGGAAATCGATTTGACCGTCGGAATTAAAATCAATATTGCCAACGCCGTTGATGCCGACGTTCTGCACCGTCGGGTTCGATATGACGATCGCCTGCGCTTTAGAGGCCATTACCGCGCCGATTGAAGCCGACGCTGCCAGATACGATGCCAATTTACGGTCCAGCCGCAATGAAACACTCCGCTCACTTTCTGTACCGTCACCCTTGCGTCCGAATCTCATTTCGAAGTCTCCGCTGTGGTCTCACCGCAATTTGAACCAGAAGAATGCTAGTCGAAGGCTGGCTGCACCGTACTCACTTGCTCGCGAGGGCAAAGGTTACGAATGGCTCGCCCGGTATCGTCTCATAGCCGAGCGTCGTTTCTGTGTTGTACTTGGCTGGCAAGTTGATCGTGGGATGAGTGATTCGAACTTTGAACGTCCCGTACTGAATCAATTTCATTGACTTAAGCGCGGCCGGTTGCTTATCGGCCGGCATTCCCACGGGCGCTTGGCCAATGTTCGTCGTTACACCCTCGGCAGCTTGAATTTCGCTGCCCAAATACGGTTCAGGCTCAAACACAACTTTGGCGTCACCAAGCGGTCGGCCGTCATACGTGATGTTGCAGCCTAACTGTGTAGCCCCCGTTCGGTTTCTCAAAAGCTCCGTCAGCCTGTTGGCAAATTCTTCCGCATCCACCATCTTATCGTGATTGGTGTCGTATTTCGGCAAGCTGATCAGCACACCGGGGCACTTCGCCAATTCAGCCTCATTCAACTTTCCGTCGTGGTCGACATCGTACATTTCCATCGCTTGGCTGGCGGCCCTTTGCGGATCAATGCGCGGCGCAGCCACGCGTTGCGGTCCACTCGAGCAGCCGACCATGAACACCACCAACATCCAGCTTACGCTTGCGACAACCGTCGATTGCTGCACGGCAGTTCTCAACCTTATTAGTCCGCAATGGCCTGACCATCGTAACGATTTGACAAATGACGATGAACTAAAATGTCGGCATCGTAGGAAAATGCTCGCACCGAACCGTCGCACATCACCGCCTGCCAACTGCCTGGGTGTACGCTGCCGAAACCCTGGTAGTATGCTAGTCCAGGCGTATCACGCAGCGGTGGCCAGTCCTTGGTTGCCCAGCGATTCACGTCCCAGTCGAAACCCTGGAAATAGCTGTGGTTGTCGCCGCCGTTGACCGTGCCATCGCAATCGTACGCATCCGGATCGAGAAACTTCTCTCCCACCATGTATGTTTTGGTTGTCCCGTCGGTAATGTGCTTCAATTTGGCCTCGAAGCCCGTGAAGTTGATGCCAGATTGGCATTTCGGCCCTGGCCAGTCGGTGACTGTGTCGATCGACGTATAACTCGGCGCAATCCACGGGAGCTTCCAGTCGATGTACACATCGTCTGATTCATCATCAGCTGATTCCTGGCCCTTCGTCTGGCATTTATTCGCGCCCCACTTGTTGTCGCCCGAGTTGGCCGCGTAGTCGCCTCGAGCCGTCATTGAGAGTTTTGCAGAATTGATCGGCGTCCAGAGCGGCTGCTGCAACGCAAACACATATGCGCGGGCCGGCCGGCGCGATGGGCAGTTATACACCGTCACCGGCGTCTCCTGCATCTTCGTCGCAGCGTCTTTTTGCGCTTGCGTGATCTGCCCCTTATTGCCGTCACTCGGCATATCGTAGACCGCTTGTTCTTCGATGAACGGCAGAATTTGATACATCCATCCGCCCGGCTGCTTGCGCCCCACGCCCATTTGCGGGTCGCCCACATGCCAGGGCCCCCAGCCGCCCGAGGGCAGCATCTTGTAGGTGTTTTCGTGGTTCAGAAACCCGATGCCGATTTGTTTCAAATGGTTCTGGCACTGCGACCGCCGCGCCGCCTCACGCGCCGCTTGCACCGCCGGCAACAACAGCGCCACCAAGATCCCAATGATCGCAATTACCACCAGTAACTCGACCAGGGTAAAACCGCGCTTAAACTTCGAACCGCCGACCTCTCGCGATCCAATCTGAAACCGAGCCGCGACAATCGGCATCGCCACCGCGCAATCTTTGTTACGTGCCGCCTGCAACATCATTATCCTCTGCCGTATATTAACCGGCAGTTCACATTGAAAAGCGAACGGGTCAACCGTTATCGAGAAAAGCGAGCCACGCGCGGCAAATTCCGCCAAACTCGGGGCAATGTGGCCGATGCGTCACGCACCTCGCCGTCGCCGGTTCCGCTGAACCGACGATCCAACAGCATACTCAACACCCGTGAAAACGCGAAACAAATTTTGACAAGAATAATCCTTCGGCACGAGCCGATGCGGCAGACCGCGTCACACTTTCTGCGCAATTTGCCGCTCGGTGACGAAGATTTTCCCTGCCGCCGCCGATTTTTCGCGAATTCCCGCGCAGGCATGGAAGCCTTTGCGTGGTTAATTTACATTGACTCCGAAACGGTCTTTGCTCTGCCATAAAATTCCGCAGATTTTACGGAATCACCGTCACGCAGTCTGGCCTGCGGTCGAAATACGTCGGCCTTGAGGCCAATCGCGGTATTTCGGGGCGGAATTACTTGTCGCGGCAGCGCTCTGAGGGCTAGAACGTGTCCGATGATTCGGCCGAATTCATCACGCTACTCACCGATCACCAGGTTGATCTCCAGGCGTTCATCCTGTCGTCGCTCGGCGACTATGCCGATATGCTCGACGTGCTTCAACGCACCAATGTCGTGCTTTGGCAGAAGGCATCGCAGTTCCGCCAGGGTGCTCCGTTCTTGCCCTGGGCGCTGCAAATCGCCAAGTTCGAAATCCTGGCTTATTTGAGAGCTCGGCGTCGCGATCGTCACGTGTTTTGTCCGGAAGTCGTGGAGTTGATGGTCGACACGGCGATCGAACGGTCCTCGAAGCTCTCGCCTCGCACCGATGCACTCCGCCAGTGCATTAAGGAGCTGCCGGAACGGAGCCGCGAATTCCTTCGCATTCGCTACGCTCAAGAGCAATCTGTGAAACAGATCTCGGAAAAAACGGGCCGTAGCATCGATGCCGTGAAAAGCCTGTACCACCGCATTCGCATCGCCTTGGCCCGCTGCATCGATCGAAAAGTCGCCAGCATTTTGCGATGATCGCTCAACCACGCAAAAACAAAGGTTAAAACGAAGTGTCGCAGCCGGCTGCCTCCTCCGAGCTCTCCGCGGAACTTCACCAGCTACTGGTGGCGGCGGTGCTCGGCGCTGCGACCGCCCCTCAAATCGCTCGGCTGAACGCCTTGCTCCGTAGCGACACGCAACTTCGCCATGAGGCTGCCCGCTTCCTCGAAGAAGAAGCCGTGCTCCGCCGCGAATTCACGATGCTCGACCGCGTCGTCGACTTCCACAAGTTGCCACTTAAGCCTGCTGGCAACGTCGCGGGCCCGCCCCCGCAGGGCATGGTCTGCCGCGGAACCGTGTGGCAACAGCTTCGCCAGCGTCTGTTCCTCGCCGTAGCCCTCTTGCTCAGTCTTTCCATCGCCGTTCTGGCCCTAAAGCAGGCCACACCCACGTCAGACAGCGAATTCGCGAGCGAGACTCACGCCGCCGCGTTGCCGCTTGGCGATGGAATGGAACTCGCTGCCGCAAACCAGCACCCACTGCCGATTGCCGCGAGCATCCTTACCCCGGTGACGCACGTCTCATGGTCGGGCCCGCAGTTCGCAACTTGGCCGGCCTCTGATCCACCCACCGCCAAGATCCGTGAGGGCGTCGTCTCGTTTACATCCGCTTTCGGCCGCCCGGCCAAAGGTTACGTCGTTTGCCTGCCGCCTGGCGCCCTGCTCGATGTCGTCGCCGCCGGCGATGCCGAGGGAGAAAACGCCCTCGCGGTCATCGAGTTCGATGCCTACGGCCGTCCGACTGGCCAACGCGTTAGTTTCAGCAACAGCGCGGGCGAAGGCCCCGTGAATTCGCCGCTCGACCCCCAGGTCTCGCCGATGACCAAGAAAGGCCGCCTCGGGGTTTGCACCCAACGCAACGACGGAACCTCGCCGCGTTATTACCTCTTCACCGGCGTCCATAAACTGCTCAACCGCTCCGCCGACGATTCCTGGCACGTGAGCAAGCTCGCCGCCTTCGTTGAAGAACCCGGACTCCTGCATCTCGGCTGGGACGACAGCGGCATGCCCGCCCCTGGCGACCGCGATCTTGCCCAGCATCCCGATAACGACTTCGACGATGTCACCGCCACGATCCGACTAACAGACCCTGCCCAAGCCTCCCTCCGAACTTCTGCAATCCGGTTCTACTCCAAATCGGCAGTCGAACCGCTTAGCACCGAGCCATCGGCAGTTTCCGAGCGCTACCAGTTTTCAGTTGCGCCCGGTGAAGTGGCCATCGTCAAAGTATGCAGCCGGTCGGGCGCGCCAGTCGAATTGTCGGTCGTGGAAAAGGACTCGGGCAGCTTGCGCTGGCAGTGCATTAAGAAAGACGCTACTTCACCAAACTTGGGTGTCTGCGCCATCGAAAATCGCACCTCGCAGCCGCAAACATATTGCCTCGTGGGTCGAAAGATCCCGCCGGCTGAAAGTGCAGCGAACACAATCTCGGTATTGAAACATTCGGTTCTCTTCCAACAGGAGCAGTTCGTGACCGTGGGCTTTGACGACGGCGACCAACTCGCCACCGACTTCTACAAAGTCCGCGTCGATATTCTCACCATGGACCAGCTCTAACGCCGCCACAGCCTTCCAGCGCCACAGTACTTCCGCCCTTTGGCGTGGTGGCACCGCCGAGTCTTTCCGCTTCGCACAACACCGCCCATGCCTTGGATTCTTAGCTTGGCGTCGCTGGCCGCCGGGATCGTGTGCAACTGTCCGCTATCGCCGCCTCCGCATAGCCGCGATTGCGTAGGTTCGCCACAGCCTGGGGCGTGTCCGTTGCGCGCCGCTGGAAAACACAGCGTTAACAACAATCATCCCAGCCAAGAATACCACCCGCGGCTCAGGAACAACGCCAATTGCCATACCCTCCGCCGCGGCCGTCGCTCCCACATGCGCCCGCCATACATCGTAATCCGCTGCATCGATGACGCCGTTGCCCGACCCATCGGCAGCCAGATTGGTGTCGTCGCTCATCGCAGTGCGCCATACCACATAATCCGCCGCGTCCACGCTGCCGTCCCGGTTGTAGTCACCCGCCAAACGCGCAAACAAATTGGGAATTAAGCCCAAATCCAACCGGTACATAATCTGGTTGTAGTCGTACAGCGGCGTCGGATTCGAATTTCCGGAAAAACTCGTCGTATACGAGCCTTCAAAATATATCAGCCGTCCGCTGTCCTGATCAAAGAACGGATGCGATGTCGGATTGTAGAACGAATAGTCGCTATTCGTGCCGCGATCGTGCGTGGCAACCTTGACGGCGTTCACCCACGGCCCTTCCGGCGACGGCGCCTCCGAAAACCAAACTTCTCCCAACAAACTATCGCCCCACGCCTCGGTGCCGATCATGACCCAACTCTGGCGAAACTCGTTCCAATACACGCTCGACCGATGCATGCGAACCGGCTGCCCCGTTTCGACGTCCTCGAGCCGAAACGGCAGCTGGTCTCGCGCTACGTAGCCGTGGTTGACCAGGTCCTCGAGCATTTCATAACTGAGCGGGTCCGTATTCTGTTTCCATCCGAAAACGACATGCCCCTGCGCATCGCGATCGAAAGGCGGGTTGTTCGCGTCATAGCGTGTATTGGGCCGCAGCGGCGAATAGGCTTCCCAATTCGCGATATGCGTTACATCGTTCCAATTCGCCTTCACCCGCACGGCCGGATACGTTTGGTCGAAATAGATGTACTCTTGCCCATTCACCGTGTGTTCAAACGCATGCCCCTCGGGCGTGATCGGCGCGGTCAGCGAATAAGACTGAAACCGTTGAAAGGTCTCAGTCGAGTCGTTGAAGAGCGCGAGGCCAGACTCCAAATTGGTCGCCAAGTCCTGGTACCGGGCGTTATGGGCCAGGAGGCGTTCGATTCCGTCGGGATCCCGCACGGTAAACACGCCATCGATCCACATTAGCCCAGCCTGCGGCACGGGCATCATTTCTTTCGCCCAACCATTCGCATTGACGAAGTAGTTGAGATTCACTCCCACGGCCGGATCCAGCCCGCCGTGCCCCGGCAGCTGCGACCTTGCGCCGGCTGTGCGAAAATTGCCGAGGCCGCCAGATTCATACAGCGTGTCGCCCCAGAACCAGTAAATTTGCCCTTTGCAGATAGCCGTTTGAACCGAATCCTGTCCCTTCACATTGGCGTTGAGCAGCGGTTTATCAATCGGCACCGCCGCCCCGACTGCGACGCTGTCTTGATAAATGCCTGTGCCGGTCACGCGATACAACCGCTCTGCCAAATTCGTGCGATTGATCGCGACTTGCACACTGCCGCCGCTCGTGGGATTCAATGTCTGCGAAAATCCGCCATAGCCGTAGCTTTGAAAGCTGAAGGGCACGCTTTGATTGAACAACGTCGCCTCGTCGAACGCGACGATCCCATTGCTGTCGGTCACGAACGATTGCCCGTTCTGCGGCGCGAGTTCCACCAGCGGCACCCCCCGGCCGGTCGCGGCATCAATCACCTGGATCTTGTAGGGCGCCGCAAACGCACTCGCGCCGCACAATGTCGCGACAAGCGGAATCGACAGCAGCCCGACACGAAAACCCATTGCACACTCGCCAATAGTTGCTGTCCGCTGCCGCCCAACCGCTCACAACAAGATCGCATGCACAACTTCACCGCTCACATCGGTGAGCCGATAGTCACGGCCCTGGAATCGATAAGTCAACTTTTGGTGATCGATCCCGAGCAAGTGCAGCATCGTGGCCTGCAAGTCGTGTACGTGCATCGGATTCTCGATGATGTTGTAACTAAAATCATCCGTCGCCCCGTGGGTCATGCCCGGTCGAACGCCGGCGCCCGCCAGCCAAATCGAAAAGCATCGCGGGTGATGGTCGCGGCCATAGTTGGTCGCCGTCAGCGCGCCCTGCGAGTAAACCGTGCGGCCAAACTCGCCGCCCCAAATCACGAGCGTGTCCTCCAGCAGCCCACGTTGCTTGAGATCTTGCACGAGCGCAGCCGACGGCTGATCCGTCGCCGCGCATTGCTTGGCAATATTCACCGGCAACTCGTTGTGTTGATCCCAACCCATGTGGAACAACTGCACAAACCGCACATCGCGCTCGATGAGCCGCCGAGCGAGCAGGCAATTGCGGGCGTACGTTCCTGGCTTGCGAACTTCAGGTCCATACATGTTGAGAATGTGTTCCGGCTCGCCCGAAATATCGGTTAATTCCGGCACCGCCGATTGCATTCGAAACGCCTGCTCGTATTGTGCGACCCGCGTTTGAATCTCGGGATCGCCGATGCTCGCGAAGCTGCGTTCGTTTAACTGGGCCAAATCGTCCAGCATCTCGCGGCGCATCTGCCGATCGCAGCCGGCTGGATTGGCGAGATACAAGACCGGATCATTTCCGCTGCGCAGCTTGACGCCCTGATATTGCGTCGGCAGAAAACCGCTGCCCCAGAGCCGGTCGTACAACGGCTGATCGGCCGCCCGAGTCGGGTCCTTCGAAATCATGACCACGAACGCCGGCAGGTCGCGATTCAATTGCCCCAGCCCATACGCCACCCACGCTCCTGCGCTCGGCCGGCCGGCAAGCTGCGAGCCCGTCTGAAAGAAAGTCACCGCCGGGTCGTGGTTGATCGCCTCGGTGAACATCGACCGCACGATGCACACGTCATCGACGATCGAAGCCGTGTGCGGCAACAAACTAGACACCCACGTCCCCTGTTGGCCGCTGCGGCGGAACGGATAGATCGAGCCCACCATCGGGAACGAAGACTGTCCCGAGGTCATCGTCGTGAGCCGTTGCCCCATGCGCACCGAAGCCGGCAGGTCCTGCCCGCGCAGCTCATGCAGCTTAGGCTTGTAGTCGAATGTTTCAAACTGCGATGGGGCTCCCGATTGAAAGAGATAAATGACCCGCTTCGCCTGCGGTGTGAAATGCGGTTGCCGATCGTAAGCCGCTTTGCTGCGCGAACTCGTCGCGAGGGACGACGCTGACAACTTGCCGCCGACCAGCGAACTCAGCGCCACCGCTCCCAATCCGGCGCCCGAACCACGCAAAAAGTGCCGACGATTCAGAGCTTGGGCCAGTTCTTTGGCATCCATCATTTGATCCTGCCTGTGCTTGTTGTCAGCGACACAAACGTCAGTTTTTCGAGAGCGTTTCGTCCATGTTCAAGATGATGCTCGCCACGGCCGTATGGGCCGCCAGAGTCACCGCATCCAGCGACTTGTTTCGCGGCGCTTCGCCTTGGCTAAGGTACTGCTCAGCTGTTTCGGGCGAAGCTTTGAATCGATTGGCATACTTCTGCAAACTCGCGCGCAGCACGGCCAAATCGTCGGCAGTTGGCACGCGGCCCGTCGCGAGCCGAAAACCGAATGTCAATTGGGCATCTTCTGAATCGCCGCCCTCGGTCAACATCCGCTCCGCAAACTTCCGCGCTGCTTCCATGTATGTTACGTCGTTGAGCATGGCGAGCGCTTGGAGCGGCGTGTTGGTCCGCGCGCGCTTCACCTGGCAAATCTCCCAACTCGGTGCATCGAACGTGGCCATCGACGGGTGCGGGACCGTGCGTTTGCGGTATGTATATAAGCTGCGGCGATACAAGTCGTCGCCGTGCCCCTGGGTGTAATCGTCATGAGCACCGCCAGCCAACTCTTCCCACAGACCAGCCGGCTGGTACGGCATGACCGAGGGCCCGCCGATCTTGTCGACCAGCAACCCGCTCACGGCCAGCGCGTTGTCGCGCAATGCTTCCGACTGCAGCCGGTAGCGCGGGCCGCGAGCCAGCAGGCGATTATCGGGGTCACGTGCGTACAGTTCCGGCGGTGCTTCCGACCGCTGCTGATACGTGCTGCTCGTCACGATCAATCTCTGAATGTGCTGCAGGTCCCAGCCCGATTGCACCAGCTCCGTAGCCAACCAATCGAGCAACTCGGGATGCACAGGCGGCTCCGATTGCACGCCAAAATTGTCCGCCGATTTCACGAGCCCCACGCCGAAATGCTGCTGCCACAAGCGGTTGACGATCACCCGCGCCGTCAATGGGTTCTCGGGGCTTGCCAGCCAACGTGCCAATCCCAGGCGGTTACGCGGCGCATCCGCTGGCAGCGGCGGCAGCACGCTCGGCACGTCGGGCTGCACCTGCTGCGCCTTGTCTGGCTGATCGTAACGCCCGCGCTGCAACACATACGTGGCTCGCGGCTCTTGGCGTTCTTCCATCACCATTGCTTGCGGAATCGCGGCCTCGTACTTCGTGCGCTCTTCTTGTGTGGCCTCCAGCGACTGACGCGTGTCGCGATGCTCGATCGCCAGGGGATCGTTCGCGACTGCGAGCAGCAATTTGTCGAGTTGTTTCTGCGTAGCCTCCGCCAGCGTGCTGAGCTGCAAATTGCCCAGCACTTGGCGAAGCGACGACTGGAACAGCGCCCGCGCTTCTGGCGGGCCGACGGCATGTTGCACCAGAATCACGTCCTTTACCGACGACGTGAGTGGGCTATCGGCCGAGCGACCGCCGACGCGGAAGGGCTGGTCGTTCGCCGTCGAGCCGTTCAACTTATCCGATTCAATCTCAACGTTCTGCTTTTCGCCGTTCACGTAGAAGCTGACGCCGGCCGCTTTACCCGAGCCGTCATACGTCGCCGCGACGTGCGACCACTCATCCGCCGGCAGCGGAAGCGAGGTCATTACCTTCAGTGCGTTCGACGGCCAGTCGGCAATGATGTGCATGCCTACTTTGCGGTCGGCAAAGACGAACAGGTCGCAACCGCGAGCCCGGCGAGCACTATCCATTCGCGACAGAATCGCGCCGGCGCCTGTCGGTTTGACCCATGCCGCCCAGCTGAAAGCCTTGTCGGCGGCCGGGAAGTCGAGGGCGTAATCCAAGTGCTGTTTGCCAGCAAACACCGCCGACGAACCAAACAAGTCATCCTGCCACGCCGGGGCCGCGGACGTTTCGCTCGCCGCGATCGAACTTTGTGTAACACCGATTCGCGCCGCTGTATCAGCATTCGATTGAAGGCCGATGCGGGCGGCCGCCACTGGCTCATTTGGCGGTGTCAGCTTGGAGATTGCCTCCAGCCAGTCCCTTCGCTTTGTTGCAGCACTGGCGGTCTGCTCAGCTAAACGCTGGTTGAGCGCGGCGATCTTGGCATCGAATTCGGCGAGCTTCTTCTCATTTTCGGGCGTCACCGCCCTCACCATCGGCGGCACGTTGCCGCGCGTTTCCGTGTAGACACCCTTCTCATTGTTATTCGCAAAGAACGCGAACAGCTGATAGAACTCTTTTTGCGAAATTGGATCGAACTTGTGATCGTGGCACCGCGCACAGCCAATCGTAAGGCCCAGCATCACTGTGCCGACGGTTTCCACTCGGTCAACGACGTTTTCAACGAACCACTCGTCCTCAATCGAGCCCGCTTCGGTCACGGTGCGGTGATTCCGATTGAATCCCGTGGCGATGCGCTGCGACAGTGTCGCGTTTGGCAACAAGTCGCCTGCGATTTGTTCGACCACGAATTGGTCGTAACGCATGTGTGAATTAAAGGCTTGAATCACCCAGTCGCGCCAGGGCGACATATTTCGGGCGAAGTCATTCTGGTAGCCGTTCGAGTCGGCGAAACGTGCCCCGTCCAACCAGTCGGTTGCCATACGCTCGCCATAGTGTGGCGACGCGAGCAGCCGATCGGCGACCTTCGTGCAAGCGTCCGGCGAATCGTCGGCGACAAAGGCGTCCATTTCGCTGAGCGTCGGCGGCAGCCCGATAAAGTCGAAATACAGCCGGCGCAGCAGCCGCTCTTTGGTCGTTCGCGGCGAGGGTTTTATTCCCTCCGATTCAAGCCGCGCCAGCACGAAGTTGTCGATCGGATTCTGTACCCAGTCGCGTTGCTTGACTTCAGGAACGGGCGGGCGCACCGGGGCGACAAACGCCCAATGTTTCTCATACTTGGCGCCAGCTTCGATCCAACGCCGCAAGGTCGTACGCTCGGCATCCGACAGAACCTTGCCGCTATCCGGCGGCGGCATCCTTTCATCGGCGTCCTTCGACATGATGCGTCGAATGAGTTCGCTGTCGTCCGGCTTGCCGGGAACGACTGCCTTGGCACCCGACTCGGCCTCCGCCGTCGCACTGTCCGGCCGATCGAGCCGCAGGCCGGCTTTGCGGCTGGCCGAGTCGGGCCCATGACACTTGAAACAGCGATCGGAAAGGATCGGCAGAACGTCGCGGCGATATGCGACCGGCGCGTCGTCGGCGGCCGCCGGGCGTACGGTGCCAGCGGCGAGAGCGCACAACAGTGAAATCACAATTTGCGTGGTGCCAGCGCTCATAGTTACCGTCATTCGCTGGCGTCCCCAGCGCACCGAACTGAAATTGAGATAAGCGTGAGTACAGTGAATAGTCTAGTTTCGACCACCCGTCATTTCGAGCCGCGAACAATTGCCGCGCGATGCGGCCGCTGCGGCATCGCTGGTCGTGGTCGACGACTTGGAAGGGCGGTGGGGCGTCCCGTCACGTGCTGAGCCCCGCCAGCGGCGAGCAGATTGGCAGGCTCGATCAGTGTTATAATACCCGCGAACTCCAGGATTGTCCGGTCTCTGGGCACCCACGAACGATTTATGACCGGCCGACGAAGGCTATGGCGCTCGTACACCCAATCTGCCGCTGGGGCCCGATTGGTGACTCGAAAAATCGCTGAACAGTTGGAATTCATGTCGGTGGGCGGCGAATTTTCGCCACCGGCATCGAGACGCGAAAGATATTACCCGAACAGAATAGAACAATGCAGCCAATGCCGCAAATTTCTTCCGTCAGCCGCTGGTGCATGGCCGCTTTCTTCGCTGCAAGCTCTTATTTTCCGGCCATGGGCAGGGCGACAGAGCCCGCGTTGTCTGAAGTGCATAAAGATGAGGAGTGGACGGCGTTCTTTCAGCGCACCAATGGCTGGGTTGCCGGCGACGGCGCCTTTTCGATTCCGCTCTCCGATGGTCGCGTAATTTGGCTCTTCGGGGATAGTCACGTCAACGACTTCGATCCACATACCAAGACCCTGCCAGCTCTTTTTCAAGTGCGCAGCGCGGCGATGATTCATCCGAAGGAGCAACTCACCCACGACGCAACCAAACTGCTCAATGCGCCCGCCAACCACAACATGTTTGAGCATCCAGAGGGCCGCAAGTTCTGGTTCTGGCCGCAGGCCGGATTTGAGCGCGATGGGGCGGTATACATTTATCTCGCTTCGCTCCAGCCGCGGGGCAAGCCAGGAAACTTCGACTTCCAAACTTCGGGCCGATATCTTGTTAAGCTTTCGCTGCCTGCGTTGAAGCCGACCACGTACACGCGATTGCCCGATTCGAACGACATCGATTTCGGTTGCGGTTTCGTAAGCGACGATGCCACTGGCGAGATGTTTGCCTTCGGGCAGAAAGGCAATGGGCTTGAGACATCAGTGTTTCTCGCTCGCCTTAGGCCGGTTCTGCCGGAACGAGATTGGAAGTACTGGGACGGCGCAGGTTGGAACGATCATGTTGCTGCGGCCGCACCGGTAGCCAAATTGCCATCGGTCAGCGTGGCGGCCTGCAAGCTTCGAGGACAATATGTGCTCACAAGCGCGGCCCTCAGCGTGGCCTGCGACATGGGTAGAGATATCTTCGTATCGACGAGCAACTCGCCGACCGGGCCGTTCTCATCGAACAAGAAAATCTACACGATCGACGACATCGTCGAAGGGCACTATCCGTTCTTTTATATACCCGTAGTGCACCCCGAGTTTATTAACCATAAGGATGAAGTGTTGCTAACATACTGCATCAATGGTTACGAACCATGCTTGCCAATGAGCGTGAATGGCCGCATGAATCCCGATCACTACCGCCCCAAGGCGATTCGGGTGCCGCTGAAGCTAATCTTGGGCGAGTGATAGGTGTACGTGTTCTTATACAGTCAGCATCACTTTCGGCTCGGTTGGCCATGGTTCTACGATTCTTTTTAGCAATTGTATTCACCGCGTTATGCGGCAACGCGGCCCGTGCCATTGAGCGGTGGGCCGACGCCAGCCTGCCAGTTGGCAAGGGTTTGGAAATCTGGCTCGATGCTTCGCGAGCGTCTGGCGAGGTCGCGGTGCATGAAGGGAAGCTCGAGCGTTGGCTGGACGCATCTGGCAACACACGACATGTCACGGCGCCGAACCCAGCCGCGCAACCGCAACTGCTCCAGATTGGCGAGATGGGGATCGTGCGATTCGACGGCGTCGACGATCATTTGCGTGCGATAAGACTTGGCGGCAAGCTGGATTCATTCACAATCGTAATGGTCGCTGCCCCGCGACGGAACTTGGGCAACTTCGCCGGTTTTCTGTCGTTGAACGCGCCGGATCAACGCGACTACGAGACCGGTTTGAACTGCGACCTCGGTCCGGTGGCGACGGAGCAGTTTTCGGTCGTCAATGTCGAAGGCCGTGGCTTTAGCGGCGCGCAGAATCTCCGCACACAAACCGCAACGTTCGCCGGCCTGCACACATTCGTGGTGTCATCGGATGCAAAGAAGAAGGCCGTGCAATTGGCAATTGATGGCCAGACAGAAGGTCAGCGACCACGCGCAGGTGGTCCGATTGCCATGGATGAACTCACCCTGGGAGCTCGCTTCTACCACAATGGCGCGGGACCACCGCATGTCGAGAGTTTCGGCCGCGTCGACATTGCCTTGGTGCTTGTATACAACCGAACGCTCGAAGATCAAGAGGTGGCGACCCTGTATAAGTACCTTGATGCACGCTACGGCTTGATCAAGGATGTGTTGCCGCCAGGACCAGAGGCATCGGCGCAGCTCGAGCATGTGAAAGATCCGCCGCCGGTGCAAGTATTTGCCCCGGGGTTTACGGTTCGTGAGCTGCCGGTGGCTCTGACGAATATCAACAATATCAAATACCGGCCGGATGGCACCCTGGTCGCGCAAGCATATGACGGCAAAATCTGGCTGCTGCGCGACACGGACGGCGATGGCTTAGAGGACAAAGCCGATCTCTTCTGGGACAACCCGAACGGGTTGCGGTCGCCGATCGGGATGGACCTCACGCCGCCGAATTACGAGCGCGGTGATGGTGTCTTTGTCGTGGGCAAGACACGCTGTGCGCTAATTATCGACGCTGATAAGGACGGGCGTGGCGACAGGGAAATCGAAGTTGCCGGCGGCTGGAAAGAAAGCTTTCATCAGGTGGATGGCTTGGGCGTGGCGTACGATGTCCGCGATGGCAGCGTGTACTATGGTCGCGGCACGGGTAATTTCGCCGATCCACTCTTGCGCGATAAAGATGGCAAAGCACAATACCGCTTAGAGGACGAATCGGGCGCTATTATTCGCGTGGCGCCTGATTTCAAGTCGCATGAAATCGTCGCCACCGGCATTCGGTTTCCCGTGGCGCTGCGGTTCAACGTAAATGGCGACTTGTTCGCCACCGATCAAGAGGGCGCGACATGGGTGCCCAACGGAAACCCGCTGGATGAACTGCTGCACATCCAGCGTGGCCGGCACTATGGCTTTCCACCGCGACACCCAGTGTTTCTGCCGAACGTGATCGATGAGCCGAGCACGTTTGATTACGCACCACAACACCAAAGTACGTGCGGCTTCAACTTCAACGAGCCGGTGCGACCTGGCGGACCAGCGTTTGGTCCCGCGGACTGGGCACATTCCGCGCTCGTGACCGGTTATTCGCGGGGCAAACTGTTTCGCACCGACATCGCTCGAACGCCGGCCGGCTATGTGGCGCGTACGAACTTGCTCGCCTGTGCGAACATGCTGACGGTCGACGCTTGTGTGTCGCCCGAAGGTGGATTGGTGGTTGCTTGCCACAGCGGCGCACCAGATTGGGGTAGCGGTCCAACCGGCCAAGGGAAACTATTCAAAATCGACTATGCCGATCGCGAATACCCTCAGCCCGTGGCGGTCTGGCCCACGGCGAGCCGCGAGATTCATGTTGAATTCGACCGGCCCGTGGCGCCGCATTATCTCCGCGAAGTGTTGGCGCAGGCAACATTGACAGGCGGCCGTTATGTGCGAGCCGGCGATCGATTCGAATCGCTGGCTCCGGGTTATGCGGCGGTGCAGGCCCAAATGCTGGCGCCCCGATTTGATGTGGCGCTGCGATCGGCGCAGTTAACGCCGGATGGCCGCACACTCGTCTTGTCATGCGATCCTATTTCACGGGCCGTTCATTACGCACTTACGTTGCCGCGTGAGGAAACGCGCGCAATCCAAGGTTCGCGAGCCTTGCCGCAGCATGCTGCCATTGATCTCGATTTCGATTTGAGCGGTTGTAAAGCAACGTGGAAATCGGCCGATGGAAACTCGACCTGGGAAGGCTGGTTGCCGCACTTTGATGTGGATGTCAGCCGACAATTCACGGGGGGCAGTGCTCCGCATGAGGCCTTGTGGAACGTGATGGAGGAGCCGGGCGAAATCACACTATGCGGCCAGCTGGACTTGCGTGATATGTTGCGTCCAGCGATCCAGCCCGGATCAAAAATCGACTACGAATATCCGCCGGAGTCGGTGACCGTCACGTGCCGCACGAAGTCGTCGTTGGCGTCGTGTCGCATCGTCGCGCTGCGCGCGAACGGCAGTGATCAGTCAGTGGAAGACGGGGAAGCTGCACGCTTTACCATTGCACCGAATGCCGCGAAGTTGGTGCCGATTGAGCTTTACTTGAAGAAGGGCCGCGGGCCGGCATCGCTCTCAATCGAGTGGACGACGAACGAAGATAACCGGCCACGTCCGTTTCCACTGCGGCGGCTGTTGCTGCCTTGGGCCGACAACTCGGAGAATGATAAAGATGAAAGTGCTGCGCTGTTCGTGCGTCCGCCTGAACTCGAGGGCGGCAGCTGGGCGCGAGGCTACAAAGAATTTTCTGGCGAAAAGGCGCTGTGCTCCAAGTGCCACACAATCTATGGACGCGGCGGCAACATTGGACCGGATTTATCGAACCTCGTGCACCGTGACTATGCTTCGGTGCTGCGCGATGTAACGCATCCGAGTTTTGCGATCAATCCGGATTATGTGTCGTACAACGTCGTGCTGAATGATGGTCGCGTGTTCAATGGCGTCGTTCACACGAATGGTGAAGAACTTTCCGTCGGCGATGCGACGGGCGCAACGACGAGCGTAAATCGCGCGGACGTCGACGAGATGCGGCCGCTGACAGTTTCGACGATGCCCGAGAAGTTGCTGGAACAACTTGGCCCGGAGCGGATGCGCGACCTGCTCACGTTTCTATTGACGCCGCCACCGCAAATGCCGCGCGATTTTCCTGGGAAACGGCCCAAGCCGCGGCCTCTCGCGGAGGTGACCGCCGCACTGGCCGGCGCGCCGCAGCCGCCGGAACAGGCTCGACCGCTTCAGATCCTGCTGGTAGCTGGCGAGAAGGATCATGGCGTCGGCGAGCATGACTACCCGGCGTTTCAAAAGGCGTGGAGTGAACTTCTCTCCATCGCGGAGGATACACATGTTACGACCGCGTGGGAGTGGCCTAGTGCTGAGCAATTTACACAGGCAGACGTCATGGTGATCTTCCAACATGGTGACTGGAACGACCAACGCGCCGCCGACCTGGATGCCTATTTAAAGCGCGGCGGCGGATTGGTGCTTATCCATTGGGCTATCGATGGCCGACAAGGCGGCGCAGAGTTTGCCAAGCGAATCGGCCTGGCCGGCCGCGGCTTGGTGGGCTTCCGACATGGCGAGGTGGCGCTTGAATTCAATGCTGCAAAGAAGCATCCGATCGCGCGGAATTTCACCACGCTGAAATTGTTTGACGAAACGTATTGGAAGATGGCCGGCTCCCTGCCGGCGGATCGCGTGCTCGCAAGTTGCGTGGAAGAGGGATCGCCTCAGCCGCAAATGTGGACGCTCGAACCGGGTCACGGACGAGTGTTCGTGTGCATTCCCGGTCACTTTTCCTGGACGTTCGACGATCCGCTCTATCGCGTGCTGCTGCTGCGCGGCATCGCCTGGGCGGCACACGAACCGGTGGACCGCTTTAATGACTTGGTGTTAGTCGGCGCAGATTATACGCGGTAGGGCGTGTTCTGAGCGCTTCTTAGTTGGCAGGTTTCAGCACTGCGGCGAAACCACCACCAGGTGCGAGGGAAACATGCAACGGTTCGTTTGCGGATGCGGTTGTCGAAGTGACGTCAATGGCGTTGGGTTGTGATTCATCGAGCGAGCCGTCGACATAGAGGCGGGCCTCATACTTCAAATCGCCGAGCAACTTCAATGGCACGTCGAGTTCGCGCGGCGTCCAGTTCGTGATGCCGGCAAGGTACCAGGTCGGCCCACTGCGGCGGGCCAGCACCACAAATTCGCCCGGATCTCCCAGAACAAAGCGGGTTTCGTCCCAAGTCGTTGGCACGTCGCGTATGAAGTCGAAGCCAGTTTGGCCATCGTAGGATTGTGGCGCGTCGGCCACCATGGGCATGGGATTCTCGTAGACGACGTACAACGCCAGGTGATGGCAGCGGGTGCCCATCACCAGCGGCGCTCGATCGCGCGGTTGAAATTCTGCTCGGGAGGCCGCCCGGAAGCCGCCCAAGTGGAAGTCGACCGGTCCAGCAAGCGCGCGGACATAGGCAACGTTGACATCGTGGTCCGGAGTGCAGAACTTGCTCCATTTGTTGTATTCCAAATTCAACACGCCTTCGCGATTAAACAAGTTCGGAAACGTGCGCTGCTCTCCGCTGTACTTCGGCGAGCCGTGAATTTGGATGCTAAGCTTGTGCCTGGCGGCAGACTCCAGCATACGTTCTGTAAAGTCGTTCATTTCCTGATCGTCGCGATCGAGAAAGTCGACCATGAGTCCCGCGATGCCCCATGATTCGTATTGGCCGAATGCTTCTTCGAGATGCTCGCTAAGGGGTTTCCAATGCACCCATAAGCGAATGCGGACGCCGCGCTCGCGAGCATAGGCGATGATCTCAGGCAACTTGAGTTCCGGGCGAACCAGGCGCACGTCGGCATCGGGTTTGGGAGTGCCATAGTCGGAATTCGATTGCGGATACCACGCCAGCCCATCGCCGGAAACGGAATGATACGCGATGTGATTCTTCGCGCAGAAATCGATGTAGGCTTTATGGCGCTGCAAGAATGCGTCGGATTCACCGTCACGTTTGAAGTCATCTTCGAATTCGCCATACCACCAATGGAAACTCTGTTTGCCTGGCGTGGCCCAGGCGAAGTCGCCGCGCGGTGGATCGTTGAGGCCCAGGAGCAAAGTGCTTTCCAGCAACTTTCCTGCCGAGTCTCCCAACAAGATGACCCGCCAAGGAGACTCCAGCGGTGGTTCGGAAACAACGCAGGCGCCCTGGTGAGCGGGATGCGGCGAGAGTTTCCACGATAGGACGTTGCTGTCGGCGGACGACCGTTCCAAATACGCGCCCGCAAAGTGGCGGACGCGCGCCTCGGTAATCGCCGCGGCCGTTCCGGCGGGCCAGGTGAGTAGCAGCGGCATTTCGATTAGTCGTTTCGATGGAAGTTCCGCCAGCGGCTTGTGGTCGAACAGCGACTCGTGAGAACTAACGAAGCCGTTGAGTGTATTGAAGAGAGCCTTGGGATTGTCGACCGGTGTGATCTTTGTATCTTCACCAACGATAACGAACTCTTTCTCACCAATTGAATTTGGCAAACGATAGCGAAAAGCCACGCCGTCGTCATACGCACGAATTTCAATCTGCCATCGCAGATCGTCGGCGGTGACAAGGTTCACGGTTGCCATTGCACAACGATTCGAAACCGAACGGGTCTTACCCCAGGGCAGATCAAACGTCTCGTCGATCTTCCCAGTCGATACATCGGTGGATTGAGATTTCGTGGCGAGTGAGCCAATGTCGGATAGCTGAGGGCCGATGGAGGTCGCGGTCAACAGCCTGTGGTTGTCGCGTTCGACGTTGAGGATGATGTCGCTGGGATCGCCGTCGGCCACTTCCAGCGTGATGGCATTGCGACCATTCGGCGAATGAATAGCAACCGGTTTAGCGGTGCAGTAGATACTTGTCCCAGCCGGAACCATGGTTAACACGATTGCCAGAAAGAATGCCGCCGCGAAGTGTTTCCCGCGTGTACGTTCAAACGTCGTCACAACATTCTCCCTGTGTCTATCAGAGGTTCGTGCTGCCGTTCGGGTCGGCCATTTGCGTGCGAGTATCATAGCTCGCAACGGTCGCTGTGCACATTTGCTATTGGCCGGACGAACTAACCGCTGCGCAGCAAAGAGCGCACAGCAGCACCAGTATAAGTCGCTACCAGCAGACGCTCCGACGAAGTCGAATTACGCTAGACCGGGGACCCGATCACGATGCACCCGGCCGGTGGCATAAGAGGGACGCAAATGCAACGGCGTAAGGAGATACCGTTGACGCGCCGCGTGACGGCGGGTGAGCGGTTGCAGGTGCGCATCGAGTATGTTGCGACCGCCCGCCGTAATCCTGGGCGTCCTTTTCCATCGCAATGCGGTTCGAGGGAATCGCGGCATTTAGGCGTTTTGCTGCCTCCTTGCCAAGGCAAATTGACACAGAGAGGCAGCCTGATGACTTCCACTCGGCGCAGGTTGTGTAGCGAATTGCGGGCCGGCGGTACGCGCGATTTGCAAGTCCAGATGTACCAAATTGCCGGGGTCCTCTTGCGCGGGAAACCATGCGAATGCACGGTACGTCGATCGCCAGCGGTTATGTCGCAAACTGAAACACAAATGACGCGAAAAAGCGTCGGCTGCCGTGCGCGTTTTGGTAGTATGAAACTGTATCCTTAGCGGAAGAGACACACTTATAGCGCTATTTCGGGCCGGTCGCGAAGTCCAAGAGTCTCGCCCATGGGTACAGGCAAAAGCGGAGTCGGCTGGTATCGCATTGGGGGACTAGCGATGCGCTGAGTCCGTTCTGTCCGTCTCGCTCGTGAAGTAGCTATTGGCGTTAGACATGGGTGCTCATTCTAGTTGGCGGTCACGCACGCAAGTGTTCGAGCTGTTGAGCTTGAGCGCGCTCGCACTGCATTGGCTAAATGCAGCGGCGATGCCGTGTGTGGCGGCAGTGAACTTAGCGTCCACTGGGAATGCGATCTTTGGCGCGAGCAGCGCGATCGATGGAGGAGTCGACTATCCGATCGTAAACCAAGGCAGTCTGAGCGAGCTGAATGACGGTGTGGTTGTTACTGACGCCGCGCTCTTGGGCCTGCCTGGAGCATTTACGATCAATGCCAACGGCTCTGCCGGCCAAAACGGTAACGGCGCTGACACATACGCCGGCTCGTCGACTCCGAACCAGTTCGACTACGTCGGGATTTTGTTCTTGGAACCCGCATATGGTGTGACGAGCGTGCGGGTGCAAAATTACCTGGCCAACGACGGCGGGTGGTGGGGGCCGTACGGTGGTTCGCCCACGAACGCGCCTCTCGGCGCCGGCGATTTGGCTGCGCCGCAGGTGCAAGTCACACGCGATGGCGGCGCAACCTGGGCCAACATTGCGGCGACCAGTTCAGACTACGTGGCAAAGTATACGGGCGTGCCACGAGGCACCGGTTTTCCGAACGCCACCGCGGGTCCACTGGCCACGATAACGTTTGCCCAGCAAGACGGTATTGATGGAATCCGCCTGATTCAAAATGGTGCAGGCAACGTGGATGCCGGGCCGGGCTTCATCGGAGTGACGGAGTTCGAGGTATTTGGCGTGCCTCAGGAGTTGAAGCTCATCGTCAACACGTCGACTGGAATCGTGTCGATTGCGAGCGCAGTGCTGAGCGATATTGCATTCGACTTCTACCGTATTTCGAGCGCTTCTGGCTCACTTAATGCCAATGGTTGGAACGGTTTACACACGGCGTCCGGAAATGCGTCTGGGTTCCCGGCCGGCGATGGATCGGGAAATGGCTGGGAAGTGCTGGGGGTGCCTGCCACGACTTCCGTGACCGAAGGATATCTCTCTGGGAGCTCGGCAATAGTTGCTGGCAATAGTCCCGTCGAGTTGGGCAACCTTTTTGCAGCGGGTGGCACGCACGATTTAACGTTTCGCTATCGCACAGCGGCCGGACGTTTTGTCGACGTGACGAACGTTCAGTACGTATCGGAGCCTTCCCTGCCGGGCGACTACAACGGTAATTCTTCGGTCGACGCTGTCGACTTTGTGATCTGGAGACAGAATCTGAATCGGGCGGTGGCGATGTACAATGACGCGACGCCTGGAACAGTGACGGACAGTGACTATGCCGTATGGCGCGAGCATTTCGGCGAGGTTCTGGCAGCGCCGACCGCTCGGGAGAACTCGACGCGTATCGTGCCGGAGCCAGGGAGCTTCATCTTTTTTTTGGCACCGGCGTCTTATGTCGTCATGCTCGCGCCGCGCAGCGGCGGGTTAAATGGTGGACGTATTCAATTGAAGCAACAGTTGTTTAAATGATGAAGAGCGAGTGAGGTTTAGCCATGAGAATTCGGTTGTGTGGGACTGCGTTTTGCATAGTGTCAATGACGTGGCTGGCGACGGGCAGCGCGTTCGGTCAAACGAATGCCGTGCAATCGGGCAATTGGTCGACGGTCTCAACTTGGAGCGCGGGGGAGCCCAGTACTTCGACGCCCGCAGTCATTAACGGCGGATTTGCTGTCACGATCGACCAAGCGGGCGAGAGCACAAACCTACTCGATGTTGGAACGATATCCGCGCAGAGCGGCAGTCTCAACATCACGGGCGGCAGTTTGCTTGTCGAAGACGCGAATACCACGACCGAGCCGAACTTGCCGTCGATTCGCATCGGGCAAGCAACCGGCGCGACCGGTTCGATGACGATGTCTGGCGGCGATGTGTTCATCAACTCGCCGACTGGCGGATTCGCAGTTGGCGACCTCATGATCGGCGACCTCGGATCGGGCACATTCACGATGACCGGCGGCAATTTCACCGCGTCGGACGAAATGATCATCGCCAACGCGGGCAATGCTACCGGCGTCGTCGACGTTAGCAGTGGCAGTTTGGCGACTTCAGGCCGCAGCATCCTGGTTGGTTTCGGAGGCGACGGGACGCTGAAAGTGAGTGGCGACGCCTCGGTGACCGCGAACTTTGACATGCTCATCGCCTTCGTTGAAGGCAGCAAAGGCACGTTCAATCAATCTGGCGGCACGGTGAACTGCAATTTTATGTTCTCGAACTCGTTCACGGGTGGCGCAGGCAGTACGGCCAATCTCACGATGACCGGCGGCACGTTCAACGCAAACATCGCGTTTGTGATGGGGCAGGGCAACGGCACGACCGTCATGAATCACAGCGGCGGCACGATCAACGCGCTTTCAAACAACGGCGACCTCGTTGTCGCTGATGGTGACGGCAACACGTCGACGTACAACATCAGCGGCACCGCGACGGTCAACCTGCTGCACAACGTGATCCTGGGAACGTTCGACGGTCCAGAAGGTCCGGCGAACGGAACGATTAATCAGACCGGCGGCTCCATCACGGCAGGCGACAATGTGCGGGTCGGGGCCGATGGCATCGGTACGTACAACTTGTCGGCTGGATCGTTGACCGCGCGCAATATTTTCCTTGGTGATTTTGATTCAAGCAGCGGCACGATGAAGATCTCCGGCGGCACGCTGAACCTGGCTGGGAATTTCAGCGTGGGCGGGGCCCTAGCGAGCAATGCAGCGCCGGATCGCGTTGAGCCGACGGGCGCCAATGGCCCACAGGGGCAGGCCTTAGACGCCAATGGCGCGCTAATTGTGAGTGGCACGGCTGGCACGATCAATGTTGGCGGCAATTTCTTAGCGAACCCGAACGACAAAAGCTCGTTCCGTCGCGATCCGTTCATTGCGGGCGCCGACAACAGCAGCACGCTGACGTTTGAAATCTTCAATAGCAGCGGCACCAGCTTGATCAACGTGACGGGCATCGCCGATCTCGACGGCGCGGTCGTCGACGTGGATCTCATGAGCGGCTTCACGCCCACCGTCGGCTCGACGTTCAACTTGATCAAGGCGACGTCGTTCGGTTCGACGGGCTCCGGCACGACGGAAAACGTCGGTACCGGTACCGGTTATACGCTGGCTGCTGAAGATGCCGGACGCTTCAGCCTGGCGATTGTGTCGGCGCTTGGCGGGCAGGTTTTGCGGGCCACTTACTTGGGTGCGCCAGTGCTGGCCGGCGATTACAACAACAACGGCACGGTCGACGCCGCCGATTATGTCGTGTGGCGAAACAATGCGGGCACGAGCAATCCGCTGCCGAACGATCCGCTCGGCGGAACTATTGGCGCGAGTCAATACAACCAATGGCGTTCGCACTTCGGGCAAACCGCGGGTAGCGGCGCTGCACTTGGCGCCGGCGCTGTGCCGGAGCCGGGGGCACTGGTTTTGGCGATCTGCAGTGCGTGCCTGGGACTGCTGCGACGTCGCAGCGCTTGAGACGGTTGGTTGGAAGCCGTGGAGTTGAATGTCTTCGTATTGCTTTCCCTTGGTCTTTGGTTGTGCAGCTTTGAAAGGGCGGAACTAATGAATCGAAATGTTTGGCACGGTGTGGCATGCTTTGCTATCATGCTCGTGAGTTTTATGGTGGCTCGCGTGGCGAGCGCATCGAATGCGGTCACTAGTGGTAATTGGTCGAGTCCCGGCACCTGGAGTGCCGGCGAGCCAAGTTCGATGCCGGATAATCCGGCAATTGTCAACGGCGGATACACGGTGACGATCGACCAACCGGGCGAGGGCACAACGCTGACCGATCTCGGCACCGTCGCGGGCGAGACGGGCACACTGGAAATCACCGCGGGTGACCTTACTGTCACTGGCGGTGCGCTGCCCTCGATCCGGGTTGGGCAAGCGGCTAGTTCGACCGGAGTGCTCAACATGAAGGGCGGTACAGTCGCCATCAATGGAGGTAGCGGGGGCGGCTTCGCAATTGGCGACCTGATGGTCGGCGATGTGGGGGCTGGTACGGTGAGTATGTCGAGCGGCAATTTCACGGTGAGCGACGAAATCATCATCGCCAATGCCGACATTAGCACCGGCGTGGTGAATGTTAGCGGCGGCACGCTCAAGACCACCGGCCGCAGCATTATCGCCGGCTTCGATGGCAACGGCACATTGAACGTGAGCGGCACCGGCTCGGTGACCGCCAACTTCGACTTGTTGGTGGGCTTCGTCGAAGGCAGCGTTGGCAAAGTCAATCTCTCGGGCGGCACGATCGAAGCGGGTCTGATGTTTTCCAATTCCTTTACCGGCGGCGCGGGCAGCACGGCGACTCTCACTCAAACGGGCGGCACGTTCACTGCCCGAATTGCTTATGTGCTAGGGCAGGGCGTGGGGACCAGCACGCTCACTCACAGCGGCGGCGCAATCAACGTTCTGACCGGCAATGGCGATATGGTCGTGAGCGACGGCGGCGGGAACACGTCGACCTACAACGTCAGTGGCTCGGCAACGGTCAACCTGCTGCACAATTTCTTTGTGGGAACATTTCAGGGAGCGAATGGAACCGTCAATCAGACCGGTGGCACGATCACGGTTGGAGACAATGTGTTCGTGGGCCGCGACGGCGACGGCGCATGGAACCAAAGCGGCGGTGCAGTTAGCGCGCGGAATATGTTCCTCGGCGATTTCGACTCCAGCAATGGAACGGTCAAGATTTCTGGCGGGACCTTGAGTTTGTCTGGCAATTTGAGTGTGGGCGCCGCGCTCGCAAGCAATGCTCCACCGGCGCCGGTGGGAACGCAGGGCCAAGCGGTCGATGCGAATGGAACATTCATCGTGTCTGGCGCAGGGGGTGCCATCGATGTGCGCGGCAATTTGCTCGCCAACGACGGCGACCACACGCGTGCGCTGCCTGGTACCCCGGGCGACAACGTTTCCAAGTTGGTTTGGGAAGTGCTCAGTGGCAGCGGTGTGAGCATGATCAAAGTTGGCGGCCTCGCGGACCTGACGGGCGCGGAAATCGACGTCGATCTGTTGGGCGGCTCATTCGGCGCGGGCAGTACGTTCGATCTCATCACCGCAACCGACATCAGCGATGACTACGTGCAGATTGCCGAGGACGTGGGCCAATTCCAATTGTCCGTCGTGTCGGGTGGAAATGGCGAAATCTTGCGGGCGACGCTGATTCCCGAACCCGCATCATTGCTGCTGGTGCTCGGCGCGATTGCCGCATCCTGTGTACGGCGACCCGCACGGCTCGCCGCCGTACGATGAATTGAGAACTTGCAATACTTTATGTTCGGAGAGTCAGGATCATGTCCGGCGGTCAAAACGCACGAAGCAACAGCGGCTTCACTTTGGTCGAGCTGCTCGTGGTGATTGCCATCATCGGCATACTGGTGGCCTTGCTATTGCCCGCGATTCAGTCGGCCCGCGAGGCGGCGCGGCGGTCGCAGTGTGTAAACAACCTCAAGCAAATCGGGTTGGCATTGCACCAACTGCACGACGCACACGGCTACATGCCGCAGTCGGCCGGGTATTTTCCGGGCGACGACGCGGCGAAGATGTCGGATCCTGCGCCGGCAAACCAATTGAGCACCACGCCGCCGGCAAATCTCTCGAGCATCCAGTATTTTCTGCTTCCCAATTTAGAAGAGCAGGGCCTCTACATGAAGCGCAAGGGCTCGACGATGGAGGGCTTCTATTTGAAGGATCTCGGATTGCGGACGCCGTCGGTTTTCTTGTGTCCCTCGGAAACGACAGCGCCCGGCGGCATCGTGACACCGGAAGACGCCACCGATGGCGCGTCTTGGGGAGCAACAAACTATGTCGCCAACGTGCAGGCACTCAATCATTGGTGGAATAAGCAAAGCCAATCGAAGGAAGGCGCATCAGGTTCGGGCGCAGGTGTCCTAGTGTCGCAGCCGCGGCCTTTTACCCATCCGAAGTTCAAGCATTTCACCGACGGGCTGAGCAAGACGATTGGATTCGCGGAGAAGTATGCGGTGTGTCCGACACCGGCAACATGGAACAACGGTCGTACGCACTGGCTTGGCACGCGCGCGGTTGAGTATGACAACGTGTTTGCTTGGAACACCAAGTGGTATCCACCGCCCTTCAATGTTGGTAAGGACAATTTCGAGGGCACGGTCGATGTGCCACAGATTGCCCCGGCGCCGCAACAGTGTAATCGCTTCCTGACCCAGTCGGCCCACCCCGGCACGATGCAGGTGCTGCTGATGGATGGTAGCGTGCAGGGGATTAGCGGCGACATCGAGTATTTGGAATGGCGGCACTACGTACTGCCGCGCGATGGGCTGGATGTGCCGGGAACTTGATGGGCTGTTTGAAAGCACGCTTGGGGAAATTGTTTGCCGGCGCGTGTCGGCCGTATAAGAGCGGGTCCAAGTGAGTAAGGGAAGCATGGTGGTTCGCGCCCTGACTATAATAGTGCTAGTCGCGATGTGGAGCGGCTGCAGTCGTCCAGCGGCAGCACCGAAGGATCGTGCCGTGGTGTCCGGCAAAGTGACTTTCAGCGGTCAGCCGTTGCCGGCGGGAACGATTACCTTTAAGAGCACAACTGGGCCGATCTCAACTTCGACTTCAATTACCAGCGGCGGATTTTATTCAACCGATCGCGCGCCGCTTGGCAAGAACCTCGTGATGATCGATACGTCGTCGATTCAATACGGCAATCCGGCCGCGTATGTACCCATTCCCGCGAAATATGGGGACGCGAGTGCTTCCCGCCTCTCCGTCGAAGTGCAAGCTGGCACCAACGACAATGTCGATTTCGCACTTGAGAAGTAGGTTTCGCCTTTGCCTTTCACAGTTCTCAGTGCCGCACGTTTGTTAGCCTGGGTGATTCCGGGGGCGCTCGCCGCCATATTAGCCAATGGCGCCTGGGCACAGCAGAATTTCGGCACCTTGCTCAGCGACCTAGCGAATCGCGATCGGTTGGCCATTCATCCGAACGGCGCCTATTCCCTGCTGCAAGCGAGCAGCTACGACCGTGCCGCCACGACGCTCGGCGCGCCGCTGAACTACGCGAACGCCGACACCGCGAATTTTCTGCGGTCGATCGTCGTCAACGGCCAGACCGAGTATGTGCTCATGGAAGACACAGGTCCTGGCGCGATCACGCGTTGGTGGATGACCGGCGGCGCCAATTCGACTGGGCAGCTTCGCGTATATATCGACGGTCAGTCCACTCCAGTATTGAGCGGGCGGATGGACCAATTGCTCAGCGGAAGCTCGAATGTGTTTGGCAGCGGGCTGGCGTTTCAAAGCCGGCCGGGAATCGATTCAGGTCACAATCTCTACGCGCCGATTCCATATTCCAGCAGCGTGCTGGTCACGTATCGCGGAACGGTAAACGATCTCCCCGGCTGGAATCCGCCCGTCTATTACAACATCGACTATCGCAAGTACGCTCCAGGCACGGCGGTTTCAAGTTACACGGCAAGTGCGCCGACAACATTCAACCAGCAGTTGTCGGCGACGAACAGTGCCCTTACGACGCCGGCGCCAACCGGGGCGATCACGGCCAGCTACTCGACCACGGGCCAGAATCTGGCGGCGGGGCAATCGGTCACGCAGCCGTTGAGCGGGACGGGGGCGATTCGCCGCCTCAATCTCAAGATCGACGGGGCCGATCAAGCGGCTGCGCTTCGTAACACCTTTGTTGAACTCACGTTCGATGGCGAGCGCACGGTGCAGGTGCCCGCGGGCCAGTTTTTTGGCAATGGTGAGTCGGCGGGCGCGTCGCCCTTCAATGCGTATGGCGATTTCTATCGCACGGTTGCCAGTAATGGGCAACTGACCGGCTATTGGGTCATGCCGTATCAAAACGCTGCGGAAGTGCGTGTTATCAATCGCGGGGCGCAGAACGTTACTGTCAATTTGCAGGTTGATACGGGCAACTGGCAGTGGAACGCCAATTCGATGCACTTTCACGCCGACTATCGAGCGGAACAGAACATCGCGACGCGCGGCGGGAATGGGACGACCGATTGGACGTATTTGAATGTCCGCGGGCGGGGCACCTACGTGGGCGACACACTCGCGGTAAGGAATGGCGCCGGCATTTGGTGGGGAGAAGGCGATGAAAAAGTCTATGTCGACTACCTTGGGGCCAACGGCGCCGGCAACAATACGCTGCCGGACCATGTGGGAACCGGTTCAGAGGATTACTACGGTTACGCCTGGTCCCACAACGAGTTGTTCAGCAAGCCGTTCATTGCACAGCCGCTGAGTGCCGGCAACAATGCGCCTGGCCGCAGCGTGAACTCGCGGGTCCGCGGGCTCGACGCAATACCATTCGACGCAAACTTCAAGTTCGATATGGAAATCTGGCATCATGCGAGTACGAGCGTCGACTATGGCGCGACCACGTATTGGTATGGCACACCAGGCGCTAAGTCGTTGCGGGTGTCGGCCGATTTGGCCGGCGATTACCGCGCTGGGCTGAATCTTGCTGAGGGAGGCATCCCCGATCGAGCCGGCGATGGGAGATGGTTTTATTTGAGTTCCTCGACAGCCGAGGCGAGCAGCGCGGCTGCGCAGACTGAGCTGCTTACTTATGGCGATGTCGGCGGCACCGGACATGAAGGCTATGGCGGTGGCCAAAACGGACACAATCTGGCAGCGATTTCCGACCAGTTCGTATTCTCCGATGGTGGCCAGAACCAGGGAATACAAGGCGGGCTCGGATATCATGAGTTGGCAATGCACCCAGCCGGCAATGCGACGGGAACATTCGCCGGAAATGCGAGCCGGCCCTACGCGGTCGCCCGATGGGTCGCGGGTGCTTCGTCGGCCGGGCTTGCCAATATCACGGGTTCCGTACGAAACCTCGTCAACGCCGGCGACGGCGTCGACTTTCTCATCTACGTCGATGGCACGTTGCGTTTCTTCGCATTCGGCTCCGGGGCCACGCTGCCGGAAAAGGCGTTTGATTTTGACGTGACGCTCAACGAAGGCAGCATTGTTGACTTCGTGTTGGGCAACAATGATCAAGGAAACTTATTCGGCGATGAATCGCTCGTGAGCGCGATGATTTGGACGAACGCGGCCGAGTTCCTGCCGATTGAAGGCGATTTCAATGGTGACGGCACTCTTACCGCGGCCGATTGGACGGCATTGCGGATCCACTACGGCGCGGACTTATCGCGGTTATCTCGGCGGCAATCGTACGAAGTCGGCGACATCAATTCAGATTTTCGCATCGACGAATACGACTTTGCGGGGTTCAAATCTGCGTACGAAGCGGCTCACGGGGTCGGAGCATTTGCCAAATTGCTGCAGGTGCCGGAGGGCGACCCGCGAGTGACTGCTGCGCTGGCCCTTGTAGCCTTCATCGGGTTGGGCGGGCGGGGCTTCGTTCATCGCTGAACCACCTGCGACTCACGACGTCGAATCCCGCTATCACCTCCGTATCGCGGCCAGGGCATTCTTGCGTAGAATCGAATTCAGCGGCAGGGAAGCATCGGGCAAGTGTTCATGCAACGTGTCTGGTTTTCGCAAGTGATCCTCGGTGAAGCGTATTGCATTACTTTTGGGGCAGGACCTTGGTTATTGCCGCGATATTCTTCGCGGCATTCAAGCGTACTCGCTTCACAAGCTCGACTGGGTGTTTCGCGACGCACCGCCAGACCGCCGGTTTCTGGCGCCGCTGCGAGAGTGGCGCCCGCACGGCATCATCGCCCACCTGTTCAATCCCGAATTGGTTGAGTCGTTAAAGCGATGCCAGCGGCCGGTGGTCAATACAACGAGCACACTCGCCGATTGCAGCTTCCCGCTGGTGGAAGTCGATCATGAACAAGTTGGCCAGATGGCCGCGCAGTACTTCATTGATCGCGGCTACACGAACTTCGGCTACTATGGCAGCAGCCGGGCCGGGTTTTCAGTGTGCCGCGAGCAGGGGTTTCGGCATATTGTCGAACAGTATGGCGGCACGGTGTACTCGTGCCATGCCGACTACTTGCCTCGGCCATCTTTTGAAACAAGCTGGAGGCGAGTGGATCGCAAGGTGCAGCATTGGCTGCGGAAGCTGAACAAGCCGGTCGCGATCTTTTGTTCGAACGATGTGCCGGCGCGGGACCTGGCGGAAACGTGCGTCGCCTCCGGCTTCAAAGTGCCTGAGCAGGTGGCGCTGCTTGGCGTCGACAACGACGACGCGGAATGTCGCTTAGCGCGGCCGCAGCTCTCGAGCGTGGAAATTCCGTCGGAGCAAATCGGCTATGAGGCGGCCCGGATCCTTGATCAGATTCTCAGCGGCGAACCAGCGCCCACCAAGCCGATCTTTCTTCCGCCGATCCGCGTTGTCAGTCGGCAGTCGACCGATACGACGGCCGTGCTGGACCACGACGTTCGTAACGCGCTCGCGTATATCCGCTCGCATTACTCGATGCATATTGGCGTTGAGCAGGTGAGCCGCGGGATTGCCGTGGGGCGACGCAACCTGGAGCGTAAGATGTCGAAGCACCTTGGCCGCACCGTGTTGCAGGAAATCCAGCGGATGCGCATCGAGGCTGCCCAGCAGTTGCTGGCGGAGACCGATCTCTCGATGGCATCGGTCGCGGTTCAGGTCGGCTTCAGCAACGCCCGCCGCATGGCGACGATTTTTCAACAACAGGTGGGCACGACGCCGAGCAAGCTCCGTCGCGATATGCGCGCGAATTTCCGCGGTCGGTCCGGCGTATAGCCGGTTGGCGGCCAATTGAGCACGGCCCAGCGCCCGTGAAACGTGGCGCGGCCCCGCCGACGTGGGGACTTGTTTGACGGCTGCAGTTTTCGATATCTAGAATCGAAGTTGTTGATGGCTCGCGTTGACACTGTATCGTGTTTGCAGAAAGGGGTAAACAATGGGCTTGTCGAGGCGCAAATTCCTGGCGGGCACTTGCGCTACGGGCGCTGCCGGTCTACTTGCGGGGCGTACCAATGTGGCACGCGCGGACGGCGATGCGCAGCCATCCGGTAAGCCCGCGTCGTTCTCGTTCGTTCATCTTACGGACCAGCATGTCACGCACCGTCGTCATGCCGCCGAAGGTTATCGACACTGCATCGCTGCAATCAATGCGCTGAAGCCGGCGCCCGACTTCGTGCTCATGGGCGGCGACATGGTGTTCGACGGCTGCTACACGGCCAAGGATGACTACGCCAATCAAATCAAAATCTTCACGGATGTGACGAGCGAGTTAAAGTACGCGTGGCATCCCTGCTTCGGCAATCACGATGTGCTCGGATGGAGCGCGCGGGAGAAGGTTGCTGCCAGCGACCCGGGCTACGGCAAGAAGATGATCATGGATGCGCTCGATTGGACAGAGCCGTACTACAGCTTTGACCACAAGGGCTGGCACTTCACGGTGCTTGATAGCGCGTACGCCGCCAAGGGTGAGAAGGGTATTCGGCAGGAGCCGCGACTTGGAGCGGAGCAACTCGAGTGGCTGCGTTATGACCTAGGGGAAGCGGGCGATCGACCGAAGATCGCGGTTGTTCACGTGGCGGCCTTTTGCAACGTGGGGCAAATTAATGGCGATCCCAAACAGTTAGCGATGGACGGCAACATGGTGCTTTGGGACACCAAGGAGTTGCGAACGATCTTGGAACGTCACAACGTGAAGTTGCTGCTGCAAGGGCACAGTCATCGCATCGAAGACACGTTCTGGAATGGCATTTGGTACCTCACGAGCGCAGCTGCCAGCGGCGCCTGGTGGGCCGGCAGTTGGACGGGTTCGCCGCCGGGATTCACTGTTTTGCGCTGCGAAGGCGATCATGTCACGTGGGCGCACGAAACTTATCCTTGGGAGCCGCAGCTCGACCCCCAGGATACATTGGAACGCAAGAAGATCGCCGACGAGCAGGCCGCCCGTGCTGAACAGCACCGGCTGCGCGAACTTGAGAGTCGCGGCCGCGAGCGCAAGCCGGCAGCTGCGGGCTGATTGTTACCGGCTGCCACCTTGAGTAGCGAACTGTTGACGGGCAAGCTCGCTCTCACGCTCCAGCGCCCTGGGAAACAGCACGTTGTCCTCTTTGTGAATATGCTGGTGCATATCGTGTTCGAAATGGGCCAGTGCATCGAGCATTGCGCGGTAAGTGTTGCAGGCCCACTCAGGTGGCGTGAAATCGTCGGAGAGTGAGCGGAGTTGCCCCAGCGCGCCACCAGCGTCCTGGTGCTCATGCTCCATTTGCCGGATCGGGTTCCCTATCGAGCCGCAGTGCGATACGACGGGGACGTCGCTGGCATCCAATCGCCGCACGATCGGAAAAAGCACTAACTCTTCTTTCATCAGGTGAGACGACAGTTCGTTCACAAGCGCTTTGACGGTATCGCGGATGGCCGCGAGCCGCTCGTCTTTGTCGCCGTGGACGCTGGCGACTCTCTCGGTCATTCGCAGCAGCCGCGGGAACTCGGCACGCAAATAAGCATGGTGGGTTTGCTCGATGTGATCGGCCAACTCGGTGAGCGACATGGACGCGGCATCAACGAAGCCAGTTTCGTCGGCGTTCGATTCTTGCCGGGCGAGTTCTGCGAGAATCGCGCCTTCGTCGAGCGCTTTTTCGGCGCATGCGAGGCGCAGCGCCTTCTTGCCGCCGCAACAGTAATCAATGCCATATATTTCAAATACCCGGGATAGGGCAGGGCGGGCGGCGACGATCGACCCGACCGTTTGCTCAGCATGAAATTCGGTCATCTGTTCTTCCTTCAGTTTGTGGACCGCACGTGTTCAGGTGGTCAATGCTTCAGCGGTGCGCGCTAGCGCTATGCTCGCCGCCGGCTTGAGCGCTATCGGCTGCTCTTGAGCTTCCTCGCATCGCTCGACGCGAATCGATGAGCGTGCGGCTTTCTGCAGATCGATCTGCCGCAACACGGCTTGCAGCATTTGGTCAAAATCCATTTCCGCCGGTGCGCCGGATGACTTGCGGACGCCGAGGTCGTGCAGCTGGATATACACATCCACATTGCGACGCTGTTGTGCAAAGATTCCGACGGCACACTCGATCGGGCAGCCGTCGATGACCCACACTTCGCGGTTGTTGAGCTGTTTCAGGAAATGGGGCTTCGCGGCACCGACCCCGGCGAGGCACGACATCTCGGCAACACCGCGCCGTTGCAGTTCCAAAGCGATATCGTAAGCTAACCGCCCGGCGGCAGAACAACCGGCACAGGCATACACAAGTGGCAGGCGGGTCATGCTATCGTCTCATTGAGGTCGGGGCCTTTGGTCGTAGCGACAGGCGAGCGGCGTTATTGTTTGACTTCGACCGGTTCGCCAATCCGCTTCGGTCTAATTCTACATATTCGTGTGTAGATTTCCAATGTGGTTTAACACATGGGGGACCCGCGGCCGCGATGGCCCGGGCCCACACGATTTATTGGCTCAAGGCAGCAGGGCGGAATGCCGGCAAAATAGGCCTATTTCGATCGTGCGCGTTCGATCTCGTCGGCGAGGGCGTCGGCTCCGTACACCTTTCGCAGCGCTTCGAGGATGGCGCTGGAATGGACACTCACGGCCCGGGCCTGCACGTCGGTGTAGGTGAAGTCCAGCACTAGCGACTGGATATTGCCGTCGAATATGATTCCGACGTACTCGCCGGCTTTGTTGACCACCGGGCTACCGCTATTGCCGCCGATGATGTCGGCCGTGCTTACGAAGTTGAAAGGCGTATCTTGATTCAACGGCTTCGGCGGCTGCAGCCAGCTCGACGGCAATGCGAAGGGCGGCTTGGCGCCGTGCAAATCAGAATGCCTGAATGCTCCGCCGATCGTCGTCCAAGCGGGTATATCTTTGCCGTCCTGCTGATAGCCCTTCACTTGCCCGAATGCCAGGCGGAGTGTGAATGTGGCGTCGGGATAGGTGCTGGTTCCTTCAATTGCAAATCGCGCGTTGGCGATTTTCGCGTACGCTTGCTTTAGCGGCTCATCAACCTTCTCCTCGTAGATCTTACGCACCTCGCGCGACGGCGGATCGACTAGCCGCGCGAGTTGGATCATGGGATCTTGCGACGCATCGATCGCTGCTCTCCCACCCTTGGCCAGCTGTTTGCGGTACGCGACATCTTTCAATTTAGTGCCACGCACCAGCTCGTCGGCACAGGTTTGCGGTGAGCGGCCTTGCAATGTCTTGCGAACCCACTGGTTCTCGGCGCCAGCCCGTTCCATGAACATACTAAGCGAATCGGCCAGTTTGACCGTTTCGAGATCGTCGTAGATTGGCGCTTCCGAGAACAGTTGCTGCTCCAGTGACTCGCGGTTCGACTCGCGATACTCGCGCAGCCGGTCGGCATTGTCCTTCTTGTCTTCGTCAGCGATCCGCACTAACTCGCGAGCGATGGAGAACAGTTCCGTATTGAACGCCGAGCCGTTTTCCAACAACGCCCAATCCAGATAAATGCGGTCCCATTCGTCGATTGCGGCCGTAACCTCATCCCAGGCTTTGGCCGCGCCTTTCAGATCTGCTCTCTTCGCTACCTGATCGCGGAGCGTTTTTTCGGCTTTGCGTTTGCGATCCATAATCGCGGGGTCTTGCAGGCCGGCCAAGCCGCCGAGCCGCGCTTTGCGAGAATTTTGCAATCCGAACAGGTCGTCTTTCGCCCGGCGGGCGTTCTCAAGACTGCGCTGGCTGTAAGCGCTCAGAATGACTTCGCGGCGGAAAATGTTCTGTAGCATCGACGGGAAGAGTCGATCGCGCATGAACTCTAAATGCCGAACCGTATTCAACCGGTCAGTGTGCCCCGGATTTCCGACCACAAACACCAGTTCTTCGTTGTCCGCGCCGGCCGTACTCCAAGGAAGGTAATGCTCCACCTTGGCCGGCTTGCCGTTTTCATACACATGGAAGAAGCAGATATCCAGGTCGTACCGCGGGTATTCGAAGTTATCCGGATCGCCACCGAAGAAAGCGATGTCTTGCTCGGGTGCGAACACGAGCCGGATGTCGGTGTATTTCTTGTAGCGATACAGGTGATACTCGCCGCCGTTGTACAGCGTGATGACGTCGCTCCGCAGTTTGGTGGCATCGAGCGATTCCTTTTCAATCGTGTTCATCACAGCCCGCCGAGCCTTTTGAGCCTCCGCCTGGCTCATTTCGGGCTTGACCGCGGCCTTTACGCGGGCCGTCACGTCTTCGATGCTCATCAATACGTTCAGCTCCAGGTCGACGCAGGGAATTTCTTCGTCGCGCGTCTTGGCGTGAAAGCCTTTAGCCACTAAGTCGCGGTCGGCCGTGCTCAGCTTTTGGAGAGCATCGGCACCGACATGATGGTTCGTTATGACGAGCCCTTCGGGCGAGACGAATGCCCCGCTGCCGCCGCTGTTGAAGCGCACCGCCGATTGCTGCAACTTCTTGAGCCAGGCTTCACTGGGCGTAAAACCATAGCGTTCTTTCAATTGCTTCGTGGGCGGATTGGTGAACAGCCACATCCCTTCATCGGCGTGGCTTTGGGACGACGTTAGGGACATCGCGGCTCCGAATACGGCTGCAATAACGTGCGACAGTTTCTTCATAGTTGGCCTGGAGTTGCTGGTAACAAGCAATTGAGATCTACCGACTGGGTTTTTAGAATCTCCAGAAACGAAAACGCCCATTAGCGAACAATGACGCTAATGGGCAACAAGCACAAGCGGAGAGGACAGGATTCGAACCTGCGGAAGGATTTAAACCCTTCACCGATTTAGCAAACCGGCGCTTTCGACCACTCAGCCACCTCTCCCAACAGCGGCCGGCCTTTTCAGGCCGGCCGCGCGGTGTTCCTATCATTTTAGGGGGAATGGCGAGCACCGCAAGTGGAACTGCGGCGCTCGGAATTACGTATCCCGACTGAGTTTTCAATGCCCCCGATCAGGCGGCAGCCGGGTCGCTCGCGATCCGCATGCCGTAGAACGAGCGGTACACAAAGGCCGCGGCGACGATGAACAGAATCGCCGCCCACACGAACCGCCATTGGGGACTGATTTCAATCGCCAACTCGACAGCCAGCAAACCGAACAGCGTCGTGAACTTGATGATCGGGTTCAGTGCCACCGATGAGGTGTCCTTGAACGGATCGCCGACTGTATCGCCGACGACGGTTGCCGCATGCAGCGGCGTGCCTTTCTCGCGCAAGTTCACCTCGACGATCTTCTTGGCATTGTCCCAGGCACCGCCGGCGTTCGCCATGAAAATAGCTTGGTATAACCCGAAGGTGGCGATCGAGACTAGATACCCAATGAAGAAGTACTCATTGAGGCAAGCGAAGGCGAGTGTAATAAAGAACACGCCCATGAAGATGTTGAACATGCCGCGCTGTGCGTATTGAGTGCAAATCGCGACGACACGCTTGCTATCTTCAATGGAAGCCGCTTTCGCTCCGCTGTCGAGCTTGATGTTTGCCTTAATGAACTCGACCGCTCGATAAGCACCGGTGACCACCGCCTGTATTGAGGCACCCGTAAACCAGTAAATTACGGCGCCACCAGTGATCAACCCGAGCACAAATGGCGGGTACAAGATCGACAAGTTCTGCTTCGCAGCGTTGTTTGTCAGACCGTCGGTCAACAACATGATGATCGAGAAGATCAACGTCGTTGCACCGACAACGGCGGTACCGATCAGCACCGGCTTCGCAGTCGCCTTGAACGTGTTGCCAGCACCGTCGTTGTCTTCAAGGCAATGTTTGCCGCGTTCAAAGTCAGGTTCGAAGCCGAACTCGTCTTTGATTTCCCGTTTGGCATTGGGTTGGCTGGCAATCGTCGACAGTTCGAAAATCGATTGGGCGTTGTCAGCCACCGGACCGTAAGAATCGACTGCGATGGTGACTGGGCCCATGCCGAGGAACCCGAATGCCACAAGGCCGAACGCGAACACGGAAGGCTGCAACATCAGGGCGTCCATTCCTCCGAACGCACTGACGCCGTAGGCGATACCCATCAGGCCGACGATGGTGAGCCCCATCCAGAAGCCGCTGAAGTTACCTGCCACGAGACCGGAGAGAATATTAAGCGACGGACCACCTTCACGAGATGACGACACAACTTCCTTCACGTGTCCCGAATTCGTCGACGTGAAGATCTTCACCAGCTCAGGGATAATCGCTCCGGCCAGCGTACCGCACGTGATGATGGTCGCTAACTTCCACCACATGCCGTTTTCCAAGTCGTTGATCAATACGACCGAGGCGATGTAGGTCATGGCTACCGAAATAATGGACGTCAGCCACACCAGCGTTGTCAGTGGCTTCTCGTAATCCATCTCGTCCGCCTGCTCATATTGAGCCTTGGCTCGAGCTTCGTTGATGTAGTACGCGGCCACGCTCGTAACGACCATGAGCACACGCATTACGAAGATCCACACGAGCAGCTTCACTTCGATCGGAGCCGCTTGTTCTTGAGCGGCGGCGAGCTGAGCTGCTGTCGCGCTCTTCATCGTGACGCCTTCCGGCAGGAACCGCGGCGTAATCGCCAGCATGATGAACACGATCAGAGCCACGCCCGTCACACCGTACGTTTCGAAGCCATCGGCCGTCGGGCCAACCGAGTCACCCGCGTTGTCGCCCGTGCAGTCGGCGATGACGCCTGGATTCCGCGCATCGTCTTCCTCAATCTTGAAGACGATCTTCATGAGGTCGGCGCCGATATCGGCGATCTTCGTGAAGATGCCGCCGGCGATACGGAGCGCTGCCGCACCCAATGATTCGCCAATTGCGAAGCCGATAAAGCATGGCCCCGCATAATCGCCGGGCACGAACAACAGAATCGCGAGCATGATCGCGAGTTCAACGCTGATGAGCAGCGTGCCGATGCTGATGCCGGCCTGCAGCGGAATCGCATACACCGGGAACGGCTTGCCGCGGAGGCTGGCAAATGCCGCCCGCGAGTTGGCGTACGTGTTGATTCGAATGCCGAACCACGCAACGCCATAACTTCCCGCGATACCGACCAGGCTGAACGCGACGATCATCGCGACGCGATCGGTGCTCAAGCCACGCAGCCAGCCGAAGTAGATCACCATGACCGCGCCGATGAAACACTCCAGCAGCAAGATGAACTTGCCTTGTGTGAACAAGTACGTTTTGCACGTGGCGTAAATCAGTTCCGAAACATCGCGCATCGACTTATGCACGGGCAGGTTGCGGAGCTTGATGAACGTCATCAAGCCGAATGCCAACCCCAGCAAAGCGACGACCAGCCCACCCAACAACAGCGCGCTGCCGCTAACGCTTCCGCCGAGGAACTTCACGGAACCCAAGTCAGGCAGCACGAGATCAGCCTCACTCGCCGCCGCGGAAGAAACACCAATCAGAACGAGCAGCGCTGCTGCGCTAGCTTGAAGAAGTGAACGTTTCACGTTGCCACCGACCTCCCGTACAAAATATTTCGCTCTCTGGACCACGGCGTGAAAGAGGTCGCCGATCCGACGAGAACTTACGCCACGGTGGCCCGGCCCGCTACGATCGATAGTGATCGGCAATGGTAGCGCCGACCGCTCAAAAACGGGCAGTTAGACAACTGTAGCACACCGGGGGGCGGGCCGACTACCGCCATTTCCCTGTCACCGGGAACACCACGGCATCCTGTGCCAATGTGTCCCCAAATTTAGTGAGACGAGGTCGCGAACCGTTGCAACCCCACCACCCCAGACCTTGTCGTATCTGCTAATCCTTCACACCAACTTTGTATCACCAAACCAATGTTTGCATTGCGATCGATATGTTCTAAAGCCTGCAAGCTGACGTCCAGCGCATGAATGGCTCGACCGGACTCTGCAGCGGTCGATGCGTGGAGCCTTGCTCGATAAAACTCGAGGGCAAACCCGATGACGACTCGCAGGCGCTCGCGGCGTAGCGACGTTTCTTTGCCCGCCTCGTCGACGAACGATTGAATCGCTCGCGTCAGCCGTACGCTATCAAGTCGCGCGGAATCGAGCATGGAACACAACTGGTTGCGAAAATCCCGCAGGGCGGGGTCGGCCAATTGCACCGCGCGCTCGATACTTCCCTCGCTTAGTTGAGCCACTCGCAGCGCATCGCCGCGGTCGGCGATCGCTCCGGTCTCTAAGAGAATATCTGCAATCACGTCTGCCGCCAATGTGCGAAACCGCACAACCTGTGCGCGCGAGCGGATCGTCGGCAGCTGCCGGCTGGGGCTGGTCCCGATCAAGATCATGAGGGCACTGGGGGGCGGCTCTTCCAGTGTTTTTAGTAAGCAATTCGCGCTCGAATTATTGAAAAGGTCGGCATCGTCGACGATGGCGACCTTCCGCTTTCCGAAGAATGGCTTCAGGCTGATATTGTGGCACATACCGTCCTGGTTGCGTTTCTCGTCCTTCCCCAAAAACTGCTCAATCTTCAGTTCCGAAGCGTCAGCCAGGAGGCCAAGAACCTCTAAATCAGGGTGGTTTCCGGCCGCGAACATCCGGCACGACGCGCACTGGCCACACGGCGCTAGGCTCGCCTCAGGCGTCTCGGTGCAGAGCAGGGCGTGGGCCAACTCGAGCGCGAACTTCTTCTTTCCTACGCCAGGTGGCCCGACAAACAAGTACGTACTCGCGAGCCGGCCGGCGGCGAGTGTCCGCCGAAAATGCTCGACGATTTCATCGTGTCCGATGATGCCTTGCCACATGGAAATGAGTCGATCTGATGGACGGGCGATCAAGTGAGCGATTGGGCACGTGGAAAAACGATTGGCGCGCCCGTAATCTCCACACCTAGGTTCGTTAGCGGATATACTGGGGTTGCGGTCGACTCAGTATGAATGCAGGCGTGCTTCAATGGCAACGGCTGATTCTCGTCATATTATCTCTTGTCCGCACTGCGGTGTTCGTTTTGCGGTGGCAGCGTCGTTGGCGGGGCGACGGGCACGGTGCGATGCCTGCAATGCCACGTTCGTCATACCGGCTCCTGCCAAATCTCCTGATTCGTCGCCGACACCGGAATCACACCAGAAATCGCCCAAACGCACTCCGGTGGAGCTGATCGGCGTCGAGTGCCGCGTCTGTGGCACGAGGCTGTATGGTCGGTCTGACCAGGTCGGCCAGAAGATCAAGTGCCCCGATTGCGGCGCCGGCACGGAGTTGCCCCCACCACCGCCGCCCAAACCCAAGAACATGCCAGCCGCGCTCGAGGGCGAACAGTACGAATTGTGGGATGCCGACGACCAACCGCTGCCGAGTGAGCTCATCGCGGCTCAACCAAAGCTCATCGGCATCAACTGCAAGATTTGTGGTTCGCTGTTTTATGCGGCCGAAAATCAGGTCGGGCAACAGGTAACTTGCCCCGACTGCAACGCGCGGCAAACGGTTCCGCCGGCGGCGAAGCCTATTATGAAGCCGTCGGTACTCGCAGCCGATCGCGAAACGCCCCAAATCGATCCAGCGGCCGATCCAGGACAGCGCCCGCATCTCGTGCCGCACACAGTGGGGCTGACGTTGGCCGAACAGCGGAAGGCGGCTGAGTACGAAGCCGCTTTGGCGAGGTCGCAGCGCACCGGCAAACCGATGACCATCGACAAGCGCGGCCGGCCGGTGTTGCCCCGGTTCCCGCTGCTTACTGACGTCATTACATTTCCGTTCACCTCTGGGGTTCCAACTCGATGCTTTGCGTTGGTGGGTGGATTTCTCATTTGGGCTGGGCTACTCATCGACGGTGTGCCGGGCTGGGCGAACTGGAATAGCGGCCCCGCCGGAGCGCTTGCCGCGTTCGGCGGACTGGCGGAAACGATCATTGCGCTGCCGATTTCGATCGTGTGGTATGCCACTGTATCAAGCATCGTGGTGGCAATCTTTTCTCAAAGCGCTGTCGGTGCGCAACGCATTGATGATTGGCCGTCGTTGAACTTCATCCACTCGATGAGCGAAATGCTGCCGCTCGGCGTCGCGATGGTCCTCTCCGCGATGCCGGGGTGGGTGCTTGGTCAGTTGCTCTCGCTCGAGCGATGGCAGAACGCGCTGCTTGCCGCAGGATCACTAATCCTCGGGCTGCCGATCGTGCTGCTTTCGCAGCTGTCCGGGAACTCCACTTGGGAACTAATTAATTTGAAGGTAGTCGGGGCAGCCGTGCGATGTCCCTTCTCGATGATTCTCTTTTACATTCAATCGGCCTTTCTAGTGGCCGTGAGTGTTGTGGCGATTAATTTCGCCTGGCAACGAAACCCGTATCTAATTCTCGCGACGTCGCCGCTCTTCGTGCTGTGCATCATCTATTACGCGCGGCTGCTCGGCCGCCTGGGTTGGCGGTTATCCGAGAAGATCACAATCGATGAGCCGGATGAGGATGATGCGCGATTAGCGGGACCTAAGAACTACAACCCGCCGCGCGGCAAGAAGCCGGCTACTTGAAATACTGCACCGCGTTTTGAAAAACCCGCAGGCCGTCACCCGCCTCCCGGGCCGGTTCGCGCGTCCAGCGTGGGTGCTGTGTCCAGTCGACAAATCGTTCGGGGTGCGGCATCAGGCCGAACACGCGCCCCGTTTCGTCGCAAATCCCCGCCACATCGCCCATCGCGCCATTGGGATTCTCTGGGTAGGGAATTATGGTATCGGCCGCAGTGAGCCGGGGCGTCCTCAAATCCGCCGTTCCTGCATACCGCATCACCAATCGCCGCCCCGCCGCCAGAGCATCGAATACCGCCGCATCGCGCGCCACAAACTTGCCTTCACCATGTGCGACTGGCAATTCCATTCTCTCGATGCCCTGCAGGAACACGCAGTTTCCCGGCTCAACTTCCAACTGAACCCAGCGCGCTTCGAAATGGCCCGAATCATTCAGCGTCAGCGTGGCCGTCGGACCGCTCGCGTCGGCTGCGGCGAGCAAATTCGTCTTCAGCAGCACCTGGAACCCGTTACAGATCCCAATCACGAGTTTGCCAGCTTCGCGAAACTCGGCGAGCACACCGGCGAGGTGATGCTGCATTTGATTGCCAAGAATCCGCCCCGCGGCGATGTCGTCGCCATAACTAAAGCCGCCGGCAATGCACAGCACCTGGAACTCGGCCAGCTGCCGCGGCTCTTCCAGCACTCGATTCACATGCCACTGCTCGGTCGCGGCCCCTGCCAACGCAAACGCATGCGCAGTTTCCGCGTCGCAATTTGTCCCCGGCGCCCGCAATATCAAAACTCGTGGCTGCATTGCACTCACTTGGTCAACAACACTCTTTTTGCGTCGGCGCCCACGCCGAACTTACTGCCGCTAACGGCAAGGCACCTCACTCACACTACCACCGCAACGTGGCCTGCCAAGCCTCTTTCAATTCATCGACGCTCGCATCGATCAACAATCCACCGCCGCTTGCGACTTCGACACGTCGTGCATCCGTCACCACGCCTAGCCGGGTCACGGGAATACCACGCATTGTTTCTTCAAACTGGGTGGCATATTGTGGTTCGACTTCGCACAGGAACCGCGTGTTTGATTCGCTAAACAATGTCGCTGCATCGCTGATGGATTCTGAGCCTACTGCGAGGCTCGCGACACCGATCTGTGCCCCCAATCCGCCGGCGAACGCCATTTCCGCGAGTGCCGCCGCCAGTCCGCCTTCGCTCAAATCGTGGCACGATCGCACGAGTCCGCCGCGAATCGCCAAATGCAACGCCGCAAACGTGCGCCGGGCCCGCTCGGCATCGACGACTGGTACTAGGCCGTCGGTCAGCCCATTCACCAGGGCAAAATGCGAACCGCCAAGCTCGTCGCGAGTTTCTCCCACCAGGTAAATGACATTGCCGGCCTGCTTGAAATCCATCGTCACGCAGCGCGACACATCATCCACTTGGCCCATCGCGCTGATCAGCAGCGACGGTGGAATCGCGATCGTCTGCCGCTGAGCGTTCGCGTCGAGATAACTAAACTCGTTGTTGAGGCTATCTTTGCCGCTGATGAACGGCGTGCCTAGCGCGATCGACACATCATGGCAGGCTAGGGCAGCGCGAACCAATCCGCCGAGCGTTTCGGGTCGTTCGCAATCACCCCAGCAGAAGTTGTCGAGAATCGCAATTCGCGACGGATCGGCGCCCACGGCCACGCAATTCCGCACCGCCTCATCAATCGCGCTCGCAGCCATGTGGTATGGATCGATATCGCCATATCGCGGGTTCATGCCACACGCGATGACGATCCCCCGCCGCGACGACAGCACGGGCCGCAGCACGGCCGCGTCGCTGGGGCCATCATCGTGTACCCCAACCAGCGGCTTCACGGCGCTGCCGCCCTGAACTTCGTGATCGTACTGCCGAATGATCCACTCTTTGCTGGCGACATTCGGCGAACCGAGAATCTTCAGCAGATCATCGTTGTAAGAATGCTTTCGCACGGGAGCCGCGGATTCTCCCGCTCGCTCCTCGCTCCTCGCTCCTCGCTCCTCCCACACCGCCTGCCGCACCACCGGCGGCCGACCCTTGTGCAAAAACCGCATCTCCAAATCACCGACACACTGGTTGTCATAGTAGAGATGCAGCCGCCCACTCGGCACGAACCGCCCAATCACCGTGGCTTCGACGCCTTCCGAGCGGCAGAGCGACTCGAGTTCAATCCAATGATGCTCCGGCACCGCGAGCACCATGCGCTCTTGCGCTTCCGATATCCAAATCTCGGTGTACGACAGTCCCTCATATTTTAGCGGCGCTCGGTCGAGGTAAACTTCCGCCCCGATTTTCTCGCCCATTTCACCCACGGCACTGCTGAACCCACCGGCGCCACAGTCCGTCACCGCGTTGTACAAACCACGGTCCCGCGCCGCCAGTAGCACATCGAGCACTTTCTTTTCTTCGATCGCGTTGCCTATCTGCACAGCGCCGCCAGATATATGCTCGCTCTGGCTCGTGAGCTCTGCACTGGAAAATGTCGCGCCATGAATGCCGTCGCGGCCCGTCCGCCCGCCCACCGCGACAATCAAATCCCCCGGTTCCGCTTGCTTGTGAGACTTGTCGGCCGGAATTAAACCCACATTGCCGCAATACACGAGCGGATTGCCCAGATACCGCTCGTCGAAATACACGGCGCCGTTGACCGTCGGAATCCCCATTCGATTTCCATAGTCCCGCACGCCCTCGACGACGCCGCGCATGACGCGCCGCGGGTGCAACACCCCCGGCGGCAAAGCTATATATCCCTCTCTCCCCCTCTCCTCCTCTCCCACTCTTTCCAAATCAGGCGGTGCAAAGCAGAACACGTCCGTGCTGCAAATCGGCTTCGCTCCCATCCCCGTGCCCATGATGTCGCGAATCACGCCGCCGATGCCCGTGTTCGCGCCGCCGTACGGTTCGAGCGCCGAAGGATGATTGTGCGTTTCGACTTTGAACGCCACGTTGAATGCGTCATCGAACCGTACGACGCCGGCGTTGTCCTCGAACACGCTCACGCACCAGTCATCGTCGCCAAGCTGCTTGCGGATCGTCTGCGTGGCGGCGAAGATTGTCTCCTTGAGCATGTTCTCGAAATGACGTTCGCCGTTCTCGTCGCGATAGGCAATGCGTCCCGCGAGCGTTTTGTGGCTGCAGTGCTCGCTCCACGTTTGGGCGATCGTTTCCAGCTCGATGTCCGTCGGTTCCCGACCAAGATCGCGAAAATACTGACGAATCGTCTGCATTTCGGCCGGCTGCAAATACAGTTGACCTTCGCGACTCAGTCGCACGAGGGCCGCATCGTCCAGATCGCGCACCGCCGTGGTGCGCAACTCGAACCGATAAGGCCGCCCCAACTCGAGGCGTTCCAACTTGAGGCGCCCGAAGTGCACTTGCTCGATGGCATCGTTCGCGAGCAGCTTCGCCCCCAGCGTGTGAATCTCCGTATCGCTCACGCCGCTGAGCCAATACTTCCGCACCGTGGCGAACGCGTCTGGCCGGATCCCCATGTCTGCGGCTGCGGTAAGTGCGCTTTGGGCGACGGGGTCCATCACGCCGGGCTTCAGAAGGACGGTGACGAGCGACTGCTCGCCGTCATGAGCATGAGCACTATCGCCAGTGCCCGCCACACCGACGGGCGCGATTGCCGCACGTTCAACCACTGAATCTGCCAATAACTCGCGGGCCAGCCTTTCTATTGCGGGTTTGTCCAGCGACTCGCCCTGCACAAGGTAACCGCGCGCCGTAGCTGCTTTCAGACCTGTCGCCAACCCCAGTTCGCGCGCGGCATCTGCTAGCCGTTCGGCCGCGCGATCCCTCTGGCCCTCGGCCGGGTGAATGTCAATCTCCCAAAGCATCGCGTTCCCGTTTCCTTCTGGCCGCCAATTCCAATAGAGTCATAAGACTTTCGTTGTCGCCGCTTTCGAGACTCTGGCGAAAGTTCGTGAAGGTCTTTTCCATGCGGGCAATTGCTTCAATGACGAATTGGCGATTCGCCGTAAAGATTGCGTGCCACAGTGCGGGGTCGCCCGCCGCGACGCGCGTCGTGTCCCGCCAACCACCGGCTGTCAGCGACAATAGCTCCTGGGGAGTCGTCGCCGCTAGCGCCACGGCCACTGCATGCGGCAAGTGGCTCGTCATCGCCAGGGCGGAATCATGATCCGCCGGCGACATGCTCCGCACTTCCGCCCCCAAGTTCTCCCAAAAGCCGCGGACTTCGGTTTCCGCTGCGGGTCGCGTGTGCTCCGTCGGCGTGATGACAACGATCCGATCCTCGAACAGATCAGCTCGCGAATGCTGGGGGCCGGTTCGATGATCGCCCGCCAGCGGATGGCTGCCCACAAAGCGCGGCCCGCTACGGCGGGGGGCCAGGCCCGCATCAATCGCCGCAACAATCGCCTCTTTGGTGCTGCCCGCATCCGTGATCAGCGAACCAGCAGGACAGGCGGCCGAAGCCTGCATCACCCGTTCGGCGATCGTGTCGACCGGCGTGGCGACAACAATGAGCTGCGCCTGGGATACCGCGCCGGACAGGTTCGTCACGCCGTTGTCGATGGCGCCAATATCGCGCGCCACGTCGAGGCTCTGCTGCCGTCGCCCGACGCCAATAATCTTTCGAGCGAGTCGCCGCTCCCGAAGCGCAAGACCGATCGACCCACCGATTAATCCCACGCCCACAATGGCTACCGTATCATACTCGGCCATGTGGGAATTCTAAGGATCGACCGTCGACTGTGGGAGGGGGCAACAGTTCCCAAACCCCCCGCCACATCTCGGCCTTGCCTGCCGCGGCAAATTTCACGACAGAAGGCCCGTCTGCCCACATATCGCGCACACACTGGCCGCTAATTCGATTCTCGCATTTCCGGCGCGGCTAACCCCTCAATCTTCAAAGTGGTCACCCGATGTGGCGCTGCCAATTCGACGATTCGCAACGCGTGGTTATTTGTATCCGCTACATACAATCGACCCCCGGCTGCGGAAATTCCGCCTGGCTCATTGAACGACGCCTCGAATCCCTTTTCAGCGTCGGCATTACCAGCCTTCCCCGTGCCGGCCAACGTGCGGCACGACCGCTTGATCGGATCGAGTTCCTTGATCTTGTTGTTGTATGTGTCGGCGACATACAGCTTTCCATCTGCCCAAGCGACATCCAGCGGATGCTGCAGCCGCACCGTTTCGCCGGCGCCGTCGACGTCGCCAAAGTCGAACAGCGTGTTTGTCAGTCCGATCAGCGTCTGCACTTTGCCCTGTGAATCAAACGGTACGCTTCGTACGGTGCTTCCCTCGCTATCCGCAGCGAACAGCTGCTTGCCGTCCGACGCCAGGCCGCTCGGCTGTGCGAACGAGGCGAAACCTTCCTCGTAAGGCGTGGTCGGCAGCAGCGGCCCATCGACGATATTCTCGCGACCATTTCCCGCGAATGCCGCGATACTCTGCTCGTCGAGCGGCATCCGCCAAATCTGATGCATTCCAGCCATCGCGATGTAGAGCGCATTCTCCTGGGGCCAGAGCGCCCACGGGCTAGAGAGCGAACGGGCGAGCGGCGAGCCCGCTTTTGGCTGAGGCGCGGATGCCGGCACTCTCGCGAGCGGATCTGCTGAGCTATCTTCCCAGGCGTGTCCCTGCACGCCCGTTCCCGCAATGGTGCTGACTCGGTTCGCCGCCAAATCGACCTTACGCAACAGGTGGTTCTCGGTGTCGGCAACGTACAGCGCATTATTCACCAGCGCGACGCCCTGCGGATGGTTGAAGCTGGCGACATCGAACGCACCGTCTGTCCGGCCAATCGCCCCGCTGCCGATCACTCGTTGCAGCTTGCCGTCGAACGAAGCGACGACAATGCGATTGTGGTTGCTGTCCGAAATGAACAATCCCCCACCAGCGGCATCGGCCACCACCTTGCCGGGAAACTTCAATCCGCTTACTGACTCTTTGCCCGTTGCCGCGAGTTGCGGCCGCGGCGCTGGCTTTAGCCGCCCCGACGCGCGATAGTACGACAGGCCGCGGTCAATCACCTTCTTAATGTCCTCAAATGATCTCTCACCGTTCGCGGCCCACACGACCTGGCCCTCCGGGTCGATCAGCACCAACGTCGGCCAGCTTCGCGCCCCGTAACGCTGCCAAATCACCATTTGGGCGTCGTTCACGATCGGATGCTCAATCTCGTACCGCAGTGCCGCTTCGCGGATGTTGTCCGTAACGTGCTCGCCCTCGAATTTTGCCGAATGGACGCCAATCGTCACCAATTCGTGCGGGTAGGCGTGCTCCAGCTTCTTTAGTTCCGGCAGCACGTGCATGCAGTTGATGCAGCAATACGTCCAAAAATCGAGCAGCACGAACCGTCCCCGGAAATCGCCGAGCGCGAGTGGTTTCGCCACATTCACCCATTCGCCTCCATCTAATCCCGGGGCTTCAACCCGATACGGGTAGGGGTTTTCCATGCTCGCTCGAGCTGGTGCTCCGCCATTCGGCACCTTTTCGTCGGCAATTGCCTCCCGGTTGGCCAGCTGGTGGCTGACCACACCGATGCCACATATGACGATTGCTAGCCACCTCCAAGAATCACCAGCCATCCACCGCCGCGCGTATTTCGCCCAATGTGGATTCGTAGCCATCGCATTACTCCAAAAACGCAGGCTCTAACGACCCTGCCGGTTGTATCGGCCCGCAATTCGCAGTTGCCACGTGCCAAGTGTCCGGTGTAAGCCAATACGGGCATTCGGCAGCCCGTCAGGCTGCTTACATTCCTTCCAATCGCTATCACATTGTATCCGGCCGATCGGCGCGACCTGTAGTGCGCGCCCGTTGATGGTCAGTCCGATGATTCCGTCCGTGCCGAACGCATTCGTAAAACTTGCGCTCGCAAACTTTTGCATTTGAGTTCTATAATTGAGCCGATGGGGTTATGAAAGCTGCGCCATTTTCGCGCTGCCATAGCACCCAAGAGGTATACACACGTCCGGCTCTTGAGCCTGACATTAGGGGGGTCGGGTCCAATGCGTATGCGATTCTTCACATTTGCTACTGCGGTCGTTGTGTCCTTCATGGCCAGCTCATGTTTCGCCGAAGCATGGGTGACGAAAATGTTTGCCGAAACCAAGCACGATTTCGGCACAGTCGCCCGTGGGGCCGACACCGTCTTCAAGTTCCCGATCAAGAACATCTACAAGCAGGATATCGAACTGCTCAGCGTTCGCTCGAGCTGCGGATGCACCTCGCCCACGATTGACAAGAAAGTGCTCAAGACCGGCGAAACCGGCTACGTGACCGCCGTCTTTAATACTCGCACATTCACCGGTGTACACGGTGCCACACTGACCGTCGAGGTTCGCTGGAACGATGGCGGCAACTGGCGGCATGGTGAAGGCCAGCTCCGTGTCGATGGCAACATCCGCAGCGATGTGGTCTTCACCCCCGGCGCCGTCGGCTTCGAAGGCGTTGACCAAGGCAAGGCCACCGAGCAAAAGGTCGAAGTCACCTACCGCGGCCGCTCCGATTGGAAAATCGTCGATGTTCGCGGTGCGAGCGATGCCCTCGAAGTCGAGTTGACCCAGAAGCAACGCTACACAGGCTATGTCGCGTATCAACTGCTGGTGCGCCTGAAGGACACCGCCGCCGCCGGCCCGCTCAGCGAGCAGCTCATCCTCGTGACCAACGACGACGACACACCGCGCATTCCGATCTACGTTTCGGGTAACGTCGTCGCCCAGATTTCGGCCCCTGAATCGGTCATGCTCGGCAGCGTGACGCAAGGCGAGCAGGTTTCGAAGAAGGTTCTCGTGCGTGGCCGCGCTCCGTTTAAGATCATGGGTGTGCAATGTGCTGACGAGCAGCACTTCACGTTTACGACCGACGAGAAGTCAAGCGATAAACACGTGATCGAGGTCAAGTTCGACGCGAAGCAGGACCTCGGCAATGTCAAACAGCCGATTCACATTTCGACCGACCTCGGCGAGAAGTTCCAAGCCACGATGACGGCCTACGCCACCGTCGTGCCGAACGAAGCGGTGCCGGCCCAACCGGCGCCCGCTCCCCCAACAGCGAAGGACACGAACGTGGCCAAACCGGCTGTCGATGCTGGCAGCGCCGACGCCACCGTTAGTCCGGCCAACGTTGCTCGCCAATAAGCAAGCGGGCAAATCAAATTTCTGAATCGCTGGCACTGGTGGCGTTTGCCGCCTTTGCCGGCGATTTTTATTTGCTGTGGGCCTCTGTTGCCGCCGCCGCATGCTGGCACTGCTGCCGGAACCGGGCTGTAAACGCCCCAGCTTGGCGTTACCGCCATTCGCCGCGCTAGCGACTTCAATTGACATCAACTCCGCCGCTCGAAATAATCACCGCCTCTTCTCATTTCTTGTCATTTCGATCGTGTCGATCGCGCCCTCCGAATGCAGGTGGTCGAGTTGCTGCGCAGTGTCTTCGACAAAGCGCTGATTGTAGTCGTGATTTTCACAGCGATGACACTGCGCGCAGTTGCCGCCAAGCCGCTCCTGACCGTTCCTTCATCCACTGAATCGAAATCAACTTTGCGTCTGGCCGATGCAGCGAAGCCGCCGCTACCGCCGCAGTTGCCGGTCCCGCCGCAAGTCCCGGCCGCATCGCCGCTCCCAATTCCGCCACAGGATCCTGCTGCAACCCCGGACTACGACAATTCCACGATCGAGCAGCCCGATACGTTGCCACAGTTGTTTCCGCCCGAAATTCCGCCTCAGGCGCCTGGCCAGCGGTCGTCCGCCTCTTACCTCGCGCCACCAGAACCTGCGTCTCTCGACGAACTGGCGCACGAGAGTGACGCCGAGTCATCGAACTGCCCGCCCACCGAAATGCAGTCCGATCGCTTTCACGCATTCGGGCTGCGCCATTCATCCACCGATGGCCGTAACGCCGGCATGGGCCTACCGCTCGTCGGCACCAGTTGGCTCAACCGGCCGTATTACTTCGGCGTCGACCTCGGCACCGTGTGGGTCTCCAGGCCGCCGCAGGGCGATGTCAGCGACGACATCGACACGTACGGCGGCGTTTACTTAGGTTACGACTGGGACTACTACTGGGGCTCCGAACTTGCCGTGCAGCGGGCCACGCCCGAACTCAAGAACGAAACACAACCGTGGGTGCCGCGGGGCGATCGGCTGATGATTTGGACCGCCAGCATGATGTACTACCCATGGGGCGATACGTACTACCGCCCCTATTGGCGGCTCGGCATCGGCGGGACCGAGATCGATTACCCGCTCGATTCTGGTTCTCGCAACGATGAAGACCTGTGGACGATTCCAATTGGTATCGGCATTAAATACCCCGTTCGGCACTGGCTAGCCGCCCGCGCGGAGTTCACCGACGAACTCGGCCTAGGCAATACGGGCGTGAATACGCAGCACAATTTCACGCTCACCTTCGCTCTCGAATGGCGCTTTGGGGCCAAACCAAAGTCGTATTGGCCCTGGAACCCCAGCCGGCATGTCTGGTAGCGTGGAGGTACGACCACCGCGGAAGTGAAACGCCACACTGTTCGGCAGCGTACTGGTCGACACTTCGTTTCTAGCTCCCCGATATGCCGCCGACCCCTCGAATCGCAATCCTTGGTGGCGGCATCAGCGGGCTCGCGGCAGCAGAGCGATTAACCAGCCTCTTGCCGACAGCAGAAGTCCATTTGTACGAAGCCGCCGACCGGCTCGGTGGTGTACTGCAAACGGTGCAGCGTGCGGGCTTCCTGATTGAACTCGCGGCCGATAACTTTCTAGTAAAGCCATGTGAAGGCTTCGAGCTTTGCCAGCGGGTAGGTCTCGGTGCCGCGCTGCTCACGACCGACGATTCCCGCCGGCAGGCATTCGTCGTTCGCGGCGGGGAACTGATCCCAGTGCCCGCTGGCTTCTTCTTGATGTCGCCGCGCAAACTGTTGCCAATGCTCATGACACCCGCGATCGGCTTGGCCGGCAAGCTGCGGCTAATGGCGGAGCCGTTCATTCCCCGAGCCACAGGGAACACAGGGCAGGGCGGGTACGACGAAAGCGTCGCGTCGTTCACACGCCGCCGGCTCGGCCGCGAAGTCTCTGATAAACTCGTGCAGCCTCTCGTCTCAGGCATTTACACGGCCGATCCCGAGCGACTAAGCATGGCCGCGACAATGCCGCAGTTTCTCGAATTCGAACGCGACTCCGGCAGCCTCTTGCGCGCGACACTGTTCGGCAAGACCGCCAGATCGACGCCGAATCGTACGGCCGGCACGGCGCAATCTCCGCCGGCAAACCCGCACATCAACATCAACAATGCCACGAGCGGCGCACGCTATGGCATGTTCATCGCCCCCAAAGACGGTATGGCGAGCTTGGTACAAGCGGCAGCCAGCGTGTTGCCCACTGATCGGATCCATCTGAAATCGCCCGTTGCGTCGATCACCAGCGACGACGGCACGTGGCGACTGCAGTTTGCCGATACTACTGCCCGCGACCTGTCGCCGAAATTCAGCGCTGTGATCGTCGCCCTTCCAGCCCATCACGCGGCGACCGCTCTCGAAAATGTCGACACCGAGCTTGCCTCCGAGCTGCGCGCAATCGAATACGCCGGCTGCGCGATCGTCTGCTTGGGGTTCGCCCGCGAGCAGTTCGGCCATCCGCTGGATGGCTTCGGCTTCGTCGTCCCGCACACCGAGCGCCGGCGGATCATCGCCGGCAGTTTTGCGAGCGTGAAATTTCCCGGCCGCGCGCCGGAGCATCATGTGCTCGTTCGCGTGTTCCTCGGCGGTGCGTTGCAGCCCGACATGCTGAAGCTCGCCGATGACGAGCTTGTTCGCGTCGCGCGCGATGAGTTGACCGAACTTCTGCGAATGACCGGCACCCCCATGATGCAACATGTCGTGCGCTGGCCGCAAACCATGCCGCAATATCATGTGGGACATCTCGCTCGCGTCGCCCGCATCGAGCAATTCGCGGCCAATCATCCAGGTTTGGCATTGGCTGGCAATGCGTACCGCGGGGTCGGTATTCCGCAATGCATCGCCAGCGGCCAAGCTGCCGCCGAGCGCCTCGCCACGCACTTCGCACACGCCTAGATCTGGCGCCGCACAGAACGTGCGCCGATCAGCGGTATCCACGCCGCGAGCCAAACGCCGACGATCGCAATCGCTGAAACGTTGGGTTCCGGCACGGCAGCCATGCTCGCCAAGCCCGAGCCCGAGCCACTGGTGTTCCCGAACCGCGCGCGCCACGCCGAGTAATCTTCGGCCGTCACGGTGCCGGGCGTCGTACCGGCAACTTCATTCAACAGCTGATACGTCGTCCCCAGATGATCGCGCCACATGACGAAGTCAGCCGCATCGACCGCGCCGTTGCCGTTATAGTCGCCCGCCACACTTACTGCAGCGGCACTCGTCGCCAGGCGAAAGCCCGTATGCTCGAACTCCAAATAGGCGAGCACACTGCCGCGGGTTGCGCTCGAAAGGTCTGTGGCCGTCGTGTCCCAAGACCCGCCGCGGCGGCCGCGCTGGCCCGCGCTGACCAATGTCTCATTCCACTCGGCGACGTTGCCAGCCTGATCGAATGTGCCGTACGCGCTGCTCGACGCTTCGTATGCGCCAACCGGCGTGAAGTGGTATGCCACGTTGCCCGTCGTGGTGCTATTGCCAATCAGGTAGTTTGCCGAATTGCCTGTGTCGGCGCTCGGCAAATGATTGTCAGGCGCGGCGTCGCTGTCTGTCGGATAGTCCGTATAGGATGAAGTCGCCGGATTGTAGTACGCGGCCTTGAACCACTGATTCTCGGTCGGCAAGAACCACGTCGCTCCGGCATTCCGTGTAATTGAGTCAGCGTTCGATGGAATCGCTGTTCCGCCCAGTAGCGTATACGCGCCCGTCTCGGTGCTGCTCGTGCCTTGTCCGTTGTTCATCCAGTTCGCGAAGCGAATCGCATCGTACCACGACACGTAATTTACCGGCTTATCACCGAACGTGTAGCTGCTACCACCCGGTCCAACGCCGGCGGCCGGCGCTTTCACCGCGTAAGTGTACGAGCCCGAGCTTCCGCTACGTACGATACCGCCGTCGTTGAACATGCCCATCGAGGCGTTATAAAGCCCTAGCGGATCACTCGCCGCTTTGGCGTTGAGAAACTCGACGTATTGCGCGTTCGTAACCTCGGTTTCACCGATTTGATACGCAGACGTTACGCGGCCGAACACTCCGTTCTGCAATACCTTCGGCGAATTGTTCGGATCGCCGATCGGCACCAGATCGATCGTCACACCCCATGCGTGAGACGCTACAAGCGCAGCCGCCGCGGCAGTTAGAATGCTCTTCATCGCTGTTCCTCTCTGTCCCGTCCATTATACAGGCGCTGAACAGCAATCTATGCGCCGAACGGCGGATTTCGTAGCCCCCAGCCAGAACGCAAAAAAGCCGCTTTCCAGGCTTCGTCGCCCAGGAAAGCGGCTTTTGAGAATATCAATTCACTGCCTCCACAGAGGCAAAGCTGAGGCAACCGACAGTTAGCGGGAAACTTGTGCCGTCTGCACGATGGTCGCCTTTTCAGCCGACGCTTGCCGTTCCACAAAACGAACATCGTTCGCGCTCAACCGCGCGAGCGACACGGTCGTCGTCCGGCCGTTGCCCTTGAGCAGCTTGACCTGCCCATCGGCGAAACGAACCATCCGGGCTTCGCATGAGAAGTTGCCCGTGTTGTCGACCCACGTACGCATTTCGGTGCTCGCGAGTCCGCCGGCCTCATGCAGCACTTCCGGCGTGGCGCCAAAAATGTCGTCCGATTTCTTTTCTTCCTTCTTCTCTTCGCCAGCCGGCGGAGTTGCCGGTGTTGCAGCTGGGGCGGCCGGTTCTGCCGGGGTTGCGGCCGGCGGAGCGGCCTTCTCAGCGGCTGGTGACGTGCCGAACAGATCGTCGGTCGCAGCCGGTGGTGTCGCTGGCGGAGTTGCAGCGGGCGCAGCTGGCTCGGCGGGCTTTTCCGCAGCAGGCGCAGCGGGCGTCGACGACGAAGTGCCGAACAAGTCGTCTGTTGCCGCGGGCTTTTCCGCCGGTGCCGCGGGAGTTTCCGCCGGCTTCTCAGCAGGAGCCGCCGGCGTCGCTGCCGGAGTAGGGGCGGGCGCTTCAGGAGTCGCCGCCGGCGGCGTTGTCGGAGTCGAATTGAATAGGTCATTCGCCGGCGCTGCAGCCGGAGTGCTCTCAGGAGCAGCTGGTGTTGCTGGCTGGGCTGGCGGCGCTGCCGGCTGCGCGGGCGTTGCCTCGGGTTGCGCTGGCGTCGCTTCCGGTTGCGCTGGCAAGCTCGGCGCCGCGTTGTCGACCGGGCGCTCGACCTTCGCTGGCTGCTGCGCCTTTTCGGGAGCAGCGGTCTCCGGTGCGGCGACCGTCGGTCCAGCATGCGAATCCTCGGCGGCCTCAGTGGAAACCGTTGAGTGCGATTCGCCGCACGAACTGCATCCGCCGCACGAGTCGCAGCTATCGGAAACGACTTCATATCCACCACAGCAACTGCTCACCCAACCGCCACAGCAGCCGCTGTAATACGACGGAGCGTAGTAGCCGTAGTACACCGGCGCACTGTAACCATAGTAGCCGCCACCACTCCAACCGCCGCCGCAATTGCGGCACGCCGCGGCCGGATTGAAGGTCAACAACAGAATCAGCAGCCCTACCAGGTACGTTCGCAGTGTGTATCTCATGTCTCTTTCTCCGGAATCAATAACCCTTGCAAGCGGGTCTCGCGACCGCTGCAAACCCTTTATCGTAATTACGCAAACCTCGAAAATCAAACAAACGCCAGCGTCGGATCTTGCTGCCGATTATGCCCAATTTGAGCAATTTCCGGCCCAATCAGGCCGACTTGTTGTTCGAATCTTTGTTTTCTGACCCTGTCGCCGGCTTGCCAAACTCAGGGAACTCGACCCCGTAGATGCGGCTGACCGTTCCCCGCACCGCCGTCGCTTTCTGGTTGACCAGCTTGGCCTCGTTGCGATGATGCTCGTCGGCCTGTTTCCACTCCCCGTTGAGCTGGGTCCGCGCCTGGGCGCCAACCGGGGTTTCCCAAATGCGAACCGCCCGCTCGTAGAGTTCCCCGCCTTTGTCGTACCACAACTGGAGCTGTCTTCCGAACCACAGAGCCTCTTCATCGACTGCCTGCGACGGAATCGCCTCGACCGCCTTCGCTGCGAAGCGGCAAATGCGACCCTTGATTACGAACACCTTCGCCGCATTCTCAGCGCTAACGGCTGCTTCTGCCTCCCGCTGTAAGTCAGCCTCGCCCAGCGAAATCTCGTTGAGCCGAGACCAATAGGCCAGCGTTCGTTCCTTCGTGGGCAATTGTGCGGCGCCGCTCGCGTCGGCAGCCGCGTCCTCGCCATCGCTTTCGCCCCGGCCCGTGCGCAGTGAACTAATTTGATGACGCAAAGAGCCCAGCTCTTCTCGCAACGTGGCAAGCAGTTGGTCACGGGTCATCGCTTTTTCCTGTGGATCCTCAGGCCGCCATTCCTCGGGCACTTTATCGAGTAACTGCGACTCGCTAAGCGCCGTGTAAGCCACCTTTTTCACATCCACTCCCAGGTAGATCGCGCCAATCCATGCGCCACCGATGACCGCTGTCAGGCAGCCGAGAAATTCCAATGTCGACAGCCCTGCGGCAGCCGAAGGCGATCGAGTCGATGTTGTCATGAACCGTCGTTTCGGAAAGCTGTTGAACATCGTATCTGCCGTGCGCGTATTGCCATTCTAGAGGCGCAGATCTTTTCAGTAGCTAGTGACATCGCTCGTGCGAGTCGGAGCGCCGACTACTCGTCGTGCGCGAATCGCCGCAACTGCGCCACTCTAAAAAGTGTAGGTCGACCTACCTCCGCTCAGGGGCACTTGCCCAATGGCAACCGCCGAAGCGGGAATCGATTGTGCCGGTTGTATCAATGCGACCGTATTTGCGTTCCAATCGTTTGACTGGTGCGCGGTTTTTCCAACGCAATAGCCTGTCGAACGGATGTCGCCCTCATCGTGTCTCAACTACTCCGTCGTGGGCCCGCACGAGTATGCCAATCCGCAAATGGCGCAAAACACCAGCAGTTTTCACTAAGCCGTAGGACAAAAACCGATTCCGTAGAGGGGGCAAGCTGAAACGCCCAAACCGAACAAAGGTTGTTAGACACTGCAAAACCACCTATAATTCCGGTGGTTCCGCAAACTGGATGGCCCAAGGACGGGGGGAGACCCGCGTATAATTTGGGCGGTCGAATACGATTTCGTAGCGCCCGTGGAAGCCCGGCTGTGTACGAGCCAATTGCGTCGCAACAAGAAACCGGAAGCAATTCGCATGGGACGGCTCAACGTCCCAAGGTTCTCTGTCTCGGCGGAACGCATGACGCCCAAGTCGCCCTACGCGAGCGGTTCGGCGAGCAGGTCGAAGTCGTCGACGTGACACCCGTCCGAGCGCTCTCCCATTTGGGCAGCGGCGAATATGTTGGCATTTACGCTGATTCCGACCACTTTGCCCAAGTAATCGATGTCGCTAGGCTCGTTCAAAACGAGCGTGTCCTACAGGGCATGCCAGACGGCGTCGCCCTACTGAGCGACGACAATTCCATCATTTGGGCCAATGGCCGCCTCCGCGAGTGGATCGGCCGTGAAGACATCGTCGGCAAGAACTTTTACGACGTCTTGGGAACGCCGGAGATCCTTGGCCCTGACTTTTGTCCCTTCCACACGGCTCTCGCCACCGGCCGGGCCAGCGGTTCCACGCTCCGTTGCTTTGCCAATCGATACATGCGCGTGCACGTAGCGCCCGTCGTCGATGCCGAGGGTACCTCGCCGCATTTGGTCGTCACGATTCGTGAAGTCACCGACGAAGTCCTGCAGCAGCAGAAGCTCTCCGCAATTCACCAGGCCGGCATCGAGCTGGCCGACCTCACGACCGACGAGGTCGCCAAAATGAGCGTCGAGGAGCGGATCGAGCTCCTCCGCGCGAACATTTTGCACTGCACACAAGACGTGCTGCACTACGACGTCGTCGAAATCCGCATGCTCGATCCGCAGACGCGGCTGCTCGAGCCTGTGCTCGCCGTCGGCATGACTCCCGAAGCAGCCCAACGCGAACTCAAGGCCGATGTCGTCGGCAACGGCGTCACCGGCTTCGTCGCCGCCACGGGCAAGAGCTACTTGTGCGAAGATACGAGCGCCGACCCGCTGTATCTCGAAGGTGCCGCCGGCGCCCGCAGCTCGCTGACCGTGCCCGTGATGATGCATGACCGCGTCACCGGCACGCTCAACGTCGAAAGTCCAGAGGCCCGCGCTTTCAACGAGAGTGACTTGCAGTTTTTGGAGATTTTCGCCCGCGACGTCGCGATGGCCCTCAATACCCTCGAACTACTCGCAGCCGAAAAGGCGACCACCGCGGCCGCCAGCGTGGAAGCCATCCACAGTGCCGTGGCGTTGCCTGTCGATGACATTCTCAACGATGCGGTGAATGTCATGGAACGCTACATCGGCCACCAGCCCGATGTCGTCCAACGCCTCCAGGCGATTCTCCGGAACGCTCGCGACATCAAACAGGTAATCCAAAAAGTCGGCCAGGCCATGGCGCCCACTGAGGCCCAGCCGACTGCCGCCCGTGTCGAGCCGCGGCCGCTGTTAGTGGGGCGGCGCGTTCTGGTCGTTGATGCCGATGAAGCCGTCCGCAGCGCCGCTCACGCTTTGCTGGAGCGCTACCGCTGCATCGTCGAAACCGCCCACGACGGTTGCGAAGCCCAGTTCATGGTCCGCAGCCTTTCGCACGACCAGCATTACGACGCCATCATCTCCGATATCCGCCTGCCAGATATGTCTGGCTACGACCTGCTGCTTAAGCTCAAGGAAATGATGGACTTCGTGCCCATGGCGCTCATGACCGGCTTCGGCTACGACCCGGGCCACTCGATCGTCAAAGCCCGCCAGGCCGGCCTGCAATTCGTGCTCTACAAACCCTTCCGGCTCGACCAACTGCTCGAGGCCGTCGAACAACTCGTGTCGAGCGCCGGCGCAAAGCAGGCCGTCGATCGCTAGGCCTTTGCTTCTCACACTCCCATAGGCGTCTGTCTTGCCGGCTCATGCGGCTGCTTTAGGAAATCTAAGGATGGCGCTAATCTTGCTGGCTTTGGGCGCCGTAGGGCACATGGTTCTGTGGGTCGCGCTGATCAACCGCGTCCACGCCATTGGTATCCGTCGTCGTTGGGTCAATCTAATGACGATCGCCTTCGTCGCCGCCTTGGCGTTTGCGCCGCTGGCGGTTGCGGCCGCGCTCTACGCACAGCGGCGCAGCCCCGACGAGGCGCCGCGCGTTACCACGATCGCCGCGTGGAGTTACGTCCTGGGCTGCGTCGTCGTTTGCACGATCGGCACGTTGCAGCGGCTCGGGTGGTGGTTGCATCCAGAACGCTCCTCGGTGCTGCTCTCGAATCACACCTCACCCATCTTGTTGCACAACCAGCGCCATCGGATGGCACGCCGAGGCCTCCCCACGCTGCTCTGCCGCTTGCCCGGTAATCAGGTGCTGTCCCTGCACGTTCAGCGGAAAGAACTGACGATTCCCCGACTTTTACCCCCGCACGACGGTTTGCGCATCGCTCATATTACCGATCTTCACATGTCCGGCCGACTCACGCCGGCGTTTTTCGAGCAAGTTGCTGAAATTGTCAATGAAACCGACCCGGACCTTATTGCCATCACCGGCGATATCGTCGAAGGCGACGCGTTCATCGAATGGCTGCCCGGTACGCTGGGACGACTTCGCAGCCGCCACGGCGTGTTTTACGTTCTCGGCAACCACGATCGGCGCGCTACTGAGAGCACCATCAAACGGGTTCTCGCCGATTACGGCCTGATCCACGTCGGGCACGATTGCCGGCGCATCACGATCCACGACGAACCGCTGCTTATCGGCGGCAACGAGCTTCCGTGGTACAAGCCTGCCGCCGACTTCACGAAGACGAGCCGCAATTCGGATGTTTGGACACCACGCATCCTCCTCGCTCACTCCCCCGACCAATTCCACTGGGCACAAGAGCAAGACATCGACCTGATGATGGCCGGCCACCTCCACGGCGGGCAGATTCGCTTCCCGCTCATGGGCGCGATTACCTCACCCAGTCGTCACGGCGTACGCTATGCCGCCGGTGTCTTCCGCGCGGGCAACACCGTGATGCATGTCAGCCGCGGTGTCGGCGCGCTGACACCGCTACGTGTCAACTGCCCGCCGGAAATCGCGATTCTCACGCTACGCTCGCCAACCAAGAGTTGAGCCTCAATGGGCAAGACGCCGGTTGCACATGAGCAGATCGAGTTCGCACTGCCGAACCCAGCGGCCCTTCACCGCAGGCGGAACTCTTGCGACCCCAGCTACTTGCTGCGCAACATCGAACGCCTAAACACGTTCAATCTCGACGCAAATCCCCCCCGCGCGAATCGCTTTGTGCACCGGCGTGAACCATAGCTCCTTCTTCCAATGCAAACCGAGCGATTCGCACAGATCGCGAAGCTCGCGCCGATTGTACGTGCGGCAATACCACACCCGGCTCGTCCACGCGCCCGAAAAGTTATCTTCCGTCGTGAGCAGCAGCATCCGTCCGCCCGGCCGCAGCACGCGGGCCAGTTCGCTTAGCCCCTTGTCGGGCTCCGGCACGTGTTCGAGAACATATCCGCACGTGATGCCGTCGAACGATCCATCCGCGAATGGCAGGGCGGTAACATCGGCCACCACAAACGATGGTCGGCTGCTTTTGAGCCGCCGCCGGGCTCGCCGCAGCATCTCGCTTGAAAGATCGGTGCACGTGATTTGCGCATCCCAATCGGCAAACTCCAGCAAGTGCCCAGCTAGTTGCCCAGCGCCGCTGCCAACATCCAGAATCGACTTCAACCCGCGCAAATCGAACTTGCCCGACCGCATGAGCCGGCGGCCCAGCTGGATGTGCAGCGACATCTTACTGGCTGTCGCCAGAAAAGCGCCCTTCTTTCCGCCGTAAACGTCCTTGATCTTGTCGCGATATTCGTCCGGCGAGACGCGGCTAATGAGGTCGTTCTCGAGGATTTTGTTGATAGTGCCCATGTCCTAATTCTTCCTAATATTGCCCGCCGCGAATTCGTTCGATTCACACACCCGAGAACAATCAAAGCCTGGCAGCAAGGCTGATGCCGCACTCGCCCGCAAGTGTCTAATGCCGTCGAAATTGCGTAGTGGGCGGCGGATGCTGTTGAGCTTTTCCGAGTCCTTGGCCGTTCCAGAAATCCCCACTTTGATCACAAATACACGCGTCGATTGTAGATATACCATTCCAGAATCAGCACGAACAGGGCACAGGCCAGTACGAACTTCCACGCCTCGATGCGCGAGGGCGTTCGTCCCAGCGTAGCCTGCACATCTGTGTTGCCGATTTTAATATCTGCCGGTTGTATCGTGGATGCGGCCCCTCCCTGAGTCGGCCGCACCCGCACGTCGCTCTCCTGACGGTCAAACAGGTTCACCGCAAACCGCTCGATTACCTGGTCCCCGCGGAGCACCGCGTACACCCCCAGGTCGCCTGTGTTTTGAAACTGAAAAATATCCTGAGCGGTCCGGCGGACCTTGTGCTCCGCCTTGGTCGGATCAATGACGGTGAGCTCGGGCGTGTTGCCCGCCGTCCGGATCTCCACCGGCCGCCCCGGCCGCGTGGAAGCCAGCTGCGAATCTTCCGTGCCCCCCGCAAGAAATTCCAGCACGTTCAAGCAGAATGTGGGGAAGCTCAACTTGCGCGGCCAGTTGGTATTCGGCAGCACGTTGCCGTCCTTGTCATGGCCGATGATTTCGAATCCCAGAACCGCATCTTGATACGCATCACGTGGCGCGATCGCCCCAATCGGACCAGACGTTGAATCAATCAGCACAGTTGCCCCCGGCGGCGGATTCAGCAAAATACTGTCGAGCAAATCCACGTTGCCCAATTCGACATTCGCCAGAATGGGATGGGATCGGTCCCAATCAACAATCTGCGGCTGACTCGCACGCGGCAATTCAGCAACCACCGCTGTCGCCGCCGCCTTCGTCGCTTCTGGTGAAGCCTTAGCATCCGCCGCCGCGGGCGTCGCCCTGCCGCCACGCCATTCATCCCCCGGCGGCACCTGACCGATGTACAGAGTATTTGCCCGCGGCGGCGCGGCCGGCGCGCACTGATCGAAGATGATGAGGTTGTACGCTCCCGCGTCCGCATCGCGTTTGTAGTCTGCGCTCGTTAAGTAGTCCGGCTTCTTGATCTCAATCGTTCCCAGCTTCGTCGCCCGCTCCGTCCCCAGCGCGACCTCGAGCGCCGTGTTGCCCGGCGTTACGACCAAGACCTTGCCCGGCTTAGCTTCATTGAGCGCGGCATACGCCGTATCGTCCTGCTGCAGCGCGTCCTGGGTGACTTTGTCGCCCAAGTCGTACTTCAGCTTCGCCGTCAGCTTACCCGGCGGCGCATCGGCCAGCGGAAACACGACGCCCGCCGACTCGCCCGCCGGCACTTCAACTTCCTTCGCATCGAGGAAGCTGCCGTCGTGCTGCAATTCCACCGTGGCCTTTTGCGTCGCTTCCGTGAAGTTCGACACCTGCACGAACGCCTGCCGCTGCTCCGGGTGCGCTTCGCCCCGCCGCGTGCTGAACGCGGTAATCGCCAGGTTCTTCGCCTCCAGCGACCCGAGCGGCACGTAGTACGGCTTGAGATTCCCCAGCGAAAAACCCTTCACGTCCTCGAAGCGTCCGTCGCTCAGAATGTACAGCGTGGCCGGCTGCGCTTCGACAATGTCGATTTCCTTGTCGCCTTCCTTGATCGGCATCCGGCTGGGGTTCGCCAGCCCGTCGGCCAGCTCCAGGGCCTCCTTGAGATCTGTACCCCGAACTGTCGGCTCGATCGTCTCGAGCCGTTCGCGCAGCAGTCGGCGATTGTTCGTGAATTCCTGCACCACTTGTGGCGTGTCGGCAAAGCTCACGAGCATCGCCGTCATCCCGGAGTCCATCTGGTCGATGAGCCCCCCTACCACTTTCTTCGCTTCCTCGAGCCGATTCTTGGCTCCCTCGACATCGGTTGCCGACATGCTCGCCGAATTGTCGACCAAAAAGATGAACCGATCGCCATCCAGCTTCGAGCCTTCCCAGCCCGGCCGCAGCAATGCGAGCATCGCCAGTGCCACCAGCAACAGCTGCAAAAACAGCAGCAAATTCTGCCGCAGCCGCTGCCACAGGCTGTTGACGTGCATATCCTCAATCGACCGCCGCCACAAATACGTGCTCGGCACCTCCAGCGGCTGTCGCCGCAGCTTCAAAAAATACAACGCCACAATCCCCGGCGGCACCAGCGCAAGCAGGGCCCATTGCCAAGGTGACAGCGTGTTGTAGAAGAAGTCGAACATTGCGAGTCGAGAGCTGAGAGTCGAGAGTCAAGAGCCAGAATCACGCGAGCTGCGTGAACTGCCGACCAAGGAAATGCGCAAACCACTCAACATTCTGGCCAACTCCTCTGACTCCCGGTAGAGATTGTCAAACGATTCTTTACTCAGGATCTGTTGGCGATGGGATATCGTCGCGTGCGACACGACCTCCATTAACGAAGCGTATGCAAACTCCAGAAAACGGGCAAAATCACTGTCCGAGACTCTGCCGCTTCCCTCTGCAATATTCGATGAGACCGAGACTGCAGCTCGACGCATTTGATTCGTCAGACCGAATCGCTCATCGCTAGGAAATACTCTCGTGTATGAGTACACCATTCCGGCGTAATCAATGGCACGTTGCCAGACGTCAAGCTTCTCAAATCGAAACATGTTTTCCGGCTCTTGACTCTCGACTCTTAGCTCTTGACTTCATCAACGCACCAACCCCCGCCGCCGCAAGTAACTTCCAATCAAATCCTTCACCGGCATCTGGTTATTGGCCAGCAAATAGTTCATCCCCCGTCGATTGCAGAACTCTTGCGCCCCGCCGACGAACGCATTCAGCGTCGACTTGTACTTCGCCAACAGCGGTGCACTCACTGTGATCTCCGCGATATCTTGATCCTCACAGTCCACGAGCTTGAGGTCACCCTTCACATCCGGATCGATCTCCTCCTGACTGAGCACGTGAATAACGTACACGTCGACGCGCTGCGACACCAAATACCGCAGTGCTGCCTCATACCCGTGCTTGTCCATCAAGTCGGTGATCAACACAACGATGCCCTTGCCGGCATTCCGCAAACAGAAATTCTTCACGCCCTCTGCCAGCGACGCCGTCTCGCCTGCCGTAATGCCGTCGAGATAATCGAGCATCCGCCACACGCTCCGCCGCCCCCGCAGCACTGGCCCTCGCTGGCTGGCTTTCTGGCCGAGCGTCTCGATCCGCACACGATCCGTCCGTATGAGCCCGACGAACCCAAGAGCCGCCGCCAACTGTTTCGCATACTGCAGCTTTGTCGGCGTGCCGAAGTCCATCGACAGGCTCGCGTCGATGAGCGTGAAGAAGTGGAGATCTTCCTCCTCCAAAAACAGCTTGATGATCAGCTTGTCGAGCCGCGCGTACAGATTCCAATCGAGCGACCGCAAATCATCCCCCGGCACATAGCTGCGAAAATCGGCAAACTCGACACTCTGCCCCTTGCGCTTACTTCGCCGTTCGCCCTTCATCCGCCCGCGAAACACCTTCCGCGTCACCAGCTCCAGCCGCTCCAGCTGAGCCATCAAATCGGGCGGCAGTAGTTTCGATTCCAGCGCTGGCATACCAACACGAACAAGGGCCGCCGTTACACGACAAATCGCACAAACATCGAGCGTCGGCGGTCACGCCGAATCTCATCCACGTGCGACAAACTATCGAACCAAGCTACGAACAAACCTTACCAAGACCATCAACACAACACTGCCAACGGCAATGAGCGCCGGCAACACGATTCCCAGCGATGCGATCACCTCGCTGCGCCATGCCGGTATCCCAGACCAAGCGCGAACTCGCTTCGGCGGCGACTGGCGCTGATCATTCGACATCGGTCATTGGTCATTGGTCATTGGTCATTCGTCATTCGTCATTTGGCATCCGCCGCGGCAGCCACTCTTGTTTCATCCGCCTTCTCCGGCACCTTCTGCAGAATCTCCAGCAGCACCTTGTCCGGGTCGACGCTTTCGGCCTCCGCCTCAAAATTAAGGATCACGCGATGCCGCATCGCGGGCAAGTACACTCGTCGCACATCCTCGAAACTTACGTTGTACCGCCCGCTCAAGAGTGCTCGCACTTTCGCCGCGAGCGTCAGCGTTTGCGCCCCACGCGGGCTGCTGCCCCACCGTAAATATTGGTTCGTCACGGGCGCTGCGAACGGCCCATTGGGATGCGTCGCCAATGTTAGCCGAGCGATGAAGTCCTGTACGTGCGGCGCGAGAATCACCTCCCGCACCAGCTGTTGCCACTGCACGATCTCCGTGCCGTCCATCACCTTCTCGGCCTGCACAATCGTGCCCTTCGTCGTGCGGTCGATGATCGTGTTGAGCTCCTCGCGGCTCGAGTAGCCTACCACCAGCTTGAAGAAGAACCGGTCGAGCTGGGCTTCCGGCAGCGGGTACGTGCCTTCCTGCTCGATCGGGTTCTGGGTCGCCATCACAAAGAACGGCGGCTTCAGCTGGAATACCTCGCCCGCGATGCTCACCGACTTCTCTTGCATCGCCTCGAGCAGCGCCGATTGTGTCTTCGGCGTTGCCCGGTTGATTTCGTCGGCCAGGCAGATCTGCGTGAAGATCGGCCCCTTCTGAAACTGGAACTCACGATGCCCGTGCTGATCCTCCACGATAATATTCGTGCCCAGAATATCTGCCGGCATCAGATCGGGCGTGAACTGGATCCGCGAGAAGTCAAGGTTCAGCGTCTGCGCAAGCGTCCGCACCAGCAGCGTCTTCCCCAATCCCGGCACGCCTTCGAGCAAGCAGTGCCCGCCCACGAACAAACACGTGAGCACGCCGTGCACAATCTCATCGTGCCCCACAATCACGCGGCCCAATTGCTTTTGCACCGCCTTATAACGCTCGGCAAACTGTGCAGCCCGCTTTTCAATCGATTCAACTGAAGACATTAGATAGGTCGAAGGTTGAGTGTTGAGTGTTGAAAGTATTTCGAACCTGACCGCAGCGAAACCAAAATTCAAACCGCTAATATACGCTAACTGCCGCTAATTCCTTTACTCGCACATTAGCGATCAATTAGCGCCCATTAGCGGTTAAGGATCTTTTTGCCCTAGCTAGCGCCTTTCCGCGTCTTCTCGCGCCTCTTCGTGGCAATCTACTCGCTCTTATTCTCGTCACCGCGATCCTGCCAAACTTGCTTCTTCGCCTTCAGCAGCCGCGACGTATAATCTTCTTCTTCCTTGTCGGCCGCCGGCTTCGTGGTCTCCGGTTTGGATGCCGAGGGCGTCGTCGTCGGTTTCGCCGTCGCCGCGTCGACCGCATTCGGATCCACCGCCGCCGCCTCATCCGGCTCGAACCGCGCTGCCGCCCGTCGGCTTTCGATCGATTGATCGATTTCCGCCTTTCGGCTGCGCAACCGCGACATCACCTCCGGCGCCGCCTCATGCCGTTCGCGCCGCAGTACGATATCAACGAACCGCGTCCACACCGGCACAAGCCACAAGAAGTTTACCTGCACGCGGCGCACAAACACATCCGCAAAAAAGCAACAGCTCGCCACGAGCACCAGCCAGGGCCAAATATCTTGGCTCGCGATCGCCAGCGGCAAATCGCGCCGGAACGGGTTCACCGCCAGCTGCGGCCCAAGCTTCTTCTCGGCCGCCTCGCGCTCATCGGGAACATCCGGCAGCGGCGGAATCAACTTTCCAGGCTCCCCGCGCTTCGCCGGCAAATCAGCGATCGATTCCAGTAGCGGCGTATTCGTTTGCCGATCGCGAAACTCGTCGGAATAGCCGACATTCACACCAGTGCGAATCATCGCATTACCAGCCCGCACCGAAATGAGATAACTCCCCGCATCCGCCGAATCGAACTCGCCCACGTACCGCCCCGGAGCCGTCTGTTCCATCTTCAGCGGGATCGATTGCAACTCCGGCCCCAGCACGACCCCTTCCATGAGCTGGTTATTGAGGAACTCGTCATCCTTATTGAGCGCCGACACGATGATCCGCGTCTTGCCGCCTTGCGTCTCCGTGGCGTAGGTGAACTTACCGGTGTCGCCAGTCGGCCGCATCGACCAGCGAACCATTTGGCTGAAGAACCGGTCGTAGCCGTTCCACGCCGTCCAATCGCTCGCCCACCGCTTGCCGGCATCGGTTGTGAACGCCACCGCTTTGCCGAGCCCGTACGTCCATGTGGCCAAAATCGTGCCGTTCGCTTGCTCCGCCGGCACCGGTGATGTCAGCACCACGTCGACCAGTGAATTCTCCTTCACACTCGTGAGCACGAACCCACTGATCGGCGGAAACTGGTTGCCGAGCCCCTGCACGATGTCTTGCGCCGTGGTGAGCTTCGGCGCCACTGGTGGATTTGGCTCGAACACGAGCGGCCGCGCAATCCGCCGCGCCTCCCGCTGAAATATCTTCGGCAGCGCGTTCGGATTGTTCACCACGTAATACTTGCCGCCAAGGGAGTTCGCAATGTTCTGCAGCGTGGGGCTCCCGGCCGGTCCGTGCGACCCGACTGCCACGGTCGTCACCGTGACACCACCGCTTTTGAGCGCGCGAATCGTGCTCGCACTCGGCGCTGCGGGGTCGCCGTCGCTCGCGATGATCATGTGCTTATTCGCGGCATCCGCACAACCCGCGAGCCCGACCACCGCCTTCTTCATACTCGGATCAAAATCCGGCATGTCGCCGATGGCCATCCGGTCGATCTTCGACAACATCATCGCCCGATTCGGCCCCACGCGCGACATGCCGCCCTGCGATTGATTCCACAACCACTGATCGACATTTCCAAAGAACACCACCCCGCAATAATCCCGCGGCCCTAGCGCCTTGATCGCTTCCTGACAAATCACCTTCTGCCAATGGTTCGCCTGCGGAATCTCGCTCGCGTGCATGTTGAGCACGAGCGCCCCGACTGGCACCACCTTCGCGCTCTTGATTTGGAAATCGACCGGCATCGCCTTCTCAAGCTCGGTGTTCGTCCACCCGCCGGCCCCAAAGCTATTTGGCCCGCCGAGCATGATGAGCCCGCAACCCAGCTCCTCGGTATTCCGCACGAGCATCTTGATCTGCTCGTCGGTGAAACTGCTGACGCTCTGCGCATCTTCGCCGCTCGCCCGTGGCACATCGGCCAGCACCACCGTGTCGTACCGCTGCAATTCCGGCAGCGAGGTAAACAACCGATTGCTCGGCTGCACGACCACTTCGAGTTCCTCGCGCCGCAAGCTCTCGACCAAGTGATCGAACTCACCCGGTATCTCCCAATTCTCAATGAACAGCACCAGCCCTTTGCCTTGCACGTGCGTGAAGGCGGTCGCCAGGTTGTTTTGCGTCACCGCATCGGCCTTCGGATCGTCCGGCGTAAAGTGCGCTTCGTATGTGTAGAAGTCCGCTTCCTCGACCGCCTGCCGAAATGGAAACACGGTCTTCCCGGGCTTCAACTCGTGCGGTTCATCGACCAGCGTCTCCACGCGATCGCCAGCCTTCCGCACGATCTTGATATGCCCCTTCACACTCTTCCCGTTGCCGTTCGCATCGGTCGACGTATTGTTTACAACCACCCGCGCCTCGAACGGCTGCTTCGCGCGAATATCCGGCGGCAAGGCGAACGTCTCGATCGCCACATCGCTCCGCTGATCGATCGGCACCGGCATCACATCGATGCTCACACCCGCCTCGGCCACCGCCCGCGCTTCCTGCAGCGCATCGCCGACGTTCTGATTCCCATCGGTCACCAGCACAATCCGCTTGGCCGAATCGTGCGGAAACATCGCCATCGCCCGCTGCATGGCGCCGGCGAGATTCGTGAAATCACGGTCGAGCAAACTCTCGACCCGCCGCCCGAGTTGAATGTTGAAATCCACCGGCGGCACTTCGACTTCCGCATTTCGCCCGAACACGATGACGCCCGCCTTGTCGTCCTTCTCGGCCTTCCGTTGGTCGCGAATCGACGCGTTCACGTAGCTGATCATCGCCGTCCGCCGAGCTTCCGGAATGCTCAGCGATTGATCGAGCAAGTAGATGACTGTCAGCCGGTCGCTCGTGCGCTGATACTGCATCTCCGCCAGCGCCGCCACGATCAGTAGGAGAACAATCGTCCGCAACGCGAGGGCAAACAGCCGCCGCCACCGCCCCAAACCGCTGAGGCTGTTGAAGCTGAACCCCCACATCGCCGGCAGCAGCAACAACAGCAGCAAGTACCAGGGGCTATTGAAGACCAACATCGCGCTGTCAATGTTCCGTGAAAAGTTCCGCGCCGATCCCAAGCACCTCGAACGCGCAAGACTTCCTAACGTCGGGCCAGCCCTCATCTACCGCCACGACCCGCAACCTCAGCCACCCAAACCAGCCTACCCGCTTCACACCGAAGTCTCAATCCATTTACCGCATCCCATGCCTTCACGCCGTGCCGCCGCACAACCTCCGTTTCGCGATGACAGCCCGTCTTCCCAAGACTATGCTGAGAGCACGCTGGAAACTGTTTTTCACACGAGGTTGGCTATGAAAGACACCGCACGTTCAACTGGCTCCACGCGCCGCGAATTCCTCACAACAGCCGCCGCGGCCACCACAGTCCTCGGCGCCCCAATCTTCATTCCCTCCCATGTCCTCGGCCGCGACCGCGGTCCCAGCGCTAACGAACAGATCATCATCGGCGTCATCGGCGCCGGCGGCCGCGCGAACCAGCTGATGGACCAGGTGCCTGCCCCCGGCCGCATTGTTGCCGTCGCCGATTGCTACCTGCAGCGCGCCATCGATTCGGCCAAGAAACGCCAGGCCGATTGGGCCACGTATGCCGACTACCGCCAGATGTTCGATAAACAGAAACTTGACGCCGTCATCATCGGCACTCCCGATCATGCCCGCACTCTGGTCTGCATCCGCGCCGCGCAAGCCGGCCTCGATATTTACGCCGAGAAGCCGCTCACGGCATACATCCGCGAAGGCCGCATCCTGGTCGATCACATCCGCAAACAAAATCGCATCTTCCAAGTCGGCACGCAACAACGCACGATGGAAATCAACCGCTTCTGCTGCGAGTTCATCCGCAGCGGCAAGATCGGAAAAGTAACGCAGGTCTCGGCCGTGAATTACACCAAGTCGCGACCGTACACAACCCTGCCGGAAGAACCAGTTCCCGCCACCGACGATTGGGATACCTGGTGCGGTCCTACGCCGCTCCGCCCATTCAATAACCAGCTGCAATTCGCCTGGATGCAGTGGCACGACTACTCCGGCGGTGAAATGACCAACTGGGGCGCTCATGGTGTCGACCAAGTCCAATGGGCCCTCGGCAAAGACAACACCGGCCCCACCGAACTCTGGCCCGATGGCGAGAACGGCATCGTCGCCATGAGATATGCCGACGGCACGCCCGTTCGCTTCGAACGCAAAGACGCGCCCATGGGCGGCGCGGTTTTCACCGGCACCGAGTGCAAAATGGAAGTCAACCGCAACCGGTTCGCCACCAACCCCACCGATTTCGTCAAGAACGCGCCGCCGCCGGCCGTGCAAGATAAATGGGAAGGCGACGGCTGGATCGCCCGCCCCCACATCCAGAATTGGCTCGATTGCATCAAGTCGCGCCAGCTGCCGAATGCCGACGTCGAGATCGGCCACCGCTCGATCAGCGTCTGCCACCTCGTGAACATCACCCGCGAACTTGGCCGCAAGCTGCACTGGGACCCTGAGAAAGAACAATTCATCGGCGACGACGAAGCCAACAAACTCGTCGACCGCCCCCGCCGCGCCGGCTTCGAATTGCCGCCAGTTTGAGTTAATCAGTCCGCAGTTGATGCAGATTTGCGCAGATTGCTGCGTCACGCGGATTCGATCGCCGATTCAGTTATTTGTCTTTCTTATCTGCGCTCATCTGCGAAATCTGCGGACTCAAAACCATGAAATTCGGAATGAACCTGCTGCTCTGGACCGACCACCTCCACGACGGCCTGCTGCCCGTGCTCGAGCAACTGAAGTCGATCGGCTACGACGGCGTCGAAGTTCCCATCTTCAATCCCGACGAAAAACTCTTCGCCGCTTGGGGCAAGCGCCTCGACGACCTCGGCTTCGAACGCACGGCTGTCACGATCCGCACCGAACTGAACAATCCCATCTCACCCGATCCAAAAGTCCGTGCCGCCGGCGTCGATGCCACCAAGCGCACGCTCGACTGCTGCCAGGTTCTCGGCGCAACGGCGCTCTGCGGCCCGACCCACTCCGCCATCGGTTTCTTCAGCGGTGCGGGCCCCACCACAGACGAATGGAAATGGGGCGTCGAAAGCATGCAGCGATGTGCCGAACATGCCGGCAAAACCGGTGTGACGATCACGGTCGAGTATCTCAACCGCTTCGAAGCCTACTTCCTCACCTGTGCCGCCGACACGGCCCGCTTCATCGCAGAAGTGAACCACCCCAACTGCCGCATGATGTACGACACGTTCCACGCGAACATCGAAGAGAAGGATCTCGCCACCGCGATCCGCACCGCCGCGCCCTACACGGCCCATGTTCATATCTCGGAAAACGACCGCGGCACGCCCGGCGAAGGGCACGTCGATTGGAAGACCACGTTCGACACCATTCACGAAGTCGGCTACGACGGCTGGATGGTCGTCGAAGCCTTCGGCCTCGCCCTCCCGGAAATCAGCGCCGCCACCAAAATCTGGCGCCGCATGTATCAATCCGAAGAACAACTCGCCCGCGACGCGCTGCACTTCATGAAAACCGAGACGGCAAGGCGCCGGCAAGCGTAGCGTTTGACCGAGGCTGCTGTCACCTAACGTGGCATCAACCTCGGAATTACTGTGCGTCCGTTCTTGCGATAGATTCCAAAGTCGCTATCGAGCGTCAGCACGGATGCAGTCGAGAAATGCTCAGCCATTCGAACCAGGCAGGCGTCGGCGAGTGACATCGGTACGGAGTGGTATCGCTTTAGCAGTCTTGATATTGCTAATAGCTCATCTGCCAGATTGAAAGCGATACGCACCACACCGCGCTCAAATAGCTGGGTCAGCGCGGCGACGCCGCCATCGACTCCCTGCAGTAAAAAGCAGCCCTCCGAGACTACAGCCTCGCACGTGACCAGCGGCGCCACGATTCTCCCCCATTGCTCGCGCACCCACTCGTGGTCTCGCTCCCGCCGATTGATGAGCGCCACCAGCGGGCCCGTGTCCACGATGACAGGGCCCTTCATCGGCCGTAGCCCCGCATGTATTTCGGGTTAGTCGCCAAATCCGCCGGGCCATCCACCGATCCGACCAAGTCGCCGGCTAACTCAAGGCATGTAATCCCATGGCCATTTTTTCGACTGGCGAAATAAGCCTCGAGCGCGTCGCGAATGACATCGGACTTCGCTGTCCCAAGCTCTTTCGAAGCATGCGAGATTTTCGCGTCGAGTTCGTCTGTAATCTTGAGCGAAATCGATTTCATGCTCTTCCAGGCATCATGTTGTACGGTAATACCATTATGACACAATTGTACTACGAAACGCAGGCAGGTCAAATCCGACAACTCTGAGAGCTTAATCCTTCACATCACAAACCGCTGCACCCGGTGGTTCATCGAGTCCAGCACATGCACGCGGCCCACGCTATCCAGCACCAGCGCCCACGGAGTGTTGAGCTGCCCCGGCTTTCGCCCCGCCGCGCCCCAACAGCCAACTGATCGACCATCCAGCGTGAACTTCTGCACGCGATGGTTCCCAAACTCGCACACATAGATGTGCCCCTTGCCGTCGAGCGCGATGCAGTACGGGTAATAGATTTGGCCTGGCTCCGTGCCTTGTTCGCCCCACATCTTGATGAGCTTCCCGGCCTCGTCGAACACCTGGATCCGATGATTGCATGCATCCGCGACCCACAACAGCCCGTCGGCATCCAGCTCCAAATGCTGCGGTCGCATGAACTGGCCGGGGTCGCTTCCGTGCCCACCCCACTGCATGAGAAACTTGCCGTCCGGCCCAAACTTCTGCACGCGATCGTATTCGCCATACTCCGACACGTAGTAATTGTGCGTCGCATCGCGCACGACGTCGGCCACCAACCCAAACTCGCCGGGTCCCTGGCCCATCGTGCCGCCCAGCGTGCGGTCCGGCAGCAACTCGCCCGTCGGCGTGTACGTGAGCACGCGATTGTAATGCGTGTCGGCCACCAGCAAGTGTCCTTCGCTCGTATCGAAAGTGAGCCCCGTCGGCCGCCCATTCACATGCTCGGGCGTCTGCCACCCGCGTAAGAAATTGCCGTCCGCATCGAACACCTGAATCCGCGCTGTCATGTCGACGATGTACAGTTGGTCCTTGTCGTCGATCGCAATCGCCCGCGGCTTACTGAACTGCCCGCGACCGGCCCCCAGTGACCCCCACACCTTCTCTGGCTGCCCTGGCGGCACGCCCCTGCCGCACCCACCCAAAGTCGCGGTCGCAAAACTCGCTACGGCAATCCGTGCAAAATCGCGGCGAGTATGACGTGGCGAGTTGAGCATCACTTGTTCTTTCAAGCTATGAAGATAACGGCGCATGATCGCTGGCGTTGCCAGTTAACGGCTTCCACCCGACGCCTACCGCGGCCAATCACTTCCGATCCTTCCAATGTTGCCGATTTTGCCGCAAATGCAATCGATCGCTCGCCGTGCCGCCGACAAAAGTATAACCATACCAAGGATTTACGTTGTGCACAGCGGCCCGCGAATCCTTGACCCGCCGCGCCGGCGAACGATATAGTTGATGATCCGCCCTCAAGAAGATTGTCGCTCGCCAAATCGGGCGATAAGGCTTGTCGCCCAACGTGCGCACCGACCTCGCCCATCCCACCTATGCCGCCCATTGTTATTGATGTCCGTAACGCCGAGGATACGCGCGATGTCGTGCACCGGGCTGTTCAAGCGCTCGCCGAAGGGCAGCTAATTGCCATTCCGACCGAAACTGTTTATGGCCTCGCCGCCAGTGCTTGTCGGGCCGACGCCGTCGAACGCCTCCTCAAAGTGAAGGGCCGCCCCACCGGCCAGCCCATGGCACTCGCCATCAAAAGTGCCGACGAAGCCCCCGACTTTGTCCCCGACCTGTCGCCTCTCGCCCGCCGTCTCGCTCGTCGCTGCTGGCCTGGACCCGTGACTCTCGTCGTGGACAACGACCACCGCGACGGCCTCATCGCGCAGCTCCCCAAAGAAGTGCGCCAAGTCGTGGCCCCCAATGGCTCCGTCGGCCTCCGCGTACCAGCCAACGAAATGTCGCAAGACGTCCTTCGCATGCTCACCGGACCGATTGTTCTCACCAGCGCCAACCGCAGCGGCGAACCCGATGCCGTCACGGCTCAAGAAGTCGTGAAGTATCTCGACGGCGACGTCGCCCTCATTCTTGACGATGGCCCTTGCCGCTACGGCCAGCCGTCCTCCGTCGTACGGGTGAAGAAGAACAAGTTCGAGGTTCTCCGCGAAGGCGTCGTCGGTGAAGCCACCCTGCGCCGCCTCGCCGGCCTGATGGTCCTCATTGTGTGCACTGGCAATACCTGCCGCAGCCCGATGGCTGAAGTGCTCATGCGCGATGCGCTGGCCAAAGCACTGGGCGTTACGACCGATGAACTCGACGAGATGGGTGTCATCATCATGTCTGCCGGCATCGCCGCCGCCCCCGGCTGCCCGCCCGCGAGCGAAGCCGTCCAAGTCATGCGTGAGCTCAATCTCGACCTCTCGCGCCATGAAGCCCAGCCGGTTACCGAACAGTTGATCCGCCACGCCGATCTCATCCTGCCGATGACCCAAAGCCACATGCAGTCGCTCATCGACCGCTGGCCCGAAGCCGCGTGCCGAACCCATCTACTAATGCCCGACCGCAGCGATGTCGCCGATCCCATCGGTCAAACGGTTGGCGCCTATCGGCACTGCGCGGCTCAACTCGCAACCGGCGTCAAACACCACGCCGAAAAGCTGAAGCAAGAACTTACTGACTAAAAGGACCAGTACGTTGTAAACCACCAACGCACAACCCAAAATCATCCCGCATCCAACATCCAACATCCAACATCCAACCCCCGCCACCAAACACGCCTCGCCTAATTCCACACTGCCATGAAAGTAGCCATTGCCAGCGATCACCGCGGTTATCATCTCAAAGAACGAGTGATCTCGCTGCTGAAGTCCAAGGGCCATGAGATCGTCGACGAAGGCCCGTCGAGCGACGCCAGCGTCGACTACCCCGATTTCGCCGCCCTCGTGGCCCGCCGGGTCAGCAGCGGCGAAGTCGAACGTGGCATCCTCATCTGCGGCACCGGCATCGGCATGGCGATCGTCGCTAACAAGTTTCCGGGCGTCCGGGCGGCCGCCTGTGCCGACGAGGTCACCGCCGAACTCAGCCGCCGCCACAATGACCTGAATGTGCTGTGCCTTTCCGGCGATTTGCTCAGCGCCAATAGCACCGAGCGCGTCGTCATTAAGTGGATCGAAACCGACTTCGAAGGCGGCCGCCACCAGCGCCGAGTCGAGAAAATTCGCCAACTCGAACAACATTAAGCAAGGGCTCATTTCTGATTCCCCTTCCTCTTAGGGAGGCGCCAGGTCGCTCGGGACTCGCCGTGGCGAGGGAGGGGTTCGCTCTCCCGCACCGCCGAATGGTCTGATCGAAGCACGCAGCGCAAGCAAGTGCATAGCCGGCTGCCTTGCCAATTCGCAGTCCGCAATCGCTAATAGTCTCAGCAAACGCACTCGCAGCTGGTCACACTACGACGCCGCGAGTATTATCTGCGTCATCTGCCGACTCGCTTAAATCTAGTATCGATATCGGCCGAGTTTTGCGAGATAGGCACTCCATGCGCTACATCACCGCTGCCGGCGGCGCTATCTTTATGTTCGTTGGAATTTTGCTGGTTTGTATTATCATCGGCGCCTTCTTGCTGCCGACCTTCCAGGACCCGGTCACCGTTCCCTTCGGTCTCTTTTACATCTCAGCCACTCCGTCTCTGTTGGTCGGTACTGTGCTTGGAATCGTCGGCTCCATACATTCCTACCGGAGCACGTTGAAACGCTACGAACGCAAGTCCGCACCCAATTCGAATACGCATTCAAAATCAGTTGATTAACCTGCGACAGTCGTACATGCTGCGAATCTTCCTTGCGACCTTTTTCGTTATGCTGCTCGCACTCGCACCCGCAGTGGGTGTTGAGGCCCAGCGAAACGCGCAGCTTATCGGCTACACCGAGCTCCAAACCAATCTCGCCGGCGGTCGCCACGCCAATGTTCGCACGATGCGGGCCAGCGTCATGCAGGCCGACGGCACGTCGCCGCGCCACATTGCCGAAGAACTTATCGACAAACCAAACACCTGGACCCAGTTCGCCGGTTGGTCGCCCGATGGCAGCCACGCTATGGTGCTCCACAGCTGGCAAGATCCTGCGAATGCCGCCTGGGAAGAGGAACATAAAACGTTCCGCATGGAGCCGGGCAAGTGGTTGGTCGATTCGTGCCTCGTGGAACTAGGCTCCGGGCGCGTGCAGAACGTGACGGCCGTTGGCCGCGTCAGCCATTACAATACAGGCCTTTTCTTCGTGCCGAATGGCCACGCTCTCGGCTTCACCGCGCTCATCGACGGCATCTCGAAGCCGTACCTGATGGACCGCGACGGCCGCAACAAGCGCGACATTTCCGCGGGCGGCACCGGCTTCACTTATGGATACAGCGCCTCGCCCGATGGCAGGCTCATCAGTTACCACGAAAGCTACCAGCTGTACGAAGCCAACGTCGATGGCACAGCCAAGCGGCACATTGAAACCGGTCAGCCGTTCAACTTCGCTCCCGCCTGGTCGCCGGATGGCGAATGGCTATTGTTCGTCAGCGGCGAACATTACAACTGCCATCCATACGTCGTCCGCCGCGACGGCACCGGCCTCCGCAAACTCGCCGACCGCGGCAGCTATCGCGGAGTCGTCGAATTCCTGGACGTCCCCGACTTTCACGGCGGCAGCAGCGATTTGCCCGTCTGGTCGGTTGATGGCAAGCTCGTATTCTTCACGGCTGCCGACAAGTCAACTGGGAACATCGAGCTTTACCAAAGCACGCTCGACGGCGCCGTGACCCAACTCACCAGCACGCCCGCCGGCACATTACACTATCATCCGGCCCCGTCGCCCGACGGCGCGCAGTTGCTCTACGGCTCGAAGCGCAACGGCATTCGTCAGCTGTTCGTAATGAACTTGGTTGACCACGCCGAACATCAGCTCACGCATCTCACCACCGGCCACGCCGCCATGTGGCCACACTGGCAACCGCTTAAATAACGTGGGCCAACCGCGCGCCTGACACGCTCACGGGTAATAGACGGTCCCATCAATCCGCTTTGCGAACACGTACGATGGCTTCACACCCATAAACGTCGGCAGGCCGTCCGCATCGATGCAGATGAACAGGTCGCCATTGGGCTTCTTCTCCCAACAATCGATGTTGAACTGCGCCGTGCCCCCTTCAATCGCTCGTTCCATGAGAGGCTGTTCCTCCGCCGCCCGATCGAGTTCGTCGTAGTTCCACTTTTCACACTCGGCGCCCATTGCGTTCACGGCCTCGCGCAGCACCTGTGCATTCTTCGCGTATCGCGGAAAAAGTTGGGCAAGGATGGACATAAGTTTTCGAAGTGGTGTACTTAGGCCCGTCGAACTCGGCATGCCGACCCGTCGTAAATGATGTCTTCGCCATCGGTCATGTATCGGGCGATGAGTGAGCCAGACTCCACGTTATCGCCCGGCCGCAACTGCGACTTCTCGCAGAGCACACCGGGACCACAAAGCTCGAGCACGCACGCGCCGCGCGTATCGTGCGCCCGGGCAAACGCAGTACCGCTGGGCACAAAATGCCCCCACGGCTCATCGATCCAGCCATCAAACACGAGCGGACCATCGTCCGGCCCGCGCTGCAAACAAATCTCGCAGTTAAACGGCATGGTGTCGACCTTAAGCGGAGTCTATTGTTCCAACTCGCTCAATCACTGAACACGCGACCGCGCCTCGGCCTCCGCCCGCTCCGCCGAATCGCAAAATGATTCGGAATAACGCCCAACCGGAAACCAAGCCTCCTCTGCGCGCCACCATTGGTCTTCAAACCCAACCGAACCGTCGTCCCGGCCAAACACGACCACACGCCGCTGCCGGTCCAAAGTGTAAAGCGTTTTCACTTCGTTTCGCATGGTCACGGGTAATGACGAGTTGGGCATCCGGCCATTCCGGGCCAGCGGACAAACCGATCCGCGTTCGCCATCTCAACTATAGTGCGCAAACGCATTACAGGCTGAGCCGCTAATTGATGCTCGCCGCACAACCCGAATGACCGCTAGAATACTAGCGCGCCACAGGCACGTGAAATCTGCAAGAACTTTCTGGCTAATAGCTGACGGCTAATAGCTAATAGCTTGCTTACGACACCTTCTTCCGCGTCACCTCGACCAGCGCCCCGCGCAGCTCGCGCATCTTAATCGGCATCTTGGCCACGACCCGATGGTCGCACGTCTTCGCGTGCTCGGCCCAGTGGTGATGGTTCTGGTCGAGCAGCAGAACCGTCGGCAGGTCGCGCGTCGCCGCCTCTTGCCCGAATCGATTGAAGGCCTCTAACGCCGCTCGGCCATTGTTGCCTGTCGTGAGTAGAACCACGTCGGCCGCCTGGGGATCCTGGAAAAACCGCGTGAGCGCCCGCTCGGGATCGCTCGACACGAGCACGCGATAGCCATTCTTCTTGAACAGCTCACGCAGCATGTCCTGCATCTTCACATCCGACTCGACAATCATCAGCTTCCGCGGCTGCCCTTGTTCGTCGAGCCCTTCATTACTGTGAATCTCCGGCGCGCTGCTCGCCCGGCCTTCCTTCGCGCCTTTGACTCGCTTAATCGCAAGCTTCAAATCAACCAGCATATCGCCGGGCGTTTGATACCGCTTTTCCGGATCGAATTCGAGCGCCTTGTTCACCACCATCGTCAGCGGCAGCGGCAACGATGGCACGAGATCGAGAATCGGTTTAATGTCCTGATATCGCGCCTTCCCCGCTTGCGCCCGATCGCGATTGTCGGGCAGGGCAGGGTGGGCCGTGAGCATCTGATAGAAAATCGTCCCTGCAAAATAGATATCGGTTCGCGGATCATCCTGCCGGCAGCCCGTTGCCCGCTCCAACCCGGCGTAATCGATTGTCCGCCGACTTAAACCTTCCGCTTCCGCTTCCGCCGAGCCCTGCACACCGGCCAAACCAAAATCCACGAGCTTTGCCGTGCCTTCGCTTGAGACGAGCACATTCGACATTTTCAAGTCGCGGTGCGTCACACCCTGCTGCAACGCGTACGTAAGCGCCGACGTCACACCCACCATGATCTCCGCCGCCTCCAGCGGCTGAAACCGTCGCCCGGCACGATAGAACTCGCGCAGATTTCGCCCCTCGACGAAATCCATGACAATGTAGTGCGTAAACCCTTGCGACTGTACTTCGTGAATCTCAACGATGTTCGGATGCTTGAGCTTCATCCCGAACTCGCCTTCGCGGCGAAACAAATCGATGTACAGCTTGTTCGATTTGTGAGTTTTTTGATTCATCTCCTTCGGGTTGCTCATCCCGCTGCGCAGCACCTTCACGGCGTACACCTTGCCCGTCTCTTTGTGCACGGCGCGAAACACCCGCGCAAACGTACCCGCCCCCACGAAATAGAGCACCTTGTAGGGGCCGTAGAAGAAGCCGCTTCGCGATTCCGGCTTCATCAGCTTCTCAAGCTGGTACTGAGTGACCAACTCGCGGCGCAACAACGCCTGCTGAAACATATCAAGCGGCGGATTCGTCGTGCCGAGCTCGCTCCACACAGCCTGGAGCTGCCCGTTCTCAACCACGTTCACATCGAGCGCGCGCTGAGCCAGTTGTTCTGCGGTTTTAATCTCGGCCATGGCACGCAGCTACAATCTGTTCCAATCCGGCTCGTATATTTCTCCCACCGTCTCACGGCGGATCGTTCTCATTTTGGCGGGGTCGCTCAACTCACTCTTTCCGCCAGCAACCGCCCTTGCCAGCAGTTCCACTATTCCTCAAGCAATTCTACGCAGCTTCCTGCTACTGCTGGCAATTTTTTCTTGGCTACCCAACTCACACGATCCCGCGATGCCGTCTTCTGTACCTTTCACATGATCGCGGCGCCAGTGTTGCCTTTTCGCAACGTCCGTTGGTCTCGTTTCCCCTAGTTCTCGAACTCTTGCAGCCGGGCCTGGAATTCATCGCGTTCGCGGCGAGTAGCTTCCACGTCGAACATCAAATACTTCATATCCAACCGCAATTGGCTCAGGGCGTCTTGGACCATGTTCAATATCCGGCGACGGCGTTTCGTGCTCTCAATGACCCGCTCCAACGCCGGAATCACGTCGCGAGCGTACTGCTCGGGAATGTTGTGAATCGCGGCGGCAAGCCGGAGGATGTCAGCTGGCAATTCTTCGGTCGTAACAGCGGAAACTCGTTGCGTGTTGGCCATGGTTGCGTCTCCCGGTGGGTGATGCCTGTGGCCAAATGCACACCCTGCGCCACCACCTTCCGACTGAAGAACCGCGAAAGTACTTAACTGATTATAAGGAAACAACTTGCAATCGTTCAACAACTTGGCACGCCACCGCTCAGTCGCTCCGCCATTGATGTTCGAATGCAACGACTGCCCTAGCCAATCGACGGAAATGCTGATAGAAGCCCACTTTACAGCGATTCGGGCGTTCTCAAAACACGTTGCATTTGAGCAACCCCCGCTCACGACGCCGCTTCGCCACGGTTGTTGGTCATGTGGACTCGCCGAAACACGTGCCGAACACTTTGCGCGCTCGTCGCTGCGCTGCTCTTTGCGCCGGAATTTGCCCGCTCCGAGCCCGCGTTCAGCCGCACATTCAACGGCCCCGAACTCGCCTGGGGAATTCTCGACAACGGTAACCCCTCCAAAGTCCTGGCCCACGATTGCATCCCCGGCGGCGCGCGCGACAACAGCGGCATCGAACGCACGCTGATCGCCGCCACCGCCGGCCAGTCGGTCCTCCTCGGCTGCCCCATTCCGCCCATCGCCGCCGTCGATGAACTCAAGATCCGCCTGTGGGTGAAATCGCTTCGGCCAGATATTCAACTCGCCGCTCGCATCGCGCTGCCGCGCTCGCTCGATCCCAGCGGCCGCGGGCCAGCCACCGCCATCGTGAAAGGCACCCCCTACACACGCCCCGGCCATTGGCAAGAGCTTGTCCTCATCGATGTCCCCAAACTCCTCGCAGCGCAGGTGCGCGTGATGCGCACAACACCCGGCACCGCTATCGACTCCCGCGAAGCCTATCTCGACTCCGTCGTGCTGATCATCCCCGGCGATCCCAAAGGCGTCGAAGTCGGCACCGACCAACTCGAGGTCGAAGGCGTGCAAATCGACCCGACCAGGGTCGCGAAGCCGGAAGCCAAGAGCGACGCCCCGAACACTGCCCCCGCGCCGCGCTCACCGCTGACCGCCGCCGACAAGCTCAAACTCCCCGCGCCGGCGATTCGCCCCCACCCCGCCGACCAGCCCGCCGTTTCCATTCGCCTGCAAGGCTCGATGCTGCTCGTCGACAACCGCCCGTTCTTCCCCCGCGCGGTCGAGTGGCACGGCGAACCACTGCAATTTCTCGCCGACCGCGGCTTCAACGCCGTGAAACTTCCTGCGCCGCCAACAGACGAACAGATCGACGAAGCCAAGCAACTCATGCTGTGGTTCATTTGCATTCCACCGCGGCCCGAAGCCATCGCCCAAAACGGCCTGGGAGCGCGGAATGACCGGGTCGTCGCCTGGTCACTCGAAGACGAAGCCATCGCCGCCGACCCCAACTACGCCATCCGTTGGGCCGATACGATCCGCGAACACGACGCCGTCTACGGCCGCCCGATCGTTGTCGCTCCCGACTCCACCTGGCGCATGGCCGGTAAGTGCGGCGACATACTCCTCGCTTACCACCCGCGCGGCAGCCGCCTGACCGACGCCCAATACGCCGCTTGGCTGGCCGCGCGACCGCGCCTCGCCCGCCCCGGCACGCCCACCTGGGCCGCCATTGACACCCAGTTCAGCGAGGGCATCCGCCAACAACTCGCGGTCCTCACGCACCAAAAACAATTACCCGCGCCAACCGTCGACGCCGAGCAGCTCGAACTCCTCCTGCAAACCGCCACCATCAGCAGCGTCCGCGGCCTCGTCTTCCGATCGAACTCCTCGCTCGCCGAAGCCGATCCCAGCACTCGCGCCCGGGCTGCTTTGCTCGAACGTCTCAACCGCCGCCTGCAATTCATGGAACCCTGGCTCGCCGGCGGAAAAGTCGTCAGCCGCGCGTCGTCGACCGATGGTCGCTACGACGGCATTGTCCTGCACGTCGACCGTGCTCGCCTGCTCATTCCGTTCGAAGCGGCTGGCGACAAGCCGGCAACTTCAGCTCGCCCGCCGGCGCCCGCTAAGGAAATTACGTTCATCGTGCCCGGCGTCTCTGAGTCCAGCCAGGCATATTACATTACGCCCGTTGCGCTGACCGCCGCCGCCACGTCCCGCGTCGCCGGCGGCACTCGCTTCACAATCCCCGCCGCCAGCGACGGTCTCGTCGTCCTCACCGAGGACCCGCAGGTCATCCAAGCCATTCGGCAAAAAATCACCCGTCAGTCTCCCCAGCTCGCGCGGCTCGAACGCGACTTCATCGTCGGCCGGGCCCAAGCGATTTTCGAAACCGACCGCCGCCTCGCGCCGCTCAACCTCAAGCCCACCGTGAGCGCCACCGACGCCACGTTAATGAACACCCGTCTCGCTCAACTCGACACATTCCTCGCTGCCGGCCAGCTCGACCGCGCGCAAGATCACATGTCCGACCTGCTCGCGGAAGTCCGACGCACCTCAACCGAACAGCGCAACACCGTCGGTCTCACCAATGGTCTCTCGAGCGACGCCCTCGGTCTCACTTACGAACGCCTCGCCGAGTCCGCCGCCCTGGAACGCTCCTTCGAAAACCTCCGCGGCGGCGAAAATCTCGTCGACGCTGGCGATTTCGAGGACCTCGCCGCCATGACCCGCGTCGGTTGGCAGCATGTGGTCTCACCGACCGCAAACGCTGCCTCTGCCGCCGAACTCTCAAACGCGCAACCACAAAGCGGTAACTACTGCCTCCAACTCCGCGCCGGCCCTTCGCCCGACGCGCCCGCACCAGATGTCGCCGAGCCGCGCGTTTGGATCATCTCCCCCGCCATTCCACTGGAAGCAGAAAAAACTGTCGAAATCACCGGCTGGATCCGCGTTGACGAGCCATTCGCCACGCCCGGTGAAGGCCTCGCGATCATCGATACCCTCGGCGGTCCCGAGCTCTCCGTCGTCGCCAGCCAAACTTCCGGCTGGCAGATGTTTCGCCTGATCCGCGCCACCTCGCTGCCAACGAACCTGCGCGTAACATTCGCTCTCACGGGCAACGGCTCCGCAAAAGTCGACGCCATCATGGTCCGCACACTACAGCAACCTATCGCTCGCCGCTTACCCACCGTCAACAGAATCGGCGACGGCCTCAACCCCCGCGCCGCCGAGCTCCCTACGGCTTTGCCCGGCACCCTCCGCACGCGATAATCGCACGCACCACCGCCGCACCAAATTCCTCACCTTCGTAGGGGAGGGGCCAGGTCGCTTGGGACTCGCCGCGGCGAGGGAGGCTTCGCACGAGCTCGCGTCCATGCCACGTTCTGCCGAACAACTCCGCTCCGACGTCGAACGCATCTGGCGCGCAGGTGTCGCCGCGGTGCAGCCCGACCGCCTCATCCCCGAGCACGTGCAAGTCGATGGCCACTGGCTCCTCATCGGCGATGACACGATCGACCTGCAACAAGTCGAACGCATCGCCGTTGTCGGCGCCGGCAAAGCCGCCGGCGCAATGGCCGCCGCCGTCGAAATCGTCCTCGGCCCCAAACGAATCGCGGGCAAACATCTCCACGGCTGGGTCAATGTTCCTGCCGATTGCCTCATCCCCACCGAGCGCATCCGCCTCCACGCCGCCCGCCCCGCTGGCATCAACGAGCCGCGCCCCGAAGGCGTCGAAGGTACGCAGCAAATCCTCAGCATCGCAAGCGCTCTCGGCCCACGTGATCTCTGCCTCGGCCTCTTCACCGGCGGCGGCTCAGCGCTGCTCCCAGCACCGGTTCCAGAAGTTACACTCGACGAAAAAATCCGCCTCACCCGCCTGCTCAGCGCCGCGGGTGCGAACATCGAACAACTCAATATCGTCCGCAGCCAACTCAGCCTCATTAAGGGCGGCGGCCTCGCCCGCGCCTGCCGCGCTCGTCAGCTCGTCTCGCTCATCATCTCCGATGTCCTCGGCGACCGCCTCGATATCATTGCCTCTGGGCCAACCGTCCGTTCAAACGCCACCGCGGCCGACGCACTGCAGATTCTCAGCGAACTCAAACTGACTAGCGATAATTCAATCCTCAACGTCGTCACATATCTTCAAAGCCGTGCAGCCGCGGACAGCGTTAACACAGCTCCTGCAACAGGTAACCGCAATAACTGCAAGGCACATCCTTCCCGCTGCGCCATCTCCAACCACGTCATCGCCAACAACGCCACCGCCGTCGATGCCGCCGGCGTCGAAGCCGAACGCCTCGGTTACTCACACGCCATGATCGCCGCCCGCCACTCCGAAGGCGCAGCCGAAGAAGTCGGCCGCCATCTCGCCGAGATGGCCCTCAGAATGCGCGCCGAGTCGGGTCCCGATTGCCTCATTAGCGGCGGCGAACCCACCGTCACTCTCGCAGACGAATCCGTCCGCGGCAAAGGCGGCCGCAATCAACAACTTGCCCTCGCCGCCCTCGCGCAACTCGGCGACTGCCACGACATCGCTCTCCTCGCCGCCGGCACCGACGGCGAAGACGGACCCACAAACGCCGCCGGCGCATTCGTTACTGAAGAAATCGCGCGCACCTCCCGCGAAAAACAACGGGCCGCCGCCGACTATCTCGCGCGCAACGACGCGTACTCATTCTTCCACGCATCCCGCGGTCTCTTCATCACCGGTCCAACCCACACCAACGTGTGCGACCTGCGCGTGATTGCCACGGCGAGAATTGCAGCACCAGAACATCGCTAGCTGAAAGATTTTACAGCAAGTTTGGCAAGTCTCTCACGGCATCGACGACGCGCATCACTTCGATGCGGTCCGCTGTCTTCTGATAAAAGGCCAGCCAGCGCTTGTACTTCACGTACTTCCAATCCGCCGGCGCTGCTCAATGGCGTGCGCCTGAGTCTGGGTCCGGCGCGAGGCGGTCGACGGCGGCCACAATACCTTCGCCGACGCGGCGCGCCGTGAGGGGGCGGCCATCCGTCACGCGGATGTAATAGAGAATGTCCTCAAGCTCGAGCTCAGCCAGTGGAGTCCAGATGACTCGTGCCATTAGCTGCCCGCTCGCTTGCCTGCAGCTCGTTCCTCCACGCGCTCCAGCAATGTCCCCAAATTCAGCGGCTTCGATAGACCTGCCGCACTCTGACGCAAAGCAAGATCGTTCCCAGCCTGCCAGCGGCGCAACTTGATTTCATCCAGCTGCTCCAGCGCGTCCATTGCTGCGCGCAGAACGTCGTCTTCGTTCGCAGCTCCAGAGGAGCCCATTTGAGCACGCACGCGCTTCTCGATATCGGGCGGAAATTGGTAAGTCATCTCCGTATCCTACCAATTCAAGTCACAGCGCAACCAGCCGGCCACATCCGGCCGACTTAGAAAACCAGTTGCCTAATCCCACCACCACTGATCCGCGCCCAGCTTCGACACATCCACGCCGATCGCCGCTTCCTTCACCTTGCCGCCTTCGTCTTCCAGCAAGTTAGTGGGCTCGATCGCCTCGGTCGGTCGCATCTGCACGCCGCCGCCGATCGGCGTGATCAGCCGATTGCCGCGCCACATCGCGTTCACCGCCGTTTCCACCTGCTGCGGCGGATTCATCGTTTCAACGGCAAACTGGCCCTCATTCATAAGCACGCTCGGCTCCCACTTCGCGAGCCCGTAGTAATCCTGGTGCTGAATGAACGCCGCCGCCACGGCCAGGTCGATGCAATTTCGCAGCTGAGCATACACCGGCGTCACTTCAGCAAGTTTCGGGTACACCTTGGTGAACGCCTTCACGAACGTGTCGCTGGCCTGATTGATCTTGCCCCGCGCCTTCGCCCGCTTGCCGCCATCCATCACGACTTCGTCTTCGCCCACCAGCTTTACGCCATCGCCTTCCAACTGCATCGCCATCGAGTCTTCGCTCACGCGAACACATTGATAGTTTGGCACGAAGTACCATCGCTGCAGCGCATTGCTCGCGACCTGTGTCGGGTTGGCCCGGTCGACATAGCTCGTCAAACGCACGGCCGGCGTCTCCAAACCAATGCCGATGAGCTTCATCCGATAGTCGGCCTCGACCATCACCTGCGCAAAGTGCGTCTTCGGCGAAATGCCGCCGACCGTGATCACCTGCATGCCAAGCCGATCGCGCAAACCGTTGGCAATGAACTGATCCTGCCCCGGATTCGTGCGCGGGTCGCCAATCCGGCCGCCCAACTCATGCAAGAACTGGTGCATCCGCGAGAGGCCTTCCTCGGTCGGATCGATCGAGCAATAGATGAACGGCTTCTTTTTGTCCGCGCCCGGCGGGAACGACCGCAGCGCCACGGCCAAGTCTTGAAGTTCCACCACCGGCCGGCCCGACTCGATGCCTTGGATCCGACCCGCCGGCGACATTCCCCAGGCCTCCGCCGGTCCGGCAATCACCACATCGCCCGACTTCGGGTAGCAGAACACGTACTGCACGCGGGTCAGCCCCGCGAGGTTCAACATCGTATCATCAAGCGGTTTCCCCGCCGCGAGTCGTTCTTTCATCACGCGATCGAGCCGCGTGAGCGAGATCTTCCGCAACTTGCTTCGCTTCGCGACGTCGCGATCGAGCTTCGTCATCGCCTCTTGGGCACGCTGCTGAGCGAGTTGCCCCGTCGGGTCGTTGGCAATCACGCGCCGGAGCACGCCGTCGGCATCCACCGCCACACCGGAGGTCGCGCCAGCGCCAATCGTGTTGCCGCCACCGCCGCCGAACTGTGCCCGCGCGGCTTGATGCCCCACCACCGAGACTGCCGCACACATCGCGAGCGCTAACCAAGCGCGAGTGCAGCCGGGCAAAAAGTTGACCGCACGAAAACCGAACCGAGCCATGGAGTTACCTCGTATCAAGCGAGAGAGCGATGTTCCGAGCGGAGCGGCGGGCCGGAACCCGAAATGTGGGGAATCTCCGCTCCATTTATGCTAATCCGCCCGTCTTGCCAAAGCAAGAAATTGCCCTATTTGTAGCAGGCACGCTCCGCGTGCCGTCCGCCGGTGGTCGGGTGGCACGCCCTGACGCTCTGGGAAGGGCGTGGCCCCCTGGTGTCGACAATTCCTCAGGCAGCTGCGCCGCCGCAGAGTCTCCCGAGCATGCCATCCCCGTCTCTGGCCTCACGCGGCCCCACCAATCCCTCTCTTCGCTACGACCGGCCCAAATTGTTGCGAAAACACCACGCCGGCTGTTGCCTTTCACCAACATTGCCGCACCCAGGCGGTACGTTTTAACAGGCGCCTCGACTGCGCACCCAGCCCGGGAACGCCCCAGCACCATGCTTGCCTTTGGTGCGGCTCAAACGCGCAAACACGTCGCGCCACGCGATTTGAAACAACCGGCAGGACGCCCGCGAATAATGCGTCGGAACCCCCTCAGGCAACGCTGCTGCATCCTGCTCGCGCTCCTCGGCGCGAGCATCGTGCCCGGCTGCGCCACGTATCAGGGCCCGCGCATCGACCCTACTGGTGAAAGCCTCTTCGTCTGGCCGAACCAAGCCCCGGCGCCAGCCCCGGTTGTCGCTGGCCCGCCCGTTGCGGCCCCGCCGGGAACGTTCGTCACGACTCCCGGGCCGCCGGTGACCACGCCTGTTCCGCCGCCCGCCGCTCCAGTCGTTGTCGCGCCGTTAGTGGCGCAGAACGTCCCGCGAATGGTGCCCTCCACGCCGTTTGGCAACGTCGTCGCGCCGCCCGTTTACTCCGATCCACCCGGGGCAGTGCCAGTGACGCCGCTGGTCGGCCCCGGCCCTGGCGTGCCCGTCGCCTCCGTCCCGCTGCCACCGCCACCCGCCGGCGCGCCGGTCGCCACGGCCCCGCCAATTGCCGCCGCACCCGTTCCAATCCTCCCGCCGCCGCCCGGCGTTGTGGCGATTCCCGTGTATCCCACGGCCGCAGTCGCGCAATGCGGCCGCGAGTTTCTCCGCGTCTCACCCGAGGGCCTCGTCGCCGCCGTCGGCAGTGAGATGATCCTAAAAGCCGCGATCGTTGAACCACAGCGCCAACTCGCCGCCGGCGAACGCGTCGATTGGTCGATCAATCGCACCGGCGTCGGCCAGTTCACCGAACTCGGCGTTCGCGAATCCGGCCACTTGCTCAGCTTTTTCGAAGCGCCACAACGCATCGACGACTGGACCGCGACGACCACCACCGCCCGCATACCGATCGTCCTCAACGCTTCGACACCCGACGGCTGCGACGATGTCCCCATCTACCGCGGCGAGTCGTGGGTCACCCTCACCTCGCAAGTCGAAGGCACGAGCATCGTCACCGCCTGCGCTCCCGATTACGAAGCCTTCAATCAGGCCACGTCCACGATTTACTGGGTCGACGCCCAATGGGTCTTTCCGCAACCCACTGTCGTCGAACCCGGCCGCACTCACACGCTCACCACCACCGTCATGCGCCGCACCGACGGCGCTCCGCTCGCCGGTTGGATCGTCCGCTACGACGTCTCCGGCGGCGCGATCGGCTACGAAGGCGGCAGTTCCGTCGAATCCACGACCGACGCGGGCGGTCGCGCGAGCGTCGAAGTCACTCCAAGAGACCCCGGCGGCGGCGTCACGAACGTTGGCATCACCGTTATCCGTCCCGAAACCGCCCGCCCCGCCGTAATGCCCCGCCTCCAGCTCGGCCGCGTCGCCACGACGATCACTTGGGCCGCCGGCATTCCAGCAATACCAGCAACTCCCGCCGCGCCCGGTGCCGCGGCCACACCACTTCCGCTCCCCGCGCCGCCCGGTACGTTTGCACCGCCAGCGTCACAGCCGCCGGCGCTGCCGCCGATCACCAGCCAACCAGCACCCGGCTCAACAGAACCGCCACCGACCACGCCAACACCAAATGGCCCAACGCCGAACGCCGCCGCACCGCCGCCCGCCGCCACTGGTACACCGCGCCTGGAAGCCGCGCTACGAGTCGTCGGCACCGACCAGGTCAGCGTCGGCGACTTCGTCGAATTTGAGCTCACGATCACCAACCGCGGCGATGGCGTCGCTCGCAACGTCGCCGTCACCGACAAATTCGGTCCCGGCCTCAGCAACGAAGCCGACCAGGCGAACAAACACGAAATCGGCGCCGCTGGCATCAGCGATATTGCGCCGGGCGAATCGCGCACGATGAAACTGCCGCGATTCCGCGTCCTCGATGGCGGCACGCAATGCCACACCGCCACCATCACCGCCGACGGCGCGCAACCCGTCACCCAGCAAGGCTGCGTCAACGCCCGCCAGGCCGATCTTACGGTCAACATCGACGGCCCGCGCCGCAGCACCGTGGGGGAATTGGCCGACTTCAACGCTGTCGTAAAAAACGTCGGCGACGTCCCCGCGACTAACATTGAACTTGCCATTACCTGCGACCCGGCGATCGAACCCACGGCCACCGAAGAAGGCCATCAGGCCATCACTAACGGCGTGCTGTTCAAAATCGACCGCCTCGAGCCCGGCGAACGTCGCGCTTTCCGCTTCCAAGGCCGCTGCCGCGCGGCGAGCAACCGCGCCTGCGCACGGGCCCGCGTCACGTCTTCCGGCGTCGACCAGGTGAGCGAAAAGTGCACCGAGATCCTCCCGCCGCTCCCAGTCGGTAGTCAACCTGGGACGACTCCAGGTACTGCCGCGCCCAGCGGCCTGCAACTCTCGATCGCCGTCGGCCGCAATCCGGCCCGAGTTGGCGAAAAGCAAATCATCACGATCACAGTGGCCAACAACGGCCAACAGAACGAAAGCGAAGTCGCAATGCGGCTCATCCTGCCCGCGCAACTCACCGTCGACACCACGCAAATCCAACCGCAAACCGAAGCTCAAGTCTTCGGCCAGGAAATCCGCTTCAATCCCGTCGCCGATTTCCCCGCCGGCAACCAAAAACAGTACATCATCCCCGTCACACCCCAACAGCATCGGTCAGGCCCAAATCACCGCCCAACTCGCCGCCAAAAGCCTGGGCCAGCCCAGCACGGTCAACTCCGAACTAATCACAATCACCGCCGCCTCGCCGTAATCAACGAGCGTGTTGACGTATTAGCCGCAGGGCGCTAGCCCTCGGTTCTGTCTGCCGCTGCAGGGCCTCATCGCAACGACTAAAATCGAAGTATGCCCCGCTTCGTCCTCCTCTACCACGAGTGCCCACCCAACTACGAGCGTCCCTCCCACTGGGACCTCATGCTCGAACACGAACCAAGCGGCACCCTCCGCACCTGGGCCCTGGCGCAACTCCCTCGCGATTGGCACCAAGCACGCGCTCGCACGCAGTCAGCGCATAAAAACTGCCCCGCCGCCTCACTGACCAACGAAGTGCCGGCAGAAGCGCTGCCCGACCACCGCCTCGCCTACCTGGAATACGAAGGCGAAGTCAGCAACAACCGCGGCCAGGTCATCCGCATCGCGGCCGGTACTTATCAAACCGAGTTTGAAACGCCCGCGTCTTGGAGCGTAACCTTCACCGGCGAAATAGTCGCAGGGCAATTGGAACTCACGCGGTCAACAAACGACGACATGTGGATTCTGCAGCGCTTTCCGCAGCTAATTCGAACTCACGTCAACAGCAACGATGCACGCAGCGACCCATCGCGAGTGGGATCACAGAACATTCTACGCAACTGGTGACGCGTATTCCCTCCGGTCCCCTCCCCTTGATGGGGAGGGCTAGGGAGGGGTGACGCCCCATGCCGGTGCTATCGGCGCGCTCACCTAGTCCTCGGCAGCTTTCGATCCACCAGAAGCTTTAGCCGCCCCGCGCCGCGCAATCTCCAGCCCCGACTTTCCACCCTTCGGCGTCAGCCGCAGTTCATACGCATTCAAGTCAACTGCGCACTCACCCTTCAGATTGACGCGCCGGCCACCTCGCACCGCGGCCGACGCTTTCGAATCGCGCTCCACATCCGTATGCCCCGCCACATACAGCTGCCCGTCATCCAGCTGAATGTCATCCACATACACGGGTTCAGAAGCACGAATCTCCACAATCGCCACCGGCTTCCCATCCTGCCGCGTCCACCGCACCGGGAGCTTTAACTTCTTGCACGCCTCCGCCAATTCGTCGGCCAGCTGCAACACTGGCAAGGGCAGGGCGCCGGCGCGCACCGCAATCAACCGCACCGCGACCGCGCTCTCTTCGGTGAGCGAAACCGCCGCATCGACCGAAATCACCGTCTCCACGCCGCCCGATGTCGTGCGAAACCCCAGCGTCAACACATCGCGCGCAATCGCCACCCGCGGGTCGCGAATATTCGACGGCAACTGCACATCGGCATTCTCAACCAACTGCGTCGCCAGCCACCCATTGATCTGCTCGGCCGTGAACAGCGCCTGCCAGCGGCCCACCTGCCGGGCATCGGTATAGAGTGCAGTCGCGCGACTTTCGAGCTCCCGCCCGCCGCGCTCGAGCGCCTCGGGCTCGATCCGCAACGCCTGCTCATAGAACGGCCGTACCTGCCGAGTGGCGTAGTACGCTCCGCCGAGGCCCGCCACGACTAACGCCGAGACGACCACGCTGCCAATCGCGGCGATACGTACTTTGCGGGCCATAGAAGAGCGGTTCCGGCAGGCTCATAAACTGGCGAGGAATGTTAGGAACCCCCCACCCGCGAGTCAATGTATATAGCCGAGCTGTTCCCGGCTCGGCGTTTCCCACTGCGCAAGGGTGGCACGCCCAGACGCTTTATGATTGGCGTGGTGCCCGCCACAGATAGCACGCCACGCCCTTCGAAGTCTCAGGGCGTGTCGCCCGGCTACTCGCAACCAACTTCCGCCGCGTCGCCAATCGCCCCCCAACCATTTTTCCGCTAGCATAGCGGCACGACATCGCAACAAAGCGGCCTCCAAAATCCCAACACTATCAACTATCCACTATCAACTATCCACTATCCACTATCACTTTCCCAAGCCGCCATTGACCCCCTGCTACCACCCACTAAAATGCCCCTCCCCCTTTGTAGCAGGCACGCTCCGCGTGCCGTCGCCCGCCCTGTCAATAATCGACGCTAAAAGCCAGTCGGTCGACGGCGCCCAAGGATACCCGGCGTGCCTACTGCAAATGCTCCCGCCCACATGAGTTCCACCGTGACCGATCAACAGGCATCGCCGACGACTTCTGCCAACTGGGAAGCCTCGCGGCGCGAAAAACTCGACCGCATCGCCCAACTGGGCCTCGACCCATGGGGCCAGCGTTTCGACAACCACGCATCCATCGCCGATATCCGCGCCCGCGCCACCGAGATTTGCTACAAAACCAACGACGGCCGCGAAATCGAACTCGTCGATCCCGCCACCGCCCCCGCAGGCTTCGACTTCCGCAAGTGGCTCTCCGAGCAAGGCCCGGGCGAAATGACCGGCCCGCACGTCCGCGCTGCCGGCCGCATCGTCCTTCACCGCGATAAAGGCAAGCTGCAGTTCATCGACATCCGCGACATGACCGGACAGATCCAACTCTTCGTCGGCCAGCAGCAAGTCGGCGACGACTGGGCCCTTGCCCAATGCCTCGACCTCGGCGATATCATCGGCGTCGACGGCGAGCTCCGCCGCACCAAAACCGGAGAGCTCTCGATCTTTGCCGCCAAGCTCACAATGCTCACCAAGAGCCTCGCCGCGCCTCCCGAAAAACATCACGGCCTAACCGACCCCGAACTCCGCCAACGGCAACGCTACCTCGACCTTACTTACGGCGAAGGGGTGATGCCGCGGTTCCTCAACCGCACCAAAATCATCCGCTCGATTCGCGATACGCTGCGTGAGCGCGGTTTCGTCGAAGTCGAAGGCCCCACGCTCCATTCGATCGCCGGCGGCGCCGCAGCTCGGCCATTCAAAACACACCACAACGCCCTCGACATCGACCTCTACCTCCGCATCGCCCTCGAACTGCACCTCAAGCGACTCATGGTCGGCGGCATGGAACGCGTATACGAGCTCGGCCGCGTCTACCGCAACGAGGGCATCAGCCAGCGCCACAACCCCGAGTTCACCATGCTCGAGGCCTACCAGGCCTACGGCGACTATCGCTCGATGATGGACCTCACCGAAGCCTGCATCGTCGGCGCGATCCAAGCCACCGGCCAACCGCTCAAACTCAGCTGGGGCGATAAAACGATCGACTTCACGCCGCCGTTCCAGCGCAAAACCTACGACTCGCTCTTCCAAGAACTGCTCGGCATCGACGCCACCGACGCCGCCGCCGTAGCGAGCGTCGCCAAATCGGCCGGCCTCGAAACCGCTGGCAAACACCCCGATGTCATCAAGAGCGAAGTCTTCGAAGCCAAGATTGAAAAGTCGCTCGTTGGCCCGGTCTTCGTGATGGATTACCCCGCCAGCATCTGCCCGCTCACCAAGCGCAAGGCCGAAAACCCCGCCGTCGCCGAGCGTTTCGAACTGCTGGTGCAGGGCATGGAAATCGCCAACGCTTACACCGAGCTCAACGACCCCGACCTGCAAGAGCAACTGTTCAAGACCCAGCTCGCCGGCCTCGCCGAAGAAGAATCGATGGCCAAAATGGACACCGACTTCATCCGCGCCCTACGCCACGGCATGCCCCCCGCCGGCGGCCTCGGCCTCGGCATCGACCGCTTGGTGATGCTGCTAACGAACACGCAATCGATCAGGGATGTGATATTGTTCCCGCTGTTGAGACCAGAGTGATGCTCGTCCGTGGTCCGTTGTCCGCCGTCAGTTGCAACGGACAATGGACCACGGACAACTGACCATTTGCCCAAGGAAGGGCTCAATGTACAAACTCCTCCTCTGCTGGCGCTACCTCCGCACGCGCTACATCGCGCTGGCTTCGATCATCAGCGTCATGCTCGGCGTGGCCACGATGATCGTCGTCAACGCCGTCATGGAAGGCTTCACCCACGAGATGAAGGACCGCATCCACGGCATCCTTTCCGATCTCGTGTTCGAAAGCCAATCGCTCGACGGCTTCCCCGACGCCGACCGCCGCATGGCGGAAATCAAGGCCGTCGCCGGCCAGTACATCGACGGCATGTCGCCCACCGTGCACATCCCCGCGATGCTCGGCTACTCCATCGGCAGCCAATACATTACCCGCCAAATCACCGTCATCGGCGTCGATGACGCCACCTACTCCAGCGTGAGCGACTTCGGCCAATTCCTGCAGCACCCCGAGAACCGCCAGAAGCTCGACTTCAACCTGAAGCAAAAAGGCTACGACACGTTCGACCACCAGGCGACCGACAAGTCAAAGCTCAAAGAACGCATTGATATGCAAATCGCCGGCTGGACGTACCGCAAACGCAAAGCCGAGTTCACCGCCCACGTCGAAGTTCCCAAAGAAGCCCTCGAAGGCAACCCCTTCCAAGCCGCCCCCACCGCCCCAGGCGAGCCCGCTTCCGGCGAGCCCGCTTCAGCGGGCGGGGCCCCAGCCACGAACGTCGGCACCGACTTCAACCCCGCCACCGAACAGCACACCGGCGCCGTCCTCGGCATCGGCCTCTGCGCCTATCGCACGCTCGAAGGCGCCGACGGCTTCCTCGCCCTCCCGGGCGACGACGTCGAAATCAGCTACCCCACCGCCGCCAAGCCGCCAAAAGTCCTCAGCGCCAAGTTCACCGTCGTCGACTTCTACGAAAGCAAAATGAACGAATACGATTCCAGCTTCGTGTTCGTCCCGATCCGTAAGCTGCAAGAACTCCGCGGCATGGTCGATCCGTCAACTGGCGTCGCGAACTGCAACGCGATCCAAATTCGCCTGAAGCCCGGCACCGACCTCAACATGGTCCGCGACCTGTTGCGCTCGAAGTTCCCGCCGCAGGTTTTCAAAATCAGCTCCTGGCAAGATAAAGAAGGCGCGCTGCTCGCCGCGGTGCAAATGGAAACCGCCGTTCTCAACGTGCTGCTGTTCCTCATCATCGCCGTCGCCGGCTTCGGCATCCTCGCGATCTTCTTCACGATCGTGCTCGAAAAAACCCGCGACATCGGCATCCTCAAGTCCCTCGGCGCCCGCGGCTGGGGCATCCTCGGCATCTTCGTCTCCTACGGCGTGTCGCTCGGCATGGTCGGCGCCGGCGTCGGCCTCGCCTGCGGCCTTTTGCTCGTGCGCTACATCAACGAAGTCGCCGACTTCATCGGCTACATCACCGGCCGCGAAGTGTTCGACCCATCGATCTATTACTTCCAAAAGATTCCCACCATCGTCGACGGCCTCACCGTGGCCTTAATTGTTTTCGGCGCAATCTTCATCGCCGTCGTGGCCAGCATTCTCCCGGCCATCCGCGCCGCTCTACTCCATCCGGTCGAGGCCTTGCGCTATGAGTAATCCCCACATGCCAACCTACGACACCAACGGCCTCGACCTCGCCGACATCGAGCTCACACCGATCACTACCACGCGCGCCACCCCCGTGCCTCGCGTGCCACTGGCTCCGCCAGTGCCTCCGATGCACACTCAATACTCATCCCACACCAACGGCGTTCGCACCAGCTTGCACTCGCCATACACTGCAACCCACTCCGCACCCAATACCGTCTCCCAACTCCTCAACTCAACCACCGCCCCCGGCGGCGAAATCCTCTCCGCCCACTTCGTCCGCAAAAGCTACCGCCGCGGCTCGCTCGTCATCCCCGTGTTGCAGGGCGTCGAACTCTCCGTCAACGAAGGCGAGTTCGTCGCCATCATCGGCTCCAGCGGCTGCGGCAAGACCACGCTGCTCCACTTACTTGCCACGCTTGACCGCCCCGACTCCGGCGAAATCTGCTTCGAAGGCAACCGCATCGACTACCTGCCCACGGCCGGCCGCGATATCCTTCGCAACCGCTACTTCGGCATGGTCTTCCAGTTCTATCATCTGCTGCCCGAGCTTAACGTCCTCGAAAACGTCCTCTCCCCTGCGATGATCGGCCAAGGCATTTTGGGCTACCTGGCCAATCGCCGAGCCAACCATCGGCGCGCGAAAGAAATGCTCGAACTCGTCGGCCTAAGCCACCGCCTCAAGCACAAACCGCGCGAACTCTCCGGCGGCGAAATGCAACGCACCGCCATCGCTCGCGCGCTCGTGTCCCAGCCGCGTGTACTCCTCGCCGATGAGCCCACCGGCAATCTCGACAAACACTCCGGCGACGAAATTATGGAGATTCTCCGTCGGTTGAACGCCGAGCAAAACCTCACTATAGTCATGGTGACGCACGACTCGCGGATTGCCGCCCAGGCGGATCGCACCGTAACCCTCGTCGACGGCCGCGTCGTCGCCGCGTGAACCTGGCCGCACTTCCGGTGTCGGTTCCGTATCGGTTTCAGTGCTCCATATCTCTCACTCTTGGACCACAAGAGTGGGAGAGGGGGAGACAAGGAGCGTGGGAGAAGCCTGACTGCCAGTCTCCCCCTCTCCCCATCTCCCATTCTCCCCCTCTTTCTTCAAACATGTCGCGCCAAATCTACATCAGCGGTAAATTCGTCCCGCAAGCAGAAGCCAAGATCAGCGTCTTCGACCACGGCCTGCTCTACGGCGATGGCGTCTTCGAGGGCCTCCGCGCGTACCACGGCAAAGTCTTCCGCCTCCGCGAGCACATCCAGCGGTTGTACGAATCCGCGAAAGCAATTTGGTTGCAGATTCCGCTCTCGCAAGATGAAATGTGCGACGCGGTCAACGAATCCGTCCGCCTCAACAAGATTGACGACGGCTACATCCGCCTCGTCGTCACCCGCGGCGCCGGCACTCTCGGCCTCGACCCTAATCGCTGTTCGAACCCACAAGTGATCATCATCGCCGACGCCATCTCGCTCTATCCCAAAGAGCTTTACGAGAAGGGCCTTGAGATCGTCACCGTGAGCGTGCAGCGCATGCACCCTGCCGCGCTCAACCCGCGGATCAAATCGCTCAACTATCTCAACAACATTCTCGCCAAGATCGAGGGCCTCCAGGCGGGCTGCATCGAAGCCCTCATGCTCAACCACAAGGGCGAAGTGGCCGAGTGCACCGGCGACAACATCTTCCTCGTCCGCCAGGGCATCCTCTGGACGCCCCCACTCGATGCCGGCATCCTCGAAGGCGTCACTCGCGACGCCGTCATCGAAGTCGCCATTCAAGCCGGCATCGAAGTCCGCGAAGTCCCCCTCACCAAGCACGACGTCTACATCGCCGACGAATGCTTCCTCACCGGCACCGCCGCCGAAGTCATCCCCGTCGTAAAAGTCGACAGCCGCCCCATCGGCACCGCCAAACCCGGCCCCATCACCCGCAACCTCGAAGAACGCTTCAAACAACTCACGCGGGAATAAACTCTTTCTGAACCGCCAAGCACGTAGCCTGTAGCCGGACCGCCACGCGGTCCGGTCGCGATGGCATTTCGAAGCCGACTCGCCGCGATGCTGTGCGGCACTGTGCATTGCGGATTACTCGACTGCCCCAGCGGGCACGAAGCAAGCTTTTGCACGCAGCTTTTCAATGCAATCGAGTACATTTGCAGCACCCTCATATTCAACGCACTCGAGGTCAGTAAGGCATCCGGAATTAGCACGTTCGGCCAGCTCTTGAGCACGAGCAATCACTTCTACGGGCGGCCGTGCATTAACTACCGTTCGCGCTTGCTGCGTTGTGAGATCATCGCTAAGTGCTCCAATGACATCTGACAAGCAGTCAATCATGACTTCTAACCGCTGCCGACGGCTCGACGGTGAATCAATCGCCTCTCACGATTCTACGCAACACCATGCCTGTAGCCGGACCGCCACGCGGTCCGGAGTGCCATTAACTCGGCCAACGCTATTCATGCCGAGCCTTCATGAAAGGTCTACCATTCGCCTTGCTGAATAAGCGCGGCGATGACTTGCCCAGTTCTCGCTGTTCATGTCCAGCAAACGAGCAGTTCCGCGACCACATCCTGTCCTTCCAACGATTAGGCCGACTTCGATCGCGAAATGGTCGTGCCAACTCATCATCCGAGGATGGAAATCCGAGGATGGAACAACGTTACTTGCTCATTACTTTCTGGATCGATCGTGGAAAGATTCGGGCCCTTATGCAAATCGCAGCGCGGGTTCTCGTTTTAAGAGAACCAGCATAACATTCTAAACCACCCGCACCGACGTCAACTTCCCCATCGGCAGCACCACGTACGATCCCTTGAACGAAACCGCCGGCGTCTCATAGCCCGCGATCTCCACAGCCAGCTCCAGCTTCGCCTGGCCCTTGTCGTCGAGCATATCGATGAAGTGCTGCGTCTCGGCCGGCGTCACCGGCCGGCACTGGGCGTAAATCTCCGACGACGTCACCGGCTGCAGATACTTGATATTGCTGCGGTGAATCACAATGTTCCCGACTCGCCCCAACTGCCGCAGCAGCAGAAACACGTATCCCCAACCGGCAATCGTGCACAGCGCGTTGAGACTGCCCGCAAACGCGGTCTGCTGATGGTTCCGATTCGGGTTAAGCGGCAGCCGCATCACCAGCCCGTCGAGCCCGCCCTCATGCACGTGAATGCCCATCTGCGTGCTCATTGGGATCTCGCGATCCAGCGTCGCTTGCAGCTCCTCCAGCGGCGTCAAACCGGCGGGGCTAATCAATTTGGCGGTGCTATCGACCATATTTCACAACGAGGTGCGGGGCTCAAAGCGTCGCCGTCCATCCTAGTCAAACTCCCTTTTTCTCACTAGCCGAATCCCCCGACACCCGACACCCGACCCCCGACACCCGACACCTACAACTTCAGCAACAACAGCACCGAGTAATTCACCAAATGCGGTTCCGCCCCATTGGGCGTACTGTCATACCGATCCGTCGCCGACACCTTCAAACTCAAATTCGACGGCTGCACGAGCAGCACTTCCCAACCCGTATCCGCCACCACGCGGTACTCGCCAATCTGGTCCCACTCCGGGAAGTAATCGACCTTCGCATACACCTTCTGCGTCGCCCAAATCTGCTGGTTGTACTCGACCCCAAACAACGATTCCGGCACCCACCGGTCATCGGGCCCGCCAAACTCGCGCGACACACCGCCGCCCACGCGACCAATCAGCTCGAGCTCCTTCTGATGAAAAAACCGATAGCCCACGCCCGTATCCGCATTGGTCTGCACGTCGAACGCCTTGAACTCGTCGTAAAACACGTTGTTCGTCACGAACAGCGTCCACGGCGATTTCTCGTCCAGCAGCCAGTCATTCCGCACGTCGAATTGCGCATTGTTTTGCGTCACATCGCCGCCGGCCGACGTGCGATTGTAATAGCTGCTCAAATCCAGCTTCGAAAAACGCGACTTCCGTTTGATGTAGCCGCCCGTCCGTAAGCTCAGCGAGTCCTGCGAGCCCGCCGATCCGTTGAGACCTAGCTCGACGCCCGAATCCCACGGAGCCGGCACGAGCAGAAACGCCTTCTCATACCACGTCGGCGGACGGTCATCGATCACGCCCGTGCCCGTTTTCTGATCCCCGATCACTCCGCTCTGCCCCGGGATCGGCGTCGTCACGCCATCGAGCATCAGCGTCGCCGGCGGCTCGGCCGTCGCCTCGATGGCCGTGCCCTCAGGCGGATGCCATGGTGTCGAATTGGCATCCGCAGGCGCTGGCAAAATCTCTGCCGCAGGCGCTGGCGTCGCCGCTGCGGCGCCGCCAACTGGCGGCGGCAACAGGCCTGCCGGCTGTGCGACCGCCCATGGCGCCGCGCCAAGCCACACCGCAATCAACCACATTAGCCGATGGCTTCGACCCATCGCGACCAAACTCCAACAGCGTCCATCGAACGACTGCGAACAACCCGATGCAACCATTCGCCGCGGGGGCGCTGGCCCGGTTCAAAGCACTTCGAACCGTCGCTTGGCTCTCGCAGGCCCAGACGAAATGTCAGCACTCCCGCCCAAGTACGGGCCAAAGTTTGTACCGGAATCGTCCACGCGCCTCAACACTGATCGCGCTCAACCACGCCCCCCATTCAACAGTGCAGCCCCCACACCAGTACCGCTACCGCCGCCAGCACCGCCATCACAATTACCGGTTCTTCTTCTTCACTCCGGCCCAAACTCCACCTCAATAAAAAAAGCGGCCGAACTTCCTCAGAAGTCCGACCGCTGTACGTTTCACTTATCGCGAATGAAAAATCTCAGTCGCCCACTCGAGTTCAAGCTCAGTTGCAGCCGCAGCCGCCGCCACAACCACCACAGCTGCTTCCACAGCCGCCGCCGCAGCTGCTTCCACAACCGCCGCAGCCGCTGTTGCACGGCACTTCAACTTGCTTCTCGACCATCTTGCAAACCTTCACCTCGACCTCTTCGCTCACCTTCTTGGGAACGCAAACGGTGTAGGTCACGGTCTTGGTCTCGGGAACACACTCGTAATGGCAAACCTTGTACGTGCGGGTCCGCTCTTCCGGCTTGCACACGGTGTATTGAACTTCCTTCTCGCGTTGCTCGGTCTCCATCCGGCAAACCTTGTACTCGCAAGTACGGGTTTCCTGACGGGTCTTGCAAACGTTCACCTTGCGAGTGCGCTCTTCTTGGCGGGTCTTGCACACGTTCACTGTACAGGTCCGCTCTTCTTGCACCATCTTGCACACCTTGCACTTGCGGGTCCGCTCTTCTTGGCGGGTCTTGCAAACCTTATACGTGCAGGGCACTTCTTCGGTCACTCGTTCGTAGACCGTGCATTGCACTTCCTTCTCGCTCTCTTCCGGAACCCACACGCGCTTGCACACGGTGTGCGTGCTGCCGCAGCCACCGCAGCCACCGCAGCCGTTGCTCTCGCAACCGCATTCGCCGCAGCCGCCGCAGCCGTGGTGGTGTCCGCAGCTGCCGCAACCGCTGTCGCAGCCCTTATCGCAACCGCCGCAGGCCACTTCTTCTTGCTGCGTTTCCCAATGGCCGCCGCAAACCTTCACGGTCTTCGTCACGGTCTTCGGCACGCACTTCGTCACCTTGCGGGTTGTCTGCACTTCTTCGGTGTAGGGCACGCACACGGTGTACGTCTTCTCGACCTCTTCCCAGTGCGGCACGCACACAGTGTACTTCTTCTCAACTTGCTCCGTGTACGGCACGCACACGGTGTAGGTCTTCTCGACCTCTTCCGTGTAGGGCACGCACACGGTGTACTCACGCGTCTTGGTCTCCCAAACCGGCTTGCACACGTTGTACGTGACCGTCTTCGTCTCGGTGTGAGGAACCATCACGGTGTACGTGCAGGTCTTCTCTTCTTCCACCGGTACCCGCTTGTAGCTGGTCACTTCGCGCTGACGCTCTTCCTTCTCGTACACGCACTTCTCAACGGTCCGCTTCTCGGTCGTCCATTCCGGTACCCGCACGGTCTTCGTCACCGTGCCGCAATCGCTCTTCTCACAGCTGCCGCAGCCGCCCGACTCGCCGCAGCTATCGCAAGAGCTCGATCCTTCACAACTATCACAACATGCACTACATCCATTACATCCATGACCACGGTGCGCCTGCGCGGGCGTCGCAGTCATGGCCACCAGCAAGGCAATTGCCGGCAGCAACATCAGACAACGGCGAATCATCAACAAGTCCTCCAAAAAAATCCTAAACCTGGAAAATCGGGCCCCGCCATGACGGGATTACAACACCACTGCAAATCAAAAGACACACGCCCTGCGATAATCGCAGAACCTGCGAAATTTGGGCAATTCACGCTGCCGATTCTAATTGCAGCGACCTGGGGATCAAGCAAACCCACACCCTCTCTCCCTGGGGTGTGCGCCGCGAAACTATAGGTCACAGAAAAGCGCCCGCCAGCTTGGCCAGCAGCCAGTCCGTCAAACTCGCCCTAGACTACCCCCGTTATGCCCACGTGGGAAGCGGGTCCAACTAGAAAATTCACCTAAAATTTAAGAAAATACCCGCCCAAAACGAGCCGGGACGCTCCTTCCCAATTGGAAAGAGCGCCCCGTATTACCCACCAGCCAAGCCGCCCGCCAATGGCGCTCGACGGCCAATTTGCCGTGCCGAAGCCTGCGGCCAGCCACGCCGCTACTGCTTCACGATATCCAACAGCTCGATATCGAACACCAGCATGCTCCCCGCCTCGATCGGCGGTCCCGGCGGATTCATCCCGTACGCCAGTTTCGCCGGCACATACAGCTGCCACTTATCCCCCACGTGCATCATCAGCAAAGCCTCGGTCCAACCCTTGATCACGCCGCTCACCGGGAACTCCGCTGGCCCACCCTGGCGAGCCGAACTGTCGAACTCCGTGCCATCCAGCAGCGTGCCCTTGTAGTTGCACTTCACCACGTCGTTCCGCGTCGGCGTCGCTCCCGCTTTGTTCTGCTGAATAATGCGATACTGCAGCCCGCTCGGCGTCGTCTGCACGCCTTGCTTCTTGCCGTTCTGCGCCAAAAACGCCTGCTCTTCTTTTGTGTTCTTAGCCGCCTCGCCTTGCATCCGGTTCATCTCCCGCTGCTGCATCTGCTGCCCGAATTGCCGCAGCGATGCGTTTAGCTGCTGCTCGTTGTACTTCAGCTGCGCACCGGAGAGCGTGTCGTTAATCCCCGCCAACAGCGATTTGAGATCGCAGTCGATGTGATTCTCCTTAATGTTCATCGCAAAATTGCGACCCAGCGCGTAGCTGACCTGCGCCATGAACTGCGGATCGTTCGCCGCCGGCGCCTGCTGACCGCCCGCCCCCGGCGCACCCCCGAGGCCGACTGCCGGCCCGCCCGGCTGTCCACCCTGCGGAACCTCCTCTGCGCCTGCCGCCTGACCGCCCGGCTGTTCGCCACCCCGCAACGTATTCTGTGCAAATGCCTCAGGCACGATCCCAATCCCCCCCAATAACACTGCCACCGTCAAACAACGTAACATCGATTTCTTTCAAAATACCGGGTGAAACGAACAATGTAGTAGGCACGCTCCGCCGTGCCGTAACCGAAGTGTAATAGGCACGCTCCGCCGTGCCGCAACCGAAGTGTAGTAGGCACGCTCCGTCGTGCCGTAACCGCGCAACCTTGTAAGTGTCCATTCCAACTTACACGGCAGCTAATACTCTCATTCCGCAACGGCGCGCCGACCCGGCACTCAGCGATGCCAACTGCCGGGTGCCCGGTGCCTGCTACAATGAGAACGGTAAGCCAATTACGCTCTGATTGTAGGCAAGCTTGCCCGTACGGCTATACTGAATTAGTGGGGCCGCCCCGGCCATGCCAGCACGCCGGGTCTTATCTCCGTCCGCTGCGTCCAGGGCCGCAGCGCCCGCCGCCGTATTCCTATACGAATCCCAGTGCAAATTCACCCGATGGCCGCCTCGCACTACCGCAATCCCGGTCGCTCGAGTCACCGCCCCATGCCGCGCCCCGGCACGCCCCAACGCCGCAACTCGCACGCGGCCTTCACGCTCGTCGAGCTCCTCGTCGTCATCGCGATCATCGGCATCCTCGTCGCCCTCCTGCTCCCCGCCATCCAACAAGCCCGCGAAGCCGCCCGCCGCATGCAGTGCGGCAACAACGTCAAACAACTCGCGATCGCGGCGCACGGCTACGTCGACACCACTCGCTTGCTTCCGCCTTCCGGCATTGTCGAACAGAAAAGACTCCCGTACGGTAAGATCTCCTATCCCGTCTTCGATCAACAATCGGGCAAGATGTTCAGTTGGGCCGTCCTCCTTCTGCCGTACGTTGAAGAGACGAGTCTCTACAACCAGTTTGACCAGACGAAGACGGTGCTGGAGCAAGCGAGCGAGCCCCAGGCGGTCCAGGTTCCGACCTTTCTCTGCGCCAGCGACGCCTCGCGCGGTCGCTTTTACTCTGACCCCGAATTCACCAAAGACAAACGGTTCGCCAAGGGCAACTATGCTGCATTCTGCTCGCCGATGCACACCGACCTGCAACTGCTCTATCCGGGAGCGCTGATTTCCACCGGCCAAAAAGTCTCTCGCATCATCGACGGCCTCAGCAAAACCTTGGTCTTCAGCGAAGTTCGTACGCTGGATGACAGTCGCGACGAACGCGGCGCCTGGGCGCTGCCATGGAATGCAGCCACCCTCCTCGCCTTCGACATGCACCATGACCTCAGCGGAGCGGGCAGCTACATGACCGAATTCCTCGCGTCACCCGTGTATGCGTACCAAACACAAACGCCCAACACAGTCGGCCCGAATGAAGACGTTCTTCTGGGCTGCTCAGAAGATCTCTTGGTCGATGCCCAGCTACAGCGCATGCCCTGTATCAAATGGGATTGGCCTCTAGGCCTCGCAGGCTACATCTCCGCCGCCCCGCGCAGCGCACATCCCGGCGGTGTGAATGTCGCCTACCTCGATGGCCACGTCGATTTCATCCGCGATGACATCGACCCGTTCGTGCTCGCCAACCTCATCGATATTCGCGACAACAAAGTCGAAAATGCCAGCCAATAAGTCTACCCCTTCCACGCCGCGCTGGGCCGCCTTGCCGGCCATCGCAATCATCGCCGGCCTGGCGTTCATCGCAGTCTCGCTGGTTTGGCCGGCGCGCAGCATGAGCCGCGCAAACTGGTCGCCAGAGCAGGCGCTCAAATTTCAGGCGGCCTCCGTCAAATTGCACGATCTGTCACACGGCGCCGCACACCAGACCGCCGAAGACCTCGCTGCCCACAAGCGAGAACTACAGCAGGCCGAAGCCCAGTTCCAGATCATGCGCACCCAACTCGACTCCGCCATTAACAGCCCCCACAACTACGCCTTCGTCCTCCGCATCCTCGGCGGCTTCCTCATCGTCGCCGGAGCCATTTCCGCCTTCGCCACCCGGAACTCCGCCAAGGCCTAACCCGCCTCTCTCTCTGCCATCCGGGCTCGGCGCCTGCTCCGACCGTCACGGCCGACCTCTCGTCCCTCTCCACCGCTGCCGTTGTTCCGCCGCCAATCTTCCCCTATATTGGCCGGCTTACCGAACAAAACCGATCGGCGGCCCGCTCGTCGCCCCCGCGTTTCGTCTCTTATTTAGCCCCGGGTCACTGACCCGGGGGCCCGTCCACCTTCGCGTCCGGCCCGCTTTCCCGGCCGACGCCTCGCACAGAGAGTGAGTTTCAACACAGTGACCAGCCATCTCAATTCCCCCCACGGCGGCAAACTCATCGACCTCCAAGTTTCCGAAAGCCGCGCTAAGGAAATTAAAGAACAATCCCGCGATTGGCCCTCCTGGGACCTCACCCCACGCCAAATCTGCGACCTCGAAATGCTCTCGAACGGCAGCTTCTCGCCCCTCACCGGCTTCATGAAGAAGGCCTGCTACGACAGCGTCTGCAGCAAAATGCGCCTCTCCGACGGCACCCTCTGGACCATGCCGATCACGCTCGATGTCTCCAAGGAGTTCGCCGAAAAAGTGAAACCCGGCCAGTACATCGCCCTCCGCGATGGCGAAGGCGTCATGCTCGCCGTCATCAAGGCCGAAGACATCTGGGAACCCAACCGCGAGCAAGAAGCCGAGCAAGTCTTCGGCACCAAGAGCACCGAACACCCAGCCGTCAATTATCTCATGAACCAGGCCAAGCCGGTCTACATCGGCGGCTCGGTCGAGTGCCTGGAGCTCCCGCACCACTACGACTACAAAAACCTCCGCCGCACGCCCAAGGAACTCCGCGAAGAGTTCGCCAAGCTCGGCTGGACCAAGATCGTCGCCTTCCAAACCCGCAACCCCATGCACCGCGCCCACCACGAGCTCACGCTCCGCGCCGCGAAAGATGAAGGCGCGAACCTGCTCGTCCATCCCGTCGTCGGCATGACCAAACCCGGCGATGTCGACCACTACACGCGCGTCCGCTGCTACCAGGCGCTCATGCCGCACTACCCGCCGAACACCGCCATGCTCTCGCTGCTCCCGCTCGCGATGCGCATGGGCGGCCCCCGCGAAGCCATCTGGCATGCCATCATCCGCAAGAACCACGGCTGCACCCACCTCGTCGTCGGCCGCGACCACGCCGGCCCCGGCAAAGACAAAAGCGGCAAACCGTTCTATGGCCCCTACGATGCCCAGGAGCTCATGCAAAAGCATGAAGCGGAACTCGGCATGAAAATGGTCGACTTCAAGCAAATGGTCTACGTCCCCGACGAAGACAAGTACTACCCCGTCGACGAAGTGCCGCAAGGCAAGCAAACGATGGACATCAGCGGCACCGAGCTCCGCGACCGCTTGGCCCGCGGCACCGAGATCCCTAACTGGTTCTCGTACGCGAGCGTCGTGAAAGAACTCCGCCGCAGCCATCCGGCGCGCAACCGCCAAGGCTTCACGGTCTTCTTCACCGGCCTCAGCGGCTCCGGCAAAAGCACCATCGCCAACGTGCTGCTCTCGAAGCTGCTCCAGCTCGGCGGCCGTCCGGTCACCATCCTCGATGGCGACCTGGTGCGCAAAAACCTCTCGAGCGAGCTCGGCTTCTCGAAAGAACACCGCGACATCAACATCCGCCGCATCGGCTACGTGGCCTCGGAGATCACTAAACACCGCGGCATCTGCGTTTGCGCACCCATCGCACCGTACGACAACATCCGCAAGGAAGTCCGCGCGATGATCCAGCCCCACGGCGGCTTCATCCTCGTACACGTCAACACGAGTGTCGAAGAGTGCGAGAAACGCGACCGCAAAGGCCTGTACGCCAAGGCCCGCGCCGGCATCATCAAAGAATTCACCGGTGTGAGCGATCCGTACGATGTGCCGACCGACGCTGAAATCGTCATCGACACGCTCAAACTCTCCGCCGAAGAAGCCGCCCAGGAAATCTACCTGCGCCTGGAAAAAGAAGGCTACATCGGCGCAGAAGAGTAGACGTCATACATTCAAACTTTGATCGCGCAATCCCCCGGCAGCCCCCGGCTCCGCCGGGGGTTTTCTTTTACTCACCGAGCGACAAGAGACCCACCGCAACAAAGTACGAAAGCAAATTCACTCTTCCGGTCCCGTCCCCTTCGACGGGGCGATACCAAACGAGCACGGGCGACCTAAAGTCGCCCGTGCGAAGTGCGGTAGTCACTCGCGAAGCGACAGGGAGGAGTAACACCGCGTGCGCCAGCAGCGCGCAAAACCATCCCGCTATTTCCGCCACACAAAATATCCACCCCCCGCACAACCCCGACCACTACATCTCGGTTTCGCTTCCGTCTTCTCACCGCCGCCGATAAACTACCAGCGCACTCCCGCACGAAGCCCACGGATTGATCGCTTCCGCCCCCCGGCCCACGGACTGGTCGCTTCAGCGATATCCCTCACGGACTGGTCGCTTCAGCGACCAGTAAACTCACGGAGGACCCCCATGCAATGCATCGAAGCCGGCTTCCCCACCTGGTCCGTTGACCAGCAAATCACCACCTGGCCCCACGGCGGCGGCCTCGCCTACCTCGCCCTCCGCACCCGACCCGACGGCCACCTCCAACTCGCCGCCGGCTCGCGCAACGCCTCGTAACATCCCCACGAGCCGCCCTCCGCGCCACCGCACAGTGCCCCCGCGCCGGACAGGTCGCTTCAGCGACCAGTAAACTCTCCCAAGATTCTCACCACGCAGGCAACACCCCGATGCGCAAGACTGTCTACGAATGGCTCGATGCCAACCGCAAAGGCACGGCCCCCAACAAAAAACGCCGCCCCCAAAAACCGATCAACCCCACCACCGCCAACGACACGACGCCGCCTTCACCCACCCACCCCCGCAGCACCAAACGCCGCAAACCCAAATAAACTCGCCTGCGTTTAGCGTCGGCGCCAACCCTGCACCGGTTGCCGCCCAACCCGCTCGGTCTCCCTCCGTCACCCACAGCCCCCAACTTCGTGGCGCTAGCGCCGCACGCGATAATCTGCGCAAACCTGTTCAGGCGATAGCCCCGTCGTATTGCCGCCGCCCCGCCGGGCACCATAATCCGGCCCACAATTTGCGAAACAACTCCGCCAAAAACCGGTTTAGAGAAGTGCGGTCACGCGCGTTCGTCGCTCGCGCGCTGCCACACGCAACCGCTTGGAACAATTCAACCAAAACGGAGTAGAGCCATGTCCCTTCGTCGCATTACGTTTGCCGTTCTTAGCTCGTTCCTGCTGGTCACGTGCAGCTCATGCAGCCTCGCCGGCTTCGACCAAAACGGCGACGGTACCGTCACCCGCGACGAATTCCTCTCCACACTCGCCGACTTCGTCTGCGGCGACGACCAAACCGAAACCCCCACCGATAACGGCGCAACCTCCAACGAAACACCGACCGACCAAACTCCCTCAACCGATACGTCGACGGCCAACTAGCCCCGTCGCCACTTCACTGCGAAGCCACTCCACTGCGACGCCACTTCGCCGTACGACCCTCAGCGGACTGGTCGCTTCAGCGACCAGTGCCCCAGACCCGTCGCCTCAGCAGCGCCCTAACCCGCCTGCTCAAGTGCGCATCACTCGTCAGCGGTTCGCTCACCCCCATCTCCCGCGTTACCACGAAAGAAATGCAATCCGTCAGCGACCCATTCCTGATCCGCCCGTTGCGCGAACAGTTTAAAGCCGCAACACCACTTTGCCGTTCTCGATATCTCCTTGGTAGGATGTCTCGACCCTTCCGCCTGCCAGTTTCGTCGCCCCGGCAATTCTCCCTCGCGGACCATCGATCGGCGACATAAATCCGCCGCCAGCGCCGCCTGCCGCTCACCTCGCCCGAAACTGACGATTGCCACCGCTCCCGGCTCCGGAATATTCCACGTCACCCCCAATTGCCTCGAGCGCATTGCTCCCAGATTGCAGGCCCGGCCGCCGTCGGATGCGGTTCATCCCCAAACCCAGGCTTGTTCGGGATCAGCCATGACCATGCCGCGGTAGATACAGCGTTCGCCAGCCGATCGCTCACTAATTCGCAATTGGCAATCGCGAACCCGCACGTGGGGCTCCGAGAGCTTTCCCGCCGTCCAATCGCAGCGGCGAAGACGCCCGAAAAAATCCGCGCTGCAGTCCCATTTTTTTGTTGATTTGATGCCACCACTTATGCTACGCTCATCCCCACAATACTGAACGCATGTCCCCAACCAAAAACATTCCGGCCCCCCCGGCCCCCAGCGCCCAGCCCCCACCCCAGCCCCCCAACATCCAACATCCAACATCTAGCATCTAGCATCTAGCATCTAGCATCCAGCATCCCACCCCCAAGAACAAACATGCCATCACCCGACCCCGCGCCCCGCCGCCCCGGCCGCCCACGTACGCTCGACGACACCAAGCGCCGCCAAATCTGCGTCCTCATCGCCTCCGGCTGCACCATCGCCGATGCCGCCCGCGTCGTCCGCTGCGCGGTCAGCACGATCCACCGCGAAAGAAAGCAAAACAAAAAGTTCCGCGCCCAACTCCGCCGCGCCGAAATGCGGGCCCAAATGCAACCGCTTCGCGCGATGCGCAAAGCCATCAACACGCACTGGCGGGCTGCCGGCTGGTGGCTCGAACGCACCCACCCGGAACGCTTCTCCCGCCAAAATCCCGCGCGGTTCGGCCCCACGCACGCCCGTGCCCTTATGGACGACATCCTCACCCTCATCGACGACGAGAACATCCATCCGCTCCAAGCCAACCGCCTCAAACAGCGTGTCCTCGCGGCCATGGAATTCGCCATGCTCACCACGTGGAGTACGAAACGCTCCTACCGCTGCCTCCGTCGGGCCATCGACTACCGCGAAAAGAAAGAGCACCCACCCCTGACGATGCCGACCTGGCCCGACGAGCGAATTGTGCCAGTGTCGATGCCCACTACGACCGGGCCGTCCGACATTGTCCACATGTCGCTCGCCTCCGCCCGCAACAGCCCATCCAACGACGCCAACGGTTCGAGTTTTGACACACGAGGCCAAAGTAAATGATCCGAGTCACCACCCAGCTCGTCGCCGTAACCCCCGTCCTGATCGGCACTTGGACGAACGGCACAACGACTCGCTCCGGGCAATTTTGCAATAAAAAATCGACTTTCACGCGAGTAGCAAAACTCTGCCCTCACCGCCACACACTCCTGAAACCACCAATCGCCGCGATGCTACCTGTCGCCGGAGCTTTGCCGCCCTCCCGCCCCTCGACTCCCCTCAAAATCGCTTGGAACCCCCATCTACCCTGACTATGCTAAAAGTTGGCCGACTACAGCCACCTGAGCGGAACCAGAACCCGAACCCGAAATTTGCCATGACCGCCAAGAATCTTCTCTCGACAATCACCGCCCTGCTGATTGCCGTTGCCTCGCTGCCACATCTTGCCCGCGCTGCCGACGCCGGCAAGTCGACCGAACCCGCCATCGACCTCTTCGATGCCATCGACAGCAACCAGGTCGATGCCAAGTTCATCGCCAAAAACGACCACGATGCCCGCGTGCTGTTGAAAAATACCTCGGGCAAGCCGCTCAGCCTCAAAATGCCCGCCGCCTTCGCCGGCGTGCCGCTCGCCCAATTCGGTGGCGGTGGCGGTGGCCGGGTTGGTGGCGGCGGCGGTAGCCGAGGCTCCACCAGCACCGGCGGTGGCGGCGGCCAGCAGAGTGTCGGCGGTGGCGGCCTCGGTGGCGGCGGAGGTATCGGCGGCGGTGGTGGTGGCGGCGGCTTCTTCAGCCTCCCACCCGAGGAAACTGCCAAGCTCGACGTTGAAGTCGTCTGTCTCGATCACGGCCTCCGCACTCCTAGCGGATCCGCCGTCTACAAGCTCGTGCCGGCTGACACCTTCCTCGAAGATCGCCCGGCAGTCGTCGAACTCCTGAAAGCCTTCGGCCGCGGCGACCTCAAGCACGGCGCCGTCCAAGCCGCCGCCTGGAACCTCAACAGCGGCCTCACCTGGGACCAGCTCCGCACGAAGCTCACCGGCACCCGCCGCAGCCCGAGCCGCGCGCCATACTTCACCGCCGACGAAATCCGCGCCGGCATGGCCTACGCCAGCGAAGCAACGCGCCTCGCGGAAGCCAATGCCGCCGATTACGCTGCCGCCAAGAAAGCCCGCGCTGAGAAAGCCGCGAAGGCCGCACGAGAAGCGAGCGAAGCGAAGAGCACCACCGACGATTCCAATCAGCCCGCGCCGAAAACAGACGACGTCAAAGCGAAGGAATCGGCGCCAACCGATGTCGCCCCTGAGGCGACCAACTCGACCGAAGCCCAAAGCTGACGTGCGATTCAGCGATCGGACCGCACCAAACGCAAGCCGGAGCCCTAGGCCCGCTTGCCGTTCAGCTCAATCACCGGAGTTTTCGCGCGACTCATGCCGCGCGCATCTCCTCCACCTCCAACTCCCGAATCGTCGCCAGTAGCCGCCGGATTTCTGCCTGGTAATCCGTCCGCTCAATGTGCCACTGCGACTCCATTTGCTCGTAGTGGAGCTGTTGCCGATCGAGTTCCTGTTCTCGCGCCACCAACCGCGACGATTGGGCCTCGATGTCGCTATGCCGCCGTTCTGCCCACGCGCTCAATTCAGACCGTTTTGCCTCAAGCCCCTTCAGCTGCTGTGATAGATCACCTCGAACCTGCTCGAGTTGCTCCGCTCGCTCTGTCAGCTCCTCGAGCGTTAGCCGATAGTGGTCCGCAAGCTTCGACCGCACCTGCGCGATCGACCGCGATAAGCTCGCCGGCGCGAGCGCACCAGAGAGTTGGGCCCAAGTCTCCTCGGTCGCCAACCGCATCTCCAGTACTTCTCGCTGGGTTGCCCGCAGTTCCGACTGCAGTTGCACGAGGGAATTCTCACGAGCATCCAGTTCCGCCTCACGCTGCTCCAACTGCTGCGTGCGATGCTGCACCTCGTTGTTGGCAACCTGCTGCTGCGCCGCAATCGTCCGCCGCTCACGCACCAGTTGCTCTTCGAGTTGCCGCCGCTGATTCGCCAACTCCCGCAGCCCGTCGGCAAGTTCCTGTTTCTCCTGGCCCAATTGCGACTCGGCTTCGTCCAAGTACCGGCATCGCGCCGAGTACTTGCGAGCCTCTTCCTGCAGCGAGTGCATCCGCTCTTCCGTCACGCCCAGTCGCTCGTAGCGCTCGATCGCCGCTTCAATCTCTTGTTGCCGATACCCCAGTTGCCGCTCCGCCGCATCCAACTCGGCCGTCCGCTTCCCGATCTCCGAAAGCGACTTCCGCAGCTCGGCCCGCTCTATTTCCAACTCGCCTGCCCGCTCTCGCAGCGCGTCGGTCTGTTGTTCGAGCTCATCGCTCTGCGCTTGCAGCCGCGCTTCCCAATCGCCGATCTTCGCCTCGCGCCGCTCAACTTCGGAAATGCGTTCCTCCGCCCGCGCTTTGTCGGAGATCATCTCGTCGATATCGCGATACAACTGCGCCTGCCGTTGATCCAGCTCGCGATGCCGCGATTCCACCGCCGCTTCGCGCTCCTGCAACTTCGCATTACGGGCATCCCACGCGGCCCGATCTTCATCAAGCGACTCCAGCCGCGCCTGAATCTCGGTCTCTTTATCCTCAATCTCGGCCAGTTGATTCTGCAGCCGACGCTCGCGCTCAGCCAGTGCCTCTTCGCGAACCTTGGTCAATTCCTTCGAACGAGCCTCAGCCGCCGCTTCGCGCACGACGATCTCTTGCTCGCGTACTGTTATTGCTTCACCCCGGTCATCGAGCTGTTGCTGCCGCTCGGCCAGCCATTCCCGCGCACTCTCCCACTTCGCCTTCAGGTCAGCTTCTTGCGCTTCGAGTTCACTGTGGCGGCGATCCAGCGCCGCTTGTTCGTTCTGCAGCCGATCGGCCAGTTGCGCTGCATGCTCGCGCAGTTGATCCAGCGACTGCTCCACGATGCTGCTCGCCAGGCTCAATGGTTGATCGATCGGTGCTTCGGCATTCGCCGGCGATGCAACAACATATTGGCCCACGGCTTTCAACACCCGTCGCGGTCCGGCATGCGGCGGATCCACACGCAGCTCATTCCCAATGTTGGCGGGGCGCTCGAGCGAGTTCTGTTCTGAGCCACTCATGCGAGGAGACCTTAGGAGCTAAGGGAGGACGTTGGCCGCAAAGTCGCACTAAATAGCGGCATTTACTCCCACTCCATCGGCCGCGAAGGCGGAAAACTCCACCACAATCGGTACAGATTCACAACGGCGCGGAAGCCAGGGGATTTGGCGACGAAGGGCAGCTTAACGTTCGCCAGCAGTGTTATCACCGCCAGCATTCGTGCATCCCGGCGGCGATGGCAGCGCCAGCAGAGCGCAAAACAAAACGCGGTGCAACGAAATCGCTGCACCGCGCCCGTATTCGAATATTTGATGGTCGCCGTGTCAGACCTTCGCCGCGTCGATCGCTTGCTGCAACCTCGTCTTGGGCTGTACGCCCACGAAGCGGTCAATGACCTCGCCGTTCTTGAACAGCATCAGCGTGGGAATGCTGCTCACACCGTAGCTCTGCGCCGAGTTCGGCGCTTCATCAACATTCAGCTTACCAATCTTGATGCTGCCTTGGTTCTCACCGGCGAGTTGTTCAATGACCGGCGCGATCTGGCGGCAGGGGCCGCACCACGGGGCCCAGAAATCGACGAGCACCGGCTCATTGGATTGGAGCACTTCGCTCTCGAAATTGTTGTCATCAAATTCGGGCACGCCCATCGCAACGATCTCCTATGCACAAAAAGCGGTTTGTTCGCCGTGAATTATAGAGGCCGGGCAAGGGGTGTCAACGACGCCGCATTTGGCGGCTCGAGTGTAGGCCTCTCGCTCCGCGAGAGGCAAAAACATCTCGCGGAGCGAGATGACTACATTGCCCCCGCTCCGCTGGCCATTGCCGCCGCCACCGCGATTCGGAATACTGACAAGGCTAAGACCCGCGTGGTTCACAAGGAGAAACCCATGGCACGAACCCCCAGCACCATGTTGCCGCTCGGCACCGCCGCTCCAGATTTCGCACTCGTTAATGTCGACGGCCGCACGGTTTCGCTCGCCGACTTTGCCGGCAAACCCGCGCTGCTGGTCATGTTCATCTGCAACCACTGCCCGTTCGTAAAACACCTGGCCGACGCCCTCGCCCAATTCGCGGCCGAGTACCTGCCGCGGGGTCTGGCGGTCGTCGCCATCAACTCGAACGACGTCGCCACACATCCAGCCGACTCGCCCGAGCAGATGGTGCACGAGGCCGAACAGCGCGGCTATCCCTTTCCTTATCTCTACGACGAGACTCAGGAGGTCGCGAAGGCGTACCACGCCGCGTGCACGCCCGACTTCTTCCTCTTCGATGGCGATCGCAAACTCGTCTATCGCGGCCAATTCGACAGCAGCCGGCCGGACAGCGGCATACCAGTCACAGGCGCCGACATGCGAGCGGCCGTCGACGCGGTTCTCGCTGGCCAGAAGCCAAGTGAGAAGCAGCTACCGAGCATCGGCTGCAATATTAAGTGGATACCGGGCAACGAGCCGGAGTATTTCAAATAGGTCCGCCAATTGCTGATGACCAGGAGGGCGACTGAATTCTCACGAATTCAAGTACATCTGCTTGCGATGACCCGATGTCGCTAGCACGGCAGAGCGGCCTTTACCCGCACATCGCTTAACCGCTATCCTCCGCGCGCGGCCGCCTTGGCCGCTCTACTCAACGTACACGATTGGAGCCACAGAGATCACAGAGCACACTGAGAGTGGCGATCGCAATCTCAGTGAACTCGGTGTTCTTAGCGGCATCCTGCTTTGGTTCTCAAAGCATGGAGGAGTTATGAAGCGCGGGTCTCATCATTTGTCTCGTCACCTTGCCACCTCGCTGATCGCGATCTTGTTTGGCAGCGCCGTCGCATTAAACGCCACCGCCGCCGAAGCCTTTCGCATTCAAACGAAGATCTACGTTGGCGACGAGAAGGAGCCAGCGAGCAAGACGACCACGATGTTCCAGAACGGCATCGTCTATGACTTCCTTGAAGAGCCAGAGCAAACGGCCGTGTTCCGCAAGCCAAACGGCGATCGGCCCGGCCGGTTCATTCTGCTCAACGACAAGGAACGCGTGCAGACTGAGATCTCGACCGAGCAACTCTCGACCGCCATGCAGAACCTCACCCATTGGGCCGCTCAGCAGAAAAATCCGTTCCTGCAATTCTCCGCGAACCCGAAGTTCGACGAAACGTTCGACCGCAACACCGGCAACCTCGTGCTAAAGCACGACCTGGAAACGTACACGGTCGAAACGACGCCGGTGTCGTTGCACCAAGATGCGCTGGTCGACTTCCGTGAGTTCCTCGATTGGTACACGCAGCTCAACACGCTGCTTACCGCCGGCAACCCACCGAACCCGCGGCTCAAGCTCAACGACGCGCTCGCGCGCCGCAAGGTCATCGCTACCAAGGTCGAACTCAAACGCGGCGGCGAAGACCCGATCCGCGCCGAGCACGAGTTCACCTGGCGCTTGTCGCAAGACGACTTGCAACGCATCGAAGCCGTTCAAGAAGGCCTCACCGCCTACCGGCAGGTCAACAACCAAGAGTTCCAACAACTCGCGCAGCCGGTAGCGACGAAGAAGAAGTAGCGATTGGAAAGAGCTGCCGCCGCTTGCTGCGTGATGCATCCCAATAGACTCCCCATAATTGGCTGCCAAATTGGCTGCAGAATTCTGGGTGTTTGCGTCATTGGTGCCACTCTTGCACCTGCCAAAATGGCGATCTGCATAGCGATGCGCCCTACGTCACGATTGTAAGTGCATATCTAAAAATGGGTTGCGCTGCATATGCGGTCAGTTGGGCGAGCCCGTTCGTGAATCGGCACGGGCGCTGCTTTATACCCTTTCACAACGCCGGCCGGCTGCCTCAATGCGAGAGCGATGGCCGGCGGTAGGCGAGATGATTGCGGGCGCTGCGGCGCTCTGCGGGATAACCCCAAGAACTTAGAGCAATTGAATCGCAGGAAGGAAAGGAGAAAAGTATGAACCGCACTTTGCAGAGGAATCGTTTGGGTCAGGTGTTGCCGGGCAGCTTTCCGGAACTCGACAACCTGTTCAATCACTTCTTCCGCGCTGAGGAAGTCGCCACATGGCGGGCACCCGCTTCCATTTGGGAAGCCGAGAATGTGTTCCACATCGAGGTCGACGCCCCCGGCGTGACGAAGGAAGACGTTGAGTTGACGTTCGACAAGGGTGCGCTCCAGATCACACTCGAGCGAAAGGCCCCCGAAGGCGAACGGACCAATTGGCACAACGAACGTGGCTACGGCAAGGTCTCGCGCAGCGTATCGCTGCCGGAGACAGTGGATCCGAACACGATTACGGCCGAACTCACGAACGGTGTGCTGCACGTAACGATCACGAAGCTGCCGGAAGCGCAGCCGAAGAAGATTGACGTGAAGGTGTCGTAAGTCGGAGCGTGGTTATGGAGACCTTCGGTCGAAGGCGTGCGGGGTCGGGAGACCCGCGCACAGCGCGGCCGAGTGACTGCCAAATGATTGGGTGGCACGTGGCTCGTGACACCAAACCAGGTGGGGCCGTGCGAAAGCACGGCCCTTCTTCTTGCACTGGAATGTCTTGGGGTCGTAGCAGGCACGCTCCGCGTGCCGTTGCCGAACCTGCACGAGTGTAATTCACTCTGGGGCAATTCGGTTTCGACACGCGGAGCGTGCCTACTACACTATATCCATTCCAGGCGGTGGAGAGCGCCGTAGATGAGGTAGATGCTGAGGCAGCAGAGAAAGACGCCGAACAGGAGTCGGAGCTGCGGGCCCTCGATTTTGTGGGCGAGGTACGAGCCGAAGTACGCGCCGACGAACACGCCGGCAGCGATGAGGATCGCGGCCATGATGTTGACATTGCCGTGGCGGTAGAACTCCAGCGTGGCGGCAAGGCCGATGGGCGGTAGGAGGACGGCGAGGCTGGTGCCGGTGGCCGTGTGTTGATTGAAGCCGGCCAGGTAGATGAGCGCGGGCACGATGACAACGCCGCCGCCAACGCCAAAGAGGCCGGAGGCAACCCCGGCCAATAGGCCGATGACCAGGAAGATTAGCCATGAGGGCATTGGTGGAATCTCCGATTAGCTGCTGATGAATAGGCTCCGCGGCTTTGCCGACGATAACAGAAGGCCGGTTGGTTTCAATACCCTTGCGGCTCGGAGTTCGGCGTTTAAACCCCCTGGAGGGAAGTGGGGGAGCGGTCTATAATCAGCGGATTGTGGATTTCCGAGGGCGGGGAGGCCTCGCCACGGCGAGTTCCGAGCAACCCAGCTCGCTTGTCGTGTCACACGATTAACATTTAACCATTTGATTGAGCTATGGCTGCCGGTAAACGTAAGAAGAAGGTGGAGACCGTGTTTCTCGTGTGCGAGGAGACCGGCGACTACAACTACACGATCAAGCGCAAGATGGGCGGCGAGAAGCTGAAGATCAGCAAGTACAGCCCGCGGTTGCGCAAGCACACGGTGCATACGGAGAAGAAGAAGTAGGAGGGCCGTCGGCTGTCGGCTTTTGGCGATCGGCCAGAAGGATGGTTTAGCCGATGGCCGACAGCTTACAGCCGATAGCCTGCAGGGACGCACGATGCCCAAACGCTGGCGGATTGCGAGTCATGATCCGGCGCGGGTGGCCGCGTTGGGGCGGGCTGCCGGCATTCCGCACGTGGTGGCGCAGCTTCTGATTGGCCGCGGCATTTGCGACGCCGATGGCGCGCGGCAATTTCTCGATGTGAAGCTCAGCGGCCTGCGCGATCCAGACGAGTTGCCCGGGGCACTGCGCGCGGCCGAACTGCTGCACGACGCGGTGAAGGCGGGGCGGCGAATCACCGTGTATGGTGACTACGATGCCGACGGGATGACGGCGACATCGATCCTGCTCTTATGCCTGCGGCTGTTGGGGGCGAAGGCGGACTACTACATTCCGAATCGCATCGACGAAGGCTACGGCCTCAATTGCGAAGCGATTCGCACGATTGCTGCACAAGGCGGCGATGTGGTCGTCACGGTGGATTGCGGCATCTCGAGCGTGACGGAGGCTGAGCTCGCGCGGGACCTCGGGCTGACGCTGATTGTCACCGATCATCATCGGCCGCGACTGGTTAGTGCTTGTGAAGGTTCGCAGTCGGCCGTTTCAGAGAGCCTGCCCTGCGCGGCGGCGATTGTGCATCCGGGGCTCGCGGGGTCGTCGTATCCATTTCCGGGATTGTGCGGAGCGGCGGTGGCGCTCAAGGTGGCATGGGCGTTGTGTCAGCGGGCGAGCGCGGCGAAGCGCGTCGGTGAGGCGATGCGGACGTTCCTGATGCGGGCTGTGGGGTTGGCGGCGATTGGGACGGTCGCCGATGTGGTTCCGCTGGTCGATGAGAATCGCATTCTGGTGCGGCATGGGCTCAATTGTCTGCGGCATTACCCGACACCGGGATTGCTCGCGCTCGAGCAGGTGACCGGCCTGGCCAAAAATCCTTGCCTCTGCTGCGAGGACATTGGCTTTACGATTGGGCCCCGGCTCAATGCAGCGGGACGGTTGGGGCAGGCGCCGCTGGCGATTGAACTGCTCACGACCGAGAGCCAGGAGCGGGCGACGAAGCTGGCCGAATTCATTCACGGGCTCAACGATCAGCGGCAGACGCTGGAGCGGAGCGTGTATCGCGCGGCCCACAAGCACGCGGAGGAGATTTGCGATCCGCGCGAAGCGCCGGCGTTGGTGCTGGCGGGGCGCGGATGGCATCCGGGAGTGATTGGGATCGTGGCAGGGCGATTGGCGGAGCAATATCATCGGCCGACGGTGCTCATCTCGCTGGATGAACTCGGCGCGAAGCCCGGGATGGGTTCGGGCCGCAGCGTGGCGGGGTTCAATCTGCATGCGGCACTCGCGGCGTGCGGGCAGCACTTGCTGGGGCACGGCGGGCACGAGGCGGCAGCGGGCCTGACGATTCATGAGGCGGCAGTCGAGCCGTTTCGGCGAGCGTTTTGCGAGTATGCGGAGCAGGCGATTTCGCAGGATGAGCGAGTGGCTGAGTTGTTTGTTGATGCCGAGACGCCGCTCGCGGCACTAACGCATCAGACCGTCAAGCAGATTGAGAGCCTCGCGCCGTTTGGCCACGGCAACGAGCGGCCGGTGTTGTGCACGACGAACGTGCGACTTGCGGAGCCGCCGAAGCGGATTGGTTCAACGGGCCGGCATTTGGCGCTACGATTTGAACAGCACGGCGTGGCGATGCGCGGCGTCGCGTTCGGTGGGGCCGATTGGGAGAGCGAGTTGTGCGAAGCGCATGGGCCGCTCGCGGTGGCATTCAAGCCCGTGATTAACAGCTTCCGCGGGCGGCACACGGTGGAGATGCAGTTGGCGGACTGGCGGGCGGAGTGAGTTGCCTCGCAGTCACCATGCTATAATTGACTTATGCTCGATGCGCCGCGCCAGGATTGGAAGAAGTAGGAAGCCGCGATTCAGGCCGAGGAAAATCGCTGGGTAAAGAATCTCTCTGCGGCAGAACGTTCGGCGATCTATTGCGACATGTTCGATGTCGTTTGGGGAGCAACGACAGAAAGAGCCTTTTCGGAAGCTTACGAAGAGTGGCGCTGGAGCGAGAAGCTCAAGTTGCGGCGAAAGTTGGTGGACGCGTTTACCCGGCTCGACGACATCGACGTGGAACTGCCACATCAAAAGGCGCTCGCTGAGAACGCGGCTGGCAGTTTGCAGCGCGTTGTGTAGCAGGCACGCTCCGCGTGCCATTGCTGCGGCGACGTTCAGCATTCAAATTTGCACGGGGTATCGAGTTTTCTCCGGCTCTTCTGCCACGGCACACGGAGTGTGCCTGCTACATTGTTGGATTCCATGCTGGTCGGCGCGAGATTATTATAGGCCCGTTCGCACCGGTTATTTCTTAACCCCACCTTGAGGCGGAATCCATGAAGACTTCTATGGGCGTTCGGGTTTCTCGGTTCGTTGTGGCTGCGTTTGCACTGGCGACGGCCGCGCTGTTGGTTACGGCAGTGCAGGCGGAGGTGAAGCTGCCGGCGATGTTCACCGATCATGCGGTGCTGCAGCGTGATATGAAGGTGCCGGTGTGGGGGTGGGCGGAGCCGGGCGAAGAGGTGCATGTGGCGATTGCCGGGCAAACGCAGAAGACGAAGGCCGACGACAAAGGTAATTGGCAAGTTACGCTCGAACCGCTGAAGGTCGGCGATCCGTTGACGTTGGTTGTGGAAGGCAAGGACAGCCGGGTGGAGGTGAAGGATTTACTAGTCGGTGAAGTATGGCTGTGCTCGGGGCAGTCGAATATGGAATGGCCCGTGAGTGCGTCGACAAATGCCGACCTCGAAATGGCGGCCGCCGATCACCCGCAGATTCGGTTGGTGCGAGTGAAGGAGCCGGGCAGCCAGACGGCAGTGGAGGATTTCGACGGCGCTTGGAAGGTGTGCGCGCCGGATTCGTTGGGTGACTTTTCGGCAGTTGGCTATTTTTTTGGCCGCGAGCTGCATGAGCAGTTGGATGTGCCGATCGGGCTCATTGATGATTCGTGGGGCGGTTCGGCGTGCGAGGCCTGGATTCCGCGCGAGAAGCTCGCAGGCAATCCGCTGTACGACGAGATGGTGAAGCAATGGGACGAGCAGACGAAGAACTTCGACGATGCGAAATGGGCCGCGGAGCGAGCCGAGTGGCGCAAGCAGGCGGCCGCGGCGCGGAAGGAAGGAAAGCGTCCGCCGGAGCGGCCAAAGCGGGGCAAGGAAGACGACGGCGCCGTCGGCAATCATCGGCCTGCGAACTTGTATCATGCGCGCGTGGAGCCGGTGATGCCGTATGCGATCCGCGGGGCGATTTGGTATCAGGGGGAATCGAATGCGGCCCGGGCATACCAATATCGCGAAATGTTTCCGCTGATGATCAAGACGTGGCGTGAGAATTGGAAAGAGGGCGACTTCCCGTTCTACTGGGTGCAATTAGCGAACTTCATGGATCGCAAAGAGAAGCCGCGCGAGAGTGCTTGGGCGGAATTGCGCGAAGCGCAGACGATGACGCAGGAAAAGTTGCCGAACGCGGGGCAGGCGGTCATCATCGACATCGGCGAGGCGGCGGATATTCACCCGCGAAATAAGGTCGAGGTCGGTCGGCGGCTGGCGCGGTGGGCGCTCGCGAAGGACTACGGCAAGAAGTTTGAATACCAGAGCCCGCGGTACGATTCGATGGAAGTGAAGGACGGCAAGGTGACCGTGAAGTTTAAGGATGTCGGCGGCGGATTGCGGTCGCGCGATGAGAAAGAGGTCGTCGGCTTCGCGGTGGCGGGTGACGACAAGAAGTGGTATTGGGCCGATGCGAAGATCGTCGACCGTGATCGCATCGAGCTAACGTGCGACGATGTGAAGGACCCGGTCGCGGTGCGTTATGCGTGGGCCGATAATCCCGAGTGCAATGTGTACAGCATGGAGCTGTTGCCGCTGACGCCGTTTCGGACGGATGATTGGGAGGGCGTGACGGCGAAGGTGCTGAAGTAGGCGCGAGGGGTGAGGATCGAGGAGCGAGTGAAAGCGAGGCGAGCGGCGTGTGAACGCCGCTCGCTTTTTTGTTGTAGGCACGCTCCGCGTGGCGTAACTGAGGTGCGAACAGAATGGAGTCGCACGACGAATTGAGAGCTTGACTCTACTGCTCGCGACGTCACGCGGAGCGTGCCTGCTACATTTACTTCTTCAGCTTATGTTCGAGCAGCCAGTCGTAGAGTTTGGGGTTGTTGTAGGTCGCTTCCCAAGAGTTGTGGTTGGCATCGGGGTAGATGGTGAGCTTCACGTCGCCGTGTTCGCCTTGGATGGCTTCGACCATTTTTTCTGAGAGAGCCGGCGGCACGACGTCGTCTTTCGCGCCGTGGAAGGCCCAGATGGGAACTTTCGCGAGGGACTTGGCCCACTTCTCGGGGTCACCGCCGCCGCAGATGGGAACAGCGGCCGCGACGCGTTCGGGATACGTGGCCGTGAATCGCCAGGTGCCGAAGCCGCCCATGCTGAGGCCGGTGATGTAGATACGGTCTTTGTCGACGTTCAGTTCGCCCGCGACATGGTCGATGAGCTGGATGAGTTGCTCGGGTTCCCACGCTGCGCGAACGCCTTTCAGGCCTTCACCTGGTTCGGGACATTGCGGCGAGATCACGATGAACGGAAAGTCGGGCTTCGACTCGACGATTTTCGGCGGGCCGTGGAGCTTCACGTGATCGAGGTCGCTGCCGCATTCACCGCGCCCGTGCAGGAAGAGCATGAGCGGCCATTTTTTGCCGTCGGCTTTGTAGTCTTTAGGCACGAAGAGAAGGAAGCGGACGGTGACGTCAGTTGGTTCCTTATCGCCTACGTGGACCGTGACGGATTCGTGGAGTTGCTTGCCGGGTTCGACTTTGAGCTTGTCATCTGCTTGAGTCATCAGGAGCGTACTCCAAAGAGCGAGGGCGGTGAGAGTCGTCATGGAATTGCCTGCTTGGTTGAGTGAAATTGCTTGCAGCCGGCGTGGTCGGCCATGGTTATTTCCGTCGATGCGTGGACGGGAGGGAGGTTGACCGATACGCTCAGAATACTGGGTTGGGTGTTGGGCTGCAATTTGCAGGGAGTGGGGGGCTGCTGGCTGGCTGCTTGATGGAATGGTTGTGCACGTGGTGATGCACTGGGGCATCGCCGAGCCTCTGCCCCAGGCACCGTGCGAGCCCCCAGTGCGTTGCGGTTGACGGCGGCCCACTGGGGGCTCGCCTGCGGCTCGACCCCAGCCACCCCATGGCGGCGCGGGCACCACGTAGCGACTGCTACGAACTGAATGATAACGATTCACGAACTTACGAAGCGGTTCCTTGCCGGTGGGCAGTCGATATTGGCTGTCGACCGGTTGTCGTTCGTAGTTCGCGCGGGTGAGGTGTATGGGCTGCTGGGGCCGAACGGCGCGGGCAAAACGACGACGATTCGAATGATCGTGGGGCTGTTGCGGCCCGATAGCGGTTACGCCGAGGTGGCCGGGTTTCGCACGACGGAATCGCCGGACGTCGTGAAGGCGCATGTCGGGCTTGTCTCTGCGAATGATGGCGTATATCCGTGGCTCACTGTGCGGGAGATGCTGCTATTTTTCGCCGATTTATATGGGCTTACGCCACGGGAGGCGAACGAAAACTTGCGAATGCTGGCGGAGTTGTTCGGGCTCACGCCATTGTTGAGCCGGCGATGCGCGCTGCTGAGCACTGGGCAGAAGCAGCGGGTGACGCTCGCGCGAGCGCTGATTCACGCGCCGCCGGTCGTGCTGCTCGATGAGCCCACACGTGGGCTCGACGTGTTGGGGAGCCAGGTTGTGATCGACTACGTGCGGGCACTGCGCGATGAAGGCAAGGCGGTGATCGTGAGCACGCACCGACTCGATGAGGCGGAGAGATTGTGCGATCGCTTCGGGCTATTGCATCAAGGCACGCTGCGGCTGGAGGGTACGCTCGCGGAGTTGCGCGAGGCGACCGGTTGTGCGACGCTGGTGGACATGTTTCGAAGTTTCTTTAAACCGGTGCATGCTGCGAGCTAGTATGAGCGAAGATTCCGCGCAGCTTGAAGAGCGTGCCGTTCGCATGGCGGTGAACCGGCGGCAGGCGGGCCGCTTGTGGCGGCTGGTGCTGAAGGAGCTGCGCGAGATTCTGCGCGATCGGCGGACGATCGTCACGCTGGTGGTGATGCCGCTGTTGATTTACCCGCTGTTGGCGGTCGTGTTTCAGCGGTTTTTGTTCACATCGCTAGCACCGACGGAAGAGCCGTCGTACGTAATTGGCGTCGACTCGGTGCTCGGTCAGAAGTTGCTGTTGCAGCAGTTGCAGATGGGCGAGTCGGGCATGTCGGAGCGAGAGCGGCACCCGCAGGAGAAGATTGACGAGTCGGCGAAAGATCCGGCGGCGAAGGCGCGGGCGATGCTGCGGCGCAGAGGCGAGCCGCTGAAGGAGCCGGAGGTTACGATCGTTGCGTACCCGGACGAGAACTTGGATCGGCATGTGGCGGATTCGTCGCTGCATTTGGCGGTGGTGCATCGGCGCGAGCGGACGAGTGAAGACAAGAAGGGACTGCAGACGCCGCTGGTATGGGAGTTAATCTATCGTGCCGGGTCGCCGACAAGCGAAGCGGCGTTGCACTTCGTCGAGTCGCGGTTGCACGCGTTTAATCGAGTTGGGTTGGATCAGCAGTTGAAGGAATTGGGAGTTGCCGCAGCGTTGCCGGCGGCGACGGAGCGGCAGCCGATCAATTTTTCGGGAGCGCCGACGTTCTCGCTGGCGGCGCTCATCCCGCTGATTTTGGTGCTCATGACCGTGACAGGGGCCGTGTACCCGGCGATCGATCTCACGGCTGGCGAACGCGAGCGCGGCACGTTGGAGACGCTGATTGCGGCGCCGGTGCCGCGGCTGGGATTGTTGCTGGCCAAGTATGTGGCGGTGCTTGTCGTCGCGCTGTTGACTGCCGTGGTGAATCTCACCGGGATGACGATCACGGCGCACAGCACCGGGCTGGCGGCGAGTTTGTTCGGCGGCGGCATGACGTTCGGCCTCGTGCTGGAAGTGCTGCTCTTGCTCGCGCTGTTTGCGGCGTTTTTTTCGGCCATCCTGCTGGCGCTCACGAGTTATGCCCGCAGTTTCAAAGAGGCGCAGGCGTACATCATTCCGCTGATGCTGATGTGCCTCGTGCCGGGGATTGTGTGTTTGATTCCGAGCTTGGAGTTCGCCGGCTGGATGGCGGTGACGCCACTGATCAACATTGTGATGCTCACGCGCGACCTGTTGGAGGGGAGCGTGAAACCAGCGCTCGCGGCGGCGGCGGTTTGTTCCACGGTATTCTATATTGGCGCCGCGATCGCGCTGGCGGCTCGCATCTTTGGCACGGATGCCATTTTGTATGGTAGCCCGGCGACTTGGTCCGATTTGGTGCGGCGACCGAGCGAGCCGCAGCAAGCGGTGACGCTGCCCGCGGCGATGCTCGGATTGGCGCTGATGTTTCCAGCATATTTCGTGCTCGCGAACAACTTGGCGCGGTCGCCGGAGTTGTTGATGGATCGGCGGCTGGCGGTGATTGCGATCATCACGGCGGCCGTGTTTGGCGGCATACCGCTGGCAATTGCGACGGTTGCCCGCGTGAAGAAGAGCGGCTTGGGATTGAACGTGGCGAGTTGGCTGGCGTTTGTGGGGGCGGCCATACTGGGGTTGTCGCTATGGCCGGCGGCGCACGAGATTTATCTGCTGAGTGCGACGCTGGGAATGACATCAATCGATGCGGCGAAGTTTGTTGCCGTGGAATCGATTGTCGACCAATTCCGCGCGCAGCCGTTGTGGCTGATATTGGTGACGATGGCGGTTGTGCCAGCCGTGTGCGAGGAATTTTGTTTCCGCGGGTTTGTGTTTGGGGCGCTGCGGGCGCGGATGAACGGCGTGTGGGCCGTGGTGATTTCGGCGCTATTGTTCGGCGTGTTTCACGAAGTGCTGACGGCGGGGCGGTTGATGCCGAGCACATTCTTGGGGCTGGTGCTCGGGTTCGTGCGGTTGCGGTCGGGCAGTATTTGGCCGGGGATTGTGTTGCACGTGTTGCACAACGGGTTTTTGCTCACGATCAGTTGCTATCGCGATGAGTTGATGGCGCGGGGGTGGGATTTTGCGGAGGCGTCGCATTTGCCCCCGATGTGGCATGCGGCGGCGCTGGTTGCGGTGATAGTAGGGGGGGCATTGTTGATGTCGGTGAAGGTGCCGACGAGTTCAAGCGAGGCGTCATCGGGATAGTGGTCGTGGGCCGAAGCCTTGGCAGCGAAAAGCCCGTGAACGGGGCTAAAAACCATCAACGGCTGGACCAGAACCCGTCGTAAACGACGGGCCTAATATCGCTGGCGCGAGGAAGGGCGGTGAACCGCCCTCGTTGCGACCGCTTGCAGAATTGCCGTCCGACCATCACACATCGGTGGGCAGTTTGCGGATCGTGCCGGGTTTCACGGCTTCGCCGCGTTCGGCGCTGGCGACGGCGGCGTAGCAGAGGGCGAGGCTCGCCAGGTTGTTTCGCGCGTTGTGCGAGGGTTCGCGGCCTTCGGCAATGGCCGAGAGGAGCTCGGCCATCGTGCCGTGGAAACCGTCGGGAAACCACGCGCCTTTGAGTCGTGGTCGCGCGATGCCGGAGGCGGTGGTGAGTTCGACTCGCTGATGTTCGGTGCTGGGGCCGACGCTGCGGATCGCGCCTTCGCTGCCGACGAGGAACGTGCGGTCCATGTGGTCGAAGCGTGTGGCGCCGTCGAAGATCAGCGTCACTTGTGTCGATTCGTATTCGATGATCGTTTGCGCGAGCAGCGCGGGTTGGATTTGTTGCGTCGCGGAGCGGGCCATCGAGGCGAAGATGCGCCGGGGCTGGGCGCTCTGCATAATGGTTTGCACGAAGTCGAACCAGTGGATGCCGAAGTCGTACAAAATAAGGTGGCGGACCGATTCGAACGGCGTGCCTTTCACCCAACTGTGGTCCCAGTGCACATCGCAGTGAACGGCGTCGATCGAGCCGAGCAGGCCGGCGCGGACGGCTTCGCGAATGTAGCTGAAATGCGGCGCCCAGCGGGCATTTTGATTCACGGCGAGGCGGACGCCCATTTCGTCGGCAAGGTCGGCGAGCCGCTGGCCGACATCGAGATCGAGGACGAACGGCTTTTGGCTGAGCACGTGTTTGCGGGCACGTAGTGCGGCTTCGATCAGCGGCGGACGCTCGGGCGGGTGCGTCGTGATATCGATCACTTCGACATCGTCGCGCGAGAGCACTTCGTGGATGCTGTCGGTCGCGGTGGCATCGGGGAAGAACTCGTCGCGACGTTGTTGTGCGCGTTCGAGCAGCATGTCGCACAGCGCGACGACGCGGTAGTTCGCTTCTTTGTACGCGCGGAGGTGCCACTTCGTGATGCCGCCGCAGCCGATGAGTGCGATGCCAGGGCGAAAGCGTTTGGGGTCGCGCGGGCGATAGGGCAGGGCGGGCGCCGGGATAATCGGGAGGCGGGGCGTAGCGGGTTTGGCTTGTTTCTCGGTGGTCGATGACATCGCGGCGGGTGCGGTTGCAAATCTCGGTTTGATCGGTAACGATTATGGGTTGCACGCGACGGGCGTGCCCAGATATCTATATCACGCCGCGGCGTGACGAATGATCCTAATCGTCATTCAATTTTTAAGCCACCACCTAGAAAAAGCACATGGCAAAAGATAGCGAACCGAAGTCGGGCAAACGGATTCTATTGGTCGATGACGATGCGGAAATTATCGAATCCCTGCGGCTGGCCCTGGAAGCGAACGGCTACAACGTGCTGGTGGCCCGCGACGGCAACCAAGGCTTGGCATTGTCGGAACGCGAGAACCCGGACCTTGTGATTCTCGATATGATGATGCCGAAGCGGAGCGGGTTTTTGGTGCTCGAGAAGATGCGCCGCACGCGCGAAACGCCGATGCGCGTGATCATGATCACGGCTAACGAAGGCACCCGGCATAAGGCGTACGCCGAGATGCTCGGCGTGGATGATTACATTCGGAAGCCATTTCCGATGGACCGGCTGATTGAGAGTGTGCAGCGGTTGATTGGGTAGCGGGGAGCAGGGAGCGTGGAGCAGGGAGCGTGGAGCAGGGAGCGTGGAGCAGGGAGCGTGGAGCAGGGAGCGTGGAGCAGAGAGTCTGAAATGTCTGATATCTGCTGCTTCATGTTTCCGATATCAAGGCACGCTCCTCGGAACTGAATTTTTGCGAATTCAGCGACGTTGTGGCGGCAAGTGCTGCTGATTTGGTGAATCGAACTTTTGTAACTGGGGAACGCATCATGCGAAATGTCGCCGTCGTGTTGTTGTTTGCCGCGTTTGTATGTGTCGTCGCGACGGCGCCAGTGCTGGGACAAGCGAAGGAGGCAGCGCAGGCGGGCGGGAACGGGAAGTCCGAGCAGGCAGAGAAGGTGCTGCGGCAGATGGCGGACTATCTCGGCAAACTGCCGGCATTTTCTTGTAAGGCCGAGTCGATGATCAACGTTACGTCGAACGGTCAGGATGAGAAAGTCAACACGAAGATGACGATTCGGCTGGAGCGGCCCAACAAGCTAGCGATGATTGTCGACGACGGGGCCATGGGGCTCACGGTGGTGAGCGACGGCAAGCAACTAACGCAGTACCTGCCGATGACGAAGCTCTACGCCGTGAAGGAGGTGCCGGCAACGTACGCGGAGATGACCGAGATCGGTCAGCCGGTTTCGCTGACGATGATCGGCATGGCGGGGGCGCTCGTGCCGTCGAATCCGGAGGAGTTCTATAAGAACTTGATGAGCGAGGTTACGGAGTCGAAATATTTGGGCCAGGAGAAGGTGGGCGACGTAGAGTGCCATCATCTGCAATTTGTGCGGAAGGATTTTGATTGGGAAGTGTGGATCGAAGCCGGCGAGCGGCCGGTGCCGCTCAAGGTGAAGCCGGATTTAACGAAGCAGATGGCCGAAGAGGGAGCAGGGCAACTGAAGTTTGATTTCACGGTCACGCTTTCGGATTGGAACGTGGCCCCGAAGTTTACGCCGGACGACTTCACATTCACGCCGCCGGGCGATGCGCAAGAAGCCGATTCGGTGATTCCCGAGGAACCACCGCACGCACTGCTGGGCCAGGCGGCTCCACCCTTCACGACGACGGATTTGGAGGGCAAGCCGGTCGAATTGAAGAAGTATCTTGGCAAGAACGTGGTGTTGCTCGACTTCTGGGCCACGTGGTGTGGTCCGTGCGTGGCCGCGATGCCGCTGGTTGATGAAGTGGCGAATAAATATAAGGAGAAGGGACTCGTCTTCTACGCCGTGAACGCGGGCGAGGAGCCGGATGCGATCAAACAGTTTTTGAATGAAAGCAAGCTGTCGCCGCCGGTGGCCCTCGACCAGAAGGGCGAGATTGGGAGTTCGTACGGCGTGCGCGGGATTCCGCAGACGCTCTTGATTGGCAAAGACGGCAAGGTGCAGGTCGTGCACGTGGGCTTTGGGCCGGATACGGCGACGGAACTCGGCAATGAGGTGGAGGCGTTGCTCGCGGGCAAGGATCTGGCTGGAGAGGTATTGGCGAAAGCGGAGGCGGCGAAGAAGAAGCGGGAGGCACGGAAGGCGGCGAATGCCGCGAAGTTAAAGAATGACGCGGCGAAGGTGGGTGACGAAGGAAAGTCCGGCGCGAAGTAGTCGTGCCGTGCTTCGTGTGCGGCAGTGGTTGGTGGCAGTTCGCTGGGGGCTCGCCTGCGGCTCGACCCCAGGCACCCCGCGCGTGTGTCACCAAGGTTGGTGGCGGTTCGTTGGGGGCTCGCCTACGGCTCGACCCCAGGCACCCCGCTCAGTGTGTCACCAAGGTTAGTGGCAGTTCGCTGGGGGCTCGCCTACGGCTCGACCCCAGGCACCCCGCGCTCAGTGCGTCACCAACGTTAGTGGCGGTTCGCTGGGGGCTCGCCTGCGGCTCGACCCAGGCAAGCCGCGCTCAGTGTGTCACCAACGTTAGTGGCAGTTCGCTGGGGGCTCGCCTGCGGCTCGACCCCAGGCACCCCGCGCAAGTGCTTGGTGTGTCACCAAGGTTAGTGGTAGTTCACTGGGGGCTCGCCTGCGGCTCGATCCCAGGCAACCCGCGCTCAGTGTGTCACCAAGATTAGTGGCGGTTCGCTGGGGGCTCGCCTACGGCTCGACCCCAGGCACCCCGCGCAAGTGCTCAGTGTGTCACCAAGGTTGGTGGCAGTTCACTGAGGGCTCGCTGCGCTCGACCCCAGGCACCCCGCGCAGGGGCTTGGCTAACACTGGTTACTCTAGTGCGATGGCGCGGGCGAGGGGTTGGAGGACGCCGTCGACGACGTAGCCATCGACTACCTCGCGGCAGATGCGCGCCAAGCGGTCGATTACTTCGATGTAGGATGTGTCGGGCGCGAGGCTGCCGTATTGGCGAGCCGTTACGTACACGCTGACCTGCTCGTCTTGGAACTCGCCGGTGCGAATCTGGTAGGCGTTCGTGCGCGTTTCGACATTCACGCGGCATTGCGTGCGGCAGTCGTCGTCGAGCGCGAAGGTGAGCGCTGGTTCATTGCTGATGAACGACGTGCCGCTCATCGACGAGAGCTTTTCGAAGGCGGGGCACACGCCGAGCGCTTCGGCGATTAGTTGGTTCTGGTTGCCGCGGTACGTGAAATCAAAGCCCATCATGAGGTCGATCGCTTCGCAATCGAGCCGGCTGAGCGTGAGGCCGTACGGCGCGAGCTCCAGCACGTGGCGGTGTTGTGCGACGGCGATGTCGAACGAGTCGGGGTTCACGAAGCCGCTGCAGATGCGGCGGGCTTCGACCGAGCACCAGCGGTAGCTGCCGCGGTCCTTGTCGGCTTCCAGCACGAAGTCGCCTTTGTCGCGGGCGTAGAAGTTCCGCATGTCGGGGAACTTCTTCTGCATCTGTTCGAAGTAGTGGAGGATCGCTTCGCGATTGCCCGTTAGCTCCATTTCGGTGCTCAGGTTCATGCTTACGTAATAATCGTCAGCAAGGGCATGATAGGAACTCATCGGATGCGTCATTCCTCGAGGAGATGGCTGCGAAACAATAATACGGGCGCTCCACCCTCGACGCCGTCTGGCTCAAGTATAAAATGACGGCGTCGGCGCTGTCAAAGCTTTGGCCGTTGCCGCACCATTCTTCCAGGAGGGCGATTTCATGCTGACGACGACGATCCGGGCCGACCAAACTTCGGCAGAATCGACAGGGACCAACGAATTCGACCACGCTGCTGATCGCACGTGCATCGCCTCGTTTTTGACGGAGCTGGGTTGGATGGCCGTAGCGTGGCGCGACGATGTGCTCGTCGGCAATTCGTTCGGGCATGCGTCGCGGCGTGCGGCCGAACTCGTGATCGCATGTACGCCGGGGCTGCCTGAGGCATTTTGCCGGTTCGACGTGGAAAATCAAGCAGACGAATTGCCGGCTTGGGTGGCCGATTTGATCGACCGGCTGGAGCGGTTCGCGATCGGCGAGCCGGTGGAGTTTGCCAACGTGCCGGTGGCGCAGGATCATTTGACGCCATTCGGTCGGAAGGTCGCGGCCGCTTGCCGGCGGATCACCTGGGGCCAGAGCCGCACGTACGGCGAGCTGGCGATCGAGTGCGGCTCGTCGGGGGCGGCGCGGGCGGTGGGAAGCGTCATGGCCAAAAATCGTTACCCGCTGATCGTGCCGTGCCATCGCGTGCTAGCGGCTGGCGGGGCGCTGGGCGGCTATTCGGCGCCGGAGGGCCTCAAGATGAAGCGGCGGCTGTTGGAGATGGAGAGCTCAAGCTGGCCGCGGCGGGCGAAGTGAGTGGAGTATTGGCTTTGTCCATTGATCTATCTGCGAGCAACTAATGAATCCCAACATCGACCAATTCATTGATTCAGCTTTGGCTCTGCCAGATGGGGAGCGGCTTGAGCTTGTGGAAGCGGTGTTGGCGTCACTAAGACCCGAAGATCGGCCGCCATTTGACGAAGCGTGGCGCCCTGTCATCGAACGACGCAGCCAGGAATTGCTCACCGGCGACGTTATTGGTGTGCCGTGGTCGGAAGTAAAGCGGCGCGGCCAGGAGCAGCAGCGTGGTTGAGCTGCTGTTTCATCCCGAAGCCGAAGCGGAGTATCTGGACGCTATACGCTGGTATTGGGACAGAAGCCCGAACGCGGCGAGGAACTTCGAAACGCAGGTGGCAGCCGTTCTCAGCAAAGTACTTGCCGAACCCGGCATGTTCGCCAAGTACGACGACGTGCACCACTTCGCGGTCGTCCGGCGATTTCCATACAGCGTTGTCTACCGCACGCTTCCGGATCGCGTATTTGTGATTGCCGTCGCGCATTCAAGTCGAAAGCCCGCATATTGGGAAGATCGTGAGTAGCCTTTCGGTCGGCGCGCCAACCAAATGCTATCCAAACATCCGCCCCACTTCGCGCAAGTAGTCGAGGGCTTCTTCAAGCTCTGGGGCTTCGACACCAACTTGGCGGCCGGCGCGGTCGCAGTGGCCGAGCAGGACGAGGTCGTCGTAGTGCTCGGATTGTTCGAGCCGGCGGCGGGCGCGGGCGCCGAGCGTGCCGTCGGCGAGTTGATGGGCGAGCATGTGATGCTCGATCAGCCAGGCCGTGCGGTCGGTGATGAAGCCATCGAGGGCCTCGAGCGCGGCAGCTTCGTGGTTGGCGGGGTCGATAGCCTTGCCGATATCGTGTAGCAGCGCGGCCGTGAGGAACTCTTCATCATAGGCGAGGTTGTCGCGCGCGTGGTCGAATACTTGCAGGCTGTGATAAAGCGCGTCGCCTTCCGGATGATATCTGAGCGATTGCTTTACGTTTTCGAGAGGCAGCAGCAGCGACTCGAATAGTTGAAAGCGGTCGACCTGATTTTCGGCTTCCTCGGCGGCGGCCGCCAGGTCGAGTTCGGGGTATTCGCGTGCTAGGAACTGTTCGAGTTCTGCAATGCTTGCCCGTTCGATGGCTTTGCCCGTGATGGAACTTTTGAAGACGTAGTGTGCCTGGTCGGCCGCATACATGGTGAGCTCGAACGGGAAGTTGTCGACGAGATGAATGTGCGTGAAGACGCGCTCCTGGCCGTGTTTGCGGACTTGCTTGCGTTCGACGACATATTGCAGTCCGTCTTGATCAAGCAGGTGTGTGATGGCCTCGGCCGTGTCGGAGAAGACGTGCAGGTCGATATCGGAGCCCTGGCGAATGTGCCCGGTGAGCACACTGCCGATGAGCCGCGGCCGGAATGGCGCGAGGCGGCGCATCATCGCGAGCGCGGCGAGGCGCATGGCGAGAAGGTTATCGGCGCGGGCGGTCCCTTCAAACAGGCGGGCGAGCAGCTGGATCTGGTCGCGGATCTCGACGTTGCTGGGGAGATCGGCCGGTTTGACCCAGGCTTTGCAGATTTGTCGGGCGGCCTTCTGTTTGGCGGTGAAGTATTCGGTTTCCTGACGGGAATACATCAAGCGGGCGGCTTCCCAAGCGATTTGCCGCCGGATTTTCGATTGACTCATCAACGAGCGCCGTAAGCCCAGGTAATCGGCGCGGGCACAAGAGCAGGAGGATTGACTGCAATTATTCTACGCACCCATACGCGTGAGAAGAAGACCGATCGCAGCTAACGTCGCCACCGTAATGAACTACTTAGCGTCACGGCGAGAGCGGCAAGTGCGACGGCGGCTGGCTCGGGTACGCCGGCGGCGGCGCCGGGTATTGATGTGTGTACCGAGGCGCCAAAGTTGGCGCGCCACACATCGTAGTCGGCGTTGTCGACAGTGCCGTTGCGATCGCCGTCGGCCGCCAGGCTGGTGGTTGAGCCCAGCGTGTTGCGCCAGAGCACGTAGTCGGCGGCATCGACGGCGCCATTCGCGTTGTAATCGCCGGTGAGCAATTGCGTGGTGTTGATTCGGAACACACTGCCCGTGCCATAAGCGACGATATATAAGTTGCCGTATAAGTCTTCGGCGAACGAGGCCGGGCCGCCGAGCGAGCCCGTATTCGGCGTAAGCGAACTATCGATGTTCGTGACGGCGAATGTCGACGTGTTCATGCGCCAAAAATGGCTGCTGGTTTCATCGGCAAAGAGGTAGGTATTGGTGACACTGGGGTCTGGGCCGCGATAGACAAAGCCGCCAATGACGGCGTTGCCTTGCATCGTTCCGCTGCCGTGTGTGTAGTCGTATACCGGCGCCACGTAGTTGGTGGGGATTGCGCCGCCTATGCCTGCCGTTGGCGTTTGAATGTTGCCTTCCCGCAAGCGCCAGCCAAAGTTGGAAACACCGGCGCGGTTGGCCGATTCGACGTCGATCTCTTCGCGGGCTCCTTGGCCGACGTCGCCGATCCACATGTTGCCGGTATCGCGATCGAAGCTAGCGCGGAACGGGTTACGCAGGCCGTACGACCAGATTTCATCGTCGCCGGTAGTGGCGGCGAACGGATTTGAAGTCGGGATCGCGTAATTACGGTTGGCGTCGGTGGGGAACGCGTCGCTGTTGACGTCGATACGGAGTTGTTTGCCGAGCAGGTTGTTGGTGATGGTTTGGGCGTTGCCACCGGGTTCGAAATGACCGGGGGCGGAGTCGTTGCCGTTGCCGCCGTCGCCGGAGTTGATGTAGAGGTATTTGTCTTTCGGGCTGAAGCCGATCCAGCCGCCGACATGATTGTTCTGCGGCCGCGGAAAGGTCATGATTGTCGTCGGCGTCGGGCTGGCGACGAGCGGGTTGGCCGTCGACACGGAGTACTGACGGATAAACGTCGAAAAAGGCGAGGTGGCGGTTGCCGCACTGCCGCCGGGCACCGGCAGGCCGCCGTTGTCGACCGTTACATATACGTAGAACTTGCCGAAGCCGGCGCTGCCGGGGACGTTGTAATCGGGATGAAATGCCAGGCCGAGGAGGCCGCCTTCACCTTCGGGATCGGTGTCGGGAATGTTGAGGAACGGCGTCGTGAGAACGGAACGGGTCGTGAGGTCGACGACCTTGATATTGCCAGCCTGCTCGAGGACGAACAAATGGTTGGGATCGCCGGGGGCGTGTGTGGCGAACAAGGGCGCTGACAGTCCGGAAGCGACGCGCGTGGTGCCGGAGATGGCGGCGAGCGCATCGTCCGGCAGGAATGTTATGGCAAGCAGCGAGAGTATGAGCGCCGTTTTTGCTGGAATGTGCATGGCCTTCTCCGTCCGCGAATGCTGCCCGGCGTGGCGGGGAGCAAAGTTTGTGCCTGAGCGGCGATTGTAATCGCCGAGCTGCCGAACTTCAAAAGGGTCCGCCGTTCAAGAGCGGGGTTGAAGGCGGAACAGCGTTTTCTGTGCTTTGTCGTAAGCGTGCGGCTGAGTGTTGCGAATGCAGCAGCTTGCTGGTGGAATTGCGAAAGTTCAACTCCAGAATTGCCGATCGAGCATGCGGTAATTCACCGCTTCACTGACGTGTTCAGCGAGGATTTCGGCGGAATTATCGAGGTCCGCAATCGTGCGGGCCACGCGCAGCACTTTATCATGAGCGCGGGCCGAGAGGCCCATTTCGTGTATGCTCGTGCGAAGCAAGTTCGTGCCGGCGTCGTTCAATTGGCAGTGCTGGCGAATTTCACGGGTCGTCATTTGAGCGTTCTGGCGAGTCTTGGAATTCAAGAAGCGGGCTTCCTGAACGGCCCGGGCGGCCATCACATGGTCGCGCATCGCGGCGCTGGTTGTGCCATTGTGCGAAGAACTCAACTCCTTGAAGGGCACTGCCGGCACTTCGATGTGGATATCGATGCGATCGAGCAGCGGGCCGCTGATCTTCGCCATATAACGCTCGATCTGAGGAATCGTGCAATGGCATTCGCGGCGGGGATCGTTGCGGTAGCCACACGGGCAGGGGTTGAGCGATGCGATCAGCACAAAACTCGCTGGAAAGGTGGTCGAATGGAGTGCGCGGCTGATCGTGACGTGGCCGTCTTCGAGCGGCTGGCGCAGTACTTCGAGCGTTTGGCGATTGAACTCGGGAAGTTCGTCGAGAAAGAGCACACCGTTGTGGGCGAGGCTGATTTCGCCGGGCGCCGGCGTGGAACCACCACCGACAAGACCGGCGTTGGAAATCGTGTGATGTGGTGCTCGGAACGGCCGGCGGGCCAGCAGCGGTTGACCGGCGGCGAGGCGGCCGACCGCGCTATAGATGCGAGTGGTTTCGACCGATTCATCGGCCGATAGCACAGGGAGGATCGTTGGCACGCGTTTGGCCAACATGGTTTTGCCAGAGCCAGGCGGACCGACCATCAGGAGGTTGTGACCACCGGCGGCCGCGATCGTGACGGCGCGTTTGGCCATTTCCTGGCCGCGGACGTCGGCGAAGTCGTCTTCGTAATGGGAAAGTTCCTGGAATAGCTGGTTGAGGCGCGAGGGAGTGGGCTCGATATCGAGTTGGCCGGCGAGGAAACCGATGGTTTGGGCGAGGCTGTCGACGGCAATGACTTCGAGGCCTTCGACCACGGCGGCTTCGCCGGCATTGGCACTGGGGATGATGATGCCGCGCAGGGGCGACGCGCCTTGAGGCGTTGCGAAGGGCGTGGACGACGCAGCGTCACTCGGCACGTTCCCACGCCCTTTCACGGCGTGCCATCCCGAACCCGTGATAGCTGCCGCGGCCATTGCCATGGAGAGCGCACCTTTGACGGGGCGCGTCGTGCCATCGAGCGCGAGCTCGCCGACAATCGCATATTGATCGAGCACCTCGCTTTTGAACTGGCCGCTGCCGGCGAGAATGCCGACGGCGATCGGCAGATCGAACGAGCCGGCGCTTTTGGGCAGTTCAGCGGGCGCCAAGTTGATGACGACACGATCGGCTGGCCGCACGAAGCCGCTGTTGACCATCGCTCGCTCGATGCGATGCGTACTTTCCTTGACCGCTTGCTCAGGCAGACCGACGAGAATGGTTTTGGGGATCGCGCCCGGCGAAACATCGACCTCCACTTCGACGGGAAGGGCGTCGATACCGAGGAGCGAAAACGTGTGCAGCTTGGCGAGCATTCGAGCCAGTATATCTTACCGGCTGGGCAAATTCATTACGGGCGAACGCTATTCGTAACAATACAGCCGCACGCGCTGCACGCTGAACTCGCCGGGTGGAATGCGGACGTGGCGGCCCTGGTGGGTTTCGTCGCCGCCGAGTGGTTGCGTGGCGATGAATTGCCGGCCGTCAAGGCGGCCTTTTTCGACGCTCAGGAGGCCGGCGCGGGTTTCGTCGGGCAACTCGGTGGCGAAGGTTACGACGATGCCGGTGCCGGCGATCAGGAATTCATCTTTCGCGGTGTTGATGAGGAGGCCGCCGCTCACCGATTGCCCGGCGTCGAGGCCGGGAAAGTTGGACGGTGTTGCAGGTTTTTCGAAAGTTGCGGTCAGCACGTAGTGGCCGAGTCTTACGACCTGCTGTTTGGGTGCTTCGCTGCCGTCGAATGGTACATCGGGCGCGACGCCGGCCATGGCGCCGTTGCCTTGATGCGCGGCAATCAGCGGTGCGAGTGTGGTTAGTAGTTCGTAACTCTTGCTGAGCGGTTGGCGTTGCGTCTCTACAAGCTGGTCGATGGCGAACGGGCTGAGGCCGATCGCGTCGTGTTGGCCAAAAACATAGAAGGCGTACCCGGCGGCGCGCGAGCCCCGGCTTGCTTCGGGGATAAACAATGGGTTGCCGGGGCGAGCGAACTTGCGGCACCACTCGGCGAAGTTGGGGAAGTAGATGTCCGGCGCGAGGAAGTCAATCGACGGCGCCGCAACACGCCAGATATCGAAGAGGTGCGGCAGGGGGCCGGCACTGGGGTACTTGCCTGGTGCGTAGCCGGGGCGCACTAACGCCGCGTTCACGAACGTCGGCAACGGGTACTCCGCTTTGCCGGCTTCGGCAACGCGATTTGTGTAGCGCGCGAAGTGCCAGGCCATGAAGATTTCCTCGACGGCGGGACATTCGCCAAACACTTCCTGCCAAGTTCCCTTCGCGCGGAAGTTTGAGTGCGACCATTGTTCGCGAAGTTCGGGGGTTAGCTCGCTCTTGCGTTTGGCGAGCGCGACCATTAGCTCGTTCGGAACCGGCGAATTGAAGGCCTTCGTCGCCGCGGCCGACCAGTCACGGGCTTCCGGAATCATGCCGATTTCGTTCTCGACCTGCACCATGACGGCTGTGTGCTTGTCGCCATCGACCTCACGCAAGTGCCGCATGAGCGTGGCGAAGGCGCGGGCATCGGTCTTGACGTTCTCTTCGCTGAAAGGCGAGAGGATTTCGATGCCGCGGCCGTCGCGAGTCTGACTGCGCGGGAATCGCTCCGGATCGGACTTTACCCAGGCCGGTGCATAGCAAGACATGCTGTTCTTCCAGCTGCCGAACCAGAGGAAGACGACATGCAGCTTGTGGCGGCGGGCTCCATCGAGCGCCGCATCGACTAGTTTGAAATCGAACTTGCCCTCGGCCGGCTCGATAAGGTCCCAATACGCGGGCACAAGCACCGTGTTCAAATGCAGCTCGACCAGCCGCGGCCAAATCGTTTCCAATACTTCAGCACTGCTGGCTTCGGAGTTGCCTAGTTCGCCGCCAAGAATGAGCAGCGGCCTGTCGTCGACGATGAGTTGCGTCGCCGTGCCATGCTTGGCGAGATGGGGGTACGACGCCTCTTCAGCAGTCGCGGTTCGGCAGAACAGGGCGGCGGCCACCAGGCACGCAAGGCCGGCGGCAGGACGAATCAGATTGCGCAGACAGAATCGAAGGCGAAGCATTGCGACGCGATCGTGTATGTTTAACATGCGCGCCAGTGTACCAAGCGGCGCCTGAAAAGGCGAAAGGCATCCCCCGCTTGGTAACCCGCTGTGGTAGCAGGCATGCTCCGCGTGCCGTCGCTTGCGTCAGCGCAGAGGAATGCTGATCGTATGTTTGCGAATTAGCTATGAGCTAGATGGATTCGTGCCTATCAACGGGAGAGGAGATTTCGAACAACTCGGCACACGCCCAATTAGGCAAGCCAGCAAACGCCACGACGGCACGTAGTGTGTCGACGTGCCGTCGCAGTAGCGGTTAGGCACCACCCCAAGGGGCCCGGCGTGCCTACTACAATTTACTTCGCATCGACTTTTGGCAGTTGATCTGCCGGAAGTTCTTTCACGCTCAGATCGGCGTACAGCACGTCGTACACCTTCGCATCTTTCGCTTTGCGATACCAGAAGATCGGCCGATCGGGCGTGTTGAGCTTCACGTCTTTGCCGGCGTAGTGCCAGTCGTTCGTTTCTGGCGACAGGGCGAACAAGATACCGAACGCACCGCCGAGTTTTGTGGGGGCATCGCTCGAGAAGACCGTCCCGTTTCCATCGCTCGTGCGTGTGAGCGTCATCAATTTTGCCGCCGATCGCTGCATGATGCCGTCGATGCCGTCTTTGCCGCGGATCTCGGGTGGGAAAACCCCGTCGTTGATATCGGCGATCATCTTCAGGGCGTCCGCCAAGAACACGATCGGTTTCTTCGACATGTCCAAATCGGTCGTCGTCGTGATCGTGTAGCCGTCGGGCACATCAATGCTGAAAAGAGCTGGATCCAAGTCAATGTCGACTTCGAAGTCGGACATCACGACATGCGTGGCGGAATCGCCGGGGCCAGTGTATTCGGCACGCACGGGCTCGCCGCTCTTCGGGTCGGCCCAGATTTTGACCTCCATTGCGCCGACTTCCATGCGGAAGCCCTCGGCAGGGTGACCGTCGACCGAGTTGCCATCGAGCCGCTCGACCTTTCCCAAGCCACCCGCTTTGGCGCTTGAAATGATGTGCTGCAAGCCTTCGAACATTCGGCCGAACGGGCCTTCGCGCCCGGCGGGCAAGTTCTTCACGTTGAAGACCTGCACGGTCTTGGTTGCGGGGCTAAGGCCGATGAGCTTGTCTTTAGCACCGTCCGAAATCTGAATCGTCGTGACGCCCATCGCGGTTGTTTCCATCCGCTCATGCGAAGGCGCGAGGAACATGCCGACGCCGGTTGTGTTCACCGTCTTTCCATCGGGCAGTTTCACTTCGGACGTCGTCTTCCATTTCGCGCTGCGAACTTTGTTGAGCACCTCAATGACATCGGCAAATGCCAGCGCGCTGCTGCCGGTGACGCTCGACAGCACGGCATAAACGAGAAGCAAAGTGGCCGCGGATGTGAGCACGGCCGTGATTTTGAGTGATCTTGGCATACGAATGACCTTCTGGAAAATGCTCGCCCGCGGTTGTGGCGGTACTTGCCGCAGGCAAGCGAGCGTGCGCGAAACGGTGGCCGCAGAAGGCCCGGCCGGCAGCGGCAGTTGTCGTGTCGCTGCGACGGCGCGGTCCACCGGATCGTCGGGAAGTGGTTGGTGATTATCAGACATCGGGCTTGCTCCTGCGGCGACGGTTCGTCGTGTCACGCTCCGCGCAGCTGGTTTGGCGATCGAGAAGTTGTCGCAACTTGTGTCGCGTGCGGTGCAGCAACACGCCAATGGCGTTGGCGGTGGTACTCAGCTCGTCAGCAATCTGCGCGTAAGTCCAATCGCCCAGCTCATGCAAACAAAACACCTCGGCCTCGCGCGGCGGGAGCTGCGCCAGCGCCCAACGCAATTCGGCAGCCAATTCGGCCGCCTCGGCATGAGCGGAAGGTGCGGCATCGGTCGCTGGCGCGAGCGCGATGTCGGCGACTTCCTCCCGCTTTCGTCTGCGAAGACGCTTGCGAAGATGATCGATCGCTCGGTGCGTTGCCAGGCGGTGCAGCAGTGCCGGCCAATTTTTCACTGCCTCGCGCTCGGCAACGGCGAGCGCCGCGACAAACGTTTCCTGGAAGCATTCATCGGCATCGGCCTGGTTACGAACCAGCCGATACGCCGCCCACCAAACCGCGGGGCCTTCCAGAGAAATCAATTTTTCCCAATCGATCATCAAATGCACCCGACGGTGAAATTTTCGGGCTTTCCACATACCAAGTCGCTCGAGTGTTGCCAGTATTACAGGAATCCAGGCCGTCTTCGAGAAATCCTGTGGAAAGGCGCAGGGTGGGCGTGCATGCAGGCGGCTGAGGCCGGCGTCGATGGTCAACATGAATCGCTCGACGTACAATCTGCCGACGCAGATGACGACCGCGTGACTGCCAAAGCACTGCCGCATAACCGCGATGCTACGCATCGCCGGCACGCGGGTTGAAAGGGACCAATCATGATCAATGCAGCGGAGCAACGTAAATCTGACCACCCGATCGAGCCGTTGTTTTTGGAAAGGTGGTCGCCTCGGGCGATGAGCGGCGCGCCGCTGAGCGATGGCGAAGTGCTCACGCTGTTCGAAGCCGGGCGGTGGGCGCCGTCGACGTACAACGAGCAGGAATGGCGGTTCTGTTACGCGCGCCGCGATACGCCGCAGTGGCCGCTAATCTTCGATTTGCTCATCGAGTTCAATCAATCGTGGTGCAAGAACGCGGGGATGCTGGTCGTGGTGCTCGCGCACAAAGTGTTCACGCTCAACGGCAAGCCGAATCCGGTGCACATGTTCGATGCCGGCGCGGCGTTCGAGAACATCGCGCTGCAGGGCACGGCGATGGGGCTGGTTGTGCACGGGATGCAGGGCTTCGATTACGAGAAAGCCCGCACAGCGCTCGAAGTGCCGGAAGATTATGCCGTGGCGGCGATGTTCGCCGTGGGCAAGCCCGCGCCGGTCGAGGTGTTGCCGGAGGCAATGCGTGAACGCGAAGTGCCTTCGGGGCGGAAGCCGCTCGAGGAGATTACTTGCGAGGGGGCGTTTAGCTTTGAGGCGTGAAGCGGGCGGGAAGAGTGGCACGCGCACATGGTTCGTAGTCCCGCGCGTCACTCTGTTGGATAGCGGGGCGGCTGCATCGGGCCTTCGTCGCTAACAAGATTGCACTTTTCCGGGTCGGTAAGTAAGTCGGCGATTTTCACGCCCTTGCCGTCGACCTCCAGGGTGTCGCGGATGAGCCGTACGCCGTGGCTGTAGTCGACATACTGGTTCCAATGCACGATCGTGAGCGGCTGGATGGGTTTGCCATCGAGTTGCCGCCAGCCGTAGATTGCGAGCCGCTGCGGTTTCTCGAAAATCCGCGGTGTGAGGACGATGTCTTTCTTGATGCCGCAGATGAGCAGGCCGAGCGGCTTCGTGCCGCGCTGATTCTCAATGATTGCGTTGTGCTGGGCGAATGTTGCCACCGCCTCGCGAGCTTCGGTGAGCGGATGCGGGGCTAGTTTCAACTCGGCCTGAGCATCGACCGCGTCGACTAGCTTGCGAGTCGGCAGCACGCAGCCGAACTGGTCGGCGATGGTCTGCGCCGTTTGGGGCGTCATGGGCATGCGGACGAAATCATCATCGCTGCCAATCGCCAGATAGTCGGGCATAACGTCGATTGTCGCCTCGACTTCCGGCGCATTCTTGTCGTTCGCCAATCGCCCGCGAATCTTCACGGTCTTGAGCGAGCGCAAGAATTCGGGGAAATTGCCGGAGGAAATCTCGTGGAGAATCGCCGCTTCGCGCTCTTTCACTTTGAGCGGCGTCACTTTCTCGACAAATGCTTTACCGCCGATCGCCCTGCTCGGTCGCGCGGGTAACTTCGGCGTCGAGGTCTTTAGCGCGTCGTCCGCGGACTTCTCGGACGCACTTGCCTGTGACAATTCGGCTGCTGGTTTTGCGGTTGGTTCTGCTTGCACGAATTTGGTGTAGGCCCGCGGCCCGCCGAACGTGCCCCAGTTGTCTTGCTGCGGCGTGCCGAGGGCAGCCACTTGCAGCAGGCCGTTCATGTCGCCGACGAGCACGGTGTGCAGAATCTTGTTCTGCGGATTCGGATGCGTGTAGAAGTGGATGCGGCCAGCGAGGCCGATCGTTTCCTGAAATGGGTCGTGTGAGGACTCAACGAGCGGGAAGGCCTTCGCGAAGGCCTCGCGCATGCGCTGCGTGGCGCGATACGTGCCGCCATCGGGTCCGACAACCTTTTTGCCATTGAGCGTAATCTCGCGATCGTCGTAGCACACGACGATGAATCGCCGCTCGGAATCGGCCTTGAGCCAACTTTCGATCTTGCTCGCGTGCTTGGCGGCGTCGAATGAATAGTTGGCATCGAGAAATGCGATGCGATCGATATAGGCGGGAATCTCATCGGCCGCTTCGATTGTGCCGAACATGAAACTACCGCCGCCGCTGTGGCCGGTGAGCAGCACTTTGGTGTCTGCCGTGCCAAATTGCTCGCGCCAATCGTCAACGAGCTTGCCGATCTTGGCATTCGCAGCGGGCACGTTCTTGCGGAACGACGGCCAACTCAGTCCCGGTGCCTCGGCGCAAACGAGTACGATCCGCTCGTTCGGAAACAACATCCGCAGCAAACGCGTTTGGGCGGCGATGTGCTGGATGTCGTAATGCCAATCCATGCCCGGCTTCATCTGCGAGCCGAGTGTTTGCTCCAAGGTGTTGCCATTCGGCAGCGCGAACACGATGAGCCGCGTGGCCCGCGCGGGCTCGCCTTGGTCGTCGGCGGGCGCGTTGACATGAATGCGAACTTTGTCGCCGATCGTGGTGGTAAAGCTGGTCTCGTCGAACTCGGCAGATCGAATCCATGGTGGAGCGCCGGCCGGATCATGGTTCGCCAGCAACCGCTCGCCGCCCGTCAGCAGAATGAGCAGGGCGCACAGGGCGCGAGTTGCGGTGAGCAAGTTGTTTTGCGAAATACTGCGAATACGGCCCATCGAAGTGAAGTTCGCCAGTTGGTGATGTGAGTGATTGCGGTCGAGGCGGCAGCGACACAGAAGCTGCCCTGACATTTGTCAATAAAAAGCTTGACATCAGGCCTCTCGGGGCGGTACCTTTCATGTCTAATTGTCGCGGCCCTGTGCCGCCTCTTCAACACTTCTCGTCCGAACAGGAAAGGGCGCTAACCAGAAGATTTCTCTGTTTCGCGTTCCCCGCAGCTTTTTCCTGGCCGTTAACGAGAGGTTTCCATGCACCGGCACCGAGTTTCCCTAGTTTGCGCAGCGGCGTTGGCGGCTGCGCTCGTAAGCACTACTTCCGCCTTCGCCCAGATCGGCTATGGCGTCAACGCGAATAACGTTCTGTTCAGTTTCGATACGGATTCGCCGTCCGTCGTGAATTCGATCGGCCCGGTTGGCTTCCTGCCCGAAGGGATCGATTTCCGGCCAGGCACTTCTACGTTGTATGCAATCGATATCGGCGCGGTGACGACGCAGTTGTACACGATCAATATTGCGACGGGCGCGGCGACGCCAGTTGGGGCCGGATTTCCGTCGACGGGATCGTTCAACGGCACGCCATACGCGTTGACGGTGGGACAAACCTACGGGTTCGATTTCAATCCGAAGACGCTGATGGTCGACGACAGCATGCGGATTCGCCTGGTGGGCACCTCCGGCGTGAACTTGCGGTTGAATTCCTCAACGGGTCAAATCGCTGCCGTGGATGTCGGCCTGCTAATTTCTCCGAGCGGCAATTCACCGTTTGTCGATGCGGCTGCGTACATCAACAACCTGCCCGAAACCAGCGGCACGACAGCCCTGTATGACATGGATTCGCGTAACGACAAACTCTATCAGCAGAATCCACCGAACAACGGCACGCTCACGGAAATCGGCGCGTTTGGCGCAACGATCGATGCGAATTCGAACATTGGATTCGACATCTACACCAATCCGACGGATGCGGATCCATCGACCGCCGGTGATTTCGGGTTTGCCGTGCTGACTCGTCCTGATGCACCGTTGGGCGGCCCGCTCGGCGCTTACATGCTGTACGACGTGAACCTGGCGACGGGCGGTTTGTCGAACGGGTCGATCGTGGGAACATCGTTAGCGCCATTCGATTTCACTGGCGGCTTCGCCGTGTTGCCAGGCGTAGTTCCCGAGCCAACATGTGCGGCCACGCTCTTGGTCGCTGCGTTGATGCTGCTCGGCGGTCGCTGTCGACAGGAGCGGCAATAAGCTCGGAACTTGCGACGAAACTCGACGGTCCATTGCGCGGTACTCGCAATGGGCCGTTTTCTTGCGCGAAGTGCGTACGTCGCCGCGGGGGCTGACGCTGGCCGAAGTTGATGCAACGAAGTCCGCCCTGATCATGAGCAAGGCAGCGGCGAACGCGGGGCGTCGGCGAATCGTTCGGTTCGCGCGCCACTATCGGCTATTTTGACGCGGTATAGGATTTGCTATCGCATTTCTTCGCAGCGGTCGTTGCCATTTTTCAAAGCCGTACCGACGTATCTCTTTGGTGCCGTATGAAGTCATCCGTAACAAAGCCGCCCCAGACATTGCCGCTTGACGATACCAGTTCTGTGTGGGCCAAGACGGTTCGTCGACCGCGGGGAACAACGCTCTCAGAGAACGTTCACGCCGATGTATGCATTGTTGGCGCAGGCATCGCCGGGGTGACCACGGGCTTCTTGCTTGCCAAGGCGGGCCAGCGAGTGGTCATTTTAGATGACGGTCCAATAGGCGGCGGCATGACCGAAGTGACGACCGCGCACTTGTCGGATGAAATCGATGACGGCTTCCAGCAAATGGAGCGCTGGCACGGCGAGAACGGTACGCGGCTGGCGGCCGAAAGCCATGCCGCTTCCATCGATACGATCGAATCAATTATTAAAGAGTTGGCGATCGACTGTGATTTCAAGCGGATCGACGGCTACCTCTTCCTTGCGCCCGAGCACGACCTCGACTTCCTTAAGGGCGAATTCGAAGCGGCGCAGCGGGCGGGGCGGCAGGTTACGCTGGTCGACCGGGCCCCCATCGACTACGACACCGGGCCTGCGATTCGCTACGTGAATCAAGCGCGGTTCCATCCGCTCAAATACCTGATTGGGCTAGCGAAGGCGATCAAAGATGCCGGTGGTGAAATCTACACGAACACCCATGTCGATCGTGTCGAAGGCGGTGACAAGGCGCACGCAAAAGCTGGTGATTACACGGTGCACGCCAACTCGATTGTGGTGGCGACGAACACGCCGATCAACGACATGTTTGCGATTCACACCAAGCAGGCGCCGTATATGACTTACGTGATCGGCGCCCGCGTGCCGAAGGGCTCAGTCGTCGATGCGATGTATTGGGATACGCTCGATGCGTACCACTATGTGCGTCTCCAGGAATTGCCCGACGAGGACTATGATCTGTTGATCGTTGGCGGCGAAGATCACAAGACAGGCCAGGCGGATGATACGACGCAGCGCCACGCCCGGTTGGAGGCCTGGGCGCGGACGCGCTTCCCGATCGAGAACATCGAATATACTTGGGCGGGCCAGGTGATGGAAACGATCGACGGACTCGCGTTCATCGGCCGCAATCCGCTAGACAAAGAGAACGTATTTATCGCCACGGGCGATTCGGGCATGGGCATCACGCACGGCACGATCGCCGGGATGCTGCTCAGCGACTTGATTCTGGGCAAACCGAATCCGTGGGAATCATTGTACGACCCGTCGCGAAAGCCGGTGCGTGCGGCGTACGAATTCGCAAGAGAAAACTTGAACGTTGCTGTGCAATACACAGATTGGGTGGCGCCGAGCGAGGTCAGTTCGGTCGACGAGATCGAACGCGATAGCGGGGCGGTGCTCCGCAAAGGCATGACGAAGATCGCCGTTTACAAAGATGGGCGGGGAGCGTGCCATTCGATGACGGCTGTTTGCCCGCACCTGCAATGCATTGTCGAATGGAACGCGGCGGAGCACTCTTGGGATTGCCCTTGCCACGGGTCTCGGTTTGACAAGCATGGCAAGGTGATAAACGGCCCAGCCAATATCGACTTGAAACCGATCGAAGAATAGTTGAAGATCGTCAACGAACCGTTAGTAGAGCCGCGTAACAGGAAGAGCAAGATGCCCCACTATGATCGACATGCGGCCGATTCGTTTGCGCCGGATGCGCGTGCCAAGGCCGACGCTCGCAGCGATGACCTGGCGAACGCTGCCGCCGCGCTTCGCGAAACCGAGGTTGAAGCGGCTGAATCGGAAGGCGAATCGCGGCCACCGCGGGCGGGTGAAATTCGTAACGCTGAAGACCAGCAGTGATTTCGTTGCCTCGCGGCCAGGCTCCGCTTTTTCGCCCAGTGACAGACGGCTCACTGGCAGTGGCGAGCCGCCCGCGCTATGGGCTTTTGACACCGCCCGCGCGCCGCGTTATGGTGGCCTGCAATGGCTGATTTGCGCTTCGTCACAGGCGGCGGTTCCTATGAATTCTGCGAATTCTGCTTCTGCGAGTTTCCATTGTTGCCTCGATCAGCGATATCTGCTGATCGCGTTCATCGGTTCGATTGTGTTCTCGGCCGGCGCGGTCGTAGAAAAGGCGGTTGCCGCCAGCGAGCCGACGATCATCAAGCTGTGGGAGGGCGGCGCGCCTGGCACGCCGGCGACCAAGCCCGAGGACGAACCGGTGCTGCTGATGTCGCAACCTGATGACAAGTCGGCCCGCGTGCCTACCGCTATCATTGTGCTTCCTGGCGGCGGCTACGGCGGGCTCGCGATGGATCACGAAGGGCAGCAAATTGCCGAATGGCTCAACTCGCTCGGCATCACGGCGTTCATTCTGAAGTACCGCATGCACGGCACCGGCCACATGCATCCGGTGCCCATGATGGATGGCCAGCGCGCGATTCGCCTCGTGCGCACGCGCGCGAAGGAATGGGGAATCGACCCGGCACGAATTGGTGTGCTGGGCTTCTCCGCCGGAGGACATCTCACGAGCACACTGGCTACGCACTTTGACTCTGGCAAGGCTGAAGCCACCGACGGCATCGATCGGGCGAGTTCACGGCCGGACTTCGCCGTGCTGTGTTACCCCGTGATTTCGACGACGGCTGAGTACGCCCACAAAGGCTCGGTGAAGAACTTGCTCGGCGAGCATCCCGACCCGGCGCTACTGAAGAGCCTTTCGAACGAAACACAAGTGACGCCGCAAACGCCACCGATATTCATTTTTCAAACATCCGAAGACAAAGGCGTGCCCGCCGAGAATTGCATCGCGTTTTACCTTGCCTGCCACAAAGCCGGTGTGCCAGTTGAAATGCACATCTTCCAGAATGGCCGGCACGGCGTGGGGCTGGCGAAAGATATCGCGGGCACACGGCAGTGGCCGGAGCTGTGCCGCGAATGGTTGAAGGTTCGAGGCTTGCTCGACGCTGCGAACGTTGAAGCTGGTGCAAAGTGATTTGTCCGCAGATGTTGCGGCGATCCGCAAATAAAATTCTTGCAGCGCATGCTTGAGGTTCTTTATACCGATACGTTTTTTTGAGACATTGCTTTCATCTGCGTCATCTGAGGACCGGTAACAAGAAAGCCATGAGGCAAATCGGTGAGTACTCTGAACTCCGCACACAATCGAGCCGTGTGGTTTGATATTCCGGTCGCCGATTTGGAGCGGGCCGCGCGATTCTACGCCGCGGTTCTGAACATCAATGTCGAGCAGCTCGCCAATGACGACGAGCCCTTCGGCCTGCTCGAACACCACGAAGGCAACGGCGGTTGCCTCGTGCTCGGCAAGGAAGAAATCGCGTCCGGCGGAGTGCTCGTGTACATGAACGTCAACGGCCGCATTCGCGACGCCGTCGGCAAGGTCATTCCGCACGGCGGTTCGATCCTGCACGATGTGCACTCGATTGGTCCGCACGGTTTCCGTGCCGTCGTGCTCGATAGCGAAGGCAATCGCATCGCGCTGCACTCGGAAAGTGACATTTGAAGAACCCACAAATGGCACATCACCTGCAGCCGAATTGTGACTTTGTGGCTGATGGCCGCGAACGGCTGAAGGCGGCGGCGTACGATGCGGTCCGACTCGAAGTGGAGCGAGAGTTTGCTGAGCGCCTTCCATCGGCCGGCTGGTTCGGCCGGGTGCTCCTGAAGTGCGAGATACGGCGGGAGATCCACCGTCGCCTCGACCAAATCGCTCCCCTCGATGCGCTCTATTTCGCATTGAAACGCTGAGCCATTTTGGAGCAAGTGATGAAATATCAGAATTGGAGCGGGGCTGCGCTCGTAGCGGCTGGCATCGCGATCGGCGTGTCGCTTGACGAGCTTGGTTCGATAGCATCGAAATCGGCACACGCTGAGGCCAATTCGCCGCCGGTACCAGGTCCGACGGATATGGCGGCGGAAATCGACGCCATCAAAAGCAAGCTCACCGATCAATCGCACGTGATGCAGGACGTGAGCTACCACTTCTCGAACCTCTGGTTCGCCGGCCAGCACGAGAACTGGGACTTGGCGAACTTCTACTGGTCGGAAACGCGGTCGCACTTGCGGTGGGCCGTGCGCATTATTCCGAAACGCAAAGACAATGCTGGGCAGGACGTCGACTTGGTCGCGATTCTGCAGGCCTTCGAGAACGGCCCGCTGCAGCGGCTTCAGGCGGCCATCACGGCGAAAGACAAAGCCGCTTTCGAACAGAACTATCGCACGTCGATGGAAACCTGCTACGCCTGCCACAAAGCCGCGGACAAACCATTTTTGCGGCTACAGATTCCCGAACGGCCCGAGACACCGCTTATAAATTTTGATCCGAAAGCAACGTGGCCGCGCTAGGTCGATGGAGGAGCCGAGAACCGCGGGCTAGCGCCCGGCGGCTAATCATCGGCGGATGGCTTCTGGCAGCGGCTTGAGTGGCTTAGCAATCCGTCCGCAGCCGCGTGCCGTGTTGAACGCTGTTGGCAATTTCCTGTGCCGAGATGTTCTTGGGAAAATACGCCCCGCCGATTTTGGCGTTGTGAATGGAACAGCCTTCGAGGTCGAGATTGCGCATGTCCAGGCCGCGCAAATCAGCGTCCCGAAGATACGCATCGCGCAGCACGAGTTGGTTGATATCCACCACCTGGCTCAGATCGACGCCGCGCAGGTCGGCGCCGGAAAAGTCGATTCGCGTGCGGCCGGCGGCGTGCGCCTGAAAGTTCTTGATGTCGTACTCGCGCAGGTCGCGAAATGCCGGGTCGTCGATGAATTTGGGCGTAGACATAGGGTATCTCCTGCACAAACATAGCACGGGCTCACAGCCCGGGAGGGGGATCGCGAATCGAGCGATCTAACGGGGTTTTCCACGGGATTTAGAGGCTGCCGGTGCGCGGATATAACGCTCACGCCAGGTGTGCAGCGCACCATGGGCAGAAGTCCCAGAAATCGCGGACGACGCCCCAACCGCACTTTTCGCACGTGTCTTTACTACCCGCAATCTTCCAGCTTTGCTTCGCTTTGAGATGGCACCACGGGCAATAGCGCATGAAGGCCATCAGGTCTTTGCGCTCACATTTCGCGTTGCGACAACGCGCTTCGTAGCGGCGATCGGTGTACTGGCGTTCGGAAGCATCCTCGAACCCCGGACCGTAGCACCACGGGCAGTATTCCCAATCGAGCTTCGTGCCGCGATTGCACCGCGGACACACCGCGGGGAATGTGGTTTCATCGCGGAGGATTGACCGGTCGTCGCCGCACCAGGGGCACGCGATCATCGGCTCAGAAACTGGTCCTTCGCACTTGCGGCACTTGAAATGCGTGTCGAGCTGCCGGCCGAACTGCCGTTCAAACTGTTGCAGGCGAATCGCTTTCCAATCGCGCTTTGTCGTCCGCTTCGTTTTTTTCGGTGATCGGGCACGGAGATAATGCCGTAGAACTTTGGGTTTCGCGCGGAGATAGGCGGCGAGCATTTGGCCCGCGTCTTCGAACCGGCGGCTTGGCTTGAGCTCGAGCGCGCGCTTCAGCACTGCGATCATATCGGGATGCACGACGAGGCGCAACCGCGTGTAGCCAGCGAGTGGCCAATCGAATGGCCACTCCGGCAACTCGCCCGAAAACATTTGCCACAGTACGAGCCCGGCCGCGAACACATCCGACCGTCGGGACGGCCGGCCCATCGCCTGCTCGGGCGCCATGTAACCGACGGTGCCCGCGCCTGATGCGGAGATTGTGCGATGCGCCACTTTTGAAATGCCGAAGTCGGTCAGTCGCAATCGGCCGTCTGGAAAGAGGAGCAAGTTATCCGGCTTCACATCGCAATGAATTACATGCTGCTCGTGTGCAAACGCCACGGCTCGGAGCAATTGCTCACCGAAATCCAGCGCGCTGCGAAGCGACAACCGCCGCGCCAGCCGCTCTTCCAGCGACTCTTCACCCAGCGGCAAAGCGATCACCAAGTGCCCATCGATGAAGTCCGCGCTCTTGAGCCGGAGGATGTTCGGATGATCGAGCTTGGCAGCCAGCCGCACTTCACGCGAGAAGTCATCGAGGGATTCCTTCGTGACCAAGCCCTTGTGCGGAATCTTCAGCGCAACGTGGATGCCTTCGAGGGTATCGAGCGCGCGGAAAACCGCCGCGTACGGCCCATCTGCGAGCCGAGCTTTCAGCTTGTACTTTCCGATCTTTTGGCCAGGCTTGAGCACAGAGGGTTCGGGGTTCAGGGGTCAGTTCGGCTGCTCGCGCGCTGGGGGAATCGGCGTGCGGCTGGGTCGAGCGTTTGCTCTAGTCTGCGCTCAAGTCCATTCAACATGCGTACGCATTCGTGATATCTGGATCGGAACTCATTGAACACTTCGTCGCTAATGTATCTCTTCCGGCAGGCGACGAAGAGGTGGTGCACAGTCTCTAACGGCTCGCCGCGGGCACGATTAACGCCTTCAATCTTATTTCGCACATGTCGATCGCTGTGTTTTTCAGCAAGTTGTGCCGGCGAACTGTTCGACGACCGCCGGGCCTGCGATGCAAGCTCAAACTTCTCTTCCGCGGGCCACAATCGTGTGAGGTCACACACTTCGAGATGAAGATCGCAGAGTTTCTGATACACCTGCAAGTCTTCCACACGCATGAATTCAGCCATAGCCGGTACCACCCCTCGCCTGGTCCTGAACCGTGACCTCTGAGCCCTACAAAGTCGCCATATCCACGTTGTTGAAATTGCGCTGATAGTACCCCATGTACTGTACCTTACGCTCCAATGCCATAATAACTGCCGTGGCGAAATTGACCCCCTCAAAACTTTGGGCGCTGCCCAGGCCGCCGGGGCTGAAAACGTTAATTTCCATGAGTTTGTCGCCCACGATATCGAGGCCGACCAGGAACATGCCGTCGGCCACCAGTTTGGGCCGTACGATTTCGACGATCCGCAGGGCCCGCTCGTCGACTTCGGCCTGAGCCTTGCGGCCGCCGGCGTGGATATTGCTGCGAATATCATCGCCAGCCCGCAGGCGGCGAAAGGCGGCAGTCTTGCCCTTATATTTCAGCGGCGAGCCATTCATCACGAACAGCCTCATATCGCCCGCCGCCGCCTCTGGCAGGTAGGCTTGGGCGATCACGTAGCCGTCGCGGCTGACCGCTTCGATCATCTGATTAAGGTTGCCCAGGTCGTTTTTGCGAACCAAAAACACTCCCTGGCCGCCGGACCCCTGCAGCGGCTTGATGACGATATCGCCGCCGTGCTGCTTGGCGAAGTGCCGAATCTCCGCGCGGTCGCGGGTAATGAGCGTCGCGGGCCGAACCTCTTCCGGGAATAACTGGAAGTACATTTTATTGGCTGCCAGCGCGAGCGACGTCGGGTCGTTCAGCACGATCACACCGCGCCGCAGCGCCGCCCGGCCAAACAGAATTCCGGCCATTTGCGCCCACGACCGCCGGGCCGCGTCCTCGGCCGGATCGTTGCGGAGCATAAGCACATCGAGGTCGTCGACCGTAATTCGCTCGGCCCGGCCCTGGGGCCCGCGCAGCTCGTCGAGATACGAATTTAACGCCTTGTACTTGGCCTTCGGGGCCGCCCGCGCACGGGCCCGTACGTAATCATCCGGGTCGAGTGCGAGGTCGCCGGTGCCGATCAGCCAGGCCTCATGGCCGCGATTAACTGCCGCCATAGCCAGCCGCGTGGTCGTGTACGTCGACTGCTCGGTTTCGATTTGATTGACGACAAAGCCGATGCGCATAAAACCGACCGCTGATGAAAAGAGAGGAGATAAGAGGTCAGAGGTCAGAACGCCTGATGTTCACTCAATTATTGACTCGCGAGAATGCTGCGGCGGCGTCCCTCGCCGCTGACCCCGCCTCACGACACGAGTTCCAGCACCTTTAGCCCGCCGCGAAGCCGCTCGATTTTCCGCCGGGCGGAGGAAGATTCCAAGTACCGCGGTCGGAGGGCAGGGGGCTTCAAGATCTCGCGCATGCTGAGCTCGGTAATAAATGGCAGGTGCGAGGACGCGACCTTGCCGACAAAAAGTGGTTCTAGCTCGCCGCCCTCGCGGAGGTAGCGCAGAATCTGCAGGAGGCCGCGCAAATAGACTGCGTCCTTCGTGAGCCCGCCGCCTCGGTACAGCCGCATGGCAATTGTATACGCGGTTCGCTGCGAAAACGCGTAGTTGTGATTGAGCGCCCGGAAGGTATCTACGAATGAGGCCCCGTTGAGCAAGTAATGGGCCCCCACAACCCGAGCCGCGAGCACCCGCATGCGGAATCGGCTCAGGCCGCCGACGAGGTATTCGGCCAGCACGGCCAAGCCTTCCTGAAAGCCGTCGTAGCCGGCGAGTCCGACCTCCAATTGGCGGAATGGCTGATGATGCCCGTTGTAGCGGGTTACCAGGTGCGTGCCGATTTCATGCTGCAGCAAGGCTTCCACGCGGCTTCGCGGAACCCGCGTGCGGCCGCCAATGAGCAGCTGGTCGCCGGAGACCATGAGGCCGGCGTACATGTCGTCGCGCACGGCCACGTTGGCGATGAAATCGGACCGCCGCGCCTGGTAATAGCCCAGTTCTTCCTGCGCCCGCTTGGCGAACTGCGTAGCGCTGAGCTGGTCGGCCTTGGCGTGGGGCCTGCACCGTGTCGGCACGCGTTCGAGCAGTTCCTGAGCCTGTTCCAATAGCCGGTCGGAAACGCCCCCAAAGATTTGCAGGCTTTCCGGCAGGAACCTTGAGGTGTCGACGTCGCCCAGCAGCGTGATTTGCCGGTCGAGCTCGTCCTGCTTTTGCCGAAAGAGGTAAGCGAGCGTCGGGTCCTCGATCCGCTCGACCGGAATGAGGTACAACTGCCGTTTCAAAAGCGCCGGATCGATGGCCAGCGGGCGGTAGAAAAACACGGGCGGCGTTTCAAACCGCGAGCGGCGGAAATCATGCCAGGCGCTCTCGGCGTTCACTGGCGTGGCCTGGAGCAACAGATCGAACGAGCGGTCAATTTCGGCCAGCTGTCGGTCGATGTCGAGGACCGATTTCACGACGGACCGCCGCCCCGGTGCGTGGATGTGATCGGGCCGGAGGGTCTTCCGCTTCCGCGCGAAGGCGAATGCGGCCTGCTCCAAGGCGTTGTGCAGTGTTCGCGAGGTCATTCGCAGCGCGTCGGGGCGGACTTCGCCAGATTCGTCGCGATAATCGGGCCGGACCGCGACTCCCAATAGGTAGCAGCTGCGGTTGTGGCACTCGCGCGCCAGCAGTAGTGGTTTACAGTTTGGCGGCGCGAGTTTGTCAAACGGGCTAAGCACGACGCGCGTGCCGCCGTAGGGCAGGGCATCGCGGCCGAGCGATTTGGACAGGGCTTCGATCGTGATCCGCGGGATCCGCGTGGCGGGTGTCAAGATTTCGAATGGCGGAGTCGCCGCTCGGCCGTTGCCGTTAACGAGTGCAGACCCTGCGGGATTGCCTCCTGCAGACTCACTCCAGATTTCGACAATCACGCACGCCCCGAAGTGCGCCACGAGGTGCGTGACGACTGCCCGCAGCAGGCGAATGGCCAGATTCGCCGCGCGAACTGGGGCGGGAACAACGAGATAAGCTGGCTCGTCCGCGAGGAGTTGCTCGGCGCCGGCATCGCCGGCCACCTGCCGATAAACGCAGATGAGTGGGCAATAGCGTTCGATATGCAGCCGACCGCCGCCGGGAAGGTCCACGTGAACGGGCTTGGCGGCCGCCAAATTGGCGACGATCGCGGCGAGTTGCCCTGGAAGATCAAAACTTGCCGGCTGCTGGGCCACTTTTGACTTTCTGCAGTTCGTCGTTCACCGCCGTAGCGGCATAGGCCAACGCCCGTCCGATCGCCTCATGCTGCTCCGTGTAAAGCTCGCCAGTCCACTCGTTCATGAAGAACTTTTTCACCTCGATCGCGAGCACGCACACCGAGCTGGAGTAGTTCTCATGAATCCACCGCGCTAGCTGGCCGCCGAAAAACTTCACGTTTTCGCGAACGTCGAGCCGCCGTCCCAGGAAATCGAATTCTCGCATAGCCCCGAGCCAGCAATCGACGATTGGCGCCCACAGAGCCCGGGCCATCGTGCCGGTGCCCAGATTGATCTCTGGGTTGCCGTCACAGTTTGCGGCGCCCGTGCCACAGCCGTCGCGCTCATGATTGTAGCTATGCAGGTCGAAGACGACGACCTCGCCGTGAAACGAAACAAGCAGATCGAGCACCCGCTTCAAGTGGGCGTAAAACTCATCGTACACACGCAGCGAATGGTTCACCACGCTCGCCGGCGGGGGCTCCTTCCAAACTTCGAGGCCCCAGGCGTCGGCCGGCGTCATGTACACGGCTTTGTCACGGGGGCGATTAAAGTCGATTTCAAAGCGAGAGCGGCGGCCAATGATGCGGGTAGGGGCGATCGCAGTCCAGACGGCGGTGAAGGGGTCCTCTTCGTACAGCCGCTGCGATGCAGCGAGATTCAAGCGAGTGGCGACGTCGGCTCGAACGAAGTGGCCATCGTGGATGGCACACGCGACCAACGGGCCGTCGCCGAATTCCATTTGCCAGATTGGTGTGTGCTGCATGAAGGGCTCCGCTGAGTGGTTTGGCCCGGCCCTACCTCTCCGCTGGGGGCATTGTCACCCGTACAAAGCGGAGTCATTAGGCAAATTGCTTGCCATGCCGCCGATATTTTGCCGTAGCAAAACGGCTGACAGGCGTATCCAAAATAAGAGCAGCCAGGGCAAAGTACCCTGGCTGCTAGGAAGTACTCGTTGTGGGGTCGGCAGACCCATTCTGCGCCCATTTGCGCAGGCAACTGCCGCGATTAGCAGCGAACGCTGCTTACACCTTCGGCACTAACAACATCAATCATGTTCCGTACGCTTTGAACGCCGGGCACGTGGCGAACTGCTTCTTGGACCAACTGCTTCAGATAAAACGATGGCAGCCGGCCGGTAAGCAATAGCGTACGGCCATCTTGAGCGATCGCCACATCATTCACGCGGCCGCGAAAATGCGGGTGGCTTTCCAGATAGCTGCGAGCTACCGCGCACAAATTCGGGCGTTCGCGATTGGTGTTCGTGGGGCGATCGACTAAAGCTGCTTGCATTCGAAATTCCTCCTGCACACTCTCCGCTGATGTTGCAGTCACAACTTGATAGACTGGGTGACTTACGTGACCTCGACCGGTGCGAGTAAGCCGCACGAGGTGGTGCTGCTCAATGGCCAAGGCGATCTGCTTGCTTTAACCCGTAACTGATATAACAGCAAGCTGCATACCAATTTGGGGGGGCGGGTTATTCGGGACGTCAAGGAAAACTACGCTAGGGCTGCAAAATATCTGTGAAGCTGAACATTGCACTTCTATATCGGCTATCTCATCCGCACTCTCCAATTCCAAATGCCCTCAATTAAGTCGGTACGCAGGTGACCCGCGGCGGTTCACGATGGACGCCGCGAGTCCACTTCAATACGAACGGTTCGAAGGCAAAACAACCATAAAATCGCCCGCTTTTTTGCGCAAGCGACTCTCATCATGACAGACACATCCAACCGCAAAACGTTCGATCCTCTCCAAGCTGCCGTCCTCGCACAAGATGCGCAGGCCATTCACGATATCTTGAAAGAGGCCGAGCCCGGCGAGGCTTTGCACGCGGTCGCTCAGCTTAGTAGCACCGACCAGTCGAAACTGCTCGAATCACTCTCGTTCGAAGACGCCGCGGAGCTCGTCGATCGCATGCCGGAAGTTCAAGCGGCTCAGGCGATCGAGCGCCTTTCGGCCGAACACGCAGCGGGAATCGTAAGCGCTTTGCCGAGCGATGAACAGGCCGATGTCATCGCGCGACTGCCCAAGACCGAGGCGAAGGCAATTCTGGGCGCGATGCCGGTTGCTGACGCACGCGATGCCCGTCGCTTGCTGGCCTATCCGCCGCACACGGCTGGCGGTTTGATGATCACCGAATTTCTGTCGTACGGCGATCGCCTCACGGTCGGCGACGTTCACGACCATCTTCGCGAGCATGCGGACAAATACCGTTCGTACGATGTGCAGTATGCGTATGTTGTCGATGTCGAAGGCCGACTTGTGGGCGTGCTGCAACTACGTGACCTGTTGCTGTCATCAGCCGACGAATCGCTGTCGACAATTATGATCCATGACCCGCTGAAAGTGCGCGACACCGCACTGCTCGAAGAGCTCGAGCGGTTCTTCGATCGCTATTCGCTTGTTGGCGTGCCGGCGGTCGATGGGGAGGGTGTACTCGTGGGCGTGGTTCGGGCGGCCGCGGTGGAGCAAGCGGCGGAAGAGCGATCAACCCGCAGTTTCTTGGAATTCATGGGGATTGTGGGCGGCGAAGAACTCCGCACGATGCCGCTGCGCTATCGGAGCATGCGGCGGCTGAGTTGGCTGACCGTGAATATTCTGCTCAACATCATGGCTGCGAGCGTCATCGCATTTCACCAGGACACGTTGGCCGCCGTGATCACGCTCTCGGTCTTTCTGCCGATCATTTCCGACATGAGCGGCTGCTCGGGCAATCAGGCCGTCGCGGTGAGCATGCGCGAACTTACGCTCGGCGTCATTCGCCCGCGCGAATTCTGGCGCGTGTTCCGCAAGGAAGCAGCCATCGGCGTCATCAACGGCATCGTGTTAGGCGTGTTGCTGGGCCTGGTCGGCTGGCTATGGTACGGCAACCTGATGTTGGGTGTCGTCGTGGCCGTGGCTTTGGCCGCGAACACGCTGATTGCCGTGTGCTTTGGCGGCCTCATTCCGCTCGGGCTGCGGGCCGCCGGCCAAGACCCGGCCCTGGCCTCTGGGCCGATTCTGACCACGATCACCGACATGACCGGCTTCTTCCTGGTCCTCTCAATCGCCGGCGCAGTACTGCCTTGGTTGAAGAAGTGAGGATTTAGAGCAAACCACCAAGGCACGAAGGACGCCACGAAAGGCAGGAGATCAATTCTGCATTTGCTTAGCGTCGTTCGCGCCTTAGCGGTTTAATTCATTCGGTACGTGATGACTCACGCTGCGTACGAGTCGCCACGCGAACGGCCGTTCGAGCGAGAGTTCTTTACGAACGCCGTCTTCGAGGGGAACGCGAAGTCAATACCGAGCCGGTCGAATTCCTCCATGATGCGGAAGTTCACTCGTTCGCTATGTTCCATGAAGCCCGCGGAGTCGACCGGTGCGTAGTGGTATGTCACCTGGATGTTGAGGCTTTCGGCTGCAAAGTCGGTAAAGTGAACCCGCGGCCGCATTTCTTCGAAACCCACGATCGGATGGATTCGCTCGCGAATATCGCGTTCGTCCAGAATATCGCGAATCGCCTGCACGCCGTCGGCCAACAGGTCGCGCGAAATGTTGTACGTGATCGCGAGCGTGAGCGAGCGCTTGATCGTGCGGCGGCGGTCGATGTTTTCGATCGATTCATTCACGAGCGTCGAGTTGGGAATCGTGACGAGGTGGTCGCTCAACGTGCGGACCTTGGTGCAGCGAAAGCCGACTTCTTCGACGACGCCGTCGACGTCTTTGAATGTGACGCGTTCACCGAGCCGCACGGGCCGCTCGGCCAGCATGATGAGCCCGCCCACGAAATTGTTGATAAGAGTCTGACTGCCGAAACCGACGCCGATGGCGAGCGCACCGCCGAGAATTGTAAAGGCCGTGAGGTCGACGTTTACACGTTTGAGTGCCGTCATTACGACGAAGAACAGCAAGCTGTAGTAGACGAGCGAGCGGATCGCCGAGTTCGCGTCTTTGCTTAGCCGGAAGCGCCGCAGCAACCGATTGGCAAACATGCCCGAGGTGTATTTGGCCAGCATCCAGCCGCTGATGAGAATCGCCAGCCCTTGGACTAATTTTCCCACCGTAACCGCTTGGTTGCCGATCACGATGAGGTCTTTGTCCCAGACTAACTTTGCTTGATACCAGGCTCCGAGCGCGATCGTTGTCGGCGTGATGGCCTCGACGATCGGATTTACTTCATCGAGCAGCTTCTCATGCACCCGCCGGCTGTTTTCAATCGTCACGAGGTTCTTCTCGTACACCCGCAGGGTGTCTTCGAGTTGCCGTTGCTGGATATTGAGCTGCAGCAAGAGTTCCGGGGGCTCCTTCGTGGCGTCGAGCTTCTTCGTGACGCTGGAGAGCGTTGTTCGGACTTCGCTCATCTTCATGATTTGCATGCGCAGCGCCGACGATAGCTGCTCGATCGCGTCGCGCGTTTCCTTCTGAACGGCTTTCAGCTGAGCCCAGGTTTCATTGTCGGTCTTGTTTTTGTCGAGTGTGGCGATATGGTACCGGCGGTCCCAGGCCAGCCGCAGTTGACCCAGCAGTTGCAGCCGCTGAGTTTGCGATTCGATGGTTTCAGTCAGACGTTCTCGAGTGCGTCGTTGCGCAATGACGGCTTCCAGCAGCACGGGCCGATCCTTCTCACGGTCTCCGGTGGCTGCCTTTAGCTTTTGCTGCGCATCATTGAAATCCGACTCACTGATTCGCAAATCGGTTTGAGCGCGCGCCAGTGAAGTGTTCGCTGAGTCTTCGCTCTTCTTGATGCTGTCGAGCTGCTCCTGATAGTCCGCCTGAGCAAGTGTGACCTTAGGGCTTACGCGATCGACTTGCAGCTGCCGCCACTTGAGGGCGAGTTCTGAAAGTTGCCGAGTGAGTTGTTCGCGTTCGATCTCGCGCTTGCGAAGCGAGAGTGTTTCGCCCGCCAGCGATGCGTCGTGGCGTGCCCGTTCGGCCGCAGCAGCCAGTTCGGCCGCGTTCGGGGCGTTCCTGCCGGTCTCGTAGTTCTCTTCAGCCCGGCGTCGTTTGGACTCGGCTTCGGCTACGGCTGCCTTCGCTTTTTCCAGGTTCGCTTGCGCGGTCGCGATCTTGTCGCCGATCAGTCGCGATCGCGCCTGTTCGGCCGCGAGATCGTCCTTCATTCGGTCGAGGTCGGCAAACTTGTACTGTCTGTCGGTCGTCGACGGGTTCTTCATTCGCGCTTCGGTATCGGCCTTACGCGATTCGAGGTCTTTTATCTGCTGCTCGACGGCGTCCTGCTGTGCGAGCACGGCGTCGCGAGTTTGAAAGTAGGCGACTTCCTGCGCGGTCGCCGTATCTGCCGCGCCGTTTACCTCCAGCTTGTGCATGGCCACGCGCAGCTGCTCGGCGTTCTCCGCGCGCTTGTCGGCCACGGTTGGCACGGCTGGCGCTTCGGCTGTCGAGCCAGTCGCGGTCGTTGCAGCTGCGGGTTCGACCGGGCTTGCTCCCATGAGCGCGGGGTTGATGAGCGTCGGCTGGGCACGAGCGCTCGTGGAGAAGCAACCAATTGCCGCGATCAGCGCGAAATACGAAACAATGAATAGGGAGCATCGCCGAGAATTCATGGCGCCCTTTCCTCCTTGATTGGGTCGACACAACGCGCGCGTGCGGGGGCGGCGTTCAATATTTTGGGGGCGTCGACCCAGGGCCGACGACAAGGGTTGGCCGCGTAGTATCCCAATTCCCGCCGGCACGTCAACGCAAGAATGCCCGCTAGCGAGTCGGGTTGCTTGGAGCTCGCTAGGGCGAGGCGTTCCTGCCGCCGACCTTAAACGAATGCAACGCTAGCAGCTCGCGGAGTTGTCGCAGAATCATGCGATTGTCCCGCTGTGCTCCGCGCTACGACTCTGGTTCCTCATCCGGCATTTCCTCAGTAAACGTTCCTCGCAGCCAGCCCTTCCATTGGAAGTACCACAGCATGGCCGCCGTGACCGCCACCATGAGGCCGAGCGAAAAGAAGTAGCCTAACGGCCAGTTCAGCTCGGGCATGTTCCACGGCGAAGCCTGCGGGTTGAAATTCATGCCGTACACGCCGGCGATGAAAGTGATCGGCAGAAAGATCGTGGCGATGATGGTCAGCGTCTTCATGATTTCATTCATGCGATTGCTGATCGTCGAGAGATAATAGTCGCGAACGTCGCCAGCAATGTCGCGATATGATTCCAGGAGGTCGATGAGCTGCACCGCGTGGTCGTAGCAATCGCGCAGGTACACCCGCGTACCTTCGCTAATGAACGGCGTCACGTCGGACCGCAGTTCGCTTAGCGCATCGCGCAATGGCCACACGGCCCGCCGCAGAATGAGCAGTTCGCGACGAGCGACATGCAGCTCGCTGAACGCACTCCGTGTGTGCTCGATTGCCGACGGATCGTCGAGCGTATCGAGATGGTCGCCCATTTTCTCCAGCACAGGGAAGTAAGCGTCGATTGCCGCGTCGATGAGCCGATAGGCCAGATAGTCGGCCTTCACGCCCTGCCGGGCCGCGCTGTCGCGCAACCGAATGCCAGCCCGTACCAAGTCGAATGAGTCGCCCGGTCGCTCCTGGAAGGTGACGACATAGTCTTTTCCCAGAAACAGGCTGAACTGTTCACAAATTTGCTCGTGCGATGCGTCGGGCATCCGCATCACGACGTAGAGATTCTCTTGGTACGTATCCACCTTGGCTCGCTGATGAACGTGCACCACATCTTCGAGCGCCAGCGGGTGAATACGAAAGACGTCGCCGATGCTCCGTAGCGTGTCTTCCGATCCCAGGCCGACGACGTCGACCCACACCACGGGCCACTTGCCAATGAACTCGGTGAGTTCACTCGGCGATTCGATTTTCTTCTCCACAACCTGCTCATGGTCATACGCCATGATGCGGATCCGCGTCGGATACGCGCCCTGCGGAATCACCATCGTGCCCGGCTTCGTCCCCGGCGCCGAACGCCGGCGCATGCGGATTCGAGCCCGGCGAAGTTTCTTGCTGTTGTTCATAGCCGCGATTGTAGCACAGCGGCTCGGCGTTGCAGAACACGCCAAACGCGTCGCCGCCGCGGCCCCCAACCGCTCACTACCGAAATGATGATCGGCCGGCGGCCCGAAATCCGATTCTTGTATTCCCTACCGCCGCGGGAATGTTACACTGTCGGCCATGCTGCGGTTCTCAACAAGCTCGATGCTGATCGCCTGCGCCGTGGTGGCGGTCTGGTTCGCGAGCTTCGGGTTCGACGCTGGCCTGGATGTTCGCCGCAGCATGCTGCTGCTCGTGTTAGTGGCGGCAACGTCGCTCGCATTGTTCCGCCACAGCAAGCGGCGCGTGTTCTGGGCGGCGTTTGCCATCGTGATGCTATTGTGCGGCGGGCTCGAAATGTCGCAGCCATTGAATCGATACGTGCCGGATTTTGGCTGGCGAATGACGCTCGGCACTTCGCAGCACGTCTATCCGCCGAGTCAGTACCGACTTCCTGGAAACACCAACGCCTATGGCATCATTCAGCCCGCGCCGGATGGTTCCTCGGGATCGATTGTCTACCCCTACCCGTTCATGTCATCGTCACGTGCGCGCACATTTTGGTACGCCATGGGCGAGACCATCGCCGCCGCGTGGACGTTCGTGCTTGCGGCTCTTAGCGGCGCGATCGCAGTTTTCCTCTATAGAAGACGGCCGCCACATCCGATCGCTGCCTCACCAAACGCCCAGCGAGTGATCGCAGAGGAATTGGGCCGCGACGATCCGTAGCGATTTCATCGAACCTTCTGACAGCGCTCGCGCGACAGCTTTGGGGCAGGGCACTTGAATGCATAATTGTCGACGTCTTATCTTGCTGATCACGATTGCGGTCGCGCTTATTACCGCCGCAACGGCAGCAGCCGCCGCGGCTGCCGGCGCTAAGCCAGTAAGCACCCTGCGCTGGGGCGGCGATGCCAGCGGCGGCGGACCCTATATCTACCAAGGGCCCGAAAACCAGCTCGTCGGTTTCGAATACGAGCTCGTCGCCGATCTCGCTCGCCGCATCGGCGCTCAACCCGAGTATGTCAACTGGGAGTGGGAAAACCTGCCGCTCATTTTGGACGGCAAGAAGATCGACCTGGTGCTTAACGGCTTCGAATGGTCGGAAGAGCGCGAGCGGCTGTGGTCGTCGACGATTCCCTATTACGTCTACAAGCTCCAGTTGATGGCCCGCACGAACGACGGCAGCATTAAAGACTGGGATGACCTCCGTGCCCAGCCCGGCCAACTGCGAAAGCGTGTCGGTGTGTTGCAAGGCGCTGCTTCGGAACGCTATCTGGAGTCTCGCTTCGGCGACACGATTGAACTCAAGAAATACCCCGAAATCACGAGCGTGATGGGTCTCGTCGAACAAGGGCTGCTCGATGCCACCGTGCAAGATGCACCGAGCGTAACGTACTACGCCAAAGATTTCCCCGGCCTGCACACGGTGGGCGATCGAATTGCGCCGGGCTACTATGTCGGCTACGTGCGCCACGGCGACGACCAACTCCGCGCAGCGCTCAATGCGGCGATTCTCGATGCGCTTGCCGACGGCACGATCCAGCGGATCTACGAAAAATACGGTGTCTGGAACAACGACCAGAAGGGTCTCGCCGACGTGGCCAAAAATTGGCCGCCCGCCGGCACGGCGTCAGCCGAATCGCGCTGGGCGAACATGGCGAGATATATTTCGATTCTCTTGCGAGCCGCTTGGACGACCGTCGAACTTTCCTTTCTCGCGATGCCGCTCGCCATCGCCATCGGTCTGCTGGTCGCGATCAGCCGGCTGTATGGTCCGTGGTGGTTGCGCGTGCCTGCCGAAATGTATGTCGAATTTCTTCGTGGCACGCCGCTGTTGCTGCAATTGTTTGTCATTTACTATGTGTTGCCGCAGTTCACCGGGGCGAGTCTGCCCGAGTTTTGGGCCGGTGTGCTCGGTCTCGCGATCAATTACTCCGCCTATGAAGCCGAAAACTATCGTGCGGGCCTGCTCGCGATCCCCCGTGGCCAAATGGAAGCGGCCCTCTCGCTCGGCATGAACACGCCGACCGCGCTGCGGCGCATCATCGTGCCGCAAGCCGTGCGGATCGTGATTCCGCCAGTAACGAACGACTTCATCGCCCTCTTCAAAGACACTTCCGTGTGCTCGATGATTGCCGTGACCGAGCTCACCGGCGCCTACCGCTTCCTGTTCCAAAGCCACCCGCGACTCATGCTCGAATTCGGCGTGCTGACCGCGCTGCTGTACCTGCTCATGAGTTATCCGCTGTCGCTCGTCGCTCGCCGAATGGAAACCAAGTTCAAACGGACTTCGCATTAGCTACAACAAACCAGACTGAACCACAACGACACAAAGTGCAGTAAGTAATGTGACGTGTTCCTAGTTCTTCGAGCCACAGAGGTCACCAGACTCACAGGGATCACAGAGAGCATTATCGAAAGGTCTCCTGTAGCCCACTCTCTGTGGTTAAATTTGTCTTCCTTAGCGTTCTTCGAGTCTTGGCGGTTCAACTTATAGAAGTGTGAATCACCCTCCGGCCACGTTCCTCTCGCTTCTCACCCCTCCGCAATGATCGACATTCGCAATCTCGTAAAAAACCACGGCGCTCTTCGCGTCCTCGACGGCGTCTCGCTCTCGGTGCGTCGCGGCGAGGTGGCGAGCGTCATCGGTCCGTCGGGCGGCGGCAAGAGCACGCTCCTGCGGTGCATCAACGGCCTCGAAACATTCAACGACGGCGAAGTGCAGGTCGATGAAGTCGTCCTGCGGCCGGGGACGGCCCGCCGTGAGATGGCCGATACGCTGCGAACACTCCGCCGCCGCGTCGGCATGGTCTTCCAGCAATTTCATTTGTTCCCGCACATGAACGTGCTGGAGAACGTACTCGCTGGGCCACTGTACGTACTCCACCGCAAACGCGAGGAGGCCGAGCCCGCGGCCCGCAAGTTGCTCGAACGCGTCGGCCTCGCCGAGAAGCTTGTGGCTATGCCCGAGCAACTTTCCGGCGGTCAGCAACAGCGCGTCGCAATCGCCCGGACGCTCGCGTTGGAACCAGAAGCGATTCTGTTCGATGAACCCACGAGCGCCCTCGACCCACGGATGGCAGCCGAGGTAATTCGTGTTATCACCGACCTCGCGAAGAGCGGCCAAACGATGATCGTCGTCACGCACGCGATGGGTTTTGCCCGCAACGTGTCGCACACGGTGCACGTGATGCACGCCGGCCGCGTGGCCGAGTCCGGGTCGCCGGCGCAAATTTTCGAGAGCCCGGGCGAAGAGGTAACTCGCGCATTCCTCGCTCAGACCAAGGCGAACTGATCGCTTCCTTTGCAGCGCGAGCGACTTCGGTGCGGTGGAATTCACCAGCATTTTTTTGTTGAATCCTTAAGCCCCTCGTGGTACGCTCACGGCCACGTGTCTCGCGCCACAGGTCACCGCTCGCTGTCGTGCCGAATTCATTCCATGCGCGCTCAACACTCATGCGCCCGAACGATCGCAATCCACTCCTAGCCGCCGGGGCGGTTTTCCTCATCGCCCTGTCACATTCGATCGGTTGGGGAATCCGCGGCAACTTCGGCCACGAAGCCGGTGCCATGATCGCCGGCGCTCTCTCGGCCCTTGCCATTGCCGCGCTCTCGAATCGCGACGACTGGCGGAACCGCGCTGCCTACTTCGCGATGTTCGGCGCCCTCGGCTGGGCCTTTGGCGGATCGATCGCTTACATGTATCCGATCTCGTTCACCGAATCCGGCGAGATCGCCTCAACGTACTATGGCTATTTTTCGCTATTTGTCGAAGGCGGACTGTGGGCCGGCCTAGGCGCGGCCGGCACCGCGTTCGCCGCCGCGATGCCGCTCGACCGGCTCAAGCAGTTCTTCACGCCGTTGTGTTTCGTGCTGGTCGCGCTGGGCCTCAAGCTGTGGATCGAAGCGCCGCTCGAAGGCCTGCTGATGTCCGGTTCCGCCGGCCTGGCCGGCAACACCTGGCATCGGCACGCCAGTCCGCTCTATTGGTTCGATGCCGACTGGTTCGCCGCCGCGATGGCACTCGTCGGCGTGTGCGCGTTCGAACTCTACGATCGCAAGAACATCGAGCGCGACCACGCGATCGATCACCCGCTGATGCTCCTGCCGTTCGCCGCTGTCGGCGCCGCGCTCGGCTACGTGGGGCAGGCAATGCTGCATGTTGCTGGCCTCGACGATTCATTGCGACGGGCGCTTGTCGTGAAGTTGGGTGATTTGAACTACATCAGCCCAAATACCAGCAAGGGCTTCGATCAGGATCAACTGCTGACGAACTGGCCAAATTTCTTCAGCTATTACCCGCAGCACGTCGGTTGGTGGGGCGGTCTCGTCGCGGGGGTCGCGCTATATTTCATCCTCACTGGGCGGTTCCGCAACGACGCGTCGCTGCTTCTGTACCTCGCGCTGGGTTGGCTGCTCGCATTCATCGCGATGCCGGTGCTCGGTAGTACGCTGCTCATGGATTACGGCGGCTTCCGCCTCATGCCGCCGCGCAGTGACGATTGGGCCGGCATCGTGGGTGTGTTTCTCGCCGCACTTATTTGGTCGCGTCGCTACGGCGTGCCCGCGATCGCGAACGTCGCTTCACTCGGTTTCCTGCTCGGCGGCCTCTCCTTCGCCACGGTGCCGGCGCTCCGCTTCATCTTGCGCTACCCCGGCAATCCCTGGCGGTTCCCACAAGGCGTGCCGGAACCGTTTGCCCATTATCAGTCGGCGAATTGGCACAGCATCCTCGAGCAGTCGCACGGCTTCGGCCACGGCCTCGCGATCGCGATTGCGATGGCCATGTTGTGGCGTCGCCAGGCGTACGATGCTCGCGAAGGCCGCGTCGGCAACCACTGGACCGTCGCATTCTCAGTGTTCTTCGTGTGGTGCATCGTTGGCTTTCTGAACATGTACAAGCTCGTGGAAACGTGGGTCGAGAAGAAAGCCGTGCCCGCGACGCTCAAAGCGCCGCTTCTCGGCTTCATTGAAGCACCCGCCGAGTTCTGGTTCTGCCTCGTATGGTGGACGGCCGCGGCCGTGTGCGGCTGGCTGTTGCTTGCGCACCGACGCCGACGCTTTGAAATTGTGCCGACGACGTGGACCGGCAAAGCCCAACTGATTTACGTGGTGTTCCTCGCGCTCGTCGTCGTCGGCAATCTCTCGCGCGCAATTCCTGGCTTCACCAACGGCCGCATGGTCACCGAGTGGGCGATCTTCATGAACGCCTCTCTGGCCACGCTGCTGATCATGGTGTTGCCTGGGCCGAATACCTTCGACAGTTCAGCTGCAACGAGTGCCGCCACTGAAAGCCGCCTCTGGCCATCGCTCCTCAAGACATGGGGCATCGGCTTAGTGGCGGTGTCGGTCCTGCTGTGCGTCTACGGCTGGATGACGCTCGCACTGTACCAGCACGACCTTGAAGGCAAGCCCTGGGCAAATCATCGCCGCTTCGGTCCCGATGCCAAGTGGCGCATCGAACCGATTCTCAAGAACGGCGAACACCCATAGCAACCTGCGCGGGACCTGAAACAAAGTCCACAGATGACACAGACAGCGCAGATTAGAAACTCAAATGCAAAGGGGTGCCTGGGGGCGAGCCGCGGGCGAGCCCCCAGTGAACGCCAAGAACCATGGCCCGGCCGAAGTGAATCGTGTCGGCAGCTTTTTCGCGGGGTGCTTGTGGACAAGCCGCAGGCGAGCCTCAGTGAACTGCCAACAATCTCGACCGGCGACATGCTGCGGGAGAATTGGCATCTCATCCGCGTTCGTCTGCGCCATCTGCGGACTAATCCGTCGGCAATTTGGTCTCACTCAACCGCCGCTACTTGCGTGGCCGTCGGCGATTTCGCCGCCTTTTTGGCGAGATTGCGAGCCTTGAGCGCCTCCCGCTTCGCCAACTGAGCCGCCTGCCGCGCCTTGCGCTGCGCGATCTTCTGCTCCCGAGCTTCCTGCGCTTGCTGGGCGCGTGTCGCAGCAAGTTCGTTCGCCTGCGCCGCCAACAGCTGTTGTTGCGCCATGACTTGCAGTTGTTGCTGCTGTCTCATCGCCCGCTGAAACGCCAACTGCTCCAGTGCGGCTTCCTGCATCGCGGGCGACGACGCCAAACCCGCGCCGCTCGACCGCAGCCCGGTCATCGCACCCAGCGACGCGATATTGGCCGTTCCGCCGGTTGTCCCGCCGCCGCCCCCGCCACCATTACACGCCACGCTCGGAGCCGCGACGAATAGTGCCGCCGCGACTCCCATCAAAACGAAAGAAGTTCTCATGTCTCTGCTCCTACAACGTTCCGTACGCCCGCAGCCGCCGTCACTAACGCGCGACGATCACCGGCCTTACTAGAAGACCGAATCGTGACGTGGCAAGTCACACTCAAACTGCGGCAATCAGCAAGAGATTACGATCCAGCCAGGCCAAATATTCCGGCTGCCGACGTTAACCCAAGCACTACGGCTGCCAACGTGATGGCAAGTAAGAGAGTGCGGAGGGAGAACCGCCGTAAGGCGATCCAGGGGGCAGTCGTAAGCGTCGCCATTAACACCAGCGGTATCCAGGCTGGCAGACTGATTTTGAATTCTCCTGCCTTCAATCGGCCGAAATAGCACTCGCGTGGCGGTTGCGGCGGCAGTCAAAGTCGATACCGCACCCACGCACGATTCGGATTAAGTGAAAACGCATCGGGATAAATGTACGCCCATAATCGGCCACGCGCCGAATCGAGCTGAAGTCGCTTCCTTCCGATTACGCCTTGGAGTTCGTTTCCACTCCAAAAACTCTGCACCCACAGCACTACCAGTAGAACGCATACGAGGCCACAGAACGCAGTCCACGCGAGTCGCAGAGCCTTCAGGGTGCGGAGGGCGCGGTCGGTCATGTCAACTCAGAGCATAAACAAGCAGACCAAGTACTAAGCACGCCAGTGTTATCGCCATTAAAAAGTTACGCAGCGAGAAATGCCAACGACGCCATGTGGCTGCCGATAGGAAGGTAATGGCAGGAAGAATCATGAAGAGGACGAAATTCATCGGTAACCCGAGAATCGTCGTTGGTCCGACATAGTCTAACCAGGGAGAAGTTGAGTTGTCCCGTTGTAAGATGATGGTCGGGACAGGCCATCCATGAATAATCGTATTGGGATCGGGAACACCGAAGAGTACACCACGCACCCCTAGCTCAACTGGCGAGAATAACGGGCTTGCGATTTATCGGAAAACAGCGTGTTTTCTAGGGCAGAATGCCAATCGAGCAATCCAAAGATTGCACCTGATTGGACCTCTTTTCGCCAAGTTTAGTGCCAATAGTGCCGCGAATGTCGCGATGCTACAGACCTATCGGCATATCTATCGTGCGAGCCGCGGGACGACGAAATGGGGTGGCGTATTCCACCCTCCGGCACGCCCGAATGGCGAGAACTACACCACGCTTGGCCAACGCATGACGAAATGGAAGACTAATCAGCAGACTTCGCAGCTTTGCTCACAATTTCGTTCTCATCGTCAGCAAGGCCCCGCAGCACTTTGTCGCGCAACATCAGCGGATTCTGGCGCATGATGTAGACCACGTAGAGTTTCCCCCACCACTCGCCTTTGGCGAGCTTGTCCAGTTGCTCGTTCGCCCCCGGCAAAGCTGCTTGGAATCGCTCATCGAATTTATTCTTTTTGAGCCAAACTGCATTGCTCACGATATGCTCAGCAAGTTCAATGTCGCTTCGTTTTATCAATCTCGCCTGCCGTCCACCCTCCAATTGCTGGCCGTTTTCGACTTGCGGTTCAAGCCCTTGTTGTCGGGCTTCGATACTCTTGCGGATGGCCTCTAGCCGAGCGGTTACATCCCCGTGCGAATTGGCGTAGGCGAAGACCAACAATGCCCGCCCCGGTGAACGGTCATAAATGAACTTGATAAATCCGGCAGGAACTTCTTCCTTGTGAGTCACCTTCCATTCAACGTATTCCAGGTAATCTTCGTAATTCACCGGTTTAATTGGCGGCGATCCGGGGGGAGCAGTGTGCGCCATATCGTGGGAGCCAAACCAATTGCGGGCGAAGTCTCGAAGCTGTCGATTGTCTGTATCGAGATACGGTGCAAGCGCGCGAATCGGAACGCTTGGCGAGAAGTCGAGAAGCGCCAAAATCGCCTGCGCTGCCAGAACGTGCGCGTCTTCGTCGCTTTCCGTCGTCGCGACGAAGATTGCCAATTGCTCTACTAACTCGTCTTTGTCCACACCAAGCTGTTTGAGCGCCAGCACTTCCCGACATACATCAAAATTGCTGCGTGGGTCGTCGCCGACCTTCTGTAACGCATTGAATAGCTTTTGAATCTGAGCCTGGACGTTGGAATCTGGTTTCGCAATCAGCTTATCCACGCTCTGCTGTGCATTCATTGCGTTTGCCAGCCCCAAAAGCAGAAGCAAGGCAATCACGAATCGATTGTGTCGCATGGTCACCCTCATCGAAACATAAGTTGACCTAATCGTAGCAGGATTCGCGCCTGGACTTGTGTGTTATCGTCAATAGATGAATGACCAAGATTTCCAGGAAAGCCGGGGGCGGTTGTCGTGTCTATGTCTTCGAGAGTTGCCCCAGGCGTGACATCGTTTGGATCAATCGGGTCGCCGTGAAGAAGAAAGGTGTTTTCTTGATAAATGTTCAGTGCGTAAAACGCTTCGTTTGGCCAGTCTGTTTGGGCAGTCGCGCCCCCGTGAACAATGGCATCAAGGTACACGCCATAGGTCGTATTGTAATCGAAATCATTCCACAGTCTTTGAATTAGATCATGCGCCGCGCCACCGCCCCAACTGTACCCCAAGATTGCCACGCCACCACCGTAGGTTATAGGGTCGCCAATAAGCTGATAGGTTATTTCGTTTACAATCTCATTGTACGCAACATCTATCACGGTATTCGTGTTCGGGTTGGTCGAATCGAACGCAAGTACATTCCAGCCTGAATCACGTAGGTTCTGTGCCAGGTCAAAGATTCCTTCACGATTACCAAATGGAATACCGCGCACGGGGTCGCCGATTGAGCCATCGCCGTCAGTGTCCAGAGGATTTTGAGTTCTGCCGCCGAACACGGCTACCACGCTCTTAAACGTGTGGAAACGAACACTATCCAGCACCACAAAAGTTCCCGCGTCCTCCAGGGAAAGTATATCAGTTCCGTGTTCTGGATTCGCCCATTCGACAAATACGCTGATCGTGTTGTTCACTAACGGAAGCGCCACTGTATGTGAGCCATCCGTCAATGGAATCGGCGTTGTCTTCGCATAATCATAATACAGAACTAAATCGCCACTTCGCTGAAGCACCACGTTTCCTTGTCCGGGCAGCCGGTCTATTTTGACTTCAACAAGGTCGTCTTCTGTAGGTGTTCCGTTGACTACGGGGTCGGGGTCGTTATTGATTCGGATACCGGGGCCGAACGTGCTGCTAAACTCATTCTGCTCTGGCACTGCCTTTTTGGGGAAAGGATGGTTGTAGAGCGGCCCAGCCAAAGGGTTGTTTGGGTCTTGAATGTCTTGGGGTTGGTAAGCCGTCAGATTCGATTTATTGGCCGTCGCTTGTGCAATCTGGCTTGGTCCTGAGCTACCATGCGTGTTTTGTGCCACGACTCGGTAGTCATAAGAAGTATCGGAAACTGCTGCGTTGTCAGTGTAGGTGGTTAAAGTCAGGCTGGAAGCAATGGTTGTAAATTCGGTTTCCGTATCCGGCTGCCGACGTTGCACCGAATAACTTGTTGTATTAACTGCCGCTTGCCATGCCACTTCAATGTTCGTTGCGCCGACTGCTCTGGCGTTAACGAGTCGCGGCGCATCGGGCGGTACATCCGCAAGTGTTTTGCCTACGTTGTTTCGCCACAAGATATAATCCGCAGCATCAACAGCGCCGTCGTCACTGCCGTCTGCTGGCGACTCGATTTCCGCCCCAAATTCTGCCCGCCACACGCTGTAATCACTGTTGTTCACAACGCCGTTTAGATCAAAGTCGCCTGCCAAGTAGGCCATCATGTGACGCGGTTCAAGTGCCTCGAATCGAGCGCGGCGTTTGAAAGTAGTTCGTTTCATGGCCAGCTTTCCTGTAGTGGGGAAACGGTGCGTCACGATGCGCCCGACCCTACCAACTTCGTACTCGAATAGCAAATTTGTTTCGACCATTCTTAACGTAGGAACGTCCACCAATCGCGTGGCTGATTTAGGAGCGACCACACGATGTAGCGCTTTGTACCATGTACCTACGACAACCGTGCAAATGCCGTACGTACGTGTGCATATTCGCACGCAAAGATGCGCAATTCAGCGCGAGCAGGGCGGATGCCGCCCCTACGTCGGCTGCCATTGCCCGGTACTGTTAACCACGTCCAATAACCGCTGGTGGTTGTTTCCGACGTGGTTGTACCATCGGCCACCATGCGGGGCGAGTTACCGCTAATGGCTGCGACGGTGGCAATGTCCACGCCACGCTCTAACAGCCGTGTGATATTCCCGTGTCGAAAAGCATACGGGCAGAGACTTTTGAGGCCCGCACGTTTGCACGCCCGGCGTAACGATTGGGCTAGCCCGTCTTTGCGGAATGGCACGCCTCGTTCATTGCGGAAGATCGGCCCATGCGGGTGCTGTTGCGCCAGCCGAGCGGCGATGCGCCGCGCCATGGGGTTGAGCGGGATAACGCGGACCTTGCGTTTGCCTTTGGCAAATTCCTTTGGAATCGTGATGACCGGGCCGCTAATCCAACGCGCCTCGATAATGCGTAGCTCTTGCGGCCGGCAGCCCGTGTGCCACATAAACTTAACCGCATCGCGTAGCGTGCCGCGTGAAGCGTGGCTAGCCATCGGTCAATGTCGATGGGTTTCAACTCGAAACATTGCAGCGCGCCCTCGACCGGTGCGGAAGTAAATTCCGCCGCGGTTGCGGCTTCCCCTGCGACGCCCTTTTGGCATAGAATGTTCCCTAATGTCCCACGTGCTTGTGAAGCCTAGCACCCAGTTTTAGTGCCAATTTAGTGCCAGTGCTTCTAGCGTAGCTCAAAAGATGCGGGAAACAAGGGAATTAAGCACCACGCACCCCTAGCTCAACTGGATAGAGCATCGGACTACGAATCCGAAGGTTAGAGGTTCGAATCCTCTGGGGTGTGCTTCTTTTTTTGTAGGCTGGCGGGTTGCTCGACTCGCCCGATTGGTTGGCTTCGTCCGCTCGAGGACGGCCGTTCTTGTGCCGTCGGGGATGCCATTGGGCATTCGTAGGGTTTCTGTTTTTGACCGCTTTTCTGAGGAGCGATTCCATGGCGACGGGCGTGCGCTGGAGGTTCGTCGCGTTTCTCGGCGGCTTGCTCGTGGCCGCTGCGGCAGGGGCTGTACGGGCCGACGAGTTGGCGATCGTTCGCGATGTCGAGCTGCAGCCGCTTGCGGCGCAGGTCGAACGCGTTTCGCAGGCGCTGGAGCTGGTTGGTGCGCCGCTCACCAGCGAGCAGCAAGAATCGCTCAAGCGGCGATTGCTAATGCGGATGCGAAGGAAGCGGTCGAGCAAATCCAGAAGGTCCTCGACCCGCTGTGCGTTGAGAGCGTGAATGTCAATCCAGAGAGCCGCGTGAAGGTGAAAGTTGGGCCGGCTGCGAAGAAACTCATCGAGCAAGGTTGGCGAACGTTCTTGGTGAAGGTGCACAACGAAGCCGGTGTTACGGCACCGCTGCGGTGTTCGAGCCCGAATGCACTGACGCTGCACGACACGACCAATAGCCCCGAGTCGCCGCAGAAGATCACGCCGCAGGATGTCGTGCAGCGCTGGTTGGATGTAAGCCTCGATCACGAGCCGCCGTTGGCCGAGCCGTTGAGCGGACTGCCGCTGGAGTATTGTGTCATCGAGCTGTTCAGTCGCGATCGCGGTCAGCGCGAGGCCAAGCTGGCGTTCGATGTGGGACAGGGTACGCAGGATTTGGGGTTTCGCAACGAGGTCAATATTCTCTTCGACTGCGAGCCGTGCGCGCGGGTGAAGTTCAAAGTGCGCGACGAGGACGGCCAGCCGACGATGGGGCAGTTTACGATCCGCGATGCACGTGGCCGCGTTTATCCGGCACGCGCGCGGCGGCTGGCGCCTGACTTCTTCTTTCACGACCAAATCTATCGCCGCGATGGCGAAGAAGTGCTGCTGCCGGCGGGCAAGTATCACGTGCGGTATAGCCGCGGACCGGAGTATCGGGTGCTGGAGCGCGATCTCGACGTGACCTCGACCGGGCCGCAGGAAGAGGTATTTCAGCTCGAGCGCTGGATCAATCTGGCGAAGGCCGGTTGGTACTCGGACGATCATCATGTGCATGCGGCCGGTTGTTCGCATTACTCGTCGCCGACACAGGGCGTGGCGCCGGCCGATATGATGCGGCACATCATCGGCGAGGATCTCAATGTGGGTTGCGTGCTGACGTGGGGGCCGTGCTGGTATTACCAGAAGCAGTTCTTCGACGGCAAAGTGAGCGCGCTCTCGACGTCGGCAAATGTGATGCGGTACGACGTCGAAGTCTCGGGCTTTCCCAGTTCGCACGCTGGGCATCTCGTGCTGTTGCGGCTCAAGGAAGATGATTACCCGGGCACGAAGCGCATTGAAGACTGGCCGAGTTGGGATTTGCCGGTGCTGAAGTGGGCCAAGGAGCAAGGTGGTGTGGTTGGTTTTGCGCACAGTGGTTGGGGGCTGGCCGTGCCGGCTAAGGCGTTGCCAACGTACGACATGCCGCCGTTCGACGGGATCGGGGCGAACGAGTATATCGTGGATGTGACGCATGATGCGGTGGACTTCATCTCGGCCGTCGATACGCCATGCGTGTGGGAGCTCAACATTTGGTACCACACGCTCAACTGCGGCTTCACCACGCGGATCAGCGGCGAGACTGATTTCCCGTGCATTTACGGCGAGCGCGTCGGGCTGGGACGAGTTTATGTGAAGCTTGGTGAACAGAGGCCGGTGGAATTCGGCTCGTGGGTTGAGGGCGTGCGCGATGGCCGCAGTTATTGCTGCGATGGCCACACACATCTATTTGATTTCACTGTGAACGGGCTTGGCGTTGGCGAGGCGGGCGCTGAAGGCCGTAAGAGCGTACTTGCGGTTAAGGGCGGCGAAAAACTCAAGGCGCGGTGTAAAGCTGCGGCGCTATTGGCGAGCGAGCCGCCGCCGGACGAAATTTCTACACGCGAATTGGACAAGCAGCCGTATTGGCATGTCGAACGGGCCCGGGTGAAGGGGACGCGGCAAGTGCCCGTGGAGCTGATCGTCAATGGTCAGGCAGTTGAACGGCGGATGATCGAGGCGGATGGACGTACGAGTGAGGTGGAGTTTGAGTACGCGCCGGCACGTTCAAGTTGGGTGGCGCTGCGAGTCTTTCCGGCCGCACACACGAATCCGGTATTCGTGGAAGTCGACGGCGCGCCGATTCGGGCGAGCAAGCGGAGTGCTCAGTGGTGTTTGGATGCGGTCGATCAATGTTGGAAGGCTAAGCAGGCGAAGATTCGCGATACCGAGCGACCGGCGGCGGAGGAAGCGTATGAGCAGGCCCGCGGCGCGTATCGGAAAATTCTGGCTGAGTCGTTTGATGATGTGAAGCCGTAGCGGCGGCCGGCTGCCGCTACGCCAATGCGAGGGCCGGCCAGGTGTTCCACTCGCTGGCGAGTTCAGCCCAGGCATGGTCGGAGCTGGTTTCGTGATGGTGTTCGACGCGGTGGACGTATTCTGTTGCGTCGCTGTCGGCGGCCCAATCGTCGCTCATGGCTGCATCGGCAAGGTTGGCAGTGAGGGGAGCAGCGTTTGCTGAGGCGATCTGACCTGACGCGAGTGAATGATGCACGGTGGCTGCGCCCGAGTGTCGCGTGTCAGCCGTGGCGACGACTGTACCAACTTCGTCACTCGTTGCCAGGAGGCCGGCGAAGCGGACGCTGCTCGATAGACTCGCCGCTTGGCGGGCTGCGGTGAGTGACGAGGAGGATGGTGTGTAGGCGTCGGCGGCCGCGTAATTCACGGTGTAGCCGAGGTCGGCGAGCGAGGCGACCGTGATTCTTGAGAGCGGCAGATTCGTGCCGGGGCCGGCCCAGCCGGTCATGAGCTCGGTCGAGAGAATCGTTTCGCGCCAGTGGGAGTCGGCAGTGCCCGAGCCGCCGGTGTTTTCGACCGGGACGCCGCGGGCCGAGGTGCCGAAGATTTGGTTATAGGCGGCGGTGGCTTGAGCGCCGGTGAAGATGGGGTTACTCGTCCCCGCGCCGGAGAGAAGGCCCAGGTCTTCCCAAATCGTGCCGATGCCGAGGATGTGGCCCATTTCGTGCAGCACGACGCTGAACAGCAGGCCGCTGCGTTCCATGCTGGCGAGGTCGGCGGAGTCGAATTCCATAACACCGTGATAGGGCAGGTCGGAACCGGAGCGAAAGGCGTCGGGGCCGGCCTGGCCGAGGATGCCGTTCACGCCATCGATCGCGGTCGCGCTGGCATTGATCAAAAGGTCGTCGACCGCGATGCCGCGGTAGGTCATGTTCGGCAGGTCGCCGGTGATCACTTGCGACCAGCGGGCAGCCGCTTGCTGGAAGATGGCCTGTTGGCTGGCGGTGAGGCCGCTCATGCTGAGCGTGATTTGGAAGCCGCTGGCCGTGGGCGGTGTGGTGGTGCTCGTTGGTGGATTGACGGTGAGCGTGTAGTTTGGATTCGTGGCGCCGGATGCGCCGTAGATGTCGACGTAATACGTGCCAGCGGCGAGACCGTTGAGCGAGAGCGTTTCGCTGTTGCCGGTTCCGGCGGAGGTAGAGATCAGCGTGCCGGCGGAGTTGTAGAGGGCGAGCTGCAGGTTGCCTTGCGCATTAGCGAAGGCGATCGAGATCGTGCTCGTCGAGGTGCCGGTGGCGCTGGTGGTGAAGCGGAACCAGTCGGCAGCGTCGGCCATGACGAGCGAGCTCACCGTGCGGGCGGCCGTGAGGCTGCCGAGGTTGTAGGCCGTGGCGAACGTGTCGTTGTTTTCGTAGGCGTCGTCGGTCGGCGTCGTGGTGACGGCGGGGCCGTCGATCGTCCAGGTGTACGCGCCGCGCGAAGCGGTCGCGTAATTCGTGATGCCGATGTAATATTTTTGACCGGCGGTGAGGTTGACCGTGATGCGGCTATCGGTGTTGCTGGGGTAGGAAATGTCGTCGTTGTAGGCGAGCCGCTGGCCGGTGGATGAGAAGATGCCGAGAACGGTGTCGAGGTTGCTGGCGGGCGTCGTAGCAGAGATCGTGTAGCTGCCAGTCGTGCCCGCGGTAAACGAATAATAGTCGACTTCGGTGGTGGCGATTGTGGCAGAGCCAGTGGCGTCGTTTTGGGCGAGCGCGACGGCGACGGGGGCTGCTGGCACTGCGATCGAGGTCGGTGGCATGCCGGCCCAGGTTAACGCCAGGCGTTCTTCGAGCGGTTCGATGGCGAGGCGGCGGCTGGTTTCGCGTTTGAAATTACGTTTGCCGCGCGTCGTGCGGTGGATGTTGCTGCCAAACATTACGGTGCTCCCTCAACTGTTCCAGTTTGCCCCAAGTGCGTTACCCGCCGCGGCGATCCGCCAGAGTTTCGTGCCTGGCCCAGCGGTAGCGAGTTGCTCCGCCAAATTCATGCCCTGATACGCGGGCCGGCGCGTGTTGGATCGCGCCCTCTCTGGGTATAAGACCGGTTTGGCGACGTGATATCACGCGGGGGGTGCCGGCGATGCGTAGCGTCGCGGCTGTTGGCGGTACTGGGGCATGTTTTGCAGGTGGTTGGTGCGGTGGAAGTGGTGCAGTCATAGGTCGTGCATGGCTGATTCGAAGGCGGACAGTGCGTCGGGGGAGAAGAGGACGAAGCGGGCGAGTTGCAGTGGGCGGTGGTCGGGCAATTCGGTTAGGAAGTCGCAGGTCACGGTGAGTGCGGTGTGGGCGGCGGGGTCGAGGGGGTAACGGTACGCGCCGGTGCTGATTGCGGGCAGGGCGATGGAGCGGCACTCGTGCTGGGCGGCAAGTTCGAGGGAGGTGCGGTAGGCCGAAGCGAGGAGTTGCTCTTCGCGACGGTGGCCGCCGCTCCAGACGGGGCCGACGGCGTGGATGACATAGCGGGCCGGGAGGTTGCCGGCCGCAGCGATGACAGCGGAGCCAGTGGGGCAGCCGTCAGGGTAGCGGGCAGCGGTTTCGGCCATGATCGATGGTCCGCCGGCGCGGTGGATCGCGCCGTCGACGCCGCCACCGCCGGCAAGGCGGCTGTTCGCGGCGTTGACGATGGCGTCGACGTGTTGTTGCGTGATGTCGCCGAGGACTAGTTCGATGGTGCGGTGGTGGATTTGTTTTTGGATGGGAGTGGGTGGGGGCATGGGGGTGTCAGGTGTCAGGTGTCAGGTGTGGGAGATCAGGGTGTGGGGTGATAGTTGATAGTTGATAGTTGATAGTTGTCGGTTGTCGGTTGTCGGTTGTCGGTTGTCGGTTGTGGTAGCCGGACCGCCATGCGGTCCGGAGTCGTTGGTGTCGAGTCAAGATCGAGGCACTCCGGAGGGCATGGCCCTCCGGCTGCTGCTTGCACGTGCGTTCATTGTGGTTTGCGATGGATGGGTAATGGGTGTCAGCAGTTGGAGTGCGAGTTCGTTGTTGTCGATGGCGCCAGATCGGCGGGAGCGGTTTTGGGCAGGTGGCTGTTTCTCGAGAGAGGACAAGTTTTTCTTGAGGGGACAAGTTATTTTGGGGTGGCCCTTGGTGACAGCCAAGGTCGCGTGGTGAGCAAGGTGCGCAAAATTCCCCCCTCGGGATTTTGCGCATCTTGGGGTCAATGTTCTGTGTGTGCGGTCATGGCGTGTCGGCAGTAGGAACTGGGGCATCGCAGAGCCTCTGCCCCAGGCACGCGGGGCGCATGGCTAGTGCATCGGGGCTGAATGCAGGCATGTTAGTTGATAGTGGATAGTTGCTAGTTGTGGGAGTATGCGACGGATTTTGGCGATGGTGGGGTGGTTTGGCTGACAGCTGATGGCTGAGAGCTGACAGTTTCTTAAATAAAAAAATGGAGAGCTTCCTGAGCCGGGATTCGCGCGTCACGCGCGCAGCGGCGTACACGGCGTGAGGAACTACACCACGACTAAGCCTACGCCGCTGCCGACGCAAATCCCGAATTCACCCTTGCGGGTACAAGGCCTGTTCCCAGGGACCAGAAGCTTTGGGCGCGGTCAGCCCCCTTGGTGGGCAGAGGTACGACTTTCTACGTGTCATGCCCAGGACCGGCGCGACCATGAGTTTCGGCGAAGACGTCTTCTCTACAGACATTGCTCCCAAACGGTCATTTACAGGGGGGCAGCTTAGCAGGGAATTGAACAAGTGTCCATTACTAAAAAGAGTCGCTGGAGAGTTTCTGGCGGGGAGGCTGAACTCTGGCGAATTCGGCAGTGGGGCGGGCTTCGCGGCGGAGTCTCTTGGGCGTGTCTTTATAGAGTCCGCAGATGTCGCAGATGAGCGCGGATGGTTCGTTGACCTTTGTCTGCCTGGATCGGAGTCTGTGGCGGACCATCGCTGGTTAATGAGTTGTAGTTGGATGAATTAACTGAACAGGAGAGAACGGCGACGCGGGGACCGGATATTCGCGATTGTTCCTCTGTTTGCTCCGTGACTCCTGTTCGGCTAAGCGGTTGATGGTTGCTGCTGGTCTTTGAGCAATCACGCGGGCGGATCGTCGTTGCTCACGGCGGCGCTGCATTTGCTCCAGGCATACGACACTCGAGAGGCAGCAACGGCACGACGGAGCGTGCCTGCTACGTTTGGGCTGAATTCTGCAATGCCCCTGTGCGAGAATGCGGCTAGGCAGGTTGCGGATTGTCTGCGGCTTCTTCGGCTTCGGCCATGACTTCTTGGACTTCGCGTTTGTGGGTGAGGTAGAAGGCGAGGCCGAGGAGGGCGACGACGATGTCGGTGACGCGGCGGCCGAGGCTGGCGAAGGTGCCGTCGCCGGGGACGACGGCGGCGCCGCCGGGCATGGCGAGGTAGAGCTTCTCGACGGTGAACTCGGTGGAGCCGAGGCCGTTGGGCGTGAGTGGGATCGCGCCGGCAACGCCGGCCATCGGGGCGATGACGGCGTGTTGCGTCCAGGGCGGGGCGTCGATGCCGAGGCCGCGGGCGACGAAGTAGAACGAGGTGATGAAGCAGGCGACCATCACGGCGCTCACCGCGAAGGCGGCGGCCATCATCGAAGTGCGGTGGCGATAGAGATGGGCAGCGCCGATGAAGCGCGTGACGACGCGGCCAGTCAAGGGAAGGCGGTTGGCGAGCGCGATGATGCGCGGTCCGGAGAGGGCATCGACGAAGAGGAAGAGGAGGAAGCCGACCCAGCCGATGGCCGTAGTCGTGAGAATGGTTTCGCTGAGCACTTGGAGCCAAGCGAGGTCGGCGTGGAGGAGATTTGTGGCGAGGATGCCGGCGCTCGCGATGGTGAGCATCGTGAGCAGGCCGAGGACGCGGTCGGCGATGACCGAAGCGACCGCTTCGGTGCGTTGGCCGGGTTGGCCGTGAGCGAGGAACACGGCTTTGAAGAAATCGCCGCCGACGGAGCCGGGCGAGACGAAGTTCATGGCGAAGCCGAGGGCGCCTAGGCTGAGCGAGTCGAAGAGGCGGATATTGATGTTGAGTGCGCGGATGAGGATGTGCCAGCGGAGGAAGCTGAGCAGGGCGGTGGCGAGCGAGAAGGCGAAGGCGCCGGCGAGGAACGGCCAGGAGAAAGTGCGCTCGTGGAGTCGCGAGAAACCGTCGCGGGCTTGGATGATCAGGTAGGCGAGGATGCCGATCGCGAGCGCGATTTTGACGAGAGTGACAATCGTGCGTCGGGCGTGCGAATGCATGGGGCGGACAATCCGTGCCGTGTGGCTGACGCTCTACTGTATGCGGTGAAGCTACGTCGAGTAAATTGCGCCATTGCGCTGCCACGCCCTTCGCAAAGCCTCAGAGCGTGCCACCCTGTGATCGTTCAAGGCGTGCCACCCCGTGATAGTTCCAAGAGTGACACCCGCATGAAACGTGTCAATCTCGGCTGCAGTTTGGCGATGCTGGCGGCCGATTTCGTAGGTTGACAGGCGACAGATTGACTGATAATTTTCAGGAGTACGTGCGGGGGATTAGCTCAGTTGGGAGAGCGTCAGGCTGGCAGTCTGAAGGTCACCGGTTCGAGCCCGGTATCCTCCACTTTTTTGGTTCGAGTACAAGCCCCACCTGGTTGGGGCTTTTTTGTTGCGCGGGGGTATGGGCGGCGTTCGGAGCGGTGGCGGGCATTGGGCTGGGCTGTTATTTTCCCAGCCAGAGGGCTGGGCTATATAGCCGAGCCGTTTCGGCTCGGCGAATTCTTGGCTGGTTTTTTTGGGGCGTGTTAAAATGATGGCTGCGATCGCGGTGCGCACATCGCCTGTGGGGCGGTGATTGTCGGGTGTCGTCGAAGAGGGTATTGAGTTGCCTTTCGGCCGCCCGTGTGCATTTCAATTGCCGCGACTTAGGAACAGCAGCATGATTCTCCGCGGTTCGCGATTGGTCGGTCTTTCTCTGCGCGCTAAACGCTTGTGCTTCGAGGCGCTGGAGCGTCGCGACCTGTTGGCTGTGATGCGGATCGTGGATTGGAATACGCTCAACGGGCCGAACGATGCCGCGGGCGACGCGAATTTTCAGACGATCTTCCAGGCCATCGGCAACGAGACTGTGCAGGGCAACACGCAGCGGATCAATATTCTCGCGCTGCAGGAGACAGACCCGGCCGGGCCGGGCGGCGATTCGATCACACGCGTGCAATCGATTCTCAATGGGTTGTACGCGAGTGCCAACTACGAGTATGTCGTCTCCGCAGTAGACGGCGGCGGCGACAGCACCGGCTTTGTATACGATACGACGTCGGTCTCGCTCCTGGAGTCGGTGGTCGTTGGTTCGAACACGCTCACGCACAATGTGGTGCGGGCGAAGTTTCGGCCGACGGATACGTTCGGCGAATCGGACTTTTATGTGTACTCGGTGCATTTGAAATCGGGCGACACAGGGGCAGATGCGACGATCCGCGGCTCGGAGGCGGCCTTGTTGCGGGCCGATGCGGATAGTCTCAACGAAGGCGCGAATGTGCTCTTCGTGGGCGACTTCAATATGAAGACGAGCTCGGAGACGGCGTGGGCAAATTTCACTGCCGTCGGGCCGGGGCAGGTGCAGGATGTCGCGAACGCGCCGGGCAATTGGTACAACAACGCGGCGTTCAAGAGCCTGCATTCGCAGGACCCGAAGACGAGCATGGACGATCGGTTCGATATTCAATTCGCCAGCGGAGAGTTCTACGACGGCATTGGCGTTGACTATGTGACCGGTTCGTACCACGTGTTTGGCAACAATGGGACGCACACGTTCGACGGGCCGATCACGACTGGCACGGGTGCGAGCACCGACGTGCTCAATGCGTTGTTTGCGGCAAGCGATCATTTGCCGGTGGTGGCCGACTATCAGCTGATCGTGTCGACGCCGAAGGTGCGGATCAGTGAGACGCTGGGCGGCACGAAAGTGGTTGAGGGCGGGTTGTATGACACGTATCAGGTAGTGCTGGATACGGTGCCCGCGGCGAATGTGAGTGTCACGGTGACGCCGAATGCGCAGGTGGATGTGGGGAACGGCGCCGGCGTGCCGTTGGTGCTCGTATTCACGCCGGCGAACGCGCTCGCGCCGCAGACGGTGGTGGTGCGGGCGGCCGATGATGCGGCTGGAGAAGGCGATCATACGGGGCTCATTACGCATACCTCGGCGAGCACGGATGTGTCGTACAACGGGCTGGCGGTGGCGAGTGTGAACGTGGCGATCGTGGATAACGATGCGCCGAAGATTGTGATCAACGAGATTGATGCCGATCAGGCGGCCACCGATATGGCCGAATTCGTTGAGCTGTACGACGGCGGCGTTGGCAATGTATCGCTGAATGGCAAAATCCTGGTGTTCTTCAATGGGGCGGCCGCGAACGACGGTTCTTACTTGACGATCGACTTGAGTGGCAAGTCGACCAACGCGGCGGGATTCTTCGTGGTTGGCAATGCCGGCGTGGCGGGCGCTGGATTGACATTCCCGAACAACACGCTGCAAAACGGCGCCGATGCGGTCGCGTTGTACTCGGCGCTGGCAAGCGCGTTTCCGAACGGGACCGCGCCGACGTTAACAGGACTGCTGGACGCGATTGTGTATGACACGGATGATGCCGATGACGCCGGCTTGCTGGCGTTGCTCGACAATTCGGTGGAGGTACAGCCGCAGGTCAACGAAAATCAAAACGGTGGCACGAGCGGCGAAACGCAATCGCTCGCCCGTGTGCCGGATGGCGGCGCGCCGCGGCAGACTTCGACGTATGTGGCACAAACGCCGACGCCGGGGACTTATAACCAGCTGCCGCCGGTGGGCGTACAGTTTGTGCAGAGTGGGGCGCGCGTCGACGTGGCGGAGGGCGGCGGGGCGGACTCGTATCAGATTGCGCTCGATTCGATTCCGACGGCGAACGTGACGATCACGGTCGATCCAGATGGTCAGACCGATTTGGGCGCGGGGGCGGGTGTGGCCATCGTGCTCGTGTTCACGCCGGCAAATGCGCTCATTCCGCAGACGGTGATGGTCACGGCGATTGATGACGCGGCGGTCGAGGGCACGCACACTTCGGTCATTACGCACACAGCGACGAGTGCGGATGCGCGCTACAACGGGCTGGCGATCAGTAATGTAGTGGCAAATATCACCGACAACGATACGCCCCCGCCGGTGTCGATTGTGATCAGCGAGATTATGTATAACCCGGCATCGAGCGAGGGGAATGCTGCTTCGCCCGAGTGGGTTGAGGTGGTGAACACGGGGGCGGCGGCGGTCGACTTGGGCGGCTGGTTGTTTGATGACGAGGATTCGTCGAATTGGGGCGCGATTCCGGCGAACACGGTGTTGAACCCGAATCAGATTGCAGTGTTCTTCGATGCGACGCTGATGAGCGCGGCACAGTTCCGCACGGATTGGGCCGTGCCGGCCGGGGCTCTCGTCGTCGGGATTGGCTGGGGTAATCTGGCGAACACGCCGAGCCCGACGAACGAGATCTTGCAACTGTTCAATAACATTGGCGTGGAGATGGATGTCGTCAACTTTGATGACGCGAGCCCATGGCCGGGGGCGGCGGATGGGCCGAGTATCTATTTGAAGAATTTGTCGGCAGACAACAATAACGGGGCGAATTGGGGTCGGTCGGCGGCGGGCGTGGGCGGAGCGGTGTCGCCGACGGGGGCGACGTTCTCACCGTCGGATGTTGGCTCGCCGGGCAGGGTGTTCTTGGCGGGCGACTTCAATTTGAATGGGTCGGTCGACGCGGCGGATTACGTGCTGTGGCGGAAGACGCTCGGGTCAACGACGAATTTACAGGCCGACCAGAGTGGGCCGAGCGTGGGAGTGCCGAATGGCGTCGTGGATCAGGCGGACTATGCGTATTGGCGGTCGAATTTTGGAGCGACGGGTGTGCCGAACGGCGGGCTGGGGAGCGGGGCGGAGTTGGCGGCGGGGCAGGGCGGCGGCGGTAGTAGTGCGTTGTTGGTGAGTATGGTCGATAATGAATCGGCGCCGTTGGACGCTCCGGCGGAGAGTGTCGCGCGCGATGCGGCGTTTTCGGGGTTGGGGGTGAGTCTTCCCACGATGGCGACGCCGACGCGCGTGCTCGGGACGGCTGCGGTGCTTGGCAGTGTTGCGCCATCGAATAGCAGTGGGATCGATGATCTTCTCGCGATTATCGAGGAGAGCCCTGCTGCAGCCGCGACGCCTTACGATGTAGAGTTTGAGCGGTTGGTTCAGGACGATGTCGTCGCGTCGAGTCAGATGGTCGGTGACGTTTCTTTGTCGCTGATTGAGCGCGACTGGCAGGGGCTGGTTGCGGTTGCGTGATGATGCGCGCTGCATTCCGGTGATGCGAGATCGGATATTCTGGTCGGACAGCAATTGCTGCGAACCCTTCAGGTTCGGTTCTGTTGACGATGCGCTTTTTCCGGCGGTGTCGCTGCGCTCGACCGCCGGCTAATGGCTGCGAACCCTGCGGGTTCGTGGGACACACGCTGCCGGATTGTATGGCAGACGTTGGCGGTTCGTATGACACACGTTGCGGATTCGTATGACACACGTTTCATGGCGGTAGATTCGCCCTGGCGGGCGACGCCAAACGGCATTGTTCGTGCGGTCGCGGTGGGCGGCGGTGAGGATTGGCGCGGTTGTGGCGATGGTTGTGAGGGTTGTGCAGGGCGCTGGCGGTCGCCATCGGCATTTCGGGGAATTTTCTGGATTCGCTCAAGCCGTGAGTTTGACTTCGGATGGAATTGACATAGGTTTGCGATGGAGTGACATGACGCGTGAGCGTCGGTCCTTCCGGCTCTTTGCTCGCGAGGGCGACGGGCCACGTGAAGCTTACTCGTCGGCTAGTTTCGTAGGTCGGGCTCGTGGGCCTGACACCACTCATCCAAACGGCGGTTCCGGGCGGGGCTGCCAACCAGTGACTCGGGCCTGAGAGCCCGGCCTACGTTTCGGCGGCGTGTTGTTCCACGCAGAAGGGCCTGCAGCGTCATCATCCTCGAAAAGGCAAACCAGCGGCAACGTTGGGACGCAAAGCCAAGGGCTGGCCAATTTTTGGTCGGTAGCCTGGCCACCGAAAGGATGTTGGCTGTCGCTTGCAGCGACCGTTGGGGTAAGACCTCAACCGTCCATGCAAACGATGTGTACCGGAATTTCCGAGCCAACCGAGGTTGATAGCGCATTACTCCATGTAATTTTGGTTGGCTTTCGCGGCGGCGTGCAGGCCCGGTCGCCTTGGGGCGATCTGCCGTCGAGGAAGCCAGTTATCGGGAGCAACTACAGTTCCCGTCACAAAGTAGGGTGCTGGCCCCCACAGGCCATACCCGAGAATCGGAGGATGCAATGAAGAGTCTCGCTACGAAGGTACAACGTTTCCTCGTCTCGGAAGACGGTCCGACCGCGGTCGAGTACGCCGTTATGTTGGCGCTCATCGTGATCGTTTGTTTGACCGCCATTCGTTCGATCGGAACGAACGCCAACGCGACGTTCCAGAACGTTGCCGATCAGCTCGGCTAACATTGGCCAGTGGGGGCGAACACCCTATCCAGCGCCTGGCACGACCAAAATCGTGCTAACTTGAAACACGCACCCCTCGGCGGACCAAAGTCGCCGAGGGGTTTTTTGTGCGCGAAGGGGGCGCCTTGCCCCTTATTTGTGGCCTAGAGTTTTCGATAGACGGCGGGCAATCGTGACCGCCGCAACCGTTACAAGCCGCGAGTTCTGACATGATGCCTGTGATGTCTCACGAGCTGCTCATCTCGGCGGTCGAAATGGTGTGCTACTTTTGCACAGCCGTGGGCGTTGTGCTCACGTTCGTGTTCGCTCCGCGGACATGAGAATGGGTGTTGCGCAGCTTCAGCGCGACAGATTTGGCAAGCAGGGAATGGTGGGCGGTGCTCACCCTACGAGTCGACAAGTACACCTGGTGGGCAGTGCCCGCCTTACACGCGAAATTGGGTCACTGACATGTTTGATGCACAAAACATTGGTCGCGCGCTCGCGGAAAACTGGCCGGTCTGGTTCGTCACGATCACGCTGGTCGTGGCGGCAGTTATCGATGGCTTGAAATTGAAAGTGCCGAATTGGATTACGTTCCCGATGATCATTTCGGGCTGGGTTTATAGCGCGGCATTCTCGCCGTACGCGGGGTGGGAAGGGCTGGTGTATAGCCTTATCGGCACAGTCGTCGGCCTCGCTCTTTTGTTGCCGCTGTATGCGATTGGCGGCATGGGAGCGGGCGACGTGAAATTGCTCGCCGGCGTGGGCGCGTGGGTGTGGGGCACGGTGACGCTGTATGCGTTCGCGGTGTCGGCCATCGTGGGTGGCGTGATTGCCGTGCTGATGGTTTTGGCCCGCCGCAAGTGGTACAAGCATCAGTCGCAGTTTTGGATGATCTGCAACGAGATTCTCACCGTGAAAGACCCCGAGAAGCTGGCAGCGATTGCGGCCGAGCGGAAGCCCTCGATGATGCTGCTGCCGTACGGCATTCCGATCGCGATCGGCACGATAGCTTACTTCTTCATTGCCGGCATGCTGCTGTAAGCGAGCGTGCGGTGATAGCAGAAAGCTGAATGCGTTACGAATTTTTCGCCACGAGCGCGACATTATTGATAACGCCTTTCGGACTGGTCGCGGCAGCGCTCAGTCCGTTTTGCGCGCCAGGGGACAAGCCAGCACTCACAGGCGGCGACAGGATGACGGCGGGTGCTGATAGTTTGGGGCGACCTTGCCGGCGTGGCGAATTGCCTGAATCCGGATTTGTTGATCGTGCCGAAGAAAACGACAAGGTTCCGTTTGCAACCTAGTTAGTGCGCGTACCGCAATACGCCCCGATGGCGGGCGAGCGGGCCGTAGTCGCCACAGCGGCGAGGGGCCGGCCACGTCGCGGACGCCTCGCCAGCGGAACACAAGAGGAAAATCAATGCGACCAAAATCGCTTCTACTATTAGCGTTGGCCTTGGGCTGCGGATTGGTGGCATCGATCGGCATCAGCCAGGTGATGGACCGCAACTCGAGCGGGCCATCTAAGATTGAAACGGTGCCGGTGTACGTCGCGCTGCACAACATCAATCTGGGCGACCCGATCGATAAGGCCATGGTCTCGCTGCAGGAGTGGCCGAAGGGTAAAGTGCCGAAGGGCGCGATTGCGAACTTGGGCGACATTGAGGGCCGCCGCCCACGGACGGCCATCTTCGAAGGCGAACCCATTCTTGACGCGAAGCTGCTCGCTCCAGGGCAGGTTGCTGACCCGATTAGCGCGATCCAAAAAGGCATGCGATTGAAGACGATCGCCGTGGACGCTGAAAAGAGCGCGGCCGGTTTATTGAAGCCGGGTGATCGCGTCGACGTGCAAATCTTCGTGCGCAAAGACCAACGGACAGGTGTCGAGACGGCCAAGTCGAAAATCATTCTGCAGAACATTCGCGTGTTCGCGGTCGACCGCGACGTACAGCGCGCTGCCGAGGGCGGCGAGGAAAAGTCAATCGCGAAGACGGTGTCGCTGATGCTGACCCCAGAACAAGCGAGCAAGCTGGCGCTTGCCGAGCAGATTGGCGAGATCAGCTTGATTCCGCGCAACCCAGATGATGAAGAAGCAGCCGACTGGTCGGAGTATACTGTTGACGACCTGATGACGAACGGCGAGAAGAACAGCCGTGAGAAAGAGCAGGGAACGACCAAGAGCGAGCCGGAACATCCGGCGGGTGAGAGCCCGCTCGTGAACGCGCTCAACAACACGCCGAAGCCGGTGAAAGAGCCGTTCCGGATGGAGATCGTCGAGGCGCAGGGCGTGCGCGAAATGTTGTTCGATGCGGATACGGGCCGGCCGATTCATCCGGAGAATGAGGAGAAGCCCGCGGCTGGGCCGACTCCGCATGTGACGCCGAGTGCGGCTGTTTCGGCCGGCGGCGATGACGGTAAACCAGCGCCGCACGGCGATGCTGCGAAGATGTTGGATGATTTCCCAATCAACTTTGATGGGAAGAAGTAGTTGGTGTTTGGAAACCGGGGGCTAGCGCCCCGTAGCGGATGGATGGCGGCGAGGACCTTTCGGGAATCGTTGCGGCGTGGGCAGGACCCGCGCGTTGAAGTAGTGGAGGAGGGCGGAGCCCGCCTCTTAAATTCGGACCCAGCGTTGTGCCAAGGGCGCGTTCGAGCGCTCGACCACGAAGGGAAGTACAAGGATGTACGATCACTACCCCGCGCCCTCCCGTTCGGCGCGCTATTCTTTTCCGATAACCGTCGCTTTGGCGGTGGGCCTTGCGCTCCAAGCTGCCATTTCGTTGCCAGCGTGCGCTCAGAATGTCGACTCCGGTTCCGTCGTGCGCAAGATCAGCGAGATGAGCGACAAGATGGAGCTCACGACGAACACGAGCCGCATTCTTACGCTGGATAAGAACATCCCGCGTGTGCAGGTGAACAACCCGGAGCTGCTGGCGGTGACGCCGCTCTCAGCGAACCAGGTGCAGATTTCGGCGAAGAAGGCCGGCGTGACGCAGGTGAACCTGTGGGACGAACAGGGCGGCATTCACACGGTTGATGTGCAGATCTACGGCGACGCTCGGGAATTGAGTGTGGCGCTGCAAACACAGTTTCCGCACTCGTCGATCAAAGTCTATCGCTACAGCGAAAGCCTGGTGCTGACGGGCTACACCGATCGGCCTGACCATGTTCCCTCGATCATGCGGTTGGCGGAAGATTATGCGCCGAAGGTGATCAACAACATCACGGTCGGCGGCGTGCAGCAGATTCTGCTGAAGGTGAAGGTGCTCGAAATCTCGCGCACCAAGTTACGCCGGCTGGCCACCGACTTTGCGTTCCTCGATGCGAATGGCGGCTTCTTTGCCTCGGGCGTGAGCGGTTTGTTGACGCAAACGAGCAATGTGGCGGGCGGCGGTTTTCAAACGGTAGCCGATACGGCCGGCAAGGCGGCGGAGTTCGGCATCGTGGGCGATAACGGCGCCTTCTTCGGCTTCATTGACTGGGTGCAACAAAACAACATTGCCAAGATTTTGGCCGAGCCAAACATTGTGGCCGTGAGCGGCCGGCCCGCTCAATTCAATGTGGGCGGTGAAATTCCGATCGTCGTGCCACAGAGCTTGGGTACGGCGTCGATTGAATACAAGCCGTTCGGCACGCAGGTCGACTTTCTGCCGATCGTGCTAGGGAACGGCAATATTCGCCTCGAAGTGCGGCCGCGAATCAGCGAAATCGACGACAGCCGCAGTGTGATCATTCAGAACTTCACGATCCCCGCCCTCACGGTGCGGCAGGTCGACACGGCTGTCGAAATGAAGGCGGGCCAGACGTTCGCTCTCGCCGGCCTGGTGCAGGAACGCAGCGAGACAGTCAAACGCGGTCTGCCCTACGTGATGGACATGCCCGTCATCGGTGTCCCGTTCCGCAAGACGGAAGACGAAGTCAACGAAATTGAATTGCTGATTATCGTGACGCCGGAATTCGTCGACGCCATGGATCCAGGTGAGGTTCCGTGCGGCGGTCCGGGCATGTTCAGCACGTCGCCGACGACGCGCGGCCTCTACTGCGCCGGTCAGATGGAAGTGCCGAATCATTGCAACCCGACGCAGGGTCTTACATCGTGCGGCCAGGACCCGTGCGGCAACCCGAACTGTAACAACTGCGGAAATGGCGGATCCGGTGGCGGCTGCAATAGCTGTGGGCCCAGCGGCGGCGAGCATGTGGTGCTGCCCGGTGGCACCGGATATGACGACGGGAGTGGACCGGCGATGATGTCGCCAGGGGCAGCGAATCGTCCCCCGGCGCTCATGGAAAATAGCACGCCGAATGAGATGCCGATGCCGTCGCAAGCGGGGTCTCAGAACGTACCGCCGGATATTTCGCTGCCGTCGGTCGAGATAGAAGACCATAGCGGCCCGCCGCCCGCGCCGGCCAGCGTACCTAATCAACAGCTGCCGCCGGCGCCATTACCGCCGACGCCCGCGCCACCCCCAGCGGTTCCGGCCACGCCGCCGCAGCCATCGGCCGAGGATTCCACGCTGATGCAGGGTGGAGCGCCGAGCTACACAGCGCCGCGGCCGTACAGCCCGCAACGGCAGCCGGTGTTCATGCGGAATGCTTCGCGGCCGTACAACCCGCAAGCGCCGAATAATCCGCCTGCACCGGCAGCCCGCCAGGGTGGCTTGGTTGGCCCGGTTGGATATGACGTGCAGTAATACCCATTGCAGGAACGTATAAGCTAGTCTTGCGATAGCAGAGGTCAGGGGGTCAGAGATCCGAGGCCAGAGAAGTGTGAGCGGCAGGGCCGTCAGCGCATCGCTTTGAGTCTCCGATGTTTGCCCCCTGATCTCCGACCTGTGCACCCCGCGCGCTATTGATCCATGGCCAACGTATTGCGAATTGCGGTTGTCGATCCGAAAGATGCATCGCGCGATGCACTGAAGACGATGCTGCTTGGTCTGGACACCGTGTGGCTTGAAGCGGAGTGCTCGCGGTACGAGTTCTTCGCGGATGTCGTCGGGCAAACGACGCCGGACGTGGGGTTCGTGGCGCTTGACAGCAATGCAGAGAAGGCGCTCGACCTAGTGGCGACGTTGACCAAGGCTTCGCCCGATTGTGCGATCTTGGTGACCAGCACTTCGACCGATGGGAATCTCATCCTGCGAGCGATGCGGTCGGGGGCGAAGGAGTTCCTCACGCAGCCGCTGAAGCCGGAAGATCTGGCGGCGGCACTACAGCGGGTGGCGCGACAGCGCACAGGTTCAAGCGGCGCGACGAGCGCCGGCTGCTCGATCATCGCGGTGACCGGCGCGACTGGCGGCGTGGGATCGACGAGCGTCGCAGTGAACTTGGGCTGTGCGCTCGCGGCAAACCCAGCCCATTCGGTCGTGCTGCTCGACCTCGACTTATGCCTGGGCGATGCTGATGTATTCCTCGATACGATTCCTGAGTACACGCTTTCCGACGTTGCCCAGAACATCAATCGGCTGGATCTCACGCTGCTCAAGCGTTCGCTCACGAAACACGACACGGGGCTTTACCTGCTGCCGCGGCCGGTGCAGATGGAAGATGCCCGGCACATTACGGCGGATGAACTCGCTCGCGTGCTTGGGCTGTTAAAGGCGTCGTTCACGCATGTGATCATCGATACGTCGAAGAGCTTCAACGACCTCGACATGTACGCGCTCACTGAGGCGGACAAGATTCTGCTCGTCACGCAGCTCGATCTACCGTGTCTGCGGAATGTGGTGCGGCTGATGATGTCGTTCAAGGAGACCAACAAGTTCGATGAGAAGGTGAAGATCGTCGTCAACCGCGTGGGTTACGAGACAGGGCAGATCAGCTTGCGGAAGGCACAGGAAACGGTCGGCCGCGAGATCTTCTGGCAGGTGCCGAACGACTATCGCGTGATGGTGGAAGTACGGAACAACGGCGTGCCGCTCATCCAGCAGGCGCCGAAGGCGGCGATCACGCAGTCGATCAATCAACTGGCCGCCTCCCTTAGCGGCCGGACCGGCGAGCAGGCGGCCGAGGCAACCCCGAAGAAGGGGTGGCTGAATCTGTGGCCGGCGCGGGCGTAGGGGCGGCTTTAATCGCGTACGCTGTGTGCTTCGCTCCGCTGGGCGGGCGCCGAGCGGTGCTCTTTAACGTCGTTACAACCGGTAGGACCGGTTGGTGGGTTTTCGCGGTCTCATTCTGAGGCCCTGTTGCTGGCCGCCATCGCACCCGCGTGCGAGCTATCTTTTCTTGCGAGCGTTTTCCGGTTGGAAGTTGCGCCGGCTCCGCTTGCGCTCGCAAAATCCCTCAGCGTTCAGCACTTACGGAAAGACATCGATGACGAAACTTGCCAATGCCCCGGCTGCCTTATCGCAGAAGGATAAGGAGCTCGAATTCGAAAACATCAAGCGGCGAATCCATACGAAGCTCGTCGACAAGCTCGACTTGTCGCGCGTGGGAGAACTCGAAGGCGACGTGCTGCGCCGCGAGATTCGGCTGGTCGTAGAACACTTGTGCGATACAGAGGACACGTATCTCAACCGCAGCGAGCGCGATCGGTTGATCGAAGAAGTGCTCGACGAAACGTTCGGCCTCGGCCCGCTCGAGATGTTGCTGAAGGAGCCGACGATCTCCGAAATCATGATCAACGGCCCGAAGAACGTGTACGTGGAACGCGGTGGCTGTTTGGAAAAGACGCCGGTGCAGTTCCGCGACGACAAGCATCTGATGCAGATCATCGACCGGATCGTGTCGAAGGTCGGGCGGCGCGTTGACGAAGTCTGCCCGATGTGCGACGCGCGCTTGCCCGACGGATCGCGTGTGAATGCGATCATTCCGCCGCTCGCGCTCGACGGGCCGACGGTGACGATTCGGCGGTTCGGTTCGAACCCGCTGAAGCTGGAAGATTTGCTGAACTATAAGAGTCTGACGCCGGAAATGGTGATGCTGCTTGAAGGTGCGATGAAAGCGCACCTGAACGTCATCATCTCCGGTGGTACCGGTTCTGGTAAGACGACGCTGCTCAACACGCTCTCGAGCTTCATTTCGAACGAAGACCGCATCGTGACGATCGAAGACGCGGCAGAACTTCAGCTGCAGCAGCCACACGTGGTGCGGCTCGAAACGCGGCCGGCGAACATCGAAGGCAAAGGGCAGATCAAAGCGACCGACCTCGTGCGGAATACGCTGCGTATGCGGCCCGATCGGATCATCATCGGTGAGTGCCGTGGCGCCGAAACGCTCGACATGCTCCAAGCCATGAACACGGGCCACGACGGCTCACTTACCACGTGCCACGCGAACACGCCCCGCGACGCCATCGCTCGTTTGGAAACGATGATCATGATGGCCGGCTTCGAAATGCCGGTGCGGGCGATGCGGCAGCAAATTGCGAACGCGGTGGACCTGATTGTGCAGGCCACGCGGTTGCAAGGCGGTCCGCGTAAAGTGACCCACATCACCGAGATCGTGGGCATGGAACAAGACACGATCGTCATGCAAGACATTTTCAAGTACGTGCAAGAAGGCGTGGATGAGCGCGGCCGGGCGGTCGGGCACTTCGTGGCGACCGGCATTCGGCCGACGTTCATGACGCGGCTCGAATCGAGCGGCGTGCGCCTGCCGGCCAGCGCGTTCCGCGAACGAATCATGATGCGAGATTAAGTAGTTGTTAGTGGATAGTGGCTAGTTGTATCCGGTCACTGGTAAGCACCTGACCCAACCCGCCACTTACAACTATCAACTAACAACTAGCCAATATCACCACCTATGTCACCACTCATAATTTACGGTGCCGTATTTTTCGGTGTCGCGGCCCTGGTGTTCGCGTTTTCGTTCATGTCGAAGGGCGACAAAGAGGACGAAGTCGCGGAACGGCTCAGCGCGCTCACGAGCGGCCCGAAGAAGGGCGGCAAGGGCGAGGCGGCCGCCTACAAGGACTTGCTCACATCGATGCAGGAAGAGGGCCCGGGGACGGTCGAGCGATTCGTTTCGCGGTACCTGAACCTGCGGCTGCTGTTTGAGCAGGCGAATGTGTCGATGGCCGTGCCGCACTTCTTGTTCTTGTGCGGCGGGTTGGCGGGCGTGGGGTTGTTGTTGCCAGTTTTGGCGGGGTTCAATGCTGCTCTGGGGCCGGTCATGGCGGCCGCGCTGGGGTTCTTGCCCGTGGTGTGGCTCTTGTTCAAGCGAAAGCGCCGGCTAAAGGCGTTTGCGGCGCAGCTGCCGGAAGCACTCGAATTGATTGCCCGCGCTTTGCGAGCCGGTCACAGCTTGGCGGCGGGGTTCAACCTGGTCGCGCAGGAGATGTCGGACCCGATCGGCGGCGAGTTTAGCCGTACGTTCGAAGAGCAGAATCTCGGCAAGCCGCTCGACGAGGCCTTAAACGATCTCACGAAGCGCGTGCCGAACCTCGACCTGAAGTTCTTCGCCACGGCGATTATCTTGCAGCGGCAAACGGGTGGCGACTTGGCCGAGATTCTGGACAAGATCGGCCACCTGATTCGCGAACGATTCAAAATTTGGGGCCAAGTGCAAGCGCTCACCGGCGAAGGTCGGCTCTCGGGCATCGTATTGCTCGCGTTGCCGCCGGCTCTGTTTGGAGTCGTATATCACATGAACCCGGACTACCTCATGCTGCTGTTCACCGACCCGCTCGGCAAGAAGATGCTCGTGGGCGGGATCGTGACGCAGCTGTTCGGGGCGCTCATGATTCGCAAGATCGTTAATATTCGTGTGTAAAGGAGTAGGTGTCGGGTGTCAGGTGTCGGGTGTCAATGAATTTTCTGACACCTGAAACCAGACACCGGCGCCTGATGACTACCATGATTCTATTCGCCACGTTCATCAGCATGCCGCTCTTGACGAAGATTGCGATCTTCGGCGGCGTGGCTTGCGGCGCTTGGTTGCTATTGGATTTGTTTTCGGCATCGAAGCCGCGGGCCGAAGCGCGGTTGGACGACTTCCGCGACCCCTCGCGGCGGCGCGGCGACCGCGATAATCCGCGCGGCGTGACCAAGCGGGCCGACGGCATGGCGCGGCTGCTCGAAAAGGCATCGCCGAAGATGGCGAAGCCGCTGCAGCCGAAGAGCGAGGAAGAGGTCGGCAAGCTGCGGGCAAAGCTGAATTATGCGGGTTTCCGCGGCGAGTCGGCGGCGAGCATCTTTCTGGGCCTCAAAACGCTATGCCTCGCGGTGGGGTTCTTGGTCGGCGGCGGTGCGCTGTTCTTTACGAAAGGTGCGACCACTGAAACGCTCATGTACACGATCTTCGCGGCCGGCGTATCGTTCTATCTGCCCGAAATCGGGCTGTGGTTTTTCAAGAAGTCGCGGCAAGATAATATCTTCTTCGGCCTCCCCGATGCGCTCGACCTGATGGTCGTGTGCGTGGAGGCGGGCCTCGGGCTCGACCAGGCCATGCGCAAGGTGAGCGAGGAAATGAAGAAGACGTACGCCGTCATTGCCGAGGAGTTTGGCCTGTGCAACTTGCAGCTCCAGATGGGCCGGGCACGCAACGACGTGTTGCACGATCTGGGCGCGCGGACGGGCGTCGATGACCTCAAAGCGCTCGCGGCAATTCTCATTCAGGCCGATAAGTTTGGCTCGAGCGTCGCCCAGGCACTGCGTGTGCAGAGCGACTCGATGCGGACGCGGCGCCGGCAGATGGCTGAAGAGAAAGCCGCTAAGACGGCCGTGAAGCTGATCTTTCCGCTCGTGCTGTTCATCTTCCCGGCCATCTTCATCGTGCTCGTGGGGCCAGCGGCGATCACGATGATCAACGAAATGTTCCCAGCGATGAGCGGGCATAAGTAAGCGGCTGGCCAGAGCCAACTTCGAAACGAACAGAGGCACCGGCAGAAACGCCGGTGCCTCTTTGATTTGGCAGGCCTCGATGGCACTGCAGCCAGCCAAAACGGCTGGGCTATATCGCGGTCAGCCGGGACGGCTGATCTATTTAGTGCGACGCCTTGTGACGACGCCGAGACAGCCAACGACTAGCAGCGCGATCGCAGTCGGCTCCGGCACGGCTGCGGCGGAGCCAGCGCCTGCGCCCAAAGTCTTGCCGAAGTTCGCCCGCCAGGTGGTATACCCTTCGGGGCCGGTGGAGCCGCCGTTTTGCAGCGGGCCGCCGTTGCGCCACAGCACGTAGTCCGCGGCGTCGACTTTGCCGTTGTTGTCGTAATCACCCGCCAAGCCAGCGGGCGCGACAAACAAATCGAAGGTTGGCGGGCGAATCTTCGTGGGGCTGCCGGCGAGCGCGCGAGCCTCGCGATATCCCACGTTGAAATTGCCGACCAACCCAGTAGTCGTGGTGAAGTTGAACGTTTGGCCGTCGTACACCGCGACCACGTTGCCGGTGGCGGGATCATAGTCGATGCCCAAAATATGCCACGCGGCCGCGGAAGTGGAGAGGTCGATCGTCTGGATGATTTGCCAATCGTTCTTGGCGGGAACGCTGTCGCCGCCGTCATTGAAATCGACCAGGAAGAGCTTGGATTCGGTCGTGTTCGTGCCGGCCGCGTCGCGCGATGTGACGCGCTGGAAGATCCAGCCGAGGCCAGTGCTGCCGTTGGACGTACTCGTGAGATTACCGCCCGTGCCGGGTTTGCCAGTGAGCAAATTGCCGGGGTTCGGTGTGCCGTAGAGCGGGTCGGTCGAGCCTGCGATTCCGTACACCGTCGATTCGTTCTGGTTCGAAGTGTTCGTCGTTACGTTGAGCGGCGTGGGGTCGAGATAAGCATACAACTTAAATTCATTGCTGTACTGATTGGAGTAAATCGCATTGCCGCCGCCTGTTTCGTCCCAAGCGATAATCGCCCTGCCGCCCTGTGGCGAGGCCGGAATCGGCGCCGGGTTGACCTTGCTGGTGCCCAGCGTGAGCGTATCGGAGGTGGGATCGATCACGCGTGGGAGTTTGAACGAGCCATAGTAGTTCGTGCGCAGGCTCGTGCCGAGCGCGACCGCGTCGACATTCGGTACGGCATGAACGTCGACTTCGGCCAGATTATTGGTCGCGCCTGGACTGACCGGGAGCATGGCGAAGTCGCGCCCGTTGAGGTTGTGATCGAGGCCGTCGCGATAGCGGCCCAGCGACATTGGCCGGTTCGGGTAGTTCACGGTGTCGGTCGGATGGGCGTTGTCCGATTCGACCTGTCCCCACCAACCACCGCGGGCATTCGGGCCGACGGTCTGCCCGGCCGCGATTTGATCCAGCTGCGCTTGGTTCGCGTTGGCGAGTTCGGAATTGCGGTAGGTGTCCATGGCGACGGCATCGACGATCGACTTCGTGGGGTCGGTGCGATCGCCGTTCCATAGTTCGAAGATCGTGCCGCCTTGAGCCGTCGTGCTGTTCGGGAACAAGTCGATGGGCGTGCCGCCGTCGATGACCTGGTCGACGTTGGGAACGCCCGTCGCGCCGACGACCCAATAGTCGCCGGGACTCAACATGGTGCCGTTGGGGATGGTGTCGGCGGTGGCGAAATATGCACCGGGCGTGGGCGTGCCGGTGCCGCCGGTGAGCATGTAATAATTGAGCGTCCAGCCGCCGATGTTGACGGCGCTGTTGCCAGAGTTGTAGAGCTCGATGAATTCCCGGGTGTCGGGATTCACGTCGGTCGTTTCAAAATCCTGCTCGTCCTCAACAATTTCGTTGATAACGATTTGAGCGCGAACTTTCGGCCCGGCCGCGCAGAGGGCTGCCGTGAAAGTAAGCAATGTCGCTACGCGGATGAACTTCATCACTCGGAGACTCCCTGCGGTTAAATGGAAAGACTCATAGAAGATTGCCGGCGCCCGCCTGACGGAGAATATGCCGGTGATAAATCTAATAACTGCGCAGGCCGAAAGCAACTAAACTTCGACGCCGCTTGATGTTTTGCGCACGATGACGAAAATAGTGCGAAAAACGGATGAAAAGGGTTGCAGTAGAAATGATGGGCTGCCGTCGGTTCCGGATCGAGAATTTGCGGGCGGCCCGATGTTCCGAAGGACAAGCCGTGCGCGGATTAGAGATTAGATACCGCGAAACGCGCTTTTCATTTGCTGCTGGCGCTTTACAATCGGTTGGGTCGCCGAACCCTCAGCCCGGTCGGCGACACCTTCTCAGGCGAAATCCGGCCCAGTACTGTCACGTTTCGTTGACTAGGGAGATCAGCGATGCTTTCGAAGATGATGTCGCTACGCGCATTATCCGGTTGCCCATCTAAGGCCCCTCGCAACCGCCGGCCGCGAGCGTTTACGCTCGTGGAGTTATTGGTCGTTATCGCCATTATTGGCATCCTCGTGGCGCTATTGCTGCCAGCGATTCAAGCGGCCCGCGAAGCGGCGCGCAGGATGAGCTGCTCGAACAATCTGAAGAATTTGGCGATCGGCGTTTTGAATTATGAAAATGCGCGCAAAGAACTGCCCGCTGGGGCGCTCGCGACTCCAGCGTCGGGAACTGAGCTCATCGATAGTGATAACTTGGATTACGCTGCAAGTTGGATTATGCAAATCTTGCCGCAGATTGAAGAGCAAACGCTCGCCAATCAATTTGACCCCGGTTTGATTAAGCAAACGAAGCGACTGAGCGATATGGATCCGGCGTCGACGGTGCGCCCGTGGGAGGCACAGCCTTCAGTATTGCTGTGCCCTTCCGATACCGCGCTTGGCCGGTTTTTTTCTCCGGCCGCGTCCCGCGGCGGCGGATTCAAAGCGGGTATGCGGTTTGGAAAAGGGAATTATGCCGCCTATGTTTGCCCAGAACATGCGAAGAGCATGCGAGTATTTCCCGGTGCGCTTATCAACGAAGGGCAGCCGATCGGAAAGCTCGTCGACGGTACGAGCCACACGATTATGCTCAGTGAAGTGAAAACGCGGGCGAACGAGCCGGATTCTCGCGGCGCTTGGGCGGGCGGTTTTACGGGCGGCAGTATTCTGGCGTTCGATATGCACAGCGGCAGCAACGGCACGGCTTATACCTCGACGAGCGCGACGGACCATAAAGGGACGCCGCCATACATTCCGCATGCATATCCTGGCGTCGACGCATTGCCGCCCAACGTGGGGGCCAAATGGAGCAACGAGGATTATATCCGTGGCTGTGATATCGATACGGCGGCGGCGCAGGCGGAAGGAATGCCATGCGTCGTTCAAAACGCGGGGCGTTCTGCCGCCGCACCACGCAGCAGTCACACGGGTGGCGTGAACGCGGCGCACGTCGACGGCAGCGTGTTCTTCTTGAGCAATGATGTTGACCAATTCTTAATGGCGAGAATGGTCAGCACCACCGATGGCCAAGGTGAAGTCGAAGGCTACCAAGCCAAGTGATGCGAAAGGGAATCGTTGCATGAAGTCAGCGGTTGTTTCTGGATTGATAGCACTTGGTGTTCTTTTGTTTGTACTGAGCGCGCTTTGGACAACGATATTCCCGCCCACGGCGCGCTGGACGGACGAAAAAGCCAAGCGATCTGCCGAGGTTAAAGGAAAATTGCACAATCTGGCCTTTATCGTAAATGCTCCCAAGCCGAATCTGCAGCGCGGCCAGGACATTGGCCAATTGAAGGCCGAGTATGAGCAACTCAGAAAAGAGAACGACGCGTTGAACGCTGACTATGAATCGGCCGCTGAAACTCCAAAGACTGTGGCAAGATTCTTGAAATGGTCGGGTCTTTCTCTCGCGGCCGTCGGCGTGATCGGTTGGTATGCCGTAAATCAACATCGCTGAGTAGCAAACCGGACGACAAGTCATCCGAAACGTGACCTGGGGCAGATCACCGGCCCGTTCCTGTTGGCGGGAATGGGCTGTTTTTTTGCGCCCTCTCGTGCAACGATGGCTGCATGGAAAGTGCTCCGCGTTCCCGCTGGCTGGCTCTCACGTACGCTGCGACGATCTTCACGAGTGCGTTCTTACTGTTTCAAGTTCAGCCGATGATCAGCAAGGCGATTCTGCCCTGGTTTGGCGGGACGCCGGCGGTGTGGACGACTTGCCTGCTGTTCTTTCAATCGGTGTTGTTTGCCGGTTATGCCTACGCCCATGTCAGCCATACCTGGCTGTCGCGGCGAGCGCAGGCGCTGGTGCATATCGCGTTCATCGTGGCGGCGCTTTTGTTGCTGCGGGTGCTGCCGACTTCGAGTCAAGAGCCCAGCGGCGAGGCCAATCCGACGTGGGCGATTCTGTTGATTCTCCTCGCGACGATTGGCCTGCCGTACTTCATTCTGTCCTCCACGGGCCCGCTGTTGCAGGCCTGGTTCGCGCGGTCGTTTCCCAATCGTACGCCGTACCGGCTGTACGCGTTGTCGAACGTGGGATCGCTGCTTGCGCTCGTCAGTTATCCGTTCGTATTCGAAGCCGCATTCGACTTGCCCTGGCAAGCGCGGCTGTGGACGATCGGATTCGCTGCCTTCGCCATCCTGTGCAGCGTCGCCGCCATCGGCCAGCGAGCCGGGGCGTCCCCGCCGCCGTCGATCGAAACCGAGCCACCAAACGCCGACGAACCGCATTCGAATCCAGCCGAACCAACCGCCAACCCACGCTTCACCACGTACATTCTTTGGCTCATTCTCCCCGCGTTCGCCTCCATCGCCCTCATGGCGACGACGAATCACGTGTCGACCGATGTCGCCGTGGTGCCGCTCTTGTGGCTCGTGCCGCTCACGTTGTACCTGCTCACGTTTATCATCGCGTTTGACCAGCCAACGTGGTATCGGCGGACATTCGTCGCGGTCGTCACCGTCCTTGCGATTTACGCCACGGGGCTCATTTACAAAACCAATATCAGCACGATCAAACTCTACGACTGCGGCATTACGGGCAAGGCCATTCAAACGGTCGCCGAGCTTATGCATCGAGAGACGCGGGACGATAAAGGCGAAATCGTCAGCCCGCAAAAAAAGATCGGCTTTCGCACGGCGGTCGCAATCAACTTCGTGGCGATGTTCGGCATTTGTTTCTTGTGCCACGGCGAACTGGCGCGGCTCAAGCCGCCCGCGCGCCATTTGACAGCGTACTACTTGCTGATGTCGGCCGGCGGGGCGCTCGGAGGCATCGCGGTGTCGGTCATCGCGCCGCACGTATTCAGCACGATCTTCGAATGGAACCTCATGGTGTTCGCCTCGGCGATCATCGCGGCCGTTTTCGTGTTGTACGCCCTGGTGAATCAGGCGGTGCTGATCAACATCGACGACGATGGCAGTGAGCACCCGAATTGGCCCGCGCGGGTGGCGCTGTTGGCGCTCCTGGTGCCGACGTCGTTCATGCTGCTCGATCTGACGGACTACTTGTTTGCGTCGCGAAAGGACGTGGTTTTTCAGCGGCGGAATTTCTTTGGCACGCTCACGATTCGCAAGCAAGACTCCGACCGGCCGCAGGTCGAAAACCTGGTGCTGTTGAACGGCACGACGATTCACGGCTCGCAGTTCACCGCCCCCGACCGGCGCGAAGAGCCGACATCGTATTACGCGCCGGTGAGCGGCATTGGCCGCGTGATCACGTTCTATCACATGAACAGGCCGCCCGGCGGCGTGCGGATTGCCGATGTTGGCCTGGGCACCGGTACGCTCGCGGCCTATGCAGGGAAGGGCGACTATCTCACGTTTTATGAGATCAATTCGGCAGTGGTGGAGATGTCGACGAGCGGTGAATGGTTTACGTACGTGGCCGATTGCCGCAAGCGCGGGGCCAAGTGCGACATCAAGCTTGGCGACGCCCGACTGACGCTCGAGCGCGAAACGCACACGCCGAATTTGCCGAAGTATCATGTGCTGGTGCTCGATGCGTTCAGCGGCGACGCCGTGCCGACACACCTGCTGACGCGGGAAGCGTACGACATTTACTTGCAGCGACTGGCGACGGAAGCGATCGACGGCGCGGAGGGCGCGCTCGTGGTTCATGTGTCGAATCGCTATCTCGACCTGACGCGCGTCGTGCGGGCGGCGGCCGCCGAGATTCGCTTCGGTTGCGTGGAGGTGCACAGCCCGGGAGTCTCCGGCCAACTCATCAATAGCGCCGATTGGATGGTGCTGACGCGGAACCCCGCGCTGGTGGCGGAACTGGCGCTGGTGGAATACAAGCCGGCAGAGCCGCCGAAGAAGCCGGTGTTGTGGACGGATGCGCGGAGCAGCTTGTTTGAGATTGTGCGGTAGCGAGCCGCATGGATTTCTCTCTTGGGCTTTCCCGGCGACACGTGGCGGCGCGGCTATTGGCAGAAGATCTCCGTGCTGGCAGTGCTTTCGCATTGCGACGATGATGCCTCTAACTTCTGCTATTGAACCGCATCGGCGCAGTCTAGGTAACTTGCACCGGTTCCTCCAAACATTGCGCAGTTGCCGAAGAGGACCGGCCGATATGACGAGTGTACCTACGTAATCGCCCCATCCCGACCCGGAGTGAGCGAACATGCGTCGCACTGCGATTTTGACCCTGACCCTGCTCGTCGTTGCGGGAGCGGCACCGAACGCACTGGCCGTGTTTGTCGACGACGCGGCCCACTACATGAAGCGGAACTATTACGAGAACCGCATGTGGCCGTGGCCGTATCAGTGCCCCGATCGGCTGGCCGTGCGCGAGCCGTTCTGCATCATGGTGAACAACGGCTGGCGGCGGCAAAATTTGATCGGTTCACACTATTTCAACCCGCAAACGAACCAACTCACCACGGCAGGCGAATTGCGTGTGCAGTGGATCATGACGCAAGCGCCGCCGGACCACCGCTCGATTTTTGTCGAGCGCTCGCTCGACCCGCAGTTGAACGCGGAACGGCTGGCGGTGGTGCGCGACTACGCGACCAAGGTGTCGGTTGACGGGCGGCCGCCGCAAGTCGAAGAGACTTACCTCATGGCAGAAGGTCGGCCGGCGGCGGTTGTCGATGCGACGAACGTGAAGTTCCTGCAGAGCATGCCGGCGCCAGTCTTGCCTGCTGCGGGACCGGGGACGGCAAGCAGCTCATCGAGCGGTCAATAATAAACTGAGGCAACTCAACGGCAACGCGTTGGACATGCTCGGCCGGGTTTTGGCGAATCCGAGCTACGCTGACGACGAACACTTAACGAAATATTCGCGGACCAATCCCACGCCGCGCGGCAAGGATGCCGGCGGACGCAGGTCAAGGAGGACCGGCCATGCGCAAGGCTCGGAAGACAACATTCACGGTCGTACTCTGCGCTGCTGTTTGCGCGGCAAATTCCGCGCTCGCCGATCCGGCGTCGATGGCGCTCAAGCGCCCTGCGACCAATCAGCAGGCATCGTCGTCGATTTGGCCGTGGTCCAAAAAGGCCGAGACCGCGCCGCCCGCGCCGCAGCAGTTCTACGCGCAGCCGCCGGCCAAGCCGTCGCTGATGCGTCACCCGATCGAATATTTCAAATCCGTGAAGAACGGCAAGAGCGCTTCGGCGCCACAGCAAGTGATGCCGCCGGCCGGGCAAAAGAGCGACCCAATTTCGTTGAATACGCCGGTCGGTCCGCCAACGCCGGAATTTTTCATTCTCGCTGCCCAATTGAGTGAGCGGCAGGGCGACATCGGCCAGGCGCGGGCGAACTTCCAACGCGCACTCGCGATGTGGCCGGGCCACGTGGAAGTGCTGCGCGCCGCGGCTCGGATGGAAGATCGACAAAACAATTTGCCCGTGGCTGAAAGCCTGTATGGGCAAGCAGTCGCCTCGAACCCACAACACGCCGGCGCGCTCAATGACTTGGGCCTGTGCCTCGCGCGGCAGGGCAAGTTGCAGGCGTCGGAGCAAGTGCTCGAACAAGCGGTGCAATTGCAGCCGACGAAAACGTTGTATCGCAACAATGCGGCGACGGTGTTGGTCGAGATGCACCAGGATCAGCGGGCACTGGCTCACCTGGCGGCCGTGCATGGTCCGGCCGACGCAAATTACAATCTTGGCCAGTTGCTTGTTGAACGGGGCCGTGGTGCTGATGCCGTTCCTTACTTCCAGGCGGCTTTGCAGCAGAACCCGAACATGCAGCCGGCTCAGGAAGCGCTGGCCAAGCTGCAGGCCACGAAGATGGCGGCAGCGCCGCGAACTGCCGCTGTACCACCAATTGGCCAGGCGATCGTAACGCCCGCCCCGCAACCCATGGCTCAGTTGCCGCCGGGAGCGTCGCAGCAGGTTCTCACGCAGCAGCCGGCGCCACGGCAAGCCGTGCCTCAGCAGACAATTCCACCGCAGCAGGCGATGCCGCAGCAGAATTATGCCGTCACTCCCGCGACGCAGCCAGCGGCGACGCAGCCCTATGCTTACGCGACGACACCGGTGACGCCGGTGCCGGCGGCAGCGCCTGGCGCGCAGGTCGCGCCTGTTGCTCAGCAGCCGAACTATGCGGCTGCGGCTCCGCAACAGCCTGTGGTGAATCAAGCTCCGGCTGTCACGCCGCAGTACCTGCCGCCCGTAGCCTCGCGACCTGGCGTTCCCGGCGCGATTGTGCGTTAACGACGAAGTTCCGTCCTCGGTTGAGTTTGGCCAGAATCGGCCGGGGTGGCGCTTGGCGCGTCGTTGTAGTTCGTTTGCAGCAATTCAGAGCGCCGCGCATACCGCGGCTCCGATTGTACCGGCAAGACTTGCGGCTGGTCGTCTGGCACTTGCGGCGCTTGCTCGGGATCTTGCTGCGAAGCGGCCGGGCGAATTTCGACCATAGTGGGTTCGCTGGTATTGCCTAAGCGAAGTAGCACGAAGAAGCCGATGGCCGCGAGCATGCAAATGACAAGCGTCAGGCCAAAGCGAGCTTCGGTGACGCCCAGATTCCGTTCTTGATCCATCGTGGCCTCCTCCTTGAGGCGCGCGGCAATCGCAGCAAATTATTCAGCAATAGTTTTGCGTTCCGCGACACGCAACTTGGCGCTGCGGGCCCGCGGATTATTCGCGACTTCTTCCTCGCCCGGCCGTAATGGCCGCTTGGTGAGCACGTTGAGCCGCGTGTCGTTGCGAAAAGCCTCCTTCACCAGCCGATCCTCCAGCGAGTGAAAGCTGATAATCGCCAGGCGACCCCCAGGTTTTAGACAATCGGGCAAACGACGCAAGGCGACTTCCACCCATTTCAATTCTTCATTCACGGCGATCCGCAGGGCTTGAAACGTTCGCGTTGCCGGGTCGATCCGTTCGTCGCGGCTGCGCGGCACGGCGGAGCGCACGACGCGGGCCAGCTCGGCGGCACTCTCAAGTGTTCGCGAGCGACGCTCTTCGACGATCCGCCGCGCGATGCGCCGACTGAAGCGTTCCTCTCCGTACTGGTAAATCAAATTGGCGAGGTGCTCAGCGCTCAACCGCTGGACGAGCCGCCACGCAGGTTCGCCGCGCGTGGGATCGAATCGCAGGTCGAGTGGGCCATCGCTTTGGAAGCTGAAACCGCGCTCGGCATCGGCGAGCTGATCGCTCGACAGGCCAAGGTCGAGGAGGATCCCATCGACGCCCGCGATTTCGAGGTCTTCCAGCACCTCCGGTAAATCACTGTAGTTCACATGCAGCGCACGCACGGGCAGTTCACGCAGCTCCGCCTCGGCCCGTTCGACCGCCACGGGGTCGCGGTCGAGCGCAATGACCAAACCGCCCGGCGCGATTGCCTGAGCCAGGAGCCGCGTGTGCCCGCCGCCGCCGAGCGTGCCGTCAACCAACTTCTTTCCAGCGGCTGGCTGCAAAAAGTCGAGAACTTCCTGGGCCATGACCGGAACATGTTGCGTCGGAGCGGGCGGCATCGTGCGGTGAGAGGAATATCAAATTCAGCGGCGCAGGGAAAGCCACAAACTGCCGCCCGTGGCAACGGTGCCGCGAAGCATTGTGCTAGCAGTGGTGGCATCTATTGTAGTAGGCACACTCCGTGTGCCGTAAGCGGAATAACGAAGGCAGCCGGATACTACGAGGGCTAGACGGCGACGGCACGCGGAGCGTGCCTGCTACAATTAGCGGCGGCCTTCCGAAAGCGTTGCAGCGAGAACTTGCCGGCGCACGGGCAGCGTCATCCCCCAGGCACATCCCTATGCCGGCGGGGACTTCGAGACGCTCGGTAGACGAAGAAGGCACTCGCCACCGACCGTTGCTCGGAGCTTCCGTGCCCCGAGCCAGACGTCAACTGCTAGCCGGTGGTGTGAGCCGGTTTGGAGGAGAGCCTGTGGCCAAACACTCCCCAGCAGAAGGCCTTTGCCTGTCGGTCCGCGCTTGCGGTCACGTTCCAGATGTCATTTCCTCGGCAGTGGACCGTGTCGCCGAACCGCGTCTCGTGAAAATAACCTTTTTTGAGCGACAGTCAATCGGTTTTTTCGCCGCGTTTTTATACGGGTGTTCACTACTTCGGCTGTATCTCTAAATCCGGCTTACGGCTGAGGTTCGCGGGCGAGAGGAAACGAAACTTAAAAAATATTCCGAGTTGACAGTGTACAGATAATCACGACTGTGCGAAGGGCGCAACAGGGGCGGGATGGGGGATGGCCCAGGCTGCGTTTCTTGCCGGGGGATTTGTCAAAAACGAGTCTAGATCATCGTGCGGAAGCAGCCCCGATTTGGTCGGCAGGGGTGGCGTTCCAGCCCCGGGGATGCGACGATTGCTGTCTTTCCCCAAGCTAGACGATTGCCACAGCTCGACTGCCGCAGCCACGATTTGCGGGCGGGCCGTGAGGCGGCAGCTTTCTCCCAATGTCCAAATCTGCGTTTCCATTCGATTACGAAGTCCCGCGCCGTTTGGTCGCTCAGGAACCGCTGCGCAATCGGGCGGATGCCCGGCTGATGGTCGTCGATCGCGGGAGGCAGTCGATTGAGCACCATCACGTGCGCGACTTGCCGCACCTCCTAGTTGGGGGTGACCGGCTCGTGCTTAACGACACGAAAGTGATCCCAGCCCAACTCGCCGGCGTACGGTCCAAGACCGGTGGCCGCTGGCAGGGGCTATTTACTGAGACTACGCCCGATGGCAACTGGAAGATCCTCTGCAAGACGCGTGGCCGGCTAGAGCCGGGCGAGACGGTCGTGCTCCGCGACCGCGAGGGCCGGCCGGCGGCGAAGTTGTGGCTGCTCGAACGGCTGGAAGAGGGACAATGGCTGGTTCATGCCGAAACCGAGGAGGCGACTTTCGAATTGCTCGATCGGCTGGGTCGGGTGCCGCTGCCGCCGTACATCCGCGGCGGAAATATGGTGGACGACGACGTTGCCAGGTACCAGACAGTCTTTGCGCGGCAGCCCGGTGCGATCGCCGCTCCGACGGCCGGGCTCCACTTCACGCGCGAACTCTTGAAGACGCTCGAGGCCCGCGAGGTTGGTCTATCGCGCATCACGTTGCACGTTGGACTTGGCACATTCCGGCCCATTGAAAGCGAATCGTGGGACGAGCACCGCATGCACGGCGAGCACGGTGAACTCACGGCCGGCACGGCGGCCGAGCTAAACCGCACGCGGGCGGCCGGCGGGCGTGTCATCGCTGTCGGCACCACGGTCGTTCGCACGTTGGAAACCGCCGTGAGGAGCTCACCAGCGGCCGACGCTCCGCCCCGCGGTCCCCGCGAGCTAGCGGCATGGCGAGGCGAGACCGATCTCTTCATTCGGCCCCCGTTCGAGTTCCGCGCGATCGATGCGCTCCTCACGAACTTTCACTTCCCGCGGACGACGCTCTTGATCCTCGTGCAAACGTTCGGCGGCTGGGAACTGATTGCTGAGGCTTATCGGCAAGCGATCGAAGAAGAGTACCGCTTCTACAGCTACGGCGATGCGATGCTGATCGTGTGAGAGGTATCGTTCACTTGCCGCGCGATGCAGCAGGTTATCGCTAGCGGTCAGGCGTGCATCGCTTGCCGCGGAATAAAAAACGGCTCTTCTCGCGGGGGACTGGGGCAGCTAGTCCCGTCAGTGTGAGAGAGCCGTTATTGTTCGCTTCGATGCCGAAACGAATGTTCGGCAGGCGTGGAAATGCTGTGTGTCAGCATGTCGCTGAGCACGATTACTACATCGGCTGACAGATAGCGAGACTTCAGCGTGCGGCAAAAAAAGCTGCGGATTGGCGGCCCGGTGCGCACAGCGAGTACGCGTCCGGTCCAGACGTTGACTCGGGCCGCCTTCGGCAGTGGATGCCAACTGAGGCGCACTAGCGCCTCCGGGTTACACTGCGGTGGACTAGCCGAGCACGCTTTCAAGTTCGTTCGCAGAGCGGTCGAAACTGGCGGCCGTGGCGTCGGCCATGGAGTGAACCGCACCGATGCATGCGCCAACAATCAATGCGAGCATCACGGCGTATTCGACAGCGGTCGGGCCGTCCTCGTCGCGGAGCAGAGATAAGAAGAGTTTTTTCATGGTGTGGATCCTGCCCGGGGAGGCTACGTTGACTTTACAAGCCGGAATGACGACGCGCGTCAAACGGGCTCTATCCTTGCTACAAGCCTAGCTTACGGGGGGGCGAAAGCAATTTCGCTTGAATGAAGTTTTGCATAGTCTGTTGGTACCGATTGCAACGGTTGCAGGCCGCCACGAACTGCTCATCGATACTCGCGTGTTCAGCGGCGGCCACGCCGCCGCGGTCCTAGGGCGGATGGACTGCACCAGCTTCCGAACGCCCGCAAACACACCACCAAACAACAAGAGCCAGCGACGCCTCGCGTCACTGGCTCTTAATCTCGATACATCGGGCGATGCGTAGCATCACGGTGATTTCGTGCGAATCACCGACTGGGTGACATTAGGCCTGGAACGAGCTGCCGCAACCGCACGATTTCACTGCGTTCGGGTTGTCGAATTTGAAGCCGCGGGCTTCGAGGCCTTCGTAGAAGTCGATTGTGGTGCCGTCCAGGTACAGGGCGCTCTTCTTGTCGACGACCACCGGCACGCCATGGTATTCGTACTTCGAGTCGGTCTTCTCATCGAACGACTTATCGAAGCCGAGGGCATACGAGAAACCACTGCAGCCGCCGCCGGTGACGCCCACGCGGAGCACCATCTCAGGCTCGATCTTCTGATCAGCAATGATTCGTTTGACTTCCGAGGCGGCTTTTTCAGTCAGGATGACGGCCATGTTGGGGAATGACTCCAATCGTTTCGGGTGAAGCCGAGCGGACGAAACAGACAGCGGGCTGCGGCCTGCTCGGCATTTTTCGCAGGTATATTTGCCAAATTATAGTCATCGGTCAAGGGTGGGAAAACAGGTAAGGCGATTTGGGCCGCTGTTAGCCGATTTTGGCGGCGGACGCCCAGCTGGTCATCTGTCGCAACTGCGTAACGGCGGCCACCACCCGTTCAACGGCGTAGTCGATGTCAGCCGGCGTGTTAAACCGGCCGAGGCCGAACCGCAGGCTGCTGCGGGCCGCTCCCTCACCCAGGCCGAGCGCCAACAGCACATGGCTGGGGCCGGAGTCGGTCGACGTGCAGGCCGCCCCGCTGCTGACGGCGAGGTTGCCCATCGCCAGGAGCAGTGCTTCGCCGTCGACGTTGCCGAATGACACGTTGAGGTTGCCGGGAAGCCGCAGGGGCGAGCTGTCGGCGTGGGTCGCGGTCAGTTGGGGTCCACAGAGTTCGACGTTCGGCAGGCGGCTGGCGAGTTCGTTGGCCAGCTTGTTACGAAGCTCGGTGATCCGCTCCGATTCAATTGGCATCTCGGCAATGCACAGTTCCAGCGCCTGGGCCATCCCGATAATGCCCGGCACGTTGAGAGTGCCGCTGCGGCGGCCTTCTTGTTGACCGCCGCCAGTGATCTGCGATTCGAGCCGCACGATCGGCTCGCGCCGGCGAACGTACAGGACGCCAATTCCTTTAGGACCGTAAATCTTATGGGAGGAAAAGCTCATGAGGTCGATGCCAAGATTGCTGACATCGACCGGAATCTTGCCGACCGCTTGCGTCGCGTCGCAGTGCAGGAGGACGCCGCGCTGTTTGCAGATGGAGGCGATTTCGGCGAGCGGCTGGATGACGCCGATTTCATTGTTGGCAAGCATCACCGAGGCGAGGCACGTGTCATCGCGCAGGGCATCGGCCACCTGTTGTGGATCGAGCCACCCGGCGCGCGGGCTCGGATGTTGTTCGACATCGAGCAACGTGACGTCGAAGCCGCGGCGACTGAGTCGCGCGAGCGGATCGAGCACGGCTTTGTGTTCCGTTGCGACGCTCACGATGTGATTGCCACGCCGCCTGTCGCGCTCCGCAATGCCGCGGATGGCGAGGTTGTTGCTCTCCGTGGCGCCGCTCGTGAAGATGATCTCGGCTGCGTCGACGCCGATTGACGCGGCGATTGAGTGGCGGGCGGCATCCACCGCCTCGCGCGCTTCATGCCCCGCCGCGTGAACGCTGTGCGGGTTGCCGTACTTCTCATCGAAGTAGGGCAGCATCGCCGCGACGACACGCGGATCAACGCGCGTCGTGGCGTGGTTATCGAGATACACCAGGGAAGAAGCGTCGGCTGGCATCGCGCGGGACGGATTAGGATAGAACAGCGGGCGAGTTCAATCGCCTGCCATTATTGTAGGCGTCTCGCTCGACGAGATGCATTTCCTCTCGCGGACCGAGAGGACTACCATCAGCCAAACAGGGCCCGCACTGCAATCTCCGACCAGCTTTCAAATTGGTCCAGCCGCGTGAGAATCTCTGAGACGGGGCTGAACCGGCCGTCGAGAATATCGGCCTCGCGCGGCTGGATGCGAGGCTCTTCGACGTCGCATAGGTGGACCATTCCCAGGTGCACGCGGCCCACCGGCGTTTCATCGTCGTTGATCAGTCCGACGACGGTTTCCTGGTACGGCGTTTCGATGATTACCTCTTCTTCGAGCTCCCGCCGCATACCTTCGCGATAAATGTGGTCATCTCGCTCCGCGAGGTGATTCGTCTCGCGGAGCGAGACGACTACATTGGCGTCGTCTGAGGAAATGTGCCCACCAATGCCGACGCTGCGCTTGGCGTGCAGCCGGCGTTCGCCTTGGCCGCTGCCGCGTTGGTATTCGAACAGGTGCACGGTGCCGGCGGCGTCCGTCCAACGGAACAGCACATACGGGATAAGTTGTTTGAAGCTGGGGTCTTCTTCCATCTCACCGCGGGCCCGATATTCGACGTGGTCGCCGGTCACTAACTGTGGCCAGTAGCGGTCGATTTCGCGCGAGAAGCCCTGAAAGTAACCGAGTTCGTGAAACAGCGGCGTGGGGACCACGAGAATTCTTTCCTCAGCAACCACAGACACAGCGAGTCCTTTCGAGAAGAAAGATTAGAGCAATCGATTGCTAGATTGTACCGATTCCTGCGCCGTCTTCCAGGCGCCGGATTGCGCAGGTCGAAGCTCGCAGCGCAAGTAAGAGTGTTGTGCTTTGCGGCGGCGTGGCACACAGCGATTGCGCTACGAGCTTGGGAGGCTATGATCCAGTTGTTGTCGGCAAGCTATTTGTGTCGGTCGATCATTTGGCCGGCGGATGTGCAGCGATTGCGTCCACCAAAACCTAGGGATACGCTTATTCCGGCTCCGGCGCGTCCCTCAGCACATCAACCTATTTCGGCGCTCGTGCCGCCGGCGGCAATCCGTATCGCTCCTATTCCATTGTGAGCACGCCGGCAGGCATTTTCCCGAATGTCCCCGCGATCATCGGCGGTGCCGCGCCGTACGGCATGCTCGCCGAAGCAAACGTGGGCGTGCCTGTTTCCAGGGGCGTCGAGAGCCTCAGCGAACTGGTCGCGCCGCCGCCCAAGCCTGGGCATCTTCGCGTCGCCGCGGTCACGCGCGTCAAAGCATCGTGGCTCGATGCGCAGTTCAACATCGGCCAATTCAACGGCAACAACCAGGACATGCTCCTCTACAGCGCTTTCGCCAGCGACATCAAATCGCCCGCGATGATGTCGGTCGATCCGACCCACTCATCGATCTTCGGCGATTACGTCCCGGCGGCGCCGGTTCCACTGCGCGCGGGCAATGGCTATCTCAATGATCCGACGCTCACACCCGGCGCCGTCACGCCCACCGACATGACGACGCTCTCCGCGCGCCAAACCTTCGCGATGTACGCATCAGACACACAGAACGTCACCGCATCATTCTCACCCTACGGCAAAGCACGCCACTTCAGCGGCACGCCCACGCCCGGCTTATTCGGCTCGCCCGGCGCGACCACCGTCTATCTCGAAGACAACGGCCTGCTCATGCTCGGCATCAGCGGCCAATCCGCAACGACCGGCCGAGGCGCGGGAATCGGGGACGATCCCGAAACCAGCGGAACCGTCAACACAGGTATTGCAAGAATTAACGTGCGCCAGGGCGGCAGTGGAACGGTCGCCGCTTCGGCGTTCGGCGAAGGCAACGTCGGCACTGTCACGACGGGCAGCGTGAGAATTCGCACGCTGCAGCCGCAGCTTCTGCAGACCGGGCCGCTCTATGTGCAGTCCACGCAAGACTATTCGCAGGTGGGTGTTGGCCAGCAATGGGATTCCACGGCTGTTCCGCTCTACACCAAGGACCTGCCGATCGGCACGGAGCAGGTCGTCGCCGACGTGACGCATTCGCCGGAGTATGACGATGATGTGCGCAATATCACGTTCGAACTCAAAGGCCTGGTCTTCGGCCCATCGCCATCGCTCACCGGCAGCGGCGCCAGCGGCAACACGTTCACGTTGCCTAGTATCTTCACCGGAAACTCCGAGAATGGATCGTTCAATCTGCTCAATGCCGATGTGCTTTCATCGATCAATTCGATCTGGCGCGACGCCATTCGGCAATCGCCGCAACTGATCGAGCTGTCCATGCTGAGCTACACGCTCGACGACCCCAGCGGCGCCTTCTCCGTCAACCTGCCCAGCGCCTTCTCGCTGAACGGCAATCAATCGCAGGCCATCAATGTCGGATTCAATCCGACGCGCGTCGGCACTTATACGGCGACGTTGCACCTGTTGACCGACATGAACGCCGACGTTGGGCAGGCCGGCGCGACCTATGACATCACCCTGTGCGCCGTCGCGGTGCCGGAACCGTCCACGTTCGTCTTGACCGGGCTAGGACTGTTAGGCCTGGCCGTCGAAACTCGGCGGAAGAAAAATCGCCAGACCTAAATGCCTTGGGTCGGCCGCGGCTAATTCGTCAAGCGGCGGCTTTGGATACGATGCGGGAAAACCACCAAGCAGAAAGTAGAAAGCAGAAGGAGGGCGGAAAACCCGACGATGGGAACGGCTCGCACGTCCGGCCCAGAGGGCCGGGCTATGTTTTCCACCGATACGCCACGAAAAACGTGTGGCCCCGCCGCCGAGGCCGAGTACTCCTTGTTTCTGGTCGCCTTGATCCTTTGGTAACCGTCCGACGATGGCGGGCATCACGGGGCGACTCTTCCTGCGGCCTTGCGCAGGACCGATCACTGATTGAAGCTGGGAAGACTTGTGGGAGACGTCTCCGACCCCGATGAGGCGTCGTACTTCAAGTCGTTCACGAAGTTCGCGCAAAATCGGCGTCAGAGACGCCTCCCACATCGTTTGGCTAGATTGACTAACTGATCGGCCCGGCGGCTTTGCGTCGTAACACCGCTACATGCTATTATTGCGGGTAGGAGTAACGTGCCATGCAAATCGAGATTTCCGACGCTACGTTCGAGAGGTTGCGGCTATTCGTCGAACGGCAAGGCCTTCCTCCCACGGCGATCCACCAGGTTGCCGACGACACGCTACGCAACGCCACGGAGCAACCCACAATCAACGGTGGTCCCGGCAATCTCGTGGAACGCTTCCGCAAATACCGAGGCCTGTTGCGACAGACGACCATTGAAGAAATCGTTGCCGATCGCCACCGAGGCTTGGCCTAATGGCGCTTATCGTTGATGCCTCTGCTTTGGTATCAGTGGCATTGCACGACGAGGATGCCGCCTATGCGAATGCCGTGCTTTCTCAAATTGAACGCGATGGTTTTGCAATTGTTCCACCGCTTTTCTGGGACGAACTATTGAACGTGTTCGTGATCGCCGAACGTCGCGGGCGGATCGAATCTGAATTCACGGATCGCTTTCTGGACGAAATTGCTTCCAGCGTTCCGTTGCGAACGATCCAGCCTTCTGACCGAAGTGCCGTGCTGGGTGTTGCCCGTCGTTACGCGCTGACTGCGTACGATGCATGTTACTTGTCGTTGGCAATCGAGACACGATCCTCTTTGGCAACGCTTGACGCAGAGCTACGGCGGGCCGCTGCGCCGGCTGGCGTTGCGATATTTGTGCCCAGTGCGTAATTAACGCAGCTACCGAATTGATGCTGGGAACGAGCAGTGTGCTCTGGAAATTTCCTCGATCAGAGCTCGCGCTGCGTGTTGTGACCCTATGGTGTGGTCATTGTCGGCTTGGCGTCCAAGATGTTCAGCTTCAACTCATCGGAATTGCCGCGTAGTTCTGGCGCGTACATGGCCGAGGCTTTCGTCGGCAGGGCACTGAAGCGTCCCGGCGTTTCGGCCCGCAGGCGGTAGCTTACGCTGTGCTTGCCGCGGGCGAGGTTCCGCACGAAGAGCGAGACGCGATTGTCTCGCAGTTCCATGTACGCCCCGAGTTCATTGCCGTTGTAGCCGCTCTGCACGGCCACCGGCTCGCAGCCGGCCGCCTTCATGTCCTCGAACAGGATGTACTCATAATCGTTCTTCGATTCGATGAGGAGCTCGATCTCGACCAGGTCGCCGCTCGTGACTGTGCCGAGGTCGGGAATCTCTTTGCGGTCATACTTTTCGACACGCTGGCTCACCGCCTGGCCGCGACTGCCGGCGACGTCCACCGATTTTTCTACTGGGGTGAGCTTGTAGTAATGCCGATCGACTCTGAGTTCCAAGCCGGCTCGGCGGATATTGTCCTCGAGCGTGAAGTTCGACAGGTAGCCATTCCAATACAGCGGCCCCGAGCCGTTCTTCCGCAGCTCGACCGTGTGCGGCCCGGCTGGCAGCGCTTCGCCTTCGAGCACGAACGCGTTGTCGAACGTGAAGAGGTTTTCGGACGTTATCTTCTCCTCTTTGCGCTTCTGGCCGTCGACCCAAACTTCTACCGTAAGATCGGGCTTATCTTCGCCGCTCGCCTTGATATAATCGGCGAGCGCTTCGATCACGAGGGCCGTATCCCGCGTGCTGTTCCAATACGAAGAATGCTTGCGGTTGTTGATGAGGTACTTCACGAGCCGCGGCGCGAGATCGCCTTTGGCGTCGGTCGCCGCGAGCAGCTTGAGATAGTACGCTTCCGCTTCAAACTCGCTGCCGTACCAGTACCACCAGCTGTTTTCGGGCATGTTGAGGTACGCGGTTTGGTTCTCATCGTCCTGCACTACGTACTGGCGAATGTTCTTCATCACCATCGCCAGCTTCTCGGCCTCTTGCTGCTTATTGAGCGCGAGGCCGTACGTGGCGAGCGCGTACACGGCGAGCTTCGTGCGATCCTGGTAGAGTCGGTCGCGCATCGTATCGTTCTTCGCGCCGGCATCGACGAGCACCATAAACACGAGCGCGTCGAGATTATCGGCATAGTGCTTGTACGGCTTGTTCTTGTCGATGGGGTTGCCCTTCTTGTCGACGTTCGCCAGTTTCTTGAGCTCATCTTCTTGATAACGCTTTAGCCATTCGACGCCGCGCTCCAGCACCCCGGGCACGAGTGCCACGTCGTTTTGCTGGGCGATCTGCAGGCCGTGGACAACGGTGGCCGTCGTGTGGGCCGACGAATATTCGCCCCAGCCGCTGAACCAGCCCCAGCCGCCGTCGCTGAGCTGCATTTCCTGCAGGCGGTTCACGCCGGCCTTCACGATCTTCGTCAACTCGGCCTCATCGAACACCGGGTTGCGATCGAACCGCTTCCAGCCTTTCGCCCGGGCCGCGGCGTTGCCGATTTCTTGCGCGTTGAGGTTGGTCCGCTTGTGCTGAATCGCCTTTAGATCCAGCCGCATGCGCACGAGCGTTTGCTGCGTGATAGCCGCGGGCAGGAAGCGATTAAGGGTTTGCTCGGTGCAGCCGTACGGGTAATCAATGAGATAGGGCAGGGCGTCGACCATTGCGCCGGCGAGCGTGGGCGAGTAGCGAACTTCGAGCCGCGTCTGTTCGGCGCGGCGTTGTTGCGGCACCTTCACTTCGAATGTGGCGAGCCGATCGTTAGGCCGCAGCGAGCCGCTGTAGCTGTCCATCTTGAGCATGCCGTGCACGTAGACGGGGATCTTCATTTGCACGGCGTCGGATTCTTCGTCGGTGAGGGCGAGCATTCGCAGCGTCGCCTCGCCTTCGCGCAGGACTTTCACGCGCCAGTCAACTCGCTGCTCGCCGCCAGCCGGGATATCGACCGTGTTTTCGGCGACGCTCGGCAGCTCGAGCGTGTTGCCTTCGAGTTCAAGGCGCACTTTCGCTTGCTTTGCGGTCGACAGATAGTTGTGGACATTCGCGGAGAGCACGACTTCATCGCGCTCGACCAGGAACCGCGGCGCCTGCATGCGTACGATCACGTTCTTGCGCGTGATGGCCACGCTCGACGCTTCGCCCACGCGCGTGCCCCGGCCCATGCCCCAGGCTTCGATCTTCCACGCGGTGAGATTCTGCGGCATATCGAACTCGGCTTCGGCGACGCCGTTCTCGTTGGTTTCAAGTGCGGCGGACCAGAAGGCCGTGTCGGCGAACTCGCTGCGAAGCGTGGGTTGGGCCATCGCGGGTGATTGGCCCGGCGGTTGTTCAGTCGGTACGGCGTCGGACTTTGCCAGGGCCATGTTGCTGACGCTGGAATCGGCCATCGCCAGCTCGCGCGACATTGGCGAGGCCGCGGGCATCGGGGCGGCTGTCGTGGCGCCCAGCATCAACCGGCCGCGCATCGCACCGCCGCCACCGCCGACGCCTCCGCCATTGAAAGAGTATTCATCCCAGCGGCTGTGCTCGCGGCCTTCGATGTTGGACAAATCGCCGTCAGTCACGACGACATTACCAAACACGCCGATCGTTTCCATCGCCGTATCGCCCGGCAGCACCAGGTTGTTGAACCAGCGGCCGAGGTTGGTTTCTAAATACGGCCGATGCTGCCGCCGCCATTTCCAAAAGAACTCTTTGATGTCGGCCACGTTGCCGCCGCCCGAGATGTACTCCAGACTGCGATCGAATACGGAGAGCACCGTGGAGCCGACGAATGGCTTGCCATCAGCATCGGTGAGTTTCACCGTGACCTTAGCATGCTGACCCGGCTTGTAAGTGTCGGCCGAGGGCTTCACCTCCATGTTGAGAACGCGCTTGGCGGGCGGCACGTGGATTTCGCAGACTTCGGTATGGACGCGACCATCGGAAACGGTCGTCGCTTCGACAAAGAAGTTCGGCATGTCCTTCGCCGTGACGCCCACCTCCACGACCGTGCTTTTGCCGGCGAGCTTCAGCACTTGCGGCGGCAGGTAGACACCATTCGACGGCCGCACGAAGAGCAGCACGGTCGACCCCGTGCGATTGGTGTTGAGCTGCAGCTGCACTTTTTCTTCGGGCGCGTATTCCCGCTTGTCGGGAACTATTTCGAGGTCGTTGAACCGGAACTCGCTGCCGTCGAAGCCGTCGCCGATGATGGTGAAGACGTAGCCGCCTTCGATTTCGTGGCCGGCTTTATCGGCGAGGCTATACGATAATCGGAACTGGCCTTTCTCAGAGGCTTTCAGTTGAATCTCGCCGATGCCTTCCGAACTCGTCGCGAGACTCCACGAGCGAACTTCGGTTTCTGTCGGCTTGCGTTCGGGCGCTGGGCCGTAGGTGATCTTGAGCAATCGCAGCTTGCCCATGCCTTCGACCGGTTTGGAGTCGAGGCGGCGGGCCGCGCAGTTTACCGTGATCGTATCGCCGACACGGTAGTAGCCGCGGTCGACCCAGGTGTACACATTGAATGGCTTCCGCGCGACGAGCACCTGGCCGCTGCCGACGATCGTCCGCCGCGATTGATCGACGACCTGCGCTTGAATCTCATAGCGATGGTCCTGGTCGCTATGCAGCTCCTTTGCGAGTGAGGTGTCGATCTCGACCTTGACCGTACCATCGGCGCCGATCGGCACTTCGCGCTCGGCGACAATCTCTGGCTGCGCGACCGGCATCACAAACCACCAAGGCGATGGCCGGCGGCAACCCCAATCGCTCCAGCCGGGGTACCACGCATAATCGTACGCAAGCCAACCGTAGCCCGAGCCGTAGAGCCAATCCCACGGCAGCGGCGGATACCACCGCACCGTGTGCTCCGATCGCATGACTTTGTACTTCACCGTTGCATTCGCGACGGGCGAGCCGAAATAGTACTTGGCGCGGATCGTGGCCGTGATCTTCTCGCCGAGCATGACGGGCTCCGTCGGCGCGTCGACTGTCACTTCATACTCGGGCTTCTTGTACTCCTCGACGCGGAACGTGCCGGCGCCGCGATTGACGACGTTGATCTGGTAGACGCCCAGCGTCGCGTCGGCAGGCAACTCGTACTTGCCGGCGATGCCACCGTAGTTGTCGGACGTGAGCGTGTCGCTGAACACTTTTTCGCCGCGCGGGTTGTGGATTTCGACCGCGAACGATTGGTGGGCGAATGAAGACTTGTCGTCGGCGTCATATTGGGCCTGCGCGATCCAGAACTTGAACTGCACCGTTTGCGCGGGGCGATACACGGGCCGGTCGGTGATGGCAAACGTTTTGACTTCGTTATACTGCGCTTCGTAATACTGGCCGCGCCACACGTTGTGAAAACCAATGTACGCCAGCCGGCCATCGGCCGTGGTCGCCGTCGCGAGCCATTGATATTGGCGGGCGTTCTCATCCTTCGTGTCATCTGGAACGGGGAGCAGCACCTGGCCATTCGCGTCGGTGGCTTCAGCGAAGTTCTTGGTGTCGACCTGGAAGTTGTTGCCGCCCAGGTGCCGTTGGCGGTAGGCAAAGAACTCGACATTTGCTTTGGCGATCGGCGCGCCGGTGACCGCGTCGGCTACATAATAGAACGACTTTTCCTGCATCGGCTTGCGGACGATCGCGGTATCGGAAACCCACAGCACGATGGCCGACGTATTGCCGTTGGCGAGCTTGGCCGTGACCCAATACGCGCCGGCTTTTTGCAGCGGCGTGGTGACGGTGATTCGCTTGTCGAAGTGCTTGTCGCGAGGTTCGAGCTCGAGGTTCCAATCGGCGACCTTCGCGCCGATGTACTTTTGCCCATTCTTCTGAATCAGCCGATAGCCGATGTCGGCGACGTTCATCTGCTCCCAATCGAGCTGTTTGGGCTTGGCCTGCAAATAAGCCTTCACGTCGTCGAGCAGTTTGCGCACGTCGATCGCGCGGGCTTCGAAATCAACATGTTTTGCGTTGCGGAAGCGGAAGTCGACGGTGGCGCCGCGGCCGGCGGGTTGCGACATCGTCGCTTCGAACTCGCCCCAGTTGCCGGTGATTTGGTCGAGATGCTTCCGGTAGTACTCGTGCATGTCGCCGGTCGACCGATCGACGGCGATCTGCCAATATTCGGTTGCGCGAGGGTATTGCCGGCGGTTGTCGAAGATCTGGCCGAGGCTGGCAATGGCGCCGAGGCCGCGACCATCTGGCTTGTCGTTCTTGGTGGCTTCGGCGACCTGTTGGTAGAGCTTGATTGCGTTGTGCTCGTCCGGCAGCTTGAAACGTTTGATGCCGGTGGCGAGTCGAGCGATGGTTTCATCCTCGCCGAGCGTATCGAGTGCGAACACGGCGTTTTTGTCATCGCCTTTCTTGGCATCGCCCGCCGAATCGTCGAACGGTCGCGGGAACCAGATGCCGTATTGCGCGAGCGTTTGTACGCCAAATTGCGATTCGAGGAACTGCGCGCGAATCGCGCGTTCGTCGTTCCGCAGGTCCGGGTTCCATTCGACCATCATCTCCAGGATCCACCGCCAGCGCTCGCCGTCGTTCTGGGCAGCGTCCCAGTTCTTCGGCAGCCCGTACAAGATGGGGTTGCCGTCGGCGTCGACCGGCGCGCCTTGCGGCTGCGGGCCGTAGCCCCAGCCATCTTCGTAGTCGGGCAGTGTCGCGAGATCGGTGAGAATTTGCAGCCGCCATGGTTGGGCGTTCGCGAGCGCCTCGGCAAAGTGCCGCAGCATCTCCGCCGGCTCATGCTTGTCGTTCGCACGCTCGGCTTGCTTGAGGGCGTCGCGGTACAACTGCATGGCGCGCACGCGGTCGCGATCGTTCGCATTGACGATCTTGCCGCCGCCGCGATGATCGCCGCGTTTGAACTCGCCGCCAATCATGTAGCCATGATGCGGTACGTTGAGATACGACTGGGCGACGGCGGCTAGCACTTGCCACTTGTCTTGGTGGGCTGCCGCAACCTTCTCGCGGTAGTCGTCGATCTCATCGACACGGTTAAGCTGCTGCAAGCATTCGGTGGCGGCACTCACCGCACGCGCAACGTCCTCCGGCCGCGAATCCTTCGCGAGCGAAAACGTTCGCAGGCCCTCGTAAGCGTCCTTGAAATTCCCGTCGGCTTGCAGCTTGAGCAACTGCTCTAGTTGCGGTTGGGGCTTTTCCGCACCGGCATTGGTCTCGAAGAACATGGTCATTGCGCCCGCCAGGCTCAACGTCAACAATGTGAGTCGCAACATCGCAGCAGTTCCGAATAAGCGAACAGGCAGTGCATCACGCCAGGAGTGACGCGGCCGAAATAGTCGGTTACTTGTCCCTTGTTGTACGCAGTTCGCGGGTCGCTGGTCCACCTTGGTTTCCTCCGTAATTTGCCGTGGCAGTAGCATGTGCCCCGATGGTCGGGGCAGCAGGCCGAATTTTCGGCAGCACGCCACGCGGAAAACAGTTTCTTAACATTGCGGAGGGCGGACCAAATGAACGGTCGTTTAGACGTTTTTTGCCGGCTTTTAGTTCCCCGGGTGCGCTACTCGCCATGCGGTGCCAACGCAGCACAGGTGCGCTGCATGTTGTGAATTCGCCACAAGGGGCGGTCACCGCTGCCGGCGCACTCAGCTAATTTGCCTTGCGATTCCCGCAAAATTCGCTGCGAGGAGGCCCACCCCGTACTGCCGGCACACTGTCTGCTCTATCTCGGGCCGTCCTCTCCACACCCTCGCTCCCGGGTCGCTCCAGCGGCTGATTCTCCCCCCAAATCGCCAATTCGGAAACTTTGGGTTGTATCGCATATGTCGTCGGTCGCTCGCGGAATCTCGGTTCACGAATCGCTCCTCTACAGCCTGCATCGCCTCGGCGATGCGGCCGTGATTTGCTTTCTTACGCGGTTCGCCCTGAGCTTTACGCCGGGTGTGGCACTGCCCGAGTTGCTCACCATTTCCACGGCCACGATCCTGCTCTATCACATTGTGGCTGAACTCAGCGGCCTCTACCGCAGCTGGCGCGGCAACCGGCTGCGGCGCGAAATCGCCTGCGTGCTGCTCACCTGGTGTTACACCGTGCCGATTCTGCTTGGCATCGGCTTGCTTACGCAGCATAACGCTCAGTTCTCGTACGAATCGAAGCTTATCTGGATCGTCGCCACGCCGGTTGCCATGACGGCTGCTCGCGTCGTTCTGCGGAAGCTGCAGCAAAAGCTGCGAGCCCGTGGGTTCAATATCCAACGCTTTGCCATTTGCGGCGTGAATGAGCTCGGTGCACAGCTGGCTCGCAACGTTCAACGAGCGCCCGAACTTGGGCTGCGGCTGGTGGGCTTCTACGACGACCGGCCGGTCACTCGCACCGCCGAGTTGCCGAACGACCTTGGGCGCCGCGTGGGCAATCTCGAAGAGCTCGTCCGCCGGGCCCGCCGCGGCGATGTGGATGTCGTTTACATCACATTCCCGATGCGAGCGGAGGAGCGGATTCGCCACGTGCTCGCCGCACTGGGCGACACGACCGCCAGCGTGTACATCGTGCCCGACTTTTTCGTGTTCGAGTTGCTGCACGCTCGCTGGACGAACATCAACGGCCTGCCCGCGGTCAGCGTCTTCGAAAACCCACTTAACGGCATCGACGGCCTCGTAAAGCGCACGGCCGACCTCGTGTTCGGTTCGCTGCTCCTTGCGATTGCGGCCGTGCCGATGGCCATTATAGCGGCCGGCATCAAGTTCACGTCGCGGGGGTCGGTGTTCTTCCGCCAACGCCGCTACGGCCTGGATGGCCGCGAGATTCTCGTGTGGAAATTCCGTTCCATGACCTGCTGCGATGACGGCAGCAGCGTCCGCCAGGCCACTCGTAACGACAACCGCGTAACCAAGATCGGCAGTGTGCTCCGCCGCACGTCGCTCGATGAATTGCCGCAGCTCTTCAACGTGATCGAGGGCAGCATGTCGCTCGTCGGCCCGCGGCCGCATGCCTCAGCCCACAACGAGCAGTATCGCTCGTTAATCGACGGCTACATGCTGCGCCACAAAGTGAAGCCGGGCATCACGGGCCTCGCCCAGGTCAGCGGCTACCGCGGCGAAACCGAAACGCTCGACAAAATGGAACGCCGCGTGGCCTGCGATCACCAGTACATCCGCGAATGGTCGCTGTGGATGGACGCCAAGATACTGTTCAAAACGCTCCGGGTCGTACTCACGCAACGCAACGCCTATTAAGCGAGCGACGCGTCCTCCAGTAGCTGAATTCGCAAGAATTCAGGTGCACTACCAAGAACACTACCAACGCCACTGAATTCTTGCGAATTCAGCTACGCCGGGGACTTCCCCAGCGTCAAGCCCCCGCTCCCCAGCCCCTATTTCTTAAACAACTCCGGATTCGCCGCGTCGAACTCCCGCGCCGTGTACCCGTTGTTCAGCTTGAGATTCGTGTACATGTAAATCTCATCGAGCGGTGGCTCGCCGCCCGTTTGCTCGGGCCACAAATACCCGTCGAAGAGAATCGGCACCTTCAATTCGTTATCGAGAAAGAGCCGGCTGTAATGGAACCGAAAATCCTGCCGGGCGATCGGATGCACGACTTGAATCATCGTGGCGCTGCGGCCATTGAACTTGGCGTCGCTCTTCGTTGTCACCTCGCACTCCGCGAACTTCGTCTCGGCCTCCCACATCTTGCTGAGCTTCGCCGTGAGATTGCGGATGCCGACGTCGGTGATCGGGTGCTTCTGGCCGCTCATGGCGAGCGTCCCATTCGGGTCGAGATTCATCTTGCCTAGCATCCGCTTGAAGCCGGCTTCCAGCACGACCATCTTGCCTTCGTTTTGGCCGTTCACATACAGAACTTCACGCCCGGCAAATGGTTTCAGAAACGACATGTACACGCTGAACGGCTGATTCATCACCTTCATGAAGATGTGCTGCTGCTCGCCCAGCGTGCCGTCGACGCGTTCCTGCTTCACCAGCGTGCAGCAGTAGTCGTGCACGTTGCGGTCGATTTCTTCCTGCGTGGCCTTGAGCGCGCGGAGAACAGGCGCGAGGGGATGCTCGCCCGGCTGTTGCGCGAGGTCGAACGGCGCGCTGGCAATTGCCGCAGCGGCTGGCCTGGCCGGTACTGGCGCCGCTGCTGGCTCGGCCGGCGCGGGTGTCGCCACCGCCGCTGCGGTCGACGGGGCAGCGCTTTGCGTGGTCGGGCTTTGTTGAGCGGCGGGCGTTTCATACGCCACGCGGTAGATCGGTTCGGATAGCTTCTCCGCCTGCGTGGGAGCGGCGGCAAGTACCAACGTCAACGCGGTGAGGGCACCAAGCACGCGACCATTGCACGTCGTCATTGCAAGTTTCATTAGGGAGGTCTCCAGATTCGCTCGCCGCGGCAAGCCGTGCGGCCGAACCGGTTCAGGCAGGAATGGGCGGGTGGGTGATTCCGTTCAAATGGCACGAATTTTGGTTCGCTCGCGTGCCGCTCGCAGCCGTCCAGGGCAGACTGGTACAATTCACGAAGATGCAGCGGCGTCTTGCCAGCTCCGCCAAACGAGGTATTCGCTCAGCGCGCATCCTCCATCAAAACCTAGGAATATCGTAGTCAAACCACCATTTTGACGGAAGGGATGTTTGCCGTGCCCCCGCTGGAGCTATTGCTTGGCAAAGTCGTGTCTGCCCCATTCGATGAGAATACCTATATTGCCCATTTGCCGGGGCGCAGCGACTGCTTGATTTTCGACCCCGGCTTCGACACCGAGTCGATCTTCGACTATGTCGACCGGAGCTCGCTAGCACCTGTGGCATTGATCTGTACGCACGGGCATGCCGATCACATCGGCGGCAACGCGGCGATGAAGCAGCGCTGGCCGGAGTGCCCGCTCGTGATCGGCCAAGGTGACGCACCGAAATTGACGTCAGCCGAACTCAATCTTTCCGCCGCGTTTGGCGTGCCCATCGTGAGCCCGCCAGCAGATCGCTTATTGAAGGAAGGCGAGATCTTCTCGGCGGCGGGCTTCGAACTGGAAGTGCTGGAAGCGCCCGGCCACTCGATTGGCCACGTGGTGTTCGTCTGCCGGCAAGTCGAGCCGTGGCGCGTGTTCGGCGGCGACGTGCTCTTCGCCGGCAGCATCGGCCGCACTGACTTTCCGGACGGCAGTTACGATGAACTTCGCGAAGCGATCCATACGAAACTTTTTACACTGCCGGACGACACGATCGTGCTGCCGGGTCATGGGCCCTCGACCACCGTGGGCCGCGAGAAGCGGTCGAACCCATTCGTTGGCGCGCCGGCGGGGTTTGTGCTGAAGTGACGCTGCCGACAATGCGACAGCGTCGCTTTTAGCCGGCAGCACTTGCGGCGGTTATATTCGCCGCACCGTGGCGCTGATGAACCGCTGCGCGCCCGCTGCTGTTTGCACAACTAGAGCGCCGTCGTCGGCGATGCCCGCACACTCGCCATAAATCGGCGTGCCGCTGGATTGCACTTCGACTCGGTGGCCGGTTAGCCAGGAGCACTCTCGCCAAGAGTGCTGCAGCTCTGGCGCATTCCCTCCCAGTTGGCGGAGGCGGAACTCCAACTGCTGCAGCGTTGTGATCAACACGTCTGCAGCGTCATGCACTCGGCCAGTCACATCGCACAACGCTGTTCCAGGCACTGGCGGGTCGTGCGGCGCCTTGCGCCAGGAGTTGTTCACGTTAATGCCGATGCCGATGACGAGCCGCGGTTTCGCAGTTGCCGCACCAGCGGGCGACTCAATGAGAATGCCGCACACCTTGGCGTCATCCACCATCACATCATTTGGCCATTTCACCGCGACGCGCCGAGTCCGTTCGCTTTCGCACGCCCCCCAGCGAGCTGGGGTATCCCCGCCCTCGTCTCCTCTCACGCCGCGGCGCAATTGTTCCCCGATCGTGTCGCAAACGGCGACGGCCACCGCCAACGACAACTGCGGCCAATTCGCGACGCTAACCCCAAACTCCTGCGGCTCGATCACCAAACTGAACGTGAGTGCCCCCTCCGCACTCCACCACACATTGCTGCCGCGACCACGTCCTGCCGTCTGTCGGCGCGCCAGCACGAGCGCCGGCAATTCAAGCTGAGGATCTCGCATCAGCTCCAAAGCGCGATCATTGGTAGAACCTAGCTCGTCGTGAATCTCGACGTAGCGAACGAACGTGTTGCGGCAAATCCGCTCTCGTTCCTCGCTCCTCGCTCCGCGCGCCTCACCCATGCGAGCTATCCGCGGAAACCGGCTCCGCATCGAGTTGTGTGCTGCCGCGTACTGGAGCAATTGTGTTCGCCGAATTCGGTGACGGCGCCATCGCCGGGAACTCCATCGTGAATCGGCTGCCTTCGTTCGGCTTACTTTCCACGCGAATCCGCCCGCCGTGCTCTTCGAGAATCTTCTGACTCACGGGCAGGCCCAACCCGGTGCCTCGGCCACCCTTGCGCGAGACGAACACGGCGAAGATCTTTTCGATATCGTCTGCCTCGATGCCGCTGCCGTTATCGACCACCGCGACGCGGGCCATCGTCTCGGCCTGGCTGTACTGTGTGGTGACTTCGACTTTGCCGTTCTCGCGATCGTGGCAGGCATCGATCGCGTTGGTGACGATATTGAGAATTGCCCGGTGCATCGCCTCGGGGTCGAACATGAGGGTCGGCATCGTCGGCGCCGGCAGCCACACCAGCTCCACCTGCTCTTCGCTCGCCCGGGCTTTCATCAGCTCGACGACGTCGGCCACGACCTCGTTGAGGTTGGCCGGCTCGGGCACGGGCTCGCGTTCCTTGCTGAACGTGAGCATGTCCAGAACGAGCGTCGAGATCCGCTCCTGGTTCTTTTCGACGATGCCCCAGCCCTTGCGCATGATGCCGACGGCCTTCTCCGCCGCTTCAACGTTCACCGCACCTTCGGCAATCGCTTTGGCATGATCTTTCATGCCCATCTCGATGAGATAGCTGCCGCCGCGAACGCCCTGCAGAATGTTCTTGATGTGGTGCGACAGCGAAGCAATCGTCTGGCCAACCGCCGCCAGCCGCTCCGCTTGCACCATCTGTTTGTAATACGTGGTATCTTCGATCGCGAGCGCCGCCTGATGGGCAATCGCGATCATGAGCTTGAGGTGTTCCTGCGTGAACTTGTTCACCGAACCCTGCTGCAACATCCGTTGCGGCGTGATGGATGTATCGATGTAAATCACGCCGACGACGTCGTACCGCCCCTGCATCGGCACGCAAATCGCCTCGCGTACGCCCATTCGCAGAATGCTCTTCGCCGCGTCCCAACGGTCGTCGTCGCGGGCGTTACTTGTGAGTACGCCTTCGTTCCGATCGACAACATAGTCGAGAATCGTCTGGCTGATCGTGATCCGCTCTTCGGAGTGCAGGCCGTTGCGATGCCGCCGCACCTTGGGGACGAGCATGCCCGTTTCGATTTCCTTGAGCATGATGCAGCCGCGATCGGCATCCACCCACTCAAAAATCATTTCCATGATGCGGGCGAGAAGCTGATCGATATCGAGCGTGTGGCTCACGGCGAGCGCCGTGCGATACATGATCTGCAGGTTGCTGCGCGCCCTCGCGAGCCACGGCGACGATGTTTCATTTTCCGGCAGGGCAAGAATCTCGCTGCCTTCCGACTGGTGCATCGAGTGCACGATCCGCGAGGCGTCACCCTCTTCGTGTCGCGACACGATGTTGATCTTGTCGGCGAGATCCTCGACCCGGCCCTCTGTGACGCCGGTGTACAGCAGCAGCGTGCGGCCGAGTTGCAACTGATCGCCGCTGGCGAGCTCCTGCTCCTTCACGGCTTTGCCGTTAACGAAGGTGCCATTCGAGCTACCGAGGTCGCGAATGAAGAACCCTTCGCCGACGCGTTTGAATTCTGCGTGTTCGCGCGAAACTTCGGTGTCGTGCAGTTGGACGGCGTTCGTCGTGCCGCGGCCGAGCGTGACGCGTGCCCCGTCTAAACGAAATCGAGTGCCCTGATCGCGGCCCTGAATCACAAACAGCGATGGCACGGCCAGTTCCTCGCGAGAATGCCCATTCCGCGCCCGGCTTCACCGCTAAACGCCACGCCACGAACCGTTTAGCCGCGAAGCGAAGGCCGCCCGAGCGGCCGCAGCTGAGCGCGTTCTCATACTTCTGAAGAGCGTAACTGGCCACATTCACGCGGCGGCCAGTAAGCTGTTAATTTTACGGATGAGCGGTCCATAGTGGTAGGGCTTGGCGACGATTTGCTCGGCCGCGCGCCCTTGCATTTGCCGCACTTTGCCGAGAATAACGATTGGCGTGTCGCTACCGCCCGCGAATTCCCGCAAATGGTCGGTCGGCTCGCCGCCGGCCGTGTCGTCGCTTTCGGCATCGAACACGATCAGGTCGGGATGGTGGTCCCGCGTAAGCTGAATCGCTTGTTCCGGACGTTCGGCTTCGAACGTTCGCGCACCGCGACGTTCCAACAATACACGCAGCACTTCGCGACTCTCGCGCGACGCATCCACGATCAACACGCTAGGCGATGTCTTCACAGGGCAAGCTCCGTTCCGGTCGAACGGCCGATTTTGGGGAGGGGGCGTAAGAGTAGCGAAGCGCGAAATTGTTGTCAAAGGGACTGTAATTCTTTTGTCCGTGGTCCGTTGTGCGTTGCATAGGGAAAGGTGGGTTGCTGTCAATTCCGCTTCACGCTGGGTAGCACGCCCTGAAAGGGCGTGGTGCAACTCGTTCACACTCAACCACGCCCTTTCAGGACGTGCCACCCGAGACGCCTGTCCCGCGTGTTGTTTGGCTGCCGCGGACCACGGACGATGGACAACGGACACCGCAAAATAATGCTCTTTACGCATTCGCCGGTCTTCGCCAGAATACGCCCCGAATTTTCGCCAGGTTGGGCTTCCCGCATTGACCGGAAAACGTAACCGACGGCGCCTCGCACGCCGTTCGCAACCTGGAACATCACGAACGGTCACGGACGACCCCCTTACAGCAAGGAGTGCTGACGTGAAGACGCTTGTCTCTTCCCTTTCCCGCAATTTCGCCGTGGCGTCGATCGCCGTGGTGGCCCTTCTGCTCGCGTGTTCGGCAGCCGTCGCGCAACAAGCGGCTGCACAAGCGGCTGCACAACCGGCAGCTGCCGCAGGTCCCAATCCTCGGGGCGCCAATGCCGCGAAGTATCATGTGGCGGTCGTCGACATCAGCTATATTTTCAAGAACCATCGCCGCTTCAAGGCCACGATGGATTCGATGAAGCAAGAAATGGACGGCATCGAAAAGGACCTCAAGGCGGATCGTGAAAAGATCGCTCAGCAGGAACAGCAGCGCAATCAATACAACCCCGGCTCCGCCGAGTTTAAGCAGCTCGACGAAGAGATTGCCCGCCAGATGGCCGAGTTCAACCTGAAGATGGGCAAGCTTCGCAAGGACTTCCTGGAACGCGAAGCTAAGGTGTATTACCAGACTTATCTCGAAGTGGTCGATGCGATCACTTACTACTCGCAGCGGCAGGGCATTGGTCTGGTGCTGCGGTTCAATGGCGATCCGATTGATCCGAACAAGCGCGAAGACGTGCTCCGCGAAATCAACAAGCCGGTCGTGGTGCAAGACAAGATCGACATCACGGGCGACATCCTGGTGTTGATCAATCGCGATCAGCCGGCGGCTGCTCAACCGCAGGTTGGCGCGCGGCCGGCCGCCACGTCGCAATTGCCGACGCGCTGATCTTAACGATTCGCGCCTGGCGTGGCGCGGCGAAGTGGAACGCTCGTCGTTTCCTCGAACCCGCGTCGGCCGCTTGTAAAAACTTGCCTGCGGGCAGCAATTTGTCCACCTCGGACGCCACCTCGCTTGGAGCCTAACGTCGATGTCTGTTGCGCGTCGCCAACGCACGCTGGTTCGGCCGGTTTCGGTCACTGGCTTCGGATACTTCAGTGGTCGAGACATTCGGGTCGAGTTCTGGCCCGCGGCCGAACATGCCGGCATCACGTTCGTGCGGCATGATATTGGCGCCGCGGCGCGCATTCCGGCCGCTGCCGCGCTGCGGATCAACGTGCCGCGCCGCACGACGCTCGAGCTCAATGGCGTGAAAGTGGAGATGGTCGAGCATGTGCTGGCCGCGCTCGCGGCCATGCGGGTCGACAACTGCGAGGTGTGGGTCGACGCGGCCGAGATGCCGGGGATGGATGGCTCTTCGAAAGCGTTCGTGGCCGCGATCGACGCGGGCGGCACGGTCGAACAGCGGGCCGCGGTGCCACAGATCGTGGTCGGCGAGGCGATTCGCGTGGGCGATGACCAGTGCTGGATCGAAGCCCAGCCGGCCCGCAGCGCCGGGCTTTCCGTGTCTTTCGAACTTGACTTCGGTCCGCAATCGGCGATCGGGCACCAGCTGTTTGCGCTCGACATCACGCCGGATGCATTCCGTCGTGAGCTGGCGCCTTGCCGCACGTTCATTCCCGAAGAAGCGGCGAACGCAATTCTCGCCCAAGGCATCGGCAAGCGCGTGTCGGCGAATGATCTGTTGATTTTCGGCCCGAACGGCCCGATCGGCAACGCGCTGCGATTCCCAGACGAGTGTGCCCGCCACAAAATGCTCGACGTCGTTGGCGACCTCGCGCTCACGGGTTGCGAAATCGTGGGCCATGTCGTCGCCTGCAAGAGCGGCCATGCCCTGCACGCCGAACTTGCGAAGCGACTAATTGAACAGGCCGAGTCGACCGGCCAACTGACCCCACCCAGACCGCAACGCCGCGCGGCATAGTGCAGTGAAATCAACCACGAAGAACACGAAGAGCACGAAGCGGAGAATTGGAAGTCGGAAGTAACGAAAATCCCAGCCGCAACATTCGGCATTTTACAATTTGCATTTTTCATTTTGCATTTTGCAATTGCGGCCTTCCAGCTTCGTGTCCTTTGTGCCCTTCGTGGTTCAAAAGAAGCAACATACCACGCCAGCCCCGAAACTAATCCTGCCCCACCGCAGATAGCACGAAATCGGAGAATCCCGCGATGACAGCCCGCATTGCAAATACCGCTTCGGTCGATCCGGCCGCGGAAATCGATGTGGACGTCGAGATTGGCCCGTTCTCGGTCGTCGGACCGCACGCCCGCATTGCGAGCGGCACGCGGCTGTTGAATTCCGTGACTGTCATGGGCCACGTGACGATCGGACACGACAACATCATCTATCCGAACGTCGTACTCGGCGGCGAGCCGCAGGATATCAGCTATGCGGGTAGCGATACGCAGGTGGTTATCGGCGATCGCAACGTGATTCGCGAAGGCGTGACGATCAATCGCGGCAGCGAGAAGGAAGACGGCATCACGAAGCTCGGCGACGGCAACTTCCTGATGGCCTGCTGCCACGTGGCCCACGATTGCAAGCTGGGCGATCACATCATCATGGCGAACGGCGCACTCTTGGGCGGGCATGTGCATATCGACGACTACGCTTCGCTCAGCGGCGCCGTGGCCGTGCATCATTTTACGACCATCGGCAGTTACAGCTTCATCGGCGGCCTGAGCCGCGTGCTGCACGATGTGCCGCCGTTCATGTTGTGCGAAGGCGCGCCGGCGCGGCCGCGGTGCATCAACATCGTGGCGCTCAAGCGTCACGATTTCACACCGCACGTGATTGACTGCCTGGCGGAAGCACATCGGTTGATCTATCGGGCCAAAGTTGGGGTCGATCCGGCTCGGGAAATACTGCGCGGCAATGGCCAACTGGTGCCGCAAGTCAATGAATTGCTGGCGTTCGTCGAGGGCCAAACGGTGGGCCGGCACGGACGCAGTCGAGAAGTCAGGAGAGCAGCATGAACCCGCTTCGCGTGGCCGTTATTGGTGCAGGGCATTTGGGCCGAATCCACGCCAGGCTGGCGGCCGCGCTCGAAGGGGTGAAGCTGGTCGCCGTCGCCGACCCGGTCGAGGCGGCTCGCACGGCCGTCGCCCAGGAGGCGAACACCCGCAGCGTGGCCGACTACCACGAGCTGATCGGCAAGATCGATGCGGCGATCATCGCGACGCCGACCACGTATCATCATGCCGTGGGCATGGAGTTGCTCCATGCTGGCATTCCGCTCTTGATCGAGAAGCCGATCGCGCTCAACTCGGCGCAGGGCACGGATCTGGTAAATCTCGCCCGGCAAAAGGGCCTCGCGCTGCAGGTCGGGCATGTCGAACGCTTTAATCCGGCGCTCGACGCGATTGCGGCCGATATTCACGACCCGAAGTACATCGAGGGCACGCGCACGAGCGGCTACACTTTTCGGTCGACCGATGTGAGCGTCGTCATGGACATGATGATCCACGACATCGACATCGTGCTGGCGCTGGTGAAGTCGGAAATCGTCGACGTACGAGCCATGGGCTTCTCGGTCCTCGGCGGCACCGAAGATATGGCCACCGCGCATCTTACGTTCGCGAGCGGTTGCGTGGCTCAATTGACCACGTCGCGGGTGAGCTTCCAGCAGCGCCGCACGATGTCGATCTTCACCGGCCAGTGCAGCGCGGCGATCAACTTCGCCACGTTCGAGGCCTCAGTCGTGAAGCCGAGCGATGAAGTGTTGCAGCGGAAGTTCTGCGTGGAAAAGCTCTCGGCTGAAGAGCGGGCGTATTGGAAAGAGCACGTATTCGACAAACTGCTCATCCGCAGCACGCGCGACACGAAGGCGGTGAACGCCATTCAGGAAGAGCAGCGCGATTTTGTGAAGGCGATTCGCACGGGCCGGTCGCCGCGGGTTGATGGTGCGGCCGGCCGCGACGCGGTCGCGGTCGCGGAGATGATTCTCGAACGCATTGCAGATCACGCCTGGGACGGCACGCCAACCGGTCGCCGCGGGGCCCTCGCGATGCCAATGCACCCGGCAATCGCCGGCACGACGGTTGCCGATCGGCCGGAGCTGCGGCGGGCGGGTTGACTTTGGAGACCGAAGCATTTCGCATCCGTTACAAAGTTAGACTTGCTTATGGCTGACGTCTCGTCAGCACGATCAGTCGAACGTCCATCACTTGCCTTGCGGCGATGTGGGTCGCGCGGAGGGTGAGTTCGCCGCGGCCTTTTTCTAGGTGGATCGTGCCGAGTTTGAGCGGGCGGAAGTCTTTCACGTAGGATTCGCCGCGGGGGACGCGGTCGTGTTCGGCACCGCGGAGGGGTGGATCGTTGGGTGTTGAGATCTTGCCGGCGAGGCGGCCGCCGTTGAAGCTGAGTTCGATCGTGGAGCCCACGTCGCTGGCTGGGCAGGTGTAGTAGAGTTCGACTTCGTAGTCGCCGGTGGTGAGCACGTCGGCGTCCCACGTGATGGCGTCATCGGTGCTTTTCCAGTTGGTGAAGAACGAAGAGTTCGGCGGTTTGGCGGAGCGTTCGATGGTGCCGTGGGGAACGGCATCGGCGGCGGCGAGTTCGGTCGTCTTGCTGTCGGGATGGCCGATGGTGAAGGGGCGGTGGTCGTTGGCGATGCCGCCGAGAACATCGTTGCGCCACTTCTTTACGGCAGCTGCAAAGGCTGCTTGAACGTCGGAGTGTTGCTTCGACACGTCGTGTTTTTGGGCGGGATCGGCAAGGAGGTCGTAGAGCTTTCCGCCGCGGTCGAGGCGATATTGCTGCGTGCAGACGCTGATGCCGCCAGCCCAATGGGAGAATATCATGCGGTCGGCTGAAGGAGCAGTTGCAGCGTTCGTGCTGCCATTTTCGTTTTCGTTGGCGAGCAGTTGAGGTGCGAGGCTTTGGCCATCGAGTGGTTTGTTGGCGGCAGATTCGGCGTCGCCGCCGACGCGAGGGCGGGCGGTGAAGAGAGGGATCTCGGCGAGGGCTGCGAGGGTAGGTAGCAAGTCAATGGCGGCCGCGATTTGGGGTATTTTCGTGCCTGCTTTGATTTTGCCGGGCCAGCGGATGATGAGTGGCGAGCGGATGCCGCCCTCGTCGGTCGTGCCTTTGATGCCTTTGAGGCCGCCGGTCCAGCGGTTGCCGTTGGGGCCGTTGTCGCAGAAGTAGACGACGATGGTGTTGTCGGCCAGCTTCAGTTCGTCGAGCCTCGCGAGCAGGCGGCCGACATTCCAGTCGACGTTTTCGCACATGGCGAGGGCGGCGCGCGTGTGGTCGAGGTCTTCGCGGGCGGCGTTGGTGCCGCGGAGTCTTAGCTCTTTGTCTTTGAATTCGTTCCACCAGCGGTCGGGCGCCTGCATCGGTGAGTGGGGCGAATTGAAGGCGACGTACGCGAACCATGGCTGCTCGCGATGCTGGTCGATGAACGCCAGCGCATGGTCGGCGAAGTCGTCTTCCAGGTAGCCGTTACCGGTGACGATCGCGCCGTTGTGGTCGAGCGGCGGGCTGAAGTAATCGCCCCAGTGGCCGGAGCAGAAACCGTAGAATTCGTTGAAGCCGCGGGCGTTGGGGTGGTAGGGCCATTGCTGGCCGTTGTGCCATTTGCCGAAGAGGGCGGTGGCGTAGCCGGCGGCTTGGAAGGTATCGGCGATGGTTACTTCGTCCGCGTTAAGACGCTCGCCGCCGCTGGAGACGTTGTGCACGCCGGTGCGCGGGTGGTAGCGGCCGGTGAGGAATTCGGCCCGGGTGGGAGCGCACATAGGGCAGACGTAGAACCGCTGGAAGAGGGCGCCATCGCGGACGAGTGAGTCGACGTTCGGCGTGCTGAGGTTGGTATTGCCGGCGAAGCTAAAATCGCCACAGCCTTGATCATCGCTCAGCAGGACGAGGACGTTGGGTTTGTCGGCGGCGTATGCGGCCGTGGCGAAGGCCGCCATGGCGAGCAGGGCGAGTGCGGCGCAGCGTCGGAGGTTTGATGCTGAGGGGGAAAGTGAAACTTGGTGGTAAGGACCGAGGGGCTGTGCGCCTCGATGCTGGGGCCAGCATTGGGACGATCGGACGCTCATTGTTGGAGGGTGCGCCAGAGCGCGGCATTGGCAATCGAAGTGGTTGGATTCAGTGTTCATCGTAGTCTTGAGCGTTAGAAAACGGCTGCACGATTGTTTGCGATGACACTCATCATGGCGAATCGGACTTTTATGGGGAATCCTCCCCTCCTACATGCCGGCTTGGAGGTTGGGAAAGGAAATGTGAGTATTTCGCGAGTGGAGACACGTTTGTTTGGAAGAGACCAGTTTTCTTGGTCCTGTGGAACCAACCCGGGCCGCGTTTTCAAGTAGATGCGCAAAACTCCCGCCCGGGATTTTGCGCATCTTGGTGTAAAAGTTCCTGTTGGTGTTCATTTGGGCGCGCAGCGGTAGCGCGGCACAACGGAGTTGTGTCGGCGGGGCGGACTTGCGGGGACCCAGCCCGAAGGGCTGGGCTATGCAGGCGCGCGTCGCTGCGCACCGCGGTTAGACGGGGATTCTGATCGTTGTGGGATATGCTGTGCGTTGCAGACGCTTGGGTTCGGTCGGCCATTTTGGAGTGGAACTTAGCAGATTGGGGTGGCTCTTTTCAACAAAATAGTGGAATGATTTACATTAATGATATTTGGTGGTGGGAGCTGAGCCCTGCGGGTGGATGGTGCGCGGGGTGGCGCGATGTTAGGTGCGGAACCTTCCCCTCGCCCCTCCCTAATAGGGAGGGGGATGTTGGGGCGTGGTTATTTGCGCGCGTGAGCGAATTGCAGAAGGTGTGAGCGCACTTGGTGCGAGTCTGCGCCACGGCGAATCATTGATCGGAGCGACTCGCCTACGCCAAATCGCGGTCTTCGAACAGGATGAGGGCGAAGAGCATTGCGACGGCGGAGTAGAGAATGCAATAGAGCGCGGCCCACGCTAGATAATCCGGCGGTACCCGGACACCGCCGGCGACGGCGGCTTGCACGTTGAAGTGATCGAGCACCGGGAGGATGAGCGCGATGAGTTGGCCGAAGAAGGCCACGAACTCGTTTTGGCCGACTGAGGACTGCGCGATCAGCGGGCCGAGGTGGCCGAGGACGTAGATCGAGCCGCAGATTGCGAGATTGGGCAGCATCGGCAAGCGGGTGGAGATGGCGACACTGATGGCGGTGAGCACAACCGTTTCCATGAATGAGAGCACGAGGCCCGGCACGATGCCGATCATTTCGGTGTTGCAGAGTTGCCAGCTTGGTTCGGGGTTGGACGTTTCGCGGGCGTCGTAGACCACTTTGTACGATACGAGGAGCAGCATCCAGGCCCCAAGGAGGACGAACATGAGGAAGTTGGCCCAGACGATGCCCAAGAACTTACCGATGACGAACTCGCGGCGGCTGATTGGCTTCGAGAGGAGTGTGAGCGCGGTGCGGCCCTCGATTTCGTCGGCCACCGAGACGCTGGCCGTCCACACGGCCACGAGGATCGCGAGCACCATGATGGTCATGAGGCTCGAGTCCTTGTACATTTTCACGTCTTCGCCGAAGGTGTTGTAGGGAATGTAAATAAACAACACGAGCAGGCAGGCTCCGAGCATGAGCGCGAGGAGGTAGATGGGCTGGGCGGTGGCTTCTTTCGACGTGGCGAGCGCGATCGTGGAGACGCCGGGCAGCAGCCAGTGCAGCAGGCCGTACACGAGGTAGATAGCGAGGATCGTGGCGGCGGTGACGGGAATCTGCCGCACTTCGTGCAGTGGCACGTCGGTGGCGTAGTTGATCGTGAGATCGGTCGGGGCGTCGCTCTGGTTCGTTACGTAGAGCGCGGTGACTGGGCCGGTGAACATCCGCGGCGTCTTGCTGCTGGGGGTCCAGGCGTAAGTTTCGTTGCCTTCGACCAAGACCAGTGGGCTGGAGTAGGCCTTGCCCCGCTCGGTGTTGATGACGAGGTCTTCGTCGGCAGCGAACGAGTACGACTGCAGTTCATCGGACTCGAAGCCAAGTTGGATTTCTTTGTCGTCGGTGCGGGCGGGAATTGTGACCACGGTTGAGAACTTGCCGACGAGCGGGAGGCGCTGGAGCGAGCTGGCCACTTGTTTCACGGGCATGATCGGCGTAGCCAGGATGCCGAAGGCGACGAACGCGAGCACCAGGTACGACACCCACTGGAGGATGCTCTCACGCTCGAGCCGGAGCATGGCAGCGGCCGCACGGCGCGAAACGAGCCAGGTGAGACCCCAGACGAGCAGCATGACGATGGCCGCGGCGATCACGCCCAGCGAGAGGATCCAAGCCGGCGTCAACCAGATAGTCAGATTACCCATGGAGAAAGAACCGCCAAATGAACGTGCGATAGCAGGGATAAGACCAGTATTTATAAGAACTTGTAGCCGCCGCGGTATCAAGTGGCCGGGGCGGCATTAGGAAGGGGGAGGGCGGAAGGGGGAAAAAATCGGGCGTGCGTCGTAGCGGTGCGACGGGCGCATCAGCGGGTGCTACGAATCAAGAGGCTCCGAGGTTTGCTGAATTTCAGCGGCGCAGCTCGAATTTGGAAAATTCGCCGGACGCGGCCGCTTTGTCGATCTGCTCGTCGCGAATTTGGCCAGAAAATTGCTCCCGCACCGCGGCTAGAAAGGCGCTCACCTCCGCCGGTTCGCCCTCAGCCACGAGCTCGACTCGGCGGTCCGGGAGGTTGCGGACGTAGCCGGTCACGTCGAACTCGCGGGCGATCGAGTTTGTCGTGTAGCGGAAGCCGACACCCTGGACGTGGCCGGAGTAGTGGACGGTGGCTCGTTGCATGGGGCTTCGCGGTTCCGAGGTCGCGGACTCTCGCTGTGATTGGTCGGTCGCGTTAACCCTCCCCTGGCCGCTCCCTACGGGGAAGGGGAAAATCGTTGCGTTTGAAGTGTATCGGCGGGGTGCTATCGCTGCCAGCCTTGACGGGTTGAGTGGGTTTTCCTAACCTCCGCCGCGATGCGCTCTGTCTGTCGCCTGCTATTGTGCCCGGTCGCGATGCTTCTGGCATTGGCTGTGGCGAATTGCGCGCGGGCGGCTGACGAATTTTCGGCGGCGCCAGGCACGATCGAGGATGGCGAGAACGGCGTCGTGTTGCTGCAAGATGGCGGCGTGCTGACGGGTCAAATCACGAGGGCGGCCGATTGGTATGTGGTGAGCCGTGCGGGCGGTCAGATGCAGGTCGCTTCGTCGCGTGTACAATTCATCGGCCGCGCGTTGCACGAAGTATATGAGTATCGCCGCGATCGTTTGCCGCATGATTCGGTCGATGCCCGACTGGCACTTGCGGATTGGTGCCTGCGGCACAACCTACTGGTGGAAGCCGGCGACATGCTGGCGGCGGTCGATCAACTGGACGCCGATCATCCGCGGCTTGCGTTATTGAAGCGGCGGTTGGTGGCGGCGCAGACGCAGCCAGCAGCGAGCGCGACACCGGCGGCAGTATCTAACGCCACGACAAAGCAGCAGTCGACGGCGGACGCGCTCGGTGCGTCGGCGATCACGGCAGATTTACCAGCCGGCGTGCTGGAGCAGTTTACGCGCAAGGTTCAGCCGGTGCTCGTGAACAGCTGCACGATGTCGAAGTGCCACGAGCCCGGGGGACCGCAGTCGTTCCAGTTGAATCGGGCTTCGGTGCGTGGCGAAGCGAATCGGCGAACGACGATGCAGAATCTGGCGGCGACGCTCGAACTGGTGGACCGGGATCATCCGGCGGAGAGCCCGCTGTTGGTCGTGCCTCGGCAGACACATGGCGGGCTGAATGGGCCGGTGTTTGGGCCGCGGCAGGAGCAGGCATTTAAGCATTTAGCCGAATGGGTGGCGCTGATTTCGCCGCCGCAGCGAGACTTGGAGGAACAGCCGAAAAGCGAGGGCGATGCACCCGCGGCAACGGGGACGGTTGGTGCGGCAAGCCCGGCGACAAGTTCACCGCCGCCAGCGCTGATTGCGCCGCCCGCCAAGCCGATTGCACGGCACGCATCGGCGACGCGCACGAAGCGACCGGCGAAGGTGGATCTGGCGGTTGAACCCGCATCGGCGACTGAAACGCGGCCGCCGACGCTCCGCAGTCCGCATCGGCTCAGGGTTGGCGCCACTGCGGAGAAATGGCAACCGCGGGATGAGTTTGACGCGGAGATTTTCAATCGCGCACAAGCAGCCGCGGCAGAAAGCAACTAGCCGCGTGCGAGGCGTTGCCGGTTTCGGTGCGTGCACAGGTCGCTACCAGTGCCGGACCTGACTACCGCGCGATGCTGATTCGGGCATGGCGGCTTCGACCTCGGCGGAAGATGGCTGCGAAGACTCGCCGGGCTGCATGTAGTAGCTCGATTCGGGCATGGCGCTGGCGCCGCTGCCATTGCAGCCGCAACTTGAGCAACCGCCCGTGTTGCAGCCGCCGCCCGAGCAGCCGCCGTTGCAACCGCTGGGCGATGGATAGCCGCATTGGCAGCCTTTCACTGGGCAATCGTAGTCGTGGCAGCTAGAACAACTCTGGCAGCCGTTGGCCGTTGCGAGGAGTGTGACCGCGAGCGCAGCGATGAGAAACGATGAACGCAGCATCGGTTTTTCCTTCGACGAGATAGCTGCCGCGCGGAGAAGCAAGCACCGCGCGGGAGCGCACGCAGAGCGTGTGGAACGAAGGATCGGCCGGGCGGACGCGGCGTGATAAGCAAATCATGACAAACGCGCGGATTATGCAGCTGTAGATTGCCGGCAACGCTGTCATGCAGGGGCGAACGCTGCGACGATTCGCGGGTCGGCAAGCGTATCGGCGACCAGCTGCGTGCCGGTGAAATCGTGCATCGCGGTGTGGCGGTTAGGCACGGCGACGGTGAACGCGCCGGCGGCGAGGGCGGCTTTGCAGCCGTTGGTGCTGTCTTCAATGACCATCATTTGCCGAGGCTCGACTCCCAGCCGCTGGCTGGCGAGGAGGTAGATTTCGGGATCGGGTTTGCCATGGCGGATATCGTCGGCCGTGAGCACGAATTGGAAACGGTGGCGAATGCCGAGGCCGGTGAGCACGAAGGCCTCATACTCGCGAATGGCGCTCGTGGCGACGGCGGCGGGGAGGCCCGCGGCCTCGATGCGGTTGAGCAGTTCGCAGACGCCGGGCATCGGGGCGAGTCGCGTCGTGAGCAGCTGCTGCATGAGCTCCTGGCATTCGTCCATGAACACGCTCTCGGGCTCGGTGAAGCCGTGCGTTTCGATGAGGATTTTGATGGCGACGGCGGCGGGTCGGCCCATCATCTGCTCGCGGAGCGGCTGATCGTACGTGCGGCCGCGGCGGCGGAGCAACGTTTCGCAGGCGATCTCGTAGAGGTCTTCGGTGTTGGCAAGTACGCCATCGAGATCGAATACGACGGCGCGAATGTTATGGTCTGTTCCGTTATCCATGAGTCGTCTCATCGTCCATGAAAGGCGGCATCGAAGTCAATCAAGCGTTGCCATTCAATCAAGCCCAACTATCAACTATTCCGTATCAACTAGCAATTCAACAACACGTCGGCCAGCTCGCTGAGGATGATGCTGGTCGCTCCCCAGACGCGAACGTCGCCGATGCGGTAGCAGGGGGCGTGGAATGTCAGCGGGCCGCGTTCGATTGTGAGCCGGCCGAGAGAGTTTTCATCAAGCAACGTTTCGAGCGACAGTTCGACGACCGATTGCACTTCGCCCGCATGCGGCCGCCACTCGGGAAGAAAATCGGCCGCGGCCAGCCAGGGCGTGACCGTGAAATCACTGGCGAAGACATAGCAGTCGGCTAGGCGGCCAAGCGGTTCGATTTTGGCGTCGATGCCCAGCTCTTCGTGCAATTCGCGCAGCGCGGCAGCGCGCGAGGTTTCACCCGGGTCGACGGCTCCGCCAGGCAGGCTGATCTGTCCGCCATGGTGGACGAGCGCGGTTGGGCGTTCGGTGAGTGGTATTCGCCAGCGACCGTCACGACGAAAGAGCAAGAGCAACACGGCGGCTGGCCGGGCAGTGCAGGGCGGCGGACCCGCGTGCCGGCCGTAACTGAGCTGCGGCGACATGCAGCTGCGCCGCGCGGTGCCGCGCCGGGCGGAGGGCAAGGCCGCGGCGAGTCGCGCCGGCAGGTCAGGGGCCGTCGCCAGCGTTGCGATCTTCGATGCGATAGACAACGTAATCCTCGTTTGCAAACGCCACCGGCAAGTCGAGCAGTTCCAACCGGTCGCTCAGCACGTAATGGGCATGGTACTTGTTTGCCAATTCTCGCACGCGCTCGGTGCCGAGCGAACAAACCGAGTCGAGCACCAGTGGCTTGCCGGCGTATTGGATCGTGTAGATATCTTTGAGTCGCTGGGCCCATTCGACAATCCCGCGGGCGTCTTGCGGGATGTCTTTGCGGTTCGCCACTTCGGGGCGCTCGGTTCGCCACTTGAACGAAACGTTGGCGCGCGGGGTGATGAATAGTGCGTTCGACGGGGTGTTGGCTCGGATCCAATCGCACACTTCGACCCAGGCTTTGAAGTACGGGATTTTCGCATCCGACGGCGAGTTGTCGTTCGCGAGTCGATCCCAGCAGGCGGCGACGGGAAACCACGCAGCGAGCACAATCGCGGCGGCAAGTGCGGGGAGGGCCCACGCGCGGCGGCGCTCGAGGGCGGCGACGACGAGTACAGTGAGTTGGAAGGCGACCGCCATCGAGGCGGCGAAATCGGTCAGGCGGAACCAATAGTAGCGCAGCAGCTTCGCAGCGACGAGCGGGTGGTTAGCAAGACCAATTTCCAAGGCGAAGCCGATGCCGGCAAGGGCCGCTGCGCCGATGGCAAACAGCACGATCGCGTGGAGGGGTGACAGCGACGGTGGATCATCGGCCGACAGGTCGTTGGGGAGGCTGGGGTCGAGCTCTTGGCGAGCTTCCAGCGAGTTTGCTGGTGATCGTGCTACGGCTTCATCGGATATCGCGCGCGAGTTTCGTTGCAGCAGCCAGAGCACAAACATCGTGGCTAACAAGATCGCGTGCCCGGCTAGACGCCGCGGGACTTCTGCCGTCAACGTGAGCGGGGCGAGATGGTGAGGCAGGCGATCGAACACATAGATCCGCGCCGCCTCGTTGACAATCTCTGCCGGCACGCCCCAGGTGAGCGAGAGCGCCGGCACGATGCCGATGAGACCCACGAGCCCGCCGGCTATGAGGCCTGGCAGCATCGCGAACATCCGCGATGCCAGCAGTGAGGTGAACGTTGTTCGGTTGGCGTTTGGGGAGTGGTCTTCGAGTTGACGTTGGTTCGACCGCGCGGCCAGCACTGCGACGATCCACACGCCGGCGCACAGCAGCACGCTCCAGCCACCCACGATCGGGTGAAGCGCCGTGGCGCCGCCGAGCAGCAGCCAGGCGCGGTTCCAGCGCTCGTCGATGATGCCGCGCAATGCCAGCAGCACGAGCGCGTACGCGAAGCACTTCGCTTCGACGCCGCCGACCACCCATTCGCCGGCCAAGTGCAAATAGTGATTGAGACCGAGGAACAGTGCGGCCGAGAGAACGGAAGCGAACCTACGCGGTATGATTCGCCAGCTTAGCTGGTGCCAAGCGGTGGCGATTGCGATCCAGGCTAATACGCGGCCGATCCAGGCGGTGGCGGTGAGCGAGACGAACCGCGTCACCCAGCCGAAGAGCCAGATTAGCACGAGCTGGGTGTCGGGCGATTCGAGAAATAAGTCGCCACGGCACCACGCGGGGTCCCAATAATGTTTGAACCGGCAGAGATAGTGTGATTCATTTACGTTGGGGGGGCGGTCGCCGGTGGCCGCGAAGAAGACGGCGACGATTAAGGCGATTTCGAGCAAGCTCCACCGCAGCGAGGCTGTTGAAATTCTGTCGACGGCGTTATGCGCGGCGCGATCGCGTTCCATTGCGCCAGCCTAATCGTAAGGGGGATTGGCAACAACTGCGACCGGTGCTCGTTTTGTAGTAGGCACTCTGCGCGTGCCGTAGCCTGAAGTGTCGCTTAGCGTTCCAGTATCACCGGTTTTGCATCGGGTCTTTTCGACGTAAGCGACGGCACGCGGAGCGTGCCTGCTACAATGTTGCAGTCGGCGGCGGATTCTGCACACTTGCCGTTGCCATATGGCAGCCTTATCATCGTTCCATCGTTGGCGATCATGGCAGTGGGCACTTCATTTGTAACCGCGTCGGTCGATGTCGAACTTTTCTCCTTCTCCCGGTCAACTCTTGCGCGAAGCCATCGAAGCCGGCCCGATTCAGGTACCCGGAGCGCCAATGGCACTGATGGGCAAGCTCATTGAAGATATGGGCTTTTCGGCGATGTACGTGTCTGGCGCGGCATTTTCGGCGGGCATTGTCGGCATGCCGGATATCGGCCTGTTTACGCTCACCGAGCTTGTGCAGCAAGTGCGTTATCTAACGGCCCAGATCATCACGCCGGTGATCGTTGATGCCGACACGGGTTTTGGCGATACAGCAAATGTGGAACGTACGATCCATGAGTTGGAGAACGCAGGAGCCGCTGCGATTCAGCTTGAAGATCAGGAATTGCCGAAGCGCTGCGGCCATCTTTCGGGCAAGTCGCTCGTGACGACGGATGCCATGTGTGCCAAGCTTCGGGCTGCGGCAGATGCTCGGAATGACGAGGCGACCGTGATCATCGCCCGCACCGATGCCCGCGGCGTCGACGACTTTGCTGCTGCTGTAAATCGTGCCAGGCGCTACATCGAAGCGGGGGCTGACTGGATTTTTCCCGAGGCGCTTGCCAACCGCGATGAGTTTGCAGCGTTTGCCGAGGCGGTCGATGCGCCACTGATGGCAAACATGACGGAGTTCGGCAAGAGTCCGTTGCTCACGTTTGCGGAACTCGGCGAGATGGGGTACCGCGTGGTGTTGTACCCGGTCACGCTGCTCCGTGTGGCGATGAAGGCGGCCGAGACGGCGCTGTCGATTCTCGCCGCCGATGGTACGCAGCGCGAACTGCTGGATCTCATGCAGACGCGGCAAGAACTCTACGATCTCCTGGACTACAATTCCTACGAACAACGCGATCGCGAATATTTTGAGTGAGGATGCGCGATATGGGATGCGGGAGCGGGGAGGAGACACTATCAGCTCCCACCTACCATCCCCGCATCCAGAATCCTGCATCCGGCATCCTTCTCTTCACTTTCAACTCTCAACCTTCGACGCTCGACTACTCTCATGTCTACCGCTATAGAACCTTATCACCCGGGCCTTGAAGGCGTGATCGCCGGCGAGACGAACATTAGCACGGTGACTGGCGGCCTCAGTTATCGCGGCTATTCGATCGAAGATCTGGCGCGCAACAGCACGTTTGAGGAAGTGGCGTATTTGCTGCTTTATGGCGAGCTGCCGAACGCTGAGCAGCTTGATGAGTTCTACAAGCGGCTGGAAGCGGCGGCGGCCGCCGTGCCGGCGGCAATCATCGAAGCACTGCGCACGGTCCCCGTTGATGCCAATGAGATGGACGTTCTCCGCACGGGAGCGAGCATGCTGGCGCACTGGGATCCGGAGACGGCGGATAACCGTCGCGACGCCAATCTTCGCAAAGCCGAGCGGCTGCTTGCGCAGTTGCCCGTGATCATGGCCGCGCGGCATCGGCTGAAGCAGGCCAAGGAGCCGGTGCTGCCGGAAGCGGGGCGGTCGCTGGCCGACAACTGTTTGCATATGCTGTTCCGTGCCGACCCGTCGCCAGGGCATATCAAGGCGATGGACGTATCGCTCATTCTGTATGCCGAGCACGAATACAATGCGTCGACGTTCACCTCGCGCGTGATTGTGTCGACGCTTTCCGATTTGCACTCGGGCATTGTCGGCGCGATCGGTGCGCTGAAAGGCCCGCTCCACGGCGGCGCGAATGAAAAGGTGCTCGATGTGTTGCAGGCCGTCGGCAACAAGGAGAATGCCGAGGCGTGGATTCGCGCGGCGTTGGCGCGCAAGGAGAAGATCATGGGCTTCGGCCATCGCGTGTATAAGGATGGCGACCCGCGAGCGACCTATCTCAAGGAGCTTTGTCTCGACTTGGCGAAGGAGACTGGCAATGAAGACCTGGAGGTGACGGCCGACGTCATCCAGCGAATCATTTGGGAGGAGAAGAAGCTACCGCCAAATTTGGATTGGCCTTCCGGCCGGCTGTACCATTATATGAACCTGCCGGTCGAGCTCTACACGCCGCTGTTTGTGCTGAGCCGCACGGCCGGGTGGAGTGCCCATGTGATCGAGCAGCTGGACCACAACCGGCTGATCCGGCCACGGGCCCGGTACATTGGCCCCGAACGCCGCAAATGGAAGCCGGTTGCGGAGCGGTAGATAGCCCAGCCGTCTCGGCTGGGAGCAGTTCGTTAGGCTGTGGGCCGTCTCAGCCAGGTCTCAGAATGAAACGGTGAGCTGGCCTTCTGGTTGTTAGGTGCGGCGCCGCATGGTGGCGGCATTCGTGTGGGTAAGTCCGTCGAGCCCGGAGGGCTCGGCTATATAATTCACGCTATCTTCACTAGTTTCTCTTGTCCGTAAGGTAGATTTCTTCTACCGATCGCACGCCGGGCGACGATACCCCTTGATGGGGCTTTGGGCCGCTGGCACCTCGTTTGCTGATACGTGGAATAACGCGGTTAGTCGATCAAACCGGTCGGCGAATGCGTACTAAGGTAGCAGGCGCAGTCGAAAAGAAGGGCAGCAATCAAATGGGCAGTGCATCACACCGCGAAGACGACTTCGCCGACCAGCTTCATTCGGCCGCGGAAATTGCCAAGCGGCTCGACCGACTTGAAACATTAACCTGGGCCATGCTCGACGAGCAGATCTCAGAGCAAGAGTTGGCCGAGTTGGAAAGTCTGCTCACTGTCGATCAACGGGCGCGCGAGCACTACATTCGCTGCGTGCAGTTGCATACCGACCTGGCTCAGCATTTCACACCGGTGGGCAAAGCCGGGTCGAAGGATCCGGTGCAAGTTCTCGGGTTCCTCGGCGACGCTGCGCCGAAATTCGGTGCATCGAGTGCGCGCGAGTTGAAGTAAAGCAACCTTCCGCATTGCTCGCTTAATAGCCGGCGAGCCATGCTCGGCGGTGCCAACCCCGCGTAGCAGTTAGACTGGGTTGGCCCTCTGATACCTCTGCGACGTTGTAAAAATTGTCGGCCGTCAAATCATCCAATTCCCGGCAAGACTACAAACCGCGGCTCACTCGTGTCGCCGTGGTCGGCGGCGTTACGTAAGCTTTTACTCACGTTCTCGCCCTCCGACAACATTTCGCTCGATCATTTTCGACAGCGAAACAAGTTCATGGCAAGCCTGTCGCTCGAACCAATCGTCCGCACGAGCAAACAGCTTCTCCAACGAGCGGATGTGGTACATTAATCGAATCGCATCATCGCCCCGCAAGAACAACCCCGGCCAGTCTTCTCCAAGTTGCACCGCGCCAGACTCGACGCGCCTGTGCTGGTCGGCAATCGGAATATGTTGTAGCACAGCATCGGACATATTCGACGAGCCTCCGTGTAATTTCGCCCAGGAGCACCAAGCTGACGATATTCGTCAACGCGAGCCCTTGGTTGGGCTGATCGGCTGACAACTGTTCAAAGCGATCAGGTATTTGGCAACCTCGGTTCGCATTGACGGACATCTTTGCTTAAGTTGCTGCGCGCGCTTAACAGCATCGGTCTTTCGAGTAAACGCCTCCATGATTAACCCCTCATTTTCCTGAATGACAAGCCAAATGTCAGTTCGCAGTGGGGCGGTAATGTCACGAGTCATCGATCGAACTCCAACAAAAGTGATATGAAACGGCGCCCGAATTCGCGCAGTTCTATTAACACGAGATGTGCTTCCCACGTCTTGTTCCCGTACTGATCGGCATTCCAGATAGTTAGACCGGTTAGCCGGTGGCCGTCGGTGTCGAATTTGATTTGGCAATGACTGATACCATTTCGCAGACAATTCACTAATTTTCTGAGGTCTTTCGGTCTCCTGTAAGAACGCTCCATGCGTGGAATTGGCCAGCCACTTGCCCGAACGTCTTCAAGAGGAATCGGCGGAATGTATTTGAAGAAACGTTCCTTAGGAAAAACAAGAAGACCCAACATCGAGTTAATGAGCTGAGTCACTTCGTACACGTCTGCGTCCGGATCAGTTTTTACAGCGGCTTCAATTGCCTCCAAATTCTTCAACGTGCGCTCGGCAAAATCGCGAATGAGATTGTCGTATTCCATTTCAACTCACGTTTGATTGATTACATCAGGCCACCGATCAGCTCAAAGTCCTCTTTCAGCGCACCATACAACCCCTGGTACACCCCAAAACCCTTATCGTATACCTTCCGCGCCGCGGCGATTGGTTTGGTTTGGCCGACGGTCTTTACGGTCGCCTCGCATGCTTCAGGCACGCTTTTGAATTCTCCGGCGCCGACGGCCGCGAGCAGTGCGACGCCGTAGCCGGGGCCTTCGTCGGCGGCCATCGAGACGACGGTCTTGCCGAGCACGTCGGCCTGCATCTGTCGCCAGAAGCTGCTGCGGGCGCCGCCGCCGGAAGCGCGGATTTGCTTCACTGCCACGCCTTGCTCTTCGATGATCGCCAGGCAATCGCGGAGCGAATACGTGACGCCTTCCATGATCGCCCGCACTAGGTGCCCGCGGGCGTGTTTGAGTGTGAGGCCGACGAACGCGCCGCGGGCGTTCGGGTCGGCGTGCGGCGTGCGTTCGCCGGCGAGGTAGGGCAGGAACAGCAGGCCTTCGGCGCCCGGCGGCGTTAGGGCGGCCTCCTCCGTGAGCACATCGTACGCGTCGATCTTTCGGCGTTTGGCTTCCGCCGCTAGGGTTTGGCAAACGGCGTTGCGGAACCATTGCAGCGAGCCGCCGGCGGCGAGTGTGACGCCCATCATGTGCCATTTGCCGCGGACGGCGTGGCAGAACGTGTGCAGCCGGCCCTCGGGATCGACCTGCGGCTTCTCGGCATGGACGAAGACGACGCCGGAGGTGCCGATCGATGTCGAGAGCACGCCCGGTTTTACAATGCCGTTGCCCACCGCGCCGGCTGCGCAGTCGCCCGCGCCGCCGACCACGAGGCAATCGGTTGAGAGCCCGAGCTGCTTTGCGGCTTCGCGAGTGAGCTGGCCGGTGACTTCTTCGGATTCGTAGACGCGGCCGAGCAGGCTTTCGTCGAGCTCTAGCTTGGCGAGCAGATCCTTTGACCATTGGCGGCGGACGACATCGAGCAGCAGCATACCGCTCGCGTCGCTGACTTCGGTGGCGAATTCGCCCGTAAGGCGGCGGCGGATGTCGTCCTTGGGCAGCAAGATCTTCACCGTCTTGTCGAAATTCTTGGGCTCGGCATTTCGCAGCCAGAGAATTTTCGGCGCGGTAAAGCCGGTGAGCGCCGGGTTGGCGACCATTTCGATGAGTTTCTTACGGCCACCCGCGCGCTGTTCGATTTCTGCGCACTCGGCGGCCGTGCGTTGGTCGTTCCACAAGAGGGCGCGGCGGACCACTTTGTTGTTCTTGTCGAGAAACACCGAGCCGTGCATCTGGCCGGAGAGGCCGATCGCGCGCACGTCGGCCGGCTTGAGCTTTGCCTGCTTGACGACGGCCCGCACGGTCTTGACGGTGGCCTGCCACCAATCTTCCGGGTCTTGCTCACTCCACAGCGGTTTGGGATGGTAGCAAGGGTAGGCCGCCATCGCCTGGGCGAGAATTTTGCCTTTTGCGTTAATCGCCAAGGTCTTCGTGCCCGAGGTTCCGATATCGATGCCGAGGTAGATGCTCATTTCGAGGTGTTCCGCTGTGCTGCTGGAAGTGGTTAGCTATATGAGTTCGTTTGGTCGCAGAGGGAGAGACAAGGAGAGGGGGAGAGGGGGAGTGCCGACGACGTATGGCGGCGAGTCTCCCCGTCTCCCACTCTCCCCGTCTCCCACTCTTCAGATGGTGCTAATGATCGTCGCGGTGGCGCTCGCCGGCTGCCCGTCGAATCGCGAAGCGCCCGCGCCTCCCGCCAAGGATTCGTCGAACGCGACCGCGCCGCGAGCAAGTGTAACATTGCGATTGGTTGTCGTGAATGCACGGCCGCTGGCTGAGGCGATCAACCGGCTGCGCGGCGAATGGGCGGAACGGTCGGGCGGTGAGTTGGCGGCACAAGCGGTCGACTGGAAAGACGTGGCTGACGCCAAGCAGCTTGACGCCGATGCGATCATTTTCCCTTCGCGCTATCTGGGCGAACTCTGCAGGCGCGGGTGGCTCCGCCCCGTTCGGGGCAGTGTGCTCGACGCACAAGAGTTGAAGTTTGCCGACTTCTTTCCACTCGTTCGCAATGAGTTGTTGAAGTGGGGCGGGGAAACGATGGCATTGCCGCTGGGCATCGATGCGACATCGTTCACGTCGACATCGAGTGTCGCATCGCGCCGGCCGGCACTCGCGCTGCTACTCGAAGCGGGACCAGTGGCCATCACCAATGAGAAGCTTGGTTTTCTGTTCGATACTGAGACGATGAAGCCGCGGATTACGGAACGAGCGTTCCTAGAGGCACTCACGCGGTTGAAGCAATCGGCAGCGCCTGGTGAGAACGATGTCCAAGCTGCCGACTCGCAGAACGCAACAGCCGGTCTGCCACTCCTCGGCTGGAACGACCGCCTCATCTCCGTGAGTGCTTCGACACATAACGCTGCGAGCGCCTTCCGTCTCATCGCTTGGCTCGCGCAGCCGGAGGCGAGCACGCAGCTCGCGCATGCGACTGAGAAAATGATGCCGGCCCGGTCGTCACTCGCTAATTCGCCGCAGTGGTATGATCCGGCGATTTCTCCCGAAGATCGCAAGAGCCTGTCCGAGCGGTTGGTGACTCAACTTAATGGGGAGCGGTGCATTCTTGTGCCTCGCCTGCCCGGTATCGACGACTATCTCGCCGCACTCGATGAAGCGGTAGAGGCGGCAATCGGCGACAAAATGACGCCGGGCGCGGCACTTCAAGCTGCTGCGGTGCGATGGGAAGCGATCACGGACGCAGCCGGTCGATCGGCCCAGCGCGTGGCGTATTTGAAACATCTCAACGTTGCTGAATGATGCGCGCATGTTTGAGGCGAAATTCCTTAGTATCGAGCTCGCTCAGGAGTACTGAGGCATCGCAAAGCCTTTGCCCCAGCCACCCGATGTCCAAGAGCGCGGAGTACGTAACTAGGATTTGCCCTCGCCGTAGCCGCTGCTAATAATGCCTTCCTATGCGCTACTTGGCTTTGGCGACGGACGGAGATGGCACGGTACTGAAGAATAGCCATATGCTGGGTGAGACGGCCGCGGCGCTCGAGCGATTGCGCGCGGCCGGAATGAAACTCATCCTGGTCACGGGAGAAACTTCGCAGGAACTCAAGGAGTTTCCGCATTTTGAGTTGTTCCATTACGCTGTGGCGGAAAACGGAGCAGTTCTGTTCGACCCGGCGACCGGTGTGGAGGAACTGTTGTGCGAGTCGCGCCCAGAGCGGCTGTTAACAGCGCTTCGAGAGGCCGGTTTGCGGTGTGAGCCCGGGCGAGTCATCGTGTGCACCGACACCGATCAGCAGGCCAGAGTCGATGCGATTCTGGAGCAACTGCAACTCAGTTGGCACACAACGTCGAATCGCGATGATCTGCTGGTGCTGCCGGCGGGGGTCGACAAGGCGTCGGGCCTGTCGAAGTTGCTCGCGCGAATTGATATCCCGCCCGAACGTGTCGTCGGGATCGGCGATGCGGACAATGACCGAGCGATGCTCGACCTGTGCGGTGCTGGTGTTGCGGTAGGAAATGCGGTGCCACCGCTTAAGAACTGTGCAGACATCGTCACCGATGGTCACACCGGTCACGGCGTGGTCGAGTTGGCCGAATGGCTGTTGTCGGAATCCGCGGGTTAGCGCCCGTCGGCTAACAAGCCTCCGGGCAGTAGCCCACGGTTTTGGATGTTGATCAAACCACGAGCTAAATTGGCGCGGTTAAACGATCCGTATGTCCGACCAGAAGCAAGAAGAGCTCTCCGAAGCCATCAGCCATTTGCTCGAAGAGTGCCGGATGGTGTTGCCTGGCATCCAGGCGCTGTTTGGCTTCCAGTTGGTCGTCGTTTTTAACCAGCGGTTCGACAAAATTTCTAGCGGCGACCAGGTTTTGCATCTCATTGCCACGGTGCTTGTCGCGATTTCAGCAGCCCTGGTGATGACACCGGCGGCCTACCACCGCGTCGTCCACCCGCGCGGCGTCTCGGAACGGTTTCTACGCATCTGTACCTGGTTGCTGCTCGCGAGCATGGTGCTGCTCACGGGCGGCATTTGCGCCGATGTCTTCATCATTTCCGATGTGATCCTGGAGAGCCGCACTTTAGCCGCGGCGGTGGCCGGGTTTGTTTTTGTCGTTCTGGTCACGTTGTGGTTTCTATTTCCATGTTGCCAGTTGAAACCGCGGTAATTTCACCGGCATGTTGCCGCTTTTGGGGACATCGCTGGCCGCTTGTCAAAGTCCGTAAATACCGATACGTTCAAGGTTTATCTCCGGCGCGCGGCTGGCATCGTAGGCCCCATCGGCAGGGAACTTTTGGCGATGAGGCCTTTGCTAGTTTCCGCTACGACGTACGATTCGAACTACGGTTTGCAGCTCGCGTAGATTTACCGAATTGCCTCAATTGACATGGCCACGCTCGACGACCATCAACGCATCGTGATCACTGGCATCGGCCTCACCGCGCCGAACGGCAACTCGCTGGCCGAGTATCGCGATGCGTTGCTCAATGGCCGCAGCGGCGTGCAGAACTACGAGATTCGCTACGTCGGCAAAACGCTCGCCGGCATCTGCAACTTCGACGAGCTGAAGTACCAGAAGAAACGCGACGTTCGCCGCGGCACCCGGGCGGGCAGCATCGGCATTTACTGTGCACAGGAAGCGGTCGCTGATTCGGGAATTGACTGGGCCAATATCGATCGCGAGCGGGTGGGTGTGTACATCGGCGTGACGGAGCACGGCAACGTCGAGACCGAGAACGAAATCTACGAGATTAAAGGCTACGACTACGACACGAGTGTGTGGTCCCACCACCACAACCCGCGGACTGTGGCTAACAACCCGGCCGGTGAAATCACGCTGAACATGGGCATCACCGGACCGCATTACACGATCGGCGCCGCGTGTGCAGCCGGCAATGCGGGCATGATCCAAGGCGCTCAAATGCTGCGACTCGGCGAGTGCGATGTCGCCCTCTCGGGTGGCGTTTCTGAGAGCATTCGCACATTCGGCATCTTCGCGGGCTTTGCGAGCCAAGGCGCGCTCGCCAAGCACGATGATCCCACGAAAGCCTCGCGGCCGTTCGATATGGACCGCAACGGCATTGTTGTTTCCGAAGGTGGTTGCCTGTACGTGCTTGAGCGCTACGACGACGCGAAACGCCGGGGCGCAAAAATCTATGGCGAACTGGTTGGCTACGCGATGAACAGCGACGCCAGCGACTTCGTGCTGCCGAACCCCGCACAGCAAGCGCGTTGCATGCAGATGGCCCTCAACCAGGCCAAGCTGAACGCCGGCGACATCGACCTCGTGAGCACGCATGCCACGGCGACCGACAGCGGCGATATTCAGGAATGCATCGCCCTGCGGACAGTTTTCCACAACGGCTCGCAGCCCGCGGTCAATAATACGAAGAGCTTCATCGGCCACGCGATGGGCGCCGCTGGGGCTCTGGAACTGGCGGGCAATTTGCCGTCGTTCGCCGATGAAGTCGTGCATCCGACGATCAACGTCGACCGGCTCGACCCCGAATGTGCGCTCCCCGGCCTCGCCCTCAATGAGCCGCGCGAGCGCCAAGGCATCCGCTATATCCTCAACAACTCATTTGGTATGCTGGGGATCAATTCAGTAGTAATTATTGGGAAGGTTTAATCGAGTTTAACCACGACGACACAACGAACACGACGCAAGATCGGTTAGTTTTCCGTGGTGACCGTCGTGTCGTAGTGGTGAATTTCGGTTCTAGTTTTTTGACTCACGGAGACCACCGGAATGACACCGGCTGAAATACGAGAAGAAGTTCTAGACATTCTCAGCGACATTGCCCCGGACGAGGACCTCTCGCAACTCGATGATGAGAAGCGGTTCCGCGAGCAGTTGGAACTCGACAGCATGGACTTCCTCGACATCGTCATGGAACTCCGCAAGCGCCACCGCATTCAGATTCCCGAGGACGATTACATCAACCTCGCGAGCATGAACAGCACGGTGGCGTACCTCGAGCCGCTGATGAAAGATATCGAGCGGCAAAGCGCCTGACGAAGGAACGAGGAGCGAGGATCGAGCAGCGAGACAGGAACACGAATCGAATTCTCGCTCCTCGCTCCTCGCTCCTCGCCCCTCGCCCCTCATGTACGACACCATTATCATCGGCGCCGGTATGTCTGGCCTCGCTGCCGGCATTCGGCTTGCGTATTACGATCAGCGTGTCTGCATCCTTGAGCGCCATTACACGATCGGCGGCCTGAATTCGTTCTATCGCCTCCGCGGCCGCGATTATGACGTCGGCCTGCACGCGCTTACGAACATCACGCCGAAGACGGTGAAGAACGGCCCGCTCGCGCGGCTGCTGCGGCAACTCCGGTTCCGGTGGGAAGACTTTGCCATCGCCCCGCAGCTTGGTTCGGCCATCGCGTTCCCGAGCGCCCGCCTGAAGTTCGACAATAACGACCGCACGCTGCGCGACGAAGTCGCCTGGCAGTTCCCGCACGAGGCTGATAATTTCGACCGCCTCACGCGGGAGGTGGTCGCCTACGACGACCTCAACGAGACGCACGTCAACCAGTCGGCCCGCGAAGTCGTGAGCTCAATCCTGCACGATCCGCTGCTCATCGAGATGCTGTTCTGCCCGCTGATGTTCTACGGCTCGGCCCGCGAGCACGATATGGATTGGGCGCAGTTCTCGATCATGTTCCGCAGTATTTTTCTAGAAGGCCTCGGCCGGCCTGCTGCGGGAGTGCGGCTAATCTTGAAACACCTCATCCGCAAGTTTCGTTCGCTCGGGGGCGAGCTGAAACTCCGCACTGGCGTGAAGCGGCTGGCGGTCGAGAACGGCCGGGTGACCGGCGTCGTGCTAGAAAACGACGAAGTGCTTGAAGCTCGCAACGTTATTTCCTCCGCCGGTTGGTGCGAAACGATGCGCCTTTGCGACGACGGCCAGCCCGTGCTTGCCTCACGCGTGGCCGGACAGCTTAGTTTCTGCGAAACAATCGCCACACTCGACACCGAGCCGCAGGAACTTGGCCACGACCTAACGATCACGTTCTTCAACGACCACGACAAATTCGTGTGGCAGAAGCCGGATGAGCTATGCGACGTGCGCAGCGGCGTCATCTGCACGCCGAACAATTTCGCGTACGAGGCGCCGCTGGACGACAACACGATCCGCATCACGGTGCTCGCCAATTTCGACCGGTGGCGCGCTCTGGAGGAGCCCGCTTATCGCCTGGAAAAGCTGCGGTGGTATGACCGCATCACGGAGTCGGCCGTTCGGTTTGTGCCCGATTACCGCGGTCACGTGATCGATACCGATATGTTCACGCCGACCACGGTCGTGCGCTTCTCGGGGCACGACAACGGCGCGATCTACGGCGCACCGGATAAACAACTCGATGGCCGCACGCACCTCGAGAATCTCTTCATCTGCGGCACCGACCAGGGATTCGTCGGCATCATCGGCAGCATCACCAGCGGCATCGCGATGGCCAACCGGCATTGCCTGAAAAGCAGCTAGCGTCTTAAGGATGCCATTTCGGGGTGGTACGCCCTGGCGCTTGGGGAAGGGCGTGGTCGCATGGCAATCTGTAGTGCCGCCGCGCCCTTTCAGGGCGTGCCACCCATTTCGACCGTCGCGCAATGAGAAAGCCGGCGATGCCAAGCGTCGCCGGCTTCAGCGTAATAGGGTGTCCTCCTGCTCGGACTGTGCCTCACTCCGGCAGGCGCCCGCTCTCGACCTTTGGAAGCGGCCCGGTGAGCGACTTCATGAACGCCACGAGGTCGGCCTTCTCTTCGGCCGTGAGCTTGAGCGGCTTGATCTTTTCGTCGAGCCATTGGTTCGGGTGGCCGCCCTTGTCGTACCATTCGACGACTTCCTCAAGCGTCTTCTGTGAGCCGTCGTGCATGTAGGGGCCGGTCAGCTCCACGTTTCGCACGGTCGGCGTTTTGAACGCGCCCTTATCCTTTTCTTCCTTGGTGATAACGAACCGGCCTAAGTCCGGCTCGGGCTTATCCATGCCGACTCCCAGGTTGTGGTATTTCTCGTCGGTGAAATTGGCGCCCACATGGCAGGCCGTGCAGCTGCCCTTTTCGCCGAAGAAAATCTCGCCACCGCGCTTCGCGCTATCGCTAATCGGGTGCTCGTCGGTCGCCTTCTTCAGCGCTTCGTACTTTTCATACACGGCCGGATCATCTTTCTTGAGCGCCTCCAAATCGGCGAGGTCCTCCTTGTTTGCGTCGCTGAACGTTTTGTAGCTCTCGTAGTAATCCCAGGCAGATGGCCCCGTCACGAGGGCCCGCTCGAAGCTGGCGATGGCTTTCGCCACGTTGTCGATGGTGATGCCTTCGCCCGGGAAGATCCGCTCGAACTGGAGTTTGTAGCCTTCGACGCCGCCGAGGCAGCTGATGCACGCGTCGTGCGTGTTCGACATTTCAATGGGGTTGGCGATCGGGCCCTTGGCTTGCTCTTCTAGTGTGGCCGCGCGGCCGTCCCAAAATTGCACACTGCTCAAAATGCGATTGTACGCGACCGGTGAATTGCGGCCGCCGAGTTGGCCCTTCGTGCCGACGCCAAACTGCGTGTTCTTCGCATAGCCGAATTCGGGCGAATGGCAGCTCGCGCAGCTCACCGAGTTGTCACTCGACAGCCGCGTGTCGAAATACAATTGCCGGCCGAGTTCGATCTTTGCCCGGGTGAGCGGATTCGCATCGAGCCCGGCGATCTGCCCGGCGCCCACCGCGAGGCCCATTGGCAATGTCGGCTTCAGGACGATGTGGTTCTTCGGATCATCGAGCCACTTCTGGATCTCAGCGATCGTCACTGGCCCGCTGCCCGGGATGCCTTTTGTGAGGTCCTCGATGCCCAGCAGAATTTCCTCTGCTGCCGCTGCCGGTTGCGCCGCTTCCACGATCGGCTCGGTGGGCAGTTTTTCAATCTTTGCGCCGGGCGGTGCATCTGCCTTCGCTTCGTCCTTTTTCTCGTCCGCGGGAGGAGCGGGTGGCTCTGGCGGCGCAGGCGGAGTCTCTGTCTTCGCCGGTTCGGCAGCGGGCGCCGTGGCATCGGTCTTCGCTGCCTCTGTCGCCGCCTTGTCATTTGCCGGCGTCAGCTCCGGGCCCTTATCGACCGGTACCGCCGCGGAATCCGTTTTCTTATTGTCGTCACTCACTTTCGCTGGCGCCGCCGGCTTCGATTCCTTCTTTGCGCAGCCGCTCGCGCTCACTAAACCACAAACGCCCGCAACGACCAGCGTTACAACAACACTTCGTTTCATCGCTCCACTCCCCAAGTCAACCAAATATCGTTAACTGGCCCAGTTACAATCAGCCCTCGCACCGCGCGCCAAACGCGCAGCACGACCGAATATCCTAATCGCTGCACGGCCCGCCGGTAAACGCCCCAAAGTGGTGTGCCACGTGCCGGATGGCTTTTACCACGGAGGCACGGAGGGCACGGAGAAGAAAATGAAAAATGCAAAATGCAAATCGAAAAATATGGAATGAAGCGCTCCGCACTTCCCGTAGGAATTTGGAATCTACTTCCGAATCTCTGTGCCCTCCGAGTCTTCGTGGTAAAACTTCTCTCACGCTGGTTGTACTGCTGCGCGCTGTTTCAGAAACCCGAACTTACGTTAAGTGTCGAGATTTTATGCCACGCCCACGCATTTCGATCCTGACGACGATCTTGCTAATGACGATCGTCGCCATGGCGATCGTCATCGCCCAATTCTGGCGCGAGATCGGGCCGTTACGGGCGGAAGTCCGCAGTTTGCGCAATGAAACGGGCCGCTTGTCAATTGACGATCCCACAAGACTCTACGCCATCGAAGTTCGCACGCAGGCGGAGCGTACCTGGAAGTGGCGTGTGTGGGTGCCGCAAGGGGAAACGGCGATGGTTTCAGTGCAGTGGGGAAAAGTGCCGAAAGCCGGCGTGCCCCGGAGTTCCGGTTCGATTCAAGTCGAATCTGGCGAGCACTGGATTACGCTGTCGGCTGCCTTCGATCCGAAAGCCAGCTACTGGACTTCACAACTCGCAACCGAGACAGGCAGCGTCGGCAGCATGATCCAGCCCGATGAGCATTGGTTCGATTTCAAACAGTGCGCCGCTGTCAGCGACGGCGTGTCAACATACTCCGCGGAAGCAAAACCGGGCCAAAAAGCGTTCGTGCTCAAACGCTATCGCGCCGCCCAAGTCAGCAATTCCGCGAACATCCCCGCCGATCCCACCCCCGGCTTTATCATCTGGCTCGATCGCCGGTAAGATATAGGGTTCAACAACCACCATCTGATCCAGCATCCAGCATCCAGCATCCAGCATCCAGCATCCAGCATCCAGCATCCAGCATCCAGCATCCAGCATCCAGCATCCGTGAGCTGCAGGCTCCCGCCGGCGGCTGGCCCTGTCCCCCGTATCCCGTCCCCTGACCCCTCCCCCATGCCCCGCGATTTTCTTCAACACGCCAAAGATCACTACGACGTCGTTGTCATCGGCAGCGGCCTCGCCGGCCTTACGGCCGCCAACGTGCTTGCCCGCGCCGGCCGCAGCGTGCTGCTCCTCGAACAGCATTACAAGCTCGGCGGCATGGCCACCTGGTTCAAGCGCCCCGGCGGCCACATCTTCGATATCAGCCTCCACGGCTTCCCGTACGGCATGGTCAAAAGCTGCCGCCGCTACTGGTCGAAGGAAATCGCCGACTCGATCGTGCAGCTGAAGCACATTCGGTTCGACAACCCGATGTTCTCGCTCACCACGACGTTCAACCGCGACGACTTCATTCGCCTGCTCACGACCGATTTCAAAGTCAGCCCGCAGGCGGCAAGTGATTTCTTCGACACGGCCCGCGGCATGAACTTCTACGATGACCAGTCGATGACCACCCGCGAGCTGTTCGACAAATTCTTTCCCGGCCGCGAAGATGTTATCCGCCTTCTCATGGAGCCGATCACCTACGCCAACGGCAGCACGCTCGAAGACCCGGCCATCAGCTACGGCATCGTGTTCTCGAACTTCATGTCGAAAGGCGTGTTTACATTCCAAGGCGGCACCGACAAGTTCATCGGTCTCATCGAGCAAGAGCTCCGCAAGAATAACGTCGACATCTGCATCAAGGCCGATGTCACGCGCATCGACTGCGCCGGCGGTAGCGTGCGAGCCGTTGAAGTGGGGTTGGCTGGGGTGGAGCGTCAGCGACCGCCCAGACGCGCCGACGTTGACGCCGGCGCACCGGGGGCTCGCTTACAGCTCGACCCCAGCCACCCCACGCGAGGTGGCAAGAAAACGCGCACGATTCGGTGCGACGCGGTTGTGTCGAACGCCAACCTGAACGCCACGATCTTCAGCCTCGTCGGCGAGCAATATTTTGACAAGTCGTTCGTCGACGACGCCCGGGCCGTGCGGCTCAACAACTCCAGCACGCAGGTCTACATGGCCCTGAAGCCAGATGACCTCATCGACGAATCCACCGGCGACCTGCTGTTCAGTTCAACTGCGCCGCTGTTCCGCACGGAGCTGCTGCTGAGCCGCGATATCACGAGCCGCACGTATTCGTTCTACTACCCGCGCACCCGGCCCCAAGGCCGGCCGCGGTGCCTCATCGTCTCCAGCACCAACGCCAATTACGACGATTGGGCCAAGCTGAGCGAAGAAGAATACGAGGCCAGCAAACAGGACCTGATTGAAACCACGCTCGACGCGCTCGACAAATACGTACCGGATGTCCGCAATCGACTGGCCCACGTCGAAGCATCGACGCCCGTCACGTTCAAACACTACACGCAGCACGTCGCCGGGGCGAGCTTTGGCACGAAGTTCGAAGGCCTCGCCGTAAGCCGCGCGCTGCCGCAACAAATCACCGGCCTGTACCACGCCGGCAGCGTGGGAATCATCATGAGCGGCTGGCTCGGGGCGATGAATTATGGTGTGATTGTTGCCAATGAAGTCGACGCACAGCTCATGACAAATGCCAAAACTCCGGCTCTAACCACCACCCCATAAAGCCGCGATCGCTCCCTGCCGGGGCCAAGACAATTAAGTCCGCAGATGACGCAGATGTCCGCAGATAAGAACGTGCAACTTCGCTGGTAATCAAATTAACCAAGGATAGCGTGGATTTCACGGATGAGATTCGATGACGGTTGATTTTATCCGTGACATCCGTGCTATCCGTGGTTAGGAAGTCGTTCAATCCACTATCTGCGATAATCTGCGGACGAAAAAACGAAAATGTCCCTCGAAGCCATTAAAGCTGCTATTCCGCACCGCGATCCGTTCCTGCTGCTCGATGAGATCATCGAGCAAACGGAGAACCACATCGTTTGCCGCAAGACATTCACCGGGAATGAATTCTGGTACGTCGGGCACTACCCGAGCTTTCCGCTGACGCCCGGCGTGCTGTTGTGCGAAGCGGCCATGCAGGCCGGTGCGGTGCTGCTGGCCAAAGTGGTGGCGGACAACCCCGACCGTGTGCCCGTTGTATCGCGGATCAATCACGTGAAGTTCAAAGCCATGGTCCGGCCCGGCGACACGGTGTTGCTCGACGTGACGCTCACCGAACAAATGGCCGGCGCGTTCTTCATGGACGCCAAAGTACTTCTGAACGACAAGCCGGCCGTGATGTTCGATTTTGCGTGCAAGATGGCGCCACGTGTGCAATAAGAACAATTTCACCACGGAGGGCACGGGGAGCACAGAGGAAAAATGAGATTTGTCATTGGTAATTTGTCATTTGGAATTTGCCATTTCAGAAATGGCCAAATGACAAATTACAAATTTGCAATGACAAATTATTCTTCTGTGCACTCTGTGTCCTCCGTGGTGAAAAAACAGACTTTGAACACCCATGCCCGCTGATTTCCTCCAACTCGCCGGCAAGCGCATCCTCGTGATGGGCGTCGCCAATCGCAAGAGTGTGGCTTGGCACGTGAGTCGCGTGCTGGTCGATGCCGGCGCGGAGGTGGTGTACGCGGTGCGGAGCGAAGCTCGGCGCGAGCAGGTGCAAGCGCTTGTTGGCAATGCGGCCGTTCTCGTTTGCGATGTCGAGCACGAAGACGAAATCGAGCGCTTGGCCAAAGACATAGGCGAGCGTTACGACCGGCTCGATGGCTTCCTGCACTCGATCGCCTTCGCCGATTACGCCGGCGAGCCGCGGCCGTTTCATGAAACCGCCAAACGCGACTTCCTGCGGGCGTTCGATATCTCCTGCTTCTCGCTGGTTGCCGTGTCCAACGCGCTCAAAAATCACTTTGCCAAAGATGCGTCAGTGGTAACTGTCTCGATTTCGACGACGACGATGGCCAGCGAAAACTATGGCTATATGGCCCCCATCAAGGCCGCTCTCGACTCATCACTCGCTTTCCTTGCCAAGTCGTTCAGCCGATTCTCGAACGTCCGCTTCAATGCTGTCGCCCCGGGACTGCTGAAGACCTCGGCCTCGGCCGGCATTCCGGGCTACGTCGATTCCTATCTCTATGCCGAGCAAGCCACGCTGCGCAAGCAGGCCGTTCGCACTGAAGAAGCCGCGAACGTGGCGGCCTTTTTGCTAAGCCCGCGCTCCAGCGGCCTCAATGCCCAGCGGATCATCGTCGACGCCGGTATGAGCACGAACTACTTCGATGCCGACCTCATCAAAGCGGCGTTGAAATAGCTCGACATCATATTTTTCACGGGGTGGCTGGGGTCGAGCGCAGCGAGCCCCCAGTGAGTTGTCACTGCACCGTGGCGTACTGGGGGCTCGCTTTCGGCTCGACCCCAGCCACCCCATGGCGGGTTTGGGCTTACCGCGTTCGTTCTCCAGCCAACCCGAATAGGCCCGAATTCGCCCGTTTTGCGCGCCAACTGCTGGTCGACTGCTATCAGCCATGCTATTCTGTAAGGTAGGGCGAGAGCTGCCCATAGTGCTTCCAGCGAGGCACTTAGGATGATTGCTCGTTGGCCACATTCGTGGATGGCTGGGATGGATCCTAACGGAACAGAAATTGTAGGCGATCACTCTTCTTGTCGCACCCAGGGCGGAACCGGCGCGATGTGGGGCGCGGTCGCGCTGCGGCGTTTTTCGGCCGCCGACTGACCACGGCTCTTTTGTTTGAACTTGGGACGCAATGACCAAGGTGGGCACCAACAAGTTGCTCGACCTGTTACGACGTAGCAACCTCGTCGAAGAGGCCAAGCTCACGGCGTTTCTCGAGAAGGCCACGCGCGCCCACGGCGAAGCGGCGATCGAAGATCAGAATCGCCTCGCCGAACTCTTGATCGAAGACGGCCTCGTCACGCGTTGGCAGGCCGATAAATTGCTCGCGGGCAAGCACAAAGGCTTCCGGCTCGGCAAGTACAAGTTGCTGGGTCAAATCGGCAAAGGTGGCATGAGCAGCGTGTACCTCGCGGAGCATGAGATGATGCGCGCTCGCCGCGCGATCAAGGTGCTGCCGCGAAATCGAGTTGGCGATTCCTCGTATCTGGAACGCTTCCGGTTGGAAGCCCGGGCGGTTGCGAAGCTCGATGACCCGAACATCGTTCGCGCGTACGATATCGACAATGAGGGTGACGTCCACTACATCGTGATGGAGTACGTGGACGGCCAGGACCTGCACCAAACAGTCGTCGGCCAGGGCCCGCTCGATTACGACACGGCCGCCGATTACATCGCCCAAGTCGCCAACGGCCTGCAACACGCCCACGAAATGGGCCTTGTGCATCGCGACATCAAGCCGGCGAATTGCCTCGTCGACAAGCACGGCACCGTGAAGCTGCTGGACCTCGGCCTCGCGAAGCTCACAGAAGACGACCAGGCTTCGCTCACGATGGCGAACGAAGAGAATGTGCTGGGCACGGCCGATTACCTTGCGCCGGAGCAGGCGCTTAACAGCCATGAGGCTGACAGCCGGTCCGATATTTATAGCCTCGGCTGCACGCTGTATTTCTTGCTCACGGGCAGCCCGCCATTTCCGGAAGGCTCGATTTCCGAACGGCTGCTCAAGCATCAAACGGCCCGGCCGGACTCGATCTTCAAAACGCGGCCCGACGCGCCGCCGTCGCTTGTCGAGATCTGCGAGATCATGATGTCGAAGAAGCCGGCGGATCGCTTCCAGTCGGCCGGCGAAGTGGCGGTCCAGCTGAAAGCCTGGTTGGCTGATCGCGGTAAGTCGCTCGGTGGCGGGACGATCGAACCGGCGGATCCGAATGCCGGTATCGGCGTGGGCAGCGGCGTGTTCACGCGCTTTTCGCTGGGGCTGCCGGCGCCGTCATCGGTCAAGAAGCCCGCATCTGGCAGCAGCCGCACCGTGACAGTTTCCGATAAGGACACTAAAAAGCTTGATGAGAAGACGGGCGGCGGGCACGAGGACGAAATCGGCCTCGCGCCGCTGGATGAAGAAGACGTTCTTGGTGTTGCCAACCGCCGGCCGGTGCAGAAGAAGCCGGGGTCGGGGTCGGATAAGCAGACGGCATCTACCAGCGACCTGGCGACATCGAGCGATGTTGGCAAGGGCAGCTCGAAAATTGGCCCGCCGTCAGGAGCGAGCAAGTCGAAAGGGCCGGGCTCGGGCGGCTCTGGTAAGTCCAAATCGTTACTCGAAGAAGAACTTGCGGATCCTGAATTGGATCACATCAAGCGTAAGATCGCTCAGCGGGCCCAATTCAATCCGCTGCAACCGCCGAATTATGTGCCGCCCAGCCACGGGCCTTCGTGGGTCGTGTGGGCTGGTGTCGGCGCCGCGGTGATTGTCGTGCTCGCGATTATTCTGTTGATCGTGCTCACGGGATCGCCGTAGTTGGAAACGCTTTAATCCAAGCGAAATGCACGGCGTGCCAGGGGTCGAGCGCAGCCCTCAGTGAACTGCCAGTGTAGCGTCGGGCACTGGGGGCTCGCCTGCGGCTCGACCCCAGCCACTCAGTGGAATGGTGCGCTATCCAGTAGAAAGCGGCCGAATTCTTGCGAATTCAGCTACGTCGAGGCACCGGCTTTCGCTTTGGGATGGGCGACTTCAGATTGCGCAGCGAGCGACTTCTGCCATTCGACGGCGAGCATTAGGCAGTTGATGCCGGAGCCAATGCCGAGCATCGCCACGCGGTCGTCTTTGTGCAAACGCCCCGCTTCGATGCCCAAGGCCATCGTGATCGGTAGCGCAGCCGAGCCGGTATTGCCGAGGGTTTCGAGCGTGGCGAAGTCGATGCGCGGATTGAGGCCGAGCGAATCGAACATCAGCTTGCGATGCGCGACGCCGACCTGGTGGCAAAACGTGCGGTCGATGTCATCCGGCTCCCAGCCGGCCGCGGCGAGGAAGCGTTCGAACGTATTTGCGCCGGCGGCGATGCCACGCCGCAGCAGCTCTTCGCTGTCAGTCCGCATGATCGTTTCGAGGCCCTCGCTCTGGCAGAGGTCGTGCTGGCTCGTGTCGCACTGCACGACCGCCGTCGTGAACCGATTGCCTGTGCGGCTCAGTTCTTCGTCGCACAGCACGATCGCGACGCTGGCCGCTCCGATTGTGAGGCTGGCAATGTAGTCTTTCACGGTGTCACGCGTCAGCGACCTGTTCGTGTTGAGCAGCTCGATCGTGTTGTCGACGAGCGCCCGGCCGCACTCGGTGCCGACGACGACGCCCGCGCGAATCTGCCCGAGCTCGATCATGCTGGCGATTTGCACCATGCCGTTGAGCAGGCCGAGGCAGGCATTGGAGACGTCATAAATCATTGCCTCGTTCGGCAGATCGAGGCCGTGATGCACGCGGCAGGCGGTGGCCGGTTCGAGGAAATCGCGGCACACCGAGCCGTGAATGAGCGCGCCGAAGTATCGGGTATCGATGCCGCTCGATTCAATGGCTTTGCGGGCCGACTCGATGCTGACCGTGCTCGGCCGCGTGCCGGGCGGAAAAAACCGCCGCTCGCGGATGCCGGTCATCAGTTCGAGTCGCCCCTCAGGCAGTCGCAGACGCTCGTACAGCGGCGCGAGACGGCGTTCGAGCTCGTTGGTCGAGACGACCTCCTCGGGGAGCGTGTAGCCGAAAGATTCAATGCAAACGCGGCGAAAGTGCATGGTGGGCTGCGAGGAATTAGGAACGAGGATCGAGCGAAGAATTCTATGGCCGTGGCAGGTAAGGGCAACGCGAACAGCCGCCATTTTGAACATAGCCGACCTGGCGGCGGCCGTAAATCGGCGGGGGAAACCACGGTCGCGATCGGCGACCGCGAGCTTGCTGCGGCAATGCGAATTCCACGGCAACCGCGACAAGAGTACATTACGAAAAGTGTCTCGCAGGAGTTTCGATCATGTGTATTTTCAGCCGACAGCCATCGGCGGATTTAGAGCAAGGGCACTCACGCCAGTCGCTCCGCTATGCCGGCCTAGCGTTTGCGATTTTCTTTCCGACGCTCATCACCTGGGGCTACATCGTCTTCGCCGAGCGCTATTCGACTGGCATTCAGCAAACGGTTTACCTGACCGCTAAGGTCATCCAATTCGCATTTCCGGCGGTGTGGGCCTATTTCATCCTGCGGGAGCCCTTGCGTACATCGCGCCCAACGACGAGTGGCCTGCTCATGGGCATTGCCTTCGGCACGGTGGTAGCGGGAGCGGGAGTAGCTATTTTTAACCTGTTCCTTCGCGGTAACCCGGTGTTCACCTCGGCCGCCGGGTTGATCCAAACCAAGATCGTCGCTTTCGGCATCGATAGCGACGTTAAATACTTCCTGCTCGCCGGATTCTACTCGCTATTTCACTCGCTGCTCGAAGAGTATTACTGGCGATGGTTCGTGTTTCAGCAGCTGCGTAGGGTCCTGCCGCTGTGGGCGGCTGTCGTTGTGTCGGGCGTGGCCTTTACGCTGCATCACGTTGTCGTACTGGTCGTATATTTCAAGACGCAGTACCTGCTGATTGCTGTGCTGGCCTTCGCCGTGGCGATTGGCGGCTGGTTTTGGGCATGGCTGTATTCACGCAGCAATTCGATTTTCGACACGTGGCTCAGCCATTTGCTGATTGATGCGGGGATTTTTTTTGGCGTGGGATTCGAGCTCGTGAAACCCCTTCTTATTGCCGGATAAAATTTCCTCATAGGCTCGGCCTCGGTTCGAAAATCGCGCCGTAAATCGTGGCCGCATCCACCACAATTGCCGCGTGGATTGCTACATGCAATTGCAACAATTACATGATCTTGTGCTAGCAGTTGGCGGCGGAGCCCCAAAATATCCGGCCTCTTGTAAAGTGCTTAATCAGACCTTAACCTTAGCACACTCTTGCACTCCTCAACGCCGCATGACACGGCCAAGCGAGAAAGGGAATTCTTCCAACCGGTGCCTTAGCAACACCTGGTTGACCGGCATGATTGCCGGTGCATGACTTGAGGTTTGGGGCCACGCGTTTGCTAGCGTCTGGCGGGCGCTGTGCGGCGGATCCTTCCGTTGTATTTCGTTCCGGCTGGTTTAGCCGTGGGCCAAGCTACATCTGTCCGGGCAGGCTCTGCAGCGCGAATGCATTTTTCAGATTCGGTGCGCTGTGCGTCTTCTCGTTCATAGCGGCAAGCCTCCTGGCATGTGGAAGGACTCCGAAGGGACGCGTCTGGACGACGCCCAACAAGGGAGTGCAAACATGACCAGCAAGCCATTCATTGGAATCAACGCCGACTTTGCCAACGGAAACGGTGACAAGCCCAGCTTCACCTACCTCGCCACGGGGTATTACGACGCCGTTAGCAAAGTGGGCGGCATTCCAGTGATCCTTCCGCCGCTCGCTGATGACACCGATCTCGAAGAACTGCTCGACCGCCTGGACGGTGTGGTGCTCGTGGGGGGCGCCGATCTCGACCCGCGTCGCGACGGCTGGATGCTTCACCCAACTATTCGCTTGCTGGCGCAGCGCCGCGAGATCTTCGATCGCCGCTTGATGCGAATCATCTCGGAGCGGCGTATGCCCGTGTTCGGCATCGGCGCCGGCATGCAACTGCTCAACATTACGATGGGCGGCAACTTGCTGCTTCACATTCCCGAAGATCGCCCGGGCGCCCTGCCGCATCATGACCCGCTCGATCCGGCTCATCGCCACACGCTTGAAATCGCACCGAACTCACTCATGGAGCGGGTCTACGGCGATGGCGAGTTGCGTGTGAACAGCATGCACCACATGGCCATCGATGACGTTGCGGATGGCTTCGAAGTGACGGCCCGCTGCCCGGATGGTATCGTGGAAGCGATCGAAAGCCGCATCCCCGATTGGTTCGCGATCGGCACGCAGTTCCATCCGGAATCCGACACGGCCTCGGCACTCGACCTACGCGTGTTCGAGGAATTCGTGGAAGCCGTAAAGGAATCGGCGAACTCCGTGCGGTTGGTTGCGTAAAGCGTGTGTTCGCGATGGATGTGATTGAAATTTCATTTGGACCCCCGGCCATTGGCCGGGGGCTAAATGGGCAGGAGTAGTCTGATCAGATGCGGCTCGGCGACACAGGGATGTGGTCGCCGGGCCGCTCTTGTTTGCGCGAGTGATGAATTGTTTTCGTTGGAATTGACTTGTACGAACTGCGGTTGGCGGACCGTGTGCGGGCGCGACGAGGCCATCGGTCGCCTGCGCGTAATGGGCTCGCTGCGGCGTGAAAAGGAACCGGAGGGCGAGGTCGTCGCGGAGCTGCTCATCGACACCGCGCCGCGGATGACGTGCCCGCTCTGCAAGGAGAAGCGGCTCGTGGCGCGGCCATCGACCGACGACGTCGCCGACGACGATTGGCAAGCCGCCGTGCTGTGCGAAATCTGCCGCGAACCGATCGATCCGGAGCGGCTCGAAGTGCTTCCCGGCACGAAGCGGTGTGCGAAGTGCCAGGGGAAATCCGAGGCAGGCACGCTTGATGAGTTCGAGCCAGAGTATTGTCCGAATTGCGGCGCGCTGGTGGAAGTTCGCGTGAGCCGCGGCGGTGGGATCACGCGGTACAAGCGCGTGTGCACGGGCGATCCGCCGTGTCGACTGTAGGCGAGCCTCTTCGAGAATCGCACTGACGTACTTTGCGAAATAGAAAAATTCAATCCGGCGGGTGATGCCCTCGGTGCGAGGCTCGGAGAGCCTCGCCTACACTTCTCCGATGTCCTCATTCCACAACTCCGGCCGCGCGGCGATGAAATCTTCCATCAACTTAACGCATTCGGGGTCATCGATTATTTCGAGCGTCACGCCGCGGGAGCGGACATAGTCTTCCGGTCCCTGAAACGTGCGATTCTCGCCAATGACGATTTTGGGAATACGATAGAGCAGGGCGGTGCCGCTGCACATGTCGCACGGCGAGAGCGTGGAGTACAGCACGGCCCGGCGATAGTCGCGGGGCTTCAAACGCCCGGCGTTTTCGAGGCAGTCCATTTCGGCGTGCAGAATCGCACTGCCGTTCTGTACGCGGCGGTTGTGCCCGCGGCCGACGACCTGCCCGGCGACGACGAGCACCGAGCCGATGGGAATACCGCCCTTCGCGAGACCGAGGCGGGCTTCTTCGAGGGCGAGTTGCAGGAATGGGTCCATGTTGATTCGGCTGAATTGGTTCGTACGTTGGAAATGATTCCAGAGCTGCGACGTAAACGGCTGTTAATAGCCGCAGCCGGCAGGTTCGCGGCTGCCGTACCGCGAGGTGCCGGCTTCCGCCTGCGGCTAATGTCGGTTGTTTCGATTGTGCGAGGCCCATCCCGGCCCCTGGTGGCGAAATGGCGGCCCGCCAACTATCCTAAAGCGGTACGTATAGCACATTTTCGCCTCGTTTCCTAACCTGATTGACATCGATGTTTATTGCTTCTCTCTTTGGCGTGCGGCGACGCGTGGCCGTGCGGTCCGCCGTTCTGTTGATGACGGTTGTGGGCATCTGCGCTGGCAGCCGTGCGAGCGAGATGACCGACGCCGGCGACTTCGCGGAAGTCGGCGCCGCGGTCATCAAGTATGCGCACAAGGTCGACCCCGCACGCATCTTGCTCGTGCTTGATATCGACAACACGCTTTTGGCGATGAACAACCCGCTCGGCAGCGATCAATGGTTCGAGTGGCAGAGGTTCATCATCAAGAACGAACCGAAGTCGAAGCAGCGCGTGGCCGACACGTTCGAAGGTTTGCTCGAGGCCCAAGGCCTGCTCTATAACCTTTCGCACATGCACCCGCCGCAAGTGAATTTGCCGGGACTCGTGCGGAAGTTGCAGGCGATGGGAATTCGCACGCTGGTGCTCACGTCGCGCGGGCCCGAGTATCGCTCGGCGACCGAGCGCGAGTTCAAACTCAACGGCTACGACTTCTCCAAGTCGGCACTGCCGGCGAAGCAACTGCCGAACGGCGAGTTCATGCCGTACGATCCGGCGAACCCGGAACAGGATGGGCTCACCAAAGACGAAATCGCGATGTTCGGTTTGAAAGACCCGAAGCCGGTCACCTACGAGCACGGCATTCTCATGACGGCGGGCCAGCACAAAGGCGCGATGCTGCTCACGCTGCTGCACGACGCCCGCGAAAACGTCGACGCCGTCGTCTACGACGACGACAACATTCGCCACGTGGCGAATGTATATGCGGCCTTGCTCGCCCGCGGCATCGAGATCACGGCGTTTCACTACACGGCGGAAGATGTGAACGTCTCAAAGTTCGAATACGGCAGCAAGGACGATGTTACACGCCGCTGGCGCAAGCTAGAACAAACGTTAGAAGAAGTGCTCCAGTAGGGTGACACTGCCCACCACGCCGCCCCACTTCGTTCCCACGTCGCAGATCCGCTGTGAGCGCGGCAAGCGAAAATAGCCGGACCGCCATGCGGTCCGGAGACCGGCGAGCATGGCTCGCCGGCTATTTCACCTTTTCACCCGCCCAATCGAGCCACGACGACAAATTACGTGGTCTGCTGCTGCAAATAGTCGCGCAGCTCTGCCAACTCGCGGTCAAAGCCGCTGTTGAGAATCGGGAAGCGGCACCAAGTCTTGGGGTCGAGGTTCTCATCATCCAGGTGGAACGACGGCGCATACCGCTCCCGCTTCCACTGATTCCGGCACCACAGCCTGAAGAACCGCTCGACCCACGCGCCAAGTCGCTCCGCGGTGTATTCGCCAAACTGCGGCCGCACAGCTTCAAAGACTTCGATCGGCAGGAGCTTGTCGCGGATCGCGGCCCGTTCGATCGCGTCGAGCACGCGGTATGGCATCAAGTCGGCCTCGTCCGTTTGATCTTCGCACGATGGCCGCAGCTCGGCAGTCGGCCGCAATCGCGTGACGACGGCGAGTTCTGGCAGCGGGCCGATGCCGGCCGGGCCGACGGTTTCCATCCACTTCAGCCATTCAAGCAGAAACGCCTTATCGATGCCGGCGATCGGCGCGAGCCCGCCGCAGGTGTCCCCATCCATCGTCGCATAGCCGACGGCCGCCTCGCTGCGATTGCTCGTCGTGAGCAACAGGGCATTTCGCAAATTGGCGAGCAGCCAAATGCCCGGGCCGCGAGCGCGGGCTTGAATGTTCTGTAGCGCGACATCATCGCGCTGCCACGTGAGTTCGCGGCCTTCGGCCTGCGATGCGATGCGCACGTATTCGTCGACGGTCGCATCGACATTCCACTCGATGAACTCCGCGCCGACAGCCTCCGCCACGGTCTTCGCCGAGTGCAGTGTTTCCGGGCCACTGTTGCGAGTGGATTGGTAGACGCACGTGAGCAACCGCCGTACGATGTCATCGGTTTGTTTGTCGTTGGACGGAGGCTCCGGGTTTAATTCGTTCAGCGAGCGAATGTGCGCGAGCTTCGCGACGAGATTGGCGAAACCGAGCTCGTGCGCACCGAATTGCACGAGCAAATGAATGAGCACCGCGACGGCCGACGAATCGGCCCCGCCGCTGAGTGATACGAGGAAGCCCTGCGAGCGGCTCTTGCGAATATAATCGAATAGCGCGAGCGCGACGGTGCGAGCAAACTCTTCTTCTTTCTGGCTGTTGCCGGTTTCCCACGCCGGGTGCCCCGGGAGGTGAGAGAGCGCGAGGGCAGTGTTGTTCTTCTCTGCCGATTGCTGTTGGCTGTTTTCCAGGCACACTCCCGATATAAGTTGCCGGGCGCTTGCCGAAGTTGGCGGTTCGCGATAGGCGAACTTTGCGGAGACCATGTCTGGCGCGCTGGCCGCCGTTGAGCGCGGAGACCCTTCTGGAAAGCTCTCGGCTCGCGCGCGGCGCGTGGCGTCGATATCGACTACGGCCGTCGTCAGCACCCAATCAGCAAACGAAAACCGTGGGCCACTGGCCAGCATCTTGCCGTTCATGCCGATCAGCGTGCCGCCATCGTAGATCGAGCGGCCAGCTTCGTTGCCGAGCAAATTCGCGTAGGCGTAACTCACACAGAATGCCCGCGAGCCTTCGAGTACGAACCGCTCGCGAATCTTTTGCTTTGCAAAGGCAAAATGGCTCGCGCTGGGATTGAGTAGGATGTCGGCTCCGCGCTGGGCGAGCCGGGCCCCGGTCCGGTCGGCAACCCAGGCGTCGCGGCAGATTTCGAAGCCGATCCGCACGCCGCCGCAGTCGAAGAGCACATCGCCGATCGGCACCTCTTTGCCGCCGATCGCCATGCGTCCAACGACGCCGGCCGGCCAGCGGCGGAACCAGCGCGGTTCGTAGTGGATGCCATCGCCGGCGAGGTGCTGCTTCACCGCGAGACCGATGAGCTCGCCATCGCACGCCAGCGCCGCCGCGTTGTAAACCGCTCCCTCATAAAACACGGGCATTCCGAAGCAGGTGATGAGGCCGCGCGTCTCCGGCACGAGGTGTTCCAGCATTTCAATCGCGGTCGACTGCACGCCGGAGGAAAAAAACATGTCTTCGCAGCCATACCCGGTGATGCACAACTCCGGCAAGCAGAGAATGCCGACGCCAGCGTCGCGCGCAGCAGCGATGGCCGCACGAATGTGGAGTGCGTTGGAAGTCCAGGCCATTGGCGTTTGATTCACCGTGGCGGCGCCCAGTCGAATACGATTCATGCCAGCATCCTATATAGCCCAGCCGTCTCAGAATTCTTCCATTCCAAACTCAAGTTGCGGTCATTTTTTGCACCGAGCCGCGGTCGGCTCGGCTATATATTCTCGCGATTCAAGAGCGCCAGGCGAACCACGTTGAGCGCGCGTTTCGCGGCCAGCGGTTTGACGATGGCGGGGTGACTCGCAAAAGGAAACGCTTTAACACGCACGTTGTTGCCCGTCGCGAGTGCGACCTGTAACGCGCCGTCGCTACTGGCGGGAAACGCGGCGATGCCGAGGCCGTACGTTGCGCCCGTGGCGCGCGCGACCGCCAGCGCCATGGCGGAAGCGGTCTCCGCGCTCGAAGCGGCTTCGTTGGTGATGCTTACGTTCAACAGCGCTCGCAGCAGCGTGGCATCGCGAACGATCACGCCGCCGCGAAAATGGTTGTCGCTCGACGTCGCTTCGGCCAGCCACTTCGAGATCAGGCCCTCCGTCGCCCATTCGGCAACGGCAAGCGAGCGGTGGCGCTCGCCCAGCAACCGCACGACGGCGTGTTCCAGTTCGTCATCTTCTTCACCGAACACCAGCCCGCCAAGCAGCTGATAGATTTCGGCTGCGGTCGGTTCCATGAGCTCGCGGCACGCCACTTCATTCGGACCGCTCGCCGTGATGCGCAGCGTGATCGTCGCGGCATGCACGGTGATGCCGACGAGCGGCTCGCGTTTGCGGCGGATCATATCGGGCAGCATCGCTTCCAGGTCGCTCTCGCCGACGCCGAAACACTTGATCCGCCGGTGGCAGATCACACGCGGTTCGGGCTGCATGGCGAGTAGCGCCGGCCGCACGGTCTGAGACCACATCGTGAACATTTCCGCCGGCACGCCCGGCAATGCGAATACGCGACACGGCGCACGGCCGAGACGCGGCACGTCGAGGTCGATGCCAGGGGCCGTGCCTTCTGGGTTGTTGACGACGCGGCTGCCACGCGGGAATTGTGCCTGCAGCCGGTTCCGCTCGGGCATGGCTCGCTTGCGGCGGGCGAATAAGCCTTCGATGTGAGCCAGGGCGGCAGCGTCTTCCACCAGCTCAACGCCGGCTGCGGCTGCGATGGCGTCGCGCGTGAGGTCGTCGGCCGTGGGGCCGAGGCCGCCCGTGGCGATGACGACATCTGCCCGATCGATTGCAGTCCGAAACACGGCCACGTTGGCATCCAGATCATCTGCCACGGTCGTGTGGTACATCACGCCGATGCCGAGTTCACCAAGGCGTTGGCTCAGCCATTGGCTATTGGTGTCCAGACGCTGGCCCGTAGTAAGCTCGTCGCCGATGGAAATTACTTCTGCACGCATGCGGGATAAGTTAGCGGTGTCTGAAGGGCAGCATTAGGAAGTGGTTGCGCTTTCGTGGGGTGGCTGGGGTCGAGCCACAGGCGAGCCCCCAGTGCGCTCCGTCAACTGCCGCTTCGCCTGGGGACAAACACTACAACCCTTCGGGGGTGGCTGGGGTCGAGCCGCAGGCGAGCCCCCAGTGCGCTCCGTCAACCGCCGCTTTGCCTGGGGACAAACACTACAACCCTTCGGTGAGCGTCCCGTCGCGTGGCGGTTCACTGGGGGTTCGCTCGCGCTCGGCCCCCAGCCACCCCATGCCAGCGTTGCGTTGGCTAGTTCCAGCCGTTCCTGCCATTCTCGCTGGCCGGGCTCGGGCCGCCCAGGGGTGGACAGGACGTGTACAATGGACGGGTACGGGGAACGCTCCCGGCGGAACTCGTGGCCGCGATCCGGGTTAGAACAGATATGGAAAAGCACATTCGACGGGTTTGGCTAACAGTATTCGCGCTGGCGACTGTCTTCACGATAGCCGTACCGACACGTCTCGCCCCCCAACTTTGGGCTCAGGATTCCCGCGGTTCCAGCCGCGATGGTGAAAGCCGAGACGATCGCCGCGAGCGATACCGGCGCTATATGGAAAGCCGCGGCGAGGGCGGCGGCGAGCGCAGTAGCGATCGAGGCAGCGACCGCGGTCGCGATTGGCGTGGTCGTGGCGACGACTCAAGTCGCGACAGCCGCAGCAGTGGGTCTTCGAGCGGATCTTCCAGCAGCTCACGTGGGTCATCGACGCCGAGTTCGTCTTCGTCCGGGTCCACCTCCAGCAGCTCAGAGTCGAAGCCGGCGGCGAGCCCATCGTCGTCGACCTCAACCAGCGCGAGCGGCAGCATGAGCATGACCGACTACGCCAAGGGACTGGTGAAACAATACGACAAGAACGGCGACATGATGCTGCAGCCGGAAGAGCGCAAAGAGCTGCGTGGCCGGGCGGCGGAAGCGGATCTTAATAAAGACGGCACGATTACGATCGATGAACTGGTGGCACATTTGTCGTCGAATGCACCGTCATCGAGTTCGTCGACCCCTTCCAGCAGCACGCCGAATAGCGGCACGTCCGGATCGAGTACGGGTAGTTCGAGCTCGTCTGGAAGTTCGAGTGATTCAAAGAACAACGAAAGTCATTCCAAGGCCGATGCCGAGCTGGCAAAGCGAGTCTTTGTCGGCACCGTTTTTGGAAAGGGCGCCGATGGCAAGGATGGCGAGAAGCGGAAATCGTATCGGTTCTCGAAGGTCACCGATCGCATGCCGGCGAACTTGCCGAGCTGGTTCAAATCGAAAGACAAGAACGGCAACGGACAGGTCGAGATGAGCGAATACAACAGCTCCTGGTCGAAGAGCTCCGCCGAAGAGTTTCGCCGTTACGACGCCAATGATGACGGCGTGATCACGCCCAAAGAAGCGGCGGGCAAGTAGTAGGCCTGACCGATAGCCGGACCGCCACGCGGCTGGACGAGGCGGACGGTGCCGATACTCGCGTAGAACTGAACGTTAGCCGGACCGCCACGCGGTCCGGAACCGGCGAGCATGGCTCGCCGGCTACTGGCAACGCCGATGCCGATCTCAACCTAATCCCTGCCGCGGCCGCCGCGGTCACCGCGATCGCCCCCGTCGCGTCCCCGGCCACCAGAGTCGGGGCCGCCCGGGCCGCCGCCACGGAAGAACCGGCTGCGATCGAAACCGCCGCGATCACCGCCACCGCCGGCCTCGCCCTGCATCCGCCGCATTTCTTGCATCATGTCGAAGTTGCGGCGCATCGCTCGCCGCATCCGCTCTTCTGGCGAGTCCTCATCGTTGTTGTTGCTTGCCGTGACGGCCGTGGGCGCCACCGGCGGGTTTGTGCTTGAGCCGGTCGTCGTCGCCTTAACGTTCGGCAGGATCGAACTCAACGCTTTCTGCACGGCCGATGAATTCGTGTGTTTGAGCGACACGACCCGCGTCGTCTCTGGCGAATCGCCAACCGCGTGATCGAGATCAGTGACCAGGGCCTTCACGTCTTCAAACAGGGCGTCTGGAGCACGCACAATTAACGCATTGTTGCGCGCGTCGACAGCGATCGACATCTTTTGAATTTGCTGATCCGGCGCGCTACCGCCGCGGATCATTTTCATCATGTCCTGGGGACTCATGACGCCCGCGGCGCCAGCCATGCGGTCTTGGAAGACCTGCTGTACGATCGTCGCGATCTCGGAGGCGGTGGCATTGTAGACGGGAATGGTTCGCGGCTGGGCCTCGGCCTCGACGTCTTCCGGACCACTGCGTTGATCCAGCACTTTGAGCAATTGTTCGACCGTGTCGAGATCGGCCGATTTTGCATGCACGATCAGCGCGTTAAGCCGCGAGTCGGGCACGATATCGACGGCGCCCGAGGTGAAGCCGCCACCACTGCCGCCGCCGCCGAGCAAGAGGTCGCCCATCAGGCCGCCGCCAAGGTTGCCCAGCGCGTTGCTGGCCATATCGCCGATGATGCCTTTGTCCTTGCCGCCGGTGTTGCCACCGAAGATGGCCGAGAGGACTTCGGCGACCGTCGTGGCCTTCGAGTATTTCAGATAGTACACTGCGAACTCACGGCCAGAGCTGGCGTTGTGACCAGCGACGGTCGACAGCAGGTCTTCGAGCTCGTCGAGCGCTTCTAAGTCATCGGAGGCGATCAGTGTTCCGCCCGGACCGGGGGCGACGATGACCGGCGAACCGGGCTGCGAGCCTGTGACGGTATTGGGCTTGGACAGCGGTGAGGCCGTGCGTTGCGTGGTGTTGTTAGCCGTTGGCGCTGTCGAATCTGCGGCGGCCGTGGTCGCGCCGGCGACAAGATGGAAGACGTTTGAAAACGCTTCGTCCTCGTGCGAAGCATCGGCAGCACGATCTAGTGTGGGACTGGTTTGCGTTTGGTTGTCGCCAGCTTTGGTGCTATCTGGCGTGGCGGCAGGTTGTTCAGCCGGTGCGGCCTGCTTGGCGGCTCGTTCGCGCAGGAGCGATTGCCAAATTTCCTGCAGCTGGTCAGGCGAGTCGGCGGGAGCCGCAGCCGACGGAGCCGCTGTTTCCACGCCGGCAGACGGCCCTGTGCCGTTCTGCTGTGTCTCGCTCGGGCGGAAGCTCGGGATGCCGTTCGTGGAGCTGGGCGATACGATGCGAATGCGGTTCTGGCGGACACTCGGCCAGATTTGCTCGATCTGCGAAATCGCCGACCGAGCCGCAGCCCCCGAGAGCGGCAGCAAACGAACATGCTGCCTGTTGGTCATGCCGCCGCTTTCGTCCTCGGTTTCGCCAAGCTTGTGCAGCAGGTCGCGGATTTGAGCAACCTGGGCCGACGTGCCACGGACCATCAGGCTGCGCGTGGTGATATCGGCATCGACACGCGGCGCCTTCGGATCGGGCTGATCTCCCTGGCTGCCAAAGAGTTTGTTGATCGCCAGCACGGCCACCTGGGCATCGACGTTCGACAGGCTGATGACGTCGACCTGCTTGGCTTCTTTTTGCATTTGGTCGATCGTCGCGCGGATCGTGGCCTGTTGCGGCGGCGTCGCAAATGCGAGGATCCGACCAGAGTCCTTATCCGCGGTGAGCACGATTGTGGGATCGTGCAGCATCGTTTGCAACATCTTCACCACCGCTTCGGGATCGGCGGTGGTGACGGAGTAAACTTCCAGTTGCGGCGCGCCGTTGATGCCACGGGCCGCTTCCGGAATGTCAATCAGCCGCAGTACTTCCTGCAATCTCGCGGCCTGTTGGGCCGTGCCGCGAACGAGCAGCTTTTCGCCGGTCGCGCTCTTGGTGATTTGGACCGAATTGTCTGGCGAGCTGAACGCTTCGGCGGGGATGCCGAGCATCTGGCGGATCGTCGGCATGGCCGCTTCAAACGTGATGTACTTGAGCGCGAACTCGCGCATGCCCGCCGTCCCCCGCTCCGGTTGTTCGACGGCGTTGATGACCGAGCGAATCGTACGCAGGCGGCCTCCGGTTTCGGTGACCTGCACCTGGCGAGCTTGCGGCAGCACGATTGCCTTGCCTTGCGGACCGAGCAGCGGCTGAATTTCCGCAGCTGCCTGTTCGGGAGTCATGTTCCAGACGGGGAAAAGAACCCGAATTAGTTCGTATTCGCCACGCTGATCGAGCTCTTCGAGCGGCACATCGGGTACTAGATTCGGCGGGATGCCGTCTTCGAGATTCACGACGACGAGCATCTTCCCGTGACGGACCAACGTGAAGCCCTTGGTGAGCAGCACGCCGTTGAGCACGTCCAGCGCTTCGGTGGCCGTGTAGGTGCGCGAGTCGGCATAGTTGAACGTGCCCGGCGGGGGCGACTCCATCAGCAGCGAGAGGCCGGCCTGCTGGGAGAACCAATCAAGCACTTCCTGCCAGGGTTGGTAGCGGAAGCTGAAAGTAAACTTGGCGTTGGGATCCGGGCTATTGGTCGACAAACTCGCGGCAGGCGGGTTGGCTGGAGTGGCCGTTGTCGGTGTGACCGGCGGAGCGGTGATCGGTTTCGTGGTTGGGCCGGCGGGCTTCGCTTCAGCATTGGTCGCCGGAGCGGGGGCTGGCACCGGCGCCGCTGCAGGTTTTGCAGGGGTCTGATCCGCTGCGGCGAGCGGCTTGGCGTCGGTGGTCGCCGCAGGCTTCGTTTCGGCTGGCGATGCCGCACTCGACGCCTTGGCCGCCTCTTCAGCCAAAATCAGCCCCGGCGAGGCCGCCAGAACTGCAGCGCATAGAGCACCGCACAGTAGCCGACGGAGATCACGTAAACTGCGATACACTAACGACATAGAGTCCGACTCCAGCGAGCGCGGGGCGGTCGGGCGGGCGGCCTTAGCCGAGGGGAAAAGCGGCGACGCCCCACCATTCCATACTAACCAGCGGGCGACGTGAAAACCATGCAAGTCGCCCCACGTCCGGCCCAGCACGCACCCCTTTTTAAACCCCACAAACCCTTTGGGAGGTCGTGATTTAGGGAAAATCGAGGAAGTTCGACCATTGGCGCTGCTCCCGGACCGCTGGCGACGGGGCTTGCATCGGCCCTGGGATTATTCGTCAGGAGCGCTGGGCAATTGGGGCCCGGGTACATTGAGCGGTAGTTTTGCCGGAGTCGCCGCCGAAGGATTCGCAGCGGCTGCCGCAAGTTCCGACTTGTGCTCCTCACGCCATTTTCGCCATTTTGCGATCGATTCGGCCCGCTGGGCATCGGTGTCGCGATACATGGTTTGGAGCTGGTAAGTGCCTGGCTGGGCAGGCTTTACGTTTGTGTAACCGTAATCGGCAGGCTGCTGGTCAGTGAGCTTTAGAACCATGCAGAGACCGACGTCACGGACCTGGACGACGGCCTGGGCCTGCCCCGGGATCTGAGTTTGCAGTGGCAAGCAGACCGTGGTGTCGTCGAGCAATGGTTCGAGCTTGGCGACGTGCTCGCGACCGCCGAGTTGGCCGACGATCATTGCTCCCACGACTTTGGTAAGAGGTTGCACGCGCAGGTACTCCGGCCCGCCGGAACACACTTGCAGAGCGAGCGGCAGCGCTTCCTTGAGACCAATCGTGGCGATTATGCTCATCCGCTGACGGAGGATGTCGTCGTTCTTGTTAGGGCATTGAAGCAGCCAACTGACAGCCAGCTTTCGCACCGCAGTTTGCGAGTTGTCCTTGAGGCTTTGGCTGATCGGCGGGCGGGTAATGATCGATTCGAGGAACTGGGCCGACTGATCCGAGACGTTCATCTCGGTGCGCGAACCGAGAAATAAGAGTGCCGCACAACTGCCGAGCGGTGGAAATTGCGATCGATCGGGTTGGCCTGGCTGCCACTGTGCGATGCGCAGTAAGCGGGCTTCCCAAAGATCCTCCGGAGCGTGTTTCGAACCGCCAAAAACAGCCGCGATGAGCGCGCCCTCCTGCCGTTGCATGTCGACAAAGAGCGACCGGGCCGAGGCGTCGTTTCCGACAAGCGCTTGAAACTCTTCCCAGCCAGGTAGCGAGAGCTTCTTGCGGCCATCCGTGTCGGCGGCGAATGCATCGAGGCGGCGGCGGAATTCACTGCGGTCGATCATGGCCACGAGTCGGCGGGCAGCGGCACGTGTTTCGGGATCGGGGCCGTGCGAGAGTTCGAGGAGGGCTTCGCGGGCGAGCATGCCGGCGGCAAGAAGTTGGGCCCCGGCGTTTTGGCGCACGGAATAGGAGTCGTGGCCGAGCTCGCGGATCCAGCGATCAATGTCGGCGGTTGTAGCGCGGGATTTCGGCGACGCGGCAGGCGGCTCTTCGGCTCCAGGGACGTCGGAAGTTTGCGCTATGGCCGGCAAAACAAAGGTGGCAAATGTGGCGAAGACCGAGCCAATAGCAAGCCCGCGCATGGCGTCGATGAGGCGCGACCTGCAGGCGGCGGCGATGTGGCAGACGGCTTGCACGTGGAATCAGCGGCGTCGATCGCCAAAGGGGGGACGGACAGAAGTGTCGGAGCTACGTCGTGTGGCGTTGTTTATGGTACGGGGATTGACGGCGGAGGGCCACGGTGAAACTTGGTGCTGTCGCGGCACATGCCGGCGCGCTCGTCGACCCAAGTGAATTGTCAGATAAGACTCGCGGCGGAATCCAGGCAGATTTGGGCGCGCTTGTAATCGGTGTTTTCGCGTAGTACAATGTTACCAACTTGGGATTTGTGGCCGCTTGCAGCCTACTGCTAAAGAGCCGACGTCGCGACTTGGCGTACCCTCTCCTGAGACGAGCCTTCGTCGCACGATTCTTTGCACAATCTGGAACAAGCGAGCCGCACGTGCCGATCCTTGGCGCCGCGGCTTTTTTATTGCGCGGCGCACACCCGATGCCTCCGTCACGCGGAGTTCCAGAAATGAGCACAACGCACATGAGCAAGCCGCAAGAGAAGCCTGCTGGCTCGCCCCCTTCCGAAACGCGGCCGCCGCAAATCTCTACATTGAGCGTTCACGGCGGCGAAGCGCGGCAGAAGCCGGGCGACTCGATCACGGATCCGATCTTCTGCGCGTCGACGTACACCTTCGAAAATACGCAGTCGGTAATCGAGTTCATCGAAGAGGAGCAGCCCCGCGAAGAGTACGGCCGTTATGGCAACCCCGGCGAGCGCGTCGCCGAGCGGAAGCTCGCAGCGCTCGAAGGCGGCGAAATGGCCGTGCTGTATTCCAGCGGCATGGCGGCGATTGTCGGCCTCTTGATGACCAAGCTCAACGCGGGCGACGAAGTGATCTTCTTCGACGAGTGTTATCACCGCAGCCGCGAATTTTGTTCGAAGCATCTCGCCCGGTTCGGCGTGAAAACGGTGCAGGTCAAGGCTTGCGACTACGAGGCGATGGAAGCCGCGATTACGCCGCGAACAAAGCTCCTCGTCAGCGAGTCGCCCACGAATCCGCATTTGAGCATCGTCGACCTCGACCGGTTCGCGCAAATCGGCTGCGATCATGGTGTGGAGACTCTAATTGATGCCACGCTCGCGACGCCGTACAACTTGAAGCCGCTGAAGGCCGGCGTCGACTATGTGCTCCACTCGGTGACAAAGTATCTGGCCGGGCACAATGACTTGCTTGCGGGCGTGGTCGTCGGCTCGAAGGAGAAACTCGAGCCCGTGCGGAAGCTGCGCGGCATCATGGGCGCCGTGAACAGCCCGCAGAATTGCTACTTGCTCACGCGCGGCCTCAAGACGTTCGAGCTGCGGATGCAACGGCACAATGAAAATGGCCAGCGCGTGGCCGAGTTCCTCGAAGCGCATCCGCGGATCGAGAAGGTCTATTATCCCGGCCTCGAATCCCACACGTATCACGAAGTGGCGCGGCGGACGATGCGCGGCTACGGCGGGTTGGTGACATTCCTCGTGAAAGATGCCGACTGGCGGGCAACGGCGGATATCGTCGATGCCGTGCGCATTCCACGGATTGCACCCAGCCTCGGTGGCGTGGAGTCCCTGATCGAGCAACCGCTCGTGATGAGCTATTACCAGGTGCCGCCGGAGGATCGTCGGGCCTACGGCATTCCCGACAACATGATTCGGATGTCGTGCGGGATCGAGAATCCGGACGATCTCGTGGCCGATCTGGCACAGGCGCTGGATGGCACAGCGTGACGCTATGCGGACACGCGACAAGTTCGGTTGGTGCGCCGGCGGGGTCGCATGTGCGATCGTCGTTGGCTGGCTGGCCGCGCGGATTCACGCTTCTGGCCACGCGCCGATCGGTTTAACATCGCTCGGCGTCGGTGCTTTCCTCGGCTTCGCCGTAAGCCAGCTAGCCGTGATGCTACGCATTGCCGGAAGGCGGCTGCTGCTATCAAGCGCCGCGTTTTTCGCGATCGTCTTAGTCATCGCCCAGCACGCTTGGCTGTATCACGATTTCCGCCGACAATGGCAAGCAGCACGCGAGAAGTCGGCCACGGTGGCGCTGCTGCGACCAGAGTCGCCGCCTTCACCGCTGATTTATTTTGCGCACGAATGGAATCCTGCGTTGTGGGTGGCAGATGCCATGCTGATCTTGACCGGGGGAGTGGGAGTCGTGGTCGTCATGGATAGTGGCGGTAGATTCGGTCGTGCGCCCGACGCCAAGGACGCTGTCTCGAATGAACGCGACGGCGGTTCGGTTGTTCCGTATTTGGAGCCTGCTGAAACCAACCCGTCGCTGAACCACGAACCCTGAACCCTCGGCTGCCCCATGGCTATTCTTGGCGTCGGCATCGACATCACCGAATGCTTGCGAATCGCTCAAATGATTGAGCGGCATGGCGAGCTCTTCATCACGCGCGTGTACACGGACGTGGAAATTGAGTACTGCACCACGCGCAAAGCCGCCACGCAGCATTACGCGGGGCGCTGGGCGGCAAAGGAAGCCGTCCTCAAGGCGCTCGGCACCGGCTGGCGGCGGGGGATTGGCTGGCGCGATATCGAAATTCGCAACGACCGCAGCGGCGCGCCGACTGTGCAACTCCGCGGCGGAGCCCGCGATGCCATGGAGCGGGCCGGCATTCGGCAGATGCATGTTACCATTTCACACTGCCGCAATTATGCGGTAGCATACGTGGTGGCAGAAGGGGACGCGAAAGCGCCGTCATGAGACGATAAGGCAGGACCGTTGCAGGAGCTTTAAAATGGCCGAAAACTTGACGATAGGCGAAATCATTGCCTCGGCGTTGCAACTCCCGCCAGCTGAGCGCGAAAAGATTGTAATCGCACTGCGAGAGAGCTTGGAAGATGATTCGATCGACCACTGCCCGGAGGAGCTGCCCGATGAGGTTGCAGCTGCCTGGAGCGCTGAAATTGCCCGGCGAATTGCGGATATCGACTCGGGCCGCGTAAAGACCATTCCTTCAGAAGAAGCGTGGAAAATCATCAATGGCGAGGCGCCGCCTAACTTTTGAGTTCCATCATGAAGCGGTCATTGAAGCTCGAGAAGCTGCGGAATGGTACGCTGAACGTAGCCTTGAAGCGTCAGTCAGGTTCAAGACCGAGCTACGACGAGCTGAGCGCTCGGTAATGCGTCATCCCCGATCTTGGACGCCCTATCTGCACGGGACGCGTTACTTCAAGCTCGATGCCTTCCCCTATGCGCTGGTGTACATCGAGCGCAGCGACAAAGTCATTGGTGTGGCCGTCGCACACTTGAGGCGGCGGCCAGGTTATTGGCGGTCACGATTGAAGAATTGATGCATGCACTAGGGCGCGTCGTTACGCTCCCAGCCCTTCTTCCAACCGCGCTTCATCCATCACCTGCTGTTCGAGCTCAAGGTCTTCGAGCAGCTTCGTGCGTTTCCAGTCGCCGCCGAGAAACCACGCGAGGCATACCAGCGCCGAGATCAGCATCCCAATCGGGTGCGACCACCAGATGCCGTCTACTTCCAGCGACGTGTGTCGCGACATCGCATACGCGAGCGGAAATTGGATGACCCACGCCGATACAATCGTGAGCACCATAGCAGCCATCGTGTTGCCCGCTCCGCGGAGCGTGCCGGTGAGCGTGTGTTGCAGGCCGATGCAGCCCAGGGCGAGCGAAATGATGCGGAGGAAATGCGCGCTGGCGGCGATCGCTTCCGGGCTCTTCGGCACGAAGAACGTGGCGAGCGGCACGGAAAACACGAACAAAAACACTCCCCCCACGGTCGGAATAAAGAACGACATCAGGCTGGCGATCAGGGCGGTCTGCTCGGCGCGGTCGACTTTGCCGGCGCCCAGGTTCTGCGCGACCAGCGTGGTCGTGGCCATCGACACGCCCATCGCGGGAATAACGACGAACGTGAGCACGCGAATGCCCACGCCGTAAGCGGCCACGTCGATCGTGGCAAAGCTCGCGACGAGAAGCGTCATCATGACCATCGACAGGGCGCGGGTCGCTTGCTCGACCGACGCCGGCAGGCCCAGCGTGAAAGTCCTGCGAATAACATTCCAGTCGGGCCAAAAATCTGCGAGCCGCGGGCGGAGGCCTTGGCTGCCGCTGAAGAGCAGGGCAAAGCCAATCGCCGCGGCAAGCGCTTGGGTGGAGAGTGTGGCCATGCCGGCGCCGGCCACGCCCATCGCCGGGATCGGACCCCAGCCGAACATGAACAATGGGTCGAGAGCGAAGTTGAGAATTACCGTCAGCAGTACGATGAGCATCGGCGCTTGCACCACACCGATGCCGCGCATCAGCGCTTGGTATACGAAGAAGGCGAATACGAAGATAAAGCCGAGGAACGTGATCTGCATGAAGCGCACCGCATCCGGCAGCACATCGTCCTTGGCGCCCATAAAACGCATGATCGGTTCACTGAAGAAGTAGCCGATGGTGCTAATCAGCACCGCCACGGTGAGGACCATGATAAGTGTTTGCGCCGTGACATGATTCATCGCCCGCTCTTCACCGCGGCCTTTGTATTGCGCAATGAGCACCGAGCCAGCGATCGCGAGCCCGCCGCCCGCGGCGATCATCAGGAAGTTAATCGGAAAGCAGAGCGTAACGGCCGCGACGGCCTTGTCGCTCAGCCGGCCAACCCACCAGGTATCGGTCAGCTGATAGGCCGTCGCAAGAACATTGGCGACGATAATCGGCACCGAGAGCCGCACCAGCGCGCCGGCAATCGAGCCTTCCGTAAGCGAGCGAAATTTCGCCGGCTCGGCGGCAGCGGCGTTCGGCATGGTGCGTCCTTGTTGCAGTAGAGCGATGGCCGGCCTGAAATGTTCACCAGATTTATACGAGTTTGAACGCCTGATTCAAACCCGCTGAATGGCGCATCATTGAACAATTAGCTGCAGCAGTAGCAGTTGCCATGACAAGGCAACAAGAAGTTTGGCAACCATAGCGGTGCCGAACAATTCAAGCTACTAGGATTTCTTCTTGGCAGATTTTGCCGTCGCAGATTTTGCCGTGCGGCGCTTCGTCGCCGATTTCTTCGGCGCCTCCCCGGCGTCGCTGGCTTTTTTCGCAGCCTTCGCCGTCTTCTTTTTTGCCGCCTTCTTCTTCGGTGGGCCGGCGGCGGCGCGGGCTGCGAGCAAATCGAGGGCCTCCGGGAACGTCAACTCTTCGGGCGACGTTCCTTTCGGAAGCGAGGCGTTCGTCTCGCCGTCGGTCACGTACGGTCCGTACCGACCGTCGAGAAGTTGCACCTTCTGTTTGGTGACGGGCGACTCTTCGAACACCTTCAGCGGTTCCTTCTTCGCAGCGGCACGTCCGCGCCCTTGCTGTTTCGGCTGCGAGAGCAAGTGCACGGCCTGATCAATCGTTACATCGAGTGGCGAGATGTCTGCCGGCAGTGATCGGGTTTCTTCGCCGCACTTCACATACGGGCCAAAGCGGCCGTTGTAAGCCATGATCGGCACGCCCTGAGTCGGATGCACGCCGAGATTCCGCGGCAGCGACAACAACTTCAGGGCCGTCTCCAAATCGACGCTCTTGGGATCCATGCCCTTGAGAAGCGAGGCGTTCTGCGGTTTCTCCTCGTCCTCTGGCGTGCCGCGCTGCACGTACGGGCCAAAGCGGCCGACTTTCAGGTATACCGGCTTGCCGGTGTCCGGGCACATTCCCAGCGGCTCGTCGCCCTGGGCTGCCTGTTCGAGCAACTTGAGCGCGGCCTCGAGCGTGACTTCATCCGGCGGCGTTTCTTCCGGCAGCGACGCCGTCCGCTCGCCTTGTTCAACAAATGGCGAATAGCGGCCAACCCGCACGTGCACCGGTTCGCCGCCTTCGGGCGTGCCGATATAAATGCGGCTGATGTGCCGCGCGTCGATCTCCTCGCCCTTGTGCTCGAGTTGCGGCTTAAGACCCTGCCGGCCGTTGCCGAAATAGAACGACTGCAAGTATTCAACATACTCGCGCTCGCCCCGGCTGATGGCATCGAGTTCGTCTTCCATTTGTGCCGTGAACTGATAGTCGACGAGCGACGCCAGATGTTCTTCGAGCAACTGCACGACCGAGAACGCCACCCACGTCGGCACCAACGCGCCGCCCTTCTTGAACGCGTAGTTGCGGTTCTGGATCGTGTCGATGATCGAGGCATAGGTGCTCGGTCGGCCGATGCCGCGTTCTTCCAGCGCTTTGGTCAGCGCGGCTTCGCTGTATCGGCTCGGCGGCAACGTCGAGTGTTCTTTGGCCGTCATCTCGAGGCATTCGAGCGGTTCGCCAACTGCCACGCTAGGGAGAACCGTTTCTTGGTCGGCGAGTTCGGCCTCCGGCGTATCGCTGCCCTCAACATAGGCCCGCAAGTAGCCTGGGAAGTCGATCGTTTTGCCGCTCACCTGGAAAACGCAGCCTTCGCCCTCGATCGTGATGACGATGCGGCGGCCGCGGGCGTCGGCCATTTGGCTCGCGATCGTCCGCTTCCAGATCATGTCGAAGATTTTGAACTCGTCGGCATTGAGCTCGTTGCGAAGCGAGCCCGGCAGCTCGAACGGGTGGCCGGCGGGGCGGATGGCCTCGTGGGCTTCCTGGGCATTCTTGACTTTCGAGCGATACACGCGGGCTTCCGCCGGCAAATAGTCCTTGCCGTACTCCTCGGCCACGAGCCGCCGGGCATCGTCGACAGCGACCTGCGCGAGGTTGGTGGAATCGGTACGCATGTACGTGATGTGCCCGTTTTCGTACAAGCTTTGGGCAACCTGCATCGTGCGGCGAGCCGTGAACCCAAGCTTGCGGTTGGCTTCCTGTTGCAGCGTGCTCGTGGTGAACGGCGGATACGGCTTCGACGTGTACGGCTTGTCTTCCACGTTCGTGACGCGGAATTGACCGCGACGCACCCGTTCGGCAAGCGCCTGGGCGGCCGGTCCATCGAGCAGCATCATCTCGTTGTTGCGCAGCTTGCCGGTCGAGGGATCGAAATCCTTGCCAGCCGGAATGCGGCGGCCATCGACTGTCACGAGGTCGGCCTGCAGTTCCTGGCCATTCGCTTTCGCGAATTTGCCGATCAGATCCCACCACGTGGCCGAAACAAACGCCATGCGTTCGCGTTCGCGCTCAACAATCATCCGCACCGCCACGCTTTGCACACGGCCAGCCGAAAGCTTCGGCCGCACTTTCCGCCACAACAGCGGCGACACTTCATACCCGTACAGTCGGTCGAGAATGCGGCGAGTTTCTTGCGCTCGCACCAAGCCGTCGTCAACACTGCGCGGCGAACGCAGCGCTTCTTGAATGGCGTCCTTCGTGATTTCGTGGAACACTAGCCGATGTACCGGCACTTTGGGCTTCAAGATTTCCAGCAAGTGCCAACTAATGGCCTCGCCTTCGCGGTCCTCGTCCGTCGCCAGATAGAGGGCATCCGCCGCTTTGAGTCGGTCTTTCAGCAGCTTGATTTGTTTGCTCTTGCCCGGCGGAACGATGTAAATCGGCGTGAAATTGTCGTTTACGTTCACGCCGAGATTCGACCACGGCTCGCTTTTGTACTGAGCCGGTATTTGAGCGGCCCCTTGGGGCAAGTCCCGGACGTGGCCAATGCTCGCCTCGACCGTAAAGCCGCTCCCAAGATATTTGCTGATCGTTTTAGCTTTGGCGGGTGACTCGACAATGACCAAGGCATTGCTGGGCGTGCCGGAACCGTTTTTGGAAGCTCGTTTGGCCATTGTCGGGCATGAATTTGCGAGGATGCGTTGTCTGGGAAGTGTAGGTTGTTCTTGTTTTGGCGTGGCTTCCCGAGTTTGTAGATCGTAACGTCCGGTGCTTTCTGCCGTAAGCCCCGTTCATTTATACGGATCGGTTGGCGAAAGCCGCCCCGAACGGACGATGCTCCGGCCTATCGGCCGGGGGGCCGAGTGGCGGATTCTTGCCGCCACTTTCATTCAGCTGGCCGCAGTCGGCACATTCTTTTCCGCCGGTCGATCAACGGCAAGCCGCGCGGCAAAATGTGTCGCCAATCCGAATGGCGAACGGTCGACACTCGCTGTTGGGATTGCATTTGCGCCCATTCCACATAGAATCACGCGCTTTGCCTCATGCGGGCAAGTCGTCAATGATTACTTGCGGGCTAGGCGGGCTGTCAAGATGGCCGCCGCCGCGATGATCGAGTGCCGCGAGCCGAACGGCACTATCTTTCGATCCGCCGCCTGGGCTCAATTGTCGGCGCGCAAAATCTAACAGCGGACCTGGAAACGTAACTGCTATGGCTAGTCCCTTTCGTGTTTTCCGTAAGAACGTCAAGCCGATGCTGGCCTTCTTCGTCGTGATGCTCATGCTCTCTTGGGTGATCGGCGACTCGCTTTTTAACTACTTCACGGGCGGCCGGAATCCGAACCCGACGAACCAGCAAAAGGCTCGTCAGACGGCTGTGAGCTGGGACGGCGGCAAGCTGACCAACCTGCAGCTGAACGACATGGTCGCGCGGCGGCATTACCTCAACGCATTTCTGACTCAGCTCGAGCGGCAAGGCGCAGAACGGGCGCTCGAAGCCGGTGTTGACCCTCGGCCATTGCACGTCCAGCGACTGCTAGGGCCCGACACCTTCCAGGAAGGTGTCGAACGCAGTGTGGTGCAAACGCGATTGTTCGCCGATGCCGCGCGGAAGGCTGGCATGGCCGTGAGCGATGAGGCGATCGTGCAGTACCTCGATGAGATCGGCCGCGGCAATGTCACTCGAAGCCAGATGCGCGAGATCCTCGGCCGCATGCAAGGTGGCGGGCGTGCTTCAATTGACGAGATCATGGCCGCTTTGCGCGAGGAAATGCTCGCGCGAAATTTCGTCAATAGCGGACAGTATTCCTACGAAACCGTCACGCCCGAACAGCGGTGGCGCGATTGGTTGCGCGTGAATGACCGCGTGATTGTCGAAGCGGCAGCAATTCCGACCGACAAATTCCTGGGCGATGTGAAGGAGCCGACCGACGCCGAACTGCAAGCGTTTTTCGATAAATACAAAGATCAGGAGCCGAGCCCGGAATTGGCCTACGGCACCACGGAACTTCCGGCCAGCAAGCCGGGCTTCAAGATTCCGCGCAAGATTGATGTGCAGTACATCGAAGCAAACTTCGAATCGTTCGTCGCCAAAGCCGAACCGACGATTACCGACCCTGAGATTTCGGAGTTCTACGAAAAGAACAAAGAGACGATGTTCCCGAAGCTCGACACGGGCTTGATGGAAGACACCGGCGCGAAGAAGGAACCGGCCGCGCCAGAAAACCCAGCCACGCCGGGCGCGAACGAAGCACCTCCTGCTGGCGAGAGCAAGCCCGCGGAGGGCGCGGCGCCAAGTGCCGACTCCAACAAACCGGCCGGCGAGGCGGTGCCGCCGAGCGATGCGCCAAAGGCGCCGGAAGGCGAAGCGAAACCGGCAACCGATGGGGCGGCAGCGCCGTCCGATCAGCCGCCGGCGGCAACACCGCCTGCCGACGCACCAAAGAGCGATGCGCAGCCCGCCGAGGGCAAACAGTCATCGCTAGACGATCGCACGAGCAAGCGCGTCTTCCACCTGACGGCCTTCCAGGATGCGTCGAAGGAGGAGCCAGCGACGACCGAGCCGGCTGCCGACAATCCAACCCCGCCCGCTGCGCCTCCGGCTGAGGCGGCCAGTAAGGCTACCGAAACGCCGGCTACACCGGCCGCTCCAGCGACGCCGGCTACCGCGACCGAAGCACCAGCCACTGCTCCTCCAGCCTCAAGCGAAGTGCCAGCCGCTGCTACCCCAGCCGCGACCGAAGCACCAGCGGCGCCCGGTGCTCCAGCAACGCCGGCCGCCCCGGCCGTAAAGAAGCCCAAGGAGTTCCAACCGCTCTCCGAAGTAAAAGATCAGATTCGCCGGCACCTCGCCGAGCAGAAGGTGCGCGAACAGCTCACCAAGCTGTGCAGCGAGATCGAAGGCCAATTGCAGGGAGATTACCGGAAGTGGTTCGGCGACACCCTGGCTGCTCAGGAGGAGAAGAAGGAAGCCCCGAAACCGCCGCAATCGCTGACCGACCTCACGCCGCTGGCAGAGAAAAACGGGCTGAAGGCCGCGAAGACGGGGCCAATGTCGGTGTTGCAGTTCCGCGAACTGCCCATTGGCAAATCCGGCGTGCCGGATACGGGCCGCATGCTGATCACGATGCTGTTCGGCTCGAAAGTGCTCGACATGTACGAACCGACGACCACGCTCGATGCCGAGAACAACTACTACGTCTCGATGAAGATCAGCGACACGCCGGCCAAGGTGCCGACCCTCGCCGAAGTGCGCGACGAAGTCGTGAAAGCCTGGAAGTTCCAAAAGGCGGCAGAACTTGCTGAAAAGCATGCCCAGGAAGTCGCCAAGAAGGCTGAAGAAGCGAAGACGCCCCTGCCGCAGTTCTTTGCCGACGACACCTCGGTCAAAGTCACGCGGACCGATCCGTTCGCCGAACTCACCGGCGGCGAAGTCGGCTTCGCCAACGGCCAGCTGCAGCAGCAGCCGTTCCGGCTTAGCCAACCCGAAGGCCTCACGGCGGCAGGCCCTGAGTTCATCCGCAAGATTTTCGAGCTCAAGGACGGCCAGGTCATGGCGATGCTCAACCACGACCACACGATTGCATACGTCGTGCGGCTGGTCGAGCACCAAATGCCGCTCAACGAACTGCGCACCGCCTATCTCGGCGAGGCGAACAGCTGGCCGGGCATCGACAACATGAGCCGCGGCCACATGCAAGAACTCTGGGGCTCGCTGCAGAACGACATCGTCGCCGGTTCGAACCTCAAGTGGGAACGCGATCCGGATAAGATTGAACAGTCGGATACGAGCGACGCAGGGTAGTGCCTTAACGGCGCAGTCGCTCGAGTACCAATTCGTCGCGGTCTGTGGCGAATTCGCGAAGAAAGCTACTTCTTGGGCGTGCCATGAATGTAGTGGTCGTGGTTCCTCGCGAAGTCAGGCGGCGCGTCTTTGATGCTGCCTATCCACGATTTGTGGCGTTCGTAAAAGGTTAACATCGCATTGGTGGAAGCAGGAGATTGCTCCGATTTCTCGGATTCATCGGGAACCAAATTCACGCGCACGCGAGTCCCATCGGCCAGGGAGGTTGGCTCGTCAAGCACAATCTGACCGTGTTCAATGTGGCCGGTAAGTTCCACAGCTGAGTGCTCGTCTCGATAAACGCCGAAGGCGTTTCACTCCAGAGCCCAGGCTCGTGGCGCAGCCGCGCAGCCTGGGCAATCGGTCCGCGAAGTCGTTTTTACTCTGAAGGAGTTATACACGACGTGCCGCAGATGTCTAACGCTTTCAGCGTAAAAGTATTGTATCGTTCATCGCTACCCAGCGTGCGCCGCTCTGCGTCGACGCTGGGCTTTGGAGTCCAACGCCTGCGGCGTAGGCCATCGACCTCTCGACACAGTAAGTTGATTCACCAAAATCCGATCTCCTGACTATTCGGAGCTTGCAGACTCAGCTAGGGAACTAACGATTGATGGCCTAGCCGTGACACGCTTACGCTACCGAAACATCGACCGGCTTGTGCCTTTACCGCTTCGGCTTGAACATCACCATGCCCAGCGGCGGCAGCGTAACGGCCATCGAGCACGGCCGGCCATGGCATTCTTTAGCGACGGCCTGAATGCCGCCGGCGTTGCCCATGTCGCTGCCGCCGTAGAATGTCGAATCGCTATTCGAAATTTCTTCAAACCAGCACGCTTCCGGTACGCCGATGTTGTACGCCACGCGCGGCACCGGCGTGAAGTTGCAGCAGCAGATCACGTAGTCGTTCGGATCCTTCGCTTTGCGGATAAATGAGAGCACGCTGTCTTGCCAGTTATGGCAATCGACCCATTCGAAGCCGGTCCACTCGAAGTCGACCTCGTGCAAAGCCGGCTCGCGGCGATACACGGCGTTGAGGTCCGCCAGGTACCGCTGCACACCATGATGTGATTCCCATTCAAGCAAGTGCCACGGCAGCGACTCGTTGTAGTTCCACTCGGTCCACTGGCCGATTTCGCCGCCCATGAACAGCAGCTTCTTGCCCGGGTGCGCCCACATGTAGCCGTACAGTAGCCGCAAGTTGGCGAACCGTTGCCACAGGTCGCCCGGCATCTGGTCGAGCAGCGAGCCTTTGCCGTGCACCACCTCGTCGTGTGACAGCGGCAGGCAGAAGTTTTCAGTGAACGCATAGATCAGTGAGAACGTGAGCTCGTCGTGGTGAAACTTGCGATGAATCGGCTCCTTGTGCATGTACTTGCGGGTGTCGTTCATCCAGCCCATGTTCCATTTGAGCGAGAAGCCGAGGCCGCCGACGTACGTGGGCCGCGAAACGCCCGTCCACGCGGTCGATTCTTCCGCAATCGTGAGCACGCCCGGGTATTGCAGGTGTACTTCTTCATTGAACTTCTTGAGGAAGTCGATCGCTTCGAGGTTCTCGCGTCCGCCAAAGCAGTTCGGCACCCATTCGCCTTCCTTGCGGCTGTAGTCGAGGTATAGCATCGAGGCGACGGCATCGACCCGCAGGCCATCCACATGGTACTTATCCAGCCAAAACAAGGCGTTCGACAGCAAGAAGTTGCGAACTTCATTGCGGCCGTAGTTGAAGATCAGCGTGCCCCAGTCGGGGTGCTCGCCCTTGCGGGGATCTTCGTGCTCGTACAATGCGCTGCCGTCGAAGTGGCGCAGGCCGTGGTCATCCTTCGGAAAGTGGGCCGGCACCCAGTCGATGATCACACCAATGCCCGCCTGGTGGAGCGTGTCGACGAACTTCATGAAGTCCTGCGGCGTGCCATAGCGGCTCGTCGACGCGAAGTAGCCGGTGGTTTGGTAACCCCAGCTGCCGGTGAACGGGTGCTCGCTCACCGGAAGGAGCTGCACATGCGTGAAGCCGAGCTGCTTGCAGTAATCAGCCAGTGCCGGTGCAATTTCACCATAGCTGAGCCAACGATCGGGATCGCTCGGGTCTCGTCGCCAGCTACCCACGTGCATTTCGTAAATTGAGATCGGCGCGTCAAAAGCATTATGCTGCGGCCGCGTGCGAATCCACTCGGCATCTTGCCAATCGTAGTCGCTGAGGTCGTTGACGATGTTCGCCGTCCGCGGCGGCACTTCAGCAAAGAACCCATAAGGATCGCACTTCTCGACAACTCGACCGCCACGCTGCTTAACCGAAAACTTGTACTGCGTGCCCACACCGATGCCCGGGATGAACAGCTCCCACACACCGCTCGGCACATGCTTCCGCATCGCATGGCTGCGGCGGTCCCACATGTTGAACTCGCCGATGATCGACACGCTCTCGGCGTTCGGCGCCCACACGGCGAAGTTCACACCGGCGACACCGTCGATCGTCCGCAGGTGAGCGCCGAGCTTTTCGTAGCTCCGCCAGTGCGTTCCTTCACCGAGCAAGTGCAGGTCGTAATCGGAAAGCATCGGCGGGAAGGCGTAGGGATCGTGCATGGTGTGGGTTTCGCCAGATTTGTAAGTCACGCGGAGTTGGTAGGGTGGGGCGAGCATCGACGGGCGAGATTCAACCTCGCTGTCCTCCTGCTCGAACAGGAATTCGGGGGTGTCGACGACTGCTTCATACAGGCCGGCGGGGTGGATGCGCCGCATCGGGCGCGTCGCTCCGTGGGCCGAATCAACGACCCAAGCGCGTTGGGCTTCGGGCAAGTAGGCCCGCACCGCGAGTGCCCGGCGGCCGTTTTGTTCGATTTCATGCGGGCCCAGGATTTCGAAAGGGTTCTCGTGATAACCATAGATCACGGGGCCGATCGACTGTAACGGAAGTTGGGTCTGCATCTCTAAACTCCTAGAAAACGGTGGACAGTCGGTGGTTCCCCATCCTTTTGGGGCCGCCTGTCGCGGTGTCTATTTTGGGGTTTTATGCGGCGGGAGTAAACGAGGGCCGGCAGGGGGCCGCCAGAGGGGTAGCTAGCCGGCGGCGGACGGTCGCCAAAGCCGCCGAAAGCGACCAACGCCTTGGGCTAAACGCCGCTCGCGGGGGCCTTTTTCGTTCCGCCGTGGTTTCGGGCTGCCACATGCAGCACTCCACCGTGTGAAATTCGAGTGCTCGGTCAATTCGTCGCCACAAGTCGTAGTCGCGAATCGGCTCCATCGTGCCGAAACGCTCCCATTGCCAGTGGTTCTCTCGCCAGTGTTTCAGTTGCCGGTGCAGGCCGCGGGTTACATAGCGGCTGCGCGTGAGCAGCGTGACGCGGGCTGGCCGGTCCAGCGCTTCGAGGCCGCGTACGACCGCCAGCAGTTCGAGCCGACTGCGGCGGGTGGTTGATTCAGAATCAGAAGCGGCCAGCCGGTCTTCGCCGCCGACCGATTGCAGCGCGAACTTCCAACGAGGCGTGCCGTGGCCGGAGCGGTAGGTTTCGGCTTGCAACAAGTAATGCGGGCGGGCAGGGGACATGCGTGGAGGACTCAGCGGCGCCGCGATTCGATTGCGCCGGGTGGCAAAGGTGTATTTCGGCCCAACTCCACTCTGGGCTTGCGAGGTCTTGGCCGCCTCCATTGCCGGCCAGTCGGCACATACCGGACTAGTTTGTGTCATCGACAATCTGCCCGAAGACCGTATAGCTTCACACCAAGAATTCGTTCATTCACGACGTAAACGGCACGGGATATTCGGCATGCCAGTCACATTACGCGCTTGCGACGGCCGGCCGATCGACTCGGCCGCGCGGCATGGCAGCCATCTGGGCAATTATCGAGTGCGCTGTGACGCCGCTGAATTGGGAGACGTGCTCATCACATTCGGCGCATCCGCTACAAGCGGCACCAGGATTTCGCCACTCGGCGGAAGTCTTAGTCTACGATTGCATGGACCGCGAAGCCGCATCGTTTAAGGGCGCCAAGTGCGCCACGGTAACGGTCGTTGAAAGTGCTTCCATGCAGTTTGGATTGTATCTCAAGAACAAGGGCGTGATTACCGCCGAGCAATTGGTGGTTGCGCTCGAGGTACAGCTGGCGACACTGCCCCGAATCGGTCAGTTGGCGATGGAAGAAGGGATTCTGACGGCGCCCGAGGTGTTCGATGTCCTGCACGCGCAGCGCGAGACGCCGCAATTGCGGTTTGGCGAGCTAGCCCTCGAATTAGGGCTGATGACTCCAGCCCAACTCGAGCATTTGCTCATATTGCAGACCGCGAGGAAGCGGCCGATTGCCGAAATTCTGGTCGCCAAAGGCGTTCTCTCCAAGGAACAGGCTGCCCGTGAGATGGCGGAATTTCGCAGTTCGTTGGCGAAGCGGCGGGCGCCCACTTTGGCGCCTTCGAAGATCCAGCCGGTCTCGCGGCGGATGGTGCGGACGCACGTGCCTTCGGAGGCGACGGCTGTTTAAGCTCGCGTGTCCGTTACGCGGCCTCCGTTTCAGCAGTTACGCCACACAGTCGGTTCAAAATCGGTGTCTTGTTGTCACCATCGCGCGTCAACGAGAATCTTAGACCGTCCGGTAGCACGGCCATCATACAAACTTCTTGGCTTCCTGATGCCCTATTGTCGCCTCGCGCGTAGAAATGGGTAGACGAAGACTTTCTCTGGTTGCGTCGGGTGCCTAGGGAAGACACAGACCCTAATGTGATCACTTCGATCGGCATAGCGGACATGAGTACGCTCATCCCAGAGACGGACGTGCAGGCTCGGCACGGCTCATCGAGTCGTCTCACCAAACTGCCGTTTCGTGGGGTGTAAGACAATGGTTAGTGGTGGCGCCGCGAGCGCCCAGAGCGTTACAGTTCGACTCAAGCACACTGGGGACTCGCCTTCGGCTCGACCCCAGCCACCCAACTGCTTAATCGACGAGAGTCTCGGCAAGGCGCGCGGGCAAGCTTGCCAGCTCGCGACACTCGTCGGCGATTCTAGGATGCACGAATATCCGCACCCGCTTGACGTAATTGTCGAACTGCTCCTCGGCGAGCGTACGCACGACGGGTGAGATGTCGCCGAGCGGTCGGAACCGGTTTTGCTTGGCGAAGTGAACGTCGATGTTGAAGGCCACTTCCAACTGCGTTGGCGGGGCGTCGACGAGCACTTCATGCGGTTCGATTTTGTCGCGAAGGGCGGTACTTAGCATATCGGCGATTCGTCCGGCGACGCTCTGAAGTTCGGCGTAAGGCCGCCGGGCCAACTGGCGATATAGTTCGGGCTCTTCGACGAAATTGTATTGCGCCAAGCGTTTGTATAGGACGCGTTCGGCGCCGAAGATTCCTTCGAGCAGCACTTGCGCGGGCGCTCCGCGACTGGCGATCGTCAACCTATCGATGAACGGCTGCTCGGCAAGTGTTACGAGTTCGTTGATATCCAGGTCGTTTCGCAGCTGGTAGAACCCACGCTGCAGCATCGCCGTGGCCGACCGCACGGCGTGGTGCCAATACACTTCGCTGAACATCACATAGCGAGCGAAGACCATCATTTCGGCCGCCGTCTTGCCCTTGTCGGTGACGGCGAGTGCGTCGCCGGCTTCATTCAGGCACAGGCTGCTCATCAACCGCCGCCGGTCGAAATGTTGGCCATACGGCACGCCCGCGTGCAGGCTGTCGCGCATCAGGTAATCGATTTTGTCCACGTCGATCGGGCCCGACAGGATGCTCCGCAGGATCCGTTTCGATTGATCCTTCACCCTGCCGGCGACTAAACTCGCGACTTCGTGCGGGTCGAGCCCCCAGTCGCCGCCAAGTACCTCGGCAATTGGGCCCACGGTGATTTCTCGCGCCGCAAGATGCTCATGGCTCGGTACCTCGGCGAGGCCAATATCTTCGATCGGATGCCCGAACGGCCAGTGCCCGATATCGTGCAGCAAGGCCGCCGCGAGCAACAACTCGGCATCCTTCGCCGACACGATGCCGGCGAAGCGATCGTCCGCTGCCAGATGATCCAAGTAATCAATGGCGGCGAGAAACACGCCCAGCGAATGCTCGTGCCGCGTGTGGTTGGCCGCGGGATAAACCAGCCGCACGAGGCCAAGCTGGCTGATTTGCGCGAGCCGCCGAAAGCCGGCCGTGTCAACTAGCCGCCGCACGCGCGGCGTGAGCGGCACGTCGACGCCCGGGGGAATCCGCAACCGCCCGCTCGCGCCGCGGCCTCGGCCAATTTCAGGGATGTCGTAGATTGAGGACACGAGTGCGGACTGCGGAGTGCGGAGTGCGGCAACCGCGATCACCAATGCGCGCACTTTAAGTGCTACTATAACCTAATGACCTGCGAATTACGCGTGCCCCAATCCAGGGACCGCGGGCAGCGCGGCCACCAGGCGCAGGATCACCGTAACCGCGAAATACATGGCGCAATGAAAGAACGCGCTTCCTGGCTCGAGATCGAACGATGCAAACGCCGCCAGCGTACCGCCCGCGAAGACCGGAATGATCAACACCACCATCTGCCAAATCTCAAGGCCCTTGGCCATCGCATCGGGGCCAAAGAATCGCTGTCCCAGAAATACGAACAATGCCCACAGCAACGCGTACACGAGCCCGCAGGCCAGCGAGCGAATGATGAGCGGCACGCCGCTGTAGGCTTCTAGTTCCGGGTCGCGCAAAAACGTGTAACCCGCCCAAGCGAGCGGCGGCCCAAACACGATCGCCCCCGCCGCGAGCAGGTAAATGCTGACGTTACCCTTTTCACCGCGCAACACCAGTGCGACCAGCACCGCGACCAGCACCGCCGCAACAACCGTCGTGAACACCAGCGGCTGAAACTTGGTATCCTTGCGCTTATATGTCTTCAGAACATTGCGGCCCGTGGCGTCGATCGCCCCGGTTTCCGAATGCTCCGGCGCATGAATGACGACCTCCTCCTCCTTCTTTGGGATGGTGATAATCGTCTTGCACTTCGGGCACGGCCCCTTTTGGCCGGCGAACTTATCAGCAACCGAAAAGCGCTTTAGACATTTCGGATTTGGGCAAGTGACTTGGATGGGCATGTGAGTTATGAGGAACGAGGAACGAGGATCGAGCGAATGCAGCTACTCGCTCCTCGATCCTCGCTCCTCGCAACTCTTAGGTTTCCTTCAATTCATCTTCATTAATCGCGTGGAAGCCTTTCATCCGCAGCGTCTCCACGGCGATTTCGATATTGTCGACCATCAGCGCGACGGCCGGCCGACCCGTCGGACGGAACAACAGTGGGTAGATCTGCGTGATATTCACTTCCGCCGCCAATAGCGCCGTGCAAATCTGCAGCATCGGCTGCGGCGAATCCGGCAGCTCGACGCCGATCAAGTCCGATTCCACCAGCGCGAGCCCGGCACGCTCCAGAATCTCGCGACCGGCTTCCGGATCGCTCAAGAGGAACCGCACCAGCGCACATTCGGTCGAGTCGGAGATCGTCAGCGCGACAATCCGCACCTGGCTGCCTTCAAACCGACGCACCACATCCAGCAGCTGCCCGACCCGATTCTCGAGAAACACCGTGAACTGGCGAATCGCCGGATAATCGCGCCCTCGCGCCGTGGCAAAATCGGTCCCCTGGCCGGCGCCAATGCCCTCACCGGTACTCATGCTGGTTTCCTTGCTTCAAAGAGCCGGTCGGCGACCGAATGTCGACTGTTCCGAGCACCGGCCCGCCACGCCGTGCCTGTGCCGTAACTATAAGCATTTACAGCCGTTTTGCAACTCACCGCATCGCTCGACCGCGGTTGGTCCCACGACCAGAACCCGCTACGATGGTCGGGCGACCAAGCGAATCCGAACGGTGGCCAGTGCCTTGTTCCTACGTCGAACATCCGCCGTGGCGGGCTCTGCTTCGGAACACAACACCGCGACGCTCCGCGCCGCCATATTCCGGCAACACGGCAGTTGCGGGTGTGCTCGCCTCCGAACGCGAGGTCTTGTGCTCCCACGCAGCGCGCTGGAGCAACCGGTGATGGAGAATGTATGTTGCCCGACCATGAAACTGAAATCCGCGTACGATACTACGAAACCGATGCCCAAGGCTTCGTCCACCACGCGAACTATTTCCAGTACTTCGAACTCGCCCGCGTGGAGCAGTTGCTCGCGCTCGGCTACGACTACGCCCACCTCGAGCGCGACGGCGTCCTGCTGGTCGTGAACAAGATCAACGCGAAGTACCACCGCCCCAGCCGCTTCGGCGACGTGCTGCGACTCCAGATTCGCACGGTGCGCGCCCGCGGCGCCCGCATTGACCATCAATACCGCGTCCTCCGCGGCCAAGAACTTATTGCCGAGGGCGAGAGCACCATCGCCTGCATCGACCGCGAAGGCCGCGTGCAGCGGCTGCCCGATTTCCTAGTGAAGCCGGAAGAGTCGGTGGCAGCAGCGGCGAGCTAGTCAGTGCTGCGACAATTAATCGCTAGTTTTGTCGCCGGTCGTATTCGCCACCCACCGCACCGCCGCCCGCAAGAACCCCTCGCGGCCGGTCGTTTTCTCCGGATGCGGGCTAAAGCACTCCACCCGACCCTCGCCATATTTGCCCCGCGCGATTGCCGTGGTGCCTTTCATCACGCCGGCCGGAGCGCCGTTCTTGGCGATCTCGCTATCGAACGTCGCCAGCAGCTCGTAATCTTCGATATCGTCCTTGCCGCCCGGGCCAAGCAGCGGACCTTGAGCGTAGCGGATCGTGCAGGAATCCGCGTCGGCTTTCAGCGCCTTCTTGCCCCGCTCCGTGAGCGCGAGCGTGACATCGCCGTTGCCGCGAGCCCAGTGCTTGGTGTCGATCACTTGCGCGTCTAACAGCCCAAGCGACCACGGGTAATTGGCCGAGGCAAGATACGCCCCCGCGCAAATGCCAATGTAACCACCGCCGCCCGCCACAAACCTTTTTACGCGCTCGCGGCCATCTTCACCCAGCGTGGAGCCTTGCTTCGAACCACTGCCGCCAGGTTGGATCAGCACTTCGAAATGGTCGAGCGCGCCGCTGCGGATCTGCTCAGCCGTGAGCGTTTCCACATGAAAGCCCTCGCTCGACGGCAGGCATTTCTGCACCGCCGGCGAACCGTCCTGCGACGCGCCCTCGTCGGCATAAATGGCAACGCGAATGGGCCGCGGGACAGGGCGGTCATCCGCATTCACCACCGCATAGGCTGGCCACAAAACTGCCGTCGCTGCAATAAACTTGCGGCACAATGTGCGATCGAAACCTGAATGCGACATCGGCGTTTCCACTCACGGGCTACGTCAGGATCCAACATCAACAGAATGGCGGAGGCTCTTGGCGACACGCCACGCTCTTCGCGCTCGCCCCTCAATTCCCGCCGCGTGCTGGCGGCGCCGGCTCCCGCCTATCATCGCCAAGTGAATTGACTACGGCAACTCCATTCACTTTCACTCGCGACTATCCTTGATCGGCGAAGTTCCACCACCGGCCAGACCCGCATATACTCAGCAGCATGGAATCCAAACGCATCCTGATGCTCGCCGGCGATTTCGTGGAAGACTACGAGATCATGGTCCCCTTCCAAACCCTGCTCACGGTGGGCCACACGGTCGACGTCGTGTGTCCCGGCAAGTCGGCCGGCGAATCGGTCGCCACCGCTATCCACGATTTCGAGGGGCACCAAACGTACAGCGAAAAGCCCGGCCACCGCTTCCGTCTCAATGCCACGTTCGATGCAGTGCGGCCCGAATCATATGATGCGCTGTTCGTGCCCGGCGGCCGAGCGCCAGAATACCTGCGGCTCGACGAACGCGTGCTCGATATCGTGCGTCACTTCGCCGCTGAGCGCAAACCGATTGCGGCAGTTTGCCACGGCCTGCAGATTCTGACGGCCGCCGGTGTGGTCGCCGGTCGCCGCTGCCAAGCATATCCCGCGGTGAAGCCGGAACTCACACAAATGGGCGCGGTTTGGGAAGAACCAGCACCCGGCTACGACAACGCCTGCGTCGATGGCAATCTGGTCACTGCCGCCGCCTGGCCCGCACACCCCGCGGCTCTGCGGGCGTTTCTCAAGCTGCTGGAACCAGACCGCTTCTAAACTTCGTGATGATGCGAGGCGCCCCGTCAGCCCCCGGCTCTGCCGGGGGTTTGCACCGAACCGCATTCGCCATGCGAGAACCCCCAGCAGAGCCGGGGGCTGGCTGTCCTATCGAGTCGCGACGCACACTCAAATGGACGGTGCCGTATTCCCGCAGTCCCGCCCCTTCCCCGCGCCGCTCCGCCCGTATAATCGTTACATCGGGCCCATTTTTTGACGGATTTGTAACGGCCGATTAGCCTGAAGGTTCAGCGGCCTCTCGCGGATCCGCATCACGATTCTCACCTCGGTTCATTCTCTGCGCATGCGATCTCGAATTGCTCTCTCGGTTGCCTCGCTCGGTCTATTGGTATCGCTCGCCATGCCCTCCGCCGCTCAGCAGGTCGTGCGGTTTGAAACCACCGTCGGCAGCTTCGACATGGTCATCAACCCCACGAACAACCCCGTGCTGACCGATTACGCCAACAACTTCCTGGCGTATGTCGACAACAATAACTACCTCGGCAGCTGGATCAACCGCGCCGCCAAGAACCAAGACGGCTCCGGCTTCGTGCTGCAAATGGGCGGCTTCTTCTCCGCCACAAAACGCCCCTCGCCGACGATCGACAGTGTGCAGAATGTCTTCACGTTCGATCCCGTCGCCGGCCAGCCGGCTGCTGAAAACGGCCTGTCGAACACGGTCGGTACCGTCGCACTCGCCTTACCGGGCGACGGGCAGGGCGGCACTAATCAAGATGCCGGCACGAGCAGCTTCTTCGTCAATCTGGCGGATAACTCGTTCCTCGATACCGACTTTACCGTGTTCGCCGCGATTTCAGATATGAGCACCATCAATAAGATCATGGCGCTCAACACGGTCGACCGCACTTCCGACGCCGACTTCGGCGCCGGCTCAGGCAACCTCGCCTTCAGCGACGTGCCCGTTACGGCCGAAGGCCTGCAGGTCTTCATCAAGCGAGCGTATCGCATCAACGACACGCTCGCGGTCGCGAAAGCACTCTCCGCAGTCGAACCGCTGATGGCCAGCTCGCTGGCCGCTGGCGAAAGCTCGAGCCTGCTGTCGTCATCCGGCGGCAGCGGACTGCTCAGCGCGGCGGCCGACGCCGGGCTCGGTTCGACCGTCGTACCCGAGCCGGCAAGCGCCGCACTGCTGTTGATTGGCGCGATCTCGTTCATGAGTGCGCGCCGCGGCCGCTGATTGCGCTCCCGGCTGCGATTCCAATTCGAGTAGCCGAATTCGCAAGACTTCAATCGTGCCGGCATCTTGCTGAATTCTTGCGAATTCAGCACGCTACGCCTTCCATTCGCCCCGGCGACCTCGATTACGGCACTGTCGGCGATTGCACCGGGCCGGTAATGTCTTCGAACTGGTTGATCGCCGGATCGAACGTGACCGTACCGGCGTTGTTCGCATCGGCATTGTCGCGGTCGACCACACCGAAGTTGAAGTCCACGGTCGGCGTACCCTGGTTTGCCGTGAACAAGTGGTACACGCCGGTGGAGGTGTTGTTGTCCAGGTTCAGGTTCACGCGACTCGTCGAGCCATTGCTCTCGGTGTAGTACTCGTCCGCTGACCCCGAGTTCGAGAATGTGTTGTTCTCGACATTCGCATTGAGCGTAGCGCCACCGTTGATGACAATGCTGGCTGTCCGCGCCGTATTGCTGTTGTTCATGAACGACGCGTTGTTGAGCGCCAGCTCGACGTCAACATTGGTGCTCGTCCCGGTGAGGCTGAACGCCGAGGCGTCGTCGGCCTGGAAGCTGCTGTTGTTGCGAATCGTGACATCGCCGTCCTGAGCCGAGCCGCTGAACGCCAGCGAGAAGGCCACGTCGGTGCCCGTCGTCGTAACGTCGGTGCCGTCCACCAGCAAGCCGAACGCGCCCGAGCCGGTGTGGCTCATGACCACGCTCTCATTGCTCGTGCTCGAATTGAGCCGCAAGTTGAACGCATTGCTGTTGTTGGCCGACAGCACGTTGATGCCGTTGCCCGTCGAGGACACAACTTCAAGATTCTGCAGCGTCACATCCATGGCGCCCGTCGCGCCCGCGGTATGGTCGACGTTAACTGCTTGGCCACCTGAGCTGGCAACGCGAACGTTGTTCAGATCAACGTTCGTGACGTTATTGAGCACGATCGCATCGCCCGTCGTCGTGAGCGTGCCGCCAGAGGCATCGGTCGTGCCAGTGCCCGTAACGGCGATCTGACCGCCGGTGACGTTCGTCAAGTTGATTGCGTTCGTAGCGCCGGCAGTCACGTTGACGCTCTGGAAATTCGCGCCGGTGTTGCTGATCGCCACGTTGCTCAAGCTGAGGCCAACCCCCGTACCGGACGTAATCGTATTGGTGCCGCCGGCCGTAAGCGTTACGCCGTTCGTGGCCACGAAGCCGTCGCCCGTAACGTTCACGTTGAGGTTCTGCACATTCGCGTTGAACGTGCCGCTCCCGCCGGTGCCGTCGATCACGACGCCGTCCCGCGCGGCCGTCGCGTTGGTGACCGTCAGCCGATTGAGGTTGGCGTTCATCGCCGTTGCATTCGTGTGCGTGATTTCGACAGCGTTCTCGTTTGCCGCATTGCCGGCGTTGGTGACCGTCACGCCGTTGAGCGTAACATTCGAGTTCCGTGCGAACACGCCCTGATCGGCCGTGCCCGTGATCGTGCCACCTTGGCCCGCGGTGTTGCCCGTGTCACCGATCGTGATGCTGCCAGGCGTCGCGCCGTTCAAGTTGTCGACCAGGCGAATACCATTCTGGCCGCCCGTCGCGTTGACACTTTCAAAGTCCACGGCGCCGATGGTCATATTCTCGATGTCGAGTGCAGCGCCGCTGACACCGCCAGCCGTACGCGTGATCGTGTTGGCAAAGCCGCTGACGGTCAGCGCGCCGCCGCCGGTCGCGACGAAGCCGCGACCGCTGCTCGTGGTGATCGCCAGGTCGCCAATGCTGATCGACGCGCCGGTATTCGTATCGAGCGTAACGGCGTCGTTCGTACCCGTATTAAAGTTATTGTCGCCCGAGAACGTGAACGTGCCGCCCGTGTTCTGAGCTACGAGCATGCCCTGATTTCTGTCGTCGATGCTGCTTTCCGACGTAAACGTGACGGTACCGGCCGCGTTGTTGTGAATGTGCACCGAACGTCCGGTGGTATCTTGGGCGTTCGCCGCGCTCGAATTGATGATATCGCCGGCGAAGCTGATCGTACCGGGTGTCGGCGTAGTGGTAATGCCGCTGACTTCGAAGTCGGTGCTGCCCCATTCCTTGATTTGCACCGCATTATTAAACGTGATCGAGCCATTGCTGCCCTCGACAACGACACCACGTGCCGCGGCAATCGTGGGATCGCCGTCGACGGTCGTGTTGTTCACTTGGATCGGAGTAGTCGTCACGTCAACATTATTGAAGTGCATGCCGATGCTGGTCTGATTTTGCACCGTAGTGTCGTTCACCGTCATCGTGAGACCGCCGGTGCCGCCGCCGACCGTATTGATGCCTTCCTCGCCGCCGCTAACCCGCAGGTCGCTCAAATTCGTGGTCTGCGTAGCGGTCGACGTTTTCTCGACACGGACGCCGGCCCCCGTGCCGGTCTTGTTCACGATCAAGCCGGTGATCGAGGCGTTCGCCGTGTCTTTCACCAGAATTGCGTTGCCGTTACCTGCTTCGATCGTGCCGGCGTCGCCCACATTGTCGGTGGTGTTGCCTACGACGATCGAGCCAGAGCCCGTGCTCGTGTTGTTTTCTAGCTGAATCGCGCTCGAGGCAGCAGCGACAGTGCGATTGATATCGCCGAACCGCACGCTCGCCGAGGCGATATTCATGTCGGTGATTTTGAGGGCTTGGCCGCTCGCGACCGAGATCGTGTTCACCGTGCCAGGGGCCGAAATCGTACCGCCGCCCGTGGCGACGAAGCCGTTCGCGGTATCGGTCGCCGTGATATTCACATCGCCCGCGAAATCAATGTTTGTGGCGGCTGCATTGCCGGTGACCGCCACCGCCGTTGCTGCGGCCGTGTCGATGGTCATCGCCAGGTCCCCGACGAACGTTACGTTGCCGGCCGTGTTGTCGGCCACGAGAACGCCCGTGCCCGTATCGGTAATGTTGCCGTTAAATGAAACGCTCGCACCCGTCGCCAAATTGCGCACCGACACGCTGCGGTTGGTGTCGTTGTTGATCGCGCTGGCGACCGTGATCGTGCCGCCGATGCTGTCCGTGCCGCCGACGTCGCCATCAACGTTGAATGCCGTGCCGTCGAGACTGTCGAAGTTAACGGTGCTTTGGAAGTTGATTGTGCCGTCGGTATCGCCGACGATATTCACGCCGTTGCTCGTGAGCGCACCGTTCGTGAGCCGGCTGTTCGACGCGGTAAACGTGCCGTCGAAGTTGTTGAGCCGAATACCGCCTTGGCTGCTGAACCCGCCGTCGTAGTTGAAGTTGGTGACCGTCGTCGTGCGACCGGTGCCGCTGTGCGTATTCTCGAGGTTGAGGGCCGGGCCCGTGCCGTCGGAGCTCGAAATGTTCGAGAGCGCGATCACTTCCTGTAGCGTTACATTCGACTGCGTCACGTCCGTCGGCGTATACGAATTGATGTGTACGCCGCTGCCGCCAATGTTGTCGAGTGTCACGTTGCGAATCGTGGCATTGCCGCGGACGATGAGGTTCGCCCCGTTGCTCGGATCCGTGACCGTCGTCGGCGCGAAGAAAATAGCGTCGCCCGTCGTGTTGCTGATGGTAAGGTCATGAATGTTCGGATTGCCGGCCCCAACCGTGGGCGCCGCAATGGCCCGGTCCATCGAACCGTTGAAGTCCAAGTTGGCGACTTCGTTGCTCACCGCCAGCGTGACCGCGTCGCCCATCGCCGTGGCAATGATCGGCCGCGTGCGCGAGATCGCGCCCGGCGACGACGCCGGCAGCGAAATCGTGCCTTCTTCCAGCGTCGTGACCGTATTGTTGAAGTTGTTGCCTTCGCCCAACAGCCGCTGGTTGTTCTGCAGAATGAGATTCGAGGTGAACGTGCTTTCCGCATGGGCGAGAATGATATCGCCCATCTGGCTGCCGCCGCTGTTCGCCTGGGCCAGCTCGTTATACGGATGCTCGGCCGTACCATTGCCGCCGGCCGCCGCGTTGCTGTCGACGTGCACCACGCGAATGTTGGTGCCATCAGTATTGCGCAAGGCCGTGCCGGCGCCTGCGACTGTGCTCTTACTGAGCGCTACGTAGTCGTTGCGCATAAACGGCTCACGCATGCGGTCAGGCACGCCGCCCGCGGGCGTGAAGTTGCTGCGCGTGCGGCCCACGAACCACTGCACCTGGAACGACGCGTTCGTCTTGAAGATTTCGTCATCGCTCACCGCCACCTGCAACAGGAGGTCGGGAAACGCGTAACCGCGCACACCGATCCGGTAACCGGCCGCGTCGTCGTTGTCGTTCGTAACGAAATATGGCCCGGCAAATGCCCAGGCATCCCGTTCGGCGCCCAGCCGGCGGGCAATTTCCACTTCGCCAACCGTGTACGAGGAGTCAACCACCGCCCGTGTTAGCTGCGAGATCGAGTTGCCTGAGAAGCCCAGTACGCCGGTCGGCTCGAAGTTGCCGATCTTGTCCTGCGGACCGAGCGGAATGTACATGTTGCCGCGCACGTCCCACAACTCGCCGAGCGACTCGACCGACACACCAATCTGCGGGAAGAAGTTGCCGGCATCCGTGTGCGTGCCGTCCGCGAAAATGCCCACGCCCTCGACCCGGCCCGTATCAGCCGCATAGAACGGGAAGTCCATCCAGCGATATCCGGCGCCCACATTGAAGCCAACGCCGTTGACTTCATTCATGGTGACTTGGCCATCCAGGATCGCAGCCGTGTCGTCGAACGTGAACACCTGCATCGAGCCAATGTCGAAGTTGCCGCGCTGATCTTGGCCATAACTCTCGGTGTTATAGCGCAATCGCAACACCGTACCGAGGTCTTGCGAAAAGAAATTCACGGCGCCGTAGTCAGTGACGGGCGCGCCGCCGCCGACATCCATCGCGGGCGCCTCAGCCGGCGGCATCGTGACGTTCTGCGCACGCGCCGCGCTCGCTTGACCGAGCAGCGCCGCAACCAACGAAACCAACCAAACGCCATGGGTGCCACGTTGCATGATGCGTCGCGCGACATTCGCAACGCTCGAGCATTGGGGGCGAGTTCGCATGGATGACTACTCCGTCGATTCGAAAAGTGCGCACACGACGCGCTACCGGCAGACCGATAGCCGTCGCGGAGTTCTATCGCGCTGTGTTCCGATTCGAGCGCCTTAGCCGTCGACGAAGCGCGAGTGAAGTGCGGTTCGCGAGCGGCGCAGTGAAAAGTGTTTTGCAGATGAGGTAGAAGCAGTGCCACGCCGAGACGGCAGGCGGCGGGATGTTACGGAGGCATTTTGCCGGCTGCAAGAGCAGTTTTTCGCAACCTGCCGAGCGGCTCATCGGCTCTCTGAATTCAACACCTGGAGCGCCCCGTTGAGTCGTTATAAACAGTTGGTGCGTATAGTGTTGCGACGATTTTCGGGCAGGTGCGGCCAGCAGGGCCGCTGGCCTGACTCAAATTCAATTAAATTGAATAGTTATTGACTTTTGTTTCGTTTTATGTAAATAAATCGACTTAGAGAATTAACGAATAGAAAGGCAGGCCACCCTGTGCCTCCCACGAACCAATGTCCCTATTGCAGCAAGTCGATGGCCGTCAGCCGCATGACGTGCCATGGCTGCGGCATCTCGATCGAGGCCGCGTTTCCTACACCTCGCCTCGCCAATCTGCCCATCGAGCACCAGCGATTCATTGAGATCTTCGTGCTCGCCAGCGGCAACCTCAAACACATTGCCGAACAGGCCGGCGTGTCGTACCCCACGGTCCGCTCCCGCCTCGACAAAGTCATTGAGTCGCTTCGCCAGCAGATTGCCGAGACGCAGGAAGTCCGCGGCACAATCCACGATGCCGTCAGTGAAGGCAAACCCGCGGCCGATGAGGCAGCGCGAATTATCAAGTCTGTCTGATTCCCCGCTACCCAACATAGCCAATTCGGTTGTACGTCGATTCAGGAAGCTATCACGAATATGAACAGCGCTTCGCAACGCGTCGAGCAAAGCTCCACCAGCCCCCCACAGCCGGACGAAGATGCCCTGTTGCGTTCGGCCCTTACCGACTCGGGCGGCCTGCTCACGAACACACTACGCGAGGATGATCGGCGACGACGTGTCCGCCGGCTCTTTTTGTTCTTTCTTGTAGGAGGATGTGTTATGGCAACTGCATTGTTAGCAGCCATCGCCGGATGGCTGACGTTGGCCGCTCCACCGCCGGCGGAGAAAGAGGCGGTCGATACGGCCGCCTGGGTCACGCGACTTACCGGACTGCGCGACCACATGCATACGGCGTTCGCCGTCGGACCGGAGCTAACTCAACTCGATCCAGAAGTAGGTTTCGACATCGTCAAAACGGCCTGGCCAAAAATTAAGGAAGTCGAGGTAAAGACGGGCTTACTCAAGACATTTGCCTTCAGCAAAGCGTTGCCCAGCAAGCATCCCAAGGTGCTGCAGGTGCTCGACCTTGGCATGAACGACAAGAAGGCCAAAGTTCGTGAATACGCGGCCGCCTATGTCGAGGAATACTCGGGCACGAACTTCAAGGCCAACCCGAAGGGTTACCAAGCCTGGTACAAGGAAAACGGCGACAAGGATCCCAACGAACTATTGAAGCTCGCGGCTGAGAAACCGAAGGTCGAACCGGAAGCAGCGGCGGACAAAGGTGATCCGGCGCGGAAGGATGACGCCGCTCTCAATGCACTCAATATGGAGGGTTGGAAGCAATTCTTCCGTCATGACTTCGCGGCCGCCGAGAAGACCTTCCGTCAAATTTTGAAGGCACAACCCAATCATGCGGCGGCGATGAACGGCCTGGGGTTCTGCTTGCTGAACCAGGGTCATCCGCAAGAAGCGCAGCCCTGCTTCGAGAAACTGTTGAAAGACGACCCGGATGCCGGCGGTCCGCTCAACGGTTTGGCGCGCTGCCTGAACGACATCGGCAAGACCGACGAAGCGATCAAGGTGTGGGAGCACGCCTATGAGCTCGAACCCGCGCCGAACGATATTGCTTGGGGCCTCTCGGCCGCATACATGAAAACCCAGCAGTACGACAAGGCGATCCCAGTCCTCGAGTTGTTGCTAAAGGATCAACCGGAGAACGAACGCCTAAAGTCGCAGCTGGCGACGGCCAAGAAGGAGTCGGCCGCGAAATGATTAGGTATTTGAGCGGCCTCGCGGTGGCGAGAGCGCTCAAATAGGGCGGCCGGCGATGCGCTGGGCCAGGCTCCTAACCGTTGGCACGACAAGGGCCAAGCCTCGCGACATCACCGACCACCGCGTGTAACAAGTATAAGCCGTCGGAGGCAACTCCGGCGGCTTCTTTATTATATCGCCGCACGCATCGCCATTTCGACAGCGAGCCGGGCCGTCCCCGGTACCGTCTTACGCTATCCAACACCCCCATTACTCCGAAGCTATCATCCAGCGCACGATCGCGGTCCAAACCAGCAGTAAAACGCTAGCCACCGTAAATCGCACAAACAAATCGCCCAACGAGAATTGCCAGCCGGAACTACCTTGATGGAGCGCCCCAGGACTGACTCGCTTCCTCCAGTACCAGCGAGCGGGCACGTAACCGCCAAGCGCCCCAATCACGCCGGCGATAATCGCGAGCACCTGCCACTCGTAAGCTATTAAACCTCGGTTTCCATAAAACAGCATGGCCGTAGAGATCATACCGGTACTGGCGCCGGCGAGTGCGGGCATCACGCGATGGAAGCGAGATAACCAGAACAGCCAACCAACGACAGCCACATTGACGACGACCGGCGCCCCGAAAAATGCGGCAACGATGATGCCAGCAACACTGCCCAGTACCGTAAGTCCGATCGACTCCCTCTCTTCGATTACCATTAATATTCCCGCGAGGAAACCGAAGACGCCGCCAGAGACAGTGATACCTGCCCAGGAGAGAAGCCAGGCCGTCGGAGTGTGGCCGTAGAGCGGAGGGTGCCAAAAGCTTTGCCCGGAAGCCGGCTTGTCGCCAGTTGGCGTGGGATGTGACAAGGCTCGGGGCCAATGCCGCTCCCCCTCGCCACGATGCTCGCCATGGAGATCGGCGTCGCTCATTTCCTCGCCACCACGCGGTTGAAGTGGAGCTGCACTTCGCGATCGACCACGCGGCGGACACCTTCGACCAGGCAATGGGGTTCGTTGTCTTGTTGGCCGCGGAGGATGATCTGGTCGCGCGGCATGCCGGGCGGAACGGTGAATGTGGACTGGTAGATAATCTGGCAGCCGGCGTCGAGCTCGGGAACGATGAAGTGGCACGTCGCCCCGTACGTGAGCATGCGAGCGGCGTAAGCTTCGTGGTAAGGCTGGATGCCGGGGAAGCTCGGCAAGAGGCCGTGATGAAGATTAATGATCCGCCCGCCGGCGTACTTCCAACAGCTCACCGCGGGCAGCACACGCATGTAGCGGGCGAGGATGATGAAGTCGATCTCGTGCTCGTCGCAAAGGGCGATCATCTGCTCGTCATCGGGCGTGCCGCCATCCTTGTCGGCGTCTTTGGCGATGTTGAACCACGGCACCTCGAACTGCTCGGCCAACCCGCGGCAGGCTTCGCGGTTGCCGATCATTAGCGACGCGTCGGCCTTGATGCGGTCGTCGCGAATTGCCCGCAATAGCGCAAGCGCCGGTTCGGGGCGGTACGTCACGCAGATCGCCAGCCGCGGGCGGCGGTTCGTGATGTCGGGCGTCCAGGTGCGAATCGACAGTTTCGTACGACCGGAAATTTCCGCCATCGCCGCCCGCACTTCGTCGTACCGCGCCGCTTCGAGCTCGATCCGCGTGAGCATCGAAAAGACGCTCTCTTCGTCGTGGTCGAACATCTGGATTTCGGCAATATTCGCACCGAGCCCAGTAACGCAGTGGACGATCGGATCGGCCAAGCCTCGGTTATCGGGACCGACGGCGGTGATGACAACTTTCATAGAGGGCAAGGGGCAGGGGTGAGAAGCCGGGGGCAGGGAAATGTGGGCCGAATTCTGGTGAATTCAGCTCCACCGCAGCGGAAGCACAGGGCCGCGAGTTGCTGTTGCAGTCTAACGCGCTGTAGGTGGCGGCGGGTATTGTTGTCCTGGGAAGTGCTGCGTGCCCGCGGCGAAATTGGTGTGATCGCTACAACCGGACGCTTTGCGGGGCCTCGGATTTGCCGCGGTGCGGCCGCGACCTACGTTTTAAAAGCAGGTGTTTCTTGCTTTCAAAACCGTGCGTGCGCTGATGCTGACATGAATCCGAACGGAACTGCCAAAAACCAGGCTGCGCCCGCCGACGACAATAGCCGTCTCGATGCACTGATGGATCGAATCCATCAGCTCACGATGGCCCAGTCGCTACCGCGATCGCGACCAGCGAGTGAACTGGCAACCCCGCCAGCTCAAACGGCTTCGCCCACTGCTGGAACGAACGAGCAAACTGGCGAGTGGATGCCGCTCGAGCCCGAGACCCTCGCCGCTGCCGGGCTCACCGATGGCGAAGTCGAAGCGCTCATCCTCAAAACTCTCAACGGCCGCGCGGAAGCGACCGGGCGACTGCTCTCCGATCATTTGAAGCTGGCGTTTCGCGTCGTCGACGCCCTGCTGCAATCGATGAAGCAAGATCGGCTCGTGGCTCACAAGGGCGCCGCGCCGATGAACGACTATGTGTATCAGCTCACCGAGCTGGGCCGTGAGCGGGCGAAGAAATTCGCGGAACATTGCACCTACTTCGGCGCCGCGCCGGTTCCGCTAACGTCGTATATCGAGAGCGTACGGCGACAGACGCTGGTCGATCAGCATCCGACGGAAGAAGATTTGCACCGCGCGTTCGACGACCTGCTCATCGACAAACGGATGCTCCTGCGACTTGGCCCGGCGATCAACTCCGGCCGCGGCATGTTCCTGTTCGGCGCGCCAGGCAACGGCAAAACGAGCATCGCCGAGCGAATTACGAAGGCTTTCGGCCAGGTGATTTGGATCCCGCGGGCAATCGGCATCGACGGCGAAATCATGCGGCTGTTCGACCCCGGCATGCACGAGGAAATGCCGCTGCCCGCGAACGAAGGACTGCTCGACAATCGCCGCATCGACCACCGCTGGGTCCGCATCCGTCGGCCGACAATCGTCGTGGGTGGCGAACTCACGATGGATCATCTCGAAGTGACGCTCAACACGGCGACCAACGTCAGCGAAGCCCCGGTGCAGATGAAAAGCAACTGCGGCACCCTCGTGATCGACGACTTCGGCCGGCAACGCATGACGACCGACCAACTCCTCAACCGATGGATCGTGCCACTCGAAAAGCGCTACGACTTCCTCAACCTGGCGAGCGGCAAGAAGATTCAGGTGCCGTTCGATCAGCTGATCGTGTTCTCGACGAACCTCGAACCGCGGGACCTGGTCGACGACGCGTTCCTGCGGCGTATCCCGTACAAGATCGAAGTGACCGACCCCGATGAAGACTCGTTCCGCAAGCTGCTGAAAGTAATGGCCAGCAAATTAGGTGTGGAGTACGACGAGTCGGCGGTCGAGTATCTCATGCAGAAGCACTACCGGGCGGCAAATCGCCCGCTCCGCTGCTGCCAGCCGCGTGACCTCGTGCTGCAGATTCTCAACTTCTGCCGCTACACGAACCGGCCGGCAAAGCTCACGCCGGAAAATTTCGACTTTGCGGTCGAAAACTACTTCGCGGTGATGTAAGCGGGGAGGCGCGATCTGCTAGCCGCGAGGATCCAGGGGCCTGCAGGGCGGCCCTGTCTGGCCGGCAGGGCGGCGCACTTGTTCCGCAGTTGATCATCCGTGGCCACCATGACGCCCGCCGCGACGCGCGCTGCGCACTTCTCGAAAAACCTTTCCGCAGATCCTGTTCCGCGAGAATAGTCGACTCTTGCCTCTTGGCATTGTTCGCCGGCCACGCTAAGTGCCGCGGCGGCATAAGCCTGACCAAAGAGCGTTTCGCGGCCTTCGCAACCTGGCATTTTTCGTAGTTGATTACTGGTTGTGAACGTCGCCGGCTGTGGTAGCATATTCGCGTGCTGTGTACTGGGAGCGCGGAACCGACCCAACCTGCAGGCGGCGCGGTTAGCGCCACGAGTGGAGGCAAGTTGCTGAATCACGATCGACACCATGCGCTGAAACCAGGGGAACCCAATGAAAAACTCAGTCACCTTTGATGTTTGGCAGTTTCTTCTCTCGGTTGCCATTGTTGCAGCACCATCCCTTGCCACGGGAAAGACCTTTTCAGATTCCACATTCAATCTTGGCGACTACGCGCATTCTACGTATCAAACGGGCGGCGGAACGGTTGATGTCTCGCAAACGACTAGCGACGGAAACCCAGGTAGCGCCTTGGTCGTAACGACGGATGCACCGGCCACTCATTCGTTTTATTCGGCCGCCGTGTACTTCGTCGGAAATACGTTTTCATGGAATCCCGCATCCGACGGCATTCTCAAATCGGTGAGCTGGAGCCAAGACGTTTATCTCACCAATACGCCGACGCAAACGACATCGATTTCCGGTGATATTCTTATCTTTCAAGCGGGCAGCTATTACGTCAATTTTAGCGGCCTACCAACTAACACAGGCGTCTTTCAAACGGCTACTGGCAGCGATCTCACACAAAATGGCTTTTCATTGGTCACCGACCTTGCGACGGCCACTACCGACTCCAGCGTCCATCCCGATTTCACCGCGCCACTCGCTTTTGGATTTCTTAGCGGTGCGAACCAATTCGCTGCCAACTCCGACCACACGGTCGTTCGAGTCGATAATCTTTCGATCGAGGCAACATCGGAAGCGCTGAGCGCAGATTTCAACTCAGACGGAAGGGTAAACGCGGCCGACTATGTTTACTGGCGGAAGTTCTTCGGAGACCCGGTACGATACGATTTGTGGCGCAGGAATTTTGGAGTTAACGTGGCACCCGGTCTCGGAAGCAGCATGCAGATGATGACAGTCCCCGAACCGACAACTTGCGGTTTAGCGGTGCTCGGTCTGCTCGGCTCGCTGGCAGCGAAATTGGCTGCTCGAAATCGAGACTGGTTATCAGCTCTCAACTAGCGTGCCCGCATCACCCGTCGACCAACACAAGCCGCTGGTCAAGCCTATAGACCGCCTTTCTCCAGCTGACTTTCAGTTCGAGAGGATCACCAGGCTCGTTGTGGCGGAACGGCGTACTAGCCGTTGGAGCCGCGTACGGCAGATCTGCGGATCGACTAGGTAAACATCTACACGCATTATCGCCTGCGTTTGTGGCTTTGATGGCTGACAGGAATTGACGAATGACGTTCGACCCCACTCACTATCAAATTCGCCGGATGCAAGTCGACGATTTCGGGGCGATCACTGAGCTTTGCCGGCGGGTATATCCGCACGATGAGCCCTATTCGGCCGGAGAGTTGAGCGAGCATCACGCTGTGTATCCGCAGGGGCAGTATGTGTGCGAGCATTCGCCCTCGGCGAGTGTGGTGGGCGTGCACTTCACGTTGCGGCTCACGATGACCGATTTTCATCCGGATGATCCGTGGGATGTGCTGACCGCGAAAGGAACGTTTGCCGATCACAATCCGCAGGGACACACCCTGTATGGCGCCGATGTTTTCGTAAGTCCTGATCATCAGCATCATTCCTTAGCCCACGCGCTCACCGATGTAACGCGGGCGCTCGTGGTCGCAGAGTGTTTGTGGCGGATGGTGGGCGGCAGCCGGTTGCCAGGCTACGGCGCGGTGGCGGCGGTGATGTCGCCGGAAGACTATGTGGCGGAAGTCGTGGCGGGCAAGCGGAGTGACTCCGTGTTATCGGTGCACCTAAAGGACGGCTGGATGGCGGTGCGGCCGATATGCGGCTACATGCAGGACGACCCGGCGAGTGCGAATTGCGCGGCGCTCATTCAGTGGGTGAATCCCGTGTGCCCGCCGCCGGCGGAGTTTGCGCTGCGATGACATTATTCCCACGTTCGAAGCGCGACCGAACCTCACCCAACCCCTCCCCAAAAGCAGGCGGTGCCGTTCCGTTACCCATGCGAGCGTTCGCCGCCGAAGAGCGGCAGCTGCGGGTCGTGCTTGCGATGGGTTGTTAACTCTTCGAACAGCAGGCTGGGTTGAATGTCGCGGTTGTGTTGGTATTTGCTGCAATACTCTTCGATGGGGCCGGCGACTTCGTGGTAGAAGATCTGGCAGATCGGAATGCCAGGATAAATGCGCACCGGGTGAATCGCGAACATCTCGAGTGTCCAGTAGCCGCTGAAGCCAACATCGCCGAAGCCGGCGGTCACGTGTACAAACAGGCCGAGCCGGCCGATTGAGGAGCGGCCTTCAATCTGCGGCACCAGGTTGTGCGTCGTGGTGCGCTCGGCGGTGCGCGCTAAATAGAGCTGGTGCGGGCTGAGCACGAGCCCCTCGGTCGGAATCTCGATCCGGCGCACGCGGTTGGCCTTGGCCATATCGAGCATCAGCTCTTCATAGATCATCAGCTCATTGTGAAGCGTGAGGTTGTAGCTGTTGGGATTGAGCTGGGTTTCATCGTAGGGGTCGATGACGATGTCGCGACCGAGTCGTTCACGGATGGCAGCGCCGGAGAGAATCATTGGGGAGGGGCGGGGAAGGGTTCAGGGTTCGGAGGGTCAGGGTTCAGGAAGAAAGCAGGTGTCGGGTGTCAGGTGACAGGTGTCGGAGCAAAGGGCTTAGCGTCGGCGGCGACGCCGAATGCCGTGCGACTGCGGGTCTCCATTCGGTTCGTAATTACTGATTACATTTCGCATTACAATTCCACACCCACCTTCGGGCAAAACGAATTCATGCTGCACTCAGGGCACTTCGGTTTCCGCGCCACGCAAATCTGCCGGCCGTGGTGGATGAGCCGATGCGAGAAGTTGATCCATTCCTCTTCCGGCACGATCTGCATGAGATCGTCTTCGATTCTGACGGCGTCGGTCTGCTTCGTGAGGCCGAGCCTCGCGCTAAGGCGGGTGACATGTGTATCGACAACGATGCCCGTGGCCATGCCGAATGCCGTGCCGAGTACGACGTTCGCCGTCTTCCGCCCGACGCCCGGCAGCGACACCAGCGCTTCCATTTCTTGCGGCAACTCGCCACCATGACGTTCGACAATCGCCTGGCTCGCCGCTTTGATGTTCTTCGCCTTGTTGCGGAAGAAGCCGGTGCTCTGGATGACCTTCTCCAGCGCCGGCGTCGGCGCGCTCGCCATCGCGGCCGCGTTGGGCCAGCGGCGGAACAGCTCGGGCGTGACCATGTTCACCCGCGCGTCGGTGCACTGCGCCGACAGGATGGTCGCGATCAACAGCTCGAACGGTGTTTCGTTTTCGAGCGCGCATTCGGCGTCGGGATAATCGGCTTTGAGTCGCTCGATGACGCGTCCCGCTTGTTCGCGGCGCTGCGTGAGCGACGTGGGCGCCTTCACCTTCTTGATGGATACCGCTGGCTGCGTGGGCGTACCGTTTTTCGTGACAGTGCTCGCGCGCCGTAGACTGCCTTTGGCCGCGGTCTTTATCGTGCCTTTGGAGACGACTTTCGCCGCGTGTTTTTTCGTGCGGGAGACACGTTTCGGGGACGGCATGTTGTGCGTTGTGGGAGCGTGGTGAGTGTCGCGCAGTTTCGGTTGGGCAGATTAGATTGGGCCACAGGCCAGTAGCGGGCGATTTGGCGTCGCCGCCGACGCTCGGCGACGCGATTCGCTTGTGCGAAAGCAAGTGTTCCCAGGGCCAATTGTCGAAGGCCCGGGGCCGGTGTCAAGTTACCGCGTACGGTCGGTGGAATTCACCGTAAAACCCCACGAATCTTGACCTTAGTTCTGGCCAGACCTAGACTTATTCAGTTGCCTGCGCACCGTTGCGGGGCCGCGCACAACTACTTTACTGAGGGGACCGCCGATGAACTCGGCCGATTTTCAAGCCAACACGCCCTACGCGCGGTTCGGCGAAATGGCGATCGACGCGCCGGCAGATGCACGACGCACGTTCATCCGCAAAACGTACCTGCACTTGATGCTGGCAATTTACGCGTTTGTCGCGCTCGAGTGGCTCTTCTTCAGCATGGGCCTCGAACGCACGATGCTGCAATTGCTCGGCGGCTCGCGGTTCTCGTGGCTGATGGTCATCGGGGCATTTTGTCTGGTTAGCTTCATTGCCGATCGCTGGGCGCAGTCGGAGTCCTCGCGCGGCATGCAGTATGCCGGCCTTGGGCTGTATGTCCTCGCAGAGGCTGTCATCTTTCTGCCGCTCTTGGCGATCGCCCAGTTGCAAACGATCGACATTCAGGGCGTCGGCAACGTCAATGTCATTGCGGCGGCCGGCGTCACGACGCTCGTCATCTTTGGCGGATTGACCGCCTTCACACTGATCACGAAGCAGGACTTTTCTTTCCTCGGGCCGTTTCTTGGCCTGGCGGCAATCAGCGCGCTGGCGCTGATCGTGGTCGGTATCTTCATTGGGCTGAACATTGGTGTCTGGTTCGCGTGGGCGATGGTCGTGCTCGCGAGCGGATACATTTTGTACTACACCTCGCAGGTCTTGCATCGCTATCGCACCGATCAATATGTGGCCGCGTCGCTGGCGTTGTTCGCCTCCGTCGCGCTGCTGTTCTGGTATGTGATCCAGATCTTCATGCGTCGCGACTAGGCCGCGAAAGCGCCGCTGGCGTGCAGGATCATGGCGATGGATACGACCGCGGACGAGTACGATCCGCTGTATCTGCAGGGAATCGCATGCTTCAACGCGTGCGAGTTTTTTGCAGCCCACGAGGTGTGGGAAGATTTGTGGAAAAATTACAGCGGCGAGTTGCGGCTGTTTTACAAAGGGTTGATTCAGGCGGCCGTCGCGCTGCACCACTTTGGCAATGGGAACACGCGCGGCGCTCGCAAGGTGTACGGCAGCAGCCGGGGCTATATCGAACCGTACGGGCCCATATGCTGCGGCCTGGATGTGCGGAAGTTTCTCGCCGAGCTCGATGCATGTTTCGCCGATGTGGCGGCCAGCTCCGACGAGTACCCGCGCGTAGAATTGAATCCGGAGTTGATCCCCGAAATTTGGTTGGATCCGCCGGTCGAACTGCCGCCGGTGGTGATCGAGCACGACGATGATGACTAACGTGGAGAAATTCTGGGTGCCTGGGGCAGAGGCTTTGCGCCGGGTGCCTGGGGCAGAGGCTCTGCGATGCCCCACCATACTTTGTTCTGGGGCGTCGAAGCCGGGTGCCTGGGGCAGAGGCTTTGCGATGCCCCAGCGTACTTTGTTCTGGGGCGTCAAAGACTCCGCCCCAGCCACCCAACGAAACTTGGGGTGCCTGGGGCAGAGGCTTTGCGATGCCCCAGCGTGCTTTGTTCCGGGGCGTCGCAGACTCCGCCCCAGCTACCCAACGAAACTTGGGGTGCCTGGGGCAGAGGCTCTGCGATGACCCAGTGTACTTTGTTCTGGGGCCTCGAAGACTCCGCCCCAGCCACCCAACACGCAGCAAATAATCGTTGTCTGAGATTAAAGAGGTAACCGTTCCATGTCGCCTTGGGATGCTGCTGAGCTCAATTTTGACGCGAGCACGTTCGCGGGCGTGGTGCGTTTATTCCCGCTGCCAAATTTAGTGCTATACCCGCACGTAATGCAGCCCTTGCATATTTTCGAGGGCCGCTATCGCGAGATGCTCGAAGATGCAATGGCGGGCGACGGCCTCATCACCATGGCCGTGCTGAAGCCGGGTTGGGAGACCGATTACGAGAGCCGCCCGCCGATCGCCGAGCATGCCTGTTTGGGAAAAGTGGTGGCCCATCACCGGCTCGAAGATGGCCGGTACAACCTGCTGCTCCTGGGCCTGCAGCGCGTGAAGATCATCAAGGAACTTGACCCGCTGCGATCGTTCCGGCAAGCCCAGGTCGAGCTCGTCGATGATCACTACGACTTTGCTTCGCTCTGCGAGCGCAGCCGCGTGCAGGAAGAGCTGATCGATGCCTTCCGCCAGCACTTGCCGTGTGCCTGCGAGTTGCCCGAGCAACTCGAAAATATGCTCTCAAACAAACTGCCGTTGGGGTTGCTCACCGATCTGGCGGCGTACGCCTTGCCGCTCTGCTCCGAAGTGAAGCTCGAGTTGTTGGGCGAGCACTCAGTGCGTCGACGGGCCGAGATTCTGCTCACGCAGGTGAAGCGGTTGGCAGCGAAGAAGGTCGAGCAGCCCGCGAAGAAGTCGCCGCTCGTCTTTCCGCCCACGTTTAGCGAAAACTAGTTAGGGTGGGCACTGCCCACCGTAGGCGAGTTTCTCCGAAACTCGCATCGCGGGGCTTTCCGCTACTTTCGAATAGGCAATTCCAACTGCCGCACGCTCCGCCCCTGCGAGTTTCTCCGAAACTCGCACCTAGTGCTCTATCACATCTTGATTTTCGGATTAGCCGCCGGGCGCTAGCCCGCGGTTGCGGCGTCAAGAACTGCGGCCTAGCGCCCGGCGGCTGATTGCCGGCGCCCGAATTCTTAAGGGTGACAGAGCACTAGGGCTACTTTCGAATGGTCAAATCCAGCTGCTGCACACTCTGCTGATGCGAGTCTCGGAGAGACTCGCCTACGATTCGTCAGTTGACCTTGCTCTTACTCGGTTCGTAAGATCGGTTAGGAAGCTAACACGATCACACTCTGCGACGAAACGACAAGATCATGGCCAATCCGAATAATTCTGCGGCCGGCGCGGCTACTCCCTCGCGCGATCTGGGCAGCATCTCCGGTGAGCTCGCAGACGACGAGGGGAAGGTCTCGCCGAAGCTTGCTCGCGAGGTTGATTTGCCGCGCATTGAGCGGGCGGTCCGCGAGATTCTGGCGGCGGTGGGCGAGGATCCGAATCGCGAAGGCCTCCGCGAAACCCCCGGCCGCGTGGCGCGGATGTACGCGGAACTCTTCTGCGGCCTCCACGATGAGCCGAATCTGCACTTGCGAAAATTCTTCACCGAGAAATACGACGAGATGGTGCTCGTCCGCGATATCAGCTTCAACAGCATGTGCGAGCACCATTTGCTGCCGTTCACCGGCGTGGCCCACATTGGGTATGTGCCGAACGGTAAGGTTGTGGGGTTGAGCAAACTGGCCCGCGTCGTGGAAAGTGTGTCTCATCGGCCGCAGGTGCAGGAGCGAATGACCGAGCAAATTGCCAACCTGCTGATCGAAGAGCTCGATGTGAAAGGCGTCGCCGTGGTGATCGAGGCCACCCACTCGTGCATGACGATCCGCGGCGTCCGCAAGCCGGGCAGCATTTGTGTGACCTCGGCAATGAAGGGCCTGTTCCGCTCCAGTCTCTCGAGCCGATCGGAAGTGATGACCTTGATCTACGGAGACAGGAGGTAGCGGAAGAGCGGGTGACAAGGAGAGTGGAAGAGGGGGAGATTGTTGTGGAAGCATGAGCGCGCCCAACAAGTCTCCCCCTCTCCCACTCTCCCACTCTCCCACTCTCCCACTCTCCCACTCTCCCACTCTCCCACTCTCCCACTCTCCCCCTCTCCCACTCTTTCCGCCCACAATGGCAATTCTTTCCCAATTCCTCCTCCGCCTGGCGTTCGGCCTCGCAGTCGGCATGGCGATTACGCCGCCCTCGAAAGTGTTCAGCGGGTTTTATCGCAATCACTTATATGTGACGCTCGGGCTGACAACGCTCGCGGCGCTCTTGTTGGCGTCGATCTACATGCCCGCCGCCGCGTGCGCCGGACTCGCCGCCGGGCTGAGTTTCTTAGCCGCCGCAACTTGGTTGTACGAGGCCAAGCGGGCTGGCGTCGTGCTCATCCAGCTGGTGGCCATTTGCTCGCTGCTCGCGGCACTGATGGCCGCTTCCATCGTCAAACATGACTATTCGCAGCCGACCGCCGGCGGCACGGAAGAGATCGTCATCGTGGCCGGCACCCACCTCACCGCACTGCGGGCCGTCTCGATTGCCACCTCGGGCCTCGCCCTCGGTATCACGATCGCGTGTATGTTCCTCGGCCACTGGCATCTCAACGCCCCAGGTATGGAGTTGGAACCGCTCCGGCGGCTGATCTCGGCCGCGGCGGTCGCAGTGCTCCTCCAGATGATCGTCGCGGGCGCCGGCTTCGCGCTCGAAGTGTCGCATCGCGCCAGCCTGCCGTTTGATTGGCTGTTGTTCGTCGCTCTGCGCTGGTTATTCGGCTTGTTGGGGGTATTGGGACTACTCTGGATGGCGTGGCAAACCCTTAAAATTCCCAACACGCAAAGCGCGACTGGCATCCTCTATGTCGCGGTGATTGGCGTGTTCGTCGGTGAATTGACCGGCCTGCTACTGTCGGCCCAGTCGGCGTATCCCCTATAATTAAGGCCTTGCGATACATAGCCCAGCCCTCCGCGCTGGGTGGTTTCTCATTGCTTCCGGTTGGGCGGGTAAGACTCTACGAGAGCGACGACGGAGCCGCGCAATTTCACTCCGAGCCGGAACGGCTCGGCTATATTTGTCCATGAACATCACTTATCACTGCCCAGGGTGTCACCAAGCGGTGCGCGATGATGTCGCCGCCGATACGCAGCAGCTCGACTGCGCGAAGTGTCACCAGAAGATCGCCATTCCGGCCGAGGCGATTACGGGCAACCGCCTGAACCGCTGCCTCGTGTGTCCTAGTATCGATTTGTACGCCCGCAAGGATTTTCCTCAGAAACTCGGCGTCGGGTTGGTGGTGTTAGGTTTCATCGCCAGCACGATTGCGTGGGCGAATTACCAGGTGCTGTGGTCGTTTGCGATTTTGTTCGCCACGGCGCTTGTCGACCTCGTACTTTACATCGTGATGGGCGAGTCGCTCACGTGTTATCGTTGCGGTGCGCAGTATCGCGGCTTCGAAGAGATTGAACTGCACGGCGGCTTCGACTTAGAAACGCATGAGCGTTATCGACAAATGGCCGCGCGGCTCAAGGAGCGGCCGGCGACAGCGGTGGAAGCAACTACATAGACCCTTCTCTGACGATCAACTCATTTTATGTTCTGATTGCGGATTGTGGATTTCGGTTTGCGGATTGAAGAACACCGAATCCGCAATCCGAAATCCGCAACCCGAAATTGTCACGCATGGACCCAGAACAGCAGCGCATCGAGGAAGATCTTCGCGGGCTGCTGCAAGGCGATGTCCTCTGCCATGACGTTTACACGCAGCTGTACGCCAGCGACGGAAGCATCTATGAGTTGCGGCCCGCGGGAGTGGTGCGGCCGCGAACGCTCTCCGACGTGGTGGCCACCGTCCGCTACGCGGCCGAAAATCATCTCGCAATTCACGCCCGCGGCGCTGGTTCTGGTCTTGCCGGCGAGTCGCTCGGCCGCGGAATCGTGCTCGATTTCTCGCGATATTTCCGCCGCATCGTCGCCGACGAGGGCGGCCACGTGCGCGTGCAGCCCGGCGTCGTGCACGATTCGCTCAATCGATATCTGGCCCGCACGGGGCGGCTGTTCGGCCCCGACCCCGCCATGCGCAGCGTCACCACGATTGGCAGTGTGGTCGCGATCGACTCCGGCGGTAGCCATTGGCCCCGATATGGTTCCGCCCGCGAGCATGTGAAGGAGTTGCAAGTCGTGCTGGCCGATGGCAGCGTGCATCGAGTCGGCAAACATGAGATTGCCGAAGCGACAAAAACAATCGGCAGCGAACTCGCTGGCCACCCAAATGAAAGTGGCAACGCTCAGCCCCACCGCAATGCTGCGGCCGATAGTGACCGCGTGCGCAGTCTGGTGTATTCCATAGCGGGCCTCATTGACCGCAATCAGCGAACGATCGACGAGCGCCGGCCGCGGAGCCTCGTGAATCGCTGCGGCTATCGATTGGACGACGTCATTCACAACGGGCAACTCGACCTCGCCCGCCTCCTGGTCGGCAGCGAAGGCACACTTGCGCTCGTGACCGAAGCAACGCTCGCGGTCGATCGCCTGCCCCCGTATTGCGGCTGCGCACTGTTGCTCTTTGAAAGTTTGGAACGGGCCGCTCATGCGGCCCTCGAAATCGCAAAATCGCGGCCGTCGGCTTGCGACCTCATGGACCGCCGGCACTTGAGTTTGGCGCGGGAGGCCGATGTTCGCTATGAACTGTTGATTCCCGGCGAAACCGAAGCGATGCTGCTCGTCGAATATCATGCCAGCACGCGTGATGATTTGCACGCGAAGCTCGATAATCTCATCGAACAAATTCAGTATGCGAGCAACCTCGCGGCGGCTTCCTACATTGCCGAAGACGAAGCCGATTTTCAGCTTTACTGGGGACTCGCCCAGCGGTTCGTCCCCACGCTGCACCGCTCGCAAGGAAATTCGCGGCCCACGCCTGGCGTGGAAGACATCGCCGTGCCAATCGACGAACTGCCCGCCTTCCTGCGGTACTTGCAAGATACCCTAAAGCGGTTGCAGGTCACGGCGTCGGTTTTTGGCCATGCCGCGCAAGGCCAGCTCCACGTGCGGCCTTTTCTCGATCTGTCGCTGGAAAACGATCTCCGCACCATGGAGCAGCTCGCCGCCGAGCTCTACGAACACGTTTGGCAGATCGGCGGCACCATCAGCGGCGAGCACGGCGCCGGTCTCAGCCGCACGCCATTTCTCGCACGGCAGTACGGGCCCCTCGTGAACGTGTTTCGCGAGCTGAAGCAGATCTTCGATCCGCATGGGCTCCTGAACCCGGGCAAGGTCGTGCCGATCGCGCCGACTCGGATGACGCAGCACATTCGGCCCGACCCCCTGCCGCCGGCGGTTGCCATGGAGTCGGCCAACGGCCAGGGCGAATCGGAGAACGGCGCCTCGCGTCGCCCGGTCGAATTACAGTTGACCTGGAACGAAGAAGAGATGGCCGCCGCCGCCAAGGCCTGCAACGGCTGCGGCGTGTGCCGGCAGATGTCCGCCGAAGTGCGGATGTGCCCCATCTTCCACATCAACCCGCGCGAAGAGGCCTCTCCGCGGGCCAAAGCAAACCTCATTCGCGGCCTGTTCGCCGGCCGGCTACCGGAAGACACGCTCGTACAGGAGGCGTGCAAAGAAGTCGCCGACCTCTGCGTGCATTGCCACAGCTGCCGGCTGGAGTGCCCATCGAACGTCGATATCCCGAAGCTCATGCTCGAGGCCAAGGCACAGTACGTCGCCACCAACGGCATGACGATGCGCGATTGGCTGCTGGCCCGCGTCGACTTGCTCGCGTCGCTCGGCGGTCGATTGCCGGGCGTCGCAAATTGGATGATCACCAATCCACAAGCGCGGTGGCTGTTGGAGAAGATCACCGGCATCGCCCAGGCTCGCAAGCTGCCGCGGCTCGCGCGCCGCAGCTTTCTGCAACAAGCGGCCCTGCGGCGACTGAACCATCCGCCGCGCACGGCCGGCGAGAAAATCGTCTACTTCGTCGATACGTACGCCAACCACTTCGATACACAACTCGGCCAAGCGCTCGTCGCTGTCATGCGTCACAACGGCATCGCCGTGTACGTGCGGAACGACCAGGAACAGGCCGGCATGCCGCTCATCGCAGCCGGCGCCCTAGGCGCCGCCCGCGCCGTCGCGGCCCAGAATGTGGCGACACTCGCCGAATCGGTGCGGCAAGGGTACACCATCGTCGCGACCGAGCCGGCCGCCGTGCTCGCGCTCACACACGAATACCCGATGATCCTCGACGACGATGAAGACGCCATCATCGTCGCCCAGCACACTCAGGAGGCCTGCCACTATCTCTGGCAACTCCACCAGCGCGGCCGGCTCAAGCTCAATTTTTATCCGCAGCGCATTTCCGCCGGTTACCATCTGCCGTGCCACTTGCGGGCCCTCGGAGTCGGTGCGCCCGGCGAAAACTTATTGCGTTTGATTCCCGGCCTGCGCGTCAAACGCATCGAAAAAGGCTGCAGCGGCATCGCCGGCATGTGGGGCATCAACCGCAAGAATTATCGCGCCAGCTTGCGGGCCGGTCTCGAACTCATGTCCACCGTCCGCGATGGCGACTTTCAAATTGGCACCACCGAATGCAGCACCTGCAAAATGCAAATGGAGCAGGGCACCACCCGGCCGACTGTCCACCCAATCAAACTTCTTGCACTCGCCTACGGCCTCATGCCTGAAGTCGGCGACCTCGTGCGTTCCACCGGCACACCATTGGTGGTCACATGAACGTGCGCGTGAAACTCTTTGCCGTCGCACGCGAGCTGGCGGGTGTCAACGAGTTAAGCCTCGATGTGCCCCCCGGCGCCACGGTCGCGCAACTCCAAGAGCAAGTGATCGCGCTCGTGCCCGCGCTGGGCCGCATCGTGCCGCTGTCGCTTTGGGCGGTTGGCACGGAGTATGTCGACAGCCACACGGTTCTAGCCGAAAATGCCGATATCGCGCTGATCCCACCTGTAAGCGGTGGCTGAAATAATGATTGAACTCACCGACCTCCCAATCGACACCGCCGCACTGCTCGACCGCGCCCGGCATCCCGAAGCCGGCGCGATTGTCCTGTTCCTTGGCACCACCCGCGAATTCACCGGCAGCAAGCACACCGTCGCCCTGAGCTACGAAACATACCATGAAATGGCTGAACGCCGCCTGGTAGAACTTGAAACCCAAGCCCGCCGGCGGTGGCCCGTGTTAGAATGCTTTATTACCCACCGGCTCGGCACAGTGCCCGCTACCGAGGCCAGCGTGGCGATTGTCGTCAGTACGCCCCACCGCGCCGATGCCTTCACCGCCGGCCAGTGGCTTATCGATGAACTCAAAAAGGATGTGCCGATTTGGAAACGCGAACAATGGGCCGACGGTACGGCGGAATGGGTACACCCCGGTTTGAAGACAGAGGGGGAGATGAAGACAGAGTGGGAGACCCGAAGAGGGGGAAAGGGGGAGACTTGATGGAGGCATTTTCTTTGCGATTCAGTCTCCCCCTCTCCCTTTCGCCCACTCTCCCCCTCTTCGCTACGTAGACCAAGTGCGCTGAACGATGACCAGCATCTCCAACAAATCGCCGCTCATCGACCACCACGGTCGCACACATACCAGCCTGCGCATCAGCGTCACCGATCGCTGCAACATTCGCTGCTTCTACTGCATGCCGAACGAGAACGTACAGTTTCGGCCGCGGTCGGAGATTCTCTCGTTCGAAGAGATCACACGCTTCGTCCGCGTCGTCGCCCAACTGGGCGTGCATCGCCTGCGGCTCACCGGCGGCGAACCGCTCGTGCGACACGGCCTGTCCCAACTTGTACGCATGCTGGCCGATGTACCGGGCATCGATGACCTCGCTCTCACGACCAACGGCATCCTGCTCGCCGAACAAGCCGCCGACCTGCGCGCCGCCGGCCTCCAGCGCGTCAATATTAGCCTCGATACGCTCAGCGAAGCGACCTTCCAAAAAATTTCGCGTCGCGCCGGCCTCGACCGCGTCCTCGCCGGCATCGCCGCCGCCCAAGACGTCGGTTTCAAACAAGTTCGACTGAACTCGATCGCCATTCAAGGTCTCACCGAAGACGAAATCATTCCGCTCGCCGCGTTCGCCCGCCGCCGCGGCCTCGAGCTGCGATTCATCGAGTACATGCCGCTCGATGCCGAACAGCATTGGCAGTCGGGCGACGTGCTCGACGGCGACACGATCCGCCAACTGCTCGAAGCCGAATTCGGCGAACTGGTTCCCGTCTCGTCGCCGCATCCCAGCCAACCCGCCAGCGAGTTCGAATACACCGACGGCGGCGGCCGCATCGGCCTCATCCAACCCGTATCCCAACCCTTCTGCGAAGCCTGCGACCGCCTCCGTCTCACCGCCGAAGGCCAGGTCCGCAACTGCCTCTTCTCCACCGCCGAATGGGACGCCCGCGCCATCCTCCGAAAAAGGTGTCAGGAACCTTTTACACACCCCAGGCCTGAATACGGCCCAACGGCGTCGCCGAAGATTCCCGACACCTTGTGCTCCAGCGACGATGCCCTCGCCAACCTAGTCCGCGACTGCATCCGCGCCAAAGCCCCCGCCCACGGCATCAACACCATCGACTTCATCCGCCCCGACCGCGCGATGTATCAAATCGGCGGTTAGCGCCAGCAGTTGACTGAATTTGTCATCAATTGTGCGCGAGCGTGCTGCAATGGATCACTTTGTTGCCCAGAAGGCCGGAGCTGATGTTCGTGAACTCGATAACGGCTATGGGGCGATTGTGTTTCAATGGTCGGATCCTTCATTTGGCCACGAAGGTCTTATAATTG
>JAXMBH010000002.1:0-366700 GCA_046349975.1 Pirellulales bacterium
ACGGCACCTAGTCCACCGCCGACGAGGCTAATTGTCGCCAGAGCCCGGAAGGAAAGCTGCTCCAAACCTGCCGTCAGCTCGCGGGCCATCCAGCCACCTGTGATCTGACCGGGGAATAACGCGACCGTCGAAGTGATGTTCGCGGCCCGCGCGTCCAGGCCCGTGAGCATTAGTGCCGGCAACGTCAGGAACGAACCGCCACCGGCAAGTTGGTTCTGTGCTCCGGCCCACACGGCGGCCGCAAACAGCACAACCAGCCGCAACTCGCATTCGAGCTCTGGTCCCATGAAGTATTCTGAAACTAGTTGGCCCGGCGGAAACTACGCGGGCTGTTCACCAAACTGCAGCTGAAACACGAGACAGTGTGAGAATTCTTACTCCAATGGAAAGAACAATCCAGAAGGCGACCGCGGCACCAATCTCTCGCAGCTGACGCATTGAGAGCCGCCCGCCGAATTCCTTTGCACCAACGAAAACACCCGGCCAAACTTGCCGGGTGTTGCTGCTAACCACTCGGTCGCCGTATTTCGAAGAGAAAAAAAGAGCTCCCCCGGTAGGACTCGAACCTACGACCCAGCGGTTAACAGCCGCTTGCTCTACCAACTGAGCTACAGGGGATCAGCTAGACTCTATTCTGACTTTGAATGGCCAACCTCGCAAGGCCGGCGGCTGCTCGCGAGCAGCCAAATTGCCCGCGATTTCGCGAGGTATTTCGGTCAATTCTGCCCCCCGAGTCGGTCAGGTTGTGCGGGTTTTCTCCATGGTAACGCAATTGCCGCGGTCGTTGTAGTCGACGCTTGTCATATAGGCCTTCATCAGCGCGAGGCCACGGCCGCCAGGGCATTCTAAGTTCTCATCGGCCGTGCAATCTGGCACCTTGTGCGGCTTGAAGCCTCGGCCCTCGTCGGTCACGCGCAGCCAGAACTGTTCGGGGCTCAGCTTGCACTCAACGTGCACCTGCTTCGATTCATCGCAACAGTTGCCGTGGCGAATTGCGTTCGTTAGCGACTCCTCGAGGGCCATTTGAATGCCGAAGAAGTCGCGGCCGTTCCAGCCGAGCCGCTCGAGCTCCTGCAGAATCTCTTCTAGCAGGTCGAGATGAGCGCCCTTGCGGCTGGGCAGTTTGCGGTCCGAGGTCCACGTCCAGCGGTGTTCCGACATGCACTCAGCGCTCCGCCGATCACGATCGAGCTCCACCCCAAACCTCACTCGCAAGAAAAACCAAGTTGCCTTGCAATGCTGCTCGACCTCGTCGCGAAATCCTTCGCGTCAACCGAACTCAATGGCCTTGCTCTACATCGCCGCCAGCGCGTCAGCCTCGTCATCTTTGATCACGAACAGCTTGGTGAGCTTTGTGATCGCGAACACCTCGTAAATCTCTGGCCGAATATTGGATAAGACCAATTCTGCCTTATGCTGCTTCACCCGCTTGTCGAAACCAATCAACTTGCCCAGGGCCGCGCTTGAAAGGAACTCGACATGGCCGAAGTTGAGAATGATCTTCTTTTTGCCCTCGCGTTCGACCAAGTCATACAACTCTTGGCCAAATTCCTGAATTTCGGCCTCGTCAATGATCTTCGAGTCGTTGAAAGTGACGACCGTCACTTTGCCTGTATCGTTCACTTTGATGCGACGCGGTGTGGCCATGAATTGAGATACCTCCTGCCCTCAAGGTGGGCCCACAGGCCGGATTTGGGGCGCGGCGAGAGCCGGGCCCGGCACAAAAACGCGACACGACGGCCCACTTCGATGATAACCGCGTGACCACCGACCTGCAAGCTTTGGCAGCACTGGCCGAAGTGCCGCGGCGCGCTGAAAAACCAGCCAATTTCAGTCGAAATCACGTTCTGACGCGCCCGCCGACGCATCCTTATATATAGGGTGACACCAATGTAGAGATAACCGGCACAGCGGCTGACTCGGAGCCAAGCAACCGGACTGCCGTATCGTCGAGCCGCAATACGAAGCGTTCATCACTTTACTCGTTAACCACCTCCTGGTTTGGGCATGGCGAGCGCGTGCAAACACAGCACGGAGCCGACAGACATCAGGCACCACGGGAGCCACTCAGGTGGCGTGAGCACCTTGCGCGGCGCGGCGAAGCCGCTGGTCGCGAAGAGCGAAGTCATGCCGTTCGAGTTGCCGGTGCGGTCGGCCAGGAATTGCGTGGTCGGGCCGTTCAGCACGTAGGCGCCGACGTACTTCACCTGGATGCCGATTAGCAGCACCAGAAGACCGATGAAAAAAAACTGGTTGCGATTCAGGTCCATAGTAATGTCGATTTCACGGTGGATCGGCGGCGCGGCGCAGGCGCGACCGTGGGAATCGTTGACTATCCTTATACCTGAGATCGAACGGCAGCTAGCACGAGCTTCAATGCACCAGCCGAAGTGCGCATCACACCGAACGGGGCGGACGTGCGCTGTGGAGAAGCCAGCGCGTGCGGGGCAATGGGGAATGGCGTCGGTAATGGTTGTAACGGTTTTGCCCACAATTGGCCGCGAAGCCTTCAATCGACTCCTCGGTTCCTGACTGCACGAGCGTGCTAATCTGCAAACTTCCACAGGTGTTTGTCGCTGCGGACGAACAGGGCGCCGCGGGCTAATGCTGGAGTGCACCAAGCGGGTTCGCCCAGTTCGAACTGGCTGGCGATTTCGCCTTTTTTTGCGCCGAGCCGAATGGTCTGGGCCATGCCGGCTTCGTCGATCAAGTACAAATGGCCGTTGCCGGCGAGGGGCGAAGCGTAGGCGTTTTTGCTTTTGAGCCGCAGTTGCCAGGCGCTTTTGCCGGTTGCCATATCGGCACAAGAGAGGACCGAGCCTTTTAGCACGTATGCCCAACCTCGGTAAGCGACGGGCGTCGGCGTATCGGGCGTGATTTTGCCTTCGCTCCAGATGATCTCGGGCGCCGCCGTCTTATTCGCTGCCGGTCGCAAAGCCGTAAGTTGGGCGAGTGGAGCGAGGATGAGATCGTCGGCGATCGTAGTGGAGGCGACGCGGCCGCAGGGCTGTTCGATTTTCCAATTTTCTTTGCCGGTGGCTGGCTCGAATGACAACAGCGCATTCGTCGCTTGCACGATGACTTGCGGACCCGCGTCCGCCGATGGCTTCCACGCGACCGGCGAACAGTAGAACGCGCCTTTGGCTTGATCGAGCTTCCAGCGAGTCTCGCCGGTGAGGGCGTTGAGGCCCGTGGTGTAGGATTCGCTGTCGGTGTCGAGTTGCAGCACAAGCGTGTCGTCGACGACGACAGGCGACGACGACATGGCGAGCGAGCTGCTTGCGTTGGGGTAGTCGGCGCCGAGGCCGCGATACCAAATGAGCGTGCCAGCGAGGTCGAGGCAGGCGACATCGCCGGAGGAGAAGTAGGCGTAGACTCGTTCGCCGTCGCTGCACGGTTGGGGCGTCGCCATGCAGATGGATTCGTGGGAGATCGTGCGGCCGGTGGCGGCGAACTTTCGTTCCCAAAGTTGTTCGCCCGTATCCGCTGAGAAGCAGAGGACGCGCAGCTGGTCGTCTCGGTAGCCGCTACTGGCGGTGAGGAAGATGCGATTGCCGACGACGATTGGACCTGAGACGCCGCGGCCGGGCAGGTCGATTTTCCATTTGAGCGTGGAGTCGTCGATTTTTGTTGGCAGGTTCTGTTCGGCGCTGACACCGGAACTGTCGGAGCCGCGGAATTGGCGCCAGTCTTCGCCGTGGAGGCTGGCGGGCAGGCACACGAGAATGAGGAGTAGTCGTGCTAATTTTCCAGTTGTTGGTTTCATCGTTGGCGACTCTGGTTTGGATGCCGTCGTTGTGAGTCCAAACATTGTGCAACCCCCGGCAGAGCCGGGGGTTGACGGGATTGCGCTGGCGTTGAAGCTATTTGCTGCTGTTGGGTTTGTATGCAGTCCTATTGATTCGCGGTGGGTTGATCGTTGGTTGTTGGTTGCACGCCCGCGCCGCTGGCGGTGCAGATGCGGGGTTGGATTTGCCATTCCTGAGCCCAGTCCTCGGTTTGTTCGTTCTGGCAGATTTTGAAGAGCAGGCGATTGGTTCCTTTTTGAAGCGTGACCGGAACGCGGTATTGGTCCATACGATTCATGAGATGGTACTCCTCGTGCGCGAAGAGCAGTTTGCCGTTGACCCACAGCTTCCAACCGTTGGGAGTGCCAAGGCGAACTTCGACGGGCCGCTCGCGATCGGATTCGAATGTGCAGAAGGCATAGACAACGGCGCCTTTGTGCCGGCCGAGGAGTTTGTTGATGTCGAACACGCCGTGGCGATCGTCGGTTTCCTGTTGTGTCCAAGCGACGTCGCCCGCCAGGCCGGGATACGTTTTGTCAAGGTCGACTTCCATCTCCGGAGGATAAGCAGTGTCGAAGCCGATTCCTTTACGGTGATCGAAGGGACCGATTAGCCACCAGGCCGTGAGCATGCCGAGTTGGCGTTTAAGGTCGGGCTTTTCGCCGAGCTTGACGAGTTCGTCGAAAGCGGCATCGAGTTGGTCGAGGTCGAGTGCCGCTTGAAAGGCCTCTTGATAGAGCGTCTTGCTGCCATCGGGATCCTTGGCGTCGCGTGCCTTGTTGGCGGTCTCGATTACCCGTGCCACGGCGAGGCGACGGAACTCGCTGCATGGGTCGTCAGTCATGCCGGGGACGAGCCGGTCGGCTGCGGTCGGGTCAATTTTCTGCAACCAATCGAAGGCGAGTTGCCGGGCTTGCGGCGAATGGGCGTGGTCGCGTGTGAACTTTTCCAGGGCCGGCTGATCGAGGTTGTTGCCGGCTTTTGTGGTTCGATCAGCGATAGCGTCGAACGCGCCCCGCAGCCAATTCGCGGCGCGCGGGTTCGCCTGGTTCATCGCCGTGAGGATGGGGAGTAGCGCATCGGCCCTTTGCTGAGACAGGGCCGAGAGTGCGGGCACGGCGGCGGCGTGGCCGGCGCCTTCTTTGTCGACGCGGAGGATGGTGGCGATTTGAGCGTCCGTGGTGTCGGCGAATGTGCTGGCGCTAAGCAGCAGCGCGAGCGAGCTTATGATCGGAGTGATTGCGTGTCGCATGTGTGGAACCTTGGGGGTAGAGCGCCAATATATATGTGTGGTGGGTGATATTGTACAGGCGACGCAGTCGGATCCTGCTGGTTGGGTGATCAGATTGGCCGGGTCGAGCTCGGTGACGTGCGAATTTCCCGAGAGTGGACACGTTTTTCTTAAGCGGACAAGTTTTTCGTGGGGTGGTCCGGTGCGACCAGCCAAGATCGCGTTGTGAGCAAGGTGCGCAAAACTCCTCCCCCAGGATTTTGCGCATCTTGGCGCCACAAGTTCGTGTTGGTGTTCATTTGGGCGCGCGGCGGTAGCGCAGTTCAATAGTGTTGGGTGTCGGTGGGGCGGACGCGGCGACCCAGCCCGCAGGGCTGGGCTATGCGGGTTTGCACGCGCTCTGTTCCGCGGCGCGGTTAAATGGGAGTGGATAGTGGATAGTGGAGTACGGGATAGCCGTTCGCGGTGGTGGGGTTGGTTTGGCTGATGGCTTCTCAAGAAAATGCTGGGCCAGTGGAGCGCGGCTGGGGAACTTGACGCGCATGATCACACCGCTCGCGAAGGAGAAGGGATGGCAACGACGTTCCGGCTACACCGCAACCGGCTGGGCCCAAGTGCTGCTCCGCGCGACCGGAGTTGTTAATTCCGGCGAGATGTTTACGTGGCAACACACTCGGGCACGGTCGGCCATTTCAAGACAGAGCCTAGCAAATGGCATGGCTCTTTTCAACCAAATAGTGGAAAAATTTACAGTAGCTGTTTTTGCCGCACAATCGCCTGTTAAGTGCCGTGAGATCAGAGTTTGAGGTGGTGGCCCCACGGGCTGCCGACTGGGGACGGTAGATTGGCGATTGCGTCAGGGGGCGGCAGGAGTATCGGTTGGCGGTTCAGGCTAGGCGATCGCTGCCGCATCTTGCGGCGGAGCTGAGTCGAGAGCGGGTTTGGTTTTGCCATCGAGAAGGCAGCTGACGTTGACATCGCCGAGCACGTTGATCGTGGTGCGGCATCGGTCGAGGAACCAGTCGACGGTCAGCAGCAGGGCGATGTACTCCACTGGCAAGCCGACGGCGGTGAACACGAGCGTCATCGTGACCAGACCCGCCTCCGGAATGCCGGCGGCGCCGACCGAGGCAAGAATCGATGTGAGCACCACGATCAGTTGTTGCCAGAAGGAGAGGTCCTGGCCGATGAGCTGGGCGACGAACAGTGCGGCCATCGCTTCGTAAAGCGCGGTGCCATCGTTGTTGAAGTTCGCGCCGACGAGTGCGCCCATGCTGGCCGATTTTTGTTGGAGGCCGACCTTCTCGGTAAGGCAGGCGTAGGTGACGGGCATCGTGGCGGTGGAACTGTCGGTCGAAAAGGCCATCACGAGCGCATCGCGGACGCCACGGAGCACCGCGAGCGGTTTCACCCAAGAGAAGAGGCGAATCCGCACGAGATACCAGGTGGTTTGCAATGCGAGTGCGATGAGCACGGCAATGATGAACGCGGCCATGGCCTTGAAGGGTCCAAAGCCCTCGGTGCCGACGACTTTGGCGACGATCGCAAACACGCCGAGCGGCACGAGTTGAATGATCCAGTGCAGGACGATGAGCAGCACTTCGTAACCGACCTCCACGAGGTGCTCGATATTGTCGATCGGCTTGGTTTTTACCTGCCGCAGCGCGGTGCCGAAGGCCACGGCGATAAGGATGACGCCAATGATGTTCTGGCGGTCGCCGAGCGGGCCCAGGATGCTCTTGGGCACGTTCTGAACGATGATTTCGATCGGCGACGCTGGTTTGTTTTCGTTGGAGACCGCGGCGGCGGGCCGCTTCATTTCCGACCAACTGCCCGGCCGCACGATGTTGGCCACAATCAGCCCGATCGTGATCGCGACGACCGTGTTGAGGAGCAGCAGCACGGCGAGGCGGCCAGCGGTCTTGCCGGAGATTTGCGTTGTCATGAGCACGTGCGTGACCGCGACGAGAATCAGCGGCGGCGCGAGGGCGCCGAGCAATTGCAGAATGACTTTGCTAGGGATTTCGAAGATGAGCGCTCGATCGCCGAGGACGAGGCCGACCGCGAGGCCTACGGCGAGGGCGATGAGGATGCGGACGTAGAGCGGGATGGCGTTCCAGCGCGTGAGCCAGCCGGTGGATTGTGATGGTGGCGGAGTCACGGAGCGGCCCCTGGTGATGTGGGGGCATTGTGACGTGTGGGTGCGGTTATTGCAACTTGCGCGCGGGGATGCAGGTTGGCACGCTGTGAAAGGGCTTGCGGCTTGTTCGGCTGCGACCACGCCCTTCGCAGAGCCTCAGGGCGTGCCACACGGTTTGCGCGTCGGGCCTGTTACGTGGACCGACAGAATTGTCCGTCCTACGTGTTATTATTCGCCGTAGGACAGGCCGTAGCCGTAGTCGAAGAGCGGCTTGCTGTCGCTGCTCTTGTGGAGCGGGAGTTGGTCGATCGACTTAGGCCAGGTGAACGAGAGGTGGGCCGTCGGATGATAGTCGCCGAAGAGGACATCGGCGACGCCCTGCCCTTCACTGCCGGGCAGCCAGGCGGCGAGGCAGGCGTCGGATTGGTCGAGCAAGTCGTTGATGATCACGGGCCGGCCGGAGACAACGAGCAGCACGGTGGGTTTTTTGAGCGCTTTCACATTCTCAGCCGCTTGTGCGCATTCGGGCGGCAGTGTGAGTGTGCGGGTGTCGCCGTCGCCTTCAGCGTACGGTGTTTCGCCGACGACAAGGACCACTGCGTCGGCATCTTCACCCCCGGTGCCATCTGCGGAGAACGTAACTTTGGTGGAAGGCGACACAGCCCCGCGGATAGCCGCGAGAATCGTGGTGCCGGGCACAGTGTTGCCGGTGCCGCCTTGCCAATTGATCGTCCAGCCGCCGCATTGGCGGCCGATATCGTCGGCGACGACGCCCGCAACGTGGATGTGCTTCAAGCTCTTGGCGAGCGGCAGCGTGTTGCGTTCGTTCTTGAGTAGCACGAGCGATTTGCGGACTGCCTCGCGGGCGACCGCACGGTGCTCGTCGCTGCCAAGCGACTGGCGAATCTGCGGATCGGTTGGCGGCAGCGGCGACTCAGACATGAGCCCCATCGCCAACTTCACGCGGAGGATGCGTGTGACGGCGTCATCGATGCGCGCTATCGGCACGTCGCCGTCTTCCACGAGCTGCTTTAAGTCGCGGTAGAACGTGGCATAGTTCTCCGGCACCATGACCATATCCATGCCAGCGTTGATCGAGATGGCGATGGCGTCTTTGTAGCTGTCGGTGATCTGGTCGATGGCGTTGTAATCGGAAATAAGGAAGCCCTGGAAGCCGAGTTCGCCTTTGAGCACAGCCGTCAGCAGGCACTTGCTGGCGGAGCACTTGGTGCCATTCCAGCTGCTGTAAGATGGCATGATCGTGCCGACGCCGGCGTCGATCGCATCTTTGTACGGCTTCAGGTGGATGTTACGAAGCATGGCCTCATTGACGCGGGTATCGCCCTGGTCGAGGATGTGCGTGATGCCGCCAGTGCCGTATGCGGTGCCGCCATCGCCGACGAAGTGTTTCGCGCAGCCGAGAACCGCGTGCGGGTTGGCCAGGTCGTTGCCTTGCAGGCCGCGGACGGCGGCAAGGCCGAGCTTCGTCGTGAGGTCGGCGTTCTCTGAAAAGCCTTCGTACGTGCGGCCCCAGCGGATGTCTTGCGGCACCGTAACGCAAGGCGCGAAGGCCCAGTTGATGCCGGTGGCGCGAACTTCCTCGGCGGTGATCCGCGCGACGCGCTCAACGAGGTCGGCATCGGCGGCGCAGCCAAGGCCGATGTTGTGTGGAAAAATGACGGCGCCGATGACGTTGTTGTGGCCGTGGACGGCATCGATGCCGAAGAGCAGCGGGATTTTGAGGCGCGTCTTGGCGGTTTCTTGTTGGCAGCGTTCGTACAGGGCCGACCAGGCTTCGGGGCTGTTGCCATCGGCCGGGTCTCCGTTGCCGCCGCACAACACGGAGCCGACACAAAGCTGCGAAATTTCGCTAAGGTCTTTGAGGTGTGTGGCCTCGGGCTGCGTCATCTGGCCGATCTTTTCGTCGAGCGTCATTTGCGCGACGAGGGCCTTGGCCTGGGCATCGTACTTGAGGTAGTCGATGCGCGGCTCTTCCGCGTGGGCGGGCTGGGCAGAAAGCAACGCGGCGGCCAGAGCCGCCAGGAAGCACGAACGGATCGGGGAGATGTTTCTAATCGATTGCATGTCAGAATCGCAGTCGCGCTGCCGGCGCGCATCGGGGAGAACGCAGTGTGAGTACGCGGAGCAACGCCATGGCTGAAAGAGCTGGGGTGAATGGCTCGGGTATGCTCGTTGCCAGGGCTGAGCCGCTCGCGCTCGCGCCAAAGTTGCTGCGCCAGATCGCGAGGTCCGTTTCGTCGACCGTGCCGTTGCCGGAGCCATCGGCGGCGAGGCCGATGCCGCTTTGGCCCTGGCTCTCGCGCCAGACGACATAGTCGGTTGCGTCGACGACGCCGTCGCTATTGAAGTCGCCCGACAGACCGGTTTGCTTTTGCCACACGCGGACGTAGTCGACGTCCATGTATTGCGGGAAGACAGTCGAGGCGTTCGGGTCGCCGCCAAAATCGCCGCCTACGGCGAGGTTGAGAATGATGTTCATCGGATTCTCAAAGATGGGGCGGTTGGTTGCTTCGGGTACGGTGTAGAACAGCGTGTTGTCGACGAAGAAGCGCAGTTGTGTCGCTTCCCACTCGACGGCATACAAATGGAAGCCGGTATGGAAATTCACATCGACGTCGCCTTGCTTGGCGGTGAACTCCCTGAACACATATTGATGTTGGCTGCAACAAGGGCCTGGGTTTGTTTGCCAATGATAGGCGCTGCTGACCTTCAGTGGCTGGCTGCCTTTGTTCTCCATGATGTCGATCTCGCCACCCGTGGGCCATTGTTTGTTGTTGGGCAACAGCCAGAAGGCGGGCCACATGCCCTGCGTGGTAGGCAGATCGATTCGCGCTTCGAACCGGCCGATGGGAAACTGCTGTTTGCTTTCGAGGCGGGCCGAGCGGTATTGCTTGTTGCCGACCGGCTGGTTGGTGGCGGTGATGCGGAGCTTGCCGTCGGCGACCGACGCTTGTTCCGCGAGATAGTACTGCTTTTCGTTGTTTTGGCTGTTCTGCAGGTTGAGGGCATTCCAGCTTTGCGTGTCGACGGCCGTGCCATCGAACTCGTCGTGCCAGGAGAGCCGCCAGCCGGGGACATCGGGGATGGGGTCGGCCGCGAGACTAGCTGAGTCCCCCGCCAAAACTAACGCCAACAGGGCCGCGGCCGCGCGACTATGTTTCAATATGTATCCTCCGTGGTGCATCGCGGCGCTCATTTCTTATCTGAGGTGAGAGCAAAATCGCAGGTGTTGGAGCCGGCCTTTATTTCCTCGCGGAGGCCGGAGGTGGCAGAGTTCAAGTATTTCTTCGGCGAAATGAGCGTGGCCTGGGGCAACGCGTCTTGGTTCGTTGGAGGTTTGACCTGTCGCACGGCGATGCTCACCAGGTAAGTTCCCGGGGCAACGCCCTTCTGTGCGCCGGTGCTGACCGAGTAGTGACCGGAGCCATCGATGATGCCTACGCCTGGTGCACCACCAGAAGCTGGAGTGAATGTAACGGTGCCGTAGAGTTCGGGACCGCCTGCGACCGGTTGGTTGTCGATCGTAACGGTGCCGGCGACTTTGCCGAGGCCGTCGCTGCAGCCAGCGATTGCAACTGGGGCGAGCAGCACGACAAGATACAGACCTCGGCGAGCGGACATGCTGCTACAGTTCACCAGGAACCGCCTCATTTCCGTTGCGAGTGCAGCTTGTGCGATACATGACGTTGTCTACATTCTCGACGATGAAGCGGACCGATCCATCGACCAGTGCGAATTGAGCGCCGCCGGGGTGATTGCTGCGGAAGCCTTGGGCATCGAACCAGGCATTGGTCGAAAAAATCTCAGGATCCTGGCCCAATCCATAGTTGAGCGGCGTGTTGCAGCTGCACCAGCTGCCGTTGGAGAAAAACGCCACGGAGTGCTTATTGTAAGCGGGGACGTCTTCACCAATCAGCAGCGTCTTGCTCGTGCCGTCGGAGACTTTGGCAATGGTCACCGGTCGCTGAAACGACTGCCGGAAAAAAACCCCGCGGCAACGGGTGTCGCGGTGGCAGTCGTGGTCGGAAGTGCCGATCGGTGTCGGCTCGGTGTAGATGCCGCTGCGATATTGAGCCGGCGTATCGTTGCTGAACGTGCCGCCGCCAAGTTCGTTTGCCCAAGTATCGTCGATGACACCCTTGTAACTGGTCGTTGCCACGTCGCAGCCGACCCACTCGTATTGGTTGTTGCTAAGCTGCTTGACCGATGCATCGGAAGGGCACTGCAGCACATTTAGCTGCATCTTCATCAGCGCGGGAACGATCACTCCGTTCTTGTTCGATGCCAGACCTACGTTGAGCGCGGGCACGCGGCAGCGACCGGTTTGATAGCTGCCCTCGAACGCGCCACCTTGTTGGAATTGGTCGTAGAGAGCTTGCTCCTCTAATTGGGGCAGCGTGTTGAGGATCCAGCCAACGCCCGATTGCGCGGTGCCCGCGGGGGCTTCATTCGGATAATCCTTGCCGATGCCCATGTTCACCGGGAAATGTTTCTTCACATCATGGTGATTCAAGACGGCAAGGGCAACGTTCTTCAGATTATTCGAACAGGCGGCACGCCGGGCCGCTTCACGGGCGGCCTGGATCGCGGGAAGCAACAGCGCGACCAGAATGCCGATGATGGCGATCACGACCAGCAGTTCCACCAGCGTGAATCCTCGACGCGGGCGGTCGATAGCACGTTCCATAGGCTTGCCCTTCATTCTCTGTCAGGCGTTATCGCCGCAATCGCCAGCGATCGAGCCACAATTACCCTCTGCGGCGAAGCGAATTGATGATTAGGAGCGACAGCAACATCAGCGCGGAAGCGCCGCCTTCGGGCACGGCCGCGCCGGCGAGGCTGCCTGAGCCGGCGGTGTTGCCGAAGCGGGCCCGCCAATAGTTGTAGTCGTTGGCGTCGACCACGTTGTCACCGTTGCCATCTGCGGCGAGGCCTGTACCGGTCTGGCCGGCGGTATCCCGCCACACGACATAGTCAGCGGCGTCGACGACGCCGTTGTGGTTATAGTCGCCACCGAGAACCGGCGGAGCGTTCGCCGTCAGCTTTACGAGCGATGCGCTGTCGAAGAATACCGCGCCCCCTTGGTTATTGAGCTGTATGAAGAACAAGCTCTCGCGAACATACGCGGTGCCCGCGGGCGCGATGGCATTGACTGTGTACTGCACCCAGTTGTTCTGCGGCATGTTGGGGTCGCGGCCATCGAAGATCGGCGTGTTCTTTTCGTTGGTGCCCGGACTGTAATTCACGGACCCGATTACGGCGCCGGCCGAGTTGACGAACGACAACGTGATGTTGGTATAGTTATTCTGCCCGAGGATGGAATCGCCAGATGGCGAATAGGCCCACACCGAGCCTTCAAACTGTTCGCCGGGGGCGGCTGGCACATTTTGGAAGGCCCCAGAAGCATCGACATTGCCGTGAAACGGGCCGAAGACCTTGAGTGCCGCGAAGCCATCTTGCGCGGCGTATTCCGAACTAAGCGATGCGTTGTTGAACAGAGTCCAGCCGCCCGTGCCATTCGCTGCCGGCACGGAGAAATCTTCAAAGCTGCCATCGGCCAGCAAGTTGTTGCTGACGGTTGTGTTGATGCGGTCGATCTGCATGCGATCGACTTCAACTTTGTAAGTCGTGCCGGGGCCGGTCGAGACCGGCGCCAGCGAAGCATTGTACGCAGCGGCGAAGGTGTTGTCCGGGGCCCAGAAGTTTACGTGAGCCCGCATGGGGTCATCAGGGATGACCGACGTCTCGGTGCGGACTAGGTTGCCGTCGATGTAGTACTTGACACTCGACGGCGTCCAGTCGGTGCGATAGTCGTGGAACTGCGTAACATCAAACCCGGAGGGGTTGCTGATCATCACCGGCGAGCCGCCGCTGGCGAAGTTGCCGTCGTTCCACACATTGGTGAGCGTGTTATCTGGAGCTGCCGATTGGGCGTTGTTGGTGAGGATTTCATGATCGATTTCATCACGGACCAGCGTGCCCGGCGGATTCTCGCGAGTGGTGTCGTACAAGAACGGCGCAGCAACAAGGCCCCCCGGAATGGGGCCTGCGACGCGCATGCGAGTGGTCATGCTGATGCCGCCGCCACGGCCGAAATTGCGCTTCGTGATGACATCGGAACCGAGGAAAGTTGAACCGGGGGCGCCCGGATTGTAGGTATCGAGCGTGAGGACGGCGACTTTGCCGTCGGTGCTGCCGGCGGCAGCCGTCGCCACGCCATCTTTCGGAAGCGTGAAGCGGAAGTTGGTGCGGCCGACGAAGTCATCGCCGTTGGTTCCACCGAACGGCACGCGGTACGTGCTCACATCGACCACGCCACCGGGATGAAACGCGGCGTTGCCATGAGTGCCATCGAATTCGTCGACGAGCAAGGTTTGAGCTGCAGCGAAGGGCGAGAACAGGAAGCAGCCAGAAAGAAACGCCACCCACACGCAACGATGCGCTGCCACTCGAATTTTCATGGTATTAATTCCGCGATGACCGAATCTGTTGATGTTTCCCTACGCTAGCCAACCGCAAACAAATGAAACCTGTTTTACGACGCGAGTGGGTAAAAATCCGCATGGCCGCGACACTCGCGCTGTCGCGGCCACGCGTTGCAGGTTGCTCAGCTAACGGCTAATAGCGCCAGCGGAGAGATGCCAAGCAACCAATGACTCCAACCAGTGCCAAACCAATACTTGCTGGTTCCGGCACAGCTGTTACTTTCACCGAGCCGTATGGCGCAACGTCGGTAATCCACACATTGGGCCCCTTCGTTTGAAACCCAAACTGAACGTGGCGCGCAGGGTTCGCTACTGTATTGAGACTCACATTGAAGACGCCGGAGGTAAGGGGCACCGTTGCGATGTTGAACGAGGAATAATCTGGAGCAAAATCTTTGATGAACGCAACCGACGAGTGTGCCGATGTCAGCGTGTTACTAAGCACTGTCCCCGTAAACGTGACCGACTGTCCGCTAAGCGGACCCGTCTGCTCGACATACATGTTTGCTTCCATGATCTTGTTGCCAGTCGCGCCCGGACCACCGGAGGGCGTGTACCAATAAGGCGACGGATCATTTACGGAATTTGGCGCCAGCGTAAGCACGGGACCGCTAAACGTAGCCACCAGATCATTCGTGCCCCAGACACCACCGCCGGCATACGCGCCGCCATTGGCCGGTGTCTCGTACCAATTCATGAAACCTAGCCAAGTCGCGCTCGGGTCAACGGTGACCGTCACGCCGAACGATGTTCCGGCGATGCCGAGTGCGGCACAGCTCAGGAACATCAGGAACAGAATCCGCCTCATGAGACACCCTCCTCAATGGAAAAAAGTTCTAGGGAGACAAAACGCCTGGGGCCTCTTCATTCTCCCGCCTGGCTGTAGCAGCAGTGTTCTGACAAAGCCGCAGTTGTTGCAACCGCCGACAAGAAAATGTTTCGCAACTGTTACTGTCCACGCTATTCGCAATTGTACGGAGTGTCAACAATCTTTGCCAGAAATTTCGGAAGACCACGTCATGGCGAGCAAACTCGATCTACGCACCAACGGCTAGCAGTCGCTCGCCATTGGGCAGTACGCGGATCGGCTGTGCCGGTTCGCGACCTGCCGAGTGATTGATTTCCAGCCACGCTTTCCCAACAAAAACACGGTCTTTCGTAGGAAGTTGCGAGTTGCACTGCCGCATCAGCAGGTCATACGCACTGCGGCCGAGCGCGCAGGAGTCCTGGCAAATCGCCGTCATCGTCGGAAACACGGTGTAACGCGTGTCCGTGTCGTCAAATCCCAGGATTGAGAGCTCATCGGGAATCCTGAGACCCATGCGGTGAGCCTCGTTGATCGCGCCTACGGCGATCAGTGGATCGGCGACGTAAACCGCCGTCGGCGGCGTCGTGAGACTCATCATTTTCCGCATCAATTGGGCTCCATCCATGCGGTGGGCCGGTACGCGGAATTCGAGCTGCTCATCATACAAATTGTGGGCTTTGAGCGTTTGCCGATAGGCCTGAAGCCGGTCGATATGGTCGCCGTCCTCGATGTCGTTCGCGGCAAATGCCACGCGATGATGGCCCAAAGAAATAAGGTATTTTACGCCTTCGGCGCTCGCTGCCCGCGAGTCGTTGAAGGCAAAGGAGAGCGTGGGATGGTCGAAGTGATCGCCGAGCACGACGGCTGGGAATCCCTCGTCGGCGATCGCCCGCGCGATGTCGCGATCGTTCATCGTCGTGCGGAGAATGACCCCGCGGACATCCTTGCGGAAGAAGAACTGCGTGTACGTTTCGGTAGGTTTCTTATCGCGGCTGAGATTCGTGATTTTCAGGTCTAAATCGTTGTCGAGCAGCGAGGAAACGATGCCTTCGAAGCAAGCTGCATCATACGGGGAACCGATGGAGAGCGGCCCGGTGTAAACTAAAGCAATGGAGTCGGCCGAGCGACGGCCAACAGTGGGTGAATAACCGCAACCGCTGACGGCCGCGAACACGCGGTCGCGCAGCTCCGGGGCCACGGCCGTGCTCCCGTTAATCACGCGGGAAACGGTTGCAATCGAAACCCCGGCTTTTTCAGCCACTTTGCGAATGGTGGTCATGAGACGTCCCAAGGCCAGAAACGGCAAGAAACTGTTTCTTAACCTTAGCCTATTCGTACCCGCTCGGAGTGTCAACAAGATTCTTTACAGACAGCCCATGAAAAGGGCGGCTCCCTGGCAATTAGCAGCGCTCCCGGCCGGTAAAAAGGGGTTGAAATTAGAGTGGCCGCGAAATCTTGCATCGCGACGTCCGAAAAGCTCGCCTACGGTCTGGGCGACGCAGCGGCGAACGTCGTGTTCCAACTGCAGATTTCCTTCCTGCTGTACTTCTATACCGACGTCTTCGGCCTCCTGGCTGGTACCGCCGGGGTAGTCTTGCTCGTTTCCCGACTGGCCGATGCTCTGTACGGCATTGCCGTTGGGGCGATTGCCGACCGCACGCGCTCCCGTTGGGGCCAATATCGGATCTGGGTGCTCGGCTCGGCGGTGCCGCTGGCGATCGCGCTAGTTTTGACGTTCGCATCGCCCGGCGTGAGTGCACACGGGAAGATCCTCTGGGCAGCCATCACCTATAACGCGCTCATGATCGCCTACGCTGCGCACAACATACCGTACTCAGCGCTCGTGGGTGTGATGACGGATGATGCCAATGAGCGCACGAGTCTGGCATCGTGGCGATTCATGGGTGCGATGGCGATGGCACTCGTCGTCAACACGTTCACACTCGATCTGGTGAAGTGGTTCGGCGCTGGCGACGACGCGCGGGGCTTCCTTCTGACGGCCATCGCTTGGAGTGCGGCCGTTGTGGCGCTATCCGTCGTCACGTTCTTGGGAACTGCCGAGCGAGTCCCCGCGGCAACGAAACAGCGCACGCCGCTGCGGCAAGATCTGATCGACTTGCTCCGCAACCGATCCTGGATTGTCCTCTTCCTGCTGGCGGTCTTGGTGTATGTGCAGCTGTCACTGCGCAGTGGCACGCTGCTGTTTTACTTCAAGCACTTCGTTGGGCGCGAGCGATTGTTCGGCGCGTTCAATGGCGTCGGCCTGGCCGTCACACTGGTCGGCATAATGCTGTCGGAACCGCTTTCAGCGCGATTCGGCAAAAGGCGGCTGTTCGGCGTGTGTCTAGTGGTGACCGCCCTGGTCATGTCTCTCTTCGCGCTGGTGCCGCCTGGCTGGCCGTGGTTGCTATTCGCATTGCAAGTGCCGCTGCAACTCGCGTTCGGTCCAACGATCCCGCTCATGTGGTCGATGATGGCGGATGTGATTGACTTACTGGAGTGGAAGACCGGTCGCCGCTCTGCGGCGTTAGCGTTTGGTTCACTAGTGTTCGGCTTCAAACTTGGGGCAGGCGTCGGCGGCTGGCTCAGCGGTGCGTCGCTCGAGTACTTCGGCTATGTTGCAGGCGGAGCGATTCCGGCAGCCGCGGCGAACGGCACACGGTGGATCGTGAGTATATTACCGGCCGCCTTCTTACTCGCAAGCGCTGCCCTGCTCTGGTTGTATCCAATCGATGAAACGTTGGTCACGAAGATGGAAGCCGCGCTGCGGGAATGTCGGATGCGGCGGGACGCGCGATAGCGGACGGTTCGCTGCGGTGCTCGGTGAACTCGCGTGCCCACGCACTGAACGGTGTGCAAGTTGCCCCCCGCCAGCGCTAGTCGCCATCGCCCCATTTCTAGTCAGCAACCACGCGGCCTTTCGGTTATAGTGATGGTCCGGCGTCGTTCATCGCGTGCTTCCCGGTTGATAGGAAAGGGCCTGCATGAGACTGCGAGCATTGTTCGTTGTGGGAGCGATCGGTTGGATGCTGCTGCCCGCCGCGCGGGCGGCCAACTTCTATGTGGCGCCCACTGGCGACGACGGCTGGAGCGGCCAACTTGCGCGGCCCAACGCGTCGAACAGCGATGGACCGCTGGCGTCGCTCACCGGCGCTCGCGATGCGATTCGGCGATTCAAGTCGACCACGAAGAGCGGTGAGGAGGTGAAGGTCATCATCGCCGATGGTGAATACCAACTCCTGCAGCCGCTCGTGCTTGAACCGCAAGATAGCGGTACTTCCAGCGGCGATATCAGTTACGAGGCGGCGGAAGGCGCGCATCCGGTATTTACAGCCGGCCGCAAGATCACTGGGTTCCAAGCCTCGGCCGATGGGAACTGGACGGCACAGGTGCCCGAGGTGGCGGCGGGCAAATGGTACTTTGAGCAACTATGGGTGAATGGCCGCCGGGCGATTCGCGCGCGGTCGCCGAACAAATTCTATTACTACGTAAATGGCCACGCCGCGCCAGGCGCCGACGGGAAGCCGTCGAAGCCCGCCAACCAGGCATTTCGGGGAAACTCAGCCGATCTCCAGCCGCTCTTCGACTTATCGCCGGCGGAACTGCGGGATGTGAACGTCGTCGCGTACCACGCTTGGGAAGTGTCGCGCCTGCGGCCGGCGAGTGTCGATCCTCAAACCGCCACGATCGAGTTCACTGGCCCAAGTCGCTGGCCATTCAACCAATGGAGCCCGCGGCAGCGTTACCACATCGAGAACTTCAAGCAGGCGCTCGATGCGCCGGGCGAGTGGTTCTTGGATCGCGATGGCACGCTTACCTATCGTCCGTTGCCCGGAGAAGATTGGAAGACTGCGTCATTCATTGCTCCGGTCGGCGAGCAGTTTGTGCTCTTGCACGGTGATCCCGCGGCCGGCAAGTTTGTGGAGCACATTTCTTTCCGCGGCTTGTCATTTCAATACAGCGGCTACACGTTGCCGGAAAAAGGGAATAGTGATCCGCAAGCAGCCTTCAGCATTCCGGCCGTGATCGTGGCTGATGGCGCGCGCCATATCACGATCAACGATTGCGAAATTGCGCACACCGGCGTTTACGGCGTGTGGTTCCGCCGCGGTTGCCAGGAATGCCGCGTCGAACACGCGTACCTTCACGACCTTGGCGCTGGCGGCGTGCGCATTGGCGAAGGAACGATCGCTGCCGATGAACCCAGCCGCACGCACCACATCGTAGTGAACAACAACATCATTCACGAGTCGGGGCGTGTGTTTCCTGGCGCGATCGGCGTGTGGATTGGTCACAGCGGGAACAACGAGGTCACGCACAACGATATCTCCGACACGTTCTACACGGGAATTTCCGTGGGCTGGCGCTGGGGCTATGCCGAGAGCCTCGCGCACCACAACACGATCGATTTCAATCACATCCATCACCTTGGCCAGGGCGTGCTAAGCGACATGGGTGGCGTTTATACGCTCGGCCCCGCGCCGGGCACGACCGTGAGCAACAACGTGATTCACGATGTGTACTCGTACGACCTTTATGGCCGGGGCGGCTGGGGGTTGTATAACGACGAAGGCAGCTCCGAGATCGTGCTCGAGAACAACTTGGTCTACAACACGAAAACCGGTTCGTACCACCAGCACTATGGCCGCGAGAACCGCGTGCGGAACAACATTCTGGCGTTCAGCATGGACGGGCAAGTGCAGCGGTCGCGTGTCGAGGAGCATGTGTCGTTCATCTTCGAGAACAATATTGTGTATTGGAAGACCGGGCCACTGGTGGCGGCCGGCTCGCTCAATGATCCACGCGTGGTGCTCAAGAACAACGTGTATTGGGACGCATCGGGCAAGCCGGTGGAGTTTCAGGGCCGGTCGCTTGCTGAGCGGCAGAAGCAGGGGCTCGATATCGGTTCGATCGTGGCCGACCCGAAGTTTGTGGATGCCGAGCATTACGACTTTCACTTGGAGCCGGATTCGCCGGCGCTGGCGTTGGGCTTCAAGCCGTTCGATTATTCTAAGGCGGGTGTGATGGGTGACGCAGCGTGGATCGAGTTGGCGCGTTCATTCCAGTATCCGGAAGTGGAGTTCGCGCCGAGCCCGCCGCCGGCCAAGTGAGCGGTGCGGCCTGGCGTTTGTCATAAATCCGTTGCGAAGGCTTGTGGCGGTGCGTAGGACGGACATTCCTGTCTGAGCGTTTATCCGCGGCAAGTAAGCTGTTGCATAGTCATCGATTGTGTAATTCGGTTACTACACCAAGCGAGACAGGTGATGAATAACAGGCGAGGTTTGGGAAATGTGAGCGCGCTCGTATCGAAAGCGATACTGGCAGCAGTCGTGATGTTGCTTGTCGGCCCCTTGCGCGCGGAAACAGCCTTATTCGAGAACGGTAAGAGCGACTATCAAATCGTAGTTGCCGCGCACTGTTCGCCAGCGGAGCGGTACGCGGCCGAGGAACTGCAGCGCTACTTCGAACGAGCGACCGGTGCGAAGCTGCCGATTGTCGCCGATGACCAACAGCGCGTGGCCGAGGAAATCGTGCTTGGCGCGGCCAAGTTGCCGGCCGATGTGCCGGTGGCGGCCAGCGGTGAAGCGCCCGGATTGGATGGCTTCACGCTCCGCACGATTGGCCCGCGGCTGGTCATTACTGGCACTGGTCCGCGCGGCACATTGTACGGTGTGTATGCGTGGCTGGAAGACAAACTCGGCGTGCGCTGGTTCACGCCCGATTGCGAGGTCGTCCCGCGGCACGATCGCGTCGTGCTCGGCGAAGTCAACGAAACGCAAACTCCTGCGTTCGAATACCGCGAGGTGTATTGGACCGAATTCCAAAACGCCGATTTCGCCGCCCGTCATCGCCTCAACGGCAACAGCTATCCGCTTAGCGAAAAACACGGCGGGCGGATGGCGATCTACCACCCGTTCGTGCACAGTTTCGACGCGCTTGTTCCGCGCGAGCTGTTCGCAACGCATCCCGAATACTTCCCGCTCATCAAAGGCGAGCGGAAAGACGGCTACGTGCAGCGGTGCCTGACGAACCCCGACGTGTTGCGAATTGCGATCGAGCGCGTGAAGCAATGGATCGCAGAGCATCCCGAGGCGACGATCATCAGCGTGTCGCAGAACGATACGTTCAACAACTGCCAATGCCCGCAGTGCAAGGCAATCGACGATGCGGAGGGCAGCCCTGCCGGGTCGCTGCTGACATTCGTCAACGCGATCGCGGCAGCCATCGAGAAGGACCATCCCAACGTGCGAATCGATACGCTCGCGTATCAATACACCCGCCAGCCGCCGAAGACGGTGCGGCCGCGCAAGAATGTCATCGTGCGGCTGTGCTCGATCGAATGCTGCTTTGCCCATCCGTTCGACCAGTGTTCGGCGAAGGAGAATGCGCGGCTTGTCGAAGACATCAAGGCCTGGCAGCCCGTCGCGCCGCTTCTGTACGTGTGGGACTACACGACGAACTTCGCCGAGTATCAGCAGCCGTTTCCGAATTTCGCGGCGCTGCAGCCGAACGTGCAGTTTTTCGCGAACCACGGCGTGAAGGGGCTCTTCGAGCAGGGCAACTATTCGCATGGCGGGCACGGTGAGATGGAGCCGCTGCGGGCCTACCTGCTTGCCAAGCTGCTGTGGGACCCCAATGCCGATGTCCAAAAACACACCGACGAATTCTTAAACTCCTACTATGGCAAAGCTGCCGATGCGCTGCGCGCGTATATGGCGCTGGTCAGCCGGCAGGTGCCAACGGACAGAGTGCACGCGCACATCTTCGACCATGCGAACGCCAAGTATCTCAGCGATGACTTTCTGAGCTCGGCCGAGAAACTTTTTGATGAAGCTGAGCGGCAAGCAGAAAGTGACGACGTGCGATTCCGCGTGCAAACGGCGCGGCTTCCCATTTGGCAAGTGAAACTGTCGACGAAGCGCGTCACCGGCGACGAACGCGCGGCGCTGCTGAAAGACTTCTTGGCAATCGCGCAAAAGGCCGGAATCTCGAACGCGAGCGAGTCGAAGTCGCTCGCTGATTGGGCGCGAGAAATGGAAGCTGCGAAGTAAGCGGCGGCGCGACCGGACTGATTAGCGCATAGACGTTGCAGGCATGGCGTTGGCCGGATCTGTCGTGGCACTTTCGCGGAAGCGGCCGCACGGGCGGCTACCCGATCGCGCGCTCGCAGCTATACTTAGTACGGGTCATGAAGCCGAACGACCATGTCCGCTCTGCAATTGAACTCTCTCGCCGCGTGCATTGGGTTGAATGTCCATCGACTATCTGAACCCCGGTCCTAGTCGTGAGGAAATCGATGCCTCGGTAGGCGCCGTTGCGCTCGAATTCGGCACCGGCTGGTGTGGGTATTGCCGCGGCGCGGAGTCGGCGATTCGTACGGCTATAGCGGAATTTGGCCATGTGCAACACATCAAAGTGGAAGATGGCCCTGGCCGCCGGTTGGGGCGGTCATTTCGCGTCAAACTTTGGCCGACGGTGATCTTTCTCAAAGACGGCGTGGAACTGGCTCGCGTGGTCCGGCCGGAGACCGTTGAGGAAGTTCGTCAAGGTTTGCAAAAGATTTGCGAATAGCAGCCAGGCAGACGCAAATCTACGAATAATGAGTAACACCACGGCCGGGTGCTCGCGATGTGCAGCGTCCGAACTTTCACGACCAGCACTGCCTCGCAATTTGAGCTGCTGCACGTTCGCGCCGACGACTCGTGCGGTTAAAATGACGGCGCCCGTTCCTTGTCGCGTGAAAGTCGACGTATTCGCTGGGCCGAGTGGCGGAATGGCAGACGCTACGGACTTAAAATCCGTTGGGGGGTAACCCCCGTGCGGGTTCGACTCCCGCCTCGGCCACTTTTCTCGATGATTTTAGAGCTCGCGTGCGTAGGAGCTGCATGCGACTTGCGTGCCGGTTGCATTTTTTCGTGCGCATTTCGTGGCGGATGGCAATCGAACGCGACGACGATTGTCTTGCAGAAACTCACGCGCCGCTCAGTGCCCGCAATGATTTGGGCCATGCGAACAATTCGCATGTCGATCGAGGACGATGGACGTTGCGAAACGTTGCGCCGGTTGCCATGCTGACGACCGTGCACCGCAGCTGATGGGACTGAAACGCCCGCGCTATTGCTGCTATACTGCGGATCGGGGGGCAGCAGCGGTCAACCAACGGCTGCGATGTTCCGCGATCAGCGCGCATGGCGTTTCGTGGATTAAGCAGATTTCTCCGTCATCGCCGGACGTACGGACCATGCAGCGCGCATCGATGCGATTTTGGGTGTTCTTTCCATGATCTGTAGAATGCGTGGCCGCCTGGCTGGTCGCCGTGCCAGCCTACTACGTCATGGCTTGTCCGATCGCGATGCATTTGCTGAGTTGCAGCGATATAACAGCATCCGAGTTTCAGCACGACTTACGCACCTTTCATTCTTGCGATCCATACCCCTGTGACTAATTCCATCATCCAAGACTTCCGATTGATTGCCGCCCCATTCACACCCATGCACGACGACGGCACCCTGAACCTGCCGGTCGTCAGCGCCATTGCTGGGCGGCTGGTCCAGACCGGTGTTCGCGGCGCGTTCGTCGTGGGTACGACTGGTGAGGGCCAGTCACTCACCGTCGAGGAACGAATGATGGTTGCCGACGCGTGGGCCGGCGACGATTTGCGGAAGCGGCTGGAGTTGATTGTACACGTGGGGCATAACTGTCAGCGCGACGCGATCCGTCTCGCGGCGCATGCTGCCGATATCGGCATGGATAAGATCGCGCTCCATGCGCCCACTTGGTTTCGTGGCCAATCGCTCGCGTCGTTCATCGAGTTCTGCGAGCCTGTCGCAGCGGCAGCGAAGTCGCTGCCGTTCTATTTGTACGACATCCCCGCGATCACGGGCGTCACGATATCGGCGGCGAAGTTCCTGGTGGAAGCGAAGCCGCGAATTCCGAATCTCGCCGGCCTGAAATACACCAATCCCGATTGCATTACGTTGCAAGAATGCCTGCAGGCGCGCGGCGGCGCGTTCGAAGTTTTGTGGGGCTCAGACGAGATTTTGCTTTCGGGAATTGCCTATGGCGCAGCGGGCGCCGTTGGAAGCACCTACAACTTTGCGGCGCCACTCTATCGCCGCATCTTGCGCGCGATCGAAGCAAGCGATTGGGCAACTGCTCGCGTTGAGCAGGCCAAGTCGGTCGCGATGGTGCGAGCGCTGCAGAAGCACAACATGCTCGCCGCGATGAAGTTCGCCATGAAGTACTCAGGCATCGATTGCGGGCCGGTGCGACCGCCGCTCGAAAAACTCACGCCCGCCGCCGAGAAGCAACTAATCAACGACTTGGAAACGATCGATTTTCTATCGACGTTCGCCGCGTAAAGCGCAGCACAAAATCGCGGCGGGGCGATCGTGCCACAGCTTAGGGTCGGCTGATTCTCAATCGTTACTTCAAAAGGTCGGACTATGACCCATCAGCCTTTAACTGCCGCCGAATTCGCAGAACTGTACACCGTTGACACGCCCAGCGTGTGCAACGTGATCGAGTTGTTCCAAGTGCGCCCGCGCAATGCAGGCTACATGGATTCGCGAATCAAGGCGTGCTTCCCGCGCCAGCGGACCATGATCGGTTACGCGGTAACGGCCACGTTTCGCTCGAGTTCGCCGCCACCAAGCGGGCTGGATGTGTACAGCGGGTTGCTCAAGCAGCTTGACCAATTCAGTCGCACGCCGGCGCCACCCGTAATTGTGTTTCAGGATCTTGATGAGCCGGATGCCGGCGCGACCGTGGGTGAAGTCATGTGCACGGTCTACAAATCGTTCGGCGCCGCCGGCCTGATCACGAGCGGCACAGCGCGCGACTTGGATCAGGTGGAAGCAATCCACTTCCCCGTCTTTGCGAGCGGCGTGAATCCGTCGCACGCGTGGTGCCACATCGTGGAAGTGAACGTCCCGGTCCAAGTTGGCGGCCTCGAAGTGCGGCCAGGCGACTTGCTGCACGGCGACCGCAATGGCGTCACCTCGATCCCGCTCGAAATCGCCGGCCCGGTCGCACGATCGTGCAAAGCCTTCCTTCAGACCGAAGACGTACTGTTCCAATATCTGCGTGCGCCGAACCCGACAGTCGACGGCTACAAGAAAGTAGCAGCGGAAAGCAAGGCCATGCTCGCGCAACTTGTGCGGATGATTGAAGCCGGTGAAGTGTAAGGCAGCGACCACACCTGGGGGCCAGTCTTGCTCAATGGGTTGGCCCAAAAACTAGCCACCCGCCAATGCCCACAATCGCGAGTACGATTCCGCAACTCAGCGCGCCCCAGAAGCCCAAGCCCAGCCGATCGCAGTAGATCAGCGGAAGAAACAGCGGCAAACCAAGCACGACCAGTACGAGCGTCTCTCTCGCGAGCGCGGCGATCACCTGGGTGTCGTGATGCTGCAGCCAGCTCATCGTAAATGCCAGGATCGTGATCGCCGGCAGCGAGAGAATGAGCGCGGCCAGTCGCGGCGATTGCTTCGACACGGCGCCCACCGCGGCGACTACGATCGCAATCACCAGCGCCCGAAGTAATGTCCAAAAGAACGCCACTGTTGCCTCGCAGACTAATCCTGGAGCATATCACTTTTATACATAGCCACGGAGGGCATCGAGCTCCCTGAGAGTAAATCGAACCCAGGCTTTTCTCTTTTCATCACGCTGTGATTTCGTGAGCTCGGTGGCTGCATGCCGTGCAAGACTGCTCAAGTCCGTACACTTCAGCCGCGGCCGCAACACGACGACTTCACTTGCTCCGCGTGGCGCTTTCTTCAGGAAACAATTCCCGCAATTTCTGCTGTCGATACGCAAAAATTTTTAGCAAGTCGCGCTGCACGAAGAGCAAGTTAACGAGGCCGCCTCCGTAGACTTCATAGTCGACCGTGTCTTGGCACATCGTGCCGCCTTCGACCTCCTCGAACACGTGTTCGTGATGCCAGCGGCGATACGGGCCGCGTGTTTGCTCGTCGACGAACCGCACGGGCGGTTCCCACACGCTGATGCAACTCTGCCACCGCAGCGGCACGCCGCGCACGCGCAGGCGATAGTCAATGAGCACATTCTGGTGCAGGTCGATCGGCGCGGGCGTCACGACCGTGAAGTGCAGCCACGACGGCGTTAGTGTTTGCAGTTGAAATGCGTCGGAGAAGAACTCGAAGACCTTGTCGCGATCGTGCGCGAGAAATTGCTGCGTGTGAAGACGGTACCCGCGGCCACTCGACGATTTCGCAATCGAAACGATTTCGGCCCGAGGATTGGTTCGATGAAACTGAGTAGCCATGTGTCGCAATTATTGATGTTTGCGCCCGGCTTGACCCCCACGGGTCGCTAGCGCCGTGTTGAAAATCGAATGGGTGTGAGCGATCGAACGCGGCTCATTCTTAGCGCAATTATCAATAGTTCCTGCCGCCCGTGCGACCCACAAGACTAGCCACGGTCACGATCAACTCGCTCGGCTCCACGGGCTTCGACAAGTGCACCTGGTAGCCGGCCATCATCGCCCGAGTACGATCTTCTGATCGCGCGAACGCCGTGAGCGCGATCGCCGGCGTGGAGCCGCCGGCATCCCTCGGCAGCGCGCGGATGTCGCGAATAAAATCATAACCGTCTTTGTGCGGCATGCCGATATCGCTGAGCACGACATCCGGCCGATTCGCCGAGAGCAGTTTGAGGCCATAATCGGCAGACTCGGCTTTGAGGACAGTTGCGCCGCGATTGGCCAGCAGTCTCTCGATGAGGTCGCGCGCATCTGGTTCGTCATCAACGACCAAGACCACGGTCCCATTCAGCGAGATCTCAATGTTGGCGGAGCTTGATGGGTAGCGATGCGCGGTCGGGTGTTCGCGGTCGTGCAGTTGCCGGCGCGTAATCGCGAGCGGTAGCGCGACCGTGAACGTGGCGCCGAGATTGTCGCCGGCACTCTTCGCGCGCACGGTCCCGCCATGCAGTTCCACCAGCTGCTTTACGATGGAAAGGCCTAGTCCCAGGCCACCGTACGAGCGCGTCGTCGAGGCATCCGCCTGTCGAAATCGATCGAAGACATGCGGCAGAAAATCGGGCGAGATGCCTTTGCCCGTATCGGTCACAGTAAGCTCCACATGCGAGTTCACGCGTTCGAGTAAAATTTCCACCGTGCCCCCGCGCGGCGTGAATTTTATCGCGTTGCTGAGTAAATTGCTCACGACTTGCTGCAGCCGATTCGGGTCGCCAGAGACAGGACTCGCCAACGGATCGAGTACGCGATGCAGACGAATGCCCTTTGCATCGGCCGATGGTTTCAGCAAATCGACAGAGGCGTTAATGACCGCAGCGAGTTCCACGTGCTGCACATCCAATCGGATCTTGCCCGAGATGATGCGGCTCATATCGAGCAAGTCCTCGATGAGCTGCGACTGCGCGCGGGCATTGCGTTCGATCACTGCCAGGCCTTCCTGCAGCGTTGCTTCATCGTGCTGCGTTTGCAGCAGCTGCGACCAGCCCAGCATCGCGCTGAGCGGCGTACGCAACTCGTGCGAGAGTGTGGCCAGGAATTCATCCTTCAAGCGGCCGACGCGCTCAGCTTCTGAGCGGGCCGCGCGTTCCGCATCGAGCAGCTGTTCGCGCTCTTCCATAAGGGCACGTTGTTCGGTGATGTCGGTGTTTGTGCCGAACCACAACGTCACGTTGCCCCGCTCATCGCGCAGCGGCCGCGCGCGCGAAAGATGCCACCGGTACATGCCATCGTGCCGGCGTAGCGGTACGTTGTCCTCCCACGATTTGCCCCCCCTAACCGCAGACTCCCACCCTGCCATAATCTGAGGCAAATGCGCCGGATCGATGACTTCTTTCCAACCGAAGCCGAGCTGCGTTGCGGCGTCGCGGCCCGTGTACTCGTACCAACGGTCATTGAACCAAATTGCACTGGCATCAGGTTTCACCATCCAAGCGAGCTGCGGAATGCTGTTGGCCAGCAGCGCGAACTTGGTGGCATTCTCGCTTAGCTCGCGCTGCAGCCGGGCGTTCTCCAAGGCGATGCCAGCGTGACCGGCGATCGATGCGACGATCGCTTCCGACTGCTCCGTGAACTTGCCGATCTCGGTGTGGCCAAAAAACAGGCCGCCCAATACCGTGCGGTCGCGTCCGAGTACAGGCACCGCGAGGTAACTCCGCACAGGCAGGTGCCCCGGAGGCATGCCATGGAAGGGTGCGCTTCGCCCGTAGCGTGGGTCGGCCGTGATGTCGCCGCTGCGCACAATGCCAGCGCCGCTGAATGTCGGCTCGAACACCGCCGTGTTGCGCGGCATCGGAAACTTCTCGAAATGGGCTCGGTCCACGCCCGAGAGCGTGTACAACATGTACGCTTCGCCCGACTCATTCACCACGTTGTAAAAGAAGGCTCCGAACTGCGCACCGCTGAGTTCAGTGGCCGCATCGGTGATCGACTGCACGAGCTCGTGCACACCTTTGTATTCGGCCATCGATCGGCCGAGCTCGTACAAGCGGGAACGCTCGCGGGCGACGCGATTTGTCTCCGTCACGTCGCGCGCGATCTTGGAAGCGCCGATGATCTTGCCGCTCGAATCCCGCACCGGCGAGATAGTGACGGAGATTTCGATCCGCCGCCCGTCCTTGCGCAGACGTATCGTATGAAAATGATTGACTCGCTCGCCGCTGCGAATCTTGCGGAGTATCTCTTTCTCCTCATCGACCTTATCCGGCGGCATCAGCTTCGTGATCGATTGGCCGATCATCTCTTCGGCCGTGTACCCAAAGATACGTTGGGCCGAAGCGTTCCAACTTTGAACGATGCCGTTCAGGTTCTTACTGACGATCGCGTCATCGGACGACGCGACGATGGCGGCCAGCTGAGCTTGCAATTCTTCAGGCGACATGGCACGCGGGCGGGCGAATCAAATGATGCGGGCATTGAGGCGGGATCGACCGACGAAATATTCGCGATTGTTCCGATTGTACGTGGTGTGCCGTGGCTTGTCAGCGAAGTTGCCACCAAGTTGCGCGGCAAAATTTGGTGCGGGCTCGCGAATCAAACGCAATTTGCCATGGTTTGGTTAACCAGTGCGCACGCTGATCAATCAGCGACCAAGACTCGACCTAATCATCGGCGGTTGGGACAAATCGGATGGTGTCTTCGGTCGCCTCCCGGTTAGCAAGACAGGCCAGGACGAGCCGGATGCGCTCAAACGGAATTTGCGCGTCGAGCGCATCGAAAATAGGGCGGAGTCGCTCGGTGCCGACTTCCGCCGCCGCGGTGGCGATTCGTGCAAACTCGTCTTGCTCGACCCACGGCGCGGCGTCCGTCAGGCCGCGCTGTTTGATATATGATTCCAGGTAGCCAAGCGTTGTGGATAGCGCGCGGCCCAACTGCGTGGCAGCATCTTGCACGCTCATGCGTGCGTCGAACATCGGAAAAGCTTGCACCGCACTGGTCGATGGCGTTGTGACTTCACGCCGCGGCGCTGGCCGACGAGTAGCAGCGTCCATTGCGACTCCACGCTCGCTACAGTACTCCACGATGCGGTCGAGAAACGCCTGGCCGACGTCCGCAAGTTTCTTCTCGCCAACGCCGCGCACTTCGAGCATGCCACTGAGCATCGATGGCCTGTGCCGGGCCATGTCGCGCAGCGTGGCGTCGCCGAATACGATATACGCCGGCACGCCGCGCTCTTCCGCGAGTTCGCGCCGCAGTTGACGGAGCTCGTCGAACAATTCGCGATCGACGCCTTCCCATGGGTCGCCATCGCCGGCCGAGCGCGACTTGCCAGCTTTCGTCGGCCGCAGCAGCGTCGGCGTGCGTTCGCCACGCAAGAGTTCTCGGCCAGAAGTGGTGACTCGCAGCGTGTTGTACTCGCCGTCTTTCACCAAGTAGCCCTGCGTGACGAGCTGCTCGATCCACTGCCGCACGTCCTGCTTGCGGAAGTCACCGAGCAAACCCCACGTGCTCAGTTTGTGGTGCTGGGCCGCGCGGATGCGTTCATCCTCGGAGCCAATCAGCACGAGCGCCACGTAGTCGGCGCCGAAGCGTTCCTGCACACGCAGCACGCATGACAAAATCTTCTGGCCAATGATGAGCGGCTCTTCGACGAGTTCAAGATTGCCGAAGCACACATCGCACGCGTTGCACGGGCCGCGCGTCCACGGCTGCCCGAAGTGTTCGACGAGCATCGCATGGCGGCATTTCACGCCGGTTGCGTACGCTTCCATTTTTTCGAGCGACGCTAGCGCCGACGGCTTGGCCTCGGGCGGCACGCCGTCGAGCATCCGCCGCCATGTGACAGGATCGCGGCCGCTGTAGAGCAGCCAGCACTCGGCTTCGACACCATCCCGCCCCGCTCTGCCGCTCTCTTGCTGATAGTTCTCAAGCGACTTCGGCATGCCCGAGTGGATGACATACCGCACATTCGATTTGTCGATGCCCATGCCGAAGGCGATGGTGGCCACGATGATGTCGGTACGCTCGGTAAGAAAGGCGTCCTGGTTGCGGATGCGTTCGTCGTCGCTCATGCCGGCATGATAGGGCAGCGCGGCGTAGCCCATCTCGCGCAGCACGGCAGCCGTCTTGTCGACTTCCGCGCGCGAGATGCAGTACACAATGCCCGATTGACCTCGGAATCGTTCGATCACATTACATATTTGGCCAAGGCCGCGCTCGCGGCGGGCGACGTGATATTGCAGGTTCGGCCGATGAAAATCGCCGATGAGCACCTCGGCATCGCGAAGGCCCAGCTGCTCGACGATATCACGCCGCACTTGCTCGGTCGCGGTGGCCGTGTAGGCATGCACGGCGACGTTCGGAAAGCGCTCGCGCAGCGCTCGCAACCCGCGATATTCGGGGCGGAAGTCGTGCCCCCAGGCGCTGATGCAGTGGGCTTCGTCGATCGCGAAAAAGCTGATGTTCTGATTGGCCAGGAAGTCGAGCGTTCGCGACGTAACCAATCGCTCGGGCGACATATATAGTAGTCGCAAATCGCCGGCTTCGACCTGGCGGGCGACGCGGCGTTTTTCGTCGCTGCCGTGCGTGCTATTGACCGCGGCCGCCGGCACGCCGCAGGAGACCAGCGAGTCCACCTGATCCTTCATTAGCGCGAGCAGCGGCGAAATCACCACCGCGACGCCTTCCCGGCACAAGGCGGGCGCTTGATAGCACAACGACTTTCCGCCGCCGGTCGGCATGACGACCAGCGAGTCGCGGTCGCTGAGCACGCTCTGAATCGCTTCACGCTGCAGCGGCAAATAGTCGTCGAAGCCCCAGTACTGCTTGAGGACCTGTTTCACCGCATCCTGAGGCATCGCAAGCTCGGGCGTATCGAAGTCGTTATTTCGTTTCGTCTGCGCGGCGGGTAAGCGCGAAATAGATCACGTAGAACCAGGTGAAAATGCCGGCGAGAATAGCCAGCAGAATCGAACGGTTCCGCTCCCATGAACACACGACCGCGATCACCGAGCCGAGGCCGACACCCGATTGCACGATTGTGGCGGAGTTCGCGTCCGCGAGCAGTAGTTCCATCGTTGTATTGTTCCGATCTGGCGCGAAGAAACAACCCGTAAGTTAGAAAACTAATAGTTAACGCGGCGCTGCCAGCTTGCTCAGCCGGCGGGTGCGCCACAATGGCTGCAGAGGCGGGCGTCGGAGTCGTTATCTTCACCGCATTTTGTGCAAAGTTTCGACTCGCCAGCGGCGTGCCGCAGTCATTGCAGAACAGCGCGGGACGCACTTCTTCATGATTTGGATCATTGCGTTTGTCGATGGCCGTCTCTGCACTCTACAATGGCGAAGGTCGGATACTGGCCTAGCCGCGGCTGGCCGACACTATTATCGATTCGTTGAACTGTCGTGGGGATTCCCGTCATTTGCTGATTTTTCTGAGATTTTAGCAGCGGATTGGCGACGTGCGGGGTTTGTCGTCGGGGTGGTTATCAGGCAGATCGGTTTGCGTCTTGAGAAGTCGGCACGACTCGCTGGAGTGGTTGTGATGAATCGGTATCTCGCTGCCTTGGTGTGTTTGACAATCGTGGCGACGACGACCGCCACGACTGGCGGCACATTCGCGAAGGATTACTTTCTGACGATCGGCGGGGGGTACGACGTCACGGGCAATCAGTTGTCGCTCGAGCGGAATGTCATTTTTCAGCAGTCGGTGCTGGATGAGCGGCGAGCCGATCGACCGTCGTATGATGTATGGTTTGCCGATGGCGATGACCCGCGGCCAGATTTGCAGTGCCGCAATCCGAACTATGAGGAGCAGTATTCGCTCGCGCGGCGGATGCTGGCCGATTTGCTCGGCGACGCGGAGACGGCCGATCTCACGTACCGCAACCACGAAGTGCCGCACTTGCGCGGGCCAGCGGAGTTGGAGCGGGTGAGGCAACGGTTCGCGGCAGTCGCCGAGCAGGCGCGGTCGGGCGACCGCGTAATCGTATACGTGGCGGCGCACGGCGGCAAAGCGCGGGGCGCAGCGCGACGGCGGCGCGAGAGCGGCGGGAAGTCGAATCCCTACAACACGACGATTTACTTTTGGAACAACGAACAACTGACAGCCAGCGACTTCACAGGCTGGCTCGACAAGTTTCCAGCTGATACGCAGATCGTGCTCGTGATGGTGCAATGCTATGCGGGCGGTTTTGCGCACACGATCTTCCAGCGGGCCGATGCGAACGCGGGGTTGTCGGATCATGCCCGGTGTGGGTTCTTTGCCCAGCTCCACGACCGCAGCGCGGCCGGTTGCACGCCCGACGCGAACGAAGCGGATTACGAGGAGTACAGCACTTACTTCTGGGGCGCACTCGGCGGCAAAACGCGTGATGGGAAAACTCTCACCGATGCCGACTACAATCACGACGGCAGAATTTCTTTTGCCGAGGCGCATAGCTACGCGATGATCGAGAGCGATACGATCGACGTGCCGGTGCGAACGACCGAGGCGCTGCTGCGGAAATATAGTGGGCTGAAGTCGGATAAGACCGACGCTTTAGAAGCGAGCAACAGGGATGCGCGCAAGGCCGGCGGCGATGGCGATTTGGTCGATGCCGAAGGTGCGTTGTCGAAGCTGGCCGCGGCGTGTCGGCCCGAGCAGCGTGCGATTTTGGAGCAACTTCCGGCAAAGCTTGGCCTTGGGCGCGGTGCGACAGTGGAGGAGGTCGAAAAGAAGCTGACGGAAATCGGCGAGAAGCTCGATGCTGCCGATGAGAAGTCGGCGTCGGCAACGCGGACTTGCCGCAGCGCGCTCAAAGCAGTGCGGAACGAGCTGTATGAAATGTGGCCGGAACTGCGGGCGGAGTGGGCCCCGCTGGCTGTTGATTTGGTGACCGATCGAGCGGACGAATTCGTGGAAAAGGTGCAAAAGCTGCCGGATTACGCGACTTATCGGTACGCGAAGAAGCGCCAGGAGGAGTTGATCAAAGTTTCGATGCAACTGGAACGCGATAAGGCGCGCGTCGAGCGATTGTTGAGGACCTGCGAGGACGCAGCGCTGATCGCCAATTTGCCGCGAGTAGCAAAGCCGGAAGTTGTGAAGCGGTACGACGAACTAGTGGCGATGGAGGAGGACACACTGGACGGTTCGAGTGCAGCGGGCGTCGAGAACGCGTCGGCGGAAAACGGGAACTGATCGTACGGTATGCGGCTTGGCGGGGGGTGCCGTGACCAACCCGTGTAAGGAAGCATCGGGCACAGCCGGGGGCTGACGGCGCGTATCGGTGTTGGCAATCGTTTGGTTCGGCGCGAATCGTGCTTGGCGCTGGGGCGGCGGGGGTTTAGGCTTTTGGACATTGCAGCTTGATTGGAGCTGTTGCTCATCTGTCCACTAATTGCGGCGGAGTTCGCATGTCCTACCTCATGGCCCTGGACCAGGGCACCACGTCGTCGCGCGCCATTGTCTTTTCTGCTTCGGGCGAAGTCGTTTCGGTCGCGCAGCAGGAATTCAAGCAGTACTATCCGCAGCCCGGCTGGGTCGAACATGATGCGGAAGAAATCTGGACGAGCCAGCGTGATGTGGCCTGCGACGCGCTCACGCGGGCGCAATTGAAAGCCGGCGACATCCGGGCGATCGGTATTACCAACCAGCGCGAAACGGTGGTGGTGTGGGATCGTGGCACCGGTGTGCCGCTGCATCCGGCGATTGTGTGGCAAGACCGACGGACGGCGGATGTGTGCGATCGGCTGCGAGCCGCTGGCCATGAGTCGATGGTGCATGCCAGGACCGGCCTGCTGTTCGATCCCTATTTCAGCGCCACGAAGATTGCTTGGATTCTTGACAACGTGAAAGGCGCTCGCGAGGCTGCCGAAGAGGGTAAGCTCGCGTGCGGCACGGTGGATAGTTGGCTGATCTATAAGCTCACCGGTGGTCGGATGCACGTGACCGATGCATCGAACGCCTCGCGGACGTTGCTCATGAATATTCATGGCGGCGATTGGGATGATGAGTTGTTGGGGATTTTCAACGTGCCGCGGGCGATTTTGCCGGCGATTCGGACGTCGAGCGAAGTGTATGCCGAGGTCGAGATGGTGGCCGAGCTCGAGGGGCGGCCGATTGCGGGGATTGCGGGCGACCAGCAGGCAGCGTTGTTTGGCCAGGCATGCTTTGCGCCGGCCATGGCTAAAAACACGTACGGCACAGGCTGCTTCATGCTGATGAACACCGGCCCCAAAGCCGTTGATTCGAACAACAAGCTGTTGACGACGGTGGCCTGGAATGTGGGCGGCAAACCGGAGTACGCGCTCGAAGGGAGCGTGTTCGTGGGCGGGGCTGTCGTTTCGTGGCTGCGTGATGGATTGGGCATTATCAAGTCGTCGGCGGAAGTTGAGCAGCTCGCGCAATCGGTGCCGGATAGCGGTGGCGTGTTTGTGGTGCCGGCGTTTGCGGGGCTGGGAGCGCCCCATTGGGATCCGTATGCACGCGGGGCGATCGTCGGCATCACACGCGGTACGACGGCGGGGCATATTGCGCGGGCGGCAATCGAAAGCGTGGCGTTCCAGGTGGCGGACTTGGCCGACGCGATGCGGAGCGATGCGGCCACGCCGCTCACTGAGCTGCGCGTGGATGGCGGCGCGAGTGTGAACGATGGTTTGTTGCAGTGGCAGGCAGACATCATGCAGTTGCCGGTGGTGCGGCCGAAGGTGACGGAGACGACTTCGCTGGGGGCCGCGTACCTGGCCGGGCTGGGCGTGGGCATGTGGAAGAGCCGCGATGAGATTGCCGGACATTGGCAAGTAGATCGGCGATTCGAGCCGCGGATGGCCGCGGGCCAAGCGGCGGCGGTTCGGGCGCGGTGGAATGAGGCAGTCGGGCGGTCGCGCGGGTGGGCGAAGGATGGCTGAAAATGGTGGGTTGTTTTGGTCGTGGGGGGTGGAGGACACTGGGGAAAACGCTGTTTGTGGGCGTGTTGGTGCACGCGCCGCGGAGCGGCGGGGTCGTGCGTTCCACGCAGAGCGTGGGAACCAGGAAGATAGCGAGGATAGCTTTCTATGTACTTGTATTTGGCGGAATTGGTGGGGACGGCGATTCTGGTGCTCTTGGGCAACGGCGTGGTGGCGAACGTGGTGTTGCCGAAGACGAAAGGCAACAACGCGGGGTGGATTGTTATTACGTTCGGCTGGGCCATGGCCGTTTTTGTGGGGGTGTGGTGCGCTAAGCCGATTAGCGGTGCGCACTTGAATCCGGCGGTGACGATTGGGCTCGTGCTGGCTGGGAAGTTCGATACAGGTTTGGCGCCTGGGTATATCGCCGCGCAGTTCGCGGGGGCGTTTCTGGGTGCCGTGCTGGTGTACTTGTTCTATCGCGATCATTACGACGCGTCGGACGACGCAGAGGCGAAGCTGGCGACGTTTTCCAGCATTCCCGCGATTCGCAATCTGCCGCGAAATTGTTTCTGCGAGGCGATCGGCACATTCGTGCTGGTGTACGCGGTGCTCATGGTGGTGGAGCCGACGATTGCGCACGGCGAAACGGCTGTGGCCGCTAGCCCGGAGTTGAAGTTTGGGTTGGGAACGCTCGGCGCGTTGCCGGCGGGGTTGCTGGTGTTGTCGATTGGATTGTCACTCGGTGGTGCGACGGGGTACTCAATCAACCCGGCGCGTGATTTAGGGCCGCGGATTGCGCATGCGCTGTTGCCGATTCAGGGCAAGGGCGACAGCGATTGGGGTTACGCGTGGGTACCGGTGATCGGCCCGGTGATCGGGGCCGTGTTGGCGGTACTCCTTAATCGATTCTGTAATTTGGATGTAGGGCTGTAGGGGTCGGCGCCGCTACTGGCGTACACTCAAGCGCTATCTCGGCAGGCCGGCCGTAGCCCCGGACGCGGTCTGTGGTCTCAATGGCAATATTGATTGGCGAGTTTGGGCCGAGTGAGTTAGCAGCGATTTTTGACACTCATGTGAGAGCTCATTTCGGCCTGGCATGGTTGGCCTAATATGTCGCGTGGTGGTGCTGCGACTCGGTGAAATTACTCAGTGGGGCGTCGCAAAATTCGCGGCGGGTGCCGGGACGGGACACCCGCGCACAACGCAGATTGGACGACGACAAGCGAAGTGTCGATCGCTATTTGGTTCCTGACACCTTTCCCCCCCCTGACACCTTTCCCCAAAAACAATTTTGTAGTGGTTCATCTTACAAATGGCAGGCAGTCGGTACGTGAGACTGGCTCAACGGCAGTGGCTAGTGCTTAATGGCGGGTACATGATTGAGGTGACGACGGCCCAAAAGTTGCTTCTGCTTAGAGAGTTTGTCACGCGGAGCGACAACTTGGCGCGGCTCAAAGGACTGCCCCTTCGGGTACGGATTTCCATTTCGCTGCGGTCAAATGCCTGTAACCGGTTCGAGCGATCGCCGAAATAGGAAGTTTCGCCGTAGTAGGCTAATTTGTCAGCGATCACTCCACGTGTAGCCTCAGTTTTCCAAGCGTCCCTGCTTGCCTGTCGCCAACGAAAGCTTTCAGTGCTTTAAAGGGTATCGAAATGGAAACGCGAAAACTTGGACAAGGCCTAGAGGTGTCGGCCCTAGGCCTTGGATGTATGGGGCTGAGCTTCGGCTACGGACCGCCTGTAGAGAAAGAACAAGGTATCAAACTCATTCGAGGGGCTCACGACAAAGGAATAACCTTTTTCGATACCGCAGAGATTTACGGGCCGTTCACGAATGAAGAATTAGTGGGTGAGGCACTCGCCCCAGTGCGCGACCAAGTTGTGATCGCCACAAAGTTTGGGTTTCAAATCGCGAACGGCAAACAGGCAGGACTTGATAGCCGCCCCCAGCACATCAAAAACGTTGTTGACGCATCACTCACGCGCCTTCAAACGGACCGAATCGACCTGCTCTACCAACATCGTGTTGATCCGAATGTACCCATTGAAGATGTCGCCGGAACGGTAAAGGAACTGATTGGCGAAGGCAAAGTGAAACACTTTGGCTTATCAGAAGCAGGGGTTGCTGTTATTCGCCGCGCCCACGCAGTGCAACCAGTGACGGCTCTTCAAAGCGAGTACTCCCTATGGTGGCGAGAGCCGGAGGATGAAATTCTTCCAACGCTTGAAGAACTCGGAATCGGTTTTGTTCCCTATAGTCCTTTGGGGAAGGGTTATCTCACTGGGAAGATCGATGAAAAAACAACATTCGATGCCAGCGATTTTCGAAATACGGTCCCCCGCTTCTCCGAAGAAAATCGCAAAGCCAACCAGGCATTCGTCGAGCTGCTCAGCCGCGTTGCCCAGCGAAAACACGTTACGCCTGCGCAGGTGGCCCTTGCCTGGCTCCTAGCTCAAAAACCTTGGATTGTCCCGATCCCGGGGACCACGAAGCTGCATCGAGTCGAAGAAAACATCGGGGCGGCAAACGTGAATCTTACCGGAGCCGAGCTTGAAGAAATAGAAACGGCTGCCGCTGGGATTAAACCAAGCGGCGAACGCTATCCTGAAGCGGTTCAGAAAATGATTAATCGTTAATCGGAGGGGCGCAAAGGAGCCGAGATGCAATCAGTAACTTTGAACAATGGTCTAGCGATGCCCATCTTGGGCTTTGGCGTCTTTCAGATGACTGACCTCGCAGAATGCGAGCGAAGTGTCCTGGATGCAATCCAAATCGGCTATCGCCTGATTGATACAGCGGCTTCTTACGGAAATGAGGAAGCCGTCGGTAAAGCCCTTAAGCGCAGCGACGTGCCACGCGAAGAGCTTTTCATTACAACCAAGCTTTGGCTCGCAGACGCTGGCTACGAAAAAACGAAGGCTGCCTTCGAGCGATCCTTAAAGCGGCTTGCGTTAGATTACTTAGACCTATACTTAATCCATCAACCCTACGGAGATGTGTACGGTGCTTGGCGCGCGATGGAAGACCTCTACAAAGAAGGCCGCATTAAAGCCATCGGCGTCAGCAATTTCCATCCCGACCGAGTAATGGATTTCATCGTTCACCACGAGGTGGTCCCCGCCGTGAACCAAATCGAAACGCATCCCTTCCATCAGCAGATCGAAACGCAGAAGTTTCTTACGGAGAATAACATCCAGATCGAATCTTGGGGCCCAATCGCGGAAGGGAAAAACAATATCTTCCATAATGAGGTTTTGCTGGATGTCGCGAAAAACCACGGTAAGAGCGTTGCTCAGGTCATTCTGCGGTGGTTAACGCAACGGGGGGTAGTAGCCATTCCAAAATCGGTTCGCAAGGAACGTATGGCGGAGAACATTGACAGCTTCGACTTCGAGCTGACTACGGATGAAATGGGCCTTATCGCCACGCTCGACAAGAATCAGAGCCTCTTTTTCGATCACCGAGATCCGGCGATGGTAAAGTGGCTTTCAACCGCCAAACGAGAAACATAAGGGACCTTCAATGGTCGCCCCGACGACAATTCTTGGCCTTTGGAGTGGGAATCGCTGCGACCTTTTTAGTTCCTCATGCGGCTATCGCTCGGCCTCAAGGCGAAAACTCTACTGGCCCGTGATCCGCGCGAAAGGCGACTTCGGACCGACCGGATCGACCTTCTATACCAGCACCGCGTCGCTCCGGAGGTTCCGATTGAGGATGTTGCTGGTGCCGTAAAAGAATCTCATGGATCAAAAAAAGGTCTTGCACTGAGGGTCTATCCGAGATGGGGGCCCGGCACATTGCGTCGGGAGATCAAAGGAGAGATCAAAAGGTGTCGGGAACCGCATGAATATTGGTTCCTGACACCTTTATCTACCCTGACACCTTTATCTACCCACCTTTACCTACCCCCTCGTGAGCGGTGGGCCGTGCCCGCCCTACTTGTTTTGGGCTAACTTCTTGAACGATTCGAGTTCGTCCTCCCACAGCGTTTTCAGTTCTTCGACCTTGTCGGGTTTGTCGGTGGCTAGGTTGTGGGTTTCGGCGCGGTCGTGGGCGAGGTCGAATAGTTCCCAGGGGTCGTTTTTCGCGGAGACGAGTTTCCAATCGCCTTGGCGGATGGCGCGGTTGCCGGAGTGGAACCACCAGAGGAAGTCGCGGTCGATGGGTTTGTCGGCGGCGAATGTGGGCGAGAGATCTTTGCCGGGAGGCGGGACTGGTGCATCGCTCTGCGGCGGCCACGTGCCGCCGGCGAGGGTTAATATTGTGGGGGCGAGGTCGATTACGTGGCCGACGGCGCTACGCAGTTCGCCGCGGGCGGCGATGCCGGCGGGCCAGTGGGCGATGAGGGGCGTGGCGATGCCGCCTTCGTGGACCCAGGTTTTGTTGCGGCGAAACGGCGTGTTCGATGCGTTCGACCAGCCCGGGCCCAGGCAGATGAACGATTTTTCCGAGCCGAACTCGGCGGCCGCGTCGTGCCCGCCGCCGCGAATGAGCAGTTCGGAGCTGGCGCCGTTATCGGAGAAGAACAAGATGAGCGTGTCGTCGAGCGCGTTCATCGCTTTGACCTGGTCGATGATGCGGCCGATTTCGCGGTCCATGCGCTCGACCATGGCGGCGTGCACTTCCATCTTGCGGGCCTGCCAATCGCGCTGGGCGTCGGTGAGCTCCGACCAGGGCGTTTCGTTCCACACTTCCTTGTCGCCGAACTGTTTGACGGCGAGTTCGTTGCGATAGGGCGAACCGACTTTGGATTCCAGCGGTGAAAGCGGGCCGGGCAAGTGGAGCATCTCTTCGATGCGTTGGTAGCGGGCGGCGCGGACGGCATCCCAGCCGATGTTGTAGCGGCCTTTGCAGCGAGCGATGTCTTCGGCCGGGGCCTGCAGCGGGAAGTGCGGCACGACGTAGGCAACGTAACTGAAGAACGGCTCGGCCGCGTGTTTGGCCTGATGTTCTTTCAGGAAGTCGATCGCATGATCGGTGATGGCGTTGGTCGAGTAAGCGCGGTCGGGCGAGGTGGCCGGCGGCACGGGGCCGTCATCGAGCGTTTGGTTGCGCGGTTGAAAGTTATGATCGTAGTCGAGGCACGTGTAGGCATGGTCGAAGCCGCTGGTGAACGGGGTTTTGTCGACGTGCCACTTGCCGGAGTGATAATTGCGGTAGCCCAACTCCTTCAAATACTCGGGCAGCAGACGCGACCACTTCGGCCGCTCGCGCGAATCGGCCTTCGGCATGCCCGGGATCGTGTCGAAGCGCACCTGCTGGGCGTAATAGCCGGTGAGCCACGCCGCCCGCGTGGGCCAGCAGCGGGCCGTGTTGTAGAACTGGGTGTAGCGCAGGCCGTGGGCGGCGAGGCTATCGAGATTCGGCGTGGCGATTTCGCCGCCGTAGCAGCCGAGGTCGGAGAAGCCCATGTCGTCGGCGAGGATGACGACGATGTTGGGTTTTTTAGGAGCGGCGTCGGCAGAAGCCGACATCAGAACAGTGTGGAATAGTATCGCTATGACTGGAAGAAGTCGCGGCACGGTAAGACCCTCGGAGATGTGAAGCCAACACTGAGAGTTTGGCTGGGGGGACGGAGAGCTGCAAGGGCTGGCAATGTGACGAAGAAGACGTGACTGAGGAGGAGGTCCTCGAAGCCGAATGGCCGCGAGTCTGGGGCATCACGAAGCCTCTGCCCCAGCCACCCGGCGTCAGGCACGCTCGCTCTTAGCTGGGGCATCGCAGAGCCTCTGCCCCCAGGCACTTCGGCAGCGCTCTCGTTCCGGCCGCGCTATTGTAGTCCTCTCGCTCGGCAAGAGAAGAATGCGCCTCGCGGAGCGAGACGCCTACAAAGTGCGCCCAGTTCGCTGGCGAAGCGAGATGAATGCCGAGATGGCGGTCGTTAGCAGTGCGACGGCGGCAGGTTCCGGAATTGCGGCAAGGGCGCTGCCGGCCGGGGTTTGCCCGAAGTGTGACCGCCAGATAGCCAGGTCGGCATCGTCGACTTTGCCATTGAGATCGGCGTCGGCCGCGAGGCCCCACGCTGACTGACCTTTTTGGTCGCGCCACATGACATAGTCCGCGGCGTTCACGGCGCCGTCGTGGTTGAAGTCGCCCTGAATTGGCGCCGCATTGCTCCAAGGCAGGGTTGGCAATTCGTTGAGCGTGATGATCCGCTCGTCGTTCAATAAAGTCTGCACTTGCTGGGCAGTGAAGTCGTCGAGGAAGCCGTCTTGCCAGAGCGAAAAATAGTCCCAGGCGATGTTGTAAGTATTCATCGCGCTCGCGTTCGGCAGCGTGCCCGACTCGGAGAGCGCGAGCATCTTGCGGCCGTTGAACGCGCTGAGCATGTCGTACCATTGGCCGCTCATGGGGCTGGCCGGGTCGGTGTAGATATCGAGGCCGACCATGTCGACGACGTCATCGCCGGGGTACCAGTCCATGTAATTGCCTTCGGCCGCGCTGGAGGTGAACTCCCAGATCAGGTTGTGTAGGCCGTGGTAATTGGTCAGGCGATCGTACGTGAGCCGCCATAATTGCTTGAACGCGGTGGGGCCGTGGGCGCCCCACCAAAACCAGCCGCCCTGAGCTTCGTGCAGTGGTCGCCAAATGACGGGCACGCCGGCATCCTGAAACTTCTTGAGCTGGACGCCGATGGCATCGATATCGCGGAGCAACAGCTGGTAGCTCGTTCCGCTCGGGTTCGCGAGTGCGCCGGGCAAATCGAACGTGGTGCCTTGCGTGTAGAACCCGCGCCACCAGGGATAGTCGTTCGTGCCGCAATTGTTGCCGCACTGCGTGTCGACGAGATTCGCCGGGGCATTCCAGTGCCAGCTCATGCTGATGATGCCGTTGTTTTGCTTCGCCCAGGCGATTGACTGCTCGCTCTCGTTGTTCGGATTCGAGCCGTGGGCGATGCGAGTGGGGGAATACTCGATGAAGTCGGACGCCCGAATCGCCGGCTTCAGCCCGCCGGAAAGATTGAGGTATGTGGAGCTAGGAAATGGGAGGTTTTGGCTGTTTTGGTGCTGATGGCCGGCGAGCGTTTTTGTGCCGTAGATGCCGGTGAGATAGTTCATCAGTTGGCGCGTGTTTGGGTTTGCCTGCGGATCGGCGAGATTCGCCGGCACCGGCAGCACCGCGGGCGGCGTGAAGGGCCGAAACTCGAAGTAATCGACGTCGTAGTAGCCCCAGCTCTGATAGATGGCGAGCGTGTTTGTGCCGGCGGTGAGGTTGAACACGCCGGCGCGATCGGCCGTGAACGTGCTCGACTGATTGAACGTGCCGCTACCCGTTTCGGAATCGACGCGGTAGTTGTAGCCCTTCTGACCGAACGGCGAGCGGTAACCGACCCACATTTCATAGAGGCCGTTGGGCACATCGACCTGGAGCTGCACGTAATCGGAGTTGTTTAAAGAGTCAAAGCCAGTGACATAGCCGGTGCCGGAGTAGCCGGACACCGCGTGCGACGTCTGGACGCCGACGAGCGTCGCCCCGGGTGCTTCCGCTTCGTAACGGTACACCTGAGCCGGGCAGGAAGTTGGCCACGCCGACGCAATTGCGAGAAGGGCCGCAACGATTGAGGTGCCTGTCAGCCGTCGAGTCATACGGTTCATTGTATCAGTTTCGAGCGCACGGCGGCTTGGCCGCGCCATCACCACTTATTGCTTATGCGGGCGCTGCCGCGGCGGTTGCAGAATGCAAGTGCCGCAAGTAGCGTGGCGTAAGTGATCGTTTGCGCGGTCGGTTCGGGGACGGTGGCGGCCGAACTGCCGGACGCGGGCGCGGCGAAATGTGCGCGCCACACATCGTAGTCTGCCGAATCGACGATGCCGTTTCCGTTGCCATCGGCGCCGCTGTATTGCAGCGCGTACTTGCGGGCGTTGTTTCGCCAGGCGATGTAGTCGGCCGCATCGACGCTGCCGTCGCGGTTGTAATCGCCGGCCAGCGGCGACACGGCAGTGCCGACAAAACTCGCCAGCCATTGGGCCGCTGAGACGTTGTTGGGTTGATTGGCCGGCAGCGTTGTATCCATATTCCACAGGCTGCCGTCGGAGCCGCTCATGCCCCACTGCCAAATATCCAGCGATGTAAAGGCGTTGCCGCGGCCATCGAGCGCGTTGATCAGCCCGTTGAAAGCCATCTTCTGCTCATCGGCGTCGACAGCTTGCCCGCTGCTGTTCTGCGGGTTCACGGCCGTACGGTTGTAGGGCAGGTAGCCGACTTCCGTGAAGGCCACCGGCATGCCCGCCCCGCCCTTGCGAGCGGCCGCGAACGGGAGGATTTGATTGTTGAGCTTGTTGTTCCAGGCGGTGGTCACGGCGGTTACGAACGTTGCGTTCGGATACGTGCCCGACGCATCGGCCTGCGACGCGCTCACGAGATTCGTGAAGTATGAATCGATCCCGATAAAATCGATCGCCGGATGTTCCCAAATCGCCGATGTCACATTCGAATTGTTGTAGTCATCCCAGTTGGCGGCATAGCCGAGCGGGCCCGCGTAGGTGGCATCGATCGCATTGATGACGGTGTTCCAACTCGCGTTATGCGCGCTGTTGCCATCGAGGGCTTTGTACTCGGTGCCCACCGTCATCGCGTCGACGTTGTTATTGGCCGCGATCTGGGCGACCGCGACCAGGTAGTTTTGATAGTCGCTCCAAAACTGGTTCGAAACGGCGCTGCCGGCGGTTGGGTTCCAACAGCCGCGCCACGTGCAGCCACTTGGCAGGTTGGCGAAGTATTCATCGTCGCCTGTGCCGGCGCCGTTGGGATCGAACAATTCGACGAACGGGTTCAGCGTGACGCGCATGCCGAGCGATTTTGCCCGGGCCACGCCAGCTTCGATATGACTAAGCTCCGGCCCCTTGGGCGACGTGGCGAGAATTTGGCCGGTGTTGATGTTCACGAACCGCACGGGGCTAATCGACACGGAACGAAACCCGGCATCGTAGAGACCCTGCACGGCATTCTGCCAAGTGCTCGCGCCGCTCGCGCCGAAGTTGTACCACGAGATAAGATTAAACCCGACGGCCGGATCGCTGCCGAGTTCGTAGACAGCGGGGTTGGCTCGGGCCCGTTCTCGTGCCCCGATTGCCACTCCAATCCAAGCCAGTGCCAACAGAAATCGAATTGTGCACCGGCGATTCATACAAACAGTGTCGTCACTTCTTCGGCTTGGGCACTTTGATTTCGAGCGGCAGGTTGGCGGTGTCGATGACCAGTGGCGTTGTCAACTCGCTGAGGTATTCCTTCGGAACGGTTGTCTTGCCACCCGTATCTGCTGACGCTTGAATGAAGACTTTATGTTTGCCGGGGATCAAGCCATCGCCGTACTTATAACTCGTTACGCAGTCGAAGTTTCCTTGTGAATCGACATTTGCCATGGCTGGACGCGGGTGCGCCGTGCCAACGGCAGCTACGTCTTGGGCAACAAACACCAATCGCACGCCCGGAATCGGGGTGCCATCTTCGTAGGTAACTTTGCCGGACGCCTTCGTGTATTTGAATGGCGAGTTCGAACCGCAGCCCATAATGAATAGGCACAGCAATGCGGCAATATAGGCACGTGGCATAACTTAACCGCGGTCAGCTTGGGTCATCTGATACGAGTGATTGGGATTTAATCGCTCTAGTACTCACCTTCAATCGCGTAGCCATCGCGCGAGACATTCAAGCGTTGCCAAGTGCGAAACACATTGGCATCGAATTCGCCTTTCGGGTTGTCATCGATGAGCCCATCTCCGAGGCTACTTCCAGACTCGACGAAATCGGAGATGAAACGCACGCTTGCATCTGCCATGGCACAATTTGCCCCGCCCGGATGGAGGCTACGAACCAACGACTGGCCACTGTAGTCAACGCCGCTGTCCGGCATCATGCATTCCTGCTGTAGTTGCCCGCGATTCGCCGTAACTAAAGCAGGACCACCCTGAATATCGTCGATTCCGGGCGTGCACAAGTTGGGAACAAAGCCAGCATGTCGGCAGTGCAAATTGGAGCCGCACATACCCATTGCCCAAACGCCACGTCGATCGTTTTCATTGATGCCAACTCGCAGTTCGGCAAGCATGATCGTCTTCGTTGTCCCATCGGTGATTTTTGAGAGATTAAGGACTTGGCGATTCACTCCATCTTCAATACCACCCACTCCTAAATTGAACTTATAGTATTGCTTGGACGCGCCATTCAGCAGGTCTTTCCAGAGAAATGAGTTCGGCCAGAATTGAAACGCGTTATAGCCATAATTGCCTCGCGCCCAGTTTCCGTTAGTGCCTTGGAAGCGATTTCCCTTGCCAACATCGCTCGGACAGAGCATTACAGGAATTTCTGTACCCCGTGCAGCGCTGTTATCTGTTCCTGCGTCTTTGCTAATTGGCGTAGTGTCATTGATGGTAAAACGGCTCGCCAGCGCCTGCTCTTCGATAAAAGGCAGAATGCGAATCGCCCAATTCCAGAACAATCGGTTATCAACCAGGATGTCGTCGGACGCGCCCTTGGGCTCAGGTCGTAGCCATGCGGCTGCCGGAAGCTCCTTATGTGAATCGTGATAGTTATGCAGCGCGAGCCCGATATTCTTGAGATTACTGGTGCACTGCGCTCGGCGGGCGGATTCGCGGGCTGCTTGAATAGCCGGGAGCAACAGCGCGACCAGGATGCCGATGATCGCGATCACGACGAGCAGTTCCACCAACGTGAACGCGCCATTCGACCGCCGACGAGATAAGGCGAACATTGCAGAATCCTCCGCCTGCCAACCAATTTTCGGCTTGTTAAAGCACTTGAGCATCTTATAGCACAGCTGGTTGGTCCTTGCCAGCCATCTTTGGTCGCGGGTGTCGTGAAAAGTTAAATGCCCAGCGTGATTATACGCCGGCTGGAATAAGCAATCCAAGAATGCGTCTGACAGACATGGTCGGCGGCACTCCACGAATGCCGCCGACCACTCGGCTCACAGTTTTTTAGCCGCGTTGCCGCGGGTAAAGCATGACTCCACATACCGTGGCGAACAATAAGGCAACGTTCGCCGGCTCCGGCACAGCTGCACCGGTGAGGCTGCCGCTGCCGGTCGTGTTGCCGAACCGGGCGCGCCAGGCGGTGTAGTCGGCGGCATTCACGGTGCCCGGTGTATCGACTTCGTTTTGGAGTGGCCCACCATTGCGCCAGAGAACGTAGTCCGCGGCGTCGACCACACCGTTGTTGTTGTAGTCACCAGCGACGCCGGCAACTTTATCGAAGCGAACATAATCAACGTTGATCTGCAATTCGTTCGTATGGGCGGCCAGGTTAATCCCAAATGCCTCTACGTCGAACAACGATGTAACGGACCCCAGCGGGAACGTGACGTCGTGATATTGACCGTCAATCGGCAACGCGAGATTACCATTCACGCCGACACCCGTGGTTTGGTAAGTATAGCCAGGACCTGTTTGGAAGTAGGCTTGCACACCTAACTCGCCACCTGCGTTGAGAGCATCGGTCGCGGACATGCGAAAGGTAACCGTGTTGTAGTTGGAAAAGTCAGCCAAGCGCTGGTTGAAAGTATTGGGGCTACCATTGACGAATAGCGAGGTACCGTTGACCCAACCGATCGCCGCGCCGCTGGGACTTTCGGCTGTTCCCGCACCGCCGCGATCGGTCCATTGCAACGAACCGACTCCGGCATTCGTAACTTGGCTTAGACCAGATTGGTTCTGACTGCCGTCATTGCCAACAATAGCGCCGGCTTCAAAATTTACAAACACACCGTTCATTCCATTTTCTGGCGACCCTGTATTGTGTGATGCCAACACCCGCGACGTGGCACCTGGGCCAACCTTGCGAACGTCGAGTATCTGCCAGGTCAAATTCCCTTGGGCGGAGTGGTCACGGACGCTGAGGCCGAGTGTCCGTATGTAGGCCTGCTGCTCGGGTGTAAGTAGATTGATTGGAAAGCGCAGTGTCTGCACCCCCGTACCGACGGACCAATCTGGGCCGTTGAGTGCGCCGTTATTTCCCGCCCAAAGATAGTTAAAGGCGGGCGTAGCCTGAATAAAGAACTGGACATTGACCGGTCCAGTGCCGTTGTGTTGCAAATCGACTTCCAGCGCATCGAGGCCGGTAACGTCCAGACCACCTTGCGCCGTCGAGGCTTCCAGCCGACGATTGAAACCATCGCGAATCACGAGCGCTCCGCCCTTGATGGAAGGATCCAATTCATCGCCCATTTCGGTCACCGTTAACTGGCCTGCTGTTGCATTGGCGAGGGTGGCCAGGTTTGTACCGCTGGACGCCCAGTCGGCGATGTCGCCAGTACCGGCCCAAGTGTAAAGAGTACCTGGCGATTGAGCGAGTGCCGAACAAGTGCTGAATAATACCGCCAATGTAGCGACGATGACTTGCGGTCGCGTCATATTTCTCCGTCCTTATGCTGATTCGTCGGCGATCTGCCCCGCACCGACACTCCCACCGAATTTTTACGAGCCAACCTAATTCAAACAGCCTTGGTGCTGCGGCAAGCTTGCCTCAGCACCAAGGCCCCTGCCCCGCTCGAGTGAACGCGGCAATTCCAGTACCCTGAAATCGGCTGCACGTTCACTAGCTATCGCGTCGTGAGCGGCCGACAAGGCTTAAGCATCCCGCGATGGCGATGCTCAATAGTCCCATCGTGGCCGGTTCTGGCACAACCAGCTGAACCAGATCGACGTTAACAATCAGTTCATTCGTATGGCTGCCTAAGTTCAAGCCTGACTGATCGATGACGTTCATGAACTGGTTGACCGGCATCGTGAAATACAGGTCGTGATACTGGCCATCGATGGGCAGCGCCAACGTATTAGCGGCCAGGAAAGAGCCGAAGTTATTCACTTGGAAAAAGGGCTGCACATTGATCGAGCCGCCTTCGCTGGTGGTTGTTTCGGCTGCGCTCATCCGCACGTGCATTACCTGATAATTCGACAGATCGGTCGTACGATTGTTGAACGAGTTGCCGTTCCAAGCCGTTCCGTTACCGAAGCTGATGGCGCCACCGGCGCCGCCGGCGACATCGGTCCATTGCAGTGAACCGCTGCCAGCGCTATTGTGCGAAAGACCTGTTTGATTTTGACCAGAATTTCCCAGGACAGACGCGCCGTCAAAATTCACGATCGCTCCCTGCAAACCGCCCTCGGAGGTTCCGTTATCGAACGTTTCAAGGTCACGCACCGTGAGTGGCGTGCCGCCCGCGCGAACTTCTCGAACGGTCCACGTCAGATTGCCTTGCGCAGCGTGATCGCGAATGTTCATGCCGACCGTTCGCAAATAGACGGCCTGGCTTGGCGTCAAACCGGTGATTGGAACTTGGTACGTGTTCACGCCCGGTTGCACGGCAACATCGGGGCCTAGTGCAACGAAAGAAAATCCAGTTGACGCCTGCACGAAGAATTGCACATTGACGGGAGCGGAGCCATTGTGCCCCACTTCAAATTCCAACCAGTCGAGTCCCAAGACATCGGTACCGCCGCTTGCTCCGGTGGATGACTCGCGCACTCGGTTGCCACCATCGGAAATTGCCAGGCTGCCACCAACTGTGGCGCTGGTTTCGGTAATCGTCAGCTCGCCCGGAACCGCGTTTGTTAACGTTGCGCTCGTGCCACCGGCACCGAAGTTGTAGACCCAACTCTCAATGTTGGGGGACGCATTTCCCGTGTTGTCCCACGTATAGAGAGCGCTGGGAGACTGTGCCTGCGCTCGCAGGCCGTACATGGCACTTGCCACGGCCAAAGCAATTAACCATCGACGTGACGTCATTAGATCTCCTCCAACCAATGTGAACGAATCAAAGCTGTGAAAAGTAACGAGAAGCTAACCAGTCTCTTCGCTCTGTTCAGGCAGGAATGCCAATACTCAATGCGAGAATTCGCACGTTGCGTTAGAAGCCGCCTTCAACCGATTGTAGTTGCAAATCGTCTGGCTCCCACCGTTACCCCATCGGGTCGACGGGCAATGCGCAGGCTGAACCAAACGGCCTGTTCAACTACTTGAACGCAGTCTAATGCCGCCTGTAGCCTTTGTCTACCATTTCTTGCAGGCCAACGGGAAAATTTTGTAGGTGGCTGGTTCGGGCGGCGAGAGCCACTCCCCGGGTTGTTATGGCGGATTACGAGGGGCCCGCGTCAAGATTTGCTGGAAAATTACGCCGAGCCAAAGCTAGTCGCGAACTGACCTGTTGTGACGCTCGATCGTCTGTGTAATCGTGTCATCAGCGAATATGGGGTGGCTGTGCCCCCACGGGTCCCAGGAACCCGTGCTCCAGAAGAAGGCTGCTGTCACGGGCCAGTTGGCCGGCTGTTTGGCTAGAAACTCGAGCAGCGCCTCGTGATACTGCTGACGCAGCTTTTTCATTGCGGCGGTCTGCCAGGGGTTGCTCCGCGGGCTGCCGCTGCCGTCCCACGGCATTTCGGCGGCCTTCTCGGGTGTGACGGTTTCGTCACGTGGATCGCGGCCGCCGATTCCCGCTTCGGAAAACTGCAGCGGCTTAGCGTTCGGCACTTTGAGGCCGAGCTCTTCGAATTGGCCGATGAACTTGTTCACGCCGCGGACAAAATCCTCGGCGGTCGGCGGCACGCTTACCGGCACGTAGCAGGAAAAGCCGATAAAGTCGCATTCGTCGATGAGCGCCTGCATTTCAGGCCGAGAGTTTGGGTCGAGCACGATATCGCTACTGCCATTGGGATTCTGCTGCCCGGCGATTTTGTTGTGGTTGAGACTGAAGCCGACTTTCAAATCGTTCAACTCCGGCTTCGATTTCAAATCGCGCACGATCTGTCGGTACGCCGCCGGGTGCTTGAACAAGCTGGTGCCCATCTCGCCGGAGAGCGACAGTTCCACATGCGTTGTGGGCTGCACCGTTTTGGCGAGCGCTTCGGCAATCGTATTGAGCACCAAGCTGCTGTAGGAATAGCCCTCATGCTCGGCGAGCGGATCGAAATCGACCCAATTTCGCCACTCATAGACTTTGCCGCCAGCGTCGATGTGCGGCAGAACGTAAATCGCCATGTCGTGTTCGACCATGCGGGCGAACACCCGTTGCAGACTGTCGCGCAGCGATTCGCGCTGCGACTCGTCATAGGCAGTGAACCGCGGCGGATCGCCGGCGATCAAGCCGTATCGTTTGACGCGAAGGTCCTGCGTAAGATCGACCAGCACAGACACCACGACGTTTAGCTGCCGCTCGCCGTGCTTAGCGGCATCTTCGATGGCCGCCAGCGTGCGGTCGACCGAGTGCCCCGGGCCGACAAAAATCGCCGAGTTCAGCTGGACCGGATGCTTACCCGCTGTCGCCGCTATCGGATTGGTAGCCGCGGAAACTGGTGTCGCCGCTTTCTCTTGGCGGCTGTCGTGTTTTTCCGCGGCGCCATACTCAATTTCTACGCGTGAAAGCTCCACGGCTGGCGTTTTGGCTTTTGTGGCTTCAGCCTGTTGCGTCGTCGCGTCTTGGGTCTGGGCGTCCGCGGGCAGAGTGATTTTGAGAATCGTGGCTTGGCCGTCGCCGGTCCCAACAAACAAGATCGGCGTCGAATAGCCGTACACCGTATCGGCCGCGCCGTACGACCGCGACTTCGCCGTAATTGGCTCGTACGTTTTGCCATCGTTCGACGCTGCAAACTCGAGCTTCGTCTCGTTCGGCCCGAAACAATAGACGGCGAAATTTCGCAGCGGGCGAGCGACGCGATAGACCACCTCGGCACCGGGCTCAAGCGCCAGCCGATGACAATCTTCCTGCACGGTTCGGGCATTCTCACTTGCCGGCGTGGCGAGTTTCGTGCCCTCGGCAGTGAGCGATAAGTCGCGACACTCATCGACCAACGTCTGACAGGTCACCTTCACTGGCCCCACCACATTCGAAGCGCGCGAGGCGCCCGCGGAATTGCGCGCGATCACGCGATACCGGTATTCTCGTCCCGGCACTGCACTCGTGTCGTTATACAAAGGCCGATACTGGACTTCGGCATCCGATATGTTTGCGGCAATTGTCTCGAACGGACCGTCGGCGGCCGAGGCGCGCTGCACATCGTAGCCAGACGCCCCGGCTGAGCCCTGCCACGAAATGGCACTGACCCGCTCGATGGGCAACAGCTGGGGCGCCGCCGGCACTTCGATGGCCGGGGGCTTGATTCCGCGAATCTCAAAGGCCTTGGCGCGCATGAGCGCCATGACTTCGCGTTCGTCGTAGCGATCACCGGACGCGAAGCCGGGCCAATGAAACGCCTTGTAGATATTTCGCCCAGTGCCCACTTCCATATGCCAATAGAACCCGCCCTCGCGGCGGTGCATTCGCAGGCTCCATAGCAGGGCGCCGGAGGTGCCGTCGTCAATAACGGTCTGAATCGCGCTCTTAATGTGCGGGGTCTCGACGAACCCGAACTCGCCGACGAAGTATGCCTTTTTGCCTTTCACCATTTCGTGCGCCGCGCGAATCGGTTTCACCAAATCGTGCTCGTCGCCCCACGGGTAATGATGCGAGGTAATCACGTCGATATTCGGGTCGTCCAGCGAGGCTGTCGGCACGCCTTGCAACGACTTGCCGTCGAGAACCAGGTGGTTCTTATCGAGTTCCTTGATGTAGGCAGCGATTTTCTGGGTCCACTCCGGCGTTGGCAAAATTTCGTTGCCCGTCTCCCAACCGAACACCGCCGGATCATTCCGATATTCGACACCTGTGAGCGTGTTTTTCCGCGTGAGCACATACTTCACCGTGGCTGTGAAATCCTCGATCAGTTGTGGATCGTTCCAAAACTCCTCGAGGCGCTTGCCGCGAAACGCCGCATACTCGCCGACGCCGCCCCACCACTTCCATTGATCCACAAGCGGAATGATGACGCGGATTCCCTTTCGCCGCGCAACCTCTAGCACTCGATCGAGCGACTGAAACGCTTCTTCATTGAATTTGCCTGGCCGCCGCACGTGCACGGTTTCGCCCATATCCGAGCCGTCGCGGAAGACGCTGATCGTATAGGTTCGCACGACCTGCCCGCCCTGCTGCCGCACCGACTCGAGCGCATCTTCAATTTCAAAGGCATCTGGCCAGCGCCAGGGGTTGGGGCTGGTGAACTCGTAGGCGTCCTCCTGCACCATGAGGTTGGGAATATTGAACGAAATGAAGCGAAACGGGCGATCGCCATCGAGCAACTGGTCGCCATGCCGCGTGATGAAGTTGAGCGGCGTTTCGTCTGCAATCATCTCGCGTGTGTGAGCAGCCGCGAGTGCTGCAATGATCAATACAACCAGCAACTTTTTGAGAGTGTGCAGTCTCATAGTTCGTTCGTCTATTGGTGTCCGCAGATGACGCAGATGTTCACGGATGCGATCCGATATTCAACTGGATCGTCGAACTTCGGCCGGCAGTCAATGACTTTGCTTTATCTGCGTCATCTGCGGCGGAAATTCCGCTCGTTAGTGGTTCGGACGGGACAGTGTCACGCGGCCGCAGTGACGACGCCATCGTCGGGCAGCCGGTCGTACCAATTGATCTTGATAAAGACGCTCGTTACGGCCAGCAGCGCGAACGTGCCACCGGCCCAAGGCCACGACTTCAGCACGATAAAGATCGGCAGCGATGTTAAACACACTTGCCACACGATTCCAACCGCCACGTTGGCCACATCCTTGGCACAATCGTTGTTTGGCAGGAAAGCGGGGTCGGCGGCCAGCACCTTGTCGCGAATCGGTCCCCACACGCCCCAGGGACGTGTGGTGCGGTAGAAGTGCATCAGAATTTCATCGTCCTCTGGTTCTCCGGCATAGGTTCCAACGATGCAACCGATCACGGAGAGCACGAACAGGATTGGGAAGGAATAGAGCGCATGGACTTCGTAGCCGAGCGCTTGGTTGATCAACTCTGGCACGAACATGGATCCGACGATGCCGGCCATCATGCCCCAGAAGTAGCCATAGCCATTGAATCGCCACCAGTACCATTTCAGCACGTTGGCGACGACATAACCGCCGTAGAGCGCACCGACGATCCACCCCATGACGTCGAAGATGTTCTTTGCGCCCATGCCGAATGCGATGCCAACGACGAGCACCGCGAGCGAGGCTAAGCGGCTCATCCACACGTCGGCCTGGGGTGTTGTGTTCGGATTGAAGAACCGCTTGTAGATGTCATTCACGATATACGCCGGCGCGGCATTGATGGTTGCGGCAAAGTTCGACATGAACGCCGCCATCAGCCCGGCGAGCAACAATCCGACCACGCCTGCCGGCACGTAGCGGGTGAGGACGATCGGCAGCAGGCTCTCGAAATCTGCCTTTGGCATGGCCTGTAAATCGGGCATGCAGAACGCGAGCGCGAGCACCGTGATGCCTGTGATCATCATGTACCGCGGAAAGTATAGCACTACGTTCACCATGCCGTTCATAAGGCAGGCTTCGCGAGGCGTTCGCGTCGCGAGCACCCGCTGCATGTCGTAGTTTGGCGCTGGTCCGGCGAGGCTGGCGAGCACGCCTTTGAAGAACATGATGCCGAAAATGATGCCGAACCACTCGAGCTTCTCGTCGTGAATCGTGGCGTTGACCTGATCTAGGATGCCGGTCCAATCGAGCCCGAGTTTCCAGCCGAAGAACGGGTTTTGCCAGCCCGCCGGAAGCGAACCCGTGATCATATCGGGCGAGACTTTCAGCATGGCCACGATGCCGATTGTGAGCGAAGTGACGGAGAGAATCGTGAACTGCATCACTTCAGTCGCCACCACGCTCACCATGCCGCCTTTGATGGCGTACACCGAGGTGAGCGCCAAAATGATGATCGCGAACAGGTTTTCGTTGGTGAACAACCCCTCGGTCGCCGTCGTCAACTGCCATGTGTTCGGCAACATCTGCACGGCGAACTTGCCGATGCCCTTGAAAGCGTACGCGAGCATGCCGATGGTATTCACGAGGGCGAACAGCACGACGCTCAAATGCGCGAGGTTAGCCCCAGTACCGCGGCCAAAACGGAATTGAATCCACTCAGCACCGGTGAGCACGTTCGATCGCCGCAGCCACGCGCTCAGGAACATCATCAGAAAGATCTGATTGAACACGGGCCACATGAACGGAATCCAGATGCTCTTGAGCCCGTAGACGAATAGCCAGGAGACCATCAACATGGTGCCCGAAATGTCGAACATTCCGGACGCGTCGGAGATGCCGAGCAGGTACCAGGGCAGGCTCTTGCCGCCGAGGAAGTACGAATCCATGTCCTTGGACCCGCGTTTCGAAACCCACAGGCCCACTAGAATCGTGGCGACAAAATAGGCCACGAGCACAGCTACATCGACGGAAGAAATCCTCATGAAGCGCCGCCAACCGAATTGTCAATTAGGAACACCGCCGCCGTTTCTCGGAGACAGCGGCAACTCAGGCTCCCTGCCTTGCCGTGCGAGCACTTGCTAGCCGATGCTTAACCCAAAACCCCGCCGTGCAAATCGCACTGAGCGCGCCGGGTGTCGTTGAGGTCACTCGCGCCCCTAGAACAACACCGAGTTCTCCTTCACAAACGCCACCAGTTCGCTCAAGTGCGCGTACGCTATGCAGCACGACGTATCCGCCGCACCGTAATAAATCGCGAGCCGATCTGTCGCTTCATCATGCAGCGCGGCACATGGAAACACGACATTGGGCACGTGTCCGAACACTTCGTAATCCGCCTCAGGAGTCAGCAGATGCTGATTGACCCGATGCAAGACCCGCCACGGCTCCTCCAAATCGAGAATGGCCGCTCCCATGCTATAGACGAAGCCGTTGCAGGTGTCCATCACGCCGTGATAAATCATGAGCCAGCCGTCGGCGAGTTCGATCGGAATCGGGCCTGCGCCGATCTTCGTTCGTTGCCACCACTGTCCCACTTCTCCGCCGCCACGCCGCATCACCAGCCGATGCATGCCCCAGTGGCACATATCTGGACTTTGGCTGAGGAAGATGTCGCCAAACGGCGTATGCCCGTCGTCGCTCGGCCGACTGAGCATGAAGTATTTGCCGCCGATCTTCCGCGGAAATAGTACGCCATTGCGATTGAACGGCAGAAACGCGTTTTCCAACCGCTCGTATGTTTTGAAGTCGCGCGTCGATGCGATACTGATTGTCGGCCCATTGTGCCCGCCGCACCACGTGATGTAATAGACGCCGTCGATCTCACAAAGCCGTGGATCATAGGCATAGTCGGCGAGGGATTTCGGGTCGCCTTTCGCAAACTCGATTGGCTGGGGATCGATGTTCCAATCGAGTCCGTCTTCGCTCCATCCCACGTGCAAGTGGGGAAACCGATCGCGCTTCTCCAAACGAAACACACCGACGAACCGGTCGCCGTACCGGGCGACAGCGCTGTTGTAAACGCCCTGTACCCCGGGCATGTGATGCCGGCCGATGATGGGGTTTTCAGTGTGGCGCCACAGGATATCTCGGCTCCGCGACGAACGGTCCTGCCAGGGCATGACCGCATTTTTTGCAGTGCTCGCACTGTTGTTGCTCGGAGTGCCGCCCGCCGCCCGCCGTAATCTGGTTTCCATGTCTGTGCTCATGGCTATTCGCCTGGAATTATAGAGGCCTATCCACTGCCCAGCTCAATTGACAGTCGCCAACCGCCGACGATAATTGAGCTGGATTTAAAATAGTTTACCTACGGTAAAACTTGGCGTCTACGCATCGGCGCGACCCGTGCGCCGAACGCCGGTGCATGTGCGCGTTTCGTATGCCTTTTCTCGTTTATAGCGCGTCTGCAATTCGCCAGACCTGTAAAGATGGCTCAAAGCAACCGACAATTAACTTACTGTGGTACTGCCAGAGTATGTCGGGACCTGTATTCTTTTCGACGTTACGGAGTTCGTGGTAATTTGCCTTGGATACAAAGGGGCCAATTGCTGATGGATATTACGGACGAGCCCTTTTGCGATCCCTGCTAATTCACAGTGCGCAGTTTTATCTATCGCCAGAACATAAAGTCTTATGGCCTCATCGCACGTACCTCGCTTGAAAGACGTCGCCAAAGCCGCGAATGTTTCGCTTGCCGCGGCATCGCGGATTCTCCGGGGTGACCGCGCCCGCTTTGGCGAAGATACCTGCCGGCGGGTGCTTGAGGCGTCGCGCCAGCTCGGTTGGCGCCGCAATTTGCTGGTCAACGGCATGCAGACCGGCCGTACGCGCACCATTGGCGTGATGATTCCGCCATTCGACTCGTTTTGGGTCACAGTTCTTTCCGGCATCCATGATGCCCTGGCAGAAAACGACTATTTGCCGATCACGGTGTGGATTGGCAACCTCGGAGACATGCCCCACTTTGAAAAAGAAGAAGGGGAAGGTCTCCGCCAGATCAATCGCCTGCTCGATCGCCGTGTGGATGGCCTGATCCTGTGGCCGCCGTTTAGCGAATCGTACTATCACCACTTTCCCGAGTTCGTTGAACGACGCGTGCCGGTCGCCGTGATCGACCACTACTCAACGGTCGCCGATTCTGTGGAGACCGATGAAGAGCAAGCGGCGTCTGTGGTCGCCGAGCATTTGTTGAATTTGGGCCATCGTCGCATCGCGTGCCTTTCAAGCCGTGAAACGACGTCGCAAACTTGGGCTGTCAAACGCCGAAGCTCGTTTATGGAAGCCATCGGCCGCTGTCCGGATGCGCAAGGGAAAAGCTGGCGGCTCAATTCGCAAGGCTCGAACGGCCTGGAAATCGCACGTGAGATTTTGACCGACAAACTGCGGCCGACGGCCGTCTTCGCCGTCTCCGATCACGAAGCGGAGTTCATCTACGAGGCCGCCAGCGAGTTGAGACTGCGAATCCCGGATGATCTCTCCATCGTTGGTTTTGCCGATCTCGATTTCGCCGCTTCCATGATGCCGCCGCTTACAACCATGCGGCAAAAGCCTCACGAAATCGGCCGGCTCGCAGCCAAGCTCATTGTCGACCGCATCGACGGCGTCATCGCCGACGACGATGCCCCGACCACGATTAAAGTTGCGGCAGAGTTGATTATCCGCAACTCGACGGCGGTCCCTCGCGCCTAGAATATGCCTCAGTGGTCGCCGCTCAGAGGCCGCTATCCCAACCGGCGGAAAAACAGTGGTTGCTGGACAAGACCCTGTTTCTAGCCATCGATGCACCGGCCAAAAGTCAATATGGCAATTGCCGCCTGGCGGTGACACGTGCCGGTGCCGTCGAATCCTTGTCGGATGCGCCCTACTATGAACGTGGACCCAGCGCCATGACCGCGCGCTTCACACGCCAAACACTGCAATACACTATGTCGCTCAGCCGCCGCACGTTTTTCCAATATCTCGCCAGCACCGCCGGTGCTGCCGCGCTGTCCTCGTCCGCTACCTCGTTGGTCGCCGAGCCTCTGTCACTGCAATCGACTGCAAATAGTGAAATTGCCTCCGCAAAACTCTCCTTCTCGGCACCCCTCACCCATTCCGATTGGATGCTTAAGCCCGGTCTGCAATGGGGTCCCGAGGGCGTCCACCACATGCTTGACGCCTGCAAGGCTTGCGGTTGGTCGCGAGTTCACTGGCGCGTCCTCGACGGCGGCCGCGCGCTCTACAGCAGCAAGATTGTGCGGCCGTCGTTCAAAGTGGAACCCGATTCGAGCATCTGGGACCCGCAGACCGATGCCGAGAAGGCGATCTACCAGAAGTTCTTCGGCAATGTCAGCGAAGCACGCCGGCGGGAGATTCTTGCGGGGCAACAGCGTTTCGACTACGCGACGTTCGACTCCTTTGCTGAAGCTGTCCGTTATGGCCACCAGATTGGGCTAAAGATCGACGCGTGGGTCACGATCAATGAAGACGACCACGGCTGGGGCATTATCAGCGACTTCGCAAAAGCTCATCCGCAATTCGCGTGGGTTAAACGCGATGGCACGCCCTACCACTCGCAAATGAGCTTTGCATTTCCCGAAGTTCGCGCGTACAAGCTATCGATCATCGACGAGCTGCTTTCCAACTATGACCTTGATGGATTATTTATGGATTGGATTCGTACGGGCGATATTCGCGACAACCCGCAAACCGACTCCGAAGGCATCGCCAACAGCGGCTACGAAGCGCCGAACGTTGAAGCGTTCAAAGGCGAAACCAACGCCGATCCGCACGATGTGCCGAACAAGGACGAGCGGTGGGTCCGCGTCCGCGCTAATTCGCACACTACTTTCATGCGTTCCGTCCGCGATCGCGTTGCCCAACATCACAAGCCGCTGCTCGTCGCCGTGATGGTCGGCCATCCGTGGCACTATCGCGGTCTGCAGGATCCGATCGACGGCAACCTTCGGGGGCTGTTGCTGGACGTTCGAACTTGGGCCGAGGAGAAGCTTGTAGACGCGGCGATTGCGGCAGGCTACTACCGAGCGGGCGGCGACGCCACGAAGGCCTACCAAGCACTAGCCGACGAGACTCAGAACAAGATCGACGTGTGGTACTACGCCTGGGTGCCCAACACATCCGAAGAATTTGCCCGCGACTTTTCCGCCGCTAAGAATCTTGGCGCAAAGAACGTCCTGTTCTGGGAAGCGGACTATATTGATGACCGGCCGAACGCGCCGGCTCTTAAGCAGCTGATGTCATCGCACAAATAAGCCAACCCGCTGGGCTTGTTCACCAGCCGAGCTATCTGCACTCAACGCTGCAACGCCATAACTGCGCCGCATAGTCGCGAAAACAATGCTAGCCGACCGCGGTCGAACGAGGGAGTGTCGAGGGGTGAACAGCTCCGTCCTTCGACGCGCGATCGGCGTAGCGTGAATCAATCCTGTCAGCAGGCCTAGACGGCAGTTAAATTGACCCGCAGTCGAGTTCGGAATTCAATCCATAACCAACGCGGGACGGCTACTGAAACAATGAATCGGTCGAACCAGTGTTGGACTGACCAGCAGGCGCACCCGCCCCGCCGGCCGGCGGCGTCGATGCACCGCCAGCAGCAGCGCCAGGTGTACTAGTCGCTCCGGCGGCACCAGCACCCGCTGGCGTTCCAGTCGCGCCCGCCGCGCCCGTAGTTCCACTGCCGCTTGGACCAGTCGCCCCTGTCGTACTGGCCCCGGCACCTTGGGGCGGCGCGGGTGCAGAGCCCGTTGCCGACATTGCTCGACCAAGCCCTTCACTACCCGCGTTGATTCCGCCGCCACCGGCGCCACGCATGGCGGAGATCTCTTGCCGCAGTTGTTGCAGGTCTTCTGTCACCACCTGCAACTGCTGCTCAAGCCGCGAGATACGATCGGACGATCCGCCGGGCACCGTTTCGGTGTGACTCGAGTCATGTGCGTCACCGCTCATCGTCTCTCCCATACCACCGCGATAGCCAACCCGACGCGGCTCGCGGGCCGCTTCCATCACCACCGGCATCTGTTGTTGATCACCATCGCGCCAAATTGTGAGGTTTGCGGTTTGGCCGACTGGAATCGCACGAATCATTTGGGCGGCCGATCCTGCAGATTTGGTCCCGCGACCGTTGACCTGCAAGATGACATCACCGCTTCGCAACCCGGCTTTGTCGGCTGCACTGCCGCTTGTGACGCGCGAGACTCGCACACCGGCGCCGTCACTATCCAACAGGAACACGCCTAGATGTCCGCGGGCGTCGCCGTTGCCAGCCGTCGCCGGACCACTCTCAGTCATTCCGCCGTTACTGGTATTGCTCTGACCAGCTTCCATCATCGACCGTCCGCCCGGGACAGCCGCCGAGTTCTGATAGAGTGGTTGCACGGGCCCCGCGTTATGATCGGGCGCGCCGACATCAGGCCCAGCTGTCGACTCGCGCGGGGCCAAGCTGTTGAGGGCACCGGCGTTGTTCGTGCCAGCGTTCATTCCGCCGTTCAAGCCGGAAGGCTGCCCGGCGGGCGCGGCGTTCGTCGCCGCACCGCCAACGCCAGTTGGCAAACCGCCGCCCGCTTGCTGTGCAGCCATGTCGCCTGCAGCGCCCAACGTAAGCGTTAACAAACAGACTCCCAGACATAACGTGTTCTTCATCCTCACTCCTTTAGGCCGACGGCCGGGTAATGAATTCGGGTGCGGTGCTACTGCCGACAAGTTGCGTCGATTCCGATGGCGATGCTGCAAGAATTCAAGCCGCTAGACCGCAAAGCAGATGCCAAGATGGCGGTAGCGGATTCCGTGACAAGGACCGCAGGAGTTTCCCAATACAAATCGATACGTGCGTAAAGGGAATGAGCAGCGCCGATATCCAATTGCGGCCAGCATTGGTGACCGCGGAGCCACAACGGCTGGCATTCGTTCATCACGTGGGGCAAAATGTTGACAAGATCATTCACGGGGACGCGGGACCACAGCAGCCAAATCCTCAATCATCGCCAGCGTGGCTGCTTCCACGGCGCCTTGCCAATTGTCGGCACGGAACCGTGCGTACTCCGGACGTTCGTGCGCGAAGATAATTCCGCGTGAATTGTTGACAATCGCGCCGAGTCCTCGCTCATCGAATGCGGCGGCGGCGTCGGCCGCTTTGCCGCCCTGGCTGCCGTAGCCCGGCACCAGGAACCATGTGTGCGGCATGTCGCGACGCAGCTCGACGAGTTGTTCGGGGTAAGTCGCGCCGACAACCGCGCCAACAGCGCCGTAACCGCAGTCGCTCGCCGTTGCGGCGGCGAGGCCTTCGACGTGCTTCGCCACGCGGCGATATATGGGCCCCTGGTCGCAGCCAACGTCTTGCAGAAACCGGCCGCCGGGGTTCGATGTTTTCACGAGCACGAAAATGCCGGCGCCGCGCTCAAGGGCGACATCAACAAACGGCGTGAGGCTGTCGTCGCCCAAATAGGGGCTGACCGTAAGGGCATCGGCATGCCAGGCAGCGGCCTCGCGACCGAGGTACCCACGGGCGTACGCCTCGGCGGTGCTGCCGATGTCGTTGCGCTTGGCGTCGACGATCACGAGCAACCCTTTCGAGTGCGCGTAATCGATTGCGGCATTCATGCTGAACATGCCCGTGAAGCCAAGCTCTTCGAAGAACGCAGCCTGCACTTTCACAACGGGCACGAGCGGCGCGACGACATCCAGCACTTCATAGCAGAACTTGATGTATGCTACGGCTGCAGCCGCAGCATGTTCGTGGTCATTCAACATTCCCGGCGGTAAATGTTTCGCGCGCGGATCAAGGCCCACGCAGACGGAATTGCCCGTTCGCCGCACGGCGGCCGCAAGTTGATCGGCAAAGTGATCCATCGCCAACTAATTCGACTCTTTGCTTAGTTCCTTCGCGTGATAACCGCGCCACAGCCATTCCAATGCGGCCGGCAGCGTTTGCTGTTTGACCACCGCCTCGCAGTGTTGTGCATTGCGGGCAAACACGAACTGGTATTCATAGCCCTTCGCGGCGAGCACCTTCGCCATGCGCTCGTTGGCAAGCACCCAATCGTGCATGTTGTCGCGCATGACATTCGGATTCATCAGGTCGCGGTCGCCCACGTGCAGCCAAATGCGAATGGGCTTCTTCGGCGAGTCGGCGATGAGACGCTCGTGAAACTCCCAGGCGCCGTGCGGCGTTTCCACACTCGGCGGCCATTGCTGATTGACATAGGTACCAGAATACGAAAGCACGCGATGATACCATTCCGGATGGTACCAGGCCATGATCAGCGCGCAGGCTGCGCCGGAGCTGCAGCCCATCGTAGCGCGGCCGTCGGGGTCTGTGGTGAGTTTCACATTGCACTCACGCTCCACGAGCGGCAGCACTTCGGTCTCGACGAACTCGGCGTACCTGCCACTCATGGTGTCATATTCGAGTCCGCGCTCGCTGCCCTGCGCGTCGCCACCGCCGTTGCCGATCGAGATGGCGACAATCGGCGGCAAGCGGTGCTGAGCGATGAGGTTATCCAGCGCGACGAACAGCAGTTGATCGGGGCCATCGGCGCCGACGATGAACGGAGCCGCCGTGCCGGCGACGTATTCCTTCGGCACGTACACCGCAACCTTCCGCTTATACGGCGCGGCGTGGCTGGTCGTGACGATGAGCTTCGCCGAATCGTCCGGATCGGCAACACCAAAGGTTTCCGGTTCGCGTGCGATGCCGGGATACAGCTTGCTATCCTCGGATTTCATTGTGAGTTGAAAAACTTTGCCGCGCAGGCCACCGGCAGGCAGCATGACCTCCGGCGCCGGCTTGTGCGTGGGGCCGATGATGAAGTTGCCAGTGGCGTCGCTCGGCGGCACTTCGCCATCTGGCAATTCCGTCGCCGCGACGAATCCCGGCGTCCGCGGATCACGGGCGGGAGGCGGCACACGGCGCGGCGGAGCGGCGGCGTTCGCCAGCTTCTGCGGTTCATCGCCCCGCAAAACCTGAGCGGCGAAAGCGAACACCAAGCCGACGAGGCACAGCAAATGGAGCGGTTTGGGCGAGCGCATGTGGCGGCGAATAGACGGTTGAGGTGCATCGAGATGCACTTACTTTACCGTCGTTTCGCTGGAACACAACCGGCCGATTGCGATGTGTCGTGCAGCGTGTAAGCTGCGTTCGATGTCTCACGCAGCATCGGAGCGTTTGGTGTTGATCGTCACCAAGCCTTGCGGGGCCTTATTCGCGCACGTTGCGGCCGGCTCCGGGCGTTTTTCCTGGATGTCGCTGTCCCGGAGGGGCTTCGGACCAATGCCGAGGTACCGCAACCAGGGCCACAGGAGGTGGGCGTTGTCGCGCAGGTAGCGCGTGCGGAAGTAGAAATGTTCGAAGCAATAACCGTGCAGCTCCATCACTCGCTCGGCCGTGAGGTGCTGATACTTGAGCCCGGCGTAGTACACATCCAGCTTCGAGAAATTGGTCTCGGCGATTTGATCGCGGATGTTCGTGAAGAACTCGGTGCCGGGGTACGGCGTCACGATGTTGAAATTGGCATAGGTTGGGTTCACGTCGCGAGCGTAATTGAGTACGCCTTTGATCGACTGCTCGGTGTCTTCGGGGAAGCCGATCATAAAGCCGGCGACGGTGCGAATGCCCATGCGACGGCAACGATCGACGAACTCGTGTTGGCGGTCGTCTTTAATGGGAACGCGCTTGTACGTGCGGAGCGTTTCCTCATGGGGCGTTTCGATGCCGACCGTAATCGACATGAGTCCGACGTCTTTCAGCAGTTTCAGCGTCTCCATCCGCAACAGATCGATGCGGCTTTCGATCGAGAATTGGATCTTACGCGGCAGTTTGCCAATGAGTTCGGCGAGGCGAATCACGCGCTGCCGATCGAGGCCGAACAGGGGATCGCGGAATTTGAACGAGCGGAAGCCGTAGCGGCGGATGCCGTGTTCGATCTCCGCAACGACTTGTTCCGGCGAGCGGAACCGCGTTTTGTTTTCGATCATGATGTACGGGCAGTAGTTGCACGTGAACGTACACCCGCGGCTTTGCTGCACGAGGCCCGTGGGGAACTTCGTGAAGTCGTACCGGATCGCGAACTTCTCAGGTTCGAAAATCGACCAATCGGGCCACGGCAAGTCGTCGAGGTTGCGCACCGTGCCGACGTCGACGATGGGCTCTTTCGAACCAAGCACTTCGTCGAACTTGGTGAGGAGCTGCTCGGGTTCGCCGCGCAGTACGGTCACACGGTCGGCTTGGAACAATTGCGGCAGCGCGTAGGCGACGGCTCCGACTACGAACACCCGCGCATTCGGAGCGGCTTTGAGTGCCTGTTGAATTGCCGATTGTTCGACGTCGATCGTTGCGAGCGCCGGATTGAATACGTACAAGTCGGCACTCGGCGCGGCGCGGTCAACACAGTACTCGACGGTGTGGCCGAGCTTGCGGAAGATTGCAGCGAGGTAAGCGAAGTTGAGTGCGACCGGCCGGCGATCGCGATGGTACCCCCAGCTGACGAGGCGCTCGCCAAGCGAGCGTTTGCCCGAGAACATGCCCACGCCGAAACCGCCGGCGAAGTCCTTAGAAACCGAACGGGCGCGCGAATCCCACAAACAGATGTGCATGGAACGGTTCCTCAGCTTACGTCAACGGCGGATTAGAGTTTGTCTTACGTGATGGTCGAAACGTGAGCAGCAAGACGCATTTGCGAAGCGTCACGCGGCCCGCTTCGGACGCGGCGCGTCGGGCAATGTACTCGCCGGCGGTGCCAAGGCGGTGTTCAGTGCAGCAGCGGCGTTTGTTTCGGCTGCCATTTCCAAGGCTGCTTTGTCTTGGTGGCAACGAGTGCGCTGAGCGGCGTACATCTGCTGGCGCTGTTTCTTCGTCGGCTCGCGGCCAAGCAGCGAAACGTGTCCGGCAGGGCCGATATGATAGTGAATTCCGCGCCATACGATCGAACGCCCGACAGCCGACGAGAGCATCATTGCCGCGGTGAACAAGCCGGCCAACGGCGCTGCGAATTGGTCAAAACGGGCTGCCGCACGAAGCGGTTTCGCGGGCGCGTTTACGTTGACCGTCCACACCGATTGCCGCCAGGCCGCACGCAGCATTGCCAGCGCGTACAAGCACGTGCTCACGAGAAGCGGTACATACCAAAAACTGCTGCTGTGCATCCAGAGCCAACCGGCCAAGACAAAGCCCCCCACTTGAACGACGGCTTGTGCCAGCAGGAGCGGAATCGTCATCCACCACAAAGCAGGGGAATAATGCCGGCCAATGATGAATTGACGGCGCAGGAACGACGCGGCTTGATGCCAGCTGGCATTGATCGATCCCGCAGCCATGGCTCCCGGCTCGAACGATAGCTTCACGCCGGCGGCCCGCATTACCCGGCTGGCAACGAGGTCGTCGCTCAGCGTGCCGCGCCACGCTTCGGCGAGCGCGGTGCGTTCAAACACCTCGCGAGTGAGGGCCCAGGCGCCGCCCCAGATAAGGTTCCAGCCTTGATGATTCATGAGGCCGGCCACCCCGGCATTCGCGCTGGCGAGTACAAGATTTGCAATGGTCAGGCGCTCGGGCACAAACCAGCGATAACCGGTCGCGATTTGCAACCCACCAGAGCGATACACGCGGCTCACAAGACGAGCCAGGGTATCGGGGCCGGGTTTCGCGTCCGAATCAAAAAATGCCAGCACTTCAACATCTGGAGATAAGCTCGCCGTCGCGTGCAGCAAGTTATGAACCTTTTGGCCGCTGTCTTTGCATGCGCCAGCGACGAGGATCTCGTACGGCACGGCCGAAGCGGCGGTCACTTGGCGAATGACTTCGCACGCGGGGTCGCTGTCGCTTTCAACCACGAAGCGGACGAAATAATTCGGGTAGTTCTGGGCAAGCATGCACCGCAGGTTGTCGGCCAGATTGATGTCGACGCCCTTGCAAGGGATCGATACAAGCACGCGTGGCGGATTAAACCAATGGCGCGGCTGCGTGCGCAGCGAAGCGCGCGCGAACCGCTTGTGTTCGTACGCCTGCACTGTTAGCAGCAAACTCCAAAACAGAGCGATTCCCGCCAGTATCAACGCTGTTGATTGGATAGCACTCACGAGCCTCGCAGCGGCACTCGCTTTCCTGGGTTCGTGTTGAAGTTGCGGCCACCGAATGGACCGATAAAAGGTAGCATCGACCGTAACGGTCGCGCAAATCCAACGTTTCCGGGAAGGCGTGCGGCTAGCATCCGTCGAAACACGCGAGCCGATCAATGCGCCCGCGGTGAACTCGATTTACCTGCTATCAGTGCTATGTATCGCGACATCAAATATTTTGCCAACATCACGCCGCTGCGTTTTATTGCCGCGTACCTGGTCGTGCTCTATCACATCGAAGAGACACGCAAGATGTTCAACCTGCCGAACCTCACCGAGTATTCGGTGTTTCAACAGGGGGCATTGGCGGTCACTTTCTTTTTCGTGCTGAGCGGATTTCTTATTACGTATCTTCTGCTGCGCGAGCACGCGGCGACGGCGGATGTCGCCGTCGGCAAGTTTTATCTGCGGCGCATGCTGCGGATTTGGCCGTTGTACTTTTTGATGGTGTTCATCGGCCTCGTGCTGATTCCGCTGGCGGTAAAGTTTGGGCGTGTGAAATATCAAGCGCCGTTCGAGTCGCTCGATGTGGTGACGTACTTCCTGTTCTTTGTGCCGTTCATCGTGAACCTAGAGTACGGCAATCATTTCCTCACGCCGCTATGGTCAGTTGGCATCGAGGAGATTTACTACCTGGGCTGGGCGCCGATCGTCAAATTCTTGCGGCGGAATATTCTGGCGATCATGCTCGGTACGGTGACGATGAAGGCAGCGCTGGCGATCTGGGCGTACTACGTGTTACAGAATCCGCTCGTGTGCGATGTGCTGCGGATGTTGCAGTTCGAAGCGATGGCGCTCGGCGGACTGGGCGCGTACTTTGTGTTCTATCGGGAACTGCCGCTGGAGCGCAGTTGGGTGTTTTCGAAGCCGGTTCAGGTCGCGGTGCTGGCGCTACTGGCGGTACGAATTTTTGGGCATCAGTGGATGGCCGTGACTTGGCCAGCTTATGACGGGGTATTCAACCAGCCGGTGGTTGGGCCGCTGGTCGCAATGACGCTCTTTGGCTGGTTGATCGTGAATGTGGCGGTGAACCGCGGCAACATCTTGCGGCTCGAATCACGGTTGTTCAATTACCTCGGCGATATCTCGTACGGCGTGTACATGTACCACGCGCTCGTGATTTCCGTGGTGTTTGTGCCGAAGATCAAAAAGTTTCGCGCCGCGCCGTTCGTAACAGGGACCATTATCTTGCATGTGGCCGTCATCGGTCTGACGCTTGTTCTGGCGGCGCTTTCCAAGCGGTATTTTGAGAACCGGTTCTTGCGGTACAAGTCGCGGCTGCAAACCGTCGATGATGCGGTTCCGGCAATTTCAACTGCTGCCAAAGAAACGGCGGCGAAAACGCGTGCCCGCGCGGCGTGAAGCTCGCGCGCACGCGGCATTGCGCATGGAAGGCCTCAATTGGCCGCCGGTTGAAGCTCCGCGCAGATAAGCTCTTTCTCACCGCGCAGGTAGAGCCGCGTGTTAACAAGCGCCGGTTGACTCAGTAGCCGCGCTTCGCGGGATTCGCGATCCTCGAACAGCTGTAATCGCGAAACGATGCGAAACTCGGCTGCAAGTGCATCGACGAGAATGAGTTCGCCGCCGCGGCCAAAGGCGAGAACACGATCATTCGACGCGATGAGTGGCGAGTAGTTTCCGAATGAATCGTCATCGCCGATCCAGATCGGCTTCAGACGGTTGGCCAAATCAAGGCAGTACATATGGTCATGAACGCAGAAAAGCCGGTTACCGACGGCGATCGGCGTGCTCATGTCGGGTCCCAGCTCTTCGTTCGTGGCTTGCGGCCGCGGGATGATAAGACCGTGGTCGTCGAAGGCATACAGGCGGGTGAAATTGTTTTCCGTAGTGACGACTAGCATACCGTCGACCGCGATCGGCGTGGGGACGTTAAAGTCGCCATCGTGCGGCGGCTTGAGCGTCCACAGCCGGCGGCCAGTGGCGATGTCCCACCCGCCGAGCGACTTCTGATCGTAGCCCACGAGTTGGCGAACACCGCCAAGCGTGGCGGCAATGAAGGAAGCGTGCGCATGGCGCGCGCCAGGTGTTTCCCAGATCGTGCCGCCGGTTTCGGGATCGAGTGCGACGATCGATGCCTCATTGCCGCCGGGGTTCACGATCAGTTTGCCGTCGCATATGAGCGGCGACGAACACGTGCCCCAGACTAATTCCTTTTCGCCATCGAATTGAGCGATGACGTTGGTACGCCAAACGGTGAGACCCGCTTCAAGTTCGACACATGTCAAGTCACCGAAGGCGCCGAAGAGGTAGGCCTTGTTTCCGGCGATGAGCGGCGTGGCACGCGGTGTGTTGTCGAAGTCGAGTTTACCCAGGGCCGGGTATTGAACGCTCCACAGCACTTCGCCGGTGTCGGCCGCATAGCAACGGAATTCGTCGAAGTTGTTGGTGAGGTCGCGGTCGCCGAGAAGCACGTACTTCTCGGTGGCCGCGACGCCACCAAGCCCTGGGCGGCGCAGCGACTTTCGCCACACGATGTGCGGCTTGTCGGGCAACGATCGCGGCAGTTGTGCGGCGTAACCATCGCGATTCGGGCCACGCCACTGCGGCCACGTGTTCGTGCTCGATGAATCGTTCGCCGCTGGTGAACCGGCAGAGGGTTTCGATGGGGTGGCAGAACGGCCGATGACGGGATCGGTCTTGGCTGCATCCGGCGTCAACGATTTGCGCAGGGAATGGTATTCGTCGTCGATCTCGACGAAGCCGAGCAATGATTCGAGCGCGGACTTCAAGTCCACATTGGAATGAACTTCGAGCAAAGCGTTCTGCACCTGTTGTTGTAGTTTGGAGTCCACGCGATTTGTCGTGAACGCGGTAATGAAAGGAACTGGCGCTGTCTCAGCGACGACTCGAAGGTCTCCTTTTTTTACAGTGCCACAGCCTTGCAGCAGAGGTGCGGCATAGCTCGAAATGACGGCGGCGGCTCGCTGTGAATCGCCCCACTCGATGATTTTGCAGGCACCGTCACTGCAAGATTCGGAGACCTCAGAGGCTTCAACTGTCGGCAATTCGATGTGCGCGGCGGCCAACATTTTGCGTGGGGCGGCGAATTTCTCGTCGCACTCGCGCGGCCCGAAGATAATGCGATAGCCATGCAAGTCTTCCAGCTGTTGAGCGACGTCGGCGGATCGCACCACGATAAGGCCGGTTTGTGTCGTCTTGCCGTCCTGGCCCGTCAACCGTGCGACCGGCGTCACCTTAAGCTTCGCTTTCGCGGCGTCGGCACGGACCACCGAATCTTTGCCAATCGCGATGTCGATGTGTTTGCACGACTCCTTTGCTAAGGCCTTTTCAAACGATTCGGCGAACGTCACCTGCACGGGGCGACCGAGCTTGGCCTGAAGATATTCGGCCAGGCGCTCGTATTTGCGTTGGGCATAGCCTTGAACGCAGGGGCACGAGAGCGGCTCGGCGAGCGGATCCATGACTACCATCGAAAGGGTTACATCTCCGGATTGTCCTGCCGGATTCCCTTCGCCATGCAGAGCGGCAAGCGGCAATGTGCAGAGCAAGAGGGCCAGAACTGCGCGCATAGAATCACCTTACCTTGCTGAAGCGGGTTGCGTACTGCGGCGGAATGTGCGGTCGATCAACTAACGCGAGAAGATCAGCTGGAGAGCGTCCACCACGATTCCTGCCCCACTTGTGGATGTGGAAACGGAGTCGTCGTCGCCAGCCTCGGCTGCGGGCGGTGCGGGCGGCGCATTCTTCAGTTTCTCAATGTCGGCAGCTATTTCGTCCGCCGGGCGCGCGTCAAGACGCACGATAAAGTTGCGGACAATATCAAGCATGTACACGCGGCTTCCATCGCTGTTCACGGCGATCGAACAGTTCTTGCAGCCGGGCTTAAGCTCGATCGCGCCGACGAGCCCGAGGAGCTTGCCGTCGATGGAATAGCGCTTGATACGGCCGGTGTCGTCTTCCGCAGTATAGATGGCGCCGCCCGGTCCGAAGGCCACGTTCATAGGGTTACAGCAGCTACCGAATCCCTCGAGGCCAGTGCGAGCGCCAAAGCCGAAGTTGCCAAGACTCTTGCCATCGCGATCGAAGCGGCAGACGCGGTGATGTGAGTTCTCGGCGACAAACACGCCGTCCTTGTTAGCCTTTACATCCATCTGGCCGCAGCAGCCGCTCAGATCTTTGATAATCGTAGTCGCATTTTCAAATTGATCGTTCATGCGCCACACATCGTAGCCGTACCCTGCCGCGGCGCGGGTAGCGAGGAAGATATCGTCTTCATTCGCCGAGATGGATGACGCTTTGAGTTTGTATTCCATCGATGCCTTGACACGCTGCTCGATTTCCTGATCGCTTAGCTCGCCCGACGGTTGGGCGCCGAGCATTTGCGCGAACTGAGTCTTCGCTTGCTCGTACTGTTCCTTTTGCTGCGTGAGCATTTTGATCTGCCGTTCGAGCATTGGCTTGGTGCGCACGGCGCGCGGCTGCGAACGTGGTTTCTCGGCATCCTTGTTCTTCTCTGCGCTACTGTCGGCAGCGACTTTGTCGGTGGCCTTTTCCTTTTCTTCCAACCCCGCGAGTTGCGCCTTCAGCGCGTCAATCTGCTTGGTCATTTGCTCGATTGCCTTGTCGTAGATTTGCGCTTGACTGGCAAACTGCTCGGCTTGTTCCTTGGCCTGAGTGATGACCTCTTCGCGCAGCTTCTCTGGATGCTCGGTAAGGGCAGCGGCTTGCGGGGCCTCCTTCATCAATTCCACCTTGCCATCGGCGGCGAGCTTCAAAATCTTTCCTTCACCGGCGACGAACACAACGCCGTCTGGCCGTGTGCAGATTGCCTCCGGCTTGACGGGAATCGCCCACGAGTCGACCAGCTTCCCATCCGGTTCAAAGATGCCAATTTCGCCAACTCCGCCTGAGCAGCCCACCATTAGATTGTCGTCGCTCTTGAGGCAGTAGCAGGCAACCGTGGCTTGGGACTGACCGGGTTTCGTCGCCTTGATTGTTGCGACCTGTCGGTGAGTTGGTACCGCGATCGCTGCGGCGGCCGCCGCGGGCTGAAGCGTTGCATCGGGGATTGCCGGCGCGTTCGCATTGTCAGCGGCAAATGCCGCTGGCACTAAACTCACCACGGCCATGAACGTACACAAGCGCAACGACGGTCGTGACCCCAGAACGACATGAATCGCAGCCAACATAATCGCCTCCTCGCTCTGAAAGGAAAACAGATCACTATTCGACGTTGCAGGTCCGCACTTAGTTCTCCGGTAGTACCGCGGAATATTGCCTTTGGCGTTGCGACCAATGACGTGCGATGCGGATGCAGCGCTATTCATCGTACCGCCGGTTCGACATGCGCCCAGTCATAGTTTCCAACATTTTGGTGCATCATCAGCGGACGGGCGAAATAGGCTGGCTGGGCCCCAAGCCAGGCGATAGCAGGCGCTGATCAGCGCGATGTCGAGAGTATTCGCCAACAAATCGACGAATTTTGGCAGCGGACGAACATCTTGGTCGACTGGAATTCTCGCGGACCGGGAGACTCCCGCAGCAATTGCACGTAGAGCAACGGCCGGCAGCTCAGCGGGCGACAATCAGCAGCGAACCATAGACTCGCGAAGTAGCACGCATGCTGATGCCAGCGAGCAACAGAGTCGCTAAACTGGGTAATCAGCACCAGGCCATGCGCCCGTAGCTCAGCTGGATAGAGCAGCGGACTTCTAATCCGCAGGTCGCAGGTTCGAATCCTGCCGGGCGTACTAGACTTACATCGAATGTAATGGGTTGCAACACAAGGCACGCAAACGACTTACTGCACTGTCGATTTTCGTTTGCCAATCGCTAAGTAACTCGTTTCTCTTAGTCAATATCCAGTATTTACCGGATATAGCTCGGCTATTGGAAACGGAGCTTTGCGATCATGCCCTATTCGCCTAACCACGTCCCACGCTACCGCAAGCATCGCAGTAGCGGACAAGCGGTCGTCACTCTTGGCGGTCGCGACTTCTATCTAGGCCCGCACGGCACCAAGGCCAGCTACAACGAGTACGACCGCCGCCTGAGTGAGTGGATTGCAGCCGGCCGCCCTCGCGCGTACGCCTCCGAAGGCAAGGCACCGCCCACGGTCATCGAGGTTGCGGCCGCATATCTTCGCTACGCCCGCACGTTCTACGGCGACGGCCCAAACTCTGAGCTTCACCGCATCAAGCGTGTGATTCGCCCGCTGCGTGAACTCTACGGCCGCACCAATGCCCGCGACTTCGGCCCGCTCGAATTCAAGGCCGTGCGGGCAAAGCTGATCGACGATGGCCTGGCTCGCAAGGTCGTCAACCAGCATATGGGCCGGCTGGCCCGCATGTTCAAGTGGGCTGCATCCGAACCTATGGTGAGCGCCGACGTGTGGCGAGCACTAACCACGGTCGATGGGCTGCGACGTGGCAAGTCGGCGGCTCGCGAGACGGCACCGGTCAAGCCGGTCGACGGTGCGACCGTTGACGCAACGCTCGCCTGCCTGCCCGCCGTTGTGGCCGCGATGGTTCGCGTGCAACGCCTTACCGCGTGCCGGCCGACCGAAGCCTGCATACTCCGCCCTTGCGATCTCGACCGCACCGGCGACGTGTGGCTCTACCGGCCCGCGTCGCACAAGACGGCCCACCATGGCCATGCCCGCACGATCTTCGTCGGCCCGCAAGCGCAAGCCGTGCTGCTGCCGTATCTCGACCGCGACCCGGCCGCCTATTGCTTCTCGCCGCGTGAATCGGAGCTAACCCGCAAGGCTGCCAAGCGCAAAACGCCACCGAACCAAGGCAACCGGGCCGGCATGAACACCAGGCGTAAGACAAAGCGTAAACTCCGCGACCATTACGACGCCCAGACCTACGCCCGCGCGATCCGCTACGGCTGCGCTAAAGCCGGCGTTGCAGTGTGGTCGCCAAACCAGCTTCGTCATGCTGCCGCAACGGAGCTACGTAGAACACACGGCCTGGAAGCGGCCCAAGTCATTCTTGGCCATACCAAGGCCGACGTAACGCAGATTTACGCCGAGCGCGATGTATCGCGCGGCGTTGCCGTGATTCGTGAGATTGGTTGATTGTTTCCCTAACCCTGGAGGATTTTCTATGCTCGCAACCGACTGGAACGTAACGCGACGGGCGCTACTGGCTCGCGTTAATCGCAAGCTAGCCCATAGCCATGAAGCCGTAAGGAAATATCGGCGCAATCAAAGGCCGTGGGAGCGTCGTGGCGCGCATTGCCCGTACTATCGCATGAACCTCATGCGGAATGAATTTAATGGTGATCTTGCCGACGGCGAGTTTGTCGACCTCGCACGCGAAATCGGCGTATTGCATTCACGCGAAATCGTCGTGGATTAGTGTTGGTGTTTTTTTGTATTTCGCCCCTTTATCTACAGGAGTTTTTAACATGGCCACTAAAACAAAAGTCACTCATACCCCAGCCCCTAAGACCGATGAGGAATGGGCCCGGCACTTTCGCACGGAACACTCGATTAAGGACGCGAAAGAATCTCTGCGAGTGAAGTTTGATCGGTCGATCCCCTTTGACGAAAGGGCCCTGACTGTCATCAAGGTCAACGCCGATGGCACGGCGCTAGTTAGCACCGAGGGCTTGTACTGCATCGTCATACACGATTCGGATTTCGGGCCGGACGGCGTCGAAACGTGCGTCGTCTTTGACGATTTCTGCGATATCGAATTAGCGATGAGATTCGCGCGGGATTGGAATAACACCGATGAGCCGCGCTACTGCGGATTCAGTAAACGCGCCTACGCGGAGGTTCTTTCATACGACGAAGTCTATGTACGCGAGAACGGCGGCAAGCTCCCCGCGAAGCCAGCGGCCAAGGCAAAGCCGGCAACCAAGGGGAAGCCGAAGGGTAAGGGAAAGGCCACTACGTCGCCGCGACTGGCCAACGTGGGTTAGTGCAATTAACAGCGGCCCAACGCACCCCGCGAGTTACGCACTCGCGGGGTTTTTTGTTGCGCGAATCGTCAACGCAAGCAACTGCAAGCAACTGCTAGCCCAATTTTGAAGTGAATAGCAAAGAAAGCCCAAAGAGGCCGCGCATTGGATGTAATGAAAGTTATATAATGAGGTCAATGGGTTAAATGTTTTTAGCTAGGTGGCTAAAAATAATCCAAAGAGGCCGCGCGTTGTATGTCGCAATGAAATAAAATGGAAAGTAGAGACCGCTCAAACAGTAATCAAGAGGCGTAGCATGGAAGGAATCTCTAGCTTGTTGTCGGAAACAAAAATTTCCATCGCCGCCCTGGCGCGACGCGAGGGCGTGTCGTTGCCAACGCCGTGGCGGTGGTGCGTCAAAGGCATTGGCGGCCGACGCCTGGAAAGTTTCATGCTTGGCGGCCGGCGGTACACCACCGAGGAGGCGTATCGACGTTGGATTCACGGAATGACCAGTGACCACGACGGCGCGTGCGACCAGCCCGCAATGCCGTCGCCGACCACCAAACAGCGCGAGGCGGCTGTGTCGGCCGACGAGCGGGAACTAATCGAGCAAGGCGCGTAGCTGCGCTGCAATTCAACCACCAACCCACAACGAAAAGGATTTTGTTGCATGGTCCGTCTTACTGAAATTTCAACCACGGCCGCCAGTTATCAAGTTGACGAAGAAAACGGAATTATCCGAGGCGTCAAGTTGATCGGTCCCAAGTCTCGCAACGGCCGCGAGTATGCGGAAAGCGCCTTGGACAACGCCGTCGAACTCTACGAAGGCGCGAAAATTTACGCCAACCATCCCCGCCGGCAAGACGTTGGCGAGGACCGGCCGCTCGATGATTGGGTCGGCGTGGTTCGCCGGCCGCGACGGCTGCCCGATGGCATTTATGGGGACGTGGAACTGCGGAAGGAATCTAAGCACTTTCGCGGCATCGTCGAGATGGCAAAACGCTTTCCCAACCACGTCGGTTTCAGCCACGTTGCGGATGGGGAAAGCGAGATGCGCGGCAATACTGAATTCGTAACGCGCATTCGTGAAGTGCTGAGCGTTGATCTAGTGACCGAGCCCGCCACGACACGCGGAATTTTCGAGTCCGCGAACTACGGGCAGCTAACTCTCCGCGACTTCGTCGAACGTTTGCCGGCCGCGAATCCATTCCGCGCCAAGCTAGTCGAGGCCATCAATACGGGATTGGTGAGCGGCGGCACGTCGCTTTTTGACCCCGGCGACAAGGCCGGCGCGGTCGACCCGCTCAAGTTGCTCTACCAAGCGCTGGAGAAAGCGCTTGACGTTCTAGCGGCGGTTGTCGACGGCAAGTCGGCGTCCGCACCTGTCGGCGGCGAGAGCCACAACCCCGGCGCCACGCCATTCAAGTCGACCGACGGCAACGCCGTTGCTGAATCCGACGGCCGCTACCGCGAGCGCTTCGAGGTCCGCACGGGCATTGCCCGCGACACGTACGAAACGGAATTCGCACGCGCTGCCAAGCGTGCCGGTCAAGCAGTACGGCGGTAGTGATGGCGACCACTCATTACATGGCAACGCAACTTCGTCGACTCGACCCAGCGGGTTGCCTCGGCTTGACCGACGCCGAAGTTATTGCCATCGCAAACGCCTGCGACTGCTGCGGCGAACCAATCGCCGACGATGAAACGCTCGCCGAATTTGCGGCAGCGTCGGAAACGATTTCTGACTTTTACGACAAAATAATTTTCCACTACCCCCGAAAAAAGAGGATTCAGAATGAGCGCCCTTATGAAGGATCAGAATTTGATGGCTAGCGACGCAACGCACGCGCCGCCCTATACCGATGAGGACCGCGCGGAAGTTGCCGCGATCTTCGGCGAGCTTGATCCAGACTATCGGCTGTTGCGTGAATCAGAAGCACGCGGCAACGCTTTTGTCAAACCGGACTTGGATGCAGAAGCGGTGCGACTCGGATACAGCGAAATTGAGCGCGACGCGCATCGCGCTATGTGCGGCGACGCGCAGCAAATTTGCGACATTATCAACCGCGGGAATGCGGCCAAGGCAAAACTGCCATCATTGGCAGCGAAGGCGGAAGAAATTCGCCGACACATTTGGGACAATCCGCCGTTGAATCGCCAGCAGCAGTTAGAGCAGCAGCGGCAATTGAGCGAAGCGCGGCAAGCGCTCGCCGACACGCGGGAGATTGTCGCCGACATAAACCGCTACGCTTGGATGCTCGATAAGTGCATCGATCCGCGCGTGTACGCCGACCTTCACAACGCACTCGATGAGCTACAAAAGCTACGGGACCGACACGAAGAATTACGCCGCGAAGTCAAGCCGGCGGTCGTGTTCGACACTGTGAGCGTTGAGGCGGGCGATCAATCTTACACGGCACGCCGGCCGCGTGAGCTTGGCGAGGAGCACTGGGAACGCGTTACGAAGTATGCCGACCGCTCAACGGCAGCCGGAGAAAAAGAGTATCGTGAAGCCGAGCGCGAATTACTGCGATTGAAGAAGGCCAAGCGGCAACTGGCCGAAAATGCGGTCGCAATCGACCAGCTTACGGAGCTTGTCGCCGAACTCGAACGCCGCCCGCTGCGAGCGGCATTCTTCAGGATGTAGAGGTCGTTCTCGGGGGGGCGGCGGCCGGTGTCTCGCCGGGGGCGTTCTGAGCAGCGCCGGTCGCCGCCTTTTTTGGTATAGCTATTTTTGGGTGTCGCGCATGAATGATGTGATCCGCAACGCAATCATTAGTCTAAAAATCCTGCTAGAAGAGCCCGACCTGCGCTCGCCCGCAATCGACGAAGCAGCCAAGTCGCAGGAGGCACTGGCGGAGGCCACGGCCAAACAAACATCGGCCGCAACGATGGCGGAAGCTGCGAACGCCAAGCAAGCGGCAGCCGCCGAATCACTGGCGACCGCGACCGCCGGAACGACGGCCGCCGTTGACGCCACGACCGTGGCCATCGAAGCGGAGTCGGTCGCGGCCGAAGCATCGGCGGCGGCCAATACGGTTGCGGCCGGCGGGTTTTTGTCGCTAGAGGCGGCGGTCGGCAACATTGCCGGAATAATGGCGCTGGCCTTAATCGGCATCAACATGGTGCGCGATGCTTACGACTATCTAACCGAATCCGCCGAGGAAGCGGCAGAAGCCCAGCGCAAGCTTAACGAGGAGAACCAAAAAGGTATCGACGCGCTAAATAAATTGGCATCACTAGAAATGAAGCGCATCGACTTGATCAAAGACGCATCCGAAAAGGAGCGGGCATTGCGGCAGGTCATGAAAGACCCGATCGACTCCCCCGAGTACATCGAAAAATCCAAAGTCCCGGCCGCGCAAGAACTGCTGCGGATGTACGAAAAGCGGCATCAAGCGGCGGAGCGCGAGCGCAAGGCACAGATAGATACCGTCAACCTTCGGGACCGCGAACTAAAGTCGGCCAGCGAGCGGCTGGAGGCGGCGAAGCTGGCCATCCGCAAGGCCGAGGCATTCGACCGCGACCAGGAATACCGACGCACTCACGACGCGAAAGGGCGGCCCCGCAAGGGCGCTTCGTCGTACGAAAGCGAGGTTAGCCAGATGCTCGCCGCGCAGCGTGCCGACACGCTGCGGCAAGCCAACGAGATGTACACAAAGGCACTAGCTAAATTCAATGAAACCACCGGCGGAAAGTCGGCGGCCGAAGCCATCGCGTCGATCAATAGTGCGGAAGATGAGATCGTCAAGGGAATCGACCAGTTGAGCGAAGGGGTAACGGTCAAACTGCGAGAGTTTTACGACCGCCTAAGCGCCGTGGAATTTCAGGCCGAACAACAGCGGCAAGGCGAGGCGGCCAAGCGAGCACCGCGACTGCGGTAGGTGCAATGAGCGAACACGTACTAACCAGCGACGCAGCGCCCGAACCAACGCCGGGCAAAAAGGGGCGCGGCGGCCGCGCGGCCTATTGGCGTCACGGCTTGCGCGGCGTCGCGTTCCCGCCGCAGCTTACGTGGATGAAACGCACGATCGACCACTTCCGCCGGCAAGTCGAATCCGCCGTCATGGAGGCTAAGGGAGAAATTTCGTTGGTCGATGCGGCCACGATTAACACGATTTACAGATGGGAGAGGCACGCGCAATTGGCTACCCATTGGCTCACGGAACATGCCGACGAACTCGCGCCGGCCGACAAGTTGAAGTTTTCGCACGAGGCCGCGCGAGCCAGCGCGGAACGCGATAAGGCGCTCCGGGCGCTAGGTCTCGACAAACAAACCAGCGACCTAATACACGACGCGATTGTAATCGCCACTAAAGCGAGCGAATGAAGTTAAGCCAACAACAAGTCGCCGAGCTAATCCAGCGCTACCGCAACGACCCTATGGCGTTTGCGGCCGATCTATTCGTGCCACTAGGCGGCAAGTCGGGCCGGCTTGGAGATCATTGGGCCGACTTCCAGCAACGCGACTTCGCAGCGTTAGCGCCGTCGCTAGTGGCCGTTGCGAATGGCGAAACGCCGCCCACGCGCCGATTCTGGATTGAGCGCACCAAGGGCGGCAGCAAGGATAGCGACTGCTGCGTGGCGATCTTGTGGCTACTCGCGTTCGCGTCGCGTACGATCCGCATTCAAGTCGGCGCGTACGATCAGGAGCAGGCCAGCGAACTACGCCACATTGCGAAGGCGATTCTAAACATCGACGCGCCGCTTAATCGTTTGCTCGCATCGCGTATCGAGGTCCAGCGCAATTGCATCATCGGCAAGGCACTCACGCCCGGCACGCCGGAGAGTGTGTGTGAAATTCTCACGACCGACGCATACGGAGCACACGGTGCGCGGCCGGATGTAGTAATTGCGAATGAGCTATCGCACGTCGGCAGCCAGGCGTTCATGGAAACGCTTTTCGACAATGCCGATAAAGTACCGCATTCAATCTGCATCGTTGCGACCAATGCCGGCGAGCGCGGTACGTGGCAAGAGAAGTGGCGCGAAATCGCAGAGACTTCCGGGCGTTGGTGTTTTAGCGTGCTTGACAAGCCGGCACCGTGGGTCGGCGAAGCCGACCTAGCCGAATCCCAGCTACGCAACCCGCCGCAACGATTCGCCCGCCTGTGGCGCGGCGTATGGTCGAGCGGCGACGGCGACACGATACCGCCAGAGCAAATAGCAGCATGCACGATCTTGGACGGGCCGCATTCGTACGCTAAGCCGGGAATGGTTTATCTCGCCGGCGTCGACCTGGGCATTAAGCGCGACCACTCGGCAATCGTTATCGTGGGCTTCGACTTCCGCCGCGACTTAGTGGAACTCGCCGCCGTGCGGTCGTGGTCGCCGCGCATGTTTGCGAGCCAGCAAGTCGAATTAAGTCATGTTCAAGATGCGATCTTGGACGCGCAGCGGCGATTCCGCACCATTGCTTGGGTATTCGACCCCTGGAATTGTGCGCTACTGGCTGAGCAATGCAGCCGCCAGGGTTGCACCATGATTGAGTGCGCAATGACGAGCGCCCAAAAAAACATCATGGCGAAAACGCTGATTGAATCGTTTGCCAATAAGCTGGTCGCACTCTACCCCGACGAAGAATTCGCCCGCGATCTAGGCCGGCTGCGCTTCAAGGAAAACTCAATTGGCGGCCTGCAAATTTCTGCGATTCGGGATAGCACCGGCCATGCGGACAAAGCTACGGCATTCGCAATCGTACTGCCCTACGCGCGGGCATTGTCGCAAGACCCCGACGCAACCGCCGCCCACATGGGAAATAGCCGCGTTGACGACGCGGCCGAAGTCTTAACCCCGGTATAAAGAAAGGTTCCCCGACATGGCAAAAACGCCACCGGCAACAGCACTCACGACCCCTAAGGCCGTGCCGATTGTGCTCGACACGATCTATACCCCGCCCCTGCGCGGCATCCGCGTGGGCGTGTCGAGCGGTAACGTCGCGGTCAAAAACATTGACGCCGACACAGTCACGTTTACCAACGTAACGCTCGGCGAAATTCTCAAGGGGCAAATTCAGCAAGTGCTTACGAGCGGCACGACCGTAGACAGCCCCACCACGAACTTAGTTGGCCAGCAGTAACCCCGAAACGAAAAAAGCCCAGCGACCGAAGTTTGACGACGCGGCCGCCGGGCAATCACACAACAGGAAAATGAATCTTAACGCCCCCGATCGAAATCTGCAACGCTATTCGTTGCGCTGTTACAACCCGACCGTTGTGGAAGTCATCGACCACTACCCGCGCCGCGGTTCCCGACGCGGCCGCAAGTGGTCGCAATACTGCAACGCCCTCTCCCTCCGGGTTCGCCGCCGCTTACGCTACGAGCTGCGCAAGTGCGACGCGCCCGATCTTGGGTCCCGCTGGCGAATTCGAGCGCTGTTGAACTTCTATTATAGGTTCTACAAGCGGCACCATTTGCACGGCTACCGCATCCGTCTCGACCCGCCGGAATGGTTGATCGACGAATTGCGTTGGAATGGCTCTTGGCGACCGAAGCAACGGGGAGGTAGCCCGCGATGAGCGCTAAACTATTCGACATTATCGAACGCACTAACGCGAAAGAGTGCGGCGGCGGCCAGTACATGGGCAACTGCCCAGCGCACGACGATAGTAAGGCGTCGCTTGCAATTCACATCAGCGACGACGGCACGATTGCATTGCATTGCCACGCCGGCTGCGCGATCGACGCGGTCGTTGCGGCACTCGGCCTAACGATGGCGGACCTCGCCGGCCGCGAACGCGATGCAGCGCCGGCCAGGAAGATCGTTGCGACGTACGATTACCACGACGCGGCTGGCGTGCTGTCGTATCAGGTCGTGCGATTCGAGCCAAAAGACTTTCGGCAACGGCGGCCGATCGACGGCGGCAAATGGGAGTGGTCCACTAAGGGCCTACGGCCATTGCCGTACAAGCTGCCGGAGCTACTCGCCGCCGACCGCAGCAAGCCGGTTTGGTGCGTTGAAGGTGAACGCGACGCCGACAACCTCATTAAGCTGGGGCTGGTCGCGACCTGCAACAGCGGCGGGGCCGGCAAATTCCGCCCGGAGCTTGCCGAGCACTTCCGCGACCGCGTCGTGATCGTCCTGCCCGATAACGACCAGCCGGGCCGCGACCACGCGGCGAGCGTTGCGAAGGCATTAGCCGGCGTCGCGGCGTCGGTGAAAGTCTTAGAGCTTCCGGGGCTGCCCGAAAAGGGCGACGTATCGGATTGGCTTGCGGCCGGCGGCACGGTCGAGAAGTTAGCGGAATTGGCGGCCGCAGCGAGCGAGGCCGTTGCCGATGTGGCGACACTCGACCTTATCCCCGCGTCGAAATTCATCGCAGCCACATACCCGGTCAACTACATCGTCGAAGGCGTATTGGTCGAGAACCAAAACTGCATCATTGGCGGGCCACAAAAGACACTAAAAACCACGCTCGCCCTAGACCTCGCGCTGAGCATAGCGACCGGCACGCCGTTTCTCAATCAATTCAAGGTGCGGGAGCGGAAGCGCGTGGCCATCATCAGCGGCGAATCGGGCGAAGGTACGTTGCAGGAGACGTACAACCGCATTGCGTACGCTCGCAACGTCAACCCGGCGATTGACGACCTGCTAATCGGGTTCAAGGTTCCGAAGCTTGGCTCCGAGGCCGGCCTTGCATCACTGGCCAAGACGATCGAGCAGCACAGATTACAAGTCGTGATTATCGACCCGCTGTATCTATCGCTTATGGGCACGGAAACTCGCAGCGTAAACGCGGCCAGCCTATTCGATATGGGGCCGTTGTATGATCGGATAAGCGACGCCTGCAAGCTGCATGGGGCCACGCCGATTCTGCTGCACCACTTTAGCAAGGGCAGCCAGAATCGACGCGAGCGGCACGCACCGCCCGAATTGGGCGACCTTGCAATGGCGGGCATTAGCGAATGGGCGCGGCAATGGATTCTGCTTGGCCGCCGGTCGGAATATCGAGCCGACGGCAACCACGAACTGCACTTAATGATCGGCGGTTCGGCTGGGCATTGTTCATCATGGGCGCTGGACGTTGACGAAGGCCGCCCCGACGGCGTCCTACAGCGGTGTTATTTGGTGACACTCACGCCGGCCGAAGATGAGCGCGAGCGGCAGCAGCGGTTTACAGAGAAGCGACGCGAGGCTGAGCGCCACGAAAAATTCGAGGCGATGCTAGCCGCGATTGTCGAGGTAATGCGGAAGTACCCCGCAGGCGAAACCGCGACAACCATTGGCAGCCGTATTGGTAGCGGCATTGCTTCCAACCGATTAAGGCCCTACCTGGAAACGCTAGCGGAACGCGGTGCAATAGTGGAGTGCAAAGTACCGAAGCCATGCCGTGGCGAAAAGCCAAGCTACAGGAGCGGTTGGCGACTAGCCGCCAAGCCCGATGTACTGCCGTTTTACAATCCGGCATGACTACATTGACAATGTTGACAACATTGACAAAACGAAGAATTGTCAATGTTGTCAATGTGGTCGTGCGGGTCGCCGACTACATTGACAAACACACGCCCCTATATAGGGCGTGTGTTAATGTTAATGTAGTCGAGACCCCGCACTTGCCGACGCGGGCTAATGTGATTCGATTAGGTTGACTGTCAATTTGGTTTGTTGATGTAGTCAATGTAGTTTTGGCGGGCGATCGATTGCGACCACATGCAACGCAAAGCATCTAACTATGGGGCGCGAACACTCACGCAGCCGTACCCCGCCGCCCATTCCGCCCAACGCGAGACAGCCCCGTACGCATCACGCAATGCACCTCATTGACACAACACTCGATGAACGCAAGAAACGCAGCAGCGGGCCGCGTAGGCGACGTAGCGCGATGAAATCAAAAACGGTATCTACCGGGTATTCTGTCGGCCGCAGCGCCGAATACTGTCACGTATGAAATAATTTGTTTGCCCTTGCAATGTATGAAACACGGCGTAGAATGCACGTCAGCTAAGGGAAAACGCGAGTAAAATTAGCCAGTGTGCATGCGTCAACCTAGTGCCTTCTAATCCGCAGGTCGCAGGTTCGAATCCTGCCGGGCGTGCTAGACTTACATCGATTCGGCCCTTTCGGTGTACCTAGGTACATTTAAATGTTGCCGTATTATCCGGTGTCAACGGCTCAACAGCGATATTTGGAATCCTTGAATAGCTGCAGACGCTCGCGATAAAAATCGTAGGTCCGAGAAGCCCGCTTATCGGCGGCCCAGTCGACGAATTCGTCGAAAACTTCCCAGAGAGAACCGGTCGCCACCGGTTCGTGTCGCTTGGTCATGAAGGTTTGTAATTCTCGAAGCTGTTGTTCCTTTTGTCCGCAAGTCGGCGGCGTTTTCCATCCGTTGTCACGCACCAGGCCTTGCGTTCCGCCCGGTACTAAGGATCAGGTCGGCGACCCATACAACACCCGTTGTGAAATTGGTACACTAGTCCCTAGGGAACGCCGTGTTTCCCGGTGGAAACCGTGCCTCGATGTGGAATTCTTTCCGTACCAAGGCCGGGCAACACCACGTTAGAGCTCGTAGCTCAGTCGGTAGAGCAACGGACTTTTAATCCGTAGGTCGTGGGTTCGAATCCCGCCGGGCTCAATATTTCCGCGGTTCCGTGCGTGTCGGCTGCGTGCGGCTCGCGTAGAACTCGCGGTTTTTCGTGCGCATTTCGTGCGCCCCCTTTTTACGGCGCCTCATCGGCGCCCGTTATCAGCGCTGCAACCTCTTCAAAATCGGGCGGCGCAAAGAACGGCACGAGGCCCACGACTGCCTCGGCTTCTGCCCCTGGCAGCATGTGGCCGTACACATCGAATGGTCAGCGTGATCGTCGAGTGCCGCGTCGCCGCGAGTACGAGGTCACTGCGGGTGAGGTTGCGGAGTTCATTCGCGCGGAGTCCCGTCTCGATGGCAACGCGGTACCGCAGCACACGTTCATCGCCATCCATGCCCTAGCGGATTGCCCCGGCAGTTGCCGCCTCCAGATGGGACTACTCGTCTGGCGAGAGCATGCGACGCTCCGTGGCGCATGTAACGATGCGGCGACCTTCGAGAGTCGTTGAGGAGGAGTCCGGCGCGGCTTAACCTCGCTGCTGGCGGTTTTCTATCCGCTAACCCACGATTTGATGACGTCTAGCCGTTGAGAGCCGACGATTGCCTGAATCCGTATTTGCGAACAAAATATGGATTGCATCGCTAGCCCTTGAAATTCGCTCTCTCACCCAGAGCGGTCTCACCGCCAATGTCGACGACAACAACCATGAATATCGATTCAAACCAACCGTCGGCCGGGACCAACAACCGGCGGCTGCGTTCTGCCGCTGCGGTTCTGCTGTGGGCTTCGCTCCTTGCGCCTCGGCTCTGCGCTGCCGAAAACTACGACATCGTGGTTTACGGCGGAACGGCCGGCGGCGTTACCGCGGCCATTGAAGCGGCGCGCCTTGGTAAGTCCGTCGCCATCATCGAGCCTTCGCAGCACCTTGGCGGCATGACCACCGGTGGTCTTAGCGCTACTGACTACGGCAACAAACTCGCCATTCGCGGCCTCGCGCGCGAATTCTACACCCGCGTCGGCCAGGTTTATAACCAAGGCACTACCTATTGGTTTGAGCCGAAAGTCGGTGAGTCCGTCATCAACCAGTGGGTCGCCAGCTTGCCCAACATTACAGTCGTCAAGGGCGAACGGCTCAACCTAAACAGCGGTGTCACCAAGACCGGCAGCCTCATCAATTCCATACAAATGGAGAGTGGCCGCACTTTCAACGCGGCGGTTTTCATTGACGCCAGTTATGAAGGCGACCTGATGGCCAAGTCCGGGGTCAGCTACATTGTCGGCCGCGAGTCTAGTAGCACCTACAATGAGCCGCATGCGGGCGTCTTCGTCAACACGCAAACGCTGAACGTTGATCCTTACATCGTGCCTGGCAACCCCGCCAGCGGCGTGCTCCCGATGCTTAGCGCTCAGTTGCCACCGGCCAATGGCACCGCCGACGACAAGGTGCAGGCCTACAACTTTCGTCTCACCGTAACGACGAATGCTAATCGACTTCCTTGGACTGCGCCGCCGAACTACGACCCCGCGCGCTATGAACTCCTCAAGCGAGCGATCCAAGCCACCAGCCCCACTTCGATCACGCAGCTATTGCAGCTGCAAGGCCTGAACACACCCAACGGCGCCAACAAGTGGGACGTAAACGCCAACGGCAATCTCACGATGGTTTCCACCGACTACGTCGGTTTCAGCAAGAATTATCCTGATGCAGATTACGCCACGCGCCAGCAGATCATTGCCGATCATCGCAACTACGAGCAGGGCTACCTCTATTTCCTGGCTACCGATCCCAGTATTCCTGTGGCCGTTCGTAACGGCATGAATAATTACGGCCTCGCGCCGGACGAGTTCACCGACAACGGCAACTGGCCGACACAACTATATGTTCGAGAAGCTCGCCGCATGATCGGTCGCTATGTCATGACGGAGGCTGACGATCTCAGCCAGCGTGCGGCCGGCGACCCCATCGCTCTTGGTTCCTATACCATCGATTCGCATGCCACTTCGTTTTTTGTTGACGCCATTGGCAAGCCGCACGCGGAAGGAAACATTGGCATCTCGACGCCACAGCCCTTTGGTATTTCCTACCGCTCGCTCACCCCTCAAGAGTCACAAGTCTCGAACCTGCTAGTTAGTTCCGCAATTTCAGCCTCGCGCGTCGGCTACGGCTCGATCCGCATGGAGCCGCAGTACATGATGATGGGCCAAGCCGCCGGCGCGGCAGCCGCTCTTGCCCTCAATGGCAATACGAGTGTCCAGCAGGTCAATTATTCCGCCCTTCGCACCCAGCTCTTGGCCGACGGTGCTCGGGTCACTTGGCCTATGTCGCTGGTCGGCGCCGCCCGCGCTGACTTCAACGACATACCGGGCGCGCTTCCGCGCAGCATACAATTCCAGAATAGCGGCACGAATTTTTTTGGGCCTTGGGACTTCACGACGACGCAAAATGTCGTCGCTGGAAATCTCACGACGTCAGTTGGCGGCTACAATCGTCCGCAAACCGGATCCAACGCTGGCAAGATAGTGGGCACCTATAACGCCTACCGTCAAAGCGGTTGCCCGCTCGACGCCCCGATGAGTGGTACGGTGTGGTTCTCGGTTTTGGTCAACAATACGGATGCGACGGGCGTAGCTGGCATCTCGTTCAATCCCACATCCTTCAGCGACTCTGCGAACGCGATTGAACTGGTCGGCACAACGCTACGCGTGACACTTGCCAATACGACGACGAATAATGTGGCCACGCTAAACCTCAACAACGTCCATTTGCTGTTAGGCCGACTTACGATCACCGCCGGCAACGACACGCTGAGCCTGTGGGCCGATCCGGCTTCGATCGCAAACCTGTCCGCCCCGACGTTCACGAACTCAAGCGTCAATTTCTTAAGCAGCCTGTCCTCTCTGGGCATCATTTCCTATAACACTTCGAAGTCGAACGCCGGGGGCTACGTCGACGCTTTGATCGCCTCGAACAGTGCAACCGCCTCGATCGACGTGACGGGCGTCTCGATTGCGGGCGACTTCAACCTCGATGGCGTCGTAGACGCCGTCGACTATACCGTGTGGCGCAAAGCTCTCGGCACAGCGTATTCCCAGAGTGACTACGAGGTGTGGCGAGCAAACTTCGGACGGGCGGTCGTCAATGGCACAGGCACGACCGCCTTCGCTGCGATACCCGAACCAGCGGTGCTTATACTCCTGATAACTGCAGTTGCACTATGGTGTACCTCGCGCCATTGAGCTTCTCAGCAATTTGCCGAAGCGCGGCCACTCGCAGCATTCGCCATCGATGTACCGGCCCGAAGCAGCGCTGGATCACTGCGCCTGTTCCAGTGCGGCTTTGCTCACTCCACCAGCGCCCGCGACCGCTTCCGGCGGATTACGCCCCTAAGTCCCACGAATGTCAGTATTGTAAACAGGACGGATCCCGGCTCTGGGACGGCCGCGAGGTCCACCGATTGCGTTGCCCCTGCCCCGGTTCCAATGCCCACATGCGACCGCCATGCAATGTAACCTGCCTGGGATCCATCGGTCTTACGCCAGGCGACGTAATCCGCAGCATCGACGGCTCCGTCGCCATTAAAGTCGCCCGACTCAAATTGCGGTGCAAGCGGCGCCTGGGCGGCGAAGTCAGCAACGCCTCGCCCCCACCAATCCATCAAGAGAGCATAGTCGGCCGCATTGACGACGTGATCGAGATTTAGGTCGCCGTCTGCCTTTCCGCCATCGGTCGTCGTTCCCCAGTTACGGAAAAGCACGGCGATATCGTCGTTGTTGATTTTCAAATCATCGTTGACATCCGCCGGGCCGGTGGGATCCCAGTGAGCAAGCAAGACTTGGAGGTCCGTCGCGTCGACCACGCTGTCGTTGTTGATATCGGAGCGAGCAAAATCCTGTGGCGAGCAATTGGAGGTGATGCATGTCAGTACGATCGCTGAGTCGTCGTTGTCCACCAGACCATCTTTCGTGAGATCGCCGGGAACGGGCGAGAGCGCAGCGGGGGCCTTCCAGGGAGTGTACAGGTAACTGGCATTGAGCAGATCAAAGTCGCGGACATCAACATAATGATCGCCATTCGCGTCGCCATCTGCGCGTGTTGCCTCGCCATGATGCCAGTTATTGCCGATCACTAGCATGTCGGCCTTATTCACCGCAAAATCGCCGTTGAAATCGGCAGGTGCTGACAAGGACTTATTGAGGTTTGCCTCCAGTGCCGCGAGATCATCATTATCTACGTATCCATTCCCGTCGACATCGCCATCAAGATGGCGCATGCCCGGGCCCCGGCCCAGGTTGCTCATCACAATATTGCGGTCGGTTTGGTCGACCACGAAGTCGGCATTCAGGTCGCCGGCCAGATCCGTGACGATGGTTACACTTTCGGTGCCGCCCGATGCGCGGCTGACCTCGGCGGCGATTTCGGAAGCGAGTGATGAAATGTTGATGTCAAAACTATCGTGATGAAGGCCCGCAACAGCAAATTTCCCGTAGGGATTGGCAGCAAACGATGGGGCCGATGAGTCGCAGCACAACGTGCGTACTTCATCCACTCCGTGTTCGGCAAAGTCATAGCTAAAGTACAGATAGCTTGAATCGCGTTGCGAAATATCGTTCAGCCCGACACGCGACTGAGCCTCACCCCATTCTCCGGTCCGGTCGCCAACGATGTAGAGCGTGGAATCCAGACCGGGAATACCTGCGTAGTTCGTGCCCTCCGGTCGCTTAATGACTGGGTAACGTTTCACCGCGTCGGATGGCGCCGACTGTAGCCGCCCAATCCATAAATCATCTCGCATGATCCCTCGATACGTATCGTCGATGGCAATGGATTCTGCCGGCGTGGGATTGTTGTCATGGTAAAAATGTACTGCGTAGTCATCGAAGTACGCGCCCATCGTGTGGGTCGTAGTGATGAAGTACGTATCCGAAACCATGGTCACCCAAAAATAATTATCGAGGACGCCGGGAACATAAATGTTGTAGATACCGGCGCCGGACAAATCGAGCGTGGGAGCGATAAAGGCCGGATCCTGCAGAAACGGATTGTGGCGCGCCGGATCATAGTAATCGGGCCCGCCAACCGGCCCCCATTCCAGCGCCACGACCCGTGGTGCACAAGAGAGCATCACCAGTACGATGAGCAATCGCATACCGTCGACGGTGTGTTTTCGTGGCGCCACTCCGCATTCCTTCCAATTAAATCCCAGCGATGATAGGGTTCCGTCTCACTTCGCCTTGTGGGACGAATGCTACGGGGTTGACTCAAAGCCCCTTCAGAACCGCGCAATCCATACCCGACCATAGCTCCTCAACCGCATCGACGTACTGGCTACTACCACCCTCGGGCCACGAGTCGGCTGTATCCGTGGCCGATTTCTGCTGCAAAGCAGTAACCACATTTAAGAGAGCTCCGCCGCCCTGCCCCGCACTCCCCGGCAGTTGGAGGGGCGCTGTTGGCGTCGTTCGCAGAGCGGTGAACCGCGTGCCGAGCGCAAAGCCGGTCCAAACCTCGTCGCGCGCTGCCACTGGAATGGGTTCGGTGGTGTTGGCTGACAAAACTGGTTCGGGTTCGCTGATGCTGGCTGCCGCGACCGCTGCCTGGGCGCCCGCCGCGGGAAAGCTTGAACCGAAGCTGCTTCTCCAGATCGCGTAGCTCGTTTCATTCGAGCTGCCATTGCCGTTGGTTGAAGCGCGTTTGCGCCAACTTACGTAGTCGGCCGCATCCACCGAGTTGTCGAAATTATAGTCGGCTGCAAATCGCGAAATGAACACCGAACCATCATCCTTCGTCCAGGCTAAGCCGGATTCATGAGGATCGACGGGATCAATTTGCAGCGGACTGCTGCCCAGATTCGCCGCATGCCGCACGACGAAATTCAACTTGCCGAGTTGCAGCGGCGCTCCGCCGTTATTACCGCTGGGGAACGCGCTGAAGATCGAAACTCTGATCGTCCCCGGCGCCAGTTCGCTGGCCATCATTGTCCAACCGGGCGCAAGGAAATCGCTTCCATTACTGGCGCCGAGAAATTCCAAATCATGAATTTGGTATTTGACGGTATACGTCGCGGAGATAATACCCACAACGCTCGGCTCTATGGTGATATTCACCGGCAGCTCGTACGTCTGATCGGTGAAGACCGGAAAGTCGTCGGGAATGCTCAATAGCGGATCGTACAGCGCCGATCCGCCGGAGCCCTGCGCGGTTCCATCGGGAACTTCAGGAGTATTGATCCCCGCCGATTCCTGAGAGATCAGAGATGTGTCGAACGCGCTGAGACTTGCGCCACCGTTGCCACTCGCATCTCCGACTATCGCCGGATCCACCAATGGATAGGCATCGAAGCCTGTCGTTCCCATGGCTCCCACGATGACCCGTGCAATCAGCGCGGCATCTTCGCCCGTGTAGGCGTTGGGTGGCGATGACGACACGACACCGCTGCCATTGGCGTCGCCAGGGAAGGCGACCTTTTGTATGGCATAATCATTTTGGGCATTAATTTCGTTAACTGCTGAATCCATCAGCCGCAACACTTGGGTCGCTCCATATGGAGCGGTGCTGGGTACCATCGCCTGAATGTTTACGAAAGCGACCGTGCCAGCAAACGCAGCCGACGGCAGATTCGCCGAGGCGGATACGATCAGCGTTGCCGTCGTGCCAACAATACTTTGGTTCGCCGCTACCGACCAATTCGGCAGCGCCGCCGTGACTTGATCCGGATCAATCGTGAGCAACGCCGTGTCATAAACCAGCTTGAAGTCAACGCCTTGCACGTTCACGCCGGTAGCCCGTATCGGGAACGACGTATCGAGTGTGTTGGCTGCCGTCAGGTCCACGCGCTGGCCCGGGCCACGAGCAAAATCGGGCAGAGTGACGAATGGTGTCCCGCCCAGCACGGAGATCGGAACCGATTGTTGATAGTCGTCACCGGCGACGAAGTCGCTGTTGCCATCGAGCAGATTTCCGCCAATATCTCGGAAGGCATTTCCGCCACTCAAGAGCTTGATGAAGTACGTGTCGGCGCCCAACACACCGCCAGACCGCACCCAGCTCAGTGTGTTCGTAGCCGCCGACCAGACGACCGATCCCTTGATATCGAAGTTGGCAACTGCTGCATGCACGACCACGTCGGAGGGCTTTAATGCATCTCCCGGCAAGAGCGGGTTGATGCCGTCGTAGAGATTCAGATTCGTAAAGTCGATGGGGCTATTGAACGTGAAATCAAAGCCGCTGTTATTCACTACGATGCCCATCACGCGAAACGTGTTCTTCACCACGACATCGAGCGTGCCCGATCCGGTTGCAGCGCCCCCTGCTTCGGTTACGTTTACCGTGAGCGTGCTGGTGCTGGTGCCGACCGGTCCATGAAACTTAACCTTGAACGTTCCAGAACCGGTGCTCGGATTGAATGCCAACGGCGTAACAACATCGAGTGGATTACTGCTCGTGATCGTGCGGGAATATGTAGAATCAGGCCCCGGATCGTTGGCGGCAAAACTGTAGGTCAACGTCTGACCATCGTTGGCCGCGCTCGTGCCGGTAACGATCACCACCGGAGGCACGTTATTCACGATCAGCGAGAACGTGACCGTCGACACGCCCCCGTCGCTGGCGGTGGCGGTGATCGTCACCAGCTGTGAATCATCTGGACCATCCGTCGTTGGTAACGACCAGGTGTAAGAGCCAGCCGCGCCGGGCGTCTGCATGATCGTGCCCACGGAGGCCGTGATCGTCACATTCGAAGAGTCGACATCGGAGAAACTGCCCGCGTTGCTGGCCGGCGAGCCTTCATTTACTGATATCGAGCTGTTGCTTATCGTCACGATCGGAACATCGTTCACGCTGCCCACAGTGACGGTAACGATCGCCGTCGCGGTGAGGCCGCCGTCGTCCGTGATCGTATAAGTAAATGTGTCGCTGCCATTAAAGTCTAAGCTCGGCGTGTACGTTACGTTCGTGCCATCGGTCGTGACCACGCCGTTGGCGCCATCCGTCGTCGCGGTCACGGTCAAGGTCTGAACTTCGTCCGCGGGACCAGCATTGTCATTCGCGAGGACGGCCACGGTGACCGGTGTATCTTCATTCGTCGAGGCGGCATCATCTACGGCCGTCGGCGCGTCATTGTGAGCGGCCACCTCGATAGTAACCGTTGCCGTGGCGCTTAAGAGGCCATCGGAAATTGTATAAGTGAACGAATCCGACCCGTGGAAGTTAGCGTTCGGTGTGTAGGTGAAGGTGCCGTCGTCGTGGCTGACTACGGCGCCATTTGCGCCCTGGCTAAAGGCTGTAATGCTACTCGGAACGAGATCGTCGTCGACATCCGTGTCGTTGGCCAGCACGTTACCCGTCGTAACGGGCGTGTCCTCATCCGTCGTAGCGGTATCGTTTACGGCCGACGGCGCATCGTTGACGGCGTTTACCGTGACATTCACTGTCGCGGTTGCAGAATTTCCAGCAACATCCACGATCGTATAGGTGAATGTGTCGCCGCCATTGAAGTTCAAGTTGGGCGTGTACGTGACCGTGCCGTCGCCATTGTTGAAAACCGTTCCCTGGGCTCCATGGGTGACGCCTATTACCGTTAGCGGTAATTCGCTCGTGTCCGTGTCGTTGGAGACCACCGCAATCGTCACCGCAATATCTTCGTTCGTGCCGCCGACGTCGTTGGTCGCGGCCGGGCCGACCGTGTCGATGACAATCGTCGTGGCCCCAGACGTGCTGACATTTCCGGCCTGATCGGTAACGCGAGCCTGCACGGTATGGGTACCATCGGAGATGGCGCCTCCTGGAGTTAGCGTCCAGACGCCGTTCAGCGCGTTTCCGGTCGCAATCACCGTTACGCCTTCAAGCAATAACTCGACCGCCACGTTGCTCGTGGGGTCGTCCTCTGTCGTTCCCGTAAATGTCGGCGTGTGGTTATTGGTTATGCGATCGCTCGCGGATGAGCCGCTATCGGTGGCGGCCGTCATGTCGGGCGCCGTATTGCTCGTGACGAGCGTGTCGATCGTCACCGCGAGCGGCCCACTGGTCGCACTATTGCCGAATTGATCAGTCGCCCTGGCCGTAATGGAGTGGACACCATCGGTCAGTGCCGTCGCGAGTGGCAGGGTCGTCCAATCACCACTTCCATCGACAGTAGCCGTGGCGATAGGGGTCGCATTCGCGCCATCAAATAATTCAATCGTTGCGCCGGGTTCGGCCGTGCCTTGGAACACCGGCGTGTTGAAACTGGTGCGATCGTCCGAATCAGTTCCGGGTGGCGCCGTGGTCGGCGCGACGCTGTCGCTGGCCGCTGTCAGATCGACGGTCGTCGAGGTTATGCTGGTGTCGACAACAATGCTCAACGCGTTCGACCAGCCGTTATTCGATCCGACGCTGGGGTTGCCTAGCTCGTCAAAGGCCTTGGCGACAATCAGATAGTTGCCGTCCGCCAACGTGCCGAGCGTCGCCGAATAACTTCCCGATTCCGCGGTGTTGACGTCGACGGTGTTGGAGACTTCGCCATCGTCAACAATCGCATCGGCGTTCGCATCGAGCCAGGTCCCGAGCTTGACAAGGGAATTTACATCTGAGCTGCCAATGAATGTCGGTGTCGAGTCGTTCGTGTTGCCATCGGTTGTACTCGATCCCGTATCGCTGGCCGCGTCCAAGATCGGCATCGACGGCACGTTGACCGACAGCATTTGCCGCTGTTCCAAATTCTCCAATCGCAATAGCCGGTAGTACGTTTTCGCCACGCAAGAACCGCTCGAGTTCAGTCGCGGCCGCGTGAACTTCATCTCCAGCCCCAGCCCGCGCACCACGCGTTCGACGAAGTCACTCTGCCAGAAATCACTTAGGCTGATGCGTCGCGAGCGCTGGGCTTGAGACTCGATGCGGGCGATGGCCAACAGGGTGCGGCTGAAAGGAGAAGGCATGGGACCCCCCACGTCGGCAAGCAGGAAGCAGGAGTTATCACTCGACGATGCTTCGATTGTACCGAATATTGTAGCTTCGCAGTGTTTCTGGCAAATAAATCCGACCGCCCGGCCGGTATCGATGGTCGGTGAAGCGATGCGGCGACGACGCGGGCTCAGTCGCTCGCGAAGCAGACCGCCGGGCACGCACGGTTGAGAAATCGTTAATTCACGAATAGCTCTTCGGGGCGGCTGCCGAGCCCAGCTTAGTGCTGCCAACCGATGCTAGCCAAGCCCGCCGCGAACGAGAAGCTGCGTGCCTCATCGCGGTCAACCAGGCGAAGTTGCTCACTTCGCCTGGTGCCCGTTGTTGGCTGCAATTTACAGCGCGATCTCATCGCCGCGCAAGCTATGCGATTGCGGTATGAGCCGAGTCAGTTGTGTTATTCGACAAATGATCGAGAAGCTCTTAGCTCTCGCGTCTAGCCTCTGCTTCGACAGAGGCAGCCAAACCCAACCGCGCCGAGCAAAGCAATCACGAGACTTGTCGGTTCGGGAATTCCCGGACCAAGGCCTGCATCAGCGGAAATATTTACCGACGCGTCCGATGTGAACGGCTGCAAAGTAAATGGGGAACCTGAAAGCACGAAGCCAAAGCCACCGTTCACATTGGTCAGCGCCATCGAAACGTTGAGCGAGTTGGGTAGAACATATGGAAGCAGCGAACCACTGGTAAACGTGCCGACCTTGGTTGTGAAAATGCTGCCCGTGCCGGTACCGCCGATCACCCCCGTCAGCGTGCTGTCCTGCAAGTTGCCGCTCAACAACAGGGTGTTCGTGGGACTATAAAGATTGAATGTGCCACCGAAAAAGTCTTGAACGACGACCGCGCCGCCGATCACGCTCGCGTTCCCCGTCTTTTGCACCCCAGCGATCGAGAACGACGCCGTGTTCGTAATGATGTCGACGAGTTGTGGATCCAAAAACCCGGTGTAATCGATCGCCGTGTTTTGATCGCCGGTCGTGGTAACGTCGCCATCGGAGGTGGTTCCGATTACACCACCGGCACTCATCGCTAGATCAGGACCGGTGTTGCCCAAGCCAAGCTTGAGAGCGGTTTCGGCCTGCGCCGCCGATGATCCCAGCAGCGCGCAAATTGATAAACACGTTAGAACGGATCGCAGTTTCAATGACATTGACAGACCCTCCGAGTTAATGCGCCGAGCCCCTGGCAGTTAGTGGTGTGGCGACGATTGTAGTACTCGCAACCTGAATGTCAATCAGCAATCTTCCCGAAATGGGGGGGAAACTCCGGTTCGCATTCCGCCGGCGCAAAAGCCACCAATCTGCGTAGAATACGGGGCTCGCGGTGGTCCGCATTGTGGTGGACGTTGCCACCCGATTGCCGGCATCCGGAGCACCGCGCCAGAGCACCCGAACCTCAGTTAGCGCTGGCTGACTTGTATCTATTGCGCGATATGCACACACGCGCCGTTGCCGCCCCCCATTTCCGCCCCCGCTGGAAGCCGTATCGACGTTCACGGTCATCGAGGCGCCGCGGTTGAGTTCGACGGCATCTATTTGCGCGATTTGATCAAAGACGACAAAGAACCGCGCCTGCGAATTTTGACACTCATGGGAAACGCGTTTTTTATTGCAAAACTCGGAAATGATGGGGCTCTGTTTTCGTTCAGTTTCGTGGCGAGGAGCTCGCGTAAACGCTTGGCGGCAGGTGGGTTCCAGGCAGGGCATATTCCCTAACGGCTGTTCGGTGAGGTTGGGGCGAGCGTGAATTTACTCAGCAGGGGCATTGCAATATTAACGGCGGCTCGCAAGGCAGCGGGTTGGCGCCGTGAGCGCAGCAGTTCTAGTGGCTGTATCGCCTTTTGCGGGCGCAGCACATGTTTGGCGGCGGGTTAGCAGTCGAGTATCAGGCGTATTGTGAACGTATGACCACTATAGCAAATTGAATTGCAAATGCAAGCGAGAAACGTAGCCAGTTTGATTGCACCTGGCTGAGCGTTTATCCGCTAAGAGATTGGCCCGCCACATCGCCAGTCGCCATAGTTCGGCTATGGCTGATGCATAAAATCCGATTGCGTTCATCATCAGCTGCATCGGTTCGCGGGTTCTGCGCCCTATGGCTTCGACGCGGGTCGCGCAGCGTATTTAGAAATCGAAGGGCATCCGCAGGTCGAAACTTCGCACAGGTCCGTTTCGTGCGGCCCTGTTTCTCTGCTATATTGTGGGCTTGGCTTGGGCACCTCTTCGCAAGATGTAGACGCGAGTGCGGGCCCAATTTTCGCCGGTTCGCAACGAATACGGTTCGTTGCCGCGTGGAAGTCGGACGCGGCGGCCCAAGTTCTGGGGACTGCGGTTCGACTTCTGGTCGACGAGCGCTGGGTGACTGCCGGTTTTGATGGGCGAATCGCGGGGCAATAGTGGGCGCTCTGTTGTGACCGTGATGGTTTGGGCTCGAGTGTGGCCATGTCTTTGGCGGATGTAGACAACCCGCGCGATCCACTGAAGACGCTGCGGATCAAGCGTGCGGCGCCGCCGGCGCCAACGCGTCGGCCGAAGCGATGGGTGCGGCGGCTAGCGGTGCTCGCGGTTATTGCGGCGCTGGGAGGTGTGGGCGTTGTCATGGGGCCGTCGCTGGCCGAGCGGTTCAAGTTGATGGAGGCGTTTCAATCGCCACCGGAAGTGCGGGCGGGAGTGGTCAGCGTGTTCACCGGGCGGACGGCGGATGCGGTGGTCGTGGCGACGGGTTATTTGGAATCGCGCCGGCAGGCGAAAATCGGGGCGCGGGCACCTGGGCGGATCGAAATTCTGAACGTGGAAGAAGGTTCGCGTGTCAATAAGGGGCAGTTGCTGGCGGCGCTCGAGCATGCGGACCTTGATGCGTCGCTGGCGGCGAACAAGGCAGAATTGGCGCGTTCGCAGGCGGAAGTGGCTGAGCAGGAGGTGGAAATTGCTCGTACGAAGCGCGAGTACGAGCGGATGGTGAAGCTGCAGCCGACGCGGGCAGTTAGCGAAACGGATTTCGACGTGGCGAAGTTTCAATACGACGGCGCGGTGGCGAAGCTGGCGTCGCTGAAGGCGGCGGTTGACCTGGCCCAGGCGCGCGTGAGCGAGGCTGAGCAGCTGAAAGAGAATATGTTTGTGCGGGCGCCGTTCGACGGCACGGTGATTTCGAAAGATGCGGAAGTCGGCGAGTCGATTCTGCCGGGTGGTTTGGGTGAGGGCTCGGGGCGCGGATCGGTCGTCACGATTGCGGACCTCGCGAGTTTGGAAGTCGATTGCGATGTGAAGGAAGACTACATCAGTCGCGTGGTGGTTGATCGTCCGGCGGAAATCGCGGTCGACGCGGTGCCAGATCGCCGCTACAAGGGCAAGGTGCGCAAAGTGATTCCGATGGGCGATCGGGCCCGGGCGACGATCAAAGTGAAGGTCGCGGTGGTCGATGCCGACGATCGGCTGTTTCCGGAGATGAGCGCGACGGTGTACTTTCTGCCGGAAGAGAATGAGAAGCCAGTCGAAACAGCGCAGCGGAAGATTCTGTGCCCGACGGACGCAATCGTCGAAGCGGATAACCAATCGTTCGTGTGGCGAATTGCGGAGGAGCGCATCGAGCGCGTGGAAGTTCAAACGGGCGCCGTGAACGACAAACGCACTGAGATACTGAGCGGCCTCGCTGGGGGCGAGCAGGTTGTGCTGGAGCCGAGCGAGAAACTGCACGCTGGGCAGCGCGTTAAAGTGGCGGAGTAGCGGCCGGCGGAAGTTGCAGGGAGAAGCATCGTGTCGAATCAAACGTCTAACGGTCCCATCGTATATATTCGCGACCTGTACAAGGAGTTTCATCGCGAAGAGATTACGATCCCTGTGCTGATGGGGATCAACGTCGACTTACGTGCCGGCGAGTACATGGCGCTAATGGGCCCTTCGGGCTCGGGCAAGACGACGCTGTTAAATTTGATCGCTGGGCTGGATCGGCCGACTTCGGGCATAGTGCGCGTGCTCGGCCAGGATCTCGGCGAAACTTCGGAAAGCGCGCTGGCTCGGTGGCGCAGTCAACATATTGGGTTCATCTTCCAGTTGTACAATCTCATTCCCGTGCTGACGGCGTTCGAGAACGTCGAACTGCCGCTGACGCTGACGAAGCTGAGTAAGCGCGAGCGTCGTGAGCATGTGGAGGCGGCGCTCGAAGTTGTGGGGCTGAGCGATCGCGGCGATCACTATCCGCGGCAGCTTTCCGGCGGGCAGGAGCAGCGCGTGGCGATTGCGCGGGCGATTGCGACGGACCCCGATCTGCTGGTGGCCGATGAACCGACAGGCGATCTCGACGCGACTTCGGCGGCTGAAATTCTCGACCTTCTGCAGCGGCTAAACGAGGAATTCGGCAAGACGATCGTCATGGTCACGCACGACCCGCACGCCGCGGCCCGGGCGGGCCGGCTGCTGCATTTGGAGAAGGGCGTGCTGGTCGACGGCGAGCCTGCGGCGCCCAAGCGAAAGGAAGCCGTGCGGTGAAGCTGTTCAAGTACATTTGGCGAAACGCGATGCGCAATAAGCTGCGCACGAGCCTGACGATCCTTTCGGTCGGCTTCAGCCTCGCGCTGATGACGGTGCTGTATGGCTACCTCGCGATGCAGCGAGTGTGGGGGAACGAGTCGAAGCTCTACAACCGCATCGTCGTGATGAACAAGCAGGGCTTTTCCGGCAAGATTCCGATCGCGTACGTGGATTACGTGCGGCGGATGGACGGGATCAAGGCGGCGGTGCCATTCGCGTGGTACGGCGGCCAATATAAAGAAGAGAAGATGCCGTTCGCTCAGTTTGCGACCGACCCGAACGAAGTGTTCAATGTGTGGGCCGAGTACGTGATTCCGCCCGATCAACTTTCGGCATGGCAGCATAATCGGCAGGGTTGCGTGGTCGATCGCCGCTTGGCAGAGCAGCGGGGATGGAAAGTCGGCGAAAAGATCCCGCTGCAGGGGACGTATTATCCGTTTGACTTGCAGCTGGAGTTGGTTGGGATTTTTGATACGCCGCAGCCAATCGCTTCGCTGTGGTTCGATTGGAAATACCTCGACGAAGGCCTGCGGAACCAACAAGCCAAGGAGACTGGCAATGCCGGCACGGTGTTCGCGAAGGCGAACTCAGCGGCGGTGATTCCTGGGCTGTGCGCGGCGATTGATGACCATTACGCCAGCTCCGATAACCCGACACGCACGCAAACCGAAGCGGCGTTCGCGCAGATTTTTCAGGATATGCTGGGAAATATTCAGGCATACATTCGCAACATTGGGCTGGCGGTCATGTTTTCGCTCACGCTGGTCGCCGCGAATGCGATGGCGATGTCGATGCGCGAACGAACAACGGAAGTTGCTGTGCTGAAGGCGATCGGTTTCTCCCGGGCTCGCGTGCTCAATATGGTTTTGGGCGAGTCGTGTTTTATCTCGGCGCTGGGCGGCGTGATGGGCCTCGCCGTCGGCGGTGGATTTCTGCAACTTTTGTATATGGCGATGCCGCAGGTCATCCCGTTTTCGTTTGTGGATATGGCTGGCCCGTGGATGCTGGGCATCGTCGGGGCTGCCATTGGAATCGGCTTCGTGAGTGGTGTTGTACCGGCGGTGCGGGCCGCTCAACTGTCGGTGATCGACGGTCTGCGTCGCGTTGTTTAGAAGTTGGCCTTGCTCACCGTCCAAGGATTCGAACCGCAATGGATTTCACGGCCGAATGATTCCTGTCAAATACAATTTTCGCAATCTGCGCGTTCGCTGGATGACGACGGTCATGACAGTCATTGGCACGGCGCTGGTCGTGTGGGCGTCGGTGCTGGCGTTCGGTCTTACGGAAGGTCTCGAGCACGCGCTGCGGATCACGGGCGACAAGCTCGACTTGATTGTGCTGCGCAAGGGCTCACAGGATGAAACCTCGAGCGGCATCGAGCTGAACACGGCGCGACAAATCGCGACGCTCGAGGGCATCGCGCGCGACGCGCAGGGGCGGCCGCTGTGCTCGGTCGAGTTTGTGACGATTATCACGCACCCGCGGCGGGCGGGAGGCGGCATTACGAACATCATTGTCCGCGGGATGGAGGATACGGGCCGGGCGCTGCGGCCGGGGTTCCGCATCGTGGAAGGCCGCGATTTGACGCCGGGGGTGAACGAAGCCATTACCAGCCGCTCGATGGGCGAGCGATTTGAGAATCTGGGAGTCGGCAGCAAGATCGATATCAACAAGGTCGAGTTTACGATTGTCGGCCACTTCGAAGCATCGGGGAGTGCGGCGGAATCGGAGGTGTGGACGGACTTGCGCGATCTGACGAACGCTCGGCGGACGCCCGGGGCAGTATCGGATGTGAACCTGCACGCTGCCGACGAGCGTGCGAAGCTCGCGCTGATGGAACGCATCAAGAGCGATGAACGATTCCAGTTCAAAGTGATCGATGAGCCCAGCTATTTTGAAGATCAGATGACGGCGTCGATCGCGATTCGCATCGTCGGCTACTTCATCGCGGCGTTCCTCACGGTGGGCGCGATGTTTGGCGCCGCTAATACGATGTACGCCGCGGTGGCCAGCCGCGCTCGCGAAATCGGCACGTTGCGAGCGCTGGGGTTCCCGCGGCGCAGCATTCTGTTTTCGTTCCTGCTCGAGTCGATTGTGCTGTGCCTGATCGGCGGCGTGGTCGGCTGCCTTGCCACCCTGCCATTTAACGGCATGTCCACCGGCACGGCCAACTGGGCCACGTTCAGCGAAATCACGTTTGCGTTTCGCTTCGGCCCGAGGGTGATGATTCAAGGCCTGCTGTTGGCGTTCACAATGGGCCTGATCGGCGGGCTGTTTCCCGCAATTCGTGCCGTGCGGCTCAATACCATCACCGCGCTGCGCGCGTAATATTGGTAAGTCGCCGCCGTAGCCTTAGTATTCTCGACCGCACCTGACCGCACCGCATGGCACCACTCGTCCGCTTGAACGATGTCACAATGGGCTTTGTTGGGCCGCCGCTCTTGGATGGCGTGACGAGCCAGATCGAGCCGCTGCAGCGCATCGGTCTCCTGGGCCGCAATGGCTCGGGGAAGACGACGCTCATGCGGCTGCTCGCCGGCGAGATGAAGCCCGATCACGGCGAATGCACGGTGCTGCCGGGCGTGAAAGTGTCGATGCTGCCGCAGGAAGTGCCGCAGGATTTGCCGGGCTCGATCAGCGACGTCGTGCTCGCCGGCCTGCCGCCGGAAGAACTTGATGAATCGCACATGTGGCATTCGCAGCAGCGCGTCGAGCGGTTGCTCACGCAGATGAATCTCGACGGCGATGTGCCCGCGAACAGCCTCTCGGCCGGGATGAAACGCCGCGTGCTGTTGGCGCAGTCGCTCATTGCCCAGCCGAGCTTGCTGCTGCTCGATGAACCGACAAATCACCTGGATATCGACACGATTTCCTGGCTCGAAGATTTCCTGCTGCGCTGGCCGGCCGCCCTGCTCTTCGTAACGCACGATCGCGCGTTCCTCCGGCGGTTGGCCACGCGGATTTGGGAAATTGATCGCGGCCATCTGTTCGATTGGTCGTGCGACTACGATACGTTTCTCGATCGCAAAGAGCAGGCGCTTGCGGCAGAAGAGAAGCAGAACGCGCTGTTCGACAAGAAGCTCGCTCAAGAAGAAGCGTGGATCCGGCAGGGCATCAAGGCGCGCCGCACGCGGAATGAGGGGCGGGTGCGGGCGCTCAAGGCGATGCGTGTGGAACGCGCTCAACGGCGCGAACGCAGCGGCACGGCGAAACTTGAAGTTTACACTGCCGAACGCAGCGGCATGTTGGTCGCGAATGCCGAGAACATTTCGTTCGCGTATGGCGAGCGCTCGATCGTGCGTGACTTTTCCACGGCGATCATGCGGGGCGACAAGGTCGGCCTCATCGGCCCCAACGGCGTCGGCAAGACGACGCTCATCCGCTTGCTGCTTGGCCAGCTCAAACCGCAAAGCGGTTCGGTTCGGCTCGGGGCCAATTTGCAGATCGCGTACTTTGATCAGTTACGGGAGCAACTCGACGCCGAGAGGACGGTTCAAGAAAACCTCGGCACGGGCGGCGAGATGGTGAACATCAACGGTCGGTCGCGGCACGTGCTCGGTTATCTGCAGGATTTTCTGTTCTCCGCGGACCGCGCGCGGTCGCTAGTGCGCTTCCTCTCGGGTGGGGAGCGCAATCGCCTCTTGCTTGCTCGGCTATTCCTGCGGCCGGCGAACGTCATCGTCCTGGATGAGCCCACGAATGATCTCGACGCCGAAACGCTGGAGCTGCTGGAAAGCCGGCTGGTCGAGTTTCCCGGCACTATATTATTGGTGAGCCACGACCGCGAGTTTCTCAATGAGGTCGTCACGAGCACGATCGTGTTCGAGCCGGCGGGCGTGCGGGAATATGTTGGCGGTTACGACGACTGGCTGCGGCAGCGGCCGGCCGCGGCGCCATCGGTCGCTTCGAGTTCGAGTACCGTGGTTCGAGAGAAAAGTGTGGCCGCAGTGCCGGCTGCCGCCAAGAAAAGAAAGCTTTCGTACCAGGAATCGCGGGAACTGACGTCGCTGCCGACGACGATCGAGCAACTCGATGCCGAGCTTGCGGAACTTCATAACCTGATGGCCCAACCGGACTTCTATCGGCGACCGCCCAGTGAAATTGCCGCGGCTCAATCGCGGGCCAAGGATGCTCAATCAAAGCTCGACAATGCCTATCGCCGCTGGGAAGAGCTGGAGGAATTTGCGGAGTGAGCCTTACCCCGCGAGGCCAAAATACGGTCGCCGTGGCGGGAAATTCGGTAAGAATACGCGGCGAATCCCCCACATCACGCGGTTTTGTTAATCCTTATATCTTCCGGTTGGCGGGGTGCGGTCCCCCCTGTAGCGGATTTATTGGCTGGCTATCGCTGTATCCCGAGCGTACACTGACAGGCGTCGGTTGATCCCACCTGGCGCGTTTCCATGACGCGTCTCTGTCGGCCGCACTGGTCGACTTCGTTGCATTGGTAAGTGGCTGTTGGCCCAGCCACGCAGATTGATTCGCTCTGCGATGCGCGCAGGGCGCCTGTTAACCCAGCACCACTTCATCAGAAGGGGGAACGTATGGCCGTTAACATTCTTTTGCTGCGGAAGCTTTGCGCCGGCGTTGTTGGCCAGCTTATGGTGTTGATTGGCGTGTTGGCGTTGGTCGCGATGGCCGAGGCAACGGTTGCCGCCCAGCCTGCTAAAACAGAGTCGGCTGCGGATGGCGCGCCCCCCGCTTCGGCTGCCGTTCCGGCGGCAACTCCTTCGGCCGGGGTACCTGCATCTAACCCATCGGCAGCAAATCAGCCGCTCAAGGGGGCTGCGGCAGCCGGCACGAACGCTGCTGGTTCGAGTTCGCCCGCTGGGAGCGATGCGGCCGATGAGTCGACTAAACTGGTCCAGCTCGATTTCCAGGATCAAAAATGGTTGCCCGTGCTGCAATGGGTGGCCGAACAGCGGCATCTCAATCTTGATTGGCAGCAATTGCCCGAAGGCACATTGAACCTGACGAGTGCCCGGCAATACACCATTGACGAAGCGGAAGACCTGATCAACATGCAGCTGCTTGCGCGGGTTTACGTTACTGCAATTCGGGGAAGTGCTGCGCGTGGTGCCGCTCAAGAATGTGGATGTGACGCTTGTGCCGCGGGTTACGCCGGAAGAGCTCGCCACGTTGCAGCCGCACCGCTTTGTGCGGGTTACGTTCCCACTCACCTGGATGCTCGCCGACGAAGCCGCGAGCGAGTTCAAACCGCTCATCAGCCCGTACGGTCAGTTGCTGCCGATGGCGAGCTCGAATCGGCTCGAAACGATGGATGCCGTGGCCAACTTGCGCGAGATGTATCGCGTGCTCACGCGGGCCGAGGGCGATGAGACCCGCCGCGAGCGCGTCGCGGAGTTTCGGCTGAAGCACCGCAAGGCGGAAGAGGTGGCGATCAAAGTGCGGCAGCTGCTGGGTTTGCCGCCGGAGACTTCGCAGCCCACGGCCGACACGCAGACGCAGCTGGACATCGAAACGACGAAATTCCGCAATGAGGCGGTCAAGCAATTGGGCGCGGGCGCGCAGCCGCTGCTCAAGGATAAGTCGGAAGTGCATTTGGTCGTGAACGTTGAAGAGAACAGCATTCTCATCAACGGCCGGCCGGACAAAATCGAGATCGTGCGGCAGGCGATCGAGGCGATGGACAAGCCCGAGCCGCCGCGCGAGTCGTCGTGGGACACGTTCAATCGGGTGAAGGTGTATCCGCTCAGCGGCATCGATCCGCAAGCCATAACGCAGCTGATGGCTTCGATCCAGCGGGCGGGCAACATTGATAAAGCGACCAAAATTCAATACGACGCGTCGTACAATCGGCTCGTGGTCTTCGGAGCGCCGGAAGACCAAGTGACGGTCGGCGGCATCATCGACAGCTTCCGCACGGAAGGCCGACACGCCGAAGTACTGGCGCTTGAGCAGCTCGACGCCGCCTATGCGACGAAGGCCATCAAGCTTGTGCTGAAGAATCCCGAGCGGCCGTCGGCCACGCCCGGCGCAATAAGCGATGGGCGATTCCAAATCGAGTCGGACCCATCGCACAATCGGCTGCTGCTGTGGGCGACACCGGCCGAAGTGAAGGAAGTTCGCACGTTTCTCGAAGGGCTGGGCGAAACGTTTGCTGCCGGCAGTGGTGCGCCGAAGATGCACATCGTATCGCTCCGCGGCGCGAAGTCGGCCGTGGTGGCCGAGCGCCTAAAGACAATCTGGAAGGAACTCAGCGACGCGCCGCTGATCATCGAATCTGGCCAAGGGCAATCGGCGCCGACGATGACGCCAGCCCCGCCGGCGACAACAACTCCGCCCGCGGTGAAACCGATGTTGGAACCGTCGGCAGGCACGCCGCCGCAGCCAGCGCCGATGGGGGATCGGATGGCGGCCGTGATTGCGAAAGTGCGGCTGGCATCGCAGCAGCACGAAGCGGCGACGGACGAGGGCCATCCGAACGACGCCTCTCCATCGCCGCCCGCCCAATCTTTCGAGCCGCCTGCTGAAAAAGGCACGCAGCCCGTGCGCGTGCTGGCAGATAAGGATGATGAGATGATCATCGTGTCGCGGGATCCCAATGCGGCGGAGGTGGCGAAGAATTTCGTCGAGCAGATCGTGCCTGGCGGCGATGTCGAAGTGATCACGCTCAAGTACGCGCAAGCGGCAATGATCAAAATGCAGATCGAGCAAATGCTCGCGCACACGCGCACTGGTGATGCGTCGGTGTTGAATTCCGATCCGCCGCTGGTGATCGAGGCCGACTCGCGGACGAACCGGCTGATGATTCAGCACGCGTCATCGCGACAGATGGAGCTGATTAAGGAGATTGTTCCGCTGTTGGATCAGCCGGAGCAAGGCGACGAGCGGCTGGCGCGTAAACAGCAGATTTATCATGCCCAGAAGAAGCGGGCCTCGGAAATCGCGTCGGTGGTGAAGGATGTGTTCCGCGATCTGCTGAGCACGAGCGACAAGATATTTGATGCCCGCACTGGCACACGGCCGTTCGGCTACAATCAGGCGATGGCGGCCACGAGCAAGAGTCCCGAATATGCCGGGCTGTTATCGGTCGGCGTCGATGAGTCGGGCAACTCGCTGGTGATCTCAGCCCCGGGCTACCTGATCGACGAAGTCATGCAGGTTGTGAAGCTTGTCGATACGAACGCCAGCAGCGAGAAGATTGCGGTGGTGCCCGTGTCGCGAGCGGCGCGGGCAAATGTCGGCGAGGCACTCAATCGGCTGCTAAAGTCGAAGTGAGCGTTCGAACCGCGAAGGTGATTTACGGCTGATGCGTGTGTGCGTAATCGACCATTGCTTGCACATTTGCGAGCGGTGTATCGCGAACGATTTCGCAGCCGGCGCCGACAATGTATCGTGGACCGGCCTGGCGGTGGCACTCGGCAAATGACGTGGCCACTTCGTCCGGCGACGCGTCGCGAAGGCCGACTACTGGGTTGACGTTGCCGAGCACGATTTGATTCGGCCCCATCACACGGCGTGCCTCGGCGATTGACACGGGATAGTCAAGATCGACGATTTCGCAGCCGAGCCGGCCCATGCCATCGAGGATGCGCGTGGTGTTACCGCAAATGTGGAGTCGCACGGCGGCGCCCATCGCGTGCAGGCCATCGACCAGCTTCTTTTCGTACGGCCACACGAACTCTTCGTAGAATCTGGGTCCAATGAGCGAGGCCGCGGCATCGCCGACGCCGATGATGTCGGCACCGGCAGCGACTTGTGCTTGCGCATAGCGCAGCTCCATTTCGACGACGAAGTCAAACAAGTCGCGGACGAACGCCGGGTCGTCATAGAAGTCGAGCATCAGCGAGTTGATGCCGCGGAGGTCGGCGGCTTCGGCGCAGGGGCCTTCGACCCAGCCCAGTATTGCTTTTTCGTGGCCGACTTGCGACTTCATGAGCTCAATCGCGCGGACAGCGGAATGCATGCGGCCGCCGCCGAGTGGCTCCGGCCTCTGCAACTGCTTGAGCTTCGTCTTGTCGGCCAGCAATGCTTCACTTTCGATGATCGCCGCCGGTTGATCGTCGTAGAATTCGACCCGGGCGCCGCAATCGAAGGCCTCGCGCGCGGGATCCGACATCGTCGACACTAAATCGAAGTCGAATTTCTCGGCGGTTCGCATCTGCGCTTCGGCGAGCACTTGGAAATCGCGCACGTACTGGCCGTATTTCATGCCGATCTGATCGGCGCAGAACATCATGACGACCGGCATCAGCGGGAGCCGGTCGACGGGCCGACCTTTCAGGAACGCGAACACTCGTTCTCGACTGTTCATTGCATCGCCACGGGAAAACGGTTGTCGACAAAAAACAGTGTTAACGTCGCATCGAGCAGTTGTATAACTCGCAGCGGTCACAGGGCGAGCCAAAGGCCGCCACGCGGTCGCTCAATCCCAAGCCGATGAGTCCCGAGATCGATTTTAGCGGTCGCATGAGGCAGCTTTCCGTGAGTGTTACGCCAACGTCGCTGCCCGCGAACAACTTGAATAGCGTGCGCTGTTCGGTGAGTGGCAGGCCGCAATACCCGGGGCTATAGGGTAACGTTGGAGAGAAACCGAGCGGCCTGCCGGCCGCTCGCAGTTCGTCGAGAATCGCGGCCTCGGCCGCCTCGGCCCGTTCGGCTCCGACGGCATTGACGATCATCGCCGCGAGGGGGTCGCCGCTGCACATCAACCTGGAGGCCAGGGCCTCGATCGCCGGCCCTGCCGTGGCGACGAATGCCGCCACGCAGTCGGCGGCTACCAAATAGTCGCCCACGGCGCCGCGGAATTCGACCGTCTGGCCATCCGTTGATTGTGCCACTAAGCGATGCGCATCGAGCCGTGTGACTGAAAGCACCAGATACGTGGCACGTGGCGCCGCCAGCTGGGCGGCTTCTGAAATCCACACTGTGAGCATGGTTCGCAGCGTGGCCGAAGGTGCGACGCCTGACGGATAGCCGAGATATCGCAGCACTTCGCCTTCATCGACAGGCGCGGCAACGTGGTCAATACGGTGAAACTCACCGCCGAGCCGCGTCATTAATTGCGCTTTGGAACTCACGATGAACCGCGCAGTCGCATTGCTGTGAACTGAGTGCGACGTTGATTCCCGTACAATCGTAACGCAAATCGCTTATAATTGGCACACCAGCTCTGGGGGTATTTGCGGTTGCGAGGGAGATTCCATGGTCGACACTGTTTTCGATCGTTCCGAGTTGTACGAAGCGGTATTGGCCGGCGATTTGAAGACGGCGGTCGAAGTCACCCGCGAGGCCCTGGCCGCCGGAGTCGATCCGCAGCAACTCGTGACCGAGCAGATGATCCCGGCGATGGACGAAGTGGGCCGGCGTTTTGAGGCGAATGAGTACTTCGTGCCGGAACTATTGATCGCCGCAAGGGCGATGAAAGGTGCGCTCGAGCTAATTCGACCGCTGCTGGCCGAGCGTGGCATTGAGCCGGTGGGCCGCGTGCTGATCGGCACGGTGAAGGGCGACTTGCACGACATCGGCAAAGGGCTGGTCGCGGCGATGCTCGAGGGCGGCGGGTTCGACGTGATCGATTTGGGCGTCGATGTGCCGCCTGAGAAGTTCGTCGCTCTAGCTCAAGAGAAATCGGCGAATATCATCGCGGTTTCGGCTCTGCTGACGACGACGATGACCGGTATGAAGTCGGTGGTGAAGGCGGTTGAGGATGCAGGTCTCAAAGAGCGCTGCAAGGTGATTGTCGGCGGAGCGCCCGTCACTGAGAACTACGCTCACTCGATTGGGGCGGATGGTTACAGCAATAGCGCGGCGGGAGCGGTGGCGCTGGCGCGGCGCTTGGTGGCGAGGTGACGGTCTCGCGCCCGCGACTAATAATTCGCCGCTGCGAGAGCTGCATCGAACATCGCCATCACATTCTCCGCCGGTACGCCCGCTTGAATGTTGTGCACTGGCGCGAACACGTAGCCGCCGCCGGGTTTGAAAGTTTTCACATGTTCCTGCACCTCTGCGGCCACTTGCTGTGGTGTGCCGAACGGCAGTGTTTGCTGACAATCGAGCGACGCGCCCCAGAATGTCAAGCGGTCGCCGAACTCGGTTTTCAAACGTGTCGCATCCATGCCGTTAGCGCTTGTCTGTACGGGGTTGAGGATATCGATCCCCATTTCGATGATCGACGGGATCAGCGGGAAGATTGCACCGTCGGAGTGGAGCATGACTTTCATCTTCGTGTTCGCATGCACCCAATCGAGGCCGCGGCGGTAGAACGGCAGCAGCCGTTCGCGAAACATCTTTACCGAAAGAAACGGGGCTTGCTGCGTGCCGAAGTCGTCGCAGATTTGCAGGATTTGTACGTGGTCGGCGACGGCAGCGGCGAATCGCCGCAGGTTCTCGATCCAGGCGGCGACGAGAATTTCGTACAACTCGGCGACATAATCATCATCCGTGGCGAACGTGATGATCCAGGCTGCGAAATCGCCCGTGCCGAGACCGTAGAATAGTTCGTAAGGCGGACCGAGTGGTGCGACGATAGCGAGATCGGTGTGCTGGTACAAAGCCTCGGCCTGCAATCGGTAGAATTCGCAGTCTTCATTCGACAACAGCGGCGGCCGAAACGTTGCGAGGTCGACGTGCGCTGCTCCGGGGTATACTTCCAGCCGGTCGAAATAGAAGCCGTTGTGGGGCATGCGAGCGATGGCGGCGCCATCGCGAATGAGCACGATGTCGCCGTTCGGTTCCGTGACCGGTTGAAAGCCGCCAGGCATTTCGACCGGTGTGCCGTCGAACAGCCGCCAGGGGGTCCAATCTTCGTTGCGAATGCCGAAGGAGACGGCTGGGCGATAGAGGCCGATCACATCGGCGCCACAGCGCTCGCGAATCGGCTGCTCGACTTCCGCGAGCATTTGGAAAATGTCGAAGACCCGCGTGCGGGAACGCAGGCCGAGCAGCTGTTTCAGCTGATGATACGTTGAGGCCGCGATTCCCGATTGCCGCGTGCCGCCGAGGTCGATGGGAAGGCGGTCGGGCTCCTTGTGATCGATCGCTAGCAGCACCCGCTCGCGCGAATTCATCGGCCGATCCGTTGCCTGATGGCGCGAATGTACTCGGGGCTCGTGCCGCAACAGCCGCCGATGAAGTTGGCGCCGGCCTCGACCAGCTCGGGCGCGTGGGCGGCAAATTCGGCAGCGCTCACGGCATAGACAACCTGGTCGCCGACAATTTGCGGCACGCCGGCGTTGGCCTTGATCCAAATCGGCCGGTCGGTCGCGGTTCGCAGCCGGCGGCAAATGCCCACATAGGAGGCGATGCCCTGACCGCAATTCGCGCCGATCACATCGGCGCCGGCGCCGGTAAGAACGCCGGCAACTTCTTCGGGGGTGCGGCCGGTCATGATGCGGTCTTTGTCTTTGCCCGAGTCGAAAACTGCGCAGGCGACGACCGGGAGTCCCGTGGTTTTCGCTGCCGTAACGGCGATCTTGGCCTCCTCAAGATCGGCCATCGTTTCGATGACGAGTGCGTCGGCCCCCGCACTCGCGAGCGCACGGGCCTGCTCGGCGAACGCTTGTTGCAATTCACTTTTGCTCACTTGCCCGGCGAACAGCATCTTTCCGCTCGGGCCGATCGAGGCAAACACTCGTGCCCGATCGCCAGCTGCTCGACGCGAGATTTCGACGCCCGCCGTATTGATCGCCGCTGTTTGATCGGCGAGCCGATAGTCGGCGAGCGCGAGGCGATTTGCGCGGAATGTGTTCGTGAGCACGACCTGGCTGCCGGCGTCAACATACGCCCGCGGCACCTGTTCTACACGATCCGCGTGCGAGAGATTCCAAGCATCTGGGCATTCGCCGCTGGCGAGGCCGAGCGCGTGCAATTGCGTACCCCACGCGCCATCGGTAATTACCGGGCCGTGAGTTAACAAGTCTTCAATTACGTTGGCCATTGTACGCAATCAATCCCACGCTCCGTGGGCGGCGCCCTGGGGGCTCGGCTTCGCGTCGACCCCAGCCACCCCTTGGCGGGCCGGCGCCGAAGTGCTCGTAAAGTTTGCCTCAGTTAAGTTGCTTGATCTTCTGCCGTGGCCCAATCTCACTCTGCAGCAGCGACGGGGCTTCTTCGACTGTATCCAGCCCGGTGACAAAGCGCAGCTCGTTCATCGTTTTTTCGGTTTCGGTCATGCTGGCCGCGACCTGGTCGACCTGGCCGGAAATGTAGCCGGGCTCCTGGTCCTGCCGATTGACGGCCAGCTCGCTGAGCGACTGAATCTTGTTCTCCAACCGCTCGATTTCCAGCTTCACGAGATCAAAATTGTCGCGAGCACGCTGCAGATTCGCCAACCGGTCGCGGCTCGTTTGCAGATTGTCTTCGAGCGCTTTTTGCACGCGCTGGTCTTGTTCCTTCAAGCCGGTCGACGGTAGTTGAGCGAGCCGTGCTTCAATTCGCTTGATGTCCGACTGAATTTGCTCTTCGCTCGTTTGTTTAAGGAACCGGTACAGCGCGAATTGCGTGAACAGCAGCCGCAGGTGCAGCCAGAGCAGCCGGTTGAGGCCGGAGATTTGAAAACTCTCGAGCGGCATCGAGGAATCGCCGTGATTGGTTTGCTTAAGCTCGGCGGCTATTTGCTGCAGCTCCAAGCAGCGCGACTTCAGCGCCACGAACCGGTCGAGCAAGTCCTTCGGCAGCGAGTTCGTGATGCGGTCGAGCATTTGCTGCGACGACACGGAGTTTGCCTCACGGGCGGCTTTCGCGTCTTGCGCGTTGACATACGCTTGGAACTTTGGGTGCGTGCCCAAGAGGCCGAGATACGTGAGTTCCGCGGCCGCGACGATGGCGAGCACCACGTCTGGGATCGGCGTCAGCAGCGCAAACGCGGCCGCTCCGCCGACCAATAGCAGGTTCCAGCGGTTCATGAACGCCGTTTTGAAGTACTTGCCAATTCCCACCGCGTCTCCGCACGTTATTTCGACTTCTTATCAGCCTCGGCTTCCAGTTGAGCGATTAGGTCGCGAATATAGTATACCCTTTCCTGGAATCGCGGCACGCGGGCCATTTCGAGTGCGGGCCGATCGGCCGGCTCGATTTCCAGTTCCTTCATTACGCGGCCCGGCCCGGTGGACATGATGTACACCCGGTCGCCGAGAAACACGGCCTCCTCGATCGAGTGGGTTACGAAGAACACGGTCGCCTCGACCTCGCGCCACAGCCGCACGAGCAGGTCTTGCATGTTCATCCGCGTTTGGGGATCGAGCGCGCCGAACGGCTCGTCCATGAGAATGATCCGCGGCTGCAGGATGAGCGTGCGGGCGATCGCCACCCGTTGCCGCATGCCGCCGGAAAGCTCGTGCGGATACTTGTCGCTGTCCTTCTTCACATCGAGATCGACCTGCTCGATCCAATGCGACGCCAATTCGTTGCGTTCGCGGCGGCCGACGCCCTTGCACTCCAACCCGAACGCGATGTTCCCCAGCACCGAGCGGTGGTCGAACGATGTATAGTCCTGAAACACCATGCCGCGGTCGGCGCCCGGGCCTTCCACGTGCTTGCCAAAGACAAGCACGTCGCCAGTCGTCGGGGGATGCTGGGGTTCGAGACCCGCGATCAGGCGGAGGATCGTGCTCTTGCCGCAACCGCTCGGGCCGAGGATGCACACGAACTCGCCCTTGTTCGGCAAGTCAGCGACGACGAGATTTACATCGCGAATTGCGGTGAACTCGTTCGGTTGACCTGCGTTGTACGTCTTCGAGACATTGCGGAATTCGACGACATGCGGCCGCGCTGGCTCGATGGGCGGAAGCGCACGCTCCAGCACCCGCCCCACGCCCACGTCTTGCGCGGGCGGTTGTTCGCCAGCAGTCTTTGCGTCATCCGCCATTCGCTAAAACTCTTTTAGTATGAACTCGCCGACGTGCCGTGCGTTATCGTGGCCTTCTTCATGGCTGCCACTTGATCGGGCGGCAGCGGCGTGGGCGCGACGATCAGGTGCTTGGCATCCTCGCACAAATGCATGAGGCTTCGCCAGGCAATGTGCAAGAAGCCATCGCCGCCGTATTGATGCGGGAACAGGCTTCGCTGCACGAGATACAATAGCCGGTCGATGGCGAGCGCGACGGCTGGGATCACGATCAGGACAAGAATGATTGTTTCTTGGTGACTGCGCCGCTGCGCCATGTTGATGATGTGCCCCAGGCCGCCCGCGCCGCCACCGACGGTGACGAGTTCCGCCAGCATGATGTAACCGAACGCCAGGCCGAACAACAGCCGCAGCGAGTTAAACAGCCGCGGCATAGCGAGCGGCACGAGCACTTTCAAGATAATTTGTCGGCGCGAGGCGCCGAGCGTGAATGCCGTGTCGATATAGCGGCTGCTCACATCGGCGATTGCCGAAGCGGTGTCCATCATGATGAAGGCCACGACGGCGACGAAGATGAACATCACTTTCTGCGCTTCGCCGATGCCGAACAATGCGAACGAAAGCGGAATCAAGGCGGCGATCGGGATATTGCGACCAAACACGTTGATGGGCGCGAAGAACGCGTTCATCCAGGGGAAGCAGCCGCACAGCACGCCAAGCGGTATGGCGACGACGGCGGCTAGCGCGAACCCGAGCACGACCCGCCGCAAGCTCACGAATAAGTTGCGCGTCAGTGTATTGGTGAACCACAGGTCGCTCAACTGTTCGCGATTAAACGTTTCCGCCGGGCTCGGCAACGAGTTGTGGCCGATGATTCGCTCCTCATGCTCGCCGCGCGTGAGGAACCACCAGATGCCAAGCACAATCGCCAGGCACAAGACGCCGAGCAGCAGGCTCGCCCATTGGGGAATTGGGCGGCGAAACGTGAGCAGACCGCCACTCTTGGGGCGCTCGCCGGCGCTCTTGCGCGTCACGGTGTCGCCCGGCACCGAAGCATTCACTTCTGCCGCCGGCGGTATGGAGGAAGCATCGCTCATCGGGCCTCCTCACTACATCTTTTCGGCGGAGTACACTTTGATCTCGACGCGGCGGTTCTTGGCCTGATTGTCGGGGTCGCTCGGGTCGGCCGGCACGTCCCAGCCCATGCCAGCGGCGGCGAACCGGTTCGGATCCATCTTGTACTTGTTGACGAGCGCCTCGCGCACCGCGTTGGCCCGATTGAGGCTTAGCTCCTTGACGAGCGATTCGGGGATCTGGCCGCGCCGCGAACTATCGGTGTGCCCTTCGACGATAATCCGCGCGGCGCCGAACTGCCCGGCGAGCTTGGCCACTTCTTCAAGCACATTGTCGACATTGGGATCGTACAGAACTTCGGTCACCTGGCCGTTCTCTTCGCGATTGATCTTCTTGTAAACATCCCAGCTATTGGGGAAGAATTGAATGACGATCGTATTCGTCAGGATTTCATCCGACTCGGCGTGAATTTGCGACACCGCCTTCGGCGCCAGGTGAACCTGGTACTCGTCCTTTTGCGAACGATACTTCGGGTCTTTGCCGAGCGCCTCGATGATCGAGAAGTCCATCACCTTGTCGAAGGCCACCGGCTGGTGCGTGATCGCGCCGACTCGGCGATACAGATAGTAGGCCTGCGACCACACGCGTTCAAAGTTCGTCGGATTGTTCTGATTCAAGAAGAACTGAAAGTTCTCGGCCCAATTCGTGTTGTGGGCATCGCCGAACATTTTGATGGTTTCGGTGGCTGGGATGTTGTACCCTTCGGACATGAGCTTGGCGCACTTTGATTTTTGCTCGTCCTTCTTGAGTTCTTCCATGGCGTCGAAAATGCCGCGGGCGATTGCTTCGAGTTTATCGCCGTGATCTTTGGCAAAGTCGGCGCGGGCGAACCACACGTCGGCAATGAGCTTATTCGCCGTTTGCGTGTTGACGAGCATGCGGTTGCCTTTGACATCCGCCAGGTTGTAGATATCTGGCGCCCAGGACACAGCCGCGGCCGCGTCCTTTTGGGCGTTGAAGGCCGCCGCTGCCTGGAATGCGTCTTCCGTGAAGACCATGTTCACTTCACTCGGCTGGACGCCGCCCGAGACCAGCATATTGAGCAGGAAATAATGCGACGGCGAGTTCTGGGCGAGAATTACCTTTTTGCCGCGCAAGTCGCCGACTGTCTTGATCGATTCGCGGGCCACGATGCCGTCGCCGCCGTTAGACCAGTCGATCTGCTGGTAAATCCGAGGCATCACGCGGCTATCGCGCGGCTGCCCCGACTTGTCGACGAAGCCTTCCATGAACAGCGGCACCATGTCGAGCGTGGCCCAGCCGATGTGCACCTCGCCAGCGGCGTAGGCGTCGCGCATCGCAACCGGATTGTCAATCAGCACAAGTTCGATCTTGAACTCCTCGCCCTTGGCGGTTTTCCAAATCTTGCCGGGCTTGAAGCCCTCGTTCGCGAGAATGATCGGTCCCCAGCCGGCCCATACGTTGAGCGCGAACCGTACGGTGTTGTCTTGCAGCGGCTTGTAGGCCGAGGTGCCTTTCACATCTGGCAGGCGTTCGGCGGGTTTGAAGCTGTACTCTTTTACTGTCGTGACCGATCCGGAGTCCTTATCTTCGGCAGTTTGGTTGATTGCACCCGGATCGATGGGCGCGGGCGCTTCATGACCACCGTTGCCGGCGCCGCCACCTTTGGGCGCGAAGATATCGCTGCGATAGGCGGCAAACGCCAATAGTCCGCCGACTACGAGAAACAACGCGACGTAAAAAGGTCCTTTAGGTTGACCGTTCATCGTTCTGTGCCCCCGGATTGAGTTAAAGTCCGTTCCCGCCAGTAGCTGAATTCGCAAGAATTCAGTCGTATTGCCAAGGTAACCGAATTCTTGCGAATCCGGCTACGATACCACGCTTAGCCGACAAACTTCGTCGCCGGTCGCGCGCTCTGCATCATGTTCATCGCCTGCATGATGTCGTACGCCGTGATTTCACAGAGGAGCTGGGTTACGCGCTCATGCAATTTTGCATCGAGCTGCGGCTCGATCTCTTTCATGAGGGCCACGACGCGGGCCTCCTGCGAGGCGAGTTCGTCATCGGTGACCTCGCCATCGGCCACGGCCTTGAGGAATGAATCGAGCCGTTGGGCGTGATCGGCGATCAACAGCTCGCTCGTTGCCTCATCAAACCAGCTTGACTTAGTATTCGCCGCCATCACGTGTTCCTTTCTGCTGTCCCACGATTATTCAAGAGTTAGTTTGTTTCGACTTCCGCCGCTACATCCCTTCTTCAATCAACTGCCGAATCGCCACCATGCGCTCCTGCAGCCGCGACCGGCCATCCGGCTGGCTTACTTTTTCTTGCCACTCGGCTGGAAGGAAGCTTTTCTGCGTGCACTCGAGCACTGCGGCGAGTTCCTGTAGTTCCTTTTCCAATCCTTGCACCGAAGGGATGAACTCGGTGAGCGCTTGATCAACGTCCGCTCGCTCGACGACCTCGCGTTGGTTCGTGAGCGCTGCGCGCTTGGAACCCAGGACGATGCTCTCCAAGTCGGCGCCGGAAAGCCGTCGGGCGGGGTCGACTTGGGGAATCGCGTCGTCGGCGAGTTTCACTTTGTTCTTCTTCGCCATCATCCGCAGCATTTGCGCGATGTCTTCGGCCTTGGTGGGGTAAAAGAGGGGGATGTGCACTTCCGCCCGGCCTTGCCGCTTGAGATCGATCGGCAGCAGATCGGGGCGGCTGGTGAGCAGCATCCACATGATTTGGCCGCGATAGCGCGTGTTGCCCATCTGGCTCGCGATCATCGAGAACACGCGGGCCGACGTACCCGAGTCGCCCGACGCTTGCCGGTTGCCGAGCGCCGCGTCGGCTTCATCGACGATTACGACCACCGGTCCGAGCGACCGCAACACGCCGAGCACCTGCTCCAAATTACCTTCCGTTTCGCCCACATACTTTGAACGGAAATTCTTGAGCACGACGCACGGAATGCCGATCGAGCCCGCATAGCACTCGGCGAGAAATGTTTTGCCGGTGCCAACCGGGCCGCAAATGAGATAACCCATTGGCGCTGAGTCGAGGCGCCCTTCGGCCAGCCAAGTCGCGTCTTGCTGCAGCCGCTCCTTCGCGGCATCCAGTCCGACCACTAACTCGAGCGTGTGCTTTGGCTCGATGATCTCCACCAAGCCCTGGCACTGCCGCTCGATCATCGACTTCTTGAGCTCGCGGAACTTCTGCGAATCGAGTCGGTTGCCGTTGCGCGACGCCTGCGTCAACAACACGTTGAGATTCGTGAGCGTGAGGCCGTTGGAAATTTCCGCGAGCTGCGGCGTGGTGAACTCGGCCACCTTCGCCACATCGCCGCCGGCGGCGATCGGCACGAAGTGCGTCCGCTCTTCCAGATCCGGCAGTGGGATTTCAATGGTCGCCACATGCGGGCTTTGTACGAGCCGTTCGTTGAGCTCGACCAGCTTGTCGACGATCAGCACGAACGCCGTGTTGACTTTCTTAATGAGCGGATTCTGCGCCCATGAGAGGAATCGCACCAGCCGCGCCGCCCTGCCCTGCGCGAGACTGTCCAAATCGCTCGTCGGCACGAGGAACTGGGCGTATTCGAAGATGAGCGCGAGGCTCTTGCGACTGCCCTGCTCTTCCACGAGATTGCGCTCGACGAACGCATCCAGGCCCAACAGCGCCTTTTCCGGATCGCGCGGCCATGTCGCCGGTTCGCCCCAACGGCTGACGAGAAATTGCGACATCGTTCTGAGGCGTGCCGCGTCGTCGCCCGCGAGCATCCGTAACCCGCGGCTCAAATCGTAGCCGAGCACGAGTTCCCAGCGGCCAAAAACCTGGCTGACGAGAAAATCGGCGAGGCCGCAGTAGCGGCTGCCGTCGCCGTCGGGCAGTCGCACAAGATCGTGCACATTGCCGTGGAGCACGAACACGCACGTGGTGCCCGAGTAATACAGATTTGCGAGCTCGGCCGCCCATGCCGGGTACCAAGCGGGCACAGCCGCCGGCGAGGGAGCCAACGTGCCCCGGGAAGCAGCCGCGTTAGGTTCGCTAGGTTGTGCCATAGATGAATGACAGATCCGCGCTCCGCCGCGCCTACTTCTCCGTGACCGTTGCCTTTGCCGCCGGGCCGAGTTCCTTCGTTGCTTCGGCAACCGCCGCGGTTTCCGGCGTCACGAGGCCCATCTGCACCTCAAAGTCGCGGAGAGCCTGGTCGGCCATCACCTTCTCCATTGCTTCTTCGCGCTTGATGTCTTCCAAACCTTCGCTGGAGAGGTCGGCTGCCACGCGGGCCTTCGCGCGGTTGAGCCCGATCTTGTCCTGAATCACATCTTCGATCTGGCCGAAGTCGGTGGTGATGTTGAAGTCGAAACTCTGGGCGAGCTTGGCCATTTCGGCTTCGGCGCGGCTCATCTTCAGCTCGGCGTCGTACTTGATGATCTTATCTTTGACGTCGGCCAGCTTCTTCGTGGCGTGCTTGATCTTGGAGACGTTGTTGTTGTACGCCTCCTCGTGCATGGTGAGTTGGCTTTCATTTTCGGCGAGGTCGGTTTTCGCTTTCTGCATTTCGAGCGCGAACTTGGCCGCCGACTCGCGGTCGCCGGCCTGCAGATAGCTCTTGATCTTCGCCTCGAGCATCGAGATGTGCTGCTTGTGACCGGCCACCTGGCGGCTCACACGCTCCACGAGCGCCCGGTATTGTTCCAACCCTTCGCGGCCGGTCTTGAGCTGTTCGACCGCCGAGTCGTACTCGTATTGCATTTGAGCGATGGGATCCATCGTCCAAAAGAAGTTCGCCACTTTGTTGATTTGAGCCCGCAGCGCTCGCCACAACTTACCGACGATCATAGCCAGACCTCATAAAGTAAAGAGAACGGCAGCGACCGACCTCTGCCCGATTTGCCCCAAAAAGCCCACGAAACACCGGAGTTCGGCGCACTCTGTATAACGCCAATCGCGGCCGACTGTCAATTCGCGCTGGCGGCGGCGAATCGTTACTGCCTATTCGCTAAACGCTGGCCAATATTGCCCAAGATCGAGCGGTAACTTGCCGCCGGCGACCAGTCAGGGCGAAGGTGCCGCAAGGCGTCGCGGACGTCCGTCGAGGGTCCTAGCTGGCGGCCGAGGGTGCTCGCCGCTGTCGACACGCGCGAGGACCAGATGCACGAACTTTTGGGCGGCGGGCGACAGCTTGTGATGCCGCCGGAGGACGAGCCCGTACGTTCGCTTTGGAAACCACCGCTTCAGGGGAACCGTGTGAAACTGTTCGCTGTCATCGACACAGTGGCTCATGACGATCGAAATTCCCAAGCCCAGGTCGACATATTTCTTAATCACGTCGTATCCGCCGACCTCGAGCCGAATATCGTACTCCAGCGAGTGCTGCGCAAAGACCATGTCGACGACACGAAATGTCACTTGCTCCTTGGGTGGCAGGATGAGGGGATATTGGGCGATGTCTTTCAACTGCACTCGCTTTTTCCGCGCCAACGGATGATCGCGCGGCATGATCAGCATTGGTTCGTACGTTACGAGCGGATGGAACTCGATGTCTGGCGATGCATCCAACATCGGGCCGACCGCGAAGTCCGCCTCGCCATCGCGCAATAAACTCAGGCCGGCCTTGCCGGTTACGTTGTGGAGCCGCACGTCGACTTGCGGGTATTCGCGAGTGAACTGCTCAACGAACGGCGGCAAAAGATACTGGATCGTTGACCCGCCGGCAGCAATGCTTACGGTGCCGTGCTCCACCGATTCGCGGGCGGTCGCGAAATGGTCGTCGAGGTGATCGATCGCTTCGACGAGCGGCCGCGCGATCTCCAGCAGCCGCTCACCATCGTGGGTCAACTCAATGCGCGGGCCGTGGCGTTCGAACAACTGCGCGCCAAGCTCGCGTTCGAGTGCCTTGATCTGTAGCGAGACAGAAGGCTGGCTGAGCGCCATCTTCTCCGCCGCTTTGGACATGCTCTGAGTGCGAGCGGCGTAACAGAAGCCGCGAAGCTGCTGCAGGCGATTCTGTTTGTAGCGAGCAACGGCGCGTGCCATGACGAGCCTCACTCTTCATTGATTTCTTCAATGATAAGACTTGCCGAGAGCAAATGCAATTGATGATCGCGTCAATAGCGATCATTGACATTTGATAGTTTGGCAAATCTCGCGGCGTCGGTAGGATTTCTGGCACGCGTGAATCGCCCGCCAAAGTTCACGCGAGCGTGTCACGCCCACTCGACACCCGCTTCTCACAAGCCGAACTGGAGAACGCCCCGCCATGTCCACTGCCATCACGCAACCGCCGCGCAGCGTCTCGTCTCGCGACTCAAATCGGGCCGGAATTGAGCTGCGCGGCCATCTCGAGCCATCGCACGCTGAACTAGTTACGCGCGAATCGCTCGCTTTCGTGGCCAGCCTGCATCGCGAGTTCAATGAGCGACGATTGAGGTTGCTGGCCGCACGACGCGAGCGACAGGAGTGTCTCGATGTCGGCGGCATGCCCGGCTTCCGTACGGCAACTGAACACGTACGCACCGCGGACTGGCAGATTGCCCCCTTGCCCAGTGACTTGCAGGACCGGCGTGTGGAAATCACGGGACCGGTCGAACGTAAGATGGTCATCAACGCGCTCAACTCGGGCGCCAATTGCTTCATGGCCGACTTCGAAGATAGCCATTCGCCTACGTGGGCCGGCACGCTGGACGGCCAGGTGAATTTACGCGACGCGGTAGATGGCACGATCGAGTACGTGCAACCTGGCGTGGGCAAGCATTATCGGCTGAATCCGAACGTTGCCACGTTGCTGGTCCGTCCTCGGGGTTGGCACCTGGAGGAGAAGCATGTGCACATCGACGGCCAAGCGATTTCCGCCTCGCTGTTCGACTTTGGTTTGTTCTTCTTTCACAACGCTCGCAAGCTCATTGAAAAGGGCAGCGGCCCTTATTTCTATTTGCCGAAGCTGGAAGGACATCTTGAAGCGCGTCTTTGGAACGACGTTTTCGAATTCGCTCAGCGCGCACTCAGCATCCCTACGGGCACCATTCGGGCAACGGTGCTCATTGAAACCATCCTTGCCGCATTCGAGATGGACGAAATCCTGTACGAATTGCGCGACCATTCGGCCGGGCTCAATTGCGGACGCTGGGATTATATCTTCAGCTTCATCAAACGTTTCCGCAATCGTGCGGATATGGTGCTGCCAGACCGCGCGCAAGTGACGATGACGACGCACTTCCTGCGATCCTACTCGTTGCTGGCCATCAAAACCTGCCATCGTCGAGGAGCGCCCGCGATCGGCGGCATGGCCGCCCAGATTCCGATCAGAAATGATCTGGATGCCAACCAAGTCGCCTTAAACAAGGTGCGGCTCGACAAAGAGCGCGAGGCCCATGACGGCCACGATGGCACGTGGGTGGCACATCCGGGACTGGTCGAAACAGCCAGGCGAGAGTTCGACGCCGTGATGACGTCGCCGAACCAGATTCATTGCCGTCGCGAAGACGTTGAAGTCACGGCACCCGACCTGCTCGAAGTACCGCAAGGCAGCATCACTGCAAATGGAGTGCGCACGAATATCCGCGTCGGCGTGCAGTATCTGGAAGCCTGGTTGCGGGGCAATGGTTGCGTGCCGCTCTACAACCTCATGGAAGATGCGGCAACGGCCGAAATCTCGCGCACTCAACTGTGGCAATGGCTTCACAATAGCGCGCAACTCGACGATGGCCGCACCATCACGCAATCGCTCTTCCGCAAAATGTTGGCCGAGGAAATGAGCCGCATTGAGGACGAAGTCGGCCAGCAACGCTTTCGCCACGGCCGGTTTGAGCTCGCTTCGCAGCTCTTTCAGGAAATCATCGAGCAACGGCAGCTTGAGGAATTCCTCACGCTCCGCGCTTACCACTACCTCGATTAGTCCGCGATGTGCAGCTGGCTGCCGTTACGTTTCTTGTCACTTTGCCCCACCCTAATCAATAGGAACTTGCATGATTGCCAATCGCCACCAAATGCTTGATGCCGAATCGCCCGAAGGTCTACGGAAGCGTTCCGTGGAGTCGCTACGCCGCCACTGGCACGAGGATCCGCGCTGGCGGGGCGTGTATCGCCCCTATTCAGCCGAAGAGGTGATTCGCTATCGCGGCTCCCTGGCGATCGAGCACACGCTCGCGCGCCGTGGCGCCGAATGGCTGTGGAAGTTGCTGCGGTCCGAGGATTACGTGCATGCCTTGGGCGCGGTGACCGGCAATCAAGCCGTGCAACAGGTGGCCGCGGGGCTTAAGTCGATCTATGTGAGCGGTTGGCAAGTCGCTGCCGACGCCAACCTGGCCGGTCAGATGTATCCGGACCAAAGTCTCTATCCTTGCGACAGTGTTCCGGCGCTCGTGCGGCGCATTAATCAAGCACTCCAGCGGGCCGACCAAGTCTCGATGTTGGACGAGAAACCGGATGGAATCGACTGGTTCGCGCCGCTGGTCGCCGATGCGGAAGCTGGCTTTGGCGGCCCGCTCAACGCGTATGAAATCATGCGCGAGATGATCGCAGCCGGCGCGGCCGGCGTTCACTTTGAAGACCAGCTCTCGTCGGCCAAGAAATGCGGGCACATGGGCGGCAAAGTGCTCGTGCCCACGCAGGAGTTTATCACCAAATTGGTGGCCGCCCGCATGGCGGCCGATGTCTGCGGCGTACCCACCGTGCTTATCGCCCGCACCGATGCCGACAGCGCCGGCTTGCTCACCAACGATATCGACGAGCGCGATAGACCGTTCCTCACCGGCGAGCGGACTGAAGAAGGATTCTTCCGCATCAACGGCGGAATCTCGTGTGCAATCGCTCGCGGCCTGGCCTATGCGCCGTACTGTGACCTGATCTGGTGCGAGACTTCCCATCCTGACTTGGATGAGGCGAAGAAATTCGCCGAGGGGATTCACGATCAGTACCCAGGCAAATTGCTGGCCTACAACTGTTCGCCGTCGTTCAATTGGCGTCGGAATCTCGATGATGACACGATTGCCGCCTTCCAACGCGAGTTGGGCGACATCGGTTACAAATACCAATTTGTCACACTCGCTGGTTTTCACGCATTGAACCTGAGCATGTTCAATCTGGCGGCGGGCTATCGTGAGCGCGGCATGGCCGCGTACGCGCAGCTGCAAGACGAGGAGTTCTCGCAAGAAAAGCACCATGGTTACCGCGCGGTGAAGCACCAAAAGTTCGTCGGCACCGGCTTCTTCGACAAATTAATGACCACGGTGTCCAGCGGACAAACATCCGTGACCGCGCTAGATGGCTCCACGGAAGAAGAGCAGTTTGACGAGCACGCCGCCGCGGCGAAATAGGCGCTCCGCATTGCAGCCTGACTGGTTTACTGCGGCGCGTCGGATTTTAGAAACACCGCCGACAGCGGCGGCAGCGTGAGCGTAAGCGAGTGCATCCGGCCGAAGCACGGGACGGGCGAGGCTTCGACACCGCCCAAATTCCCGTGCCCGCTGCCGCCGTGCTCGCTGGCATCGCTATTAAGCAGTTCGCGCCAAAACCCACCTCGCGGGGCGCCGATGCGGTAATTGTAGCGCGGGACAGGCGTGAAATTGCAAACGACCGCGATCTGCTCGCTTCCGTTCGGCGACTTTCGCAAGAAGCTGATCACCGAGCGCTCGGAGTCGTTCGTATCGATCCATTCGAACCCCTGGGGATCGCAATCGAGCGTGTGCAGCGCCGGTTCGTTGCGGTAAGCTTCGTTGAGAGCGGCCAGCCACCGGGCAAGGGCCCGGCGGTGCGGATCATCAAGTGTGTGCCACGGCAGACCTTCGTCGTGATTCCATTCCCGCCAGGGCGCGAGTTCGCTGCCCATGAACAGCAGCTTCTTGCCCGGCGAGGCGTACATATAGGCAAGCAGCAGTCGCAGGTTCGCGAACTTCTGCCACTCGTCGCCCGGCATCTTGTCGAGGAGTGATTTCTTGCCATGCACGACTTCGTCGTGGGAGAGCGGCAGGACAAAGTTCTCATTAAACGCGTAGACCATGCGGAACGTTAGTCGCCCATGGTGGTACTTGCGATGCACCGGGTCCTCGCCCATGTAGGCGAGCGTGTCGTGCATCCAGCCCATATCCCATTTCAGACCGAAGCCCAGGCCGCCGACGTAAATTGGCCGCGACACCATGGGCCAGGCCGTGGATTCCTCGGCCATGGTCTGCACGTCGGGATGCCGTTCGTATACCGCCGTATTGAACTGCCGCAGAAAATCGATCGCTTGCAGGTTTTCACGTCCGCCATGCTCGTTGGGGACCCATTCCCCGGCTTTGCGCGAGTAGTCCAAGTACAACATACTGGCGACGGCGTCGACCCGCAGCCCGTCGATATGGTACTCGTCGAGCCAGTACATTGCGCTGCTGATTAGGAAACTGCGAACTTCGCTGCGGCCGTAATTGAACACGTAGCTATTCCAATCCGGCTGCACACGTTGCCGCGGATCGGAGTGTTCGTATAAATATGTGCCGTCGAAGTACGTGAGCCCGTGGCCGTCTTGCGGGAAGTGCGAGGGCACCCAGTCCAGAATAACGCCGATGCCCTGCTGATGCAGATGGTCGACCAAGAACTTGAGGTCCTGCGGCGTGCCGTAGCGATTGGTGGGCGCAAAGTAACCCGTCGTTTGGTATCCCCACGAGCCGTAGAATGGATGCTCCATGATCGGCATCAATTCCACGTGAGTGAAACCGAACCGCTTCATGTGATCGGCCAAGTCGAACGCCAACTCACGATAATTCAGCGGCCGATTGCCCTCGTCCGCAACGCGGCGCCAAGAGCCGATGTGCATTTCATAAATTGAAATCGGTGCTTCGAGCCGATTTCGCTCACGCCGGGTCGCCATCCACTCACGATCTTGCCAGTCGTAGTCGAGGTTCCACACGACGGACGCGCGGCCCGGCTCGGGCTCCTGTCGAAACGCCAGCGGATCGGCCTTATCGACAACATAGCCGTTCACTCGCGAAACAATGTGATACTTATATACCGTGCCGGCATCGATATGCGGGATAACTCCTTCCCAAACGCCGGAACTTCCGCGGGGCCGCAGGTGATTGCGATTCACGTCCCAGTCGTTGAAGTTGCCGATAACCGACACCGACTCGGCATTCGGCGCCCACACTGCGAAGTACACACCCACGGTGCCGCCCTCGCGCACGACATGCGCGCCAAGCTTCTTCCACAGATCGTAGTGTGTACCTTGGTTGAACAGGAACAGGTCGTCGTTCGACAATAGCGACAGGGCGCCGAGCGGGCGATCTGCATAGTCAACTTCGGGGGCAAATGCGATGCTCATACGGTGGCCTGTTCTGTGGTAGTGCCGCAGTAGTGCTGAATGCCTTCGAGCGGAATGTTGACCCAGTCGGGCCGATTATTCAATTCATAGCGTAATTCGTACAGGGCCTTTTCCAAGAGATACGCTCTCAGAAGCGTTTCGAGCTGCCCGCGTTCACGCGGCAGGAAGCCACCCGGCTGGGCGGCGTGTAGATACGTCCGCAGAAACGCTGCCGACACCCACGACGCCCAATAATTCGCCCAACGCTCAACGGGCACCGCCGGATGCTGAATGATCAGCGCCTGCGAATGCCCGCGCAGCGCCGCATGGGCGGCGTAGTGGAACGATCGCAACATGCCGGCCACATCGCGCAACGGCGACGATTTGATCCGCCGTTCGCTGACTGGCCGTTCCGGCTCACCTTCGAAATCGATGATCACGAAGTCCTTGCCAGTGAAGAGCACCTGACCTAAATGGTAGTCGCCGTGGCAGCGAATTCGTTTGGCGACGAGGAGCCCATGCGTCAACTCGCCGAATTTCGCATAAATTGACCGCTCGCAGCCGAGCAAGTCCTCGGCCCGCTTTCGTGCTTCGTCGTTCAAGCGATGGCGTTGTGAGCGAAGCAGATCCATCGTCGCCCGGGCTTGGCTGCGCATCGATTGGTACAGGCTGCGCTGATACAACCGCGTAAACGGTTCGGGCGCGAAGGCTGGGCCGCTGTCGGCCGTGGCCAAGGCCACGTGCAGCTCGCCGGTTCTTTGCCCCAGCAACTCAGCGAGCGACAGGTAGCCGCCGATCGTGTGCATCACTAGCGGCGGTGGTTCTGTTTCGCTGAGTTCCAGCAGCGAGGCTGATGCCGCTTCCGGCACTACGCCAGCTTCGTTTTCTTGCGTGGTCGAGACGCCGAGTTCGCGCTCGGCGGCCGACTGGACGCGTTCGAAGTAGCGCGTCAGCTCATCGAGAGTGTACTTCCACGCGTCACCAACGTTCGCGATATACTCGTGCAGCACGGCCAGCGTCGCTTGCTTGCCCGATTCGCTGCGATACTCAATCGCTCCCGCGACACGCGGTACAATCGATAAGTGGTGCCGCTCCGTGAGCTGCCGGCCAATTTCCAAATCGGGATTCACGCCCGCGGTGATTCGCCGGAACATTTTCAATATGAACCGCTCGTTGAAGATAGCCGAAGTGTTGCTTTGCTCGCCGCCATGCACGTGAGGATCGAGATCCGTGCCGGCGTTGCCGACCACCGTTTCAAACGCCCCGGTGTGCGTGCCGATAATCGTGCCACTAGCGCCGGTGAGCCGCCGCCGACTCGCAATCGTCGACAGCAGCCGCTTCCAGAATCCAGATTCCCAGGTTGCTTCGCACAACACACGCGGCACACCGGATTCGCCCAGCTCGATTCGGGCAATCGCTGAACGCGGATGTGCCATTAACAGGCTGTCGGCTGCATCTTGCTCAAGCAGCGTCAGCGGAATGCAATACGAATCTGGCTCGCCCTCGGCATACGCGACGCTGACGAGCATCAAATACAGCGGTGCGCCGGTCGTGTTCCGATCGACATCGAAGTAATCGAGCACGTCGACCAGTTGCAGTCGCCGCGCCTTGCCCGCAAACCACCGCTGCCTGCGCAGATAGGGTTCGAGCGCTTCGCCGAGTGCCTTGCGCGTGCGGCCCTTGAGCAACTCGCTCATTTCGCCGCGTATCGAAAGCGTCGGCAACTCATGGTCATCGTCGTCGGACTTTGACTCGTCGCGGCATCCTAGGCAGAACCAAAAGAAGCCGTGCGGACCGAGCGACAGCCGGTATGGCTGATCGGTAACGGTCGGGAACGACGTTCGACCGAACAATTCCGTCGGCGTCTTGCCTTGATAGCGCGACAAATCCAACTCGACGGCTTGTGACAACCTCGACAAGTTTGCCACCACCAGTAGCGTCTCGTCATCCGTTTCGCGCAGAAATGCGAAGATCTTCGGATTCCCGGTCGGCAGCGCTTCGAAACTGCCCGTGCCGAACGCTGGGAATTGCTTTCGCAGATCAAGAATCCGCCGGGTCCACCACAAGAGCGAATGCGGATTCGTGTGCTGCACTTCGACGTTGCGCAGCTCATAGTGGTACTCGGGATCGATGATCACTGGCAGGTACAGGCTCTGCGGATTGGCTCGCGAGAAGCCGGCATTGCGGTCGCTGCTCCACTGCATGGGCGTGCGTACGCCGTTGCGATCGCCGAGATAGTAGTTGTCGCCCATGCCGATTTCGTCGCCGTAGTACAATATCGGCGTGCCGGGCAGCGAGAGCAGTAGCGAATTCATGAGCTCAATCTTCCGCCGGTCATTGCCCATGAGCGGCGCGAGCCGGCGGCGGATGCCGAGGTTGATCCGCGCCCGGGCGTCGAGCGTGTACGTGCGATACATGTAATCCCGTTCTTCGTCGGTCACCATCTCGAGCGTCAGCTCATCGTGATTTCGCAGGAAGATCGCCCATTGGCACGACGGCGGCAACAGCGGCGTCTGCTCCAATATATCGACGATTGGCGACCGATCCTCGCGTTCCACCGCCATGAACAACCGCGGCATCAGCGGGAAATGGAAGTTCATATGGCATTCGTCGCCATCGCCAAAATACGCCGCCGCATCCTCCGGCCATTGGTTCGCTTCCGCGAGCAGCATGCGATCATTGAAGTTCTCATCGATGTGCGTCCGCAGCCGCTTAAGGAACTCGTGCGTTTCCGGCAAGTTCTCGCAGTTCGTGCCCTCGCGCTCGAATAGATACGGAACGGCGTCAAGCCGCAGGCCGTCGACTCCCATCTTGAACCAGAAGTCGAGCACCTTGATCATCTCGTCGCACACTTCAGGGTTGTCGAAGTTGAGATCAGGCTGATGGCTGTAGAAACGGTGCCAAAAGTACGCCTGAGCCACTGGATCCCAGCTCCAGTTCGACGATTCGAAATCCTGGAAGATGATCCGTGCTTCTTGATATTTATCCGGCGTGTCGCTCCACACGTACCAGTTCCGCCACCGCGAGTCGGCCGGTGCTCGCCGCGCTCGCTGGAACCACTCGTGCTGGTCGGAGGTGTGATTCATCACCAGTTCAGTAACGACTTTCAACTCGCGGCGATGCGCTTCGTCGAGAAACTCACGAAAGTCGTCAATTGTGCCGTATTGCGGATTGACATTGCGATAATCGGCAATGTCGTAGCCGTCGTCCTTAAGCGGCGACGGAAAGAACGGCTGCAGCCACAGCGCCGTGACGCCGAGATCTTGAATGTAATCAAGTCGGGAGGCAAGTCCGCGAAAATCGCCGATGCCGTCGCCGTTCGAATCCTGAAACGCGCGCACATGTACTTGGTAGATGATTGCATCTTTGAACCACGCGCGGCGTTCAACGTGCTTCACCGAGTGCGGCGTCGTAATCGGCACAGCCGCCTGGATGGTTTCCACCTTCGTGGCAAGTCCCGAAAGCTCAACGGTAGCCATATCGTCTCCTGCGAATGGATTCCATGCCTGCTACAGGTAATATTCGAAATCGCGCTCACTGCGCGCACGTCGACGAATACGAAAGATGTGTGCTGGACTTCCCGCCGGGTCGAGTTCCACATAGTTGCGATTTCCGTGCCACAGATAGCGGGCATCCGTCAGTAAGTCGTGCATCTGGTACGGTCGGTCGCTCGGAAGTTCCATCTCGTCTGTCGGTAATTCGATCCACGCCGACTGCCGATGATGCGGATCCAGATTCACGGTCACGAGCACGATGTCCGACTGATCTGGCGCCGTGCGGCTATAGCAGATCACTTGCTCGTTATCGGTCTGATGAAACTTGAGTATGCCATGGTGGGCGATCGCCGGGCTGCCGCGGCGAATGGTGTTTACGCGGGCGATGAAGTCTTTGAGACTGTCCGGCCGGCGCAAGTCGTGAAAGTGAATTTGATATTTCTCGGAATCGCGATACTCCTCGCTTCCCGGTTCACGGGCTGCCGACCACCCGTGCTCGAACGGCGGGCCGTAAATGCCGTAGTTGCCAGAGAGCGTGGCCGCCAGTACCAACCGCGACATGAACGCTGCCCGGCCGCCGTACTGCAGCGACTCTGGCAGAATGTCCGGCGTGTTTGGCCATAAGTTGGGCCGAAAGAATTCGCGGATCGAGCTGTGGGTGAGATCGGTGAAATAGGTCGTGAGCTCCCACTTCGTATCACGCCAAGCAAAGTACGTGTACGACTGCGAGAACCCAGCCTTCGCCAGCCGATACATCACCTTCGGCCGCGTAAACGCTTCTGCGAGAAAGATGACGTCAGGGTGTTCGCGTCGAATTTCGCCGATCACCCACTCCCAAAATCCGAAAGGCTTAGTGTGAGGGTTATCGACGCGAAAAATCCGGACGCCCTCGCCAATCCAAAAGAAGAAAATGCTCTTGAGTTCGTCCCACAGCGCTTGCCAGGCATCGCACTCGAAATCGAAAGGGTAGATATCCTGGTATTTCTTCGGCGGATTCTCGGCATATTGAATCGACCCATCGGGACGCTTTTTGAACCACTCCGGGTGCTCGCGCACGTACGGGTGATCGGGCGAACATTGAAAGGCAATATCGAGCGCGATTTCAATTTCGTGCGCCTTCGACGCCGCTACGAGCGAACGAAAATCGTCGATCGTGCCGAGCTGTGGATGAATGGTCTTGTGCCCGCCCTCTTCGCTGCCAATCGCCCACGGACTGCCGGCATCGCCTTCGCGCGCAGTCTCGGCGTTGTTGGGGCCCTTGCGATGCGACCTCCCGATTGGGTGAATCGGCGGCAAGTACAGCACATCGAACCCCATTGAAGCCACGTACGGCAGCGCGGCCTCCACATTTTTCAGTGTGCCATGTTGGCCATTGCGCCCCGCCGACCGTGGGAACATTTCATACCATGCGCTGAAGCTCGCCCGCGGCCGATCGACGGTCACCCGAAACGGCCGGCTTTCTTCCACCGCCACCGGCTCGTGCCAGCGGTCCACAAGCGCATCTAGTTCATTCGTCTCGATCAAATCGTGCAGCACCTCGCGAGTTGCGCCGCCGCGTAGCCGGTGCTCCCACCGCTCCAGCCGTTCACGATCGTCGACGTTCGCCCGCAGGATCGAGTGCCGCGCGAACTCCGCGCCCACCAGCAATTCGACATCGACGTTCTGCCTGGCGGCCACCCGTTTCGCCAAATCACGTTTCCAAGTGCCGAAGTGGTCAACCCAGCCTGCGATCTTGTATTCGTACGTGCCGACTTCGTCGACGCGGAACTCGCCGGTCCACCGATCATTGATAACGGGCTGCAACCGCGCGCGATGCCACTCACCAGGATTCTGGCAATTCGCATCACCGCACATCTTTCGATAGAGCACCGCGGCGGCGATGCGATCGTGTCCATCGGTAAACACATCGGCCGTGACGACAATCACATCGCCCGCGACGCGCTTGATCGGAAACCGCCCGTTATCGACGTTCGGTTCAACATTCTCAATCACGACTCGCGAGCGGCCCGCGCTGGTCGGCAATGTTTTTATAGCGGTCTGCGACATTCTGGCCGTAAATGGCAAACCGTATGCCTGGGCGCTCACGCGATTGCTTGCGGGCGTAAACAGCCGGCGCGAAGGCCTGAAAAATGCCGCCGTATCCTAGCCCCGCTTGTAGCGACAAATGTGACTGGCCGGATTTACACCAGTCTGAAATACTCACGATCAAACATGAGCCGGGTGGCGCTGGCTACTGTGATTTGCGATCGCGTCGCTCAAATCACAGAGTCGGCGGCGAATTTCTGGGTCGTTGCGGAATTGCTCGGCGGTCAGCCTTGCCTTGCGACGCCAATTTGCGTTTTCTCCATCCGTGCTGGGGATATTCTGCGGCAAAGTTTCCTGCCACAAATCTTCCAGGTTCACGAGCACCATTCGGCTTGCCCTATCACGCAGATATTCGACGCACGCGTTTAGAACCGCCGTCGCGGGCGTCCCATGGACCGCATAACCCAGTGATTTGAAAAACCCGATGAGAGCCGCGCGAATCGTTTCGCGATCGCGTTCTTGGATTTCACATTCACCCGGCGATAGCAGGCCGGCATGCGCTCGTTCGCCAATGTCGTTGCCGTTCCAAAAACCGGCGAACGGCGGCATGTCGTGCGTGTTCAAGCTCGCGATCGAATTCGCCGGCGGCTCCGGCAATGCCGCATTCCGATCCGGTTGAATTTCGTACTGCACGACATACATGCGATGAAAGTTGTGCTTCGCCATGGCCACCGGCACTTCCGGCGGCACGGTGCCCAGGTCCTCGCCGACGATCATTGTCTGGTGCCGATGCGATTCCAGGGCGTAGACTGCGTACAATTCTTCAGCCGGGTAGCGCACATACACGCCGTCCTTCGCACTCACGCCCGGTGGTATCCAAAATACGCGATGGAAACTGGGCATGTGGTCGATCCGCAACACGTTTGCGTATCGCATTTGATGCCGCAAAAACTGCCGGATGTAGCGGTAGCCGTCGCGGCGAATATTCTCAGGGTGCAGGGGTACGAAGCCCCAATTCTGGCCGTTGGGAAACATGATATCGGGCGGACAGCCGCCGGTCGCCCCGACACCAAACAGCGATCGTTCGCGCCACACATCGTAACCGCTGGCATTTACCCCCAACGGCATGTCGAGGTACAGCCCGCTGCCACCTTCGCGGTTCGCGGCCCGCCGGATTTGCTCGTCGGCTTGCCACTGCGCGAACATGTGGTAACGCAGTGCCGCTGCATCGACCTCGGCGCCCGCCATTTCGCCCTCGCGCAGACGATTCGGCCACTCTGACCACGGCTTCCGAAACCGCTCGCCGAGCGCGCGAAACGCGGCGTAATCTTCCAGCGAAGGATGCGCCGCAACAAACGAGTCGAAGGCAGTGCGCTCTGTCGAGCGCGACGCGAAGAACTTTGCTGCGAGCTTTTCCAGTGCCTGCCGTTTGAGCTTTGCGATCCGGCGATAGTCCACCAGCCGCTCCGTCCGCGCTGTTTCCAATTCACTACGGAACTCGGCTGTCTCGACCACGCGTCGAACCTCGGCATCGTGCGAAAAACCCACTACCTCTGGAATGTTCAGAAAGAACTCATTCCAAAACAGCCGGCTCACGGGGGAGTAGGGGCTGATTTCAAATGGTTCGTCCAGAAACGCGGCTAGCAACGGCAACGTGCCGACGATCTGCCCGCCCAACTCCTGGAGCCACTCACGCTGTTCGCGCAGGTCGCGGAAGTCGCCGGCGCCCCAGCTTTGCTGCGATTCCAAGGCGTAGAGCGGCAAGAATGCACCCCACGATCGTTGCCAGCCGCCGCCGCGGGGAGAGTAGGCACGCATCGGCGCCGCGATGATGAGCGTCTCACATTGTTCGCTCGCGAATTGTAACGACAGCCGGTGATATCCCAGCGGCAATGCGGCCGGCACGATCAATCGTTTCGCAATTACGCCACGATGGACCAGGGCGCACTCATCGGGAGACGCGTCGGGCAACTCGCCAAGTCGACCAGCCCAGCGGATGGCCTCGCCATTTTCAATATCGACCGACGCTTCGAAATGATGGTCCTTGGCGGCAGCCGGGACTCGCACACCAACTTCTGTCGCACCTCCGCCCCAGGCGACGACAACAGGGCTCACGCGCTGCCGACAAATTTCGTCCTCGCGCTCGAGGACCGCTTCTTCGATGTCGTCAAAGCGGGAAACCGGCGACCCCAGCAAGTTCAGCACAGCCAAGACCGACTCCGCCGGCGATTCGCACCGCTGGCCACGCACATCGTCATACGATGTTTGGATACCCCACAACTCGGCAAGCTTTCTGAGCGGATCGACCGCGCGGGACTTTGCGTCGGTATTTTTCATTGAGGGCGTTAGATTATTTGATGCTCTTGAAAACGTCGTGGTAGACGCGTAACCAGCGGCCTCTTACCGCCCGTCGCACAGAACGAATTTCTAGCGAGTCGACCGCAATTAGCAATCGATTCACCGCGGTCGTGCGCCGACACGAGCACACGTCGTGCCTGAGTTAGGAGTTGGTCTCGAGGGCCGTTCTTTCCCGATCGCGCGTTGCCATCGACAGCTGCAAAGACGTGTGGCGTTCATAACCACGGCCCCCCTGGGCGGTATGCCGATTGCTATGCCGCGAAAGAGAGAAGAAGAAAGGATGGAGACATGGTTAAAGTATGGGTGCCAAACGCTACGACAGTTCGACTTCTGCTGAGCGAGCGCGTGATCGAAATGGAGAAGCAGCACACGGGTTGGTGGACGGCAGCATATAAATTGCGCCACGGCGAATGCTACTCGTTTGAAGTCGACGAAAACAAAGGCCTGCCTGACCCGCGCTCACCTTGGCAGCCGGAGGGCGTGCACAGCCATTCATGCCATGTCGACCATTCGCAATTCAAATGGACTGACCAATATTGGCAACAGCGACCGCTTTCTTCGGCGATTATCTACGAGCTGCACATCGGCACGTTCACACCGCAGGGCACATTCGATAGTGCGATCGAAAAGCTCGATCACCTCGCCGACCTCGGCGTCACGCACGTCGAAGTTATGCCAGTTGCCGCATTTCAGGGCGACCGCGGTTGGGGCTACGACGGCGTCGCGCTCTACGCCCCGCACCAGGCCTACGGCGGCCCGGAAGGTTTCAAACGATTTGTCAACGCCTGCCACGAACGCGGCCTCGCGGTGATTCTAGATGTCGTCTACAACCACCTCGGCCCCAGCGGGAACTACCTGCCGCAATTCGGCCCGTATTTTTCCGATCGCCATTCAACTCCCTGGGGCTCGTCACTCAACTTTGACGGTCCCGACAGCGATGAAGTCCGCCGCTTTTTCTGCGACAACGCTTTGATGTGGCTCCGCGACTATCACATCGACGGTCTTCGCCTCGACGCCGTGCATGCGATCGTCGATACGTCCGCGATTCCTTTCCTCGAACAGCTGGCTGCCGAAGTCGAAGACTTGAAGGCGCACCTCGGCCGCCATTTATGCCTCATCGCCGAAAGCGACCTCAACGACCCGCGTGTCATTCGGGCGCCGGAACTCGGCGGCTTCGGCATTGACGCCCAATGGAGCGATGATATCCACCATGCGCTCCATGCCATCCTCACCGGCGAGCGCGAAGGCTACTACGAAGACTTCGGCTCGCTCGAAGACCTCGCCGTCTCGATGTACCGGCCGTATATCTACGCGGGCCGCCACTCGCCCTATCGCCGGCGCACGCACGGGCGTTCGCCGTTGGGCCTCAACGGCCATCAGTTCGTGGCCTACATGCAGAACCACGACCAGCTCGGCAACCGCGCCCGCGGCGAACGATTGTGCCAGCTCGCCAGCGTCGAGCGTGCGAAAATAGGCGCTGCGCTCATTCTGGTATCACCGTACATTCCCATGCTCTTCCAAGGCGAAGAGTTCGCGGCTTCGAGCCCGTTCCTTTATTTTGTCGGCTTCGACGAGGAACCTGAGCTGGCGCAAGCGGTTGCCCAAGGGCGTTGCCAGGAATTCGCGTCGTTCGGCTGGCGGCCGGAAGACATTCCGGATCCAACGGATCGCTCGACGTTCGAAGCGTCGAAGCTGCCATGGGACGAGATCACTCAAGAGCGTCACGCGACCATGCTTGCTTGGCACAAGGCGCTTATCCAACTCCGCCGCCGCATTTCCGCGCTTACCACCGGCCGACTCGAATTGACGCATTCCGATTTCAACTCCACTGAGCAATGGCTCGACGTGCGCCGCGGCCCCATCCAGATCCTCTGCAATTTCGCTAACCAGTTAACCACGCTGCCGCTCAATCGCGAGCGCAAAACACTGATCCTCGCGTCGAAGGACGATTGTCGAATCGAGGGCGACGAGATTCTTCTGCCCAGCGAGTCCGTCGCGATCATCGGCCCCGAATGGACGGCGAGATATCGGCCACCACAATTGGAGCGCGAGAACACGGACGGACGATCATCTCGCCGCCCGGTGGGAGCTGCCGACGCCATCGCGCGATGACTCGTACGCGCCATGCGTACCCGGCTTCGTTTTCGCACTATGGGTGCATGTGTGTTTGACCCATGGACCGACAGCATTGTCTGTCCGACCTCTTGGCCCGAACTATGCGCCTAGCGCCTGCATCGTCGCGTGCGCAAAATCACGCATTGCACGCTGCTTTTCCGTGCTAAATCCGCAATTGCCAGCGTGGCGTTTCTGCCCTACACTTCCGCCGCAATTTCGCGATCTTCCGGCAGGAAGTCACGCTATCATCGTCGCTTGAATCGAGCATTCCATGAAGGATTTTGCCAGGGCACTTCAACAAGCATGGCGGCTGTGGCCGGCGCTCACTTTGGCCATCGCCTGCTCGCTCGGCGTGGCTGCCCTCTGGGGCGCGAACATCGCCGCGCTCTTCCCGATCATCGAAACCACGCTGCACGGCCAGTCGCTGCAAGAGTGGAATCAAAAGCGCGTCGAAACCGCCAAGGCGAGTCTCGCGACGCATGAGGCCGAAGTGCAACAGCTCGCAGGCCAACTCGCCGCCGAGAAGAATGAGAAGGCTCAGCACGAGCTCGCGTTCCAAATCGAAATGGTGCAGGCGAAAATCAAGATGGATCGCGCCGGTATCTATTCGGCCGGCAAACTCCAACCGTTCCTCGAACGCTTCATGCCCAACAAGCCGTTTCAGACCGTAACGCTGATTATTCTCATCGTCGCGGTAGCCACGGCCATCAAGCAGCTCTTGATGATGACCAACACGATGTTGGTCGCGTACGTATCGCAAACGATTGCTCGCGATATCCGCGGCAAACTCTTTGACAAAGCCCTGTCGCTCGATCGCCCCTCGTTTAACGCGCTCGGCATCAGCGGCTTCACGGCGAACATTGCCCACACGACCGATATGCTCGCCATCGGCATCACCAATTTCTATGGCGGCGCCGTCACCGAGCCGCTGCGCATCATCGCCTGCTTGGGAGGCGCATGGTTTATTTCCTGGCGGCTGACGCTGGCCTCGCTCATTTTCGCACCGATCGCCGCGTTCTTTGTGTTGTATTTGAATCGCCGCATTCGGGCGCTCTCAATCAGCATCCTCGACCGCTCGATGGGCTTTCACCACGTGATGCTCGAAGTCTTCAACGCCCTGCTCACCGTGCAGGCCAATACGATGGAAGATTTCGAACGCCGCCGCTTCCGCGATTCCACCGCGTGCATGCGCCGCATCGCCATGAAGTCGCAGTTCTACCACTCCCTCAGCAACCCCATCACCGAACTTCTGGGCATGGGCATCCTCTGCACCGGCGTCATTGTTTCCGGCTACCTCGTCATCAACCAGCAAACGCACATCTTCGGCATTCCGATGTGCGATAAGCCGATGAGCGTGACCGACATGACCGTGTTCTTCGCCCTGCTTGTCGGTGCTTCCGACCCGCTGCGAAAGCTCTCCACGGTGATCACCGGCGTCAACAGCGGCATGGCCGCCGCTGGCCTCATTTACCCGATCCTCGAACGCCAGCCGTTCCTCGTCGAATCAACGAACCCGAAGCCGCTCCCGGCGTCGCATCAGAAGATCGAATTCCGCAACGTCTCATTCAGTTACGACGGCATCCAGGAAGTCATCGGCGGGGTGAACCTCACGATCCCGCGCGGCGAACACCTCGCGATTGTCGGCCCGAACGGCGGCGGCAAGAGCACGATTATCAATCTGCTCTGCCGCTTCTACGATCCGCGGCAGGGCGAAGTCCTGATCGACGGCGTCTCGCTCCGCGATGTCTCCACCGTCGAACTGCGCAAACGCATCGCGCTGGTCACGCAGCAAACCGAGCACTTTAACGAATCGATCTATCACAACATCCGCTACGGGCGCTGGGACGCCACCGAAGCCGAAGTCATCGCCGCCGCCAAGCTGGCCCGTGCTGATGGCTTCATCACCAGTTTTCCCGAAGGCTACCTCACTGTGGTCGGCCCGAACGGCCAGCGCCTCAGCGGCGGCCAGCGCCAACGCATCGCCCTCGCCCGCGCGTTTCTGCGGAACGCGGAAATCCTGATCATGGATGAAGCCACGAGCCAGATCGATGTCGAGAGCGAGAAGCTCATCCACGACGCCCTCGAAGAGTATGGCCACGGCCGCACGCTCATCATGATCACCCACCGCGAGAGCACACTCTCCCTCGCCGACCGGGTCGTCCGTGTCGAACACGGCAAACTCGAACCGCTGGAAACGAAGAAAGCGGCGTAGTTGCAGGCCGGCGCCGTCCACCTCTTTGTCGTCTACACGCGCCGTTAGTGGGTCGTGCCCAATGTGCGGGTTCCGGCCGCTTTCACTCCCACGACACCAACCGCGCCATGCCGAACCCCGACCGTCCAAACCCGTTGCCGTTGTAGATGAGATACGTTTCGCCCGCGTGCTCCTGCATCCACCCGTATTCGATCATCTCCGAGTCCCACCCCTCGGCCGACTTCTCAATTCCGACGCGATCATCCATCCGCTCCCACCGAATGCCGTCGCTCGACTCGGCATAGCCGAATTGATACGAACGATCCCGATCGGTGCGGTAATCGACCACCGAGCGGTACGGATACATCATGCCGTACTTGCCGTCGTGTTTGAATACGCAGGGCCGCGCGATCGCATAGTCGGGCCCCAAGTCGACACATGAAATCCCTTTCGGCTCCCAACGATAACCGTCGTTCGACTCCACATACTTAATATGATAGTTCGGCTCCCAGCGGCCGTTCACTTCTTGCCAGCCGTTGCTCGCCACGTACCACATTCGCCACACGCCGTTCTCCAAACGCACGCATGGCGAGCACACAAAATATGGCTCGGTCGGCGAGTGGCCAAGGATCGGTCCATCGGAGTAACGCTGAAACGTTCGACCGCCGTCGTTGCTGACCGCGAGGCCTATCGCCAAGTCATATGGCACGGTCGCGAGCACGTTCCAACCCGTGTAGAACAGCCGCAACTCAGCGCCGTTGCGCACGAGCCACGCCGGCATCGCACCGCTGTCATCGAACGTCCCGGGCTTACCTAAAGAAACGATCGGCGTCGGATCAAAGTGCGTAACCACCGGCAACTTTCCCGGCAGTCCACTTACATCAAGTTCTAACCGTGCGACTCGACTCTTGCCGTTCTCATCGCGCGTGCTTAAGTAAACCCACCAGCAATTATCACTCACCACCAGCACGGTTGCGAGCGCGGCATGCGATACGGACCAGGCCACGTCGCCCCCCGGCTTCCACACAAAGCCGAGCTTTTCCCATTTCATATGCGCTCCATCCCAGCGGCCAATCGTTTGCTAAAAGTCGATATCCGCGCTCGAAACCTTCGACGCCCGCGTCGCATCGGCCTTGTAGATCGTCCACGGATCGGTGTTCTTCGTCACATTCGCGCCCATGCCAACGAGCGTTCCTTCGCCAAGCGTAAGTTGGTCTTTGATCGTCGCGTTGACGCCCAAGAAGCAATAGCGACCAATGTTGCAATGCCCCGAGATCACCACGTGCGACGTCACGAACACATGGTCGTTGATCGTCGAGTGGTGGCCGATGTGATTGCCGCTCCACAATACGACGTTGTTCCCGATCGTGCAAAACGGCTGCAGTGTGTTGTCTTCCAGGATGAAGCAGTTATCGCCGATTCTGCCTTCGGTGAAATTCGTTGCCCGCGAGCTGATATACGAGATGAACTCATACCCCGCGGACTTAAAGGAGTTGTAAACCTGTTCGCGCAGCCGATTCATGCGCCGGGCCGTGAGTGGCGCGAATGCCCGCACGCTGTCGGGCGGAAAATGCTGTGCGACCTCTTCGAAAGCCACGACCGGCAGCCCCTCGAAACTTTCGCCGGTATCCTTCAAATACTCGGCGTTCACTGTAAAGCCGCGCACGGTGTGTGGGCTATCGTTCCGCAAGTAAAAATGGGCCAAAGAGGCGGTGTCGCGCGCTCCAAAAATGATAACGTCTGCCATGCGTCACGTTATCCGCCATCTTGCTGAATAACGCAACAGCGATTCGCTAGCACCGCTAACTGTGGCGATACGCTGGGAAGTATCCCTGCACATTTTGGGATCTTCCTACCAACTCCGCATACGCCCGCGGCTGCAGAATTCGACCGCAGAAATACACCGGTCGGGTGCCCGTTGCCCACCCGCGTTTGAACCGCGTCAGGCCAGAGTCGCTCGCCTGCGTGCCTGCGCCGGCGCCGAGCGCCGCCCAGCGAATTCCTAGCTTGGCGAACTGCGTGAGCGCGTGCCAGAACAGCGCGAACGACGCCCGCAGCTCATAGCCGCGCTCGTTGTACGCGGCGAGGTGATAGTAGGCGACGTCACCCCGCACGTACCACAATGTCATGCCGCACGTTTCGCTGCCCTCGCGCGCCGCGAATGCCAACAGCCCCGGCACGCCGAGCTGCTTCGCAAACGAAGCCGGCGAGAATCGCTGGATGCCCGTGATGCCGTGCCGCTCGACCAGGTGCTGGTACAACCCGCACCACTCGCCAAGTAGCCCCGCGTCAATCGTCGCATTCCCGACTTCGACGGCTCTCAGTGCCTTGCGTGCATTGCGTTGATGATGCCGATCGACGAACTGTTCCAACGGCCGCGCAAGATCGGTCACGAAATGCTGCTTGTACTCGTAACAAACATCGGGAAATGCCGCCGCCAATTCCACCGCTGTGACTTCGGCAAACGAATCGGTCACCAGCCGCACGCTCACCAAACGCGTGGCAAGCGCCGCGAGATCATCGCCGAGCGCCGTCCAATCGCCGCACGAGAACAGCGGATAGCAGCCCAGGGCATCGCGCAGTTCGGTGCGCGGAATTGGCGTCGCGAGCAGCCAACCACCGCAATTCGGAAGCGCGCACACGTCGCCAAATTCGCTGAGCGACTCGGCATACTCGCGGCTCGCATAGCCTACACCATTCGAGATGGCCGGAAGATGAGAAACCGCCGCCGGCATATTGATCACACCGTTTCGCGCGATTGCGCCCACGATTCTACGCAGCCCGCCGGATCGCATTCCGCGGATGCAAGCAACTTAGCAGATACGCGCCGTAACTATTCTGCATCGATTTGGCCACGCGTTCGAGCTGCGTGGCCGAAATAAAACCCTGCCGATACGCGATCTCCTCAATGCAACCAACCTTCAGGCCCTGCTGGCGTTCCGTCTCGCACACCAAGCGCGACGCTTCGAGCAACGAATCGTGCGTCCCGGCATCCATCCACGTCAGCCCATGATCGAGCCGCTCGACATGCAGCTCGCCGCGCTCCAGGTATGCCCGATTCACATCGGTAATCTCTAATTCACCACGCGGCGAGGGCTTCAACTGGGCGGCAATTTCAGCGACCTGCTCGTCGTAGAAATACAACCCTGGCACGGCCAAATTCGATCGCGGGCGCAGCGGCTTTTCCTCGAGCGACACGGCATCCCCTGCGGCATCGATCTCGACCACACCATACCGCTGCGGATCAAGTACTGGATAGCCAAAAACCGTCGCCCCGCTGCGCCGCTGCTGGGCCGACTGTAGAGCGACGTCCAACCCATCGCCAAAGAACAAGTTGTCGCCCAGCGCCAGCACGCTGTGGTCGCCGCCCACAAAATCCCGCCCGATGATGAACGCCTGCGCCAGCCCCTCTGGCCGCGGCTGCTCGGCATACTGCATCGCAATGCCCAGCTGGCTGCCGTCGCCAAACAACCGCTCAAAGCCGGGCAAATCCACAGGCGTCGAAATGATGAGCACTTCGCGCACGCCGGCTTGCATCAATACCGACAGCGGATAGTACACCATCGGCTTGTCATAAATCGGCAGCAGCTGCTTGCTTACCGCACGCGTGAGCGGGTACAGCCGCGTGCCCGACCCGCCGGCCAGAATGATTCCCTTTCGTGTGATGCTCGTGGCTGCCATGCTCACTGGCTCGTTGCCCACTGGTGCGATCTCGCACGTCAAACGCGAACGAGTCCCAACCTTTCGCGTTCATATTTGCCGCTCGTCACGCGTTCGAACCACTCGGCGTTTTCCAAATACCAGCGCACGGTCTTCGCCAAGGCCGCATCGAAACTATGCCGCGGCTTCCACCCAACTTCGCGCTGCAGCTTCGTCGCATCGATCGCATAACGCCGGTCGTGCCCCGGGCGGTCGGCAACGTGCTGAATTAGTTGGCTTGTCGGCACGTGCGGCAACTGTGGACGCAACTCATCCACCAGCCGGCACACGTGCTCGACGATCTCCAAATTCGTCCGCTCGCAATTCGCGCCCACGTTATATGTTTCGCCCGGCTTCCCGAGCTCCAGCACCATCCGCAGCGCGTGGCAGTGATCCTCGACATACAACCAATCGCGAATCTGCTTGCCGTCGCCATATACCGGCAGCGGTTTACCCTCGACCGCGTTCCACACCATCAGCGGGATCAGCTTCTCGGGAAACTGGAAGGGCCCAAAATTGTTCGAACAGTTCGTAATGATCGTCGGCAGCCCGTACGTTTCGTAATACGCCCGCACGAGGTGATCGGCCGCAGCCTTCGTGGCCGAGTATGGCGACCGCGGCGCGTACGGCGTGTGTTCGTGGAACTTGCCCTGCGGTCCGAGCGTGCCGAAAACCTCGTCCGTCGACACATGCACGAACCGAAACCGCTGCCGCTCCGCTGGGGAAAGCGTCGCCCAATAGTCGCGCGCGACATCCAGCATCGTGAACGTGCCCACAACGTTCGTCTCAACAAAGTCGGCCGGGCCGTCGATCGACCGATCGACATGCGATTCCGCGGCGAGATGCACGATCGCCGCCGGCCGCGTTTTCACGAGCAGCTCATGCACGAGTGCCGCATCGGCCACGTCGCCTTGCACAAATGTGTGTCGCGGGTCCTGCCTCACCGCGCCGAGCGACTCCAGATTGCCCGCATACGTGAGCTTGTCGAGATTCACCACTTGCGCGCGCGGCTGTTCCGCCAGAATATGCTTCACCAGCCATCCGCCGATGAAGCCCGCGCCGCCCGTGATGAGAATGGCCTGCTGCATGGATGATTTGCACTACGCCGCGACTCGCGCGCGCCCGGTGAGTCGCCGCAAAAAGTCGCCAATCCTAATAATATCGGCCCGCACGATGGACGTCCCGTTCGGGAACTGCAACAAACTTTCGCACAGCCGCTCGGTGTGTACCAGTTTCGCCCGCGAAGTTTCGACCATTGAGCGATAGGGCTCCATCCGATGACAGCCCGGGTGAAAATACTTCTTTACGAGCACATTTTCGCGGTGCAGCGCGGCGTAAATCGCATCGCGCGACATCCCCGCTTCAGCGGCATTTACCTCGACGACTACATACTGATGATTCCGCCGCTCCACGCTCGGCGTTTCGAACAGACGCAGCCCGCGGGCGCCCCGCAGCGCGTCGCGGTAGGCCGCCATGTTCTGGCAATTCCGCGCGATGAAGTCGTTGCAACTCTCGAGCGAAGTGAGCCCCATCGCGGCCGACAGCTCGTTCATTTTCGCGTTTGTACCGATCTCCACGACGTGTCCCTCCTCCAAACCGAAGCTCCGCAGTCGTCGAAACTCGCTGGCGAGCTCGTCGTCATTCGTCGTGATCGCGCCACCCTCGGCCGAATTCAAGAACTTCGTCGCATGGAAGCTGAACACTTCGGCCTGTCCGAAATTGCCGATCATCCGTCCGCGGTGCGAACACGCAAACGCATGCGCTGAGTCGAACATGAGCGCCAGCCGATGCCGTTTCGCAATGTCTGCGAGCGTTTCGACCTCGCAGGTGTTGCCCCACAAGTGCACGCCCATGATGCCGCTCGTCTGCGGCGTGATTAGGCGCTCGACTTCCGCCGGATCGATGTTGTGCGTCGCGGGGTCTACGTCGCAAAACACCGGCCGCACGCCCTCCCAGGCCAGCGCGTGTGCCGTTGCGGGAAACGTGAACGACGGCACGATCACTTCGCCACTGAGCCCCAGCCCGCGAATCACCAACTGCAGCCCGATCGTGGCGTTCGCCACCGCAATGCAGTGCTTCACGCCCAGGTACCGCTCGAGCTTCTTCTCGAACTCGGCGACGAGCGGTCCTTGATTCGTGAGCCAGCGGCCATCGAGCGCCGCGCCAATGCGCGCAAATAACTGCTCTCGATCTCCGATGTTCGGACACCCGACATGCTTCGGCTCATCAAACAACCGCATCCCAACGTTGTGGCTGCGCACTGCGGGCTGTTGTCCGCTGTCACGTAACAAATCAAGAGCACACATAAAGAAGTATTTTATCTCGTTCGATTCCGCAAAAGCACGACGTTCGAATTACCGCACTGTTTAACGATTCGCAATGAGCTTCGTGACACGGCCGCCGCTTATCCGGCCCCGCTCATTAAGGCCACAGTGCCGTACGATACGAAGAACTGCCCAAATCGCCAACCACGCTTCCTTGACTGCTAGCGAGGCTAGCGGTTTTGACGTCGTACTGCGGTCACGCGCGGCCTTTCCCAACCCACGCGTCTCGATCGGCCCTCGCTTGCCTCTCAATTCTTGCGAAAACCCATGAGCGTTCCGTATTGTTTCCTGACTGACCTTTCCACTACACTTCGCCCACTTCATCGGGGCCCTGGAGCCGCGCCCTGCCGCCCGGTTCCGCGCCACGTTCGATCGACTGCGCCTTTCATGCGAACGACTCTCGAAATTGCGGTGGTCCTGACGACCTACGAGCGTCCCGGGCACCTGGCGCGCTCGCTACGTTCGCTTGCGCTGCAAACAGGCGTCGCTGACCAATTCGAAGTGATCGTCGCCGATGACGGTTCGCAAGATAACACGGCCGCGATCGTGCAAGAATTCGCCCGCGCGGTGAATTTCCCAGTTCAGTGGATCACGCACCCTCACGACGGCTTCCGCGTATCGCTGTGTCGCAACGACGGCGTCCGCTCCAGCAGAGCGCCCTACTTTCTGTTCACCGATAGCGATTGCATTTTCCCGCCCGACCACCTGCTCAAGCATTTACAGGCCCGTCGCCCCGGTATCGTGCGGGCTGGTGAGTGCATCCGCCTCGAACGCGAAGCCTCGGAACGTATTGACCTCGCCGCCATCGACTCCGGCGCATATCGTTCGCTTGGCTCGCTCAAAGAATGGCGCAGGCTCAAAAGCAAGCGCATCAAAGACTCGTACTATTTTTGGATCAACCACGCTTGCAAGCCCAAGCTGCCAGGCTACAACATTGCAATCTCGCGTGACGATCTCGAGGCCGTCAACGGATTCGACGAATCGTTCGTGGGTTGGGGCTGCGAAGACGACGACATCGCCTTTCGCCTGCGCCGCGCCGGCCGCCGCATTGCCTCGGCCCTGGGCTACACGCACGCTTACCACCTTTGGCACCCGACTGACCCGTCACGTCCGGCCAAATGGAACGACGGCCTGAACGTGTCGCGGCTGCATTACATGGATCGCCCCATTCGCTGTGCCAATGGGCTTGTAAATACATCGCCAGCGCGCGATGTTCCACAGCCGGAAGCCAGCAGCGAGTTTTCTCTCCCGCCGCTAGTACCGAAACGCGCGGCGTGATCGAGCCGCGCGACCCAGTTTGTTGGAGCCCAGCATGCGTATCGCTTTTTTCTCGACGATGGGCGCGCTTCCCTGGGGCGGCAGTGAAGAACTTTGGTGCCGCGCCGCTCACGTGCTGCTCGATCGTGGGCATGAAGTGTGCTTCAACTCCTTCCAATGGCCCAAAATCGCCACCCCGCTCCGCGAGCTCGAAAAGCACGGCGCACGACCACACTACCGCACCCGCCGCCGCGTCGGCCGCACGATGAGCCGGATTCTGCAAAAACTCCGCCTCACACGGATGCGTTACCTGACTTGGCTAAAAACATGTAAGCCTGACTTTGTCGTAATCTCGTTTGCGTGCCACACCGACGACCCGCAAATCGCGAACACCTGCCGCCGATTGGGCATACCCTATTCGATCGTGCTACAAGCTGCCGGCTCGCACAATTGGATCGACAACCGCTCGCTCGATGATTTTCGCGACGCCTACAATGGCGCAAAGCGTTGCTTCTTCGTCTCCGCCGAAAATCGCGACACGATCGAATCGAATCTCGCAGTCGAACTGCAGCATAGCGAAATCATCGACAATCCATTCTCAGTCGCCGTCGACGCCCGCCCCGCTTGGCCCGCTACCGCGCCACATTGGAAGCTGGCCTGCGTCGCTCGCATTCATTATCTCACCAAGAGCCAAGACCTCATCGTCCGCGTGATGCGGCAACCCAAGTGGCGCGCCCGGCCGCTGCAAATCGCGATGTGGGGCAGCGATAATGGCAGCCTCAGCCGCCTGCAACGCGCGCTCGATGTCTACGGCCTCCACCGTCAAATCCGATACGGCGGCGTCTCCCACAATATCGAACAACTCTGGGCGGAGCACCACGGCTTGCTGCTGCCCTCGCGCTCTGAGGGCAATCCCATCTCACTTACCGAAGCGATGCTCTGTGGCCGCGTGCCGATCGTCACCAATGTCGGACGGGCTGCGGAGCTGATCGACGATAACGACAGCGGCTTCATTGCGCCTGCCGCCACCGCGGAACTGCTCGACGAAGTCCTGGAGCGCGCCTGGCACCGCCGCGAAGATTGGCGCGCAATGGGCCAGCGTGCGGCCAACTGCATCCGCACGCGCCACAGCCTGCGACCGGCCGAAGACCTCGCCGAACGCATCCTCGCCGCCGCCGCCACGCGCCCCACCCTGCACCGCGCCGCCGCCTAGCGACTAAATTCGGCGCGCGGCAATGTAAGAATTTCGCTCCGCGAGGTTCCATTTCCTGTTGCGGAGCGAAATGCCTTCAGTCTTGGGCCTCCCCGGCCCGCCCCCCGGGCCGACGGCCTCGCAGCCCGCGCATCCCAGTCGACCCGTTTAAAGGTCGCTTATCAGGCCAGCGCGCTGCTTTTTCGCCTCATTCGCCGCCCCGTCTGGCTCCGTAATTACGCTGGAAATCAGCGGCCGAATGGCCCTTCGGCGGAGCGTCCGCGCCGCCGCCATTCATGGTCGCTGCCACTCTTCCACGAATCGTTTCTTCCGAGGCCCGCCCGCAGATGCACTCCTCACGAGCTACTCCAGCGCACCGCGCGCTCCTGCAATCGTGCGCATCGATTCTCTCGTTCGTTGCCGCCGCTGTCGTTGAGGTTTCCACCACCGCCGCCGCCATTGACTTCAATATCGGCGCGCCTCAGGTCATCTACTCCAACTCACAGCGCAAAAGCGCCGGCGGCGCGAACTGGCCCGATGGCAGCCTCGGCGCGGTCGCCAATGGCAACGGCACCTACGACTTTTACGGTGCGAACGCCTCATCGCCTGTTGTCACCACCGGTACGCTAAATACCCCGGGCGCATCGAAACGCTCGGTGAAGATCAACAACGTGCCCAGCAAAACTTTCAATTATCTTGCCGGTGGGCCCGTTTATACCGACCCGTTCAGCGGCGCGCGGCTCATGATCTATCACGGCGAACTCAAGGGCAACAGCAAGAAGAATTTCCATAGCGTCCTTGGCCTTGCCGTTTCGACCGATGGCACGAATTTTCGCGACCTCGGCCAGATCATCACTCCCAACATCCCTGCTGGCTTTGCCGAGGTCGGGGGCGGCTCGTTCGCGGTCGTCGACGGCTATCTCAATGTCTACTACCGCGACTGGCTCACGACCGGCGCGACCGCCGAAGTCGCTGTCGCGCGGGCGCCGCTCGTCGACCTCATGAACAATGCCTTCGCCGGCCGCAATACGCAGTTCTGGAAGTACTACGATGGCAGCTGGTCGCAGCCCGGCGTGGGCGGCCGAGCTGCTGCTCTCGAAGCTTACAATCCTTCGAACGCATGGGTGGCAATCTCGCGCAACGACTACCTGAACCAACTCGTGCTCGTCACGTCGCAATGGTCCGACGACGGCGGCGATCTCTACTACTCCACGTCTCCAGACGGCATTAACTGGGCGCCGCGCCAGCCGCTCGCCGTTAGCCCCGGCGAGCAGATGTATCCCTCGATCATTGGTACCGGCGCCGATCCCGCCCGCTCCGGCCAGTCGTTCTACGTCTACTACACCGACAGCAAGAAGGGCGCCTGGAGCCGGTGGAGCAATGCCCAACTCGTGCGCCGCGAAGTGACCATTCAATCGGCGCCAGTGGCGAGCGGCGGTTCATTGGGCGCCGGGCTCGGTTACACCGCCGACTGGGTCCCCGTCGGCGACTACCAAGCCGATTTCACGCCCGGTGCGCCAACGAACGGCTGGAAGTATATGTGGGACCCCAAGGGCAAAGTCGGCAACGCCTCAACCTATTCACCTTTGCTGTGGAGCCAGTCTGAGCAAGTTTACAATACCACTGGCGGCGCCACGATGACTCCGAACCCCAAAAGCCACAAGGACGATTACCTCTTCCTCTCCGCCGATAGCGGCTCACCCGGACAGCCGAAGTACATGCCTATTATTGGCTATACGATCCAAGCCGATGACGGCGCCGGCCTGTACCGCCTGAGCGACAGCTCGATCCAAAAATCGAATGGCACATTCGTCGCCAGCGAAGATAATCTGCAAGTGCAGGTCTATATTAACGACACGCTCGTTGGCGCGAACACGGTCGTTGGTACCGACGGCCTCCTCCGCAGCTTCGACCGCAACCTCGGGATGCTAAACATCGGCGACACGATTTGGGTGCTGATCGACCCGCTCAAGAACCAAATCGACGATGTCTTCTGCAACTTCGATTTCACGATCGAGAAGCTTCTCTACAGCAATACGCCGACGTTCGCCGTAACCCAGCAGCTGGCGTTCACGCAGGAATTTTCGCTCAATTCGGCCGTTGCGGTGCCGGAACCCACTTCCGTCGCCGTCGCTCTCATCGCCCTCAGCGGCTTCGCCATCTGCCGCCGCCGTCGCCCCGCCGCGTGAATTCTCTCCCGGCTCGCGGAGCAAACCCGTCCCCTGGGCTTGCTCCACGCCTCTTCCGAGTTACATTGACGGTTGCAACACCGCATCGCGCGTCCCAGCGTGATCGTGCGCACTCGCGTCGAGGTAGCCGCAACGCTACGCATTGCTGGCGCCCTGTAAAATCACTCCGATTGTTTACTCGCCCATCCCATGAAACATCGCCACCTCGCAGCGCCCTCCCTCGCCTGTCTCGCAGCCCTTGCCATGACGATTACCGCCGCCGCAGCAGATGTCGGCCTCGGCCCCAGCTTCAAGGGCCCCGTCGGCCTGCAACTCTACAGCCTTCGCGACCAATTCGCGAAAGACGTCCCCGGCACGCTCGATAAGGTCCGCGACTACGGCTTCAAGTACGTCGAACTCGCCGGCACGTATGGCCTGACTCCCGCTAAGTTCAAAAGCGAACTCGAGTCGCGCGGCCTCGTCGCGATCAGCGGCCACTTCCCGTTCGAGCGCTTCCGCGATGATGTCGAAGGCATTGCCGCCGAAGCAAAGGCCCTCGGCCTGAAATACGCCGGCTGCGCGTGGATTGCCCACAGCGGCGACTTCGACGAGAAGCAATGCCGCGAAGCGATCCGGGTTTTCAACGCCGCCGGCGCGGCGCTGGCTAAGCACGACTTGAAGTTCTTCTATCACACGCACGGCTACGAATTTCAACCCTACGGCTCCGGCACACTCTTCGATTTGCTCATGACCGAAACGAAGCCCGAGCACGTCACGTATGAAATGGACGTCTTCTGGATCGTGCACGGCGGCCAGGACCCTGCCGCGCTTTTTGTGAAATACGGCGACCGCTTCGCGCTCGCGCACCTTAAAGACATGAAGCAAGGCACGCCCATCAACCTGCTCACTGGCAGCAGCGATGTGACGAACGACGTGCCGCTCGGCACCGGCCGCATCGACTGTCGCCGCGCGCTCGCCGCCGCCAACAAGGCCGGCGTGAAGTGGTACTTCATCGAAGACGAATCACCCAGAAGCGAAAAGCAAATCCCCGTCAGCCTTCGCTACCTCGAACAAGTCACGTGGTGACGGCACTGTTGGGCGCACTTCACGTACAACGACATGCGACAGCCGCACTCAGAGGCTTCCACGATGCGTTTCGTCAGTGATGACGTCCTACGCCGAAGGCGTTGAACTCCACAGCCCAGCGTCGCTCGGCTTGGCGAGCGCACGCTGGGTCAACTTGCCCCTGCTCATTGCTTACGCTGAAAGCGTTACGCCACTCGCATGCTGATATCTCATCCCATTCTCGCAGCGCTATTAGTGACAATCGCCTGTCAATTTTCGGCCGCCGAGCCATCTACGAAATCAATTCAACTCTTCGACGGCAAAACTTTCACCGGCTGGACCGCGGCCGACGGCAAAGCGCCGCCCAAGAACTGGACGATCGAAGACGGCGCGCTCGTCGTCAGCGGCACCGGCGGCTCACTCTTCACGGCCGACGAGTACGACGACTTCGATCTCTCGTTCGAATGGCGGATCACGCCCCACGGCAATAGCGGCGTGAAGTATCGCAGCAACTTCTACCGACTCGGCGTGCACGGCCATCCCGGCTGGCTTGGCTGCGAGTACCAAATCCTCGACGATTCTGAATATGGGAACGAGCCGCCGAACGCGACCAACCGCAGCGGCGTCATCTATGATCTTTATCCCATCACAACCAAGCCCACGCTGCGCCCCGTCGGTGAGTTCAATGACGGCCGTATTGTTGTGAAGGGCCCGCACATCGAACATTGGATTAACGGCACCATGGTGTCGAGCGCTGAAATCGGCACCGACGATTGGAAACACCGCGTCGAACAAAGCAAGTTCGGCATCGTGCCTCACTTCATGCAGCACCCCAAAGGCCGCATTGAACTCCAGGACCACAATCACAAGGCCGCCTTCCGCAACATTGTGCTCACTCCTCTCGACGCTGCAGCCTTACATTAGTGCTATGTCACCATTAAGAATTCTTGTAAGAGCAATTAGCCGCCGGGCGCTAGCCCGCGGTTCTCGCCGCCGCAACCGCGGCTAGCGCCCGACGGCTAATCCAAAATCAAGATGTGGCAGAGCAGTAGCCCGCCGAATCAGCTCCAGACCACTACTCGATTTCGCCCGCTGAGCTTCGGTGCGAAGGCCCGGCGCAGCAGAGCTCGCCCGCGCATGCGCCTTTCGGCCAGCCTAGCCGTTTTTGGGGATGTAACGTTCAGCCCCGATCCGTAACAATTGGGCCATCGTCATCTGCGTCAGCTGCGGACTTGAAAAATCACCACGCGCAGGAGCGCATGCCCAACGATTTTCCCATCCTGTACGTTGCGCGCCACGGTGAAACCGAGTGGAGCATCACCGGCCAGCACACCGGCCGGGCTGATATCCCGCTCACCAAGCGTGGCGAACAAATGGCCGCGGAGCTTGGCGCCCGACTGCACAAGCTCTCGTTCACGCGCGTCTACACGAGCCCGCTGATCCGCGCCGCCGAAACCTGCCGCATTGCCGGTTATGCCGCTGTCGCCGATTCGATGTTCGACCTTGTCGAGTGGGCCTACGGCGAGTTCGAAGGCCGCCGCCGCGCTGAAATTCGCGCCGACTATCCCGATTGGGACCTCTTCCGCGATGGCTGCCCCGGCGGTGAATCGCCCGCAGAAGTCGGCGAGCGCGCTGACCGCGTCATCGCCGCCGTTACGCCGCTCCAAGGCAACGTACTCCTATTCTCGAGCGGCCATTTTCTGCGTGTGCTCGCCGCCCGCTGGCTCGACCTGCCGCCCGGAATGGCTAGACATTTCCACCTCAGTACCGCTAGCCTAAGCGAGTTAACCTACGAGCACAGCCTGGCCGAGCCCGTCATTAGCCTGTGGAATGACGTGTCGCACTTGGGCGCACCTTGAATTCCGCAACCACTATGAATCCATCCCCATGAAAGTCCTCGTCGTCGATGTCGGTGGTTCGCATGTGAAAATGCTCGCCGCCGGCGAAAGCCAATCGCGCCGCTTCGACTCTGGCCCGTCGCTCACCGCCCGGCAAATGGTCGCCGGCGTGAAGAAGCTCACCAAAGATTGGACGTTCGATGCCGTCAGCATCGGCTATCCCGGTCCCGTGCTCGATGGTCGGCCAGTTGCTGAGCCAGTGAACCTGGGAAGTGGTTGGGTGGGCCTCGACTACGAACGTGCTTTCGGCTGCAGAGTGCAAGTTGTGAACGACGCAGCGATGCAGGCGATCGGCAGTTACCAAGGCGGCAAAATGCTCTTCCTGGGCCTCGGCACCGGCCTTGGCACGACGCTGATCATTGACGGCATCGTCGAACCGATGGAGCTTGGGCACTTGCCATACAAAAAAGGCACCTATGAAGATTACGTCGGCCAGCGCGGCCTCGCCAAGCACGGCCTTCGCAAATGGCGACGCAACGTGGCTGAAGTCGTCAAGCTCCTCTCCGCAGCGCTGCGCCCCCAAGACATCGTCCTCGGCGGCGGGAATGTGAAACATCTCAAACAACTGCCCGAGGGCTGCCGCGCAGGTGCGAATGTCAACGCTTTCATCGGCGGCTTGCGTCTGTGGGAGCACGACACCGCCCATCCGATCACGCAAGAAACAGTTGCCGAGTCTGCGACGGCCAAACGCGGTCGCCAGGGAACTAAGAAGAAATCAGCGCAGAAGACCAAAAAGGTCACCACAAAACGCGCGACCAAGAAGAAGCCGAAGAAAGGCACGCGAAAGAAATGACGACTACGCCCCTCACCGCGCGGCCTGCGTGGGCCGCTCTCGCCGCCCATCACGCTGAAATCAAAGGCAAACATCTCCGCGAGCTCTTCGCCGCCGACGCCGATCGCGGCTCGCGGTTTGCCCTCGCTGCCGAAGGCCTCTACTTCGACTACTCGAAGAACCGCATCACCGACGAAACGTTGCGGTTGCTGATCGAACTCGCGAACGAGTCCGACCTCCGCGGCCGCATCGAAGCGATGTTCAGTGGCGAGCGCATCAACAAAACCGAAAACCGCGCGGTGCTCCATGTCGCGCTGCGTGCGCCAACAGGCGCGACGATCGAATTCGACGGCGCGAATGTCGTGCCGCACGTGCAGGCCGTGCTCGATAAAATGACTAACTTTGCCAACCGCGTGCTCAGCGGCACGTGGAAAGGTCACACAGGCCGCGCGATTCGCAACATTGTCAACATCGGCATCGGCGGCTCCGACCTTGGCCCCGTCATGGCCTTCGAAGCGCTGCGTCATTACACGAATCGCGCGCTCACGTTCCGCTTCGTGTCGAACGTCGACGGCACCGATTTCGCCGAAGCCACGCAAGACCTCGCGCCGGCGGAAACGCTGTTCATCGTGTCGTCGAAAACGTTCACGACGCTCGAAACAATGACCAACGCCCACAGCGCCCGCAACTGGCTGCTGCGGGCGTTCGGCGGTGATCGGAAAGCAGTCGCCAAGCATTTCGTCGCCGTGTCGACCAACGCGGCCAAGGTCTCCGAGTTCGGCATCGACACATCCAATATGTTCGAGTTCTGGGATTGGGTCGGCGGCCGCTATTCGATGGATTCTGCCATCGGCCTCTCCACCATGCTCGCCGTCGGCCCGGAGAATTTTCGCGAGCTACTCGCCGGCTTCCGCGCGATGGACGAGCACTTCCGCACCGCGCCGTTCGAGAAGAACCTGCCCGCGCTGCTCGCACTGCTCTCGATTTGGAACACGAACTTCCTCGGCGCGGAAACGATCGCCGTGCTGCCTTACGATCAGTACCTGAAGCGTTTTCCCGCGTACCTGCAGCAGCTCACCATGGAAAGTAACGGCAAGCGCGTGACGCTCGATGGCAACGTAGTGGATTACGCGACCGGCCCAATTTACTGGGGCGAGCCCGGCACCAACGGCCAGCACTCGTTCTACCAGCTGATCCACCAAGGCACGCGGCTGATCCCATGCGATTTCATCGCCTTCACGGAGTCGCTCAACCCGCTGGGGCCGCATCACGACCTGCTCGTCGCCAACGTATTCGCCCAGGCCGAAGCACTCGCGTTCGGCAAAACGGCCGACGAAGTGAAAGCCGAAGGCACGCCAGATTGGCTCGTGCCGCACCGCGTATTCCCCGGCAATCGGCCGTCGAATACGATACTGGCCCCGCGGCTCACACCCGCGCTGCTCGGCAAGCTGATTGCACTCTACGAGCACGCTGTGTTCGTACAGGGCATCATCTGGAGCATCGACAGCTTCGACCAATGGGGCGTCGAACTCGGCAAAGTGCTCGCGCAGCGCATCGTTAGCGAACTCGAATCCAAAGAATCACCAGCGCTCAAGCACGACAGCTCCACCAACACGCTCATCCAGCGTTACCGGGCCAATAAAGCAACTTCATCGTAAGAATAAACTGACTCACGCACAGGCGCGAAGACGCAAAGCCGGAAGAATTAACCACGACGACACGAAGGACATGAAGAAAGCACCGAGTCGAACGTAACGCAAGACTTCGTTGCGATCGGCATTGACAGTTTGCTTTTTCTATTGTTTTGCATTTTGCAAATGCCAACTTCTTCCTTTGTGCTCTTCGTGCCTTCGTGGTTAATATTTCTTGTCCTTATCGTCTGAGCGCCTTGGCGTGAGATAATTACTATCTTTCCTTCCACCAACCAGGCCGAAATTCAATCGGAGGAGCAACTATGCAACTTGGAATGATTGGCCTCGGTCGAATGGGCGCGAACATGGTCCGCCGGCTCATTCGCGGCGGCCACGAGTGTGTGGCATATGATGTCTTCCCACAAGCCGTGGAAGCACTCACGAAAGAGAAGGCCATTGGCGCCGCATCGCTGCAGGATTTCGTTGCTAAGCTTGCCAAGCCGCGGGCCATCTGGCTGATGGTGCCGGCGGCGGTCGTCGACAAGATGATCACCGAGCTGCTGCCACTTCTCGAGAAAGACGACGTTCTCATCGACGGCGGCAACTCGTACTACGTCGACGACATCCGCCGCGCGAAAGAGCTCGCACCGCGCGGCATCCACTACGTCGACGTCGGCACGAGCGGCGGCGTGTGGGGCTTGGAACGCGGCTACTGCATGATGATCGGCGGCGAGCAGCAGGTCGTGTCGCACCTCGACCCCATCTTTGCCACGCTCGCCCCCGGCCGCGGCGACATTCCCCGCACTCCCGGCCGCGAGAACCTGCCCGGCACGGCTGAAAATGGCTACCTGCACTGCGGCCAAAACGGCGCGGGCCACTTCGTGAAGATGGTGCACAACGGCATCGAATACGGCGTGATGGCCGCGTATGCCGAGGGCATGAACGTGCTCAAGAACGCGAATATCGGCAAGCGCGAACACGCTGCCGACGCCGAGACCACGCCGCTCCGCGAGCCCGAATACTACCAATACGATCTCGACCTTGCCGACATTGCTGAAGTGTGGCGGCGCGGCAGCGTCATCGCCTCCTGGCTGCTCGACCTCACGGCCACGTCGCTTGCTGAAGATCCGCAGCTTGCCAAGTTCGCTGGCCGCGTATCGGATTCCGGCGAAGGCCGCTGGACGATCAAAGCCGCTATCGACGAAGCCGTGCCGGCACCAGTCCTTACAACCGCGCTCTACGAACGCTTCAGTTCGCGCGGCGAGGCCGATTTCCAGAATAAACTCCTCTCCGCCATGCGTTTTCAATTCGGCGGCCACCTCGAGAAACCAGCCAACTGAAAAGGCAACCGCATGGCAACTCATGTGCAATCCGATGCGCTCGTCTTCTTCGGCGCCACGGGCGATTTGGCGTACAAAAAGATCTTCCCGTCGCTGCAAGCGCTCGTGAAACACGGCAAGCTCGACGTGCCGGTGATCGGCGTCGCGAAACAAGGTTGGAATCTCGACCAGCTCAAAGCCCGCGCGCGAGATAGCGTCGAACACCACGGCGGTATCGATCGGCCCGCGTTCGAAAAACTCATGCAACTGCTTCGCTACGTCGATGGCGACTACAACGACGCGGCCACGTTTCAAGAGTTGCGGAAACAGTTGAACTCCGCCCAGCATCCGGCCCACTACCTCGCGATTCCGCCCGCGATGTTCGGCCCGGTCGTCGAGCAGCTCACGAACGCCGGCTGCGCCGCGGGCGGACGCGTCATCATCGAAAAACCGTTCGGCCGCGATCTGGCCTCGGCGCTTAAACTCAACGCGATCCTGCTGGAAACATTCAGCGAGCGCGATATCTTTCGCATCGACCACTACCTCGGCAAAGCACCGGTCCACAACATGGTGTTCTTCCGGTTCGCCAACTCGTTTCTCGAGCCGATCTGGGATCGCGATAACGTCGAAAGTTTGCAGATCACGATGGCTGAAGACTTCGGCGTGCAGGGCCGCGGCGCGATTTACGACGAGATGGGTACGATCCGCGACGTCGTGCAGAACCACCTCTTCCAAGTGCTCCTGAATCTCACGATGGAGCCGCCGATTCGCACCGATCCCGAGTGCATTCGCGACGAAAAAATCCAGGTCCTCCGCGGCATCAAGTCGCTCGAAGTCAAAGACATCGTTCGCGGCCAGTTCAAAGGTTACCGCAATGAGAAAGGCGTCGCGCCCGGTTCGCAGGTCGAAACGTTCGCGGCTGTGAAGCTGGAAATCGATTCGTGGCGCTGGCAAGGCATACCGTTTTACATCCGCGCGGGCAAGTGCTTGCCGGTGACGAGCACCGAGATCGTCGTACGACTCAAAAAGCCGCCGACGATGTTCAAGAGTTACAACCTGAAGTCGAACTATTTTCGCTTCCAGATCAGCCCAGAAATTGTGTTTGCGCTCGGTATGATGGCGATTACGCCGGGCACCGAGAAGACGGGCGATTGCGTCGAGATCGTCGCCGCGCGCCATCCGGCACCAGACGAAATGGACGCCTACGAACGCTTGCTCGGCGACGCCATGCAAGGAGACCCCACGCTGTTCGCCCGCGAGGATTCGGTCGAAGAAGCGTGGCGCATTGTCGACCCCGTGTTGAAAACCGAATCGCCCGTGTACGAATATGAGCCGGGCACTTGGGGCCCGGAAGAAGTTGATAGTCTCGTGTGCCCGCCGGGTGGTTGGCAGAACCCGACGATGCATTGTGGAGCAGAACAGTAGTCGAGGTGGTGCGTGGAAATCATCGTGCTTAGTAGCGCGGATGCCGTCGCTGCCGAAGCCGCGGCGCTCATCGCGCAGGATGCCCGCGATGTCGTGCGCGCCCGCGGCCGGTTCGTGCTTGCCGTCAGCGGTGGGCGCACGCCCTGGCAAATGTTGCGGGCGCTTGCCAGGGAAGACGTGCCCTGGTCCGGCGTGCATATTGTGCAAGTCGACGAACGGATCGCCCCCGCCGGCGACGCCGATCGCAATCTCATGCACCTCCATGCCAGCTTGCTCGAAAACTCGCCGATCCCCATCGAACAAATTCACGCGATGCCGGTGGAGGCGAACGACCTCGATGCCGCGGCAGCCCAGTATGATAGAATGCTCGCGCAACTCTGCGGCGAGCCGCCGGAGATCGACCTGGTACATCTCGGCATGGGGCCCGACGGCCACACCGCGTCGCTCATTCCAGGCGACCCCGTGCTCGACGTGGCCAATCGCGACGTGGCGCTCACCGGTCTCTATCAGGGGCGCCGACGAATGACGCTGACGTACCCGATTATCAACCGCGCGCGTAAAATCCTGTGGTTGATAACAGGCGCCGACAAAGCCGACCGGCTCCCGCAACTGCGAGCTGGCGATGCCACGATTCCGGCGGGCCGCGTGAACCAATCGCGTGCGACGGTCATCGCCGATCATTCCGCTGCAGCTAAAATATAGGCTTAACATTGAAGTGAATTTACAGCCGATAGCCCAGGCTCTGCCGGGGGCTTACGTCGGGTGGCATGGTGCGAGCGTTAAAACCCCCGGCAGAGCCGGGGGCTGACGGGGATGCGCATGATGCGACGAAGTGTGATGCAATGAATGTGAAAGGCACGACCATGCGAGTAGGAATCGCCACTGACCACGGCGCGTTCGACCTGAAGAACGACATGATCGAGCGCCTTGTGCAAGCGGGGTTCGAAGTGATCGATTTCGGCGCCGAAACACTCGACCCGAAAGACGATTACCCCGACTTCGTCATTCCGCTCGCCCGCGCTGTGGCGAGCGGCAAGGTCGACCGTGGCATCGCCGTGTGCGGCAGCGGTGTCGGCGCTTCGATTTGCGCGAATAAAGTCCCGGGCGTGCGTGCGGGCCTGATCATGGATCATTATTCGGCCCATCAGGGCGTCGAGCACGATCATATGAACGTCATCTGCATCGGCGGCCGCGTTGCCGGTGTGGAAGTCGCTTGGGACCTCATCCAAGCGTTCCTCGAAGCCCACCACAGTTCCGAAGAACGGCACTTGCGGCGCCTGGCGAAAGTCGCCGCGCTCGAAGAGCAGAGGTAGGCGATTGCCTGGCAGCTGGATTCTTGCCACCCGCCGCGCCGCATTGTAGGGTGGGCACTGCCCACCATTCTCCGCACCGCCGCGTTTGCGATGTTTGGCGGCGCCCATCCTACGAATCACGTCATCCGCATGCCGACCAACATCTACGACACCCGCGAGGGCGACCGCCTGCGGATGAGCCGCGAGCGCATTGGCCACTGGAACCGCTGGGGGCCATTTGTGGCCGAGCGGGCCTGGGGCACTGTCCGCGAAGACTACAGTGCGAACGGCGACGCGTGGGCCTACTTTCCGCACGATCACGCCCGCTCGCGGGCTTATCGCTGGAACGAAGACGGGATTGCCGGCATCTGCGATCGGCACCAATACTTGTGCTTCGCGTTCGCCTTCTGGAATGGCCGCGATCCTTTCCTCAAGGAGCGCATGTTCGGTCTCAGCGGCCACGAAGGCAACCACGGCGAAGATGTGAAGGACTATTTCTTCTACCTCGATAACACGCCGACTCACTCGTACATGAAGTATGCGTATAAGTATCCGCACGCGGCGTTTCCATACGATGAATTGCTCGCGGAGAACCGTCGCCGCACGCGGAATGATCCGGAGTTCGAACTCGTTGATACCGGGATTTTCAACGAACACCGCTACTTCGACATCGTCATCGAGTACGCCAAACGTGAGCCGGAAGACTTGTTGATTCGCTTGAGCGTGACGAACCGCGGGCCTGAGACCGCGACACTCCACATGCTGCCGACACTGTGGTTCCGCAATACATGGGATTGGGGCCGCGACGCCCGGCGGCCGGTTATCGAACTTGGAAGACCATCGCGGGCGCCTGGGGCAGAGTCTTCGCTGACCCAGACAGCGGATGTCGATGTACTGGGGCATCGCGGAGCCTCTGCCCCAGCCACCCCACAATACGAGGCGGGCCGACGGGCGCCTGGGGCGGAGTCTTCGCTGACCCAGACAATGGATGCAAACTCTCTGGGGCATCGCAAAGCCTCTGCCCCAGCCACCCCCGATGCACTGGGGCATCGCGGAACCTCTGCCCCAGCCACCCAGTGTTCCGCGAGAGACTCTGGCAACGTCGGCACGATCGTTGCCAAGCATTGGCAACTCGGCGAATACATCCTGTACTGCGACGATGCCGAGGAGTTGCTCTTCACCGAAAACGAAACGAACTTCGCACGCATCTTTGGCGCCCGCAATCGAACTCCGTATGTGAAGGATGCATTCCATCGCCACGTAGTCGACGGCGAGCAAGGTGCGGTGAATCCGGCCGCGACCGGCACGAAATCGGCCGCGTTGTACACGCGAACCATCGCCGCCGGCGAAACGATTGCGATCAAACTGAGGCTGGCGGCCCTTGTCGGTGATCATCCGCTCGATGCGCCGTTTGCCGATTTCGACGCGAACATCGCGCAGCGCATTGAAGAGGCCGACGAGTTTTATGAGGCCGTCCACGGCGTGCGGCTTTCGGACGACGCGTGCGACGTTGCCCGCCAGGCGCTCGCCGGCATGCTGTGGTCGAAACAATACTACCACTACGTGGTGAACGACTGGCTGCAGGGCGACCCGGCGGAGCCGCTGCCGCCGTGCAACCGGCTGCACCAGCGCAATCACAATTGGCCGCAGTTCTTCGCCCGCGACGTCATCTCGATGCCCGACAAATGGGAGTTTCCGTGGTTCGCTTCGTGGGACCTCGGCTTTCACTGTGCGGCGCTCGCGCATGTTGATCCGCAATTCGCCAAAGAGCAAATCGTGCTCATGCTGCGCGAGTGGTACATGCATCCCAACGGCCAAATTCCGGCCTACGAATGGGATTTTGGTGACGTCAACCCGCCGGTGCTGTCGATGGCGGCGCGGGCCGTATTCGAAATTGAGCGCACGCAGACGGGCTTCGCCGACTACACGTTTCTCGAACGCGTGTTCGATAAGATGCTGCTCAACTTCACGTGGTGGGTGAACCGGAAGGATCCGCACGGCAAGAACATTTTCGAGGGCGGCTTCCTCGGCATGGACAACATCGGCGCGTTCGATCGCGGTAAACTGCCGCCGGGCTACATGCTCGGCCAGGCCGACGGCACGAGTTGGATGGCGGCGTTCGCACGGAGCATGCTCACGATTGCGCTGCTGCTCGCCGAACACAACCCGGTGTACGAGGACCTCGCTAGCAAGTTTTGGGAGCACTTTGTTTATATTGCCAACTCGATGAACAGCCTCACCGATCGCTCGCGGTCGCTGTGGCACGAAGAGGACGGGTTCTTTTACGACCACCTGACGACGCCCGACGGCGAGCGACTGCCGATTCGCGCGCGGACGATGGTCGGCTTCGTGCCGCTGTTCGACGCGGCGGTTGTCGAGTCGCATGCCTGCCACCAACACCCGGCATTCAACCGGCGACGGCAGTGGTTCATCGATCATCGGCCGGACCTTACGAAGAGTGTGGGGCCGATGGTGACGCCTGGGGCGCATAACACGCTGATTCTTGGTCTCGTGCGCACCGATCAGTTGAAACGAATGCTGGCGTACATGCTTGATGAGAACGAGTTTCTCTCGCCGTTTGGAATTCGGGCCGTGTCGCGGTATCATTTGGAACATCCACTCGTGATGGCGCTCGACGGGCAGGAATATCGCCTCGACTACGAGCCGGGCGAATCGACGACCGACTTGTTCGGCGGCAACTCGAACTGGCGCGGGCCTGTTTGGATGCCGGTGAACTTTCTCATTATTCAAGCACTTCGCGAGTACCATCTGTACTACGGCAACGATTTCAAGGTTGAGTGCCCGACAGGCTCCGGCCACCTGATGACGCTGGAGCAAGTGGCCAAGGAGTTGGCCCGTCGCGTGGCGCGAATTTTCCTTCGCGACGGCGCCGGGAAGCGGCCCGTGTTTGGCGGGTCAGAGTTATTCAACGACGATCCGCATTGGCGCGACCTTGTGCCGTTCTACGAATACTTCCACGGCGATACCGGCCGCGGTTGCGGCGCGAGCCACCAAACGGGTTGGACGGGGCTGATCGCGCAAATTCTCGTCATGCTCGGCAAGGAGATGGGGGAGGATGCGTAGTGCCGGCGCGCGGAATACGCGTGGGCTCGCTGTGCGGAGTGTCAGGAGCGGGGTTAGATGGGGTGCTTGGATAGTGGATAGTGGATAGTGGATAGTTGTGGGTGATGGGGTGGCTTTTTGGCGGTGAAATGGATGGTTTGGCTGAGAGCTGACAGCTTCTTATATAAAAAATGCTGGGCCCAGTGACGTGTGGCCTAGGGTGAGCTTGACGCGCATGATCACATCGCTCGCGAAGGAGCGGGGATGGCAACGACGCTCGAGGCCGCACTTCAACCGACTTAGCGCTGGTGACTGCTCCGCGGGACCGGAGGTTCGGAGCTTTTTGCGATCCCCGTTTGGTGTGGCTGAGTAAGCGACTGGTTACGTGTCATGCCCGGGGACCGGCTTGCTGGGATTCCGGCGAGACGTCTTCGCTGCAATCACTGGTGCTCGGTCGGTCATTTCAGGGGTGCAGCTTAGCAGGATACGGAGCAAATGTCCAGTATTAAAAAGAGCCACCTGCGATTTTGTTGGTGGGCCCGGCTTGGGGGCACATGGCGGGAGAGGTCGGGAATTGTGTGATGCTGCGACCCTTTCAGGGTCGTAGAGAATCGTCGGATTCAGTACCGGTGGTGTCGTCGCTGGCGCGACTCGACCACCGGCTAAGGGCTGGGACCCCTGCGGGGGCGAGAAGTTGCGGGATGGCAATGCGCAGTACGCGGTGCGCATTGAAAACCGCCAGTGCTGGGGCGCTGGCGGTGGGTGTCAATTGTTGTGGTTTAATGGCGGACGGACAGAATTGTCCGTCCTACAGTTTGAATGGTGGGCGATGCCCTCGCTGCGTTATTTGCCGTTGGTCGCCGCGGCGGGTTCGAGATTTGCCGGGGCGGTTGCCGTTGTTAGTGGTTCGGCGGCGATGCGTTCGGCGAACGAGCGGAGGTCGCTGAGTTCGGGCGTGTCGGCGCCGAGTTGGAAGCCGCTTTTTTCGGCGACCAAGAGGCTCACCAGCAAGCCGAGCAGGCCGCTCGTGGCGCTGGCGTCTGGCGACGTCGAGCCGCCGGCGTCGTGGCCGTTCGAACCGGCCATGAAGACGCGTTCGGGAACGAGCGGCTGCTTGCTCTGGGAGAGGTTCTTCGACACGAGCGACAGGGCGTACAACCGTGGGTCGCCGTACGAGGCGATGCGTCGCAAGAGCACCGAGGCTTCGGCCAGACCGACTTGGGCGATGCGTTGCGACTGGCCGCGGCCGGCGAGTTGTTCGCGTTCGGCGGCGGCTTTCGCCAGCACGACCGTTTGCTCGGCCTCGCGGCGTGAGCGGGCGAGCTCGGCGTCGGCGACGACGATCGTCTGCTCGGCCTTTTTGCGGGCCATCGCCAGGTCGGCTTCGCTTTGGCTCTCGGCAACTTGCACGTTGACGCGAGCGTTCGTGAGCTTCGTCTGCATGTCGGCATGGGCTTCGGCTTCGAGCAGCACGCGGCGTTTTTCGGCTGCGATGCGTTGGCGGTCGTATGTTTCCACTTGCTCGGTCGACAGTTGGCGTTGCCGCAACTGTTCGAGCAGCGTTTCGATTTTCGAGTCGCCTTCGCGCGGGTCGGGCTTGCCGATGAGCACGTCGACGCATTCGATATCGAACTCGTGAAACTTCTCGCGGAGCTTCTCACGGGCTTCGCCCTGGATCTTCTGCCGTTCGTGCAGCAGCTCGAGCATGGTCTTGGTGTGGGCGATATCGCGGAAGAACGCGCTGAGCATCGGGTCGAGCGTTTGCGTGATGAGTTTCTTCACGTCGCCAAAGCGTTGGATAACGCCCGGGGCACGCTCGTAGTCGATATGCACCACGACCGAGAGCGGGAGCAGCGGCTCGTAGGCGTCTTTCGTCACGAGGTCGATCGATTTGAGACTTTCGTCATAACGATGCGACTCGCTTTTGCCCGTGATCCAATGGAGCACGAAGTTGGTGGTGGGCACGAGGACGATGCTGCCGGCGAACGTGTTGAACGCGTATTTGCCGGGGCCGAGCGGCCGCATGCGCACGCCGCGTTCGCCTTCGCCGACGCGTTCACCATGGCGGAAGCCGGTGCCGGTGAGGTCCTGGCCTTCGCGTCCGTAGTAGCTCACGACGACGCCGACGTAGCCGATCGGCACGACGGTTTTTGGAATGAGCTCGACCGAGGCGAACCAGCGGTTGATGAAGTAGGTACCATCGGTGAGCGGCACATACTGCCGACCACGCCGACCACCGGCCGCGAGGAAGGCTTCGGGATCCTGGTAGTTGTTGTGATAGTTCGGTTCGCTGGCGTTCGTGCCGACGGCTGGAGCGATAATTTCGCCGGGGGCGAGCGACGGACCGTCTTGGATCGTGACGATGCCGATGCTGTCGACTTCGCAATCTTGGTCGGCATCGAACGGGTCGGCCGCGTGCATTTTGCGACCGATGACGACGGGGCTGAAGCCGTCGACGGCGAGCAGAGCGTCGCGCCATTGCAGGATCGCCTGCCACTCGCTTTTCTCGACGAGGTCATCGAGTGCGTGGACCTTCGATTCGGTGATGACGGTGAATACGGCAAGGTTAATGGCGTACACGCCTTCGCGGAGGATGCCGCGCTGGCGACCGCGTTGACCGGCATCGGGGCCGGCGAGGAACGCGGCGGCGTCTTGGAAGTTATTGCAATCGACGAGGCGGCCGAGCGTTTGGCTCGAGGGCAGCGGCTCGCCGTCGCGGGCGTACACGTAGCCGATCTTGCCTTCGGAGATGGTGACGAGACGGACCTTGTGCACGGCGTATTGCCATCGCCAGAGTCCGATGTGGACGCCACCGCGGAGGAGCGCGGCCTGATAGCCGGCTTCGCCGCCCAGGGCGATGATGCGGCCTTCGCCGACCGAGCCGCTGGAGGACCAGAGCTTTTCGACAATGCCGACGTAATCGTTCGGAATGTAGCGGAGCGCGAGCCAGATCCAGAGGAGCGGCAGGAGCACGAGCGCGGCCATCACGACGAGCGTGGTGGTGGTGAACTCGAACCAGATTTCAGCGGGGGCGAGAACTGGGAGGATCCAGTTCGCCAGGGAAAAAGTGGTAAACATGCGACGTTCCTTTCGTTGTGGTGCGCAGTTGTAGTGGGCACGCTCTGCGTGCCGTAACTGGAGCACAAATGGCTGTTTGCGATGGGTAATGCGGCGGCTGTTGCTGGAGGTCCAGCAACGGGCACGGCGGAGCGTGCCTGCTACACTAGTTCGCACGCCAGAACGGTGGTGCTTATCGCCGCAGCGCAGTGGCGAAGAAAGCCCTTCCACTTGGCCGAACAACGCGTTCGACCGGCCGACGAGGTTAGCTGACGGGCTAGGGCTGGAAAGTGCCCCGATGGATTGGAGTCGAGAGCTGAGAGTCGAGAGTCAAGAGCCAGAGTGTTGTACTGACCTGATCACCGATATCCGAGATCCCACGACTTCAGATCGCATCTGCGCCCCGTGGAGAACTTGTGTGGTTGTTTGCTTGCGCCCGCACTTGTTCGCCGTTTGGGTCCCCCGCTGCCGCGTCTGGCGACGTGGCATTAGGCTGCGTGACGCTCATTATAACGTCACAAGGCATTCGCCGTAGAAGTGCGAATATTGGGCAGATTGCAACTGGTTATGGCTGTGGGAATTGCTCAAAATGGGACGGCTTTAAGTGGCGTTGACGGGTGATGAGTAGCGACCACGACATGAAGTGAAAAAAACGTATTCACCACGGATAGCACGGATGACACGGATATGAAAAGGAAGCTTGCTATTCCCATCAGTGATATCCGTGTTATCCGTGGTAAATAAATTCGGAGCGCCATACAGATGATCGTGCGAATCCCTCTCTTGATGTTGTCGCTGTTGATTGGTTCGTCATTGCACGCCGCGGACTGGCCGCAGTTTCGGGGGCCGACGGGGGATGGTGTTTCGACGGCGAAGAATGTGCCCGTCGAGTGGAGCGCGACCGAGCATGTGGCTTGGAAGCAGGCGGTGCCGGGCGTGGGGTGGTCGTCGCCGGTACTGGTGGGCGGCAGGATTTATTTGACGACGGCTGTGGGTAAAGACGGCGCGCCGGTGTCGTTGCGGGCGATGTGTTTCGCTGCCAGTGACGGTCACACGTTGTGGGACGCGGAGCTATTTCGTCCCGAAGCCGGTCCGGCCAAGGAGATGCACGGGAAGAACAGTCTGGCGAGCCCGACGCCGATCGTGGCGGGCGATCGAGTTTATGTTCACTTCGGACATTTGGGGACGGCCGCACTCGATCTGGCAGGCAATGTCGTGTGGCGGCAGAGTGCGCTCGCGTATCATCCGCAGCATGGCAATGGCGGGTCGCCGGTGCTAGTGGGCGACGTGCTGGTGTTTAGCTGCGATGGCCGGGAGGGCCCGTTCATCGCGGCGCTGGATTGTAAGACGGGCGATGTGCGGTGGAAGGTTGATCGCGAGACGACGGCGAAGAAGACGTTTTCATTCAGCACGCCGGCGGTGATCGATGTCGATGGGCAGACGCAGGTGATTTCGCCCGGCAGCGGATTGGTGGGAGCGTACGATCCACGCGATGGCCGCGAGATTTGGCGGGTGCGGTACGGCGAGGGTTACTCGGTGGTGCCGCGGCCAGTGTTTGCGAAGGGGTTATTGTTTTTAGCGTCGGGTTATGATCGGGCGATGTTGTATGCGATCAATCCGCAGGGGGCGCAGGGCGACGCCACGGATACGAACGTAGCATGGACGGCTGAGAAGGGCGCGCCGCTGACGCCGTCGGTCGTCGTGGTTGGCGATGAGATTTACTTCGTGTCGGACAATGGCGTAGCGACGTGTGCCGATGCCAAGACCGGGAAGGTGTACTGGACGAAGCGGCTGGGCGGGAACTATTCGGCATCGCCTGTGGCGGCGGAGGGTCGGATATATTTTCTTAGCGAAGAAGGCGCGACGACGGTCGTGCGGGCGGCAAAGGAATTTGACGCGCTCGCGAAGAATGAACTGGGGGAGCGGGCGCTGGCATCGCCGGCGGTGGATGAGGGGACGATTTATTTGCGCACGGAAGGGGCGCTGTGGAAGATCCAGTGAAGTTTGCTAGTGGATAGTTGATAGTTGTGGGCTCAATAGAATTGGACTGCTACGTGAATCGGGTTTTGAGAATTCGTTGAAAGCTACGAGGTGGTCGCATCCGGGCAGAAACAAACCTGAAAGGGAGGTTTCGATGTCAATGAAACTGCGTTCGGCACTGGCTGGATTGGCGATAATCATGCTGGGATGGTTCGTCGCCGCGCAATCGTCATCACGCGGGGAAGGATCGACTCAGGGAATACAACGCTGGCAGTACCACATCGAAATAGCTTCGGAAATTACCGAGGCCAACGCGAGTGCCTTGGGTGCGGACGGCTGGGAGCTAGTGACGGTCTTCCAACAGCACGAAGGGCAGTTTCGGGCGATCTTCAAACGCAAGGGTTAACGAGCGCGGCCGACATCGTGGTGGCCGTTGTGCGAATTATTGCGTGGCATTGGCAACTGTATCGCTTTGCCAATAGCTCGGTACTTGTGGTTTTGTTTGCTGCACGATTTCGGCGATTGCCAGGCGATCGGCGGGCGTGAGATGGTCGAAGCGAGGCTCTTTCAGTTTGCCGGTGAGCACATCCCACAAGCGCTGCCACACGTAGGCCCGCATTTCCTCCGGCAGCGCGTCGAAGCTGGGTGAATAGATGAGGTAGCTGCAGGGGTATTGAAAGAGCCGCGTTTTGAGGTCGAAATCGCGGAGTGAGCGGCCATGGGAGTCGCGCGGGCCGCGGGCGGCGAATTCGGCGGCGAAGGTCGAGGTGCCGCGGATTTCGTCGGTGAGCGGGGCTTCGTCGACGAAGAGCAGCGCGTCGACGAGCTTGTCGCCGGCGTTCTGGATGCGGTGCGTGACGCTTTCGAGCCGGTTCGTGGCGGGCTCGCCGAGTGCGCGGTTGATTTCTGTTTGATAGTAGAGTGCACTGCGGGCTTCAAAGTTTGCGCGGGTGATGCGGTTGTGCATCGTGGTTTGGTGTTCGAGCACCATAAGGGCGACGATGTCGCTGTGGGGCGCGAGGTAATGGTCGGTGGCAAAGCGCTCGCTGAGCGAAGTCAGGTTTTCGCCGGTGGAGTTATCGACGGGCTCGTGCACTTCCGAGGTCGCGACGACTAGATTGCCGAGATGTTTTTGTTTGCCGTGGGTGCCGGTGACGTACCAACCGCCCCAGCGGTGTTCGAGCGGCGTGGTGTAGTCGACGGTGTAGCCGCCGGCGGAAAGGAGGGGCTCGCCGCTCTTGCTTGTGAAGAGCGAGCGAGCGAGGAGGCCGGGGACGCTCTCGCTACGTGAGGAACTGTGACACACAAGGCAGTTCTCGGTTTGACGTTGGATGTGCGCGGCGTCGGTCTTCTTCTGGTCGACCGTGTAGAACACCGTGCCGAGCTGCGGATCGATCGCGGCGACTTCGAGGACATCGCCATTGCGGCAGTAGCCGATGTAAGTGTCGTCGTTGAAGTAGACAGCCCGCGGCGTGCGGGGGCTAATGCGAGCCCGCTGCAAGCTCGTCTTGGAGAAGACGAGCATTTGCGAGGAGATCGGCACGTGAGTCGCCTTGAGGAGGGCGGGCAGGTAGCCGAGGTTGTTGTCGAAGTCGAGTTTTTGTTCGCCGCTGTCGAGACGGGAGATGAGATCGGCGACGCGGTTATGGGGCGTAGACCTCGTGTATTCGATGGGAGGGCGTTCGAAATCGTCTTCGGCGTGGCAGCGTGAAGCTGTGCCGACGGCGAAGGTTGCGACGAACGCAGCAAGATAATAGAAACGGACGGCGGTCGGCCGAGGACAGTGGCGGGACCGCGCTCGGCTTCGCGAAGCCTTGGCCTCGCGGCTAAACGGTTCGGGGTGGCGCATGTGACTCACCATTTTGCGGCCAGCGGTTTGTATTGAATTCTACACACAGATGTGTAGAATAAGCAATTGGGTCTGGAGCCTTTGCGATGTTGCCGAAAACATCTGAATACGCGCTGCGCGCTGCCGTATGGCTGGGGCGGGAGCCCGAGAGCACCGAATCGGCCGATGAGCTGGCGAAGGTGACGAAGGTTCCCCGGCGGTATTTGCACAAGGTGCTGCAAGACCTGGTGCATGCGGGGCTGGTGCGTTCGCAGCCAGGGCCTGGCGGCGGTTACGGGCTCGCAAAGAAGCCGAATGCGATTTCGATTCTAGACGTGGTGAATGCGGTGGCACCGCTGGAACGGATTCGCGGCTGCCCATTGGGGCTTAAGTCGCACACAAGTTTGTGCCCGTTACACAAAGAACTCGATGAAGTGTATGCGACGATAGAAGAGTCGCTGGCGCGGGTGACGATTGGGCAGCTGCTGACGTCGACGCGGGATATTGTGCCGCTGTGCGAAGTGGGGCCGCGGTAGGCTTGTTCATTTCGGGAAGTTTATCAGGACCCTGGCGCGGCAGGGCATTCTCGAAGTTCGTGGCTCGATGCGCTGTTGGGGTGCGTCGCGCCTGAGCTGGATGGTGCCCACTCGTCGAGACTATGAGGCGAGCTTTGCATCCATCGTGACTTTGGTGTTGAGGAGGCGCGAGATGGGGCAGCCGGCTTTGGCATTGTTGGCGGCAGCTTCAAAGGCTTTCTGATCGGCGCCCGGGATTTTCACGCTGACGTCGAGGTGAGATTCGGTCACGGTGAAACCGGCGTCGGTTTTTTCCATCGTGATCGTGCAGAGCGTTTTGATTTCAGTGGCGGTCATGCCGGCGTTGCCGAGTTGGCCGGAAAGGGCCATCGAGAAGCAGCCGGCGTGGGCGGCGGCGATAAGCTCTTCGGGATTCGTGCCCTTGCCTTCTTCGAAGCGGGTGTTGAATGAGTACTGGGTGCTGGAAAGAACGCCGCTGTCGGTCGAGATCGTACCTTTGCCGTCTTTGAGGCCGCCGCTCCAAACTGCCGAGGCTTGCCGCTTCATGGTTTTGCTCCTGTCTATACGATTTGACGATGTATTTCGGGGACCGCTCATATTGCGCGAGGAGTGGCGGTTCGCCAAGGGGGTAGAGTGGAAGAAGTATGTAGCAGGATTCCGGATTGCGGTGGCGTTCCGGCTAGTTGGGACTGCTTCGTTGAACTCGATTAGCCGGCCGACTTAACAACTTGTTTGGTGACTGAATTCTTGCGAATTCAGTTACAGCACGCGGAGCGTGGCTACCATATTTCTCAATCGACAGGGCCACGGTCGCGGGTGAAAGCCTCGGCGTACCAGGTTTGCAGCGTGAGTTCTTGCTTACGGATGCGAGCGAGCAGCATTACCCCTTCGTTGATGAGCGCCCGCGTCAGGCGGGTGGCTTTGTCTTCGTCGGGTTCGAGCTTTGGCGATTGCTCGGCGGCTCGCGTGAGTGTTTGGCGGAACTTTTCGAAAGCTTCGAGGATGGCGCAGTCCTCTTCTTTGAGCCGGTCGATCTGAGAGAGCAACTCGGGGTCTTGGTTACCGATTTCGTCATACTCTTCGGTATGAAATTGGGTCAGCTCGCGATTGAGCTTGTCAGCGGCCTCGTTGGCAGTGAGCTGGAGATGTTCGAACCAAACCCCCAAATCGCCAGCGATAATCGGTGTGAGCAGCGCTTTCTCAAACGCGTCGAGTGCGGTTTTCAGTTCAGCGTCGGAAGTTGCTGGGGCGGATTGCTTGCCATCGGTGGTCATTCGTCGCTCCAGAGGCGCGTGTAACTGTGGTTGAAGATGTAGTTCCGCAGTTTTTTAGCAAGCGCCGCGCCAAAAAGGCGAGATGGTCAGCCAAGATTCAGTCCGGTGTATTTAGTGGCGTGTATTCGATCAGCGTGGCTCATTAATGACCAGTCGTGCTGTGGGCCCGCCGACTGAAAGCACGCATGTGACGTGGTTTCCGGCAAATCAAGCTGATTTCAAACTGGCCCAATAAGTGCATATGTGGCCAGTCAGGCCTAGCTGGCGGCGGTGCACATTCCGTCTATTTCCAGCATTTCTGTACACGGCGGTGCAGTTCATCGCTTCCCCGACGCATGCGTTCAGCGCTGATACCACGGTTTTGACAAGGAGAATGTCGCCATGCAGATGTTGGAAGATCAAGCCGAAGCCGGATTGGATCCTCGCGCGCTTCTGACTGCTCTCAACGCGTTCAAGAAGGGGGACTTTTCCGTTCGGCTGGAGACTGATGTTAACGGCATGGCAGGCAAGGTGGCGGCCGCGTTCAACGAAGTGCTGGAACTGAACGAGCGGCTGGTCGGCGAGTTGGATCGGATCAGTCAGGTGGTCGGTAAGGCCGGCCGGCTGAATCAACGAGCGTCGTTGGGCGAAGTTGGCGGCTCGTGGGGGCAGGCGATCAATTCAGTCAATGCGCTGATTAGCAACCTGGTGCACCCAACAGTCGAGACGAGCCGCGTCATTGGCGCCGTTGCGAAGGGCGACCTTTCGCAGACCATGGCGCTGGAGATTAACAAGCGTCCGCTGCAGGGCGAGTTCTTGCGGACGGCGAAGACCGTGAACCGGATGGTGAGCCAGCTGGGGTCATTCGCATCGGAAGTGACGCGCGTGGCGCGCGAAGTGGGTACCGACGGGAAGCTGGGCGGCCAAGCGAAGGTGCGAGGTGTGGCAGGCACGTGGAAGGACCTGACCGATAACGTGAACTTGATGGCCGGTAATCTTACGGGCCAGGTGCGGAATATCGCGGCGGTGACGACGGCCGTGGCGAACGGCGACTTGACGAAGAAGATCACCGTCGACGTGAAGGGCGAGTTCCTAGAGCTGAAGGACACCATCAACACGATGGTGGATCAGCTGCGGTCGTTTGCGTCGGAAGTGACGCGTGTGGCCCGCGAAGTGGGTACCGACGGCAAGCTCGGCGGCCAGGCGATGGTGGAAGGCGTTTCCGGTACGTGGAAAGACCTCACCGATAGCGTGAACTTCATGGCCAGTAATCTTACGGGCCAGGTGCGCAACATCGCCGACGTGACGACGGCCGTGGCGAACGGCGACTTGTCGAAGAAGATTACGGTGGACGTGAAGGGTGAAATTCTCGAGCTCAAGAACACCATCAACACGATGGTGGATCAGCTGCGATCGTTCGCGGCAGAAGTGACGCGTGTGGCCCGTGAAGTCGGTACCGAAGGCAAGCTTGGCGGCCAGGCCGATGTGCGCGGCGTGGCCGGCACGTGGAAGGATCTTACCGACAGCGTGAACTTCATGGCCAGCAACCTCACAGGCCAGGTGCGCAACATCGCCGACGTGACGACGGCCGTCGCGACGGGCGACTTGTCGAAAAAGATTACGGTTGATGTGAAGGGCGAAATCCTCGAGCTCAAGAACACCATCAACACGATGGTGGACCAACTGCGGTCGTTTGCCTCGGAAGTGACGCGTGTGGCCCGCGAAGTGGGTACGGAAGGCAAGCTCGGTGGCCAGGCCGATGTGCGCGGCGTGGCCGGCACGTGGAAGGATCTTACCGACAGCGTGAACTTCATGGCCAGCAACCTCACAGGCCAGGTGCGCAACATCGCCGAAGTGAGCACGGCCGTGGCGAACGGCGACTTGTCGAAGAAGATCACAGTCGACGTGAAAGGTGAAATTCTCGAGTTGAAGGTGACCATCAACACGATGGTGGATCAGCTGCGGTCGTTTGCGTCGGAAGTGACGCGTGTAGCCCGCGAAGTGGGTACGGAAGGCAAGCTCGGTGGGCAGGCCGAGGTGAAGGGCGTGAGCGGCACGTGGAAGGATCTCACCGATAACGTGAATTCGATGGCCGGCAACCTCACCAGCCAGGTGCGCGGCATTGCGGAAGTGACAACGGCCGTGGCCAACGGCGACTTGTCGAAGAAGATTACGGTCGACGTGAAGGGCGAAATCCTGGAGCTCAAGAACACGATCAACACGCTCGTAGATCAGCTGAGTTCGTTTGCGTCGGAAGTGACGCGTGTGGCCCGCGAGGTGGGTACGGAAGGCAAGCTCGGTGGTCAGGCCGATGTGAAGGGCGTGAGCGGCACGTGGAAGGATCTCACGGACAGCGTGAACTTCATGGCCGGCAATCTCACGAGCCAGGTGCGCGGCATCGCGGAAGTGACGACAGCCGTGGCGAATGGCGACTTATCGAAGAAAATTATCGTCGATGTGAAGGGCGAAATCCTCGAGCTCAAGAACACCATCAACACGATGGTGGACCAACTGCGGTCGTTTGCCTCGGAAGTGACGCGCGTGGCCCGCGAAGTGGGCACCGAAGGCAAACTCGGCGGTCAGGCCGACGTGCGCGGCGTATCGGGCACGTGGAAAGACCTCACCGATAACGTGAACTTCATGGCCAGCAATCTTACGGGCCAGGTGCGCAGTATCGCGGAAGTGACGACGGCCGTCGCCCGCGGCGATTTGTCGAAGAAGATCACGGTCGACGTGAAGGGCGAAATCTTGGAACTCAAGAACACCATCAACACGATGGTGGATCAGCTGAGCTCATTCGCCTCGGAGGTGACGCGTGTGGCCCGCGAAGTGGGTACGGAAGGCAAGCTCGGTGGTCAGGCGGAGGTGAAAGGTGTTTCCGGTACGTGGAAGGACCTCACCGATAACGTGAACTCGATGGCCGGCAACCTCACGAGCCAGGTGCGGGGTATCGCGAAGGTCGTGACGGCTGTGGCCAATGGCGACTTGAAGCGGAAATTGACGGTGGAAGCGAAAGGCGAAATCGCCGCGCTGGCGGATACGATCAACGGCATGATCGAGACGCTGGCCACGTTCGCCGATCAGGTGACGACAGTCGCCCGTGAAGTGGGTGTGCAAGGCCGGTTGGGCGGTCAGGCGAGCGTGCCGGGCGCTGCCGGTACGTGGAAGGCGCTGACCGACAATGTGAATCAGCTCGCCGCGAATCTCACGACGCAGGTGCGGGCCATTGCCGAAGTGGCCACCGCCGTGACGAAGGGCGACCTCACGCGATCGATCTCGGTCGAGGCCCAAGGTGAGGTGGCCGCTCTCAAGGACAATATCAATGAGATGATTCGTAACCTCAAGGATACGACACTCAAGAACAGCGAGCAGGACTGGCTCAAGACGAACCTCGCGAAGTTCAGCCGGATGCTCCAAGGCCAGAAGGACTTGCTCACGGTCGGTCGGCTCATTCTGTCGGAACTCGCGCCGGTGGTGAACGCCCAGCAAGCCATGTTCTACCTGCTCGATACCGGCCAGGAAGCGGCGCAGCTGGTGCTGCTCGCGAGTTATGCGTATCAGCCGCCGCGCACGGTGGGAACGACGATCGCCCTCGGCGAAGGATTGGTTGGTCAGTGCGCCGTGGAACGCGAGCAGATTCTGCTCACGAACGTGCCGCCGGAATACACGCAAGTGAGTTCTGGATTGGGCGGTGCTCCGCCGCGAAGCATCATCGTGTTGCCGGTATTGTTCGAAGGACAGGTGAAGGCCGTGCTGGAGCTGGCGTCGTTTGAAACGTTCAGCCCGGCTCACCAGGCCTTGCTCGAACAGCTGACGGAAAGTATCGGCATCGTGCTCAACACGATCGCCGCGAACATGCGGACGGAAGACCTGCTCAAGCAGTCGCAGTCGCTGGCCATGGAATTGCAGAATCGTCAGCAGGAACTGCAACAAACGAACCAGGAACTCAAGGAAAAAGCTCGCTTGCTCGCCCACCAGAACGTCGAAGTGGAGCGCAAGAACCGCGAAGTCGAGCAAGCGCGGCAGGCGCTCGAAGAGAAGGCAAAGCAACTCGCACTTACCTCGAAGTACAAGTCGGAGTTCCTGGCGAACATGTCGCACGAACTGCGGACGCCGCTCAACAGCTTGTTGATCCTTTCCGACCAGCTATCGAAGAACCCCGACGGCAACCTTACGCCGCGGCAGACCGAGTACGCCCAGACGATTCACTCATCCGGCAACGACCTGCTCACGCTCATCAACGATATTCTCGACCTGTCGAAGATCGAATCGGGTACGGTGGTGCTCGATGTCGGCGAGGTGCGGTTTACGGAGCTCCACGACTTGCTCGAACGCACGTTCCGGCACGTCGCCGAGGCCAAGGGAGTGGACTTCCTGGTGCATCTCGCGCCAGATTTGCCGCTCAACATGCAGACCGATAGCAAGCGCGTGCAGCAGGTACTCAAGAATTTGCTCTCGAACGCATTCAAATTCACACATCGCGGCACGGTATCGCTGGACGTGCGGATGTCGCATGCCGGTTGGAGTAGCGACAACGATATGCTCAAAAATGCAGATGCTGTGGTGGCCTTCAGCGTCACCGATACCGGCATTGGCATTCCGCCGGATAAGCAGCAGAGCATTTTCGAAGCGTTCCAACAGGCCGACGGCAGCACGAGCCGGAAGTACGGCGGCACGGGCCTGGGCCTCGCGATCAGCCGCGAACTCGCGCGGCTGTTGGGCGGTGAGATCCGCCTGATCAGCATGCCGGGCGCAGGCAGCACATTCACGCTCTATTTGCCGATGTCGTACACATCGTATACCACGCCCCGGCCCGCGCGGCGGCAGACGATTGCGCCCGTGGCGGCGGCCGAACCCGAGCCGGCGCCATTGCCCGAGTTCGCGAAAGTTGAAGAGCCGGTCACGTTCAACGAGTTCGACGATGACCGCGATTCGATTCAAGCGAATGATCGGGTGGTGCTGATCGTGGAAAACGATCCGACATTCGCGAAACTCCTGTTGGAAGCGGCTCGTGAAGGCGGATTCAAGGGGATTGCGACGTCGCGCGGGGCGGCGGCGTTGTCGCTCGCGCACGAGTATCGAATCTCGGCAGTGACGCTCGACATATGCCTGCCAGATATCAACGGCTGGCGGGTGCTGCGGCGACTCAAGCAGGATCTCGACACGCGGCACATTCCGGTGTACGTCGTGTCGACCGAAGACGAACGCGAAAGTGCCCAGAGCATGGGCGCCGTCGACACGGTGCAGAAGCCGTTGCAAACAAAGGAGACCATGGATGAGCTGTTCGCAGCGATTCGTCGGTTCATCGAACGGCCGGTGAAAGAATTGCTGGTTGTGGAGACCGACGGCGAGCGTCGTGAGAAGTTGCTCAATGTGATTGGCAACGGCGATGTGCGGCCGACCGCGGTGGCCAGCGGCGCTGAAGCCTTAAAAATCCTGGACGAAAAGCAATTTGATTGTGTTGTGTTCGATGTGAATGCGCCGGAGTCGAGTGTCGACGCCGTGATCGATCGACTGCACGCCAACCCGCAGCATAGCGACACGCCGCTGGTGATGTACTCCGAAGAACCGCTGCTCCTCGACGAGGCAATGACCGATCGGCTGGCCCGCTCGACAACGGTGCGGCACGTGCAGTCGCCCGACCGGTTGCTCGACGAAGTGAACTTACTGCTGCATCGACCGACGTCGACGCTCAGCGAGCCGCAGCGGCAGATTTTGCAGAAGTTGCACGAGGACGACGCGATCCTCAACGGCAAGAAAGTGCTGATTGTCGATGACGATATTCGCAATATCTTCGCCCTCACGAGCATCCTGGAACGGTATAATATTCATATCTTGTCGGCGGAAACGGGCCGCGATGCCATTCAAATTCTGCAAGACACGCACGACGTGGATGTGGTCTTGATGGACATCATGATGCCCGAGTTTGATGGGCTGGATACGACCCGAGCGATTCGCGAGATTCCGCGGTTCAAGGATTTGCCGATCATTGCGGTGACGGCGAAGGCCATGAAGGGCGACCGCGAGAAGTGCATTGAAGCGGGCGCTTGGGACTATTTATCGAAACCGGTGAACCCGGAGCAGTTGTTGGCAGCGTTGCGTGCTTGGATACGGCGCTAATCTCGCGTGAGTGACGATGGGAGATCGGGCGGGCATCCTGCCGCTGCTGCTGAGAGACGATGTGATGAAGTCCAATTGCGAGCCAGTGAACATCCTGGTGGTTGACGACGTGCCAGAAAAGATTCTGGCCATCGAGGCTGCGCTGGGTGAATTGGGGCAGACACTCGTGAAGGCGAACTCGGGCCGCGAAGCGCTGCGATGCCTGCTGAAAGATGATTTCGCCGTGATCCTGCTCGATGTCAACATGCCGGAGATGGACGGCTTCGAAACGGCCGCGCTCATTCGTGAGCGGCGGCGCAGCGAACATACGCCGATCATCTTCATCACGGCCTTCAATGATGATGTGCAGATGGCGAAGGGGTACTCGCTCGGGGCGGTTGATTTCATCTCGACGCCAATCGACCCAGACGTGCTGCGCACCAAGGTGAGTGTGTTCGTCGACCTGTTTCAGAAGACGGAGACGATCCGACAACAGGCGGCCCACCGCGTGCAACTCGCGCGGGAGCAAGCGGCTCGGCAGGTCGCTGAGAAGGCGATGCGGCGTTCCGCACTGCTCGCGGAGGCAAGCCGACTGTTGTCGCGGTCGCTGGATTTCGACACGACGCTTACCAGTTTGTACCGCACGATTGTGCCGGCGCTCGCCGATGGTTGCCAGCTCGTGCTCTACGACACGAATATGGATATCTGGTACTCGCACATCAAAACAGGCGAGGAGGAGCACGACGGCGGCAACGCCAGCTCGCACGCGCGCGTGGAGCAAGTCGACCCGACGCTGGCCTCGGTCGTGAAAAGCGCGGTCGAAAGCGGGCACGCGCAGCCGATTTCGCCGGAGTTCGTGAAGAACGCGCCGAATTTGGGGTCCCGGAAGAATTGGTCGTACGCGGTCGTGGCGCCGCTCATTGCTCGAGATATGCCGCTGGGGGCCATTGTATGCTGTCTGCAGGGCACCAACCGACAGTTCGAGCCGGCTGACCTCGCACTGATCGAAAATCTCGCGAGCCGCGCGGGGACGGCGCTCGACAATGCGCAGCTTTTCCAAACGATTCGCGAAGGCGAGCGCCGCAAGGACGAATTCCTGGCGATGCTCGGTCACGAGCTACGCAATCCACTCGCCGCGATCACCAACGCCGGTGAGCTCACGCGGCTGCTTGATGCCCAGGATCCGTCGTTCCAGGAATCACTCGAGATCATTCGGCAGCAAGCGTCGCTCATGAAGCGGCTGGTCGACGACTTGCTCGATGTGTCGCGCATCACGAGCGGTCGCGTGCAGTTGCAGAAATCGCTCGTGGATGTGTCGGAGATCGTGACGCGCGTGGCGGAGTCGAACGATGTATTGTTCTCTTCGCGCGGTCACACATTGCACCTCAGCACGCCCGAGGAGGATTTGTTCTTGGAGGCCGATCCGTATCGGCTCGAGCAAATTCTATCGAACTTGCTGGTGAATTCGGCGAAATACACCGACCCCGGCGGCGATATTTGGTTCAGCGCGGCCCGGGAAGGCGACGATGTGGTCTTCCGTGTGCGCGATACTGGCATAGGCATTGGGCCCGATTTGCTGCCGAATGTGTTTGATCTGTTTGCACAGGCGAACCGATCGCTGCATCGGGCCGAGGGCGGTTTAGGCATTGGTTTGACGATCGTTCGCGGTCTCACCGAGCTCCACGGCGGCCGCGTGTGGGCGACCAGCGAAGGCTTTGGCCGAGGCGCTGAATTCGTGATTTCACTGCCTGCCGTCGTGGAAGCAAATAAGCCTGCTGAACCGGAAGAACCGCCGCTGGCCGAAGAGACGATTCGGCGGCGGCGTGTGCTGGTAGTCGAAGATCAACCGGCGCTGTCGCATGTGACGGTGGCTTTGCTTAAAAAGTTGGGCCACGAGGTGCGGTCGGCGGCCGATGGTCCCGAGGCCCTGATGGCTGTGCGGGAGTACAACCCGGAAGTGGTGTTGCTCGATATCGGGTTGCCGGGCATGGATGGATATGAAGTGGCGCGTTGCGTCCGCAGCGAGCTTGGCGAGGATGCGCCGCTGCTGGTGGCGATGACCGGTTATAGCCAGCACGAGGTGAGCCGGCACGCGCGGCGTGCGGAGTTCGACCATCACCTGGTGAAGCCGGCTGATATGAGTGCGCTTAAAGAATTGCTCACGCACTCGCGTTGAGCATGTTGGGTTCAAAACGGTTTAATGGTAAGTGAGGGCTTATTCGTGTGAAGCAATCGTGCCGACGCCGTGGAAGCCGCGGCGGCAAGCGATAGTTGGGACTGCGCAAGGCGTTGCGGCTGCGAAGCGACAAAGTAAACGCGGCATCCTTGCAGGCGACTGGGAATACTGGAAACAATTAAGTCATGTAGCTTGATTCGCTCGGGCGAACTCGGCTATCTGGAGGAAAAAAGCATGTCACGCATTTTGGTAATCGATGACGATCGTTCAGTGCGGCATTTGATCGGTAAGGCATTCGAGGAATCGGATGTCGAAGTAGTGCCGGCAGCCACTTCAGATGAAGGCCTGCAGCTGCTCGGCAGCCGGCAGTTCGACGTAGTGCTCCTCGACATTTTATTGCCAGAGTCTTCCGGTCTGGATGTGTTCGAACGCATTCGGCAGATTGACCCGAAGCTGCCAGTGATCTTCATCACGTCGCTCTCGAGCAGCGATACGGCGATCAAGGCCATGACGCTGGGCGCATTCGATTACTTGCTTAAACCGCTCGATTTAGCGCGGATTCGCGACCTGGTGCGGCAAGCGATCGAGATTCGCCGCTTAATGAGCATTCCGGTCGAGATGCCCGGCGCTCGGAACGGGCGCATGAACGGTGCGGTGACCGAGAATCGTACCGACACGCTCGTGGGCAATAGCCCGCAGATGCAGGAAGTGTACAAGGCGATCGGCCGCGTGGCGCCGCAAGATGTGACCGTGCTCATTCGTGGCGAGAGCGGCACGGGCAAAGAGCTTGTCGCCCGGGCGCTCTATCAGCATAGCCCGCGTGTGAAGGGCCAGTTCCTAGCGGTGAACTGCGCGGCGATCCCGGATGCGTTGCTGGAAAGCGAGCTGTTCGGCCACGAGAAAGGGGCCTTCACCGGCGCCGATCAGCGGCGAATCGGCAAGTTCGAACAATGCTCGGGCGGCACGCTGTTCCTCGATGAAATTGGCGATATGTCGCCGCTCGTGCAGAGCAAGGTGCTGCGGGTGTTGCAATCGCAACAGTTTGAACGTGTCGGCGGCAACCAGACGATCAGCACCGATGTGCGCGTCATCGCGGCGACGAACCGCGACCTCGAGAAAATGGTTGAGGAAGGCGATTTCCGTTCCGACCTCTACTACCGGCTCAGCGGGTTCACGATCCAGCTCGCCCCGTTGCGTGATCGGCCCGAGGACCTGCCGCCGTTGCTCGAAAATTATCTGGCACTCTTCAGCAAGGAACTGAGCAAAGATGTGCACGGTTTCTCGCCCGAGGCGATGGACGTGCTGCTCAATTACTCTTGGCCCGGCAACGTACGCGAACTGCAAAACGTGCTTAAGCAGACGTTGCTGCGATCCGCCGGGCATGTGGTGATTCCAGATTTCATTCCCGATCGTGTTCGCACGCCGGGCAGCAGCTCGGCGAGCGATGGCGGCGACTTGCCAGGGACCGACCTTCGGCAGTTCGTCGATGAACGCCTGGAACACGAATCGACGGATTTGTATGCCGAGGCACTTGAGTTCATGGAGCGCTACGTGGTGACTCGCGTGCTCCGCGTGTGCGAGGGCAACCAGTCGAAGGCCGCCCGGATGCTCGGCATCACCCGCGGTTGTTTACGGAGCAAGGTGCGGGCGCTCAAAGTCTCAATCGACACGCGCGTGCAGGTGGAAGGCGAGCCGGTCGAAGTCTAAGGACGGAGGCCGCACACGGCCAACTTGCGGCTTTGTCTTAGAGCGTGTTTTGAAGTTGAAGCAGTTGCCTTGCAGCCCTCAGCGTTCGGGAGCGGGCAGGTGCCGGGGTTGCTGGCACCATCAGGCTTTGGCCTAACCTCTCCCAAAGCGAGAAGGAGGATTGCCAAACACGCGCCCAGGGTGGCTGGCTGGTACGGAAAAGAAGTTACCGTCGGAAAAAGTGTGACGGGTTGAAGAGACCAACCGGCGTCAAGCCGTCACACTATTGCCCACATTGCTGCGAATCGCTGCAAGTAGCTGCTGCAATTCCTGCTCGAGCTCGATAAACTGGGCATCCACATGTTCGAGTTTTGCGTGGTGGCCGGCGTCTTCAATTTGCTGAGCGGCCTGCCCTGCCCTTTCGCCGCCGCAGCCAAGCACGAGCCCTTTCAGGGCGTGCGCCTTCGCGCGAATGCTTGCCGCGTCCCTCCGTTCCACTGCCTGCTTCAGTTCCTCGGCGAGTGGTGGCGCATCATCCAACAGGATGGCCGCCATCTCACGGAAAAGTTGTTCATCGCCACCAAAGCGGGTTAGAGTCGCCTCAATGTTGAGAATCCTTGCAGTCAACGCACCATCTCTCATCGCTGTCCACTCGGCCGCAACTCACACCATTTACCCGCGGTAACGGAACCGCAACTAACGACGTTTCGGCTACACTGTAATCGAAACACCTGCGGAAGTGTATTGCCGGCGGAGTTATATGGCGTCGCCGCGTGCGTGCCCGCATTCGGAGGTCCGCCAGTCCTGTAAATAATTTCGCAGTTTAGTGGGGATATCGGGCGGCAAACCTTCGCGGCGGCGGCGTTCCGTTGCGGACCAATTTCCGCGGACTTCAGCGGCTCGTTGCCGCACTTCATTCGTGCTGATTCTGCTGATTCTTAACATTGGTCGGCTCCTGCTGAACTGCATGCTCGTGTGCGAAAGAATTGTTTGCGTCTATTTCGAAGCGTTCTGTTTTCGAGTACGGGCAGCCTTTCTTGCCGAGGCCCGTCGGGCGGCCTTTGGCCGGGCGGCCGCTGCTGCACCGCCTTTCTTGCCACCAGTACGCGATGGCACCTTGTTTTGTTCCTTGCCGCGACCGGAACCCCCCGGTTTCTTGCCGCCATGGTCGCTGGCATTCACCGTCGCCCAGGCCCGCCGCTCCGCTTCTTTCTCCGACAAGCCGCGGCTTTCGTAGCCCTCTTCGATATGCTGCGCCTTGCGTTTTTGCTTGTCCGTATATTTCGATTTTTCGCCTCGCGGCATGACTCCCTCCCTGGCCATTTTCGGCCGGCCGATGGATGGTTATTGCAGCGCCGCCCGGAGCGTCTAAATTGACCGCCGCCAGACAACACTTTATGCAAGTTGGCAGGTGGATTAGCAAGAACCGTGCCACCCCAAACTTTTTGTCGGATAGGTTACGCTGCAGGCGCAAATGTGCTTGCTTTCCCACCAGGTTAGAGCATGGCTCGGATGATGCGGCATTGTTCAATTGACGCCGAACGACCAAGTCGGCGCACCGGTAACCGCCCTCGGCCTCAAGGCCGAATGCCGCTGCGTTTCTATAGTGGACGACGAATTGACTAGTGGCATACGACGTGCTTGCTCTCTTTGACGCATCTTGAGTTAAGGTTACGAGAATTTTGGCCCCATAATGAAGGCGGCAACAATGGCAAGCAATACAACCACGGTGAAACTAAACGAACACGCAAGCGAGGAGCGGCCGATTGAAGTCGGCGTGTTTGATGCGATCGATGCCGCCCGCCAGGCCGTGCACGGCCTGCGAGCGGCCGGATTTGGCATCGGGCAAATCACGGTCGTGTGCTCCGACGAAACAAAGGAACGTTATTTTAGCGAGTTCGAACATCAAGATCCCGCGGGCACTCACACGCCGACGGCTTCGATCGCGGGTGGAACGATAGGGGCAGTCGTTGGCGGTTTGGCCGTTGTGGCATCCGCCGTGGCTACCGGTAGTTTGGCGCTGTGGGCGGCCGGACCGATTTCAGCGTGGGCTGGCGGCGTGGCTGGCGGCCTCGTGGGCGCAATGATGACACGCGGCGTCGAGAAAGAGTTGGCAAACTACTATCAACAAGCCGTGATGAACGGTCAGATTTTGGTGGCGGCCGAGGATCACAGCGAGGCGAGCGCCAGCCGTCTGGCAGAGGCCGCGCGCATTCTTTCCCAGGCGGGCGCAAAGCCCCTGCCGTTGCGAGAAGGCTAGGCGGCAGTGCGGCATTCTTGATGGGTGCGCAACCACATTGGTCCGAAGTACGTCATAAGTGCGGCTGCCACCAGTGCTTGCATCGCAAAGTTTTAGCTTCGCTTTCGCACAACGATTACGCGCAAGCCGTACAACGCGTGTTCGTGCGACGTAGTCGACCACTCCGGCACATGAAATGCTTTAGCCAACGTAACCGAAAATAACGACTTTGTTTTCCTGGATTGTTTTTCTTTGCCATCCTCGCATAGGCGCTGGAGGCACGTTGCACACTATGAAGATTAACCACCGCTTCACCGCTCTGACCTTGCTCGGCACCAGTTTGTTCATTGAACTCGCTGGGTGCTCATCGAAGCCCGTCGGGCAGTCGACAACCACTCGCGGCGTAGCAGAACACGATACGGCGGCTCCGGTCACGCCGCCGCCGGTGACAACACCCGCGCCTGCACCGTCGACCGACGCGACGAGCGATCGGCCGGGTGACCGCAAAGTGGATGTGCAGGTCGGCGGACCGGCCGGAGTCAACGTCCAAGTCGGACCAAAGACTGGCGCCAACAACGGTACAACGGCGCAATAACTAACGTCGACTGCAAATTGTGTTGTGACCTCGAGCGAATGAAGGCACTTCGCGGTGCGATTCGGGTTAGCTCCTGAGAAGTGGAGTCGCTTCGCTCAACTGGATGTTTTTCGTTTCCGCGTTTTTGAAAAGGAGAAGTTGTATGATATTGAATCAACGTAGCGTTGCGTTAGCGGCGACGGTCGTGGCCGCCCTGCTCGTCTTCGCGACCAGCGATGCCCAAGCGCGTCACCGCCGTGGCGGCAGCTGCGGGTCCTGCGGTGGCGAGTCTTCCGGCTCCTGGGGTTCCTCAGGATCCTGGGGCGGTTCCTCATGTGGCTCGTTCGGCGGTCGGTGGCGCCGTCACCATGGTAGCTCCGGGAGCTGTGGCAGTTCCGGCGGCAGCAGCTGTGGCTGCGAAAGCGAGGCCAGCTGCAGCTCATGCCAATCCAGCTGCAACACTTGTGAGTCGAACTGCAACACATGTGAGTCGAGTTGCAATACCTGCGGCACTAGCGAAAGCAGCTGCAGCACTTGCTCTGGTAGTTCAGACGCCGACGACGATGACCACAAAGAGTCTCACGAAGCCAATTATCATCAAGATCAGAGTGTCGATAGCCATCGCACGATGACCGGAAGCGCCGAGATGCACGACAACGGTGCGAACTCGCAGAACCGTAATCGCGAAAATGACGACATGCGCGCTCCAGACCGCGACGATCGTGCCGCCAGTCATTCCAGCAGCTCAACCGACACAAAGTCGGATAACAGTAGCGACAAGTCGTCGAAAGCAGAGGGCCAAAGCAACGATAGCGACAATAAGGAGAGCAAATCCGACTCATCGAGCGAGAATAAATCAGAAACAGGCGCTCCGAAGTAAATCGGACGCGTGTTCGCCAAGTTACGCGAAAGAGGCTGGTCAGGCGCTGGTCGCCAGGCCAGCCTCTTGGCGTTGCTTCGGCACGTCGCGGGGCGCCGAGCGATCGCGCATTTAGAAATACGCGCGCAGAAAAACGGCCACGGCGGCTGAGCAGCCGCGCGTGGCCTCGATCGATGCTCGGGTGTGCGGCTAACGACTACTCACGGATGCCGGATTGACCGAACTCTCGGCGATTTGTGTCAGCTGTTTGTCGGTCGATTTTTCTTCGTCGAGTGTCTGTTCGAGCAACTCGGCCGCGTAAGAATCGGCAATGCGCTGCGCGAATGTGCGAGCCGTACCATAGGCTGCAATTTCATAATGTTCGACACGCTGCGCCGCCGCAATCAGGGCAGCGTCCAAAACGTCTTTGTCGCCTTCAGCGCTCAACACGTTGCTGCCTTCTTTGATGAGCCCACTCATTGCGGCGCACGTCTCTCGTTCGGCATCGAGCCCGCGGTGTTCGAAGATCGACTCTAGCCGCTGGGCATGCTTTTCAGTTTGCGTAAGGTGGCTTTGAAATGCGCGTTTGAGCGCCGGGTTGGTCGCTTTGTCAGCCATTTTCGGAAGCGCGTCAATTAACTGCTGCTCGGCGTCGTACAGGTCCTTCAGCTCGTGAACGAACAGTTCTTCCAAGGAGTTGAACTCCTCACTCATAAAAAGTCCCATCGCTGACCTCCAATACCTTATTGCTATTGCGTGGCTGCGTACATTCACAGGTCGCAGTACTACCCGGCCTAAACCCGGACGCATAGGTCATGCCAATTGCCCTCGCGCTTGCCACGGCGAAAAATCGTTGAAGACCGATACCGATCGAGGCGGGAGCAGCGTGCGACGTTGGGTGGCCAGTACTTGGTCGGGCCGTCGCGAGTTTAGAGATACACGGGGCGGTGGCATCGGCTGCAGAGCGTTGCGGCCTCTGCGGAGAAAGCTCTCTCTTGCCGGATTGCAGATCTTGGCGGGAACACCGCCCCGTGTATGGGCCTTGCTTGAAAATCGGCGAGGTCGCACTTAGCGACCGACGTGATTTGGTCTCGCGGTTTGAGAACCCGCGATGGTATAGGCGGATTTAGCAAGTGATGTGCCGCATAGCGGCCACCGTCCGAAATTAGTCGAAAGTGCTACGCTTTCACGTCAAAAGGGCCGTATCGCGCTCCGCATTCGATGCCGACTGGATGGTCCGACAGTGACAGCGTTGAGTTAAATTCGGCCAATCTGAGCGGGGATCAATCATTTGGATCAATGCAGCACGGTGATGCGTGCCTATCGAGCCGCCACCCAACGAGCGATGTTGTTCAAAACAACACCAGACCTTGGTTTCAAATCGGCCTTGGAAACGGTCGCATCCGGACCGAGATCGCAAAATATACCTCCTGCTGCCGAGAGTCGCCGGCAGGGAGGCTAGGACAGGTTCGCCTTTCGACTGCCTTGTGGCAACGCCGCGCGTGACCGCACGATCAAATCTGACCCCACTCTGCCCGTACAACATGACGGGTATGCGGTTTGCGTTACAGGCACTTTGTTGTGAGATGAACTCAGTCTAAATCGAAAATTCCCGCGAGGAATTGAGCTTTGAGAGGATACCTACTGCCATGTTTTCTGATGCCATGATACTCGTCGTTGGGGCTGATCCGCAGGACCGCGAAATCATTCTTCAAGCACTCGGCGAGACATGTCACGTGGTGGCGGCTCAAAATACGGAAGACGCGCTAGCGCACATCTCGGATCGGGTTCAGCTCGTTATCTGTGAGAGCAACGGCGCGAGCTTTCGGGGCGAGGACCTGCTGCGGCGATGGAAGTCGACGCGGTCGGGCACGCCGTTTCTCATGCTGATCGGTGAGCATGATGTCAACGGCGCGATCAACGCGATGAAGACTGGCGCCGATGATTGCATCGTGAAGCCGATTGCAGTTGGCGCGTTGCGTGACGCTGCAAAGGCGCTCCTGGCAAATGCTGTTGATCGGCCGGTGAACGGTTCGAACGACCCGTCGTCTGGACGCCGACGTTCAAATATCGATATTCCGCCGGACACCTCGCTCGAGGATTTGGAGCGCGCGGCGGTCGAGCAGGCTCTCGTTCAACACCATGGCAATCGCACGCATGCGGCTCGCACCCTGGGAATTTCGGTGCGCACGCTGCAGCGGAAGTTGAAAGCATGGGGAATGCCGATCGTCTCGTTCCCTAGCTCGCCCTCAGCCGCAAATTTTCTACGATCAACTCCATCGTTTCGGGCGCACGTTCATTAAGACCCTGTAGCGCGTCCCTTATTCCTTGGCGGCGGCGGAGCGATGCCTTTAGTTCGTTCTGCAGCCGCCTTTTTTATCGGTTTGTGAGCGGCCGAACGACACCCGTATGGGACGTCGCAACAAAAAAAGCCCGACTTGCGCCGGGCTTCTTTATTAGACGTATTTTCGGTGTTATGCGACCGGCGGCCGCAATCGCGGCACCACCAGGCTAATCAAGAACAGCACGAGAAACACGAAGAACAATACTTGTGCGATGTAGGTTGCTGTACTAGCAGCTGCACCGAAGCCAAATGCGGCCGCGATCAACGCGATCACTAAAAACGTGAGTGCCCAGCTGAGCATGTTGCACCCCTTCCCTTTCTGTAGTATTGGGTGGAATTTACGCTGCAGACGCAGCGATCAGGTGAAAAACGGTATTGATTGAGTAAGCAAGCTGCGTGCCGAAACGGCGCGTTCGGCGTGCGGTTGATCGGCGCACAAAACTCCGCAAGTACAGATGCTTTAGCAGGCCGCAGCTAAGAATGACTAGTCTGCGGTGGCGAAAACGGTCAAGAAACAACCAGCACGGTGTCATTGCGACACGCATGCTCGCTCGATGTGTCGGTACATCGATTGCTGGCCGATTGATAAAGGATTCGTACTGAGGCACGGCGGCCCGGAACGATTTTCGACATTCAGTCGGCAATGCGAGGTGATCTATGCGGCTAGTCCTGATTGTGCTTGTTTTGATCGTCGTGGGGTCGCTGGTCGGCTGGATTTCGTTCCGTCGCGATGCCGACCATGCGAGCATCAATCTGGAAACCAACGCGATTCGTCAGGATACGAGCAAGGTTATGCAATCTGGCGCGGAATTGCTGCATCGCGCCGGCGACAAGATGGAAGACGAGTCCGTGAACCAACAAAAACAGGCGCCAGTCACGCGGCGTGAACCGGCGCCTGTAACGCGCTAAGAATTCGGCAAGTCTAGCGAGGCAGTGCGGTTTCGAACGAGCGCACCTGCCGCTCTGCTTCATCTCGGGCGAGCCCGTACTTCTTCTCCACGGCGCCGAGGAGTTGATCTCGCTGTCCTTCGATGCGGTCGAGATCATCGTCCGTCAATTCGCCCCACTTTTCACGGATCTTACCGCGAATTTGTTTCCAGTTGGCTTTAATGATGTCGCCATTCATAAGTGCCTCCATGTGTTTGTTGGACCGAGAACCTTCAGATTTAAAGGTCCTTCAACGGGCGATCGATATCGACTCCCCATGCTACGTGTCGGGGATGCCAATCGCTCTCGCTCACCCACTGGTCAAACCGCCGCAATGCTTCGAGCCGGTCGCCGAGAGCTTCGAAGAGATCGCGATCAAGTCGGCGATCCCGGTCGAGGGCGTTGAGATATTCAATTTCATTGCGCGTTGCTAACGTCATACATGGCCTCCTCTCGAAAAGGACGTTTTGCTGCGAGTGGCGTGATGCCGTAAGGCCGGGTCGCAATCGATGTGCCATCGAGCCATGCCAGCGCTGCGAGGAAGCATTACGGCCGAGCGCCGGCTGACCGCGCATTGACTTCACGATAAAACGCGCAAAGAAAAGGGCGTTGCCGAGCGGTCGCCGGGCTTTGCAGGCCGGCCGATCCGCTGTGGCAACGCCAGGGAGTCTGTGCCAAGTGTTTCTCGAGCGATGCGGACAACCGCGACTATTGGTCCGTGCTGATTTCGCTGCCAGCGCGCGTGACGAGCCGGGCGAAGTCGCGGATGTTGATATCAGCGTTCAGCCAGCGCACTGAACCATCGCCCATGCAGAAGTTTGCGCCGCCGGGGTGAAAGCCGTATGGCTCGCCTGTGCCCACGGAGTTGTAATAGGGGTGCGGGAATGTGGCGCCGATTTCAATGCCGTTCGTGCAGTTGACTGCGCAGGTGCCGACGTCGGTGGCGCCGTCGCCGCTCGTACCGTCGATGCTGATATCGCTGGCTGGGCGGCACCAGCCGCCGCCGTTGACCCGCTTCGCGGGAAACGTTTCGATCTGGCGGCCGCCGCGATACAGGTACGGCCGGCCGCCCGACTCGGCGTACGCGATTGTCTTTGACAGGCCGTCGGTGACCTGGTTAATTTTGGCCGGCACGTTGTAGGCCAACAAGCCCAGACCTGGCGAACCGGCGGCCGGCGGCATCGTGGCATTCGGCGGCGCGGCTTCATCAACCAGGTTCGACGCCGAGCTCGGATTCGCCGGATCCGGACGCAACCGCTTGTCGACAAAGATCGTGGGCGAGTAATCGGTCACCGCGCCGGTGTCGGGCGTCCAGGGGCTGATTTCCGGCACGCCGTCGAGGCGATTTGGTTCGGGCACCGAGGGGCATTGAAGAATGGCAATCTTCGTGTTCACGATGTCCTTGTTCCGCGCGCCCTTCGCATTCACGGTGTTGTCGGACCAGTTCTTGGCTTGATCATATTGATCGAACTTCGAACCTTCTTCGAAGAACGGCAACATCAGCGTGAAGCCGGCGATACGCGGAGCGTTCGTCAGTCCCGGCGGGCGGATGCTCGACGGAAACGTCTTCTTCGTGTCGACGTAATTGTGCATCGAGATGCCGAGCTGCCGGATATTGTTCTGGCACGAGCTGCGGCGGGCCGCTTCGCGGGCGGCTTGAATGGCGGGCAGCAGAAGCGCAACCAAGATGCCGATGATCGCGATCACGACGAGCAACTCGACGAGCGTGAAACCACTGCGCGATGCGGCGGCGTTGCTGTGTGGCGGAGCGTTCACGCTTGCCGGCGCGCCTCCGATGCTACGAATACTGATGGAATGGCGTGTCATGCGAATACTCCCTATTTCGAAACTCCCTGATTGATGATGGCGTTTGGTTGGGCGTCTGACTGAGACGCCGTTCGCCCTCGAAAATGAGCCGACTCAAATCGGCTGGCGTAACGTGCGGTGTTTCCGGACGCGAAACTAACGCAACTGGATTGGCGGTAGGTGGTTGTCGCCGGCCGCGACGCGGATGGTGATATCCGATGTCCGCGCTGACGCATACTTGACCGGCAACGCGTTGGGCCCGCCGACCAACTCATCCCCCTGACGAACTGGCTTGTACCACTGCACGGTCAACACGTACTCGCCTTCGGGCGCGCCATCGTTGCCGTCGTATGTGGTGACGGCAAACGAACCGTCCTTCGCGACAGTGGCCCGCGGATTCGGCACTCCCTGTTTGGCGTCCTTGGGAACCAAAGAAACAAAAGCGCCTTCCGGAGGCTTGCCGCGGAATTGAATCGCACCCTCGACCGGATGCACCGCGACGTGATTTTCCGAGCGGTTACAGCCGCAACACGCACCCGGGCCCAGAGTGGCCAGAAGCAATGCCGCCCGGATGGCCCAAGGGCGGCGTTGCTGTGCGTGAATGCGCGAACTGGTAGTAACCATCGAAAGCGACCTCCCAGCGATGTGGTTGTGCGCCTCCGGTCATACCAGTCGGCTGCGAGTTGTTAAAAAGAGGGTTGTGGTTCGTGGAAAAGAAATGGCTAGCTGTTGTTGCGATTGGCGCGCAACCGGTGTTTCTCCGTGCGATCGATCTGGATGATAACACCGTCTTGCACGATGATGTTCACCGACCCGAATTTCAATCCGCGTAGCGACTCACGAATTTGCGCGAGCGCTTCCTCCGCCGCGGCGTCAGCCACGCCGTTCAACGACGGCGCAGGTATCTTTGCGTGTTTCACAATGGGCTCGCTCACGGTCGTTCCTCCACCGATCATGATCGGTCTCTCCTCGCCTAGATTTCGTATTCCGGCAAGAACACGCGAGCGTTCTTCGGATAGATGAAAACGTTCGTTCCTTCGGTCAAGCTAAGGCGTTGGTACTCATCCAGGCTGAGGTCGATGAGTACATCTTGCCCTTCGGTGGTGCGTGTGGTGACCTTCGCGATCGAGCCGGCCGGGTTGATGCGGGTGACCATCGCCGGAAAGCTCGGGGCGCCGTTTTTGTAGAGTTTGATATCCAGTTCGTGCGGCCGCATGTACACCATGGCGGCGCCGTCGTCTTTACCGGGGAAGAGGTGGCCGTCGAGTGCGACGCCATCGAGCGGCACGCCGCCGAGCATCGCCTTGCCGCCCTGCACGCGGCCGCGGAACATATTCACCTGGCCGAGAAATTCCATCACGAATCGCGTGGCCGGTTTGTGGAACACTTCTTCCGGTGTGCCGACCTGTTCGATGCGACCCTGGTTCATCACGACGACGCGGTCGGCCACTTCGAGGGCCTCTTCCTGGTCGTGCGTCACGAGAATGCTCGTGACGTGAATCTCATCGTGCAGCCGCCGCAACCAAGTCCGCAGGTCCTGCCGCACTTTGGCATCGAGCGCTCCGAACGGTTCATCGAGCAACAGCACGCGTGGCTCCACGGCGAGCGCCCGAGCGAGCGCCGCGCGTTGCCGCTGGCCGCCGGAGAGTTGCGAGGGGAATCGCCGGCCGAGTCCATCGAGCTGCACCAGGCGGAGCAGCTCCGTGACGCGGCGTTCGATTTCCGCCTTCGCCGGCCGGGCCTTGCGGGGCATCACCCGCATGCCAAACGCCACGTTTTCGAAGATCGTCATGTGGCGGAAGAGCGCATAGTGTTGAAACACGAAGCCCACGCGGCGTTCCGCGGCCGGGCGATTGGCGACGTCTTCCTCGTAGAAGCGGATGCGTGCCCGGTCGTCGGCTTCCGGCGTATCGAGGCCCGCGATGATTCGCAGCAGCGTCGTCTTACCCGAGCCGCTGGGGCCCAACAGCGCGACCAGTTCGCCGTCGTGAATGGCGAGGCTTACATCGCGCAGCGCCTGGTAGCTGCCAAACGACTTGCTGATGTGGGTCAGTTCAATGCTCATCGTTATTCCTCTGCCCGCGCGGGCTCAAGGGCTTGCTCAAACTCACGGCGCACGCGCCATTCGACGGCCGACTTCGCGGCCAGCGTAACGACTGCCAACAGCGCCAGGAGCGAGGCCACGGCAAAGGCCGCGGCGAAGTTGTATTCGTTGTAAAGAATCTCGACATGCAGCGGCAAAGTGTTTGTGCTGCCGCGCACGTGGCCGGAGACCACGTTCACGGCGCCGAACTCGCCCATCGCCCGGGCGTTGCACAAGATGACGCCGTACAAGACCGCCCACTTCACGTTCGGCAACGTGACACGCCAGAACGTTTGCCAACCGCTCGCGCCGAGCGACACAGCGGCGAGCTCTTCATCGGTGCCCTGCTCTTGCATGAGCGGAATCACCTCGCGAGCGACGAACGGAAATGTCACAAAGATCGTGGCCAGCACAACGCCTGGCGTGGCGAAGATGATTTGCAGGTGATGGGCGTCGAGCCACGGGCCGAACCAGCCGCGCAGACCGAACAGGAGCACGAAGATCAAGCCAGAGATCACGGGCGACACGGCAAATGGCAGGTCAATCAGCGTGATCAGCACGCTCTTCCCAGGGAACTGGAATTTGCCGATTGCCCAAGCCGCCGCAAGACCGAACACCGTGTTGAGCGGCACGCAGATTACCGACACCAGCAGCGTAAGCTTAATCGCCGACAGCGCGTTGGCATCGGTGAAGCTCGCGAAGTACACGGCGAGGCCGCGGCGCAGCGCTTCGGCAAAAATCGCCACGAGCGGCAAGAACAGCACGAGCGCGAGGAAGGCGAGCGTCGCGCCGATCAGCAGCCCTTTAACCCAGGCTCGCTCGTCAGTCGCCAGCCGCAAGCGTCCGGCGAGATTGGTTTCGACGAGCGAGCCCTTGGGCGCGACTCCACCCAGCGGTAATTGTGCAACGGTGCTCATGCGATCCCCCGGTATTTGCGCGTCGTCCACCACTGCAGGGCGTTGATCGCGAACAGCACAGCAAACGAGGCGGCCAGCATCATCGTCGCGATGGCCGTCGCGCCGGCGTAGTCGTATTGTTCGAGCTTCGTGATAATGAGGAGCGAAGCGATTTCCGTTCGCATCGGCATGTTGCCGGAGATGAACACCACCGAGCCGTACTCGCCGAGCGCCCGGGCAAACGACAGCGCGAAGCCCGTGAGCAGTGCCGGCATGACGCCAGGGAAAATCACGCGCCAGAACGTTTGCCACCGGGTCGCGCCCAGGCTGGCGGCCGCTTCTTCCGCTTCGCGATCGATCTCCTCGATCGCCGGCTGGAGCGTGCGGACAACAAACGGCAGGCCGATGAACGTGAGAGCGATGATGATGCCGAGCGGCGTGAACGCTACGCGAATTCCAAGTGGCTCCAGATACTGGCCGATCCAGCCATTCTTGGCGTACACCGCGGTGAGGGCGATGCCCGAGACAGCCGTGGGCAGCGCGAACGGCAGGTCGATCATTGCGTCAATGAAACGTTTGCCGGGAAGCGAGTAGCGAACGAGCGTCCAGGCGACCATCAGACCGAAAGCCGCGTTGATCGTGGCCGCCACGAGCGACGTGCCGAACGTGAGTTTGTAGGAGGCCACCACGCGCGGATTCCAGGCCGCGTGCCAGAAGCCTTCCCAACCAAGCGTGGCGCTCTTGATCACCAGCGCGCCGAGCGGCAGCAGCACGATGAGGCTCAGGTACAACACCGTGTAGCCCATCGTGAGGCCGAAGCCAGGGAGAGCCGTTTTTTTGGAACCGGGGAGAGTCATCGAACCGTGCGCAATCCCTTGTGGAAGGTGGGCGTCTCCGACGCCGGAGGGTGGAAAATCGGCCGCGAGCGGCGCGTTTAGCGCGCTTCGTAAATCGAATCAAAGACGCCGCCGTCTTTAAAATGCTTATCGGTGGCTTCTCGCCAAGAGCCAAACACATCTTTCACACTGAACAGCGTGAGCTGCGAAAACTGTTTGAGAACCTCAGCATCAACCAACTCCGGCATGCTGGGCCGATAGTAGTGTTTGGCCGCGAGCTTCTGACCGGCCGGGGTGTAAAGATACTCGACGTACGCTTTCGCGACTTCAATCGTGCCGTTCGTTTGGGCGTTGGCGTCGACGAGCGCTACCGGCGGTTCGGCCAGAATGCTGATCGACGGCACAACGAGCTCGACCTGTTCGGGTCCCAGCTCCTTGATCGCGAGCAACGCTTCATTTTCCCAGGCGAGCAGCACATCGCCAATGCCGCGCTGCACGAACGTAGTCGTCGAGCCGCGAGCACCGGAATCGAGCACCGGCACTTTCTTGTAGAGCGCGGCGATGTATGCCTTCGCCTTGGCTTCGTCGTTGTTATTCGCTCTGAGGGCATAGCCCCACGCAGCGAGGTAGGCTAGGCGGCCGGCGCCGGAAGTTTTCGGGTTCGACGTGATGACGTCGACGCCATCGCTTAAGAGGTCGTTCCAGTCCTTGATCGCTTTCGGATTGCCTTTGCGAACCAGGAACACGACGGTTGAACGATACGGGCTGCTGTTGTTTGGCAGCCGTTCTTGCCAGTTGGCAGGCAGTTTCTTGGTGAGGTCGGCGATTTGATCGATATCGTAAGCAATGGCAAGGCTGACGACGTCAGCCTTGAGGCCGTCAATCACCGATCGGGCTTGCGCGCCGGAGCCGCCGTGCGAGACCTTTACCGTCACCTGTTGGCCGTGCTCTTCCAACCAATGTTGGGCGAATGCTTTGTTGAAGTCGGCATAGAATTCGCGCGTGGGGTCGTACGAGACGTTGAGCAACTCGACGGCCGGCTTCGCAGCGGAAGCGTCGCTACGATTGGCAGCGGCGGTCGCTGAATCGGTTGACGTGGAAACACCGGCGATCCGCGAATCACAGCCACCCAGTGCGCACAAGCCGGCGGCTAGGGCGAGCGTCACATAGGAACGTGCGGCCGAACGGCGAAGGGGTGATGCCGTCAGGCCCGAAGCTGGACCTTCCTCGGCGGTATCCGCATTGACCATCGCAATAACTCCCGAAACTTGCGCCCAAGATTGGTGGCCCGAAGTGCAGCGGTGCTGCGATGCACTGGCAACGCAATTGCAATGCCAAGCAGTATGCACCCTCAGGATTCAGCTAAAATCCGCAGAAACGCGCTGCTAGCCGTGGCTTATGCTGGCGTTGCAGAAGGTGTTTCCGTTAAATATAATAGTAAGCTCCATCATATGTGATTGTTGACGCGGAAATATCACAGAGGTGATCAACTTAGTATGGTAATGCAAGCATTGCAATTGTCGCTGTGGCAAACCATCTCCCGCCATTTGGAAATCAGCGAGTCGACCGAAACGACGGCGGAACTTCTCGCTGAGCAAGTGCCGTTGGATGCGTTCGTCGTGGGCCGCGTCGATGCGGAGCATCGCCGCGTGCTGTTTGTTGCCCAATGGCCGACACAAGTTCTTGGCAATGGCAGCAGCGAGGTCCAGCTGTCGGAGAGCGATTGGCGGCGCTTCGATCGTTGGCTTCGGCAACGTTTCCCCAGTCAGCAAACCCCCGATGGCCGCTCGCTGCCGATTGCCAAACTGTTGCGTTTGCCTTTGGCGGCGGAGGATTGGCTGCTCGCGCCGCTGCTCGGCGAGCACGGGTCGAGCGGCGTGTTGTTCGCTGTCGCAGCGCAGCGCAAGCTGTTTACGCCGCAGCACCACGAATTGCTCGATTCGGTACGTGAGCCGCTGGCGGTGGCGCTTGATAACGACGCCCGCTTGCACGAGCTTGCGGCCCTCCGGCAAGCGGCGGAAGCCGAGCGGCAGGCGCTCTTGCGGCGCTTAGGCCGCAGCGACTCGGGCGAGACAATTGTCGGCGAAGACGCAGGCCTCGCTCCTGTGATGCAGCGCGTCGATCTGGTGAGCAAGTCAGAAGTGCCGGTATTGATTCTGGGCGAGACGGGCACGGGCAAGGAGTTGGTGGCCCGCGCGATTCACAATCGCAGCGAGCGGCACAGCGGGCCGTTTCTGCGCGTGAATTGCGGTGCGATTCCGCGGGAGTTGATCGATTCACAGCTGTTCGGTCATGAGAAAGGCAGCTTTACCGGAGCGGCCGAGGCTCGCCAGGGATGGTTCGAGCGGGCCGACATGGGGACGCTGTTCCTCGACGAAATCGGCGAGTTGCCGCTCGATGCTCAGGTGCGGTTCTTGCGCGTGCTACAAGACGGCTACGTTGAACGGGTGGGCGGCGCGAAGCCGATTCGCGTCAATGTGCGGGTTGTGGCGGCCACGCACCGTGATCTCGCGGCGATGGTTCGCGAGGGCACGTTCCGCGAAGACCTGTGGTATCGCATCGCCGTGTTCCCAATTCTCCTGCCGCCTCTGCGCGATCGCGTGGGCGACATTGCCGCATTGGCGCGGCATTTTACGCAGCGAGCGGCAATCCGCTTCGGGCTCGCATCTGTTGAGCCGACGGAGGCCGATTTGCGGTTGCTGGAAAGCTACGATTGGCCGGGCAACATTCGCGAACTGGGGGCGGTAATCGACCGCGCGGCCATCCTGGGTGACGGCCGGACGTTGGAACTCGCGGCGGCGCTCGGCGTGGCAGCGCCGGTCATGTTGCGCGTTGACAATCGGCACTCCGAGCTGCACACAAATGGCCATGGTTCGAACCCGCCGCGATTGGTCACGCTCAATGATGCGATGCGGCTGCACATCGAGTCGGCGCTAAAAGCGACTCGTGGCCGGATCGAAGGACCTGGCGGTGCGGCGAAACTGCTCGCGATCAATCCACACACACTGCGGGCGCGCATGCGGAAACTGAAAATCGACTGGTCGACCTATCGCATCGAGCTTGTCGGCCACGCCAATTGACGACGTACCAATCCAGGGCGTGGCACCCGATTAGATTGCCGGAACTTCCGTCCTCTCTTCACTCAACTGGCGTCCACCGGCGTCTCTCGATCACTGAGCAGCGGCGTGTTCACCGCGTGAACGCGCGTCGCGTCGGTAATGCCATGAAGCAGCGTGGCCATCGCGTAGATGCGGCCGACGTCGATCACATGCGGCGCGGCTGGCGGAATGCTGCCGGCATCGAGCGCGAACCCCGCGCGGCCGCCGATGCTGACCTTGACGATGCCGTCGTCATAGCTGCTTTCGCCATTTCGCTGCTCGTAGCGGTACAACCGGCCGCTGATCCGGCCGACGAGCGTGTGCTCGGTGCCGCTGCGCTCGAGCACAAAGCCGTCGTGCGGCGCGCCAGCGTCGAAGGACTTTCTGCTGCCGTAGAAGTTGGGCTTCTTCAAGTACGGGCCATCGTACTCGGGGCAAAACGTGTCGCAGTTGCCGCAGTGATTGCAGTAATCGGCGAAGTTGGCGATTTGCTCCGACTTTTCAAGCGCGAACACCTGCTCGTCGCCGACCGGCGCCAAGCTGCCATCGGGTCGCACTTCGATGTCGCGATACGTGAGGCGGATCTCGCCGGTGTAATAGGCGAAGTTGGCATCGTTTGGGCACACGGGAATGCATTTGTCGCACGTGATGCAGTCGAACGTGACGAGGTGCGAATCAATCTTCTTGGGCACCGCGCGATTCTGCGGGGCGCGATAACGCGGGTCGGCCTGCGTTGCGGCAACGACAATCGGCATGTTCAGCGCCGCGGCTCGCACCGGGTCGCCGTTGGCGGCCGCACGTTGGCCGCGATAGTCGAGAATGAAGTCGGCAATCGTGCGGGCGCCCACTTTCTGCATTTCCTTCTGCAGATCGTACAGGTACGGCGGCAGCCGGCCGTAGCCGCCCGTCTTGAGCAGATCGGTGCACGTGGTCACAGGCACGATGCCGCAGGCGACAACGCCAGGAAAGTTCTTGCGATCGATGCCCGCGGAAAACGAGATCGGAAAGGCATCGCCCACCGCCTTGCGGAATTCCGCCGCGAGCGTGAGCGTGATCACGTGCAGCGGCGCCCCGGAGAGATACATGATCTTCTCGCTCGGCTGAAAAAACTGCCGATGGTTCTCCACTTCGAGCGTGTTCGAGAACTTCGCGCCGAACTGCAAGCCGCGGGCGGCGGCGAGCGCTGCAAGTCGCCGGCAGATCTCGAGCGACTGGTCGAACTGCAGCCCGGCCGTATAGGCTTTTTCGTTTACAAGCAGATCCGTGTAGCCCATCACGTCGTACAGCAAGTGTTCGAGCCGCTCCTTGCCAAGCATCGGCGGGTTCATCTTGACAATCACATGCACGTCGAGTTCCGTGAGCAAGAACTCGCAGATGCGCTCGATCTCTTCCGCCGGGCAGCCGTGGAAGGTCGAGAGCGTGATGCTGCGGCTGACTGCCGTTGGGTAATCCAGGTCGCGGAGCGGGCCAAGCCAGCGCGGAATTTGCTCTCGCAAGCGGGCGACGCTCTCCGTCGCGTTGATCATGCCGCGAATGAAGTTCACGACCTTCGGCGTCTTGATGCCGGCCAAATCGTAGCCGATCGACATGTCGTAGATCGGCTCGCCGCTGGTGCCGGCCAGCGACACATCGCCAAACGGGCGGCCGAACACGTCCGGTGCGTGCCGGAGCATGTGGATCAGCAGCGCACCTTGCACATACTGGTCGAGCGACTCGGCCACCAGCAATTCCTGCGACCATTCGACGTTGTAGCACACGTTCGCCGCATCGATGCACGGCCGCGAGATCGCCAGCTCGTCGTTCACTTGAACGGTCTTAAGCTCCATGATCCGCCCGCCGCCGAGCCACGAGAGGACCAGATTCTGCGCCATCTGCGTCTGTGGGCCGGAGGCGGGGCCGCTGGCATTGCCGGCCACGCGATCGTGAAACGCGACCGACAGATCAGGCGCGTCATCGCCAACCGGCGGGATGTACCACTTGCGAGCCGGCAGGTCGAAAATCGCTTGTTGATTGCGAAATTCCAGCCGCATGCGCTGGATCATGTCGACGAACGGCGTGCAGTGGAGATCGACCATGCGGTAAGGCGGAATGCTGTGAGATGCCGGCGTAGGAGTGGGTTGTGGGCGTTGTGATGGATCGCCAGTGAGGAGGCCAGCGACGACGACGGAGCGTGGCTGTCGTTTGAAGTTCCAACCGCCGACCGCGACAACGTCGCGCAAGACCACATTATAACAGTCGCCAATCACCCTGGCTTGCGCAAGTGCGTGCGGTTACATTCGAGTGGGAAAGGTTAAGGGAATATGCCGGGTTTTGTGACCGAATTGACGTGCATTCACTGTGGGTCTTCGTTTCCAGGAGCGAATCTTGTTACGGCCGAAGCGACGTGGATGACCTGCCCGCGGTGTGGGCCGGCCGACGGCATTCTCGATATTGGCTACGATCTCGATCGCGTGGAAGCGGCATGGAATGCCCAGCCGCTCTCGGGCCGGCGGCTCAATCATTGGCGGTACGCGGAGCTGTTGCCGCTGGAGGCGTCGGCGATTCGGCACGATTGGAACGTCGGCTGGACGCCCGTGATCGATGCGAGCCGGCTGGCCCAGCACCTGGGACTGCGACAAATTCTACTCAAGGACGATGGCCGCAACCCCACGGCGTCGTTTAAGGACCGCGCAAGTTCGGTCGGCGTGGCCCACGCACTGCAAGTGGGAGCGAAGACGATTGCCTGTGCCTCGACGGGCAATGCGGCGAGCAGCCTCGCCGGGCATGCCGCGCTCGCGGGGCTGCCGGCATACATCTTCGTGCCGTCGGCTGCACCGGAGCCGAAGGTCGCCCAATTGCAGGTGTTCGGCGCGACGGTGTTCGCCGTGCAGGCTTCGTACGACGCGGCGTACGATCTGTGTTCGCAGGCGTGCCACAAATTTGGCTGGTACAATCGCAACTGTGCGATTAACCCGGTGCTGGTGGAAGGCAAAAAGACGGCCGGGCTCGAGCTCGGAGAACAATCGGCAAATTTCGGCGGCGTTCCCGATTGGGTGGCCGTGAGCGTGGGCGATGGCTGCACGATCGCCGGCATCTGGAAGGGCATCAAGCAGATGCACGAGCTGGGCGTCATCGATCGGCTGCCACGGCTGATCGCGGCTCAGGCCGAGCACGTGAAGCCGATTGCGCACGCGCTCGAACATGGCTCGATCCCACCGACCGGAACCGGGAAGACGATCGCCGACAGCATCGACGTGCACGTGCCGCGCAACTGGCGGAAAGCCGTGAACGCGATTCGCGAATCGAACGGCGTGGTCGTGACGGCGAGCGACGATGCGATCCTGGATGCGATGCGGCTCGCTGGGCGGCATGGCGTGTTCGCCGAGCCGGCAGCGGCGGCTTCGCTTGCAGCAGTGATATCAGCGATCGGTTCGAAGATCATCGCGCCGCACGAACGCGTGCTCGTCATGGTCACCGGCAGCGGCCTCAAGGACACCAAGAACGCGATCCGCGCCGGCGGCCAGCCGATCCCGGTCGACCCCAATGTCGCCGCCGTGTCACAAGTTCTAGAAAGCTCTCGCAGAGGCGCAGAGGCGCAGAGATAATAAGTCTTGGCTCTGCGTTCTCCGCGCCTCTGCGAGAGCTTCTTCCGTATTAGCAAGCAGTTTGGAAGGTTCGATATCAGCATGCAAGTTGACGAAAAAGTACTGGCTCGCACGATCGAACGTTTTCGCGAGCGGAAGATTTTGCTGCCGACATTTGCCCAGATGCGCGACCCGAGCAGCGTGCCGGAGAAAATCCGCCAGCGGCTCAAGAACGTTGGCCTGTGGGACCTCGACCCCGTGAACCTGTTCCGCATCACGTGGAAGAACGAGCCGGTCGAACGCGGCGGCTTGTACAACCAAGGCAACTGGATCGAATTCCCACCGGAGCTCACAGGCGTCGAAACGCGGATCATCGGCCTCGTCGGAAAGTTCTTTCCCACCGGAGCCCACAAAGTCGGCGCGGCGTTCGGCTGCCTCGTGCCGAAGCTCGTCAGCGGTCAGTTCGACCCCACGCAGCACAAGGCCGTGTGGCCGAGCACGGGCAACTATTGCCGCGGCGGAGCGTTCGACTCGGCGCTCGTCGGTTGCACGGCGGTGGCGATTCTGCCGGAGGAAATGAGCCGCGAGCGGTTCGCGTGGCTGAAGGATATCGGTGCCGAAGTGATCGCCACGCCGGGCTGCGAATCGAACGTGAAAGAAATTTATGACAAGTGCTGGGAGATCCGCCGCACGCGGCCCGACTGTGTGATCTTCAACCAGTTTGAAGAGTTCGGCAACGCGGCCTGGCATTACAACGTCACTGGCAAAACAATCGACGAAATTTTTGGCTGGATCGGCGGTGGCTCGCGATTGAGCGGCTATGTATCGGCGACCGGCAGTGCCGGCACGATCGCGGCCGGCGATTATCTGCGCACGGTGCATCCGCATATTCGCGTGGTGGCGACGGAAGCGCTGCAATGCCCCACGCTGTACCAACTCGGCTTCGGCGGCCACCGCATCGAGGGCATTGGCGATAAGCATGTGCCGTGGATCCACAACGTGCGGAACACCGACATGGTCGCCGCGATCGACGACGAACAATGCCTGGCCCTGCTGCGGCTGTTCAATGATGCAACCGGCCAAGCGGTGCTCAAGCAAAAGTTGCCAGAACAGTTGGTGCAGCAGTTGACGCTCGTGGGCATTTCGGGCATCTGCAATTTGGTGGCCGCGATCAAGACGGCGAAGTACTTCGACATGGACGGCCGCGACGTCATCTTCACCTGCCTCACTGATTCCGCCGGCATGTACGCGAGCCGCGTCGAAGAACTCGCCGCCGAACATGGTCCCTACACGACGGAGCGCGCGGCTTACGATCGAGCACGCTATTTGGACGGCATTGTCACCGACCATGTGCGCGAGCTCACGTATTTCGACCGCAAGGCGCTCCACAACTTCAAGTACTTCACGTGGGTCGAACAACAAGGCCGCACGGCCGACGAACTGCGCGAGCTGTGGAACCCCGATTTCTGGCAGCAGCAATTCGCGCAGGTTGACGACTGGGACGAGCAGATTGAGTCGTTCAATGAACGCACGGGTGTGCTGGATTTGCTCTAGGTTCGATGGGTAAATAATTAACCACGACGGCACGAAGGACACGAAGAAAGACCGGTTCAACTTTGCGCTCCATGGCGGCAATCGTTGGCACTTGGACTTGAAGTAGTATTCGCTTTTGTTATTTCTTTCTCTTATCTTCGTGTTCTTCGTGTCGTGGTGGTGAATCCAATGGGTGCTTTCTTTCGCGATGCCTTGCTCGTTCAACTGGACCCACCGTTGGTGGAGGCGGGCAATTTGCGTGTCGACGGCGATTGTATCGCGGCGGTCGGCGGCGATGTCGCGGCTGAGCCAGGCGACGCGATTGTCGATTGTGCCGGCGCGGTGCTGATGCCCGGGTTGGTGAATGGTCACACGCACCTTTACTCGGCCCTCGCGGCCGGAATGCCGGCGCCGCCGCGGCCGCCGCGGAACTTCCACGAGATTTTGCAGTTCATTTGGTGGCGGCTCGACCGGGCGCACACGCTCGAAAGCGTTGAAGTCAGCGGCCAGATCGGCGCGCTGGCGGCACTTCGCTGCGGCACGACGACGCTGATCGATCACCATGCCTCGCCGAACGCGATCGAGGGCAGTCTTTCCGCGCTGGAAGCAGGCATTGCGACTATCGGACCGCGCGGCGTGCTGTGCTACGAGGTCACAGACCGCAATCGCGCGGGTGAAGGCCGGCAGGGGCTGCAGGAAAACGAGCGATACATCAAGGATTGCAAGCGCCGGGCGACTGGCCGCTTCGCCGCGCTGGTCGGCGCCCATGCCAGTTTTACGATCAACGAAGATACGCTGATCGGCTGCGTGGAACTCGCCAAGCGGCTGGGTGTTGGCGTGCACATTCATGTGGCCGAGGATCCGGTTGACGCCAAGATCACTGGCGAGCGTTTCGGCTGCGGACTCCTGGAGCGGTTCCAACGCACGGGGCTGCTGGATGTGCCCGGAACGATTTTTGGCCACGGCACGCACTTGTCCGAGGGCGAAATTGAGGTGGTTAACGAGCGCGAACTTCTGCAACTGGCGCACAATCCGTCGTCGAACATGAACAACGGCGTCGGTTACACGCGGGTAGCGAAGTTTGCGCGGCCGCCGCAACTGGGCACCGACGGCATCGGCGCCGATATGTGGCGGGAAGCACGCGTTGCGGAATTTAAGAGCCATGACGCCAGTTTGCCGGTGCCGTTCGGCCACTCGCTCAAGATGCTCGGCGCGTCGGCACGTATGGCTTCGAACTGTCTGGGCGTGAAGCTCGGCGTGCTCGAACGCGGCGCCGCCGCCGACCTCGTGCTCACGAACTATCGGCCGGCCACGCCGCTTTCTGCTGACAATCTCGCCAGCCATTTTCTGTTTGCCATGGGTCCGGAGTTTGTCCGCGATGTGATGGTCGCCGGCAAGTGGTTGCTGCGTAATGGCGAGGTTGTTTCTGGCGATGAGGTGGCGATGCGCCGCAAATCGGTGAGAGTCGCGAAATCATTGCACGACCGAATGGCGAATATACCGATCTGAACCGCTAATCTGCGCTAATCGACGCTAATGAGGCTGGATTAGCGGTTATTAGTGAAGATTAGCGGTATAAAAATATCATCTCACAATTCGCGTGCCGCTTTTGCCGTCGAGGGCTGCGGCGAATTGGTTGACGTGGGCGATGATCGCGACGGCGTCGGCGTGGGGCGAGTTGCGGACGAAGTCGATGCCGGTTTCGATTTTGGGGCGCATTGAGCCGGCGCCGAATTGGCCGGCTTTCAGGTACGTTTCGGCTTCGTCGGCAGTGATGGTTTCGAGTCGCCGCTCATCCGGTTTGCCGAAGTTGATGCAGGCATATTCGACGGCAGTGAGGATGACGAGCGTGGGCGCTTGCAGGTGACGTGCGAGCAGACCCGTGGTGCGATCCTTATCGATGACGGCCGCCACGCCGCGCACACGGCCGAGGGGGTCGACGGCGACGGGAATGCCGCCGCCGCCGCAGCACACGACGATCTGTCCGGCATTTACGAGCTGGTCGATGGCCGGCAGCTCGATGATTTTGCGTGGTTGCGGCGAGGGCACGACGCGGCGGAAGCGGCCGTTGCCTTCATCGCGGAGCTGCCAGCCGTCCTTCGTGCGATGCTGCTCCGCTTGAGCCTCGGTCAGGTGCGGGCCGATCGCTTTGTCGGCCGACTGGAATGCCGGGTCCTCGGGGTCGACCAGCACCGTGGTGACGATCGCCGTCACGTCGTTCGGCAGGTTGCGGCGGTTCATCACGTTCGACAGGCACTGGGCGATCATGTAGCCCATACCGGCCTGCGTGTCGGCTACGCACACTTCGAGCGGGATTGGATATAACTCACTGCGGGCGATCTCAACCCGCCGCAGGACATTACCCACCTGCGGGCCGTTGCCGTGCGTCACGATGAGCTGGTAGCCGCGCTCCAAGGCGTCGCACAGGCACTCGGCCGTTTCGCTCACCTGTGCGAACTGCTCGTCGATGTCGCCGATCTTGCCGGGCGCACTGATGGCATTGCCACCCAATGCGACAACAAGTCTTTTGCTGATGTCATTCATGGCTGTCGGCTATCGGCTTTCAGCTATCGGCAAGAGAAGAACGATTTACTCTGGCTGATAGCCGACAGCTAACAGCCGACAGCCGCCGCTCAGAACGGCCGTTCGCGCATCGTGCAGGCCATGATGGCTTTGGCGGTGTGCAGGCGGTTTTCGGCTTCTTGGAACACGATCGACTGCGGGCCGTCGATCACTGCGTCGGTTACTTCCGAGCCGCGGTCGGCGGGCAGGCAGTGCATGTATACGGCTGACTTCTTGGCGAGCTTCATTCGCCGTTCGTCGCAGATCCAATCTTTGTACTTCGCGTTGATCGCGAGGCAGGCTTTCTGGTTTTCGGCGACTTCGTCCTTCGTCTTGGCCTCTTGGCGAGCGAGCATGAGGTCGTACACGCCCCAGCTCTTCGGGTAGACGATGTCGGCGTCTTTGAAGGCGGCGTCCATGTCGTCGACGATCTCGAACTTGCCGCCGCTCTTGGCTGCGTTGGCTTTGGCGGCTTCGACGGTGCGGTCGATGAGTTTGTAGCCGGGCGGATGGGCTAGCGACACGTGCATGCCGAAGCGGGTCATGAGGGTGATGAGGCCCTGTGGCACGCTGAGCGGCTTCGCGTACGAGGGCGCGAACGCCCAGCTGACGGCGATCTTCTTACCCTTGAGATCGGTGCCGAAGTGCTCGCGAATCGTCATGATGTCGGCCAGCGTTTGCGTCGGATGGTCGACGTCGCACTGCATATTGATGATCGGCACGTTCGCGGCGGCCGCCATCGCGCGCATGTACTTGTTGCCTTCGTTCAGCACGAGGTCGTGGCGAATGCAGATGCCGTGACCCATGGCGGCGAGGATCTTGCCCGTATCCTCGGGCGTTTCGCCATGGCTGATTTGCGTGGCGTCGGAATCGAGGAAGTGGGCGTGGCCGCCGAGCTGCGTCATGCCGGCTTCGAACGCGTTGCGGGTCCGCGTCGACTTATCGAAGAACAAGAGGAAGGCGGTTTGATGCGGCAACAGAAGCGTGGGCTCGCCGCGATGGTACTTCGCCTTCAGCTCCGATGCCGTGTTGAGCAACAAATCGAGCTCGGCATCGCTGAGGTCCTGTGTTTCGATGTAGTCTTTACCCTTCAAATTCGCCATCTGTCGCTCGTTTCTAAGCAGTAATTAACCACGACGACACAACGGGCACAACGTAAGAAGTTGGCTCGGAAACGTCGTGCTCGTCGTGTCGTTGTGGTGATAAATTATTAGAAGCAGTTTCAAAACCGTGGGCTAGCGCCCTGCGGCTAATCGGATTAGCCGCAATGCGCTAACGTCCGGTTCGCGTTGCTAGTTTTGAAACTACTTCTAGTTACTTCAGTCGTTTGATCTTCAGCGCCTTGCCGTTGCCGCGGCCAGCGGCGAGGTCGCAGTAGGCGGGGCCGAAGCCGGCGTAGAAGGCGGCGCAGTTCACGAGGTGCTCGATCGGCACCGAGTCGTTCACCGTGTGGGCGACGCTCTCCGGCGCGGGACCGAAGCCGACGCACGGAATACCGAACATGCCGTCGATCGAGACCGCGTTCGTGCTGAAGGTCCAGCGATGGACGATCGGCGTTTTGTTGAGCGTTTCGTGGTGGGCCTTGATCGCGGCCTGCACGGGCAGCGAATCCTCAGCCTCGCACCACATCGGGAAGTACTTTTCCGTTTCGTAGACGAGACCGGTATAGCTTGGCCGGGAGTAGCGCAGCACTTCGACTTTCGCTTGGACGCCGGCCCGCTGGATGGCGTCTTTCACTTCGGCGACGGCCGACTTCTTGGTGTCGCCCACGGTGAGCCGGCGATCGAGATGGATGTACGCCTGGCCCGGCACGGCGCAGAGGCTCGGCGTTTTGCAGTCGATGTAGCTGACCGTGATCGTGCCTTTGCCGAGAAACTCGTCGCCTTTGAGCCGCGTGTTGAGCTCTTCGATCTCGCGCACGACCTTGGCGATTTTGTAGACGGCGTTGTCGCCCTTTTCGGGCATCGAGCCGTGGCAGGATTTGCCGAGGCAAGTGACGCCGATCTCCATCCGGCCACGCTGCCCGCGGAGGATCTTGCAGTCGGTCGAGTCGGTGACGACGACCACATCGGGGCGAATCTTGTCTTCGTTCACGATGTATTGCCAGCACAGGCCGTCGCAATCCTCTTCCATGACGGTGCACGTGAGGAGCAAGTAGAACTCCGACATATCGACCTTGAGATCGCGGAGAATCTTCGCGGCGTAGACCATCGCGGGAATGGCCCCTTCCTGGTCCCCTGCCCCGCGGCCCCAGACTTTGCCGTCGGCCACTTTGCCTTTGTACGGGTCGTGCTTCCACTCGTCGCGATTGCCAACGCCGACCGTGTCGACGTGGGCGTCGATGGCGATCAGCTTCTTGCCTTGGCCGGGTTTGCCGACTTGGCCGAGGAGGTTGCCGAGACCGTCGACCCAGATTTTGTCGAAGGCGCCGGCCGACTCCATCTCTTGCTTGATCCGGGCAATCACCTGCCCTTCCTCGGCCGACTCCGACGGAATGGCGATCATCTCGCGGAGGAACTTCACCATCGGCTTTTCGTACTTCTGGGCCGCTTGCAAGAACTGGTTTTTACCGCTCATAGATTGTCTCATTCATACCCCAATGTAGTAGGCACGCTCCGCGTGCCGTAACCGCCCTGGGTTGGTGTCTGCGTTTTCCGGCGACGGCACACGGAGCGTGCCTGCTACAATGACTCTTGAAAGAGGGCAAATTCTATGCGAAAATTGAGCGCGGTGGAAGGAGAGTCTGGGCCGAGTGTAGCCCTCTCGCTCCGCGAGAGGTTTCATCTCGCAGAGCGAGATGACTACATTCGGCTTCTTCCAGGCATGAGTTGGCCACCCTTGCCGAGGCGGCATAAGTAGGACGGGCTTATTTGTCCGTCCATGACCGTCGACGGATCGATTTATCCGTCCTACGATCCATTGGTGACGGACAGAATTGGCCGTCCGACGATGAATTGCTGATCGGCTCCTCTCATTTCGCAATGAGGCCAACTGCCATGGCGGCAACCACCGAACCGTCGATCGGACTTCGTCAGCTTGCGTGCCAGGTCAATGGCGAGCAAATTCAGCTGGATTTGCCGCCGGACGACGGGCTGACACTGCTCGATGTGCTCCGCGATTTCCTGGGCATTACGTCCCCCAAGAATGGCTGTGCCCCGCAGGCCCAATGTGGTTGCTGCACGGTACTAATGGACGGCAAGCCCGTACTGTCGTGTGCGCTCGCGCCCGAGAAGGCGGAGGGCAAGTCGATCACGACGCTCGAAGGGCTCGATGAGGAACATCGGCAGCAAATTGCTGACTCGTTCGTGCGCTGCGGCGGCGTGCAGTGCGGGTTCTGCATCCCAGGCATGGCAATGCGCGGCGTGGGGTTGTGTGATAAGAACCCGAGCCCCTCGCGCGAGGAAATCACGACGGCACTCAAGCCGCACCTGTGCCGCTGCACGGGCTATACGCAGATTGTCGATAGCATCGAGCAGTACGCAAAATTGCGGCGCGGCGAGCAGTTGCCGCCGCTGTCGGCAGAAGCGGCTTCAGGCAGGGTTGGCACCGATCTGCCTCGTTATACGGGTCACGACGCGGTGCTTGGCGATCGCAAGTTCGTCGACGACATGGTCGTGCCGAACATGCTCTACGGCGCGGTGCGGCTGACCGATCACCCGCGGGCGAAGGTGCTTCGCATCGATGGGAGTCGTGCACTGGAACTCGAGGGCGTACATCGCGTGTTTACGGCGGCCGATGTGCCGGGCGACCGCTACGTGGGCCTCATTGAAAAAGACTGGCCGGTGTACGTGGCGATCGGCGAGGAAACGCGTTGCAGCGGCGATATTATTGCGAGCGTCGTGGCCGACAATCAGCGGCTTGCACGAAAGGCGGCCGAGCTGATCGATATCGAATACGAAGTGCTGGAGCCGGTGACCGATCCGCACCAAGCGCTGGAGCCCGGAGCGCCGCTCGTGCATCCGAAGCGCGGCACGAACCTGCTCAGCAAGTCGAAGCTCAAGCGCGGCAACGTGGAAGAAGCGTTTCGCCGGTCGGCGCACATTATCGAAGATTCGTACAAGACGCAGCGGATCGAGCATTTGTTTCTCGAACCCGAGTCGTGCATCGCGATACCGAAATTGCGGAATGCGGATTGCGGATTGCGGATTGAGCAAGGTAAGGAAGATTCCGCAATCCGCAATCCGCAATCCGAAATCGAATCCATTTTCATCTTTACGCAAGGCCAAGGCGTGTTCGACGACCAACGGCAGTGCGCGAGCGTGCTCGGCATCGACCGGAGCCGCGTGCAGACGGAACTCGTCTCCAACGGCGGCGCGTTCGGCGGCAAGGAGGATATGTCGATCCAGGCCCAGACCACGCTCATGGCCTGGCACATGGGCCGGCCGGTAAAGGTCACGCTTACGCGGCCCGAGAGTTTCCGGATTCATCCGAAGCGGCACCCGATCGAGCTTAAGTACAAGATCGGTTGCGATGCCGAGGGGCACATTACGGCGGTGCAGGCGCGCATCATTGGCGACAAGGGGGCGTATGCCTCGGTCGGCGCGAAGGTGCTCGAACGCGCCGGCGGCCACTGCACGGGGCCGTATCGCGTGCCCGCGGTCGACATGGAGTCGCTTGCCGTGTACACGAACAACCCGCCGTGCGGGGCGATGCGCGGGTTCGGCGCGAACCAGGCGGCGTTTGCGATCGAGAACTTGCTCGACCGATTGGCCGAGAAAGTCGGCATCGACGCGTACGACATTCGCGACCGGAACATCCTGGAGCGCGGCGAAGCGTTCGCGACCGGCCAGATTCTCGACAAGCCGTTCGGCTTGCGAAAAACTCTCGAAGCGGTGAAGGACGCGTTCAAGTCGGCGAAATATGCCGGCATCGCCTGCGGGATCAAGAACTGCGGCATCGGCAACGGCATGCCGGACCTCGGCAAGAGTGCTCTCCACGTCGTCGGGCCGGAGGAGATTCACATCCACACTGGCTTCACCGAAATGGGCCAGGGCTTGTTCACGCTGTGCATCCAATTCGCCGTCGAAGCGACTGGGCTGCCGGCGGGCGTGTTTAAGAAGGTGTCGACCGATACGAAATTTCAGCTCGACTGCGGCCAGACGACGGCGAGCCGGGCCACAGTGCTCGCCGGCAATTCGATCGCCGAAGCGGGCAAGCAATTGAAGGCCGAATTGGCGAGCGGCAAGACGCTGGCCGACCTGGTGGGCCAAACGTTCCTCGGCGAGTGGAGCTGCACATATACGTCGAAGCTCGGCTACGACCTCGACAAGCCGGGCGGCCCCAAGACGCACCTCAGCTACGGCTTCGCCACGCAGGTTGCCATTCTCGATGACGACGGCAAGCTCGCGAAGGTGATCGCCGCGCACGATGTGGGCCGCGTGCTCAATCCTACGCAGCTTAAGGGCCAAATGTACGGCTCGCTCCACATGGGCATCGGCTACGCCCTCACCGAAGACTTCCCCGCTGAGAACGGCGTGATCCTGGCGAAGAAAATGAACGACTGCGGCGTGCTGCGGTCGCACCAGATGCCCGAGATGGAACTCATCTTCATTGAAGAGCAGGATCCGGAATGCCCGCACGGGGCCCGTGGCGTGGGCGAGATCGGCCTCGTGCCGACGGCGCCGTGCATCGCCGGTGCGCTGTACAAATACGACGGTGTGGTTCGTCGACAACTGCCGATGCGCGAGTCACCGGCGGCGCAGGCGATTACGAAGCCGAATGTGCGCCGCAATTAGGACATGCCTTCGCTTCCGCACAACTAATGGTGCTCTGTGGACATCAGGCGGTTCGTATGGCTGGCTGCGGAAAGCGGTCTAATGGACCGAGCGGAAGTCCACGCTCTCGCCAAGGCGTTTAAAGGCAAGCTATGTTGGTGGAGGCGAATTGATGCAAAACCATTCTGCGACTTCTTGATTTCTTCGAATCGTTTGACAGCGTGGCAGTGCAACAAGCTGCTCGTGGGCAAGTGGAAAGGGTTTTATCTCGATCATTTTGTGCTTCTCGACCAAATTGGCAAAGATTCTGATTACTCCTATTACAAAGCACGCAATACGACAGACGGAAAGATGGTACGTCTTTCAATCACGCCGGTTAACCGCACGAACGGTCGTATCGAGTACCGAGTCGAACCATTCATTGAGCAGAGTTGTGAAGATTCCTAAGCGTGAAAACGCATGTCGCAATTGCAAACAACCGGTGTTCTTTTGGCCGCTGGCCGCGGCGGCCGCATGGGCGGCCGCAAGCAGCTTGTGCCGTGGCCGACGGTGTCGGGTGAGGTTCCGCTCATCGGCGCAGCCTACGACGCGATCAAACCGCTGTGTGGTGACATGGTGGTCGTGCTCGGCGCCGAGGCCGACCTTGTAGCAACAGCGCTCGGTGAGCGCGCATTTCGTCGCGTCGAGTGTGAATGCACTCAGCCGATGTTCGAATCGATTCGCGCCGGCCTTTCGGCGGCACAGCGGATTGATCCGCAACGGGCCGTGATCTTGCATCCGGCCGATCATCCGCAAGTTGCCTGGGAGTCACTAGTCGTACTGGCCAATTGGACGAGATGGCGGCCAGACCATGTGATTATTCCCGAGTATGAAGGCCGCGGCGGGCATCCGATCCTTATTCCCGCCGCGGTTGCCGCGCGGCTGATCACGGAAAGCTGCCCCAAGGGGCTGGGAGAATTCTGGAAAGAGCATCCGGAATTGTGCCTGCGAATACCTGTGAGCGATCCATATGTCGTGTGGGATATTGATACGCCGGATGATTTGCTGCGGTAGGTGGCCTGTTGATGCGCGGATTAGCCGCCGGGCGCTAGCCCGCGGTTGGCAGGGCGAAACCGGGGGCTAGCGCCCGCCGGCTGATTATTGGCATTTGAACTCTTTCTGTACGTGGCGCGAGCGTGACGACGTGTGCTGCAGACCAGTTGTTTCTACGTCCGACTTTTGCCGCTCGTGTGATGCCACTCAAGTCGTGTTAAGATGATAGTACGGGCACATTGCTCCGCCTTGTGCCGCAGTTCAACTTCATCGTGTCGCCGCTCGCCTATGTCTGCAACTCCGCACACGTCTGCCAACGATCTCGAACGCCCGCACTACATGGCCACGCTCGGCCTGCTGCCGCCGTACATGCCGGAGGACATCGAGAAGGCGTACCTGGCCAGGGTGAAGGAGATTCGCCCCGACCTTGGCGGCGACCCCAAACCGTTCTACGAACTGCAAACGGCCTACATGCAGGCCAAGGAATATGTAAGGTTTCGCGGTGACCGGCGGGGCTGGATCGCGAAGCGAATGGACGAGTACCTGGCCACACAGGAGGTTTCCGAAGAGCTTAAAGCGTTCGGCGCCGAAGTCGAAACGAACTTCGTCGACTGGTTGCAAAAGTCGTTTGGCGAGTTTGCCGAGCTGACGGAGAGCATTCTCGCTATTCGGCTGCACAATTCGCCCCGCGGCGACGAGTTCATCGAGTTGCTGCTCCGCAAGCACGATCAACTGCTGTCGCTCGAGCGGCTCGACATTGAGGGCTGCACGGTGTCCGACAGTTCGGTGCATCACTTGAATGTGTTTCGCCGGCTGCGCGAGCTCAACTTGAACCGCACGCCGATCACCTGGCAGGCGCTGCACATTGTGCAATGGCTACCGGAGCTGCATGCCGTGAACGTCGACGGTACGAAGCTCAACTGGTTCACGCGCTGGAGACTTGCATCGCAGCTGAAGAAGAAACGCCAGGCGGCGGAGTCGTCGCGGGCCGTGCACCCGTTGACGGTGCGGTAACAGCGTGACGCCAGGCGGAACGCTTGTCGCCGCGACCCTAAATCTGAAAATTCGTCGTTGGCTGAATCGCAGCTTCCATTTCGCTGCGCATCTTGAGCTTCGGCTTCTCGAGTACGACGGTCGTGTTCGGCGCGACGCTGTGGGTGAGCCACACGCTGGAGCCGACGACCGCATCGTGCCCGACCACGGTGTCGCCGCCCAAGATCGTGGCGTTCGCGTACACGACGACGCCGTCTTCGAGCGTCGGGTGCCGCTTCGTGCCGCGCACCAGGTTGCCTTCGCCGTCGGTCTTGAAGCTTAGAGCGCCGAGTGTCACGCCTTGGTAGAGCTTCACGTTCTGGCCGATGTCAGTCGTTTCGCCGATGACGACGCCGGTGCCGTGGTCGATGAAAAAGTGCGAGGCGATCTTCGCGCCCGGGTGGATGTCGATGCCCGTGCGGCTGTGGGCGGCTTCGGTCATCATGCGAGGGATGAAGGGAATATCGAGCTCGTACAGCACGTGGGCGAGCCGATAGATGGTGATCGCCTCGAGGCCTGGGTAGCAGAAGATGACTTCGTCGAGCGACTTGCACGCAGGGTCGCCGTCGTACGCGGCCTGCACGTCGGTTGCCAGGACTTTGCGAATCTCGGGCAGGCGTTCGAGGAACAGCATCGTCTTCGCCTGGCCGAGCGCTTCGTAGTCCTGGTCTTGATCGCAGTCGTCGGTTGCGCCGGCTTCGTGCCGCAGTGCGCGGCCGATTTGCTGTGTGAAGCGGTCGTGAAGCCGGTCGACGATATCGCCGACGTAGAACGCCACGTTGCCTCGGTGCAGCCGTTCGCGGCGGCGGTAGCCCGGGAACAGGATTTCCTTGAGGTCGTCGGTCGCGGCGATGACTTCGTCGTAGTTTGGCAGCGGGCAGTGGCCGAGGTGGTTGATCGAGCTCACCTCGTCGTACGTGTGCACGATGCGCTGCGTGAGCCGAGGGAGTTGGTCTTTGAGCCGAAAGTCGGTGGCCATAATTGAGGTGCTCCGCGCAGCTTTCTGAAGTGCGGCCCCAGCAAGCTGCGGTACGGTCTGGTCGGGGCGAGGCGGGAGAAAAGCCCGAGTGGGCGCTCGTGCGGCGAGACGTCCGGCGCTAGGCCGGACTCGTACAGTTGCAGCAAAACGGCGGGCGGTGGGTGGGGCGCAGGTTCATCTCAATACTGGACGCAATTCTACGCCCGTCGGTTCAGCCCTTCAATTCGATATAATCTGTCTCGGCAAGCGGCGGGGCGGCAGTTGAAACAATCCTTTCGCGGGCGGTGGGGCAAATTCTCTGCCAGCACGCCTGAAGCTGAGGAGTGCCCTCATAAGGACTCAAGTTTATCGTCCTCGCGACCGCCTCAACGCGCCCATGGGCGCGAGTTAACCGCATGGAATACTATTTGACAATTGATTGCAGGCCCACTAAGATACGCCCGTCCAGTCGCTGTCTAGGCCAGCAACCAAGTCTTGGTTTTTCTCGGGCCGCGAGCCAGGAAATTGGGTTTGGCGACTGGGCACGCCGCGAGTGAGTGCGGCGAATGCCGTCAGGATGATGGCAGCGTCGGAACGCGCGCAGCATCAGTCGACCTTGGGCATAAGGTTGCGCGATGTCGCGGGCGACCTCCGCAGCCAGGCGAGCGCGACACAGTGCGGCAGTTCAGGCAAGGCAATTCCGACCGCGGTCGCAATATGTTCGCAGCGCGCTGCGCGAGCCGGCGTCGTGCGTTTGCAGAGTTCACAGCGGGCCAATTCACCCTGTGACAGGAGTTGCCGAATGAGTTGCCGAAGACTTTTTGGTGTGGTGGTGTGCGCGCTGGCGACGTCGGGCATGTGGCTCGGCTCAGCTATTGCCTTGCCGTTATTGCCGGCGATTCCCAAGGGGGAGATCGCCATTCAATTGCAGCCGGTGGCCACCGGGTTGGGCGCGCCCGACTACGGCATCAGCCCGCCGGGCGACGCGTCGCGGCTGTTCGTCGTTGAGCAGAAAGGCACGCTGCGCATCATTCAAAACGGAAGCTTGCTGCCGGGCGCCGCGCTCGATATTCAGAACCTTGTGCAAATCGCACCGGTCGGCACGGGCCCGTTGAACCCGGCCAACGCCAACGATGAACGCGGCTTATTGGGACTGGCGTTCCATCCCGGGATCAACACCCCTGCCAGCCCTGGCTATCGCACGTTGTACACGTACACGAGCGAAGCGCTCGGCGCCGGACCGACCTACGTAGCGCCGAATGCCGCCGTTCAGAATTACCGGAACATCGTTTCCGAGTGGAAGATGTCGGCCGCCGACCCGAACGTGGTCGACCCCGCGTCGCGGCGGGAGATTATCTCTTTTGGAAAAAACGCCGGGAACCATAACGGCGGCACGATCACGTTCGGCCCAGATGGCTATCTCTACCTTGGCGTCGGCGATGGCGGCAATGCGAACGATGTCGGCGCCAGCCACATTGAACCGGGCGGCAACGCGCAGAACCTCACGACGCCACTGGGCAAGATGATCCGCATCGACCCGCTTAGCCCGCCGCTCACCAGTGGCAGCGGGAACCCCGTCAGCGCGAACGGCCAGTACCGCATTCCCGCGACCAACCCGTTCCAGGGCGCCGGCCAAGTGCCGGAGATCTACGCCTATGGCTTCCGCAATCCATACCGATTTTCCTTCGACACGCTTAACGGCGATCTCATCGTCGCGGACGTCGGCCAGAATTCGATCGAAGAGATCGACCGCGTGACGCTCGGCGGCAACTACGGATGGGCGGTGAAGGAAGGTACCTTCTTATTCAACCGCAGCACGGGCACGGTCGGCGCGAATAGCCCGGGCAGCCCGGCGGGACTCGTCGACCCGATCTCCGGCACGCTCGGCACGCTGGAATACGACCACGGCGATGGGATTTCGATCACGGGCGGCTTCGTCTATCGCGGTTCCGCGATTCCGGCCCTCTTTGGCAAGTACGTGTTCGGCGATCTTGCGCTCACGCCATCGTCGGGCGGCAATCCGCGGATCGATGGCCGGCTGTTCTACGCCGATATGCAAACTGGGCTCATCAAGGAGTTTCTCATTCCGCAGTTCACGAACGACAAGCTGCCGAACGGCCTCACCGTGCATGGCTTCGGCCAAGACGGCAGCGGCGAGCTGTACGCGATCGTGACGAACACGCCGGCGAACGGCGCCGGCGGCATTGTCTACAAACTCGCCGCTGTTCCCGAGCCGGCACTCGCCAGCCTGCTGGCGATCGGCGTGCTTTTTAGCCTCGGACAGCGTCGAGGAAACCGACGCTGGGCTCCGTAGCACGTGCGGCAAAAAATCGGCCGTGCGCGGCCCTGCTGCGTTGAGATGGCACGTTGTAATCGGGTCGCGCCGGCCAGCCGCCGGCTGAGTCTTACTGAACGGCACCCGCCGGCTCCGGCATTTTCGCCGGTTCGACGTGCACGAGCGCGTCCATGATGTTGTGATTCGACGATATGAGCGCGTCTTTCACACGATGCGCGATCGTGTGCCCATCGCGCACCGACATATCGCCCGGCACCTCCACGTGGATATCGACCCACATTGCGAGGCCGCTCTTTCGCACGCGGCACATGTCGATCCCCGCCACGCCCTGGACGTTCGCCGCGATCTGGCGAATCTCTTCCAAAATGTGCTCGGGCAGTGAAACATCCATGAGTTCGCGCCACGACGACCGCAGGAGCATTGCCCCGTTGAATGCGATGATCGCGGCCGCGAACAACGCGGCCCAGTCGTCGGCGCTTTCGTAGCCTTCACCCATGATCAGCGCGACCGTGATGCCGATAAACGCGGCCATCGACGTGAGCGAATCGCTGCGATGATGCCAGGCGTCGGTCTTCATGGCGTGGCTGGCAATCGACTCGCTCTGCCGCACGAGGTACCGGAACAGGAGCTCCTTAGTAACGACGACGAGCACCAGGACGGCGAGCGTGAATGGCGCCGGCGCGTGATGCGGCAGGCGGATTTCACGCACGCTCTGAATGGCGATGCCGACGGCCGTCGCCAGCAGTGCCGTGGCAATCACCAGGGCCGCCGCCGGCTCGATCTTCCCATAGCCGTAGGGATAGCGTTCATCCGGCGGCTGGACGGCGATCTTGAGGCTGCCGGCCACGACAATGCCGCTCACGACATCGAGCATCGACTCGACGCCGTCGGCCAGGAGCGCGTACGAATTGCCCAGAATCCCGGCGACGACTTTGATCGCGCCGAGAAACACACTTACGACGACGCCGCCCAGGCTCGCCCGAATGCCGCGCGCGGCAAATGAGCTCAGCTTCGACGGCGCCGGGTTCGAGTGGCTAGTAAGCTGCGACATACGAGGTGAGCCCAACAGCAAGTGAGAAACTACAGCCGACCAACCGCGATCACGTACGCGCGCACCTACTCACCTGCTCACCTACTCACTTTCCCCACTAACTACTCTTCCTCTTCCTTGACCTTCGCCTTGGCCACGATCTGCTGCTGCACGTTCGGCGGCACCACGTCGTACCGCGCGAAGTCCATCGTGTAGCTGCCTTGGCCGCCGGTCATCGAGGAGAGCGTGCGGGCGTATGTCATCACTTCCGAGAGGGGGCAGATGGCTTCCACGGTCGTCATGCCGCCGCCGGCCGAGTCCATGCCGACCATCTGGCCGCGGCGGCCGGAGAGGTCGCTGGAGACATCGCCCACCTTGTCGACGGGCACTGTGATTGCGAGCTTTACGATCGGCTCGAGCAAGCTCGGCCGCGATTCGCGGAAGGTGTTGGCAAACGCTTGGCGGGCTGCGATGCGGAAGGCCGTTTCGTTCGAATCGACCGGGTGGTCCTTGCCGAAATGCACCTCGACGCAGATGTTCTGCACCGGGTAGCCGGCCACGACGCCTGTTGTCATCTTCTCCAAAAAGCCCTTTTCGATCGCCGGCATAAAGTTGCCGGGGATCGTGCCGCCGACCACCGTGTCGACGAACAAAAAGTTGTGCTTCGCGTGGTAGTGCATGTTCTTGAGATGGGGGAAGCGTTCCTTGTTCGCGAAATCCTCGGGCTTGGTGCCTTCGGGGAACGGATACATTCGCAAATGCACTTCGCCGAACTGGCCGGAGCCGCCCGATTGCTTTTTGTGCCGATAGCTGCCGTCGCCGTTGGCTTGAATTGTTTCGCGGTACGGAATCTTCGGTTCGTGGGTTTCGACTTCCACCTTATCGCGGCGTTTGAGTCGCTCGCGAAGCAGCGTAAGATGCAGCTCGCTCATGCCCGTGAGCACCATTTCCTTGGTCTCTTGGTCATGTTCCAAATGCAGCGTGCGGTCTTCCTCGGTAAGCTTGTGCAGTGCGCCGGAGAGTTTGGTTTCGTCGCCGCGGGCCTTGGGGGCGACAGCCAAGCCGACCATCGGCGTCGGGAACTTGATTTCCGGCAACTCCACATCGCCGAGCGAGGTGCTGGTGTGCAAGTCTTCCGTCTTGGCGATGGCCACGATATCGCCCGCCGTTGCTTCCTCGATCGCGTGCGTCTTCTCGCCTTGCACTTCGAGCAGCGGGCCGATCTTGACGCCCTTCCGCGCGCCCGACACGTGCACGGTGCTGTCCTTCTTGAGCGTTCCCGAAAACACGCGGATGAAACTGAGCCGCTGTACGAACGGGTCAATGCGGGTCTTGAACACCTGGGCCGCGAGCGGCGCGGCAGGGTCGCACTTGAGCGTGACTTCGTCGCCGTCTTTTTTGGCCGTCCGAGAGATGGCATTCGGCGGCAGCGCGGTTTGGGCGAGCACGGCAAGCAACTCGTCGACACCCACGCCCGTCTTCGTGCACACGCACACGATCGGCGTGAGCGTGCCCTGCTTCAAGGCTTCGCCGCACAGCCGTGCAACATCTGCGGCCGACGGCATTTCGCCTTCGAGGTACTTCTCCATCACCGCTTCGTCGGTTTCGACAATGGTCTCGATTGCCGTTTCGTGCAGCGTCGCGGGGTCGATGAGCGCGCCGGCCACGTCGCCCGGCACATCGAGCGTGCTGACGACTTTTTTCAGGTCGTGCCCGTGCCCCACCGGCACGTTGAAGAGCACGCATTGATGACCGAAGACCTCGCGAATCGATTCGATGATCGCCGGAAAATCAATGTTGTCGGCATCGAGCTTGGTGATGCAGAGGATGCGGGCGAGGCCGGCCGCTTTCGCTTCCTGCCACACGCGCCGCGTGTTGACTTTGATGCCGGCGTGTGCGTCGACGGTGATGAGTGCGGTTTCCACGGCCCGCAGGGCGCCGATCGTTTGGCCGATGAGATCCGGATAGCCCGGCGTGTCGATCAGGTTGAACCGTTTGCCGGCATGATCGAAGTGAACGATGGAAGCCTCGATCGAATGCTTGTGATGCTTTTCTTCTTCGTCGAAGTCGCAAATGCTCGTGCCGTTGTCGACGTTTGGCACGCCCGTGACCGCGCCCGTCTTAACTAGCAGATGGTCCACCAGCGTGGTCTTGCCCGATGAACCATGCCCACATACAGCGATGTTGCGGATATCCTCAACTTTTCTAGCCATGTTAGCTCCCTAGCAGCTGCCGGGCTGCGCTGGTTTCCACCTGAAAACTTAAGCCGCCAACGCTGCTCGCAACATCGCAGTCCGCTCGATGCGCGAGCGGGAGCGTGTCGAAAGCAACCTTGGCGGTTCGGTTCATGAGTTAATGAGTTTTAGTCAGCGAGTCGCCCTTCGCCACACGAATCGCTTCGGCCAGCGAAAGGGTTCCCTCATACAGTGCGCGGCCGATGATACAGCCGGCCAATCCGGCCGCCGCGAGCCGCGCCACATCATCCAGCGTCGTCACACCTCCGGAAGCGACGATGGGCACATCCACGGCCGCCTGCATTTCGGCCATTGCCTGAATGTTTGGCCCCGCCATCATGCCGTCGGTCGCGATATCGGTGTAAATGATCGCGGCCAGCGGCTCGTTCGCGAACTGCTTTGCCAGCTCGATCGCCGGCACATTGCTCGTGTTGAGCCAGCCGTCGGTCGCGGCGCGGCCGTCGCGGGCATCGATGCCGAGCACCATCTTCCGCGGGTATTTGCGGCAGGCATCGCGGAACCATTCGGGGTCCGTCAATGCCGAGGTGCCAATCACGAGTCGCGACAAGCCGAAGTCGAGCAGCTCCTGCACCGATTGTTCATCGCGAATGCCGCCGCCGAGTTCGCATTCGATTTTTACCGCTTCGAGAATCTCCTGCACACTTGGCAAGTTGACTGGCAGCCCCTCGCGGGCGCCTTCCAGGTCAACGATGTGCAGGTGCGTGGCCCCTTGATCGGCGAACTGCCGAGCCGCCGTCGCGGGATCGAGCGCGAAAATGGTCTCTTGCTGATAGTCGCCCTGCCGCAGCCGAACGCACTTGCCGCCCCTCAGATCAATGGCTGGCCAGACTTGCATGAGGAATTCATTTCCCGCGAAAAGAGACGCCACCCAAGCGTGCCAAATCGCTTGGTTTTCCAACCCAAAATATCGCACAGCCGCGGGCCGATAGCAAGGGGCGCGACGAGCCAAACATCCCGCGCAAGTGGTTGTGGCAAATACGATTTGCGAAGATTCGGCCGCGCGGTTTAAGCCAATTCGGCGAAGTTCTTTAGCAGCCGCAACCCGGAGGACTGACTCTTCTCCGGATGAAATTGCACGGCGAACAATCGGTCGCGCCAAATGCTCGAACAGAACGGCGCGGCATACTCGGTTTCAGTCGCGACGACCGACGGATCGCGCGGAGCAACGTAGTACGAGTGCACAAAGTAGAAGTGCGCGCCCTCTTCCACGCCCTCGAAAATCGGCGGCCGGCGGCGGAACTGGAGCTGATTCCAACCCATGTGCGGCACTTTGAATTCCGGGGGTAGTTCGAATCGCACGACTTCGCCGGGCACAATGCCGAGGCCCTCGTACTGGCCGTCTTCGAAACTCTTGTCGAACAACAGTTGCAGACCGAGGCAGATGCCCAAAAATGGCTTGCCGCCGTCGATGGCCGCTCGAATGGGCGCGACCAGCTTCCGCTGCCGCAGCGCGGCAATCGCATCGCGAAACGCCCCCACGCCGGGGAGCACGATCTTCTCGGCGTCGGCGAGCACGGCAGGGTCGCTCGTGATCGTCGCCGAATGCCCGACCTTCTCGAACGCCTTCTGCACGCTCCGCAGATTCCCCATTTCGTAGTCGATGATGGCGATCATGGAGGGAGGGGCTGGGGGCTGGGGGGAATTAGCCGCGAGGCTACGCATCGCCGGGGGCTCTGTCGCAGATCTCTCTTGAGAACGACGGTGAGTGCGAGTTGTCGGTTCGCGCTGGGTCGAGGGTCGAGCACCTACCATCCAGCATCGGCAGAAACGACCTGGCCTGCAATCCCTAACGCCGCATCGTCTCGGGATAGATGACAACCTCGACGCGGCGATTGCGGGCTCGACCTGCCTCGGTGCCGTTGGATACAACCGGGTGGCTGCCGCCGTGGCCAACCACGAACAGCTGCCGCGTGGGCATGCCGCCGACCCGCGTGAGGCCGTCGTACACGGCCATCGCCTGAGCGACCGCCAAATGTTGGTCGGTGGGGTACTGCGGGGAAGTCGTCGGGCTGCCATCCGTGTGGCCTTCGATGCCGATGAGCTGCTGGGGATAGTTTTGCGTGACGTCGGCCGCGATCGTTTTGAGCAGCGCTTCGGAGCCCGGCTTCAGTTGCGCGGTGCCGTAGTTGAACAACTGATCGCCGGGCAACTCGATGCGGATGACGTCGCCATCCTGCCGCACGTTGATGCCCGGCAGGTTTGTGACGGTGAGGCTGCGAAGCAGCGTGTTGTTCGCGCGAATTTCGGCCTGCGTGCGGGTCTGCATGCTCGCCGCCATCGCCGACGTGCGGCCGCGGAGCTGGTCGTTGTCCGACTGCATCGCGACGAGTCGGTCGGTCGTGTCTTTGAGCTGGGCTTGCGTGGCCCGCACTTGCTCTTCGAGAATCTGCGACTGCTGCTTAGCTTGAGCGAGCATCGATTGCAGTTCTTGGTTGTCGTGATCGAGCGTGGCGGCCCGCTGTTGATACTGCTGTGTTTGCTGGGCGATCGCCGTTTGCTGCTGCGGGGAGAGCGTCATCGCCCCGGGCTGACCGTAGGGCGAAGCCGAGTACTGCTGATTGCAGCCCGCCGCGAGCGCAATCACCGCGCTGACGGCAACGAGAGCGGCGCTCAAGCGATTGGCGGCAAGTGGCACGGCCACGGTATCCTGTCGCGGCAAGGGAAGATAAACGGCGGCAAACCATAGCACTTGGTAGCACTCGCGACAACCCCGCTCGGGCGTTGCGTCCGGACGGGCTGCAATTCACGGCTCTGAGAACCCGGATTAGCGCCCGGTGGCTAATGAATTAGCCGGAACGCGCTAATCTCTGGTTTCTTCGAACGGGTCGGAAAGGGCCGGGCGTTTGTGCGGTTTAGCTAGCACGCGCCGCGATTAGCGCCGCCCGCGCTATGCCGCACCGCAATTGCTATCGGGATACACCCCATAAAACCGGCGGATAAAATTGCGATGCCACCGCTGAGGCTTGTGCGGTTCCCACCCCATCCGCGCCATGAACCGGTCTGAGAGCCGCGAATTGGCCGCATCGCACACGATTGCGTCGATGCCCTTGATCTCGGCCAGGCGATCGAGTGCCCGGAGCGCTGCCCGAAATGTGCGATAGCTGGTCCCGGCCGTCGACACGATATACCGCAGCGCGAGGAAGTTGGGCATTCGCCACGGCTGGTTGTAGTAGAGCAAACAGCGGTCCGCCGCCCCACGGCCATGATAACGCAGCCGTTGCGGCCACAATTCCGGCAGGGAGGCCAATTTTGGCCACGGCCGCAGATGCAGCGCGAGGAATTCGCCCCCGGCCGTTTCAATGACGCCGTGCCCGCGCATGCGCAATCGCGCGTCGTTTGCATCCAGCTCGCCGATGGTTTCGCAACGCCAGTACATGCCGAGAATCCCTCGGCAAATATAGCTTGCGATTAAGCGTCGCTGCGGCCGAACAGCAACTCCTTGATTACTCGCCAAATTGCGAGTATCAGGCCCAACAACGCGAGGCATACCACCAACACCGCCGGCACCAGCATGCCGATTGCGAACAAATCTTGAGCCCAAAGCCAAATCGGCGCCCAATAAACGACGACGGTTGCCGACCCCAGGCATAAGAATGGGCCATAGGGAATGACATCATCGCGCCGCAGGACGAATTGAGCGATGCCGACGAACAGCCCGGCAAACGGGGCGAGGAAGAACGCGATGAGACACGCCTGCCAGCCGAGGAATGTGCCGACCATCATCATCAGCGTGACATCGCCGAAGCCCATGGCCTCGCGGCGGAGCGCCGCCGTGCCGATGATCCGCACGGCCCACACCATGCCACCGCTGCCGACTAGTCCGATAAGCGCGGTTAACAAGCCCGCCCAACTTTGTCCGCCAAACCACCACGTGCCGGCAATGGCAATCGTTCCCGCGAGGAGCAGAACCGCCATCGACCCCCGCGCAAATTCACGCCGCAAGCGGCTGCCAATTAATCGCAGCGCGAATACCGTGCCGCGCCGGCCCCGCCAAATTCGCGGCGCGAGCGCGAAGCACCATAGCCAGTAACAAGCGAGCGCGATGGCGAGTGATTGCCACTGCCCGGGCATGCCCCAGGTCGGCGGCCAGATGCTTGGCGCTACGGCCGTCGTCGGTTCTAGCCAAACTTGTTGTCCGCCTGGCGCCAACACTGGTACGCCTTTAAGCAGAAGTAACTGATGCGCCGGCGCGCCACTTGGCCCCGGCGGTCCCATTCGTTCCGCCACGTTCGGCAGCAGCGACATCGGCAGCACTGCCGCGAGGAGGAGACCTAGCAGTGTTCCGGGTATCGTGATCTCATCCGGAATAATCTTCTCATCGATATCGATGAACGAAGCCGCGAGCATGAGGCTCAGCAGCACTGCGTGGCTGACGAATTCCCAATGCACGGCCGACAACGGCGGCAAGATCGCCAAGCCCAACAACTGCCCACGAATGAGCCCCAACCGCTCGACTTCCCACCAGTACAACCACGCCAGCGCCAAGCCGAAACAAGTTTCAAGCGCGAGCGGCCGCCACCAAAACCGCCGCCCGTGAATCGCCACTTCGCGTTTCAACCGCCACCAACCGAAGATCGGCAGCCGATCGTGCCACGTCCGCGGTGCGAGGTCTGCCGGACCCCGTGACCACGGTGAGATCGGCCGCGGGTTCCAGGCCAGGCTGTAGATCGCCCAGTTTACAAGCGAGCCGAGCGCGCTGCCGACGAGATAGACGATGATCAGGCGAACAGCCAGCGGAAGCATTGGCCCATCCAGGCAACGTGGGGAGCATCACAGCCGGGCGACAATCTCATCCGCCACCTCGGCCGCAGTCTTACCTTCGGTATCCACGATAAGCGTAGCACATCCCTCATAGATCGGCGTCCGCGCAGCCAAGACCGCTTCAATTTCCTCCCGGCCGCCCACAGAAGTAAGATTCGGTCGCCGGCTCTTGGTCGATGAATCTGCTGCCAGGCGTTCCATGATCGAACCCACGCCCGCCCGCAGCCACACGATCGGCCCCGCCGCGGAAATCGATTGCCGGCTGTCTTCACGTAACACGGCGCCACCGCCGAGCGCCACCACGCACCGCAGCCGGCCACACACTTCGCGCACGACTTCGGCCTCCAACTCCCGGAAAGCCGGCTCGCCCTCTGCGGCGAAGATCTGGGCAATGGACCGGCCGGTCCGCTCCTCGACCAAGTCGTCCGCATCGACCCAATCGCAACCCAACCTTTTAGCAAGCTGCCGAGCGACAGTCGACTTGCCCGTACCGCGATAGCCGATCAAAAAGATTGGGCGATTAGCGAGGTCCATCATTTCGCCACGAACTCCTCAGTCCGCATCCCAGTCCGCCGTGTCGACATGCTAGCCGAACACAGCTACCGCTACCGCTCCCGCTCTCCCCAGTCCCTAGCTCCCACCCCCGGTCCCCAGCTGGTACTTCACCGGTCCAATCGCCCGCTTCAGTGTCTCACGCATCAGCTCTTCCGGCGCTTCCTTTCCGGTGAACAGCAAATATTGCAGGGCCGCCTGGCGGATGAACATCTCGACGCCGGTCACAATCCGGCAGCCATGCGATCGCGCCTCTTTCAAGAGCAAGGTCGATTCCGGATTGTACACGGTATCGAACACGACCATCGTCGGCTTGAGGCTCGACTTGTTGAACGGCGTCTCATCAACGTTCGGGTGCATCCCGATCGGCGTACAATTGACAATGATATCCGTCGGTACATGCCGGGCTTGCCATTCAACGCACTTGCCGCCGAACGTATCAGCGAGATTCTGTGCGCGTGACCTCGTGCGGCTGGCGATGATCGTTTTCGCCCCGCGCCGCTGAAGTCCGTACATCACCGCTCGCGCGACACCGCCGGCGCCGAGCACGAGTACCTTTTTATCGTGCAGCGGGCTTGCCGCGCCCGGCGACGCCGCGCCGCCCAGCGCGTGCTCCAGGCAATCCATCGCGGCTTTGTAGTCGGTGTTGTAGCCGAGGACCTCTTCTCCCTTAAATAGCACCGTGTTCACGGCTCCGATGCCCTTCACCGCCGGGTCGACTTTCGTGAGAAACTTGGCGATCGCTTCCTTGTGCGGAATCGTCACGCTCAGGCCCTTAATGCCGAGCCGCCCCACGTCTTCCATGAACTGGCCCAGCACATCGAACGGCACGCGGAACGGCACGTACACCGCATCGATCCCCGCTGCCCCGAACGCGGCGTTGTGAATCTGCGGGCTCAAGCTGTGCCCCACCGGATCGGCCACCACGCCATAGAGCGCGGTGTTCGGGTTGAGATTGTTGTGCCGATACACGTTCACCATTTGGTCGTAGCTGAGCTGCCCCGGCGCGAGGGCCCGCTCGTGGTGGAACGTGGCGTACGTGAACGGCGCCCCGAATTTCGGTCCCAAGATGCGCGACGGCGTGCCGATGTCGCCCATGCACATGCCGATTGTCGGGCAGTCGCTCTCCTGCATCATCTCGAGCACGCGCAAATTATCGTGCGGCTGGTTGGCCATCGTGGCAATTTTCACGATGTCGGCGTCAAGCGCCTTCATCTTTGCGTGCAGCTCGCGCAAGTTTTCCGGCGTGTTGCGGAAGTTATGATGGCTGATGATCCGCTTGGTCTTGCCGAACCGCGGAATTTTGCCGGCGATGTCGTCTTCCAGGTCGACGTACTCGACACCGTTCGCGATCGCCTCGCGAAGCATGATCAGGCGGGCGTCTTCGCTGCCGGTGTACTTGCCGCCGTCCTGCTCGCGCCGCACGGTGATCACCGTCGGGCACGGCCGATCCTTGAGCAGCCGCTGGATGTTCACCCGCGAGCTGATGTAATCAAGCCGCAGCTCGACGAGTTGGGCTCCCTGCTCCACCAAATGCGCATGCTCGGCCAGCATATGCTTATGTCGACTACGGCCAATACTAACGCAAATCATGGTGGCAGGGGCGAGGGTTCAGAGGTGAGAGGTCAGGGGTCAGGAACAAATGGCAGGCGCAACGCGCCGTCCACCTGTAGCCGCGACGCACAGCGGAGCGCGGGCCGGCGGGCAGTTTGATCAAGTTTCAAGGCAACCACCGGACGGCCGCTGACTACTGCGCTTCGCGGGCACTGATCCACAATTCGAAACCGCAAATCGACAATCGGCCGGCCCCAACGGCCATCCTTCCATTGTGCCCTACGCCTGCCCGCGCATCAAATCCTCTTGAATTGCCGGTCCAAATCCTCGCGGCTGAACACGAGGGCTGTGGGCCGGCCGTGCGGGCAATGATGCTGGTCCTGGGCCAGATGCCGCTGAGCAAGGAGAGAGTCGATCTCCTCGGGCGTGAGCCGGTCGCCAAATTTCACTGCCGCCTTGCAGGCGACCATGTGCAAGAGCTCGTCGACCAGGTCGCGAGCGTCCGGCTGTCGACTGCCGGCGAGCAGTTTTTCGACGAGATCGCGGAGTACTTCTGCGGGGCTCAAATTGGCCAGCATCGCGGGGTAGCTGGAAACGAGCACCGTCTCGCCGCCGAACGGCCGTACCTCGACGCCGAGCGTTGCGAGCAGATCGGCATGCTCCAGCGCCGCCGCCGCCTCCGTCGCCGTGAGATCGACCGGCTCCGGCACCAGCAGCCGCTGCGACTCTAGCGCCCCGGCCAACACCTTCTCGCGAATCTGCTCGTACAAGATTCGCTCGTGCAGTGCATGCTGATCGATGACTTCGATGCCGGTGTCCGTCTCGACGATCAAGTACCGATCGTGCACCTGCAAGGCGTTCGACACATGTGGCGAACCCACGGACGAATGGGCTGAATGCATCCGATAGTCGCGTGGCGGTTCCCGCTGCGACGACTCCTCGTCGAGGTGCGACGACAGTCGTTGCAGTTCGTCGCTACCTTCGCCCGCCTCGCGGCCGCGAGCGGCACCGGCCGTTGGTATCATCATCTCTAAATCGAACCGCCGCCGCGCAGGATCATCGAGCGTGTGCAACCGCAACGGCTCGTGCGGCCGAAATGGCGGCACGTTCGCCGCTGGCGCCGCAGGAAAGGAAAACGCCGCTTGCGACGCTGCCTGAGTTTGTTTGCCGAGTTGCTCCTTTGCCCAGTGCACTAACTCACTCGCGCCGGTGGGGCTGGCATCCGTGTCAGATGTGCTTCCGCTGCCGCTGCTGCCGCCGATTGCGGCATGCGTATTGCCGCGGGCCTGCAAATCGGTCGACAGAAACTTCGTCCGCAGCGTGCCCAGCAGCAAGCTGTACAGCCGCCCCGAGTCCTGAAACCGCACCTCCTGTTTCGTTGGGTGCACGTTCACATCGACCAGGTCGGCCGGCATTTGGAGCCGCAAAAAGCAAATCGGCTGTCGGCCTGTGAGCATCAGCCCGCGATACGCCTCGCCCAGCGCGTGCTGCAATGCTCGATCGCGAATGGCGCGGCCGTTGAGGAACATGTACTGCATCCGCGCCGTTGCGCGGCTATGCATTGGATTCGCGACAAAGCCGCTCAGCGCGACGCCATCGCTTGTGCTCTCGACTTCAATCAGATCGTTCGCCAGCTCATCGCCGAAGAATGCCGCAATCCGCCCGCGGATATTCGGCACCGGCGGCAGGTCGTGCAGCAGGCGGCCGTTGTGCGCGAGCGTGAAGTGAATGTGCGGATGCGCTAGCGCGAGCCGCGTGAGCGCCTCGACCGAGTGGCCCATTTCGGTTTGCGCCGAACGCATGAACTTATGCCGCACCGGCGTGTTGAAAAACAGATTTCGCACCTCGATCGTCGTGCCGACGGGGCACCCGACCGGCACAATCGGCGTTGCGGTACCGCCAATGACTTCGAGTTCCGCTCCGCCCTGTGCTTCTGCAGTCCGACTACGAATGACGAGGCGGCTGACTTCCGCGATCGAAGCCAATGCCTCGCCGCGAAAGCCCAGCGTCATTACGGAGAACAGGTCATCGGCCGAGCGGATCTTGCTCGTGGCGTGGCTCGCCACCGCGAGCGGGAGCTCCTGGACGTCGATTCCGCAGCCGTTGTCGGCCACGCGAATGACTTCGCTGCCGCCTTTTTCGAGCGTCACGTCAATTCGTGTTGACCCGGCGTCAACCGAGTTCTCGAGCAATTCCTTGAGGACGCTCGCCGGCCGCTCGATCACCTCGCCCGCGGCGATCTTATTCACCACGCTCGGCGATAGTTGCTGAATCCGCGGCATCGAAAATCATCCTGACTTACCAAAAAAGGTCTCACGCCAAGCGCGAAGCCGCAAAGCAGTTGAACCACGAAGACACGAAGAACACGAAGAAGACGAGATAGAATCAAGTATTGTAACTTTGTTCCCACACTTTTCCTTGTTTTGTCTTCCTTCGTGCTCTTCGTGTCCTTCGTGGTTAAATTTGTTCCTCAGCGCCTTCGCGTGTGGCCAAGCTAGCTCAAGCCGTATTCCTTGATCTTCCGATACAGCGTCCGCTCGCCGATTCCGAGCATCTTCGCCGCCTCTTCGCGATTGCCCGCCGTGACCTTGAGCGTTTCACCAATAAACATCGCCTCAATATCCGCCATCGACTTACCCACGAGCTGGTGCAACCCGTCATCCGGCGAGCCTGCTTCAGCGGCCGGTCCCACCGGCGCCAGTTCCGCCGGCAGGTCATCGAGGTCGAGCACCTCGTCAATATCCACCACCACCATGCTTTCGATCACGTTGCGCAGTTGCCGCACATTGCCCGGCCAATCGAACGCCAACAGCCGCCGCCGCGCGGCGGTTGATATACCCCGAATCGTCTTTTGATGCCGCCGCGCGTGCTCCTTCATGAAGAACTCGATCAACAGCGGAATATCTTCCCGCCGGTCGGCCAGCCGCGGCAACACGATCGTCACCACCTTCAAGCGATGATACAAATCCTCGCGAAACGCGCCGCTCGCGATCGCCTTTTCCAGGTCGCGATTCGTGGCCGAAAGAATTCGCACATTCACCTTGACCGGCTCGTTCGACCCGACGCGCGTGATTTCGCCACTCTCCAGCACTCGCAGCAGCTTGATCTGGGTGGGAATCGGCATGTCGCCGACTTCATCGAGGAACAGCGTGCCGCCGTCGGCATACTCGAACTTCCCCTGCCGATCACTTGACGCATCGGTGAACGCCCCCCGAATGTGGCCAAACAGCTCACTCTCTAATATGTGCTCACTCAGCGCCGCACAATTGAGCGGCACGAACGGCCGCTTCTTTCGCGGGCTGTTCTGGTGAATCGCCTTCGCGACAAGCTCTTTGCCGGTGCCCGTTTCGCCTTGAATGAGCACGGTGGCGTCCGTCGGCGCGATCCGCTGCAGCCGCATCACCACGTCGTGCATCTGCGGGCTGTTTCCGATGACGCCCTCGAACCCGAACCGCTCGTCGAGTCGCCGATGCAGTTCCGCGTTCGCCCGCCGCAAATATTGGCTCCGCGCCGCGTTCTCCACCACCGCCCGGAGCTGCTTCAAATCCAGCGGCTTGAGCAGGTAGTTGAACGCGCCCCGCTGCATCGCCTCGACAGCCGACTCGATCGTGCCGTGCCCCGTCACCAGCACGACTTCCGCATCCGGCTGCAGCTCTTTGCACTTGGCGAGCACTTCGAGCCCGCCGACATCTGGCATCTTGAGATCGGTTACCACGATTTCAAACGTCGACGACTCGAGCAACGAAAACGCCTCGCGCCCGCTCGTCGCCACGGTACACGCGAAGCCGATGCTCCGCAGGCTATCGGCCATCGCCTCGGCATGCGAGGCGTCGTTATCGACCACGAGCACCTGAATCGGTGGCCCGGCAGTTGCGGCAGTAGTGGCTTTCGGCGGCATGAAACGATGATACGACTCTAGTAATGCAGCGGAAAGGGGACGGTTTGACTCCGATTGAACACGCAATATACACTTGTTATGGAGGATGGATCATGGCCAGCGAGCTTTCGCCAGACACTGAATTGTTTATCCAGCGTGAAATTACGCTAGGATCGTTTCAGTCGCGCGAGGATTTACTCGAAGCCGGCGTCGATATGCTAAGGCGTCGGCGTCAATTGATGGATCGCCTTGCCGAAAGTCGCCGTCAACTCGACGAGGGCGAGTATGTCGACTATGACGACGAAGGGCTGGACCAACTCTTCTCGCAGCTTATTGCGCGGGCCGAAGGTCGCTCACTATCGCAGCAATAGTTATGGCAGGTCGCCAATTTCGTCTTTCTCGACGCGCTCGGGCCGACCTTGATGCGATTTCCGACTACCTCCGTGAGCGAAATCGAAACGCTGCTCGCAAGGTGATGTTGACGCTATTGGAGTCTTTTCGATTTCTGGCTGACAACCCCGGCAGCGGCACCGCGCGTGACGACCTGCATCCCAATGTGCGCGTCTTTTCGCCGGCACGACCGGCAAGGAATTACGTGGTGTTCTTTTACCCTCGATCGGACGGCATAGAAATTTCGGATGTCGTTCATGCAGCCCAAGATTGGGAAGGGATGTTCGCTCGGGATGAGCGGTAGCGCCGACACGTCACTCCCCCGCCAACCGGGCCGGCACCGGCAGCTCGATCGTAAACTGCGTCCCGTGCCCCACTTCACTCTGCACGCCGATCGCCCCGCCGTGGGCCGCGATGATCTTCTGCGTCGTCGGCAATCCTAACCCCGACCCGCCCGGCTTCGTCGAATAAAACGCCTCAAACATCCGCGACGCCGTACGGTCATCCATTCCCACGCCCGTGTCTACGAGATAGATCACGACAACATTCCGCTCTGCTGCCGTCCGCACCATCAGCTGGCCGCCCTCCGGCATGGCCTGCTTCGCATTAATGATGAGATTTAAGAGCGCCTGCCGAAACGCTTCGCGATCGAGCATGACGCGCGGCAAATCGGGGTCGAGATACTTGATGATCTCGATCCCAGCATCGCGGGCCTCGGGCGCGAAGAACTCGAGCACGTCTTCAATCTGGTGATTGAGGTCCGTCGGCTCCAGCTGCAGCCGCCGTGCTTTCGCGAAACTCAAGAAGTCATCGAGCAGCGCCTGCAGACGCTGGCACTCCCGCCGCACGACATCGATGCGCTTGAGCGCCCGCCGGCCGGCGGGCGTCTCGAGTTCACCCAAGTCCTCGGCGAGCAACTCCATGTTGAGCCGAATTGTCGAGAGCGGATTCTTGATCTCGTGCGCGAGTCCCCCGGCCAGCCGGGCAATCTCCGTATACTGGTCCATTAACCGCTGCACGGTCGCCGCTGAATCCTCGAGCGACGCATCGACATCTGGCTTCCGGATCGACATACTTTCCGCACGAAAACAGAAGGGGGGCTGGGCGAGCCGAAGGCAGTGCCCGTGCGTTCACCCAGCCGCAGCGCTGCGCCGGTTTTCCAATCCAGCCGAGATGGCCGGGCTATATTATTCTGCGCCGTCGCCGTTGGATTCGGCATTCTCGAGCTCGCGCATCGCGGCCTTGCGGCTCAGTTTCACGCGATCCTGCTCGTCGACGGCGATCACCTTCACCATCATCGTATCGCCCACGCGGCACACATCGCCCACGCTGGAGACATACTCCTCGCTAAGCTCGCTGATGTGGCACAGCCCGTCCTTACCGGGCAGAATCTCGACAAAGGCGCCGAAGTCTTTCACGCTCGTGACGGTGCCTTCGTAAATCCGGCCAACTTGCACGCTCGCGGTCATCGCTTCAACGCGAGCGAGCGCCCGCTTCACGGAGACTTCGTCCGCTCCCGCGATCATGACTGTGCCGTCTTCTTCGACGTCGATCGTGACGCTCTCTTCTTCCTGGATGCCGCGGATCGTCTTGCCGCCCGGGCCAATCAAGAGGCCGATCTTCTCGGGATCGATCTTGGTGCGTGCCAGGCGTGGTGCGCTCGGCGAGGTGTTCGGCCGCGGCCGCGGAATCGCGGACAGCATCGACCGCAAGATTTCGATGCGCGCCTCACGCGACTGGGCGAGCGTCGCCCGCACGATTTCCTCGTTGATGCCGCCGATCTTCAGGTCGAGCTGAATGCCCGTGATGCCGTTCTGCGTGCCGGCAATCTTAAAGTCCATATCGCCGTAGTGATCCTCGTCGCCGATGATGTCGGTCAGCAGCACCCACTGGTCGCCTTCCTTTACCAGGCCGGTCGAGATACCGGCAACCGGGTTCGTAATCGGTACGCCGGCGGCCATGAGGCCCAGCGTCGCGCCGCAAACGCTCGCCATCGAACTCGAACCGTTCGATTCCAGAATGTCGGAGATCACGCGAATGGTGTACGGGAACTCTTCGTGGTCCGGCAACACGGGGTTAACACTCCGCTCGGCCAGCATCCCGTGGCCAATCTCGCGGCGGCCGGGCCCGCGAATCGGCCGGCATTCGCCCACCGAGAACGGCGGGAAGTTGTAATCGAGCATGAACCGCTTCGAGTACTCTTCGAAGAGGCCGTCGACGCGCTGTTCATCGCGCCCGGTGCCGAGCGTTACAGTGATGAGCGCCTGCGTCTCGCCGCGTTGGAACAGCGCCGAGCCGTGCACGCAGGGCAACAGATCGACCTCGCAGTAGATCGGCCGCAGCGTTTTGTTGTCGCGCCCGTCCGATCGCGTGCCGCTCAGAATGAGATCGCGCACCACCCGCTCCTCCAGATCGTGCCAGGCCTTTTGGAACGATTCAATGGCCGGCGCTCCCTCGGCCGTCGGGCTGGGAATGATTTCAATGAGCGCCTGCTGCTTGAGCTGCGCAACGGCCTCAGCCCGCGCGTGCTTACCTTCTGTGCGCTTGGCTTCCTTGAGCCGATCATACATCGACGCCTTGAGCCGATCGTATAACCCGTCACTGGCCGGGGGCACGAAGTCCATCTTCTTCGCGCCCACCTTGTCGGCCAGCTCCTGCTGTAAGTCGCACAGCTCGCGCACGTACTTGTGGGCCTCCGCGAGTGCTTCGAGCATTTTGTCTTCCGGCAGCTCGCGCGAGAAACCTTCGATCATCAGGATCGCGTCGCGCGTGCCGGAAACGATGAGGTCGAGCTCGCTCACTTCCAACTCATCGTGCGTCGGGAACGGGATGAACTGGCCGTCGACCAGGCCCAACCGCACCGCGCCCAGCGGTCCCAAGAACGGCAACGGCGAAATGCACAGCGCCGCCGAGGCGCCGTTCATCGCCAGTACGTCGCCATCGGTCTGCCGGTCGCTCGCCATCACGAAGTTCAAGACCTGCACTTCGTCGTTAAAGCCGGCGGCGAACATCGGCCGAATCGGCCGGTCAATCAGCCGGGCCGTGAGGGTTTCCTTGGTTGTCGGCCGGCCTTCGCGCTTCAAAAATCCGCCGGGAAACTTGCCCGCCGCTGCCTGCCGTTCGCGGTAATCGCACGTGAGCGGGAAATAATCCATCCCCGGCCGCGCGGGACCGGTGGCCACGGCACTGAGCGTGACGGTCTCGCCATACTGCACCAGGCACGCGCCCGCCGCCTGTTTCGCCAGCGCACCTGTCTCCAAGCTGATTACGCCCTTGCCAATTTGCCGTTCAACACGAATTCGATTTAACATTCTCGTCCTTCATTGATAGAGATGCGCCGCATCCGCAGGCATCAACTTTAAATTTCAGCGCCGCTCACGTTCGAGGAAGGATGAGAGAGAAAGCACTAGCGCTCGATCGCCGAACGCCAAAGCTTCATCCCTCATCCCGATCGCCAGCGGGCGCATAACGCCGAGCAGAGAAATACCGAACACCGGCTACAGCGGGAAGATGCACCGCGTGCCGTCCGGACCGCCCAGCAGAAAAAGACGAAGCACTCCGCGGCCAGAAACTATCGCCGCGCGCTTCATCCGGTCGTTCGCCGCCACGCGGGCGGCCTTGCCCGTTGTATAAACAGGCTCTTACCCCACGACCTTTACTTGCGGATTTCCAAACGTTGCAACAGATCGAGATACTTCTTCGGGTCGATGCGCTTCACATAATCCAACAAGCGACGTCGCCGGCTGACCATCCCCAACAACCCACGCCGGCTGGCATAGTCCTTGGAGTGCAGTTTCAAATGGTCGGTCATCTGGGCGATCCGATTGGTGAGCAGCGCAATCTGGATTTCCGGCGAGCCCGAGTCCGAGGCTCCACGGCCAAATTCACCCTTCAGTTGTTGTTTCCGCTCTTTGGTAAGTTGCATGACGTTTCCCGTTAGCACCCGCGGCAGCTCATGGCCCGCGGGGCAATCTCGTTCTGGTGCGCTGTGCACTCCCCGGCCGCACCGCCTCGCGACGGCCCCGGCTGAGGGTCCTCTGCCTTAGCTAACACCAACTCCTTAAACACTTTGCCGAGACCGCGACCCCAGCCTTCACAGGGACTCAACGGGCGCCGCCGCCTGGCACGAACTAAAACTCTTGTGATACTAATCGCTGCTTAAACACCTAAGTTTACGGATGCCGCCACGCTTTGCAACCGCAAAAAGGCCGGGGGGCCCGAAGTTGAGGGTCGGGTGCCAAAACGTGCCGCCTATCGCCAGAAGTGCCAAAAAACAGGCAGCGAGTAGGATGGATTGGCCGTACTCGTCAACTCATCAATCTGCTGGCTTTGCCCAGCAGTGCTGCCTTGTCGCGTTGACCGTGCAGCTGGAACAGTGTTCGCAATTTCCGACCCCAAGGATCTGGCAGGCGAATCACTCCTACACGTTAGCAGTGGTGCCCGCAGATGTCAGCCGCTTCTTTCTGCGACGCTTCACCACCGCCATCACACCGGCAACATACAACCACATTGCTGCGCACGGCTCGGGAACATTGTTCGCAAATTTGATAACGAAAGCCCTGCCCGCCAGAGAATTCGGAATCTGAAAGCTCCCTTCCGAATAGCCGCTAACATAAATGTCGCCGCGTGGGTCTGCCGCGAGCGAAAACGCATTGTCGAGAGCGTCGGAGCCGAACGTCTCCGACCACAGCAAATTGCCCGCAGCATCCGACTTTAGGAGAAAGATGTCGTATCGCGATGAAAAATCGTTCGATGACTCGCTCTCACCGCCGGTCACAAAAATGTCTCCAGCCCCGTCGACGCCCACGGAATATCCATGGCGAAAGCCCGCCGCCCCATAATTTCGGCTCCACAAGTCGTTCCCCGCGGTGTCGAATTTTTTCAGAAACGCACCAATAGTAAATGTCGCGCCACCATCCTCGCGTGTCACTGTCACACCGGTCACGTAAATGTGGTCGCTCGCATCAACGGCCAGATCAAGTCCATTGTCTGGAGCCATTCCGAACTTCTTGCTCCATAGTAGATTGCCGGCGTTATCGAGTTTTTTCAGATACGCACCGGTAATGGTTCTGCCGCAAATGTAAACATCGCCGCTCGAATCGCTGACGATGGCGTTCCCTTCATCGAGTTCGAATTCGCCGACTTGCTTAGTCCACAACGTTTGGCCGTGGTCATCGAATTTCGCCACGAAGGCATCGCGGGTAGATAATCCGCCAGCGTTCACTCCCCCCAGCGAACCGTCCGTGTAACCAGTGACATAAATGTTGCCGAAACGATCGATCGTCACCCCCCGGCCTTCATCGTTTTCTGGAACGCCAAATTGCTGTGACCACAGAACTTGACCCGAACTGTCGAGCTTCGATAAAAAAGCATCGGCCACGCCTCCAAACGCCCCTCCCTGATGCCCAGCGATGTAGCCGGTCACATACACCTCACCCGCTCGTCCGACCGCCACTCCCCTCGCGCCGTCGCTTTCGCTCGTGCCGAGTTGTTTTGTCCATAGCTCAGTTCCAGCGGCATCGTATTTTCGCACAAAGGCATCCGTCATTCCGTACCGCACGGGCGCCAGCGTCCCACCCAAACTGTATCCGACAACAATGACATTCCCAGCTGTATCCGTCGCCACTCCCTGCCCCGATTCGGTCGAAGTGCCAAACTGCCTGAACCACTCCTCGGGGTAGGGCTGTGCTCCTACCCCGCGTGAGAATAGCACTACGATAACTGTGACAAATAGATGCTTGTGCACTAGATCGTCCTCCGCAACAGCAGCGGCTCGCAGCTCTGCAAAAAATCAGCTCGACCTAAAATGCACCATCGAGCCGGACCGCCTTCTTACCCCTAAGGCCGATCCCGCGCTAACGCGCCACGCACATCTACGCCAGGAAAGCCTTGGGCGATCTGCTGGTAGGGCTCGGTGCCACTGCTGGCATTGCCCAGCAGTGCTGTCTTGTCGCGTTGAGCTTGCAGCTGGGACACTGTTTACAGTTTCCAGCCGCAAAGAGTCTGGCACAAGAAACACTGCTAACAAGTTAGCAGTGGCACCCGCCGTTTTCAGCACCACGATAACGAGGGTCGCAGGAAAACCCACGTTGTTGTGGGATCAAAAGGTGTCGGAACCATATCAATATTGGTTCCTGACACCTTTTACCTTGCCGCTCCTGTACCGAGCCAACGCAGCCGGTTGCCGACAATGTGCGGTTACAGCCTATATGCCACCATTTGCGCGGAATTAGAATTTCAAACCAACTTGATCGTCAACCCGCAATCTGGGGAAGTTGTGGGGGGCAGTAGTGGTTGATACGATCAGGCTTGCATTTTTCCACTTTTATGCAAATGCATTTTACTTGAGTGCAGCTCATGAAATCGAAGATCAAGGTTCTATTCTACATTTGGGCCTATGTTTCCTTCTCTCAATTAAGCACTGCAACGGAATTCATTCCGCTGGGATTTCTAGATGCCGATGACCGCGTGAGCTCGGCAGTTGCGGTTGATGTGGTGGGAGATGCGGTCGTTGGGGAGTCAGTCGTAAATGGCCAGGTGACAGCGTTTGTTTGGCGTCAAAACAACGGCATGCTGCCCCTTGAGTTTGCCAACGGCGCAGTTATTGCGAACTCGATAAGCGCAGATGGTCAAGTGATCATTGGCCGCGCGCGAACAGCTCAATCCTCCAATGGAGAGTCGTTCTTAACTGGTAGCTCGCAGGCCTTTACTCTAATTGGAAGCCTTGTCGCGACACCGACTGGCAGTTCTGCACAAGACGTGTCTGCGGATGGTAGTGTCGTTGCAGGCTGGTCGCCCTCCAGTTCGAAAGCGTTCGAGGCTTATCGTTGGACTCAGCAGCACGGTCTTGAACCATTGGGAACCTTACTCGGCGGAGCCAACTACAGTATCGCGAACGCGATCGCGCCAGACGGTGATGTAATAGTTGGAGAGTCTGGATCAGTTGAGGGCACTCAGGCTTTTCGATGGTCTCAAGCGGACGGAATGAGCGGGATTGGCGATTTAGCGGGTGGAAACTTTAGTAGCACAGCGCTTGATGTGTCCGATAACGGCAAAGTGATCGTCGGAGATAGTTCGTCGGCGCAAGGCTTGGAGGCTTTTCGTTGGGATGAAGTCTCAGGCATGACCGGATTAGGACATTTGTCAACGACTTCGCCGCGCAGCACAGCATTGTCTGTCGCTATCGACGGCTCTGTCATTGTCGGTACCAGTGGGGACGCCGACGCGACCGCGTTTATTTGGGATCAATCGCACGGGATGCGCTCGCTTCAAGATTTTTTAGCGGCAGACCCAAATCTTATTGGCGATCTGAATGGTTGGCATCTTATCGCCGCTCAAGGGGTCTCAGCAAATGGCCAGGCAATAGTCGGACGTGGATACAATCCGGAAGGTCAGGTAGAAGCTTTTCTTGTACGACTGGATGCGCCGCTCAGCGTACCGGAACCAAGAACTTTAGGATTACTTGCTAGTTGTTGTGCCATCTGCCATTGCGCAATCAAGCACCGGCGAATACCGGGACGGGAAAGGCGACGGGAGTGACGGGAGTCATTTAGTGGGAATACGATTTCTTCACGTGATTCTTGTCCCCTCCATTTCCGCCGGGTGCCACTGCTGGCTTTGCCCAGCAGTGCTGCCTTGTCGCGTTGACCTTGCAGCTGGAACACTGGGAAGAAAAAGGTTGTCAGGAACCGATTGCAGATTTGGCTCCTGACACCTTGCGACTGGGACGAAGATTACTTTTTCATCGCCGCTATTGCGTTACCTTCAGCAACACCCCCTGCCCGGCGGCCAGATACAGGTCTCCGCTGCACTTAGATAAGTGTCCATCTTCCGGCGAGTATTCTTCGACGCCATCCGCGCTCCCCAAATCTTTAAGTTGCATCTTTGCCGTCCGGTCGAGTGATAGATTTACCACCACCAGGTGATCCACTGCATCGCCTCGCGACGCAAATTCCCCGATCATCAGCGGCGAATCCGCCTCCAACTTCGTAACCAGTTTCCCCGGCAGTCGGGGCCCGCCATCCAGCGGCGCCGGCGCCGTGAAGTACACGCCCACAGATGTCATTCCACTAACAATCGGCCCAATCATCTTCAATTGATGATTCACCATCTGTAAATAAGACCACGTGGCGCTCCGCTGGTGCGATGGATCGATCGGACAGTAAAGGTATCCCTGCTGCTCGTACTTGTACCAGGAAACGCCGCGCCCTCCCGCTGCCAGCGTCGTCCACCCCTGCAGCAACAAATTCGCCGGCGAAGGCGTTGTTGTGCCCGGCCGAATCTGAACGCAAGTCACGATGTTCCAAAACGGCAAGCCGTGCTCCTGCGAAACGCGGCGCACCTCCAGTAAATCTTTGAAGTAGGACGATCCCGTGGCCCGCTCGCGCAAGTCCTGCGAATACTCGACCATGTAATTGTCGTAGCTTATGAACTGCGGCTTCACTTCGGTTACATAGCGTTCCAGATAAGTCGTAAAGTCTTTGGCTTCGAGCTGCGAACCGGGCGCTTCCCCGGGAATTGCGTAACTCGGGAAAAGATTGATATACGCCAGCTTCCCCGGCGCGTGGCGCCGAATCGCGGCCACGATTTTTCCCAAGTAAACAAACTGCGATGCCCCCGGTTCGTCGCGGATATAGAATCCGGCACAAGCGGGGCTGTCGTGCGTCTGTTCGACTAGCGTCCGCACGGCCTTGTCGATCTGCTCGTCGGTGAGGTGAGCCGGCGTGGTGAGTCCCAGAGAGTCATCTGGATGAACGATCGCCCGCAACCCCATCTTTTCACAAGCCGGAAGATCAGCGACCTGCGGAAAACCGCCATACGTGAAGTTACACTCCGCGAGGCTGGCCAGCCCGTGCACTTGGTCTTCCCGCCCGTCGAACTGCCGCGTTCGGTCCCACGGCAGAATTGGGAACGGATCGGTTTGCGGGTGCTTCTCGAAGGGGCTACTGATTCGATCGAGATTTTTTTCAACCGCCGCCTGCTCCTGGCCCTCCGCCGATTTCCCACCGACCAATACAAGTGCAATTGTTAGTACATAAAAGCAACGTGCGCACATCGTCCTACCTCCCGTGATGCTGGTAGGTGATGATAACACGAGAATCGTCAAAGGCGACGAGAATAAGTTCCCCGCCGTCCCGTCACACGATACGTACACCCACGAGTAAGATGATGCGCAGGTACAAAATCAGCGCACAAGAAACAGTGCGCAACGACAGCCTTTTCGCCGCTTATAGCGATTGGATGACGACAGATGCGAGAAGCACCACCTACTTGTCGCTACGCCGGCTTCGTGCCCTTCGGGATATCGCGCAGTCGCACCACGTCCCAGGCCAGGCCGACCTTTTCCATGATCCAGATCATGTAGTAGGTCACGTCGATTTCCCACCAGCGATGCCCTTGCGAGGCGACGCGCTGATAGGCGTGGTGGTTATTGTGCCAACCCTCGCCAAAGGCGAGCAGGCCAACCCACCAGAGATTGCGGCTATCGTCGGTCGTTTCATATCGCCGGTAGCCCCACATGTGCGTCACGGAGTTGATCATCCAGGTCACGTGCAGCACGTATACCATCCGTACGCCGAGGCCCCAGAGCACCATCGAGAGGCCGGCCCGCCAGCCGCCGAGGCCGATGTTCGTGCCGAAGTAGCCAATCGCAAATAGCACGATGCCGGTCGCAATGTGCGACGGCAGAAACAGGTGGTGAATCACCACCATCATCTTGTCTTTGAGAATATCGGGAGCGTACTTTTCGACTAGCTCCTTATGCCACCGCCGGCCGAAGTTCGGCATGAACCACAGCATGTGGCTCCACCACTTGCCGTCGCGCGGCGAATGCGGGTCGCCTTCCTTGTCGCTGAAGTAGTGATGCTTGCGATGATTCGCGACCCACGTGAGAGCCGAGCCTTCGCCTGAAAGCCCGCCCAAGAACGCGAGCAGCCACCGCACCGGCCGATACGTTTTGAACGCCCCATGTGTGAGGCAGCGATGATAACCCATACAAACGCCACCCGCCCCGGTGGCCACGATCAGCACGGCACAGGCAATGAGGCCCTGCCAGCTGAAGTAGAATGGCGCCACGACGGCCAGCAAATGCACGATCGTAATCCACGCGACCACCGGCCAATCGATGCCCTGCTTCAGCAATTCAACCGCGCCTGCCCCGGGTTCCTGCATGCCGTCATCGCGCAGCGCTTCGGGCGTCATGGCCAGCGTATCGCCTGCCATGGCTGCCTCTTCGCGCGCCGCGGGCAGTAACCCGGGCGTCAAAGTTTGCCCATTGCGCACATTTTGTTTCTCGCGAGACAACAAGCCGATCGAGTCCTGATCGTTCATTTCCGAGATTCCGTATGAAAAGGTTCTTAACTAGCTAGATTTAACGGGGCTCGCTTATTGATACGGTGTATCAATAAGAGGAGCTACCAATGATATGCGCGCGGATTAGGCCGGGCTACCCCAAACACGGTTTTTCCCCAGGCTTCCCAAATCGCAACGCACCATCCGTACTACGTGTAATTCGTCGCCGCCGTTCCCAGATTGTCAGCGGATTTCCGCCAAATGAAACGCTCCGGGCTCCGATTCCTCGCGCCAAACGGCCGGCACGAGCGCAGAACCCGCACGAAGGTTGAATCTTATCGTACCGTTGTCGTTCGTCGGCAGCGCCACCGCCCCGGCCCGCTCGTACGTTTCGACCACAGTGCGGATATCATCCTCGCCGCCACCACTAATAACGACCCACTCGGGCGTCGTCCACGTGGCAAACCCGGGAGGGTCGCTCCGCCGACTCCCATGATGTGGAGCAAGCAAAATATCGCAGTCGTAGGGTTGCTCGGCCATCAGGTCGTCGAGGCCCGGCGATTCCAAGTCGCCTGGCAGCAACATCCGTCGCCCCGCAAACTCAATCGCAAGGGTGATGCTATTGGCATTATCACTTCCCAGCACGCCGCGCTGCGGCGGGTGCAGTACGCGAAGCTCCAAGTCTGGCGCTAACTCCAGCCGATTTCCCGCCCATATCTCATGGATTGGCACACCGGCGCGATCAACCGCCTCACGCAGCACTTCCACACCGCGGGCCGTACTCTCTTCGCCAATGCCGCGAAACATCACCGGCGACACGTACACGGCGCCGACGCGAAATCGCTCGAGGAGTCCTGGAATCGCGTTGTAGTGATCTGAGTCGGCATGCGAAACCACGATCCCATCGATACGCATTACTCCGAGGTGCCATAAATATGAGGCGATCGACTGTGTCGCGAATTCCGGCGAGCCTATGGCCCCCGCATCGTACAACAGCGTTTTGCCATTCGCCGTTTGCAGTACGACGCACTCGCCATGCCCCACGGCGATGAACGACACATCGAGCCCCGCGCGCGTCCAGCTGCGACCGATCGCCGGGACCAATCCCACGATCACCCACACGGCCAGAGCCGCCACTTGCCACCGCGCTGGCAGCATCGCCCGGCCCCAAATCATTGCTCCGATGACGCCCATATAGAACACAACCACCCACCACAATGCCGGGCCCGGCGCCCAGAAGTGTCCCAGCGGCAATGACTCCGCCCAATGCACAAGGGCTTCCAAACCGGCGAGTGACCAATTGCAGATCGTTCCGCAAAACTCGCCAATCGACGGCGCGAGCCACCCCAGCAGGACCATGAAGAAGCCGCTCCACATTGCGATCGTCACCAGCGGCCACACCAGCAAGCTCGCTGGAATCGCGATCGGCGACACGATATGAAACGTGTAGAGCACCAGCGGCAGTGTCACGAACCACACGCCGGTCGACGTCACCAGCAAAGCCCTTGCCCAATCTTTCGCTCGCAGCAGCATTCGCGCCGGCCACGGCCGCGCCTGTGCGACCAGCTCCCCGAGCGGATCCAGCGAGCCTGCCGGTCGCAGCCACGCACTCCCCGCCCAAATGAGCGCAGCCACTGCCAGGAAGCTCAATTGCGGTCCCGCGCGAAATAGATCGTTCGGATTGAGAACGAGCACCACGAGCGCCGCTCCGAACAGCGAATTGAACGCCATGCCTTTTCGCCCGGTCCACACGGCAATGCAAGCGAGCACGCCCAGCACCGCGGCCCGCATCACCGGCGGCTGCGACTCTGCGAGCAATGTGTAGGCAATCACAATTGCCATGATGACGGCTAGCCCCACCCGCCGCGGCAGCCAACCCAGCTGCATCATAGCCAGTAGACCGATGGCGAGAATCGCTACGTTCATGCCCGAAACCACGAGCACGTGCACCGTGCCGGTTTCGAGATACGGTTCCGTTTCCTCGAACGGCAAGCCTTCGCGCGCTCCGAGTAAGATCGCCGCCGCCAAGCCGGCCCGCCGCGGTCCGACGAACGATCGCACAAGATACTTGGCCCGCATGCGCGCGTCATCGAGCCATCGCTCCGGCGTCCACGCACTCCCAGCGGCAAACTTCACGACACATTCCGGCGCGGAGCAGCGAATTCGCGTCAACTGCCCGTTCGCCCGTGCATTCGCCGCGAAATCGAACTCGCCCGGGTTGAGCGGCGGAGCCGGCCGCGCGAGCTGCCCGAAGATCCGCAGCCGATCGCCCGGCCGCACCCACAGCGCGTGCCCATTCACTGCCAGCTGACAACTGCCGCTCGCCTCGCGCCACCCGCGGCCATCGCGAATCCGCGTAACTGTGACCATCAAACGGCTGCGTTCCGTCGCGGGGATCGCCCGCAGCGGCGTCGATTGCGGCGCGGAAACGCGTTCGGCCGATTCGCAGGCGATGGCTTCGATACAAGCCGGTTCCGGCGCGAAGGCGGCATAGCGTGCCAGGTCATCGCGACCAAAGTTGAACCAGCCCAAATGATGCCAGGCCGCGCCGGCGGATGCCACTGCGCCCAACAACACCCAGGCCGCCAGGAGATCACGCCGCTGTCGCCACGCTGCATACCACAGCGCCAGCCACAGCAGGCCCAGCATCGACCACAATAGATACCACGCCGAGCCGCCGAGCGCCTCGACAGCCGCGGACAGAAACTGCGGCCTGCCAATGCGATCTATCACGATCCCAGCAGAAGCCGCCAGCAGCACGGCGACCAGCGGTTGATATCGCGGCCGAAACTCGCGGCCGCGCGACGGCACCGGTTCGACCGCGCCCTGCGCACGGTCGATCCGCTCATCAGCCCCAGGAGCTAACTGAGTGTCGCCACCGTCCATGCGACGGATTATAACACGCTGCCGCTGCCTGCAAGGACGGTTTCCAGTTCGCCGAACGCGCTGTCGACCGTTTCCACGTCGTCAGTGCTCGCGTTGTACGCGACCAAATCAGCTGATTGTTGGTCGACAACCGAGGCGTGCGAATCCGCCAGCCAGGCCAACAGTGCCTCGTCGCTGGATGTCGCGACCACGGCGCTCGGCCGATACGTGGGCCGCACGAGCGTTCGTACGATTCCACTTGGCAATTCGGCACCGGCTGAGACGGCAAGCGGCTCCGCAACGGCCGCTTCCGCTCGTGTTGCCGCGAGGCTCACTGGCTGCTCAGTCACATCCGGGCTCAATGGCGCCGCCGCCAAGGAACCGCCGCTGGCCAGCACAGCCGAAGAGCCTGAGCCAGCCCCCGCGGTCTGCCCGAAATGGGAACGCCAAACGGTGTAGTCCCCAGCGTCGACGGTGCCGTTCGCGTTGCCATCGGCGCCGCTGCCGGCCGGGGTTGCCGGTGTTCCCAGCCGCTTGCGCCACAGTACGAAGTCGCTGGCATCGACGACCGCCGAACCGTTGTAGTCGCCCGGCAGCGCGGCCGCCTTGTTGCCGAAATTCACGTTCTTCACGTTGCGGCGCGAATCGAGCGGCTCGTTGGGGTTACTCGGATTCTGGCTGTCCTGGCCTACAATCGTCACGGTCCACTGCGAATTGGCGAACGTTGCGCCTGTGATCGATGGGGTCGCGGGAGCAATTTGCGACCATCCCGACTGGGGCACTTCCCGCACTATGTAAGTGCCTGGCGTTAAGTCGTCAAAGGAATAATTGCCGTCGGCATCGGTCACCTGCGTGAACTCGCCCGGCGTGATCTTCAGCGACCAGCTATTCAAGAAGCCTTCGTCGCCGGCCTGTTGGTCGAGGATCTGCAGCGTCCACGTGCCGGCCGCGTTCTCGCCGATCATGTCACTGAGCAGTCCCTCCGGCCGCCAGGTGCCTGTGTAGGGCACATCGCCGATATCGAGCGTCGTGATCGAACGCGCTGCCGTATCGCTGAGTGTGAGCGATTGGAAATTGTTGAACTGTCCGCCGACGCCGTCGAACAGCTTCACGCTCTTGCCCGATGGGCTGATCAAGAACGCCCTGAGGTCCCCGACAAAACTATGCGTGATATCGAGCGTCACCTCGACCTTATACACGGAGCCGATCGCGCCGACTGTGAGGTTCGAACTGACCAGCACATTGTCGTCGATCGCCCGCGGCACCTCGGTCGAGCTGATGGTGGTCGGCGTTGTCGCGCTATCCAGCAACCCGTTCGCGTTCGCGTCGAGATACACCGTCCAACCGGCCAGCCCAGCTTCGGCGGATTCCTTAACGCCGTTCGCATTCGCATCGGCGAATTTTTGCCCTTGAATCGACCCGCGCAGGAATTCGGCAATCCAGTTGCCAAAGTCGACGTTCTGCACGTCGGCCGCCGATGTGACGGTGATTGGCGTCGGCGCGAGCGTCTGCACCCATTGGTCAAAAATCTGCTGCGCCGTGAAGTACTCGCGCACATGATAGAGTCCGGCGGGCAGGTCGGCGAACGAATAGTTGCCGTCCGCGTCCGTCACCGTGGTCGGTTCCAGGAACACGACGCTGCCCGGCGTGGTAATCGTCACCGACCAGCTATTGAGCACGCCGGTGTCGCCGACCGAGTCGTCGGTAATTTCCAGCTGCCACGTGCCGTGCGCTTGCTGGCCATTGAGCACGCTCAGCGGTTCCTGCGGTCGGAACGTGCCGGTGAACGGAGCGGAATTCTGGGCGATACCCGTCGCGGCTGCATCGTCGAGCGTCGTCCCATGGAAGTGATCGCCGGCGCCGCCGATATCGGCAAACAGCTTCACCCGCGTTCCGCTCGGGCTGATCAAGTACACATCCAGGTCGGAATCGTACGTGTGATTGATATCGAGCGTGACATTGATGTCCGAAACCACGCCATTGCCCGAAAAGAACAACTCGTTCTTTGTGGTGGCATTGTCCGTGAGCGGCTGCGGCACCACGGGCGCGGGCACGGTCACCGTCTGCTGCGGAGTCGTGACGGTATCGAGAATGCCGTTGTTGTTCTCGTCGAGGTAGATCGTCCACCCCGGCAAACCAACTTCGTTCTGGTCCTTGGTGCGGTCGCCATCGAGATCGTTCCACTTCTGTCCCGAAATCGATCCGTTCTCGGGCGGACCCACGGGCTGCGTGGCGGCGATCGCCAGACCGGCCAGCGCCGCGATCGAACCCTGCTCCGGTGTCACGGTGATTTGAATCTTGCCATCACCATCGGAGAGCACGGTGTACGCGAAGGTTGTCAGGTCGTCATCGGTGCCGGGCTTGCCGTTCACGTACAGGCCATCAGCGGAAATCGTCTGCGTGAAGTTGATCGTTTGAATCGTGCCGTTCAGATTGCCGCCCGTGATCGTCACGTTGTTGACGGCGTTCACGTCGGCGTGGCCGAACACGTACACCTGGTGGAAGCTCCACGGCTCGAGGTGGGTCCAGGTGAAGGTCCACGTGTCTGTAGATGTGGAAATGTAGCCGCCCAATTCATCGAGCGGCACGCCGTGCGTCGGCAACTGATCAGTATCAACCGTGCTGGCGTGCGGCGTGATGGTGTTGCCCGTCGAACTGACCTCAAGTTCATAAGGCACGGCGGCGCCGGTCTCACTGATCAAATCGGTGAGCGTTGCTTCACCACCGTACAAGTTCCAGTTTTCGGGCGTATTGCCGTTGAGCACGTCGAAATCGACGCCGACCACCAGGGCCTTCTTTTGCGTCGCCACGATGCTGTAGTAACCGAGGCTGCCATAGTTCGAGTAGCCCCAGTCCGAGGTATCCGGATCCAACGGCGGATCTGGCGGATTACCTTCCGCTTCCGGAAGATCCGGATGAAAAGCCGGGTCAATGAACGTTATTGGCCGGCCATCGCCTTGTACCGACACGTAGTACGTGCCCGGCTCCAGCGCCAAATCGGTAAAGGTCACCCCGATCTCGTCGATCGAGTTGCCCGTCGCCACCACATTGCCGGCCGCGTCGTACACCTTTGCCAGCACATCGAGATTCGGGCCATTGTAGAACGGCTGAATGTCGAAGCTCACGAGCTCGCCGAGGGCTTCGACCGTGAAGGAGAAATAATCGACGTCCGTGTTGCGCTCGATGATGCCTTCGGCGGTGTATGTGCGGATGTCGGCATTCGGCGCGTCTGGGTCAACGGTGAGCGCCTCAGCCTCCGCGACCGTGCTGCCATGATCGTCGGGGCGATAATCAAACCCATTGCCGGTCGTAATTACGGCCAAATCGTCCTGCAGGCTGACTTCGCCTTTAGAATCGTTGGTGGCGTTGAAGTACTCGCCCTTGCTCCATTGCGTGAGCGTCATGCCGTAACTAACGCCCATAATGGGCGCCCAACTCGTTTCTCCGGTTCCGTGGCCGGGATAGTAGTTGACATACAACCGCACGATTTTGCCCTCGTCGGCCGTGTCCTTGTAGAACCGGAACTGGCCGTCGTGCACCAAACCGAGCGTGTGACCGGCCTCATGCGACACTGCTTCGGCAATGTCGATGGGAATGCCATAGTCGGCGCCGAACACGAAAGCCGGATCGTCGATCGATGATGTGAACGAATTCAAGTGTGCGACGCCACCGGCATTGCTGCCAGTCGTTGGACCATACCAATCTCCAACACTGCCGCCGATGACCACACGGATGCCCCACTGGTCGTCGGCGCCACCGGTGTTTCGCAGCGCTTCAACGCCGGGGTCCTCCGTCGTAACGTCGACGTTGAACGGCCGATAGTCTTCCGCAACTCGTTCCCAAATCTGCTGAATCGAAAGCCGTTCGTCGTCGCCGAAGTTCAGTAAGTCGCCATCGGTATCCCACGCCGGCGTAATGATATTCGGCAGATTAGCCGCGTCGTTCCACGCGGTGTTGCGCGTGGTGAAGCCGTCGAAATCCAAGTAGATGACCTTGGTTGCGCCAGGCAGGCTATGCAGCGCGAAGGTATCTTCCAGCGGATACGGGGCGTCCGCCGGATCAACCGTAAGATCAGCACCTACGGCGAGTGCGGCTCCTGTAGGCAACTGCCGCGGCGCTGCCGACTCGAGCATGATGGGGCCGTCGCCCAGCAGCGACGCACCACTCGCCGAACCTAGCGCTTGCGCCGTCGCGCTGTCCAGTGTGCCAATTGCGCCTAAGTCTATGCCCGAGCCGGTCCACAGACCGCTGGCGGTCATCAGGTACCGCTCTTCCAGCCGCTCCACCCAATACTGGCGAGCTAACCGCGAGCCCCGCCGTTTTTTAGTCTGCAAGATAGTCCGTTTCCGCGCTGTCCCACTAATGTGCCGTCGATTCATAGAATCCCCGAACCCCCCAAGATCTGTTCCCGCCACTGCGCAATCTGCCTCAGAATAGCTATTAGTTTAGATACAACCCGCATAACCGGCAAGCAAATTGGGCGTCTGCCGCAGGGCCGCTGCGCCCCAACAACGACCGTGACAGTTCACACTTTGCCCTGCCTTTCTAGGCCATTTTGACCGAACCCCGTGAGACTTCCGATCGTACCGATCATGTCTAATTTCGCCCCCGCGACGTCGCGTTGAAATCCGCCTGTTCCAATTGATTCTTGCGCTGCTACGCCGGCCCTGATATACTCCCCACTCCTCAATTCCTGCCAAATTCGCGAGCGAACATTTACCAATCGCCGCGCTTGAGATGGAGCTTGCCATGCCAGTCCGCCAGTCTCACACGCTCTCAGTATTTGCCACGTGGCTTTCGGTGCCATTCGTCCTCGCTGCCGCGATCGCGAGCGGTTGCGCCCCCAAAGACGCGAAGTCCAATACCAAGACGCACATCAGCAGCACACCCAGCGACACAACGCCGGCTCCGCCGCCGACCACCGTCGCGAAGTCGGAAACGCCCGCTCCGCCGAGCCCGCGCGCTGGTGTACCGACCGTCGCACCAAGTCCGAACGACGGCCCCGCGGCGACCACCTCCGCCAACCCGGCCGCCGTCAACAACACGCCGCTCATCCCGCGTGAAGTCCTCTTCGGCAACCCGAAGCGCGCCCAAGCCCGCCTCAGCCACGACGGCAAGTGGATCAGCTTCCAAGCGCCCGTCGAAGGCGTTCTCAACATTTGGGTTGCCCCGGTCGACGACATCTCGAAAGCGCAACCCATCACCGAAGAAAAAGTCCGCCCCATCCCTGGCTACAGTTGGGCTTACGACAACAAGCATCTGCTCTACATCCAAGATAAAAACGGCGATGAGAACTTCCATCTCTACGCCACCGACGTCACCAACCGCACCACCAAAGACCTCACGCCGATTAATGGCGTCCGCGCCGAGATTGAGAACGTCAGCGAGAAATTCCCTAGCGAAGTCCTCGTCGGCCTCAACGACCGCGACCCACGCTACCACGATATTTGGCGCGTCAACATCGACACCGGCGAGAAGAAGCTCGTGCTCCAAAACCCGGGCATCGCCGGCTTCGTGACCGACGACGACTTCAATGTCCGCTTCGCGATGGACTACACGCCCCTCGGCGGCCAAATCCTTCGCGTTCCGGAAAAGGAAGGCGACCTCAGCAATTGGAAAGACTTCCTCGAATTCGGTCCCGAAGATGCCATGACCAGCGGCCCCGCGGGCTTCGACAAAACGGGCCAAATCCTCTACCTGCAAGACAGCCGCAACCGCAACACGGGCGGCCTCTTCGCAATGGATCTTAAAACCGGCGAAACGAAGCTCGTCGCCGAAGACCCCCGCACCGATGTGGGCGGCGTCCTTGTCCATCCCACTGAAAAGAACATCCAAGCTGTTTCGTTCACCTACGCTCGCACCGAATGGAAGGTCCTCGACCCCGCGATTCAACCCGATCTCGACTACTTGAAGAAAGCTCATGACGGCGACTTCATTGTCACCAGCCGCACGCAAGACGATTCCCAGTGGACCGTCGCCTACATGCAAGACAACGGTCCGGTCGCCTTCTACCGCTATATCCGCACGCCCGAGCGCAAACTCGAGTTCCTCTTCAATAGCCGCGACGACCTCGGCGACTACCCGCTCGTGAAGATGCACGACCGGGTGATCAAATCTCGCGACGGCCTCGACCTCGTGTGCTATCTCTCGCTGCCGCCTGGCACCGATGCCGACAACGACGGCGTGCCCGACAAACCCGTGCCCATGGTCCTCGATGTCCACGGCGGCCCCTGGGCCCGCGACGACTGGGGCTTCAACAGCACGCACCAATGGCTCGCCAACCGCGGCTACGCCGTGATGAACGTGAACTATCGCGGCTCGACCGGCTTCGGCAAAAACTTCCTCAACGCCTCGAATGGCGAGTGGTCGGGCAAAATGCACGACGACTTGCTCGACGTCGTAAAATGGGCCATCGACAACAAGATCACCGACAAAGACAAAGTCGCCATCATGGGCGGCAGCTACGGCGGCTACGCCACGCTCGTCGGCCTTACGTTTACGCCCGATGAATTCGCCTGCGGCGTCGACATTGTCGGCCCGTCGAGCCTCGTCACGCTGCTCGAACACGTGCCGGAGTATTGGATGCCGTTCATGCCCGTCATGAAAATTCGCGTTGGCGATCTGAGCACCGAAGAGGGCCGCAGAGGATTGCTTGAGAAGTCGCCGCTCACGCGCGTCGACAAGATCAAGAAGCCGCTCCTCATCGGCCAGGGCGCAAACGACCCGCGCGTGAAGCGGGCCGAAGCCGACCAGATCGTCAAGGCGATGGAAGAAAAGAAGATCCCCGTCACGTATGTGCTTTACCCCGATGAAGGCCACGGCTTCCATCGCCCCGAGAACAACACGTCGTTCAACGCCGTGACGGAAGCCTTCCTCGCCAAACAACTCGGCGGCCGCTTCCAACCCGTTGGCGACGACTTCAAAGGCGCAAGCATCACCGTCCCCGCCGGCGCCGACCAGGTCCCCGGCCTCCCCGAAGCGCTCGCCGCGATGCCGAAGCCCGAGGCCAATCCTGAGCCGGATCAGCCCAAAACCGAAACACCGCCAACAGCCGACGCGGCACCCGCGGACGCAAACAAGTAGCAGGCACGTTGAGCGCCACCGTAGGACCGACCGACTTGGCCGTCCTACTCGCACCGCGGCGAACATTGCTTTGACGTCACGCACCACCCCTTGCGTTTCCCCCACCCGCAGTCATAATGCACGTATGAGTCGCAGCTTCTGGTATTACTTCTGGTTTACCTTTACCCGCCTGGGTAGCGGGACCGGAGTTAGTACGTAAGCCTCGACCAAACACGACTAACAACGACCCCGAGACCCAGGATTCTGGCTCTCGGGGTTTTTTTGTTGGAATTGGTCGGTTGTCCGTAGTCAGTTGTCCGTTGCTTTCCGCCACTTAGCGTTTGCAACTGACAACGGACCGCGGACAACGGACCAGTTCCGCACATCAAGCAACCACCTCGTATCCGCTCAACCAACCGAAGGACTTAATCATGATCGTCGTCATGCGTCGCAACGCCCCCGAACAGGACATCCAAACCATGATCAAGCAAGTCGAGTCGCTCGGCCTCAAGCCCACGGTGCTCCGCGGCACCGAGCGCACGGTCATCGCCGCGATCGGCGACGAACGCAACGCGCCCGTCGGCATCCTCGAGAGCGGCCCCAGCGTCGACGAAGTGCTGCCCGTCCTCGCGCCGTACAAAATCGCCAGCCTGGAAACGAAATCGGAGCCTACGGTCGTTCGCGCCGGCAGCCTCACCATCGGCGGCGGCCACTTCGGCGTTATCGCCGGCCCCTGCTCTGTGGAAAACGAAGAGCAGCTCGTCAGCACCGCCCGCGCCATCAAAAAGTCTGGCGCCACGGCCCTCCGCGGCGGCGCATTCAAACCCCGGACCAGTCCCTACAGCTTCCAAGGCCTCAAGGAAGAAGGACTAAAACTCCTCGCCACGGCCCGCGCCGAAACCGGCCTTGCCGTCGTGACTGAAGTCGTCGCTGCCGAAGACATCGACCTCGTCGCCGAATACGCCGACGTTCTCCAAATCGGCGCTCGCAACATGCAGAACTACCGTCTCCTCGAAGCCTGCGGCCGCACGCATCGCCCGGTGCTCCTCAAACGCGGCCCCAGCGCCACGATCGAAGAACTGCTGCTCGCCGCCGAGTACATCCTGGATGCCGGCAACCAGCAAGTGATGCTCTGCGAGCGCGGCATCCGCACGTTCGAGACGCACACCCGCTTCACGCTGCCGCTCGCCACCGTGCCGTACCTGCAAAGCAAAACGCACCTGCCCGTCGTCGTCGACCCCAGCCACGGCACCGGCCACACGCCGCTCGTGCCGGCCCTGGCCCGTGCCTCAGTCGCGGCGGGCGCCGATGGCATCATCGTCGAAGTGCACCCGAACCCCGGCAAAGCCCTCAGCGACGGCTACCAGTCAATGACATTCCCGCAATTCGACGAGATGATGACCGGCTGCCGCAAAATCGCCTCCGCCATGGACCTGAAAATGTAATTCAATGTTGGAATGGAGCACGCAGTGCAAGCAAGTGAGGGCGCTACCTTAGGAGATTCACAACAACGAAAGTCATTCGTCCGCAGATGACGCAGATTTTCGCAGATGAATCTCTTTCGGTGGCCTCATGCCCCAACGGATGGCCCTTGCTCATCGGTGCTGATATCTGCGTTCATCGGCGAAATCTGCGGACTCAATATTGAAACCGCACACTTAGCCCCCGGCCAATGGCTGGGGGTCTTCTTGCGCCCAATACATTCTCGCTGCGCGCCCGCCGCCAGACACTCGCCAAGCCAATCGCCCCCACACCAACGATGGCCGCACCTGGCTCCGGCACCATCGCTGCGATAATCTGCACGTTTGGATCCCACGTTCCCGCGACCGTCCACTGCGGATTCGAGTACGCGGCCGGATTTCCCGGGGCGGGATAAACCGCCGACACCGTCGCGTTCGCCGTATCGTTGTTGCTGTTGCGATTCCCCCAAAACGCCGGCCAGCTAAAGTTCGCGTTGTTCGGGTCGCTCGATCCCGCGTAGCCATTTCCGAACCAGGCGTAGCTCGCTTCCGGAGCGATTCGGTGAAGTCGCCGAAACGCCTGCCGGCACGCTGCCCGCCGCGCTGGAATTGAGCGCCGCGACGATCGACTTATACGCCCCGGCCTAATTCTGATACGGCGCGCCATCGACGCCCGCATAGTTCAAGTCGACCAGATAGTCAGCGCCGTTGGCCGACACGATCAAACCAATAGCGAATGCCGCTCCCGCCAGCGCGCGCACCAACCTCGCCTTGCATCCCATTATGATTCGCTCCTCAATTCATTAGCTGCACCGCCAAATTCCGCTGGTGAAAGAATGTTCGAAACGTCAACCGCCCGCGGCCGACATCCGCGCTTCAGAGTACCGAATTCGCCGCTGCGTCAAAGCAGAATCTTTTGCAAACGAGTTCCGTGTTTTTGCACCACCCGCAATGCAAGCGAAACCCATTTGGCCCCCGGCCGATGGCCGGGGGTCTTCGCGCGACGCACGCCAATTGATAAGTCCGCGTCATTCGACGTCAACGATGCATCTGCGTTCATCTGCGACATCTGCGGACTAAAGACGACTCTCGCGGCCCGCGCGTCACACATCACAAATCCGGAACCCTTGCTCCAAACTCGCCATCGGCTCGCGCTTGGGGATGAACTCCTGCCCGAGGTAGCCTTCGTAGCCGGTTTCGAGGATGCCGCGGCAGATGGCGGCGTAGTTGAGCTCTTGGGTTTCATCGATTTCGTTCCGGCCCGGGTTGCCGCCCGTGTGGTAGTGGCCGAAGTATTCTTTGTTCTCCTGCAGCGTGCGGATGACGTCGCCTTCCATGATCTGCATGTGGTAGATGTCGTACAGCAGTTTGAACCGCGGTGAGCCCACGGCCTTCACAAGCTCGACGCCCCACGGCGAGCGGTCGCACATGTAGTCCTTGTGGTTCACTTTGCTGTTGAGCAGCTCCATGATGATCGTCACCTTCTTCTCTTCCGCAAAGCCGACGACCCGCTTGAGGCCTTCCGCACAGTTCTTGAGGCCCTCCTCGTCGGACATGCCGCGACGATTGCCGGAGAAGACGATGACGTTCGGCAAATCGTTTGCCGCGGCGAATTCTACATGCTCCCGTACCGATTTTTCGAGACGGTCGTGATTCTCCTTGCGATTGAAGCCATCGGGAATCGTGCAGGCGCCGCTGAGCACCGCGCAAGTGAGCCCGAGCGGCTTCACTTTTTTCACTTCATCCATCGACAGGAGTTCGATCGACTTGTAGCCGATGCGCTTGGCCTCGGCGGCGAGTTTTTCGAGCGGCGTCTTGCCGTAGCACCAGCGGCAAACCGACTGCTTAATGTTGCCTTTCACCTTCGCCTCGTCGCCCGTGTTGGCCCAAGCCACCGTCTGCGTAAAAGCGGCCACGGCGCCCAAACTCGCCGCCTTCACTGCACTCCGCCGATCGACTTTTATATTGAACGACATGGTTTACTCCTAGGTTTGCGCCAACCGTAGTGAACTTGCCTCGTTACGCACGTGAGTGGCGAGAGGCGTGGTGATATGGTTTCTCTTAGCATAGCGACTTGGGAGTGAGAGCGCAATCATTGAGGGGCCGGCGGCGGTGCTGCAAGGATGGGGGGTGATTTTGAGAATTCGTCGGTGTGAGCCGCGCGTCGTAACGTGTTGAAGGGTAAGGGATATATTTTTGCACTCACAATTGAAAGTGTGTTTTTTATTGCAAAATTCGGAGAGGCGGGGGGAACGCCGGCGGTTGCGGCGGTGTTGACGGTCTTAGCGCAGCGGGGCAGCCAGCCCGGAGGGTTGGGCTAGGTGGGCGCGCGGAGCTTGCGCATGGCGGTTCAGGGGGGGGCAGATAGTGGATAGTGGATAGTGGATAGTGGATAGTTGCTAGTTGCTAGTTGCTAGTTGCTAGACGTGCGATGGAATGGCTGGCGACTTTCAAAATAAAAAATGGAGAGCTTCCTGGGCTGGGATTCGCGCGTCACGCGCGCAGCGGCACCCGCGACGCGGCTGCCGACGCACATCGCAATCTCACCCCGTGCGGGTGCAGGTCTGTTCCCGGGGACCAGAAGCTCTGGGCGCGGTCAGCTCCCTCAATGGGCGGTACGGCTTTCTACGTGTCATGCCCAGGAGCGGCGCGATCCCTTGTTTCCGGCGAAGACGGCTTCTCTACAGGCACTGCGCCCGAACGGTCATTTATAGGGGCAGCATAGCCGATAACGTAGCAAATGTCCAGTAGTAAAATATGGCCACATGCGATTTTGTGGGCGAGCCTGAATTCGGGGAGAGTCGGGTATTGGGGAGGCAGAGGAATGCTGCGACCCTTTTCAGGGTTGTATGTGCAAGACGGATGGTTTTCCGGTGGTGTCGTCGCTGCGCTCCTCAACCACCGGCTAAGGGCTGCGACCCGCTGCGGGGTCGTGCGTGAGTGTGTTTTCAGTCATGCGTGAGTGTGTTTTCAGTCATGCGTGAGTGTGTTTTCAGTCATGCGTGAGTGTGTTTTCAGTCGTGCGCGGAACTTCATGCGGCAGGACGAATGGGAGGCGGACCAATAGAATTGTCCGTCCGACGCGGGCGAGTGCGCTGCGCAAAGACTATTGGGCCGAGAGATGCTCTTGGAGGAAGCGGTGGATGTCGGGGGTTGCGCGGATGACGACACGGTTGCTAGGTTCGTCGAGCTGCAGTTTCAGGTTGGCGTCGTCGGCGTGTTTGGCTGGCCGGGCGGCGATTTGCTGTTGTAGGAGTTCGACCGCATTGGCTGCGGTTGCTGGCTGGTCGCCGATTTTCGCCGGGATTGTGTAGAACTCGACTTGCTCGATGTTGCCGAGGGCGGTGTGGCTGGTGATGCAAAGTGTTTGGGCGTCTGGCGCCCACCAGGCGAGGCCAAGCGGCGCGAGCACGCCGTCGAGGGCTTCACTCCAGGGGCGGTCGATCGTGGAGCAAGCGACGGACGAAGTCGGCACGAGGTTCGTGTCGCGGAGCGCCGACCAGTCGACGAGGATCGTGAGGCCGGTCATCTCTTGCCATTGATGCACCACGTCGGCCAGGCGCGTCCACGCTAGGAACGTGAACGTGGTTGGGTGGCGGAGCTTTGCGGCGAGTTTGGCGTAGGGCGAGTCGAGTGTGAGCAGGTCGGCTGGGTATTTGCTGCGGAGCGATTTGGTGCGAGCGAGGCGGAGTCGTTCGCAGAAGATGAGGGCTTCGCGACGGACGGCGAGGGTTTGATCGATGTGCAGCGAACCACCGCGCACCTCGATCGTGCCTTTGCCGCCGGCGGATTGCCACGATTTCGGGGCGACGAATGTTTCGACCAGTTTGGCGATGTCGGCGGCATCGGAGCCGGTGACGAGGTCTTTCACGTCGAAGTCCACGGCCTTTCGCTCATCCGCATTGGCAAGCGCGACGCCGAGGTGGCCGCCAGCTTCGACCAGCTCCAGCCGCTGGCCGGCGAGAGTGTCGCGGAGGATTTTGTCGATCGTAGTGTCCGCGACGTTGACCGAGACGGTCGACCGCGGCGACTGGCCGTTGAGGGCGAGGGCGAGCGGATCGAGCGCGATCGGGGCCGAGGCCATGTTCGACAACGTGTCGACGAATCGAGCGAGCGGCACGTCGGTCATCGCGAGCGACTTTAGCTTTAGCGATAGGTGCTGCGTGGAGTCAGGCAGGCTCCCGTCGGCGGCGGTCGCCGGACCGCGCCGCACGTTGACGGCCTGATTGCCGACGGGCGGCGGCAGAATTTCGAACGGATCGGGGACCTTCTCCGGGTTCGCCTTTTCGACCGCCGTAGCGTCGTTCGGCGGCGCAGCAGGGATCGACGTCGTCGCGGAGGCGGCGGGTTCGCCCAGGCCACTGGCCGTTGGGCGTGTCGACAAGCTGAGATGTTCGGGATCGAAATCGAGCGGGTCGAACTTGAGCACGTGCGACGCGGCGGTCGCGGTTGAGGGCGGCGCATCTGGCCGATCGGTCGGGCCGTCAGCAAGTTTCGGCGTTGCCGAAGCGGCGACGGGGACTGGTGCATTGGAAGCTGCGGGCGATTGTGCTGTCGCCGGGGCCTCGCCGGGTGTTGCCCTCGATTCGGGAGATATATTCGCCACTTGACTAACCGGTTTCGCGACTTCGACCGCGGGGGCGACTTCCTTGCTGGCAATGCCGGCCGTCGCAGCGTCGGCGGGACGAGCGTTCGCCGGTTGTTCTTGGGGGATGTCGGCCGTGGGCTCGGGTGGCGCAGACGGCGCGGGCGTTTCGGTGGACTCCTCGTTGTCGGCCGCAGTTGGTTGGGAGGCTATGGCGGTAGTTGGCGATGCCACGGGCGGCGTTGGCTTGTTACCGCGTGGCCAAATCGCGATCGTGACGGCGGCGCCGGCCAGCATCGCGAGCAATCCGGCAGTGCCCCAGATGAGTGGCGAGAATCCGCCGGTGGCGGTTGCGACTTCGGCGACTGCTGGTTCGGTCGGTGTGGTCGCCGGCGTCGGAGCGGCCGACTGTCGTGTGACGGCGTTGGGTGCTGAGAGGTCGAGGGCGAAATCGGCGAAGTCGACTGAGCCGACCGAGGTTGAAACTGTGAGCGGCGATTCAGCGGCAGTCGATGACGGCGGTGTGGCCCCGAGTGCTGCGGCGGCCGCGGGCGCCGCACCAGCCCAATTGGCTGGCGGTTTGATGAGAACCATGCTGCCGCACTTGGGGCAGGCGTGGATTTGGCCAATGGCCGAGGCTTCGCGCACCTTGAGTCGCGAGCGGCAGGTTTCACAGGTAACGCGAAAGGGTTGCAAGTTCGGTGCTGCTGGTCGTGGCGGACGCTGGCTACGTTGAGTTGGGAACGGCTCTGGGTGCTGCGACTGAATTCTTGCGAATTCAGCTGCTGAGCGGTGTGATGCGATGTTGCCAATGCTGGTAGGCGAACCCTCGCCTGGTCCCTCCCTAAGAGGGAGGGGGATCATTCATGCGCTTCGGGAGTGGGCGGCGACTTTATTGCTCTTTCTATAATACCATGCCCGTGCCGCTTCGATCTTAGGGCTTTTCTTGACGGAAGGCAGCGGGGAGCGGGTCGTGCCTCTCGGCGGCGCGGGCCCGCGTGGTCACAACGATTTGCTCGGTTTTGTCGGGTTTTTGCTCGACGATGTAGACGAGCTTCTGCCGTGGATCGCTCGCGGTGCTGGCCGATTTGTCTGGGTTCGCGAGGCGGAGAATCGCGACGAGGATGTCGGCGGCGGGCTGGTTGGACTCGTCGATGGCGAAGGATTGGTTCTTGGTGATGCCGTCGGCCTGGAGATCGGGGCCGCGGATTGTGATCGGTATGCCGATGTCTTGCGACAACTGATCGAGGGCCGATTCGAGCGTGTCGCGGGCGAACTTGAGCGAGGTGAGTTTCGCGAGGCCGGCGGCGGCAGGCCGTTCTGAATTAGAAGTCGTCGTTGCTGTGGGCGGCGTGGCAGCAAGCGTGGGTGGCGCGTAGCTGGAGGTTTCGGCCAGGGTAAGTTCAGCGGCCATTAGCAAGTTGTGGCCGGCGGGGGCGGGGAGATAGCAGCGTAGGATTGCGAGATTGCGCTGGTAGTCGGTGCGGGTGTAGGCCGCGAGCGTGCGCAGCATGTTGGGAAGTCGCGCGATGAGGGATTGGCTGTAGGGTTGCGGGCGGAGGTCGGCGATGTGCGCTGCGATTTGATCGGGTAGTTCATGCACGCGGTCGGCGAAGATGCGGGCGGCTTTGTCGGGGGTGGTCTCGAGCGTGGGCGTGGCGGCGAGTTCGAGGAAGAAATTCTCGTTCCAATGCAGGCTGAGCGCGGCGCCGCTGAGCTCATCGCCCAAGAACGAGAAGAGCGGTTTGCGGAGGGCGGCAGCTGCGCCGGTAAACATGCTTTGGCCTTCGGAGAAGAGCGCGTTGGGGGCGAAGACGATGGTCACATTGCGATCGGCGTCGGTGCTGGTGAGGAGGCGTTCGATGTCGCGCCGCAGCGGCGGCGGTTGGCCGGCGAGGTCGATGATCTCAGCGATCGAATGCTCCGGGGCGACGACGAAGCGGTGCAGTTTGTCGTCGTTGGGGACGAAGTAGGCGAGGCTGTTCGTGAGTAAATATTGTTGGCCGTTGTGTTCTTGGGCGGTTGCGCCTGAGAGTTTGGCGGCGAGTTGTTCTGGAGACAGCGGCTTGGTGGGCTCGACGACGTACGTGAGCAGCCACTGGCCGTCGCTGGCGATTTGGCAGCCGATGAGGAGGCGGTCGATTTCGGTGAGTGGCAGCGTGGTTCGTTCTTCGATGGTGTGAATCGCTTGTTGGCCGAGTGGGCCGAGCGCGACGATCACTTTTTCACCTTCGGCATTCTGCAAGAGCATGGCGGGGCGCAGGGCGACAACGATTTGAGTGCCAGGGGCGAGATAGGCCAGTTCAATCGGTGGGCCAGACGTTGGGGCGGCCCAGAGGGTGCGGCCGTCGTCGTCGACGAGCGTTTCGGCGGCGGCGGTAGCGCTGGCGTTTGGTCCACTTAATGGCACGCTTGGCGGTGCATGGGGAGTTGTCGCGGTTGGTCGGGAAGTCGTTGCGGCGGCATTCTTGGTCGGCTCAGCGTGTGAGGCCTTCGGGTCTGGGAGGAACTGGTTGATCGCGGCTAGGGCGGCGATGATGAGCGCGGCGACACCGCTGCCGAGGAGGATCATTTCGCGGCGCTTGCGCGCGCGGCGATTGGCGGACTGTTGCTCAGGTGGCGCTGATGGCGGTAGTGGCGGCATCTGGGCGGCGTCTGGGTCGGGGATGCGACAGGCGGAACACCCGTCGCCACGTGTTGAGTTTAGCGCTTGCGTGTTCGGGCGGCCAGCGCTCGAGCGACGATGTTGGGTTGTTCGGGATGAGGGGGCAGCCTATTATCGCGGCGGTGGAATTGTACGCAACGAACACGGCACCCAGGCGATTGTGGCGATCCATGCGAGCTTTTCAGGCAACGAAACAGTACTTCGAGCGGGCGGCGGATCAGTTGGAGCTGGCCGACAGCATGCGAACGTACCTTATCATGCCGCGGCGGGAACTGCAGGTGCAGATTCCGGTCGAGATGGACGACGGCGAGTTGCGGTCGCTCGTGGGCTATCGCGTGCAGCACAACCGGGCTCGCGGGCCGATGAAGGGCGGGCTGCGGTTTCATCCAGAGGTCGATTTGGACGAGGTGCGGAGCCTGGCTTCGCTGATGACCTGGAAGACGGCGGTGGTGAACTTGCCGTATGGCGGGGCCAAGGGCGGCGTGGCAATTGATGTCACCAAGATTAGTGCCCGCGAGCTGGAAAGGATCACGCGGAAGTTCATCGATGAGATCCACGATATGATCGGGCCAGATTCGGATATTCCGGCGCCGGATATGGGCACTGATCACCGTGTGATGGCGTGGATCATGGACCAGCACAACAAGTACCACGGTTTTAATCCGGGCGTGGTGACGGGGAAGCCGGTGGAACATTACGGCATTCCGGGGCGCGAGGAGGCGACCGGCCGTGGCGTGGGTTTGCTCACGGTGAAGCTGCTGGGACGGCTGGGGCGGAAACCGATCGGCACGCGCGTGGCCATTCAGGGGTTCGGCAACGTGGGGTCGCACACGGCGAAGTTTTTGGCCGAGGCCGAGTGCAAGGTGGTGGCGATCAGCGATGCGAGCGGCGGGTACTATCGCAAGGATGGCATCGATGTGCCGAAGGCGCTGCGGCATGCGCTGGACCACGATCGGATGCTGCGCGGGTTTGCCGAGGCCGAGCCCATTTCGAACGAGCAGGTGCTGGAGCTGGATGTCGACGTGCTGATTCCGGCGGCGGTCGGCGGCGTGATTACGGCGGCGAATGCGGCGAAGGTGCGAGCGCCGATCATTGTCGAAGCGGCGAATTCGCCGATCGATCCCGATGCGGATGACGTGTTGGAGAATAAAGGCACGGTGATTCTGCCGGATATTTTGGCGAACGCGGGCGGCGTGACGGTGAGCTACTTCGAATGGGTGCAGAACCGGCAGTATTACCAGTGGAGCCTCGATCGCGTACGGCAGGAACTCGACAAGACGCTCACGAACGGGTTCGAGCAGATTTGGACGCTCGCGCGCGAGCGGAAAGTTTCGTTGCGGACGGCGGCGTTCATGCTGGGGATTGAGCGCGTGGCGCGGGCGGCGACGCTGGGGGGGATCGTCTGAGCGGTTGTGCGGGCGCGCGAGATGGCACGTGGGCTATATAGCCGGAGTGCCATGCACTCCGGACCGCGTGGCGGTCCGGCTATTGTGTTTTTGTTGCTGCTTGCGCGACGTTCAATCGCGATTCTCAGCGAGCGACGCTTTGGACTTCGGCGGCGATGTCTTGGAGGATTGTGGCGGCGTGTTTTACTTGTTCGCGGGAGACATCGAGATGCGTGACCGCGCGGACGCGTTGCGGCGACGTGGCGTTCATCCACACGCCGTCGTCGCGGAGGCGGGCGCAGAAGGCCGCCGCGGTGCCGAGTTCGGGGTCGATTTCGAAGATTACGATGTTGGTGTCGACGATTTCGGGGTCAAGACGCAGGCCGGGCGTGTTGCGAACGGCTTCGGCGAGGATGCGGGCGTTGGCATGGTCTTCGGTGAGGCGTTCGATGTTGTGTTCGAGGGCGTAGAGCGCGCCGGCGGCGATGATGCCGGCTTGGCGCATGCCGCCGCCGAGGGCTTTGCGCACGCGGCGGGCATGGCGGATGAGGTTGGCCGGGCCGCAGAGGGCGGAGCCGACGGGCGCGCCGAGACCTTTCGAGAAGCAGACGCTCACGGTATCGAAGTGGCTGGCCCAATCGGCGGCGGCGATTCCCGAAGCGACGACGGCGTTGAACAGGCGGGCGCCGTCGAGGTGGCGAGCGAGGCCGTTGTCGGCGGCCCAGCCGCAGATCTCGGCGACCGTATCGTACGGTTGCACGCGGCCGGCGCCGCGGTTGTGCGTGTTCTCCAGGCACACGAGCCGCGTGCGCACGCAATGATCGTTGTTCTCAGGGCGGATGCGGCCCATGAGTTGTTCGACTTGCAGCACGCCGTGATCGCCTTCGACGGCCTGGGCGGCGAGGCCGAAGAGTTGGGCGTACGCGCCTTGTTCGTAGCAGAGGATGTGGCAGTTCGCTTCGCAGAGGAACTCATCGCCGGGTTGGCAGTGGACGCGGAGGCCGATCTGGTTGCTCATCGTGCCGGAGGGCACATACATGGCGGCTTCCTTGCCGAGCATTTCGGCCACGCGCGCTTCGAGCCGCCGAATGGTGGGGTCGTCGCCGAACACATCGTCGCCGACTTCGGCATTGGCCATGGCGGCGCGCATTGCGGGCGAGGGGCGAGTCACGGTATCGCTGCGCAAGTCGATGGGCGGTTGCATTACGGGTTTTCTTGAGAGCGTTTTGAGGTGAGAATGAGGGGCAACGGAGTATTATCGCGGATTCAGGTGGGCCGGACAATCATGTCTGTCGGAAACGATTTGGAGTGATTTTTTTAGTAGGCACGCTCCGCGTGCCGTAACTGCAGCTCGAACGTAGTGGGACCGAAGGTGAGTTGGATTCGTTGGTCGCAGCTTGGCGACGGCACACGGAGTGTGCCTGCTACATTTGATGACATTAAACATCCAAACAATTGATACGCGGCGGGCCGAGTCGCAGGCGGCGATTGCGGCGTTGCGCGCGAAGCTGGCGCCGAGCGGCGATGTGGTGAGCGAGGCCGGGCGGCGGAAGACGATTGAGGTGTTTGGCGAGCCGCTGTCGCCGACGCAAGTCGTGGAGCGGATTTGCGCGGACGTGAAAGCGATGGGGCTTGAGGCGCTGCTGCACTATTCGGTGAAGCTGGATGGCAAGGAGCTGACGGCGGCGACGCTACGGGTGCCGGTGGAGGAATTGGCGGCGGCGCATGCGGCGATTGACCGCGAGTTTTTGGAGACGATTCGGCGGATTCGCGACAATATTCTGCGGTTTCAGACTGCGATTCTGCATCGTGACGTGGACGTGCCGGGGCCGCAGGGGAGCCGGTTGCGGCAGCGGTATTTGCCGCTCGGGCGGGTGGGGATTTGCGTGCCGGGCGGGGCGGCGGCGTATCCGTCGACGGTGCTCATGACGGCGGTGCCGGCTCAGGCGGCGGGTGTGGAGCAGATTGCGGTGGTGTCGCCGCCAACGGCGACGGGTTCGTACAACCGCGAGGTGCTGGCGACCTGCCATGAGTTGGGGATTCGCGAGGTGTATCGCATCGGCGGCGCCCAGGCGGTGGCGGCGCTGGCGTTCGGTGTGGAAGGCCTCGCGGGCGGGCCGCTGGTGAAGGTCGACAAGATCGTGGGGCCGGGCAATCAGTTCGTGGCCCTGGCGAAGAAGCTAGTGTTTGGCGAGGTCGATATCGATTCGATCGCCGGGCCGAGCGAGGTGGTGGTGATTGCGGACGAGACCACCCGACCGGAGTTTGCCGCAGCCGATCTGATTGCGCAGGCCGAACATGCGCCGGGGTCGAGTGTCTTGCTGTCGTGGAACGAGGGCACGCTCCAGGCGATTCGGGCGGCGCTCGACGAGCAGTCGGCCGCGGTGGAACGGGCAGAGGTTGCCCGGCAATCGCTGGAGGCGTTCGGTGCGCTGATTCTGGTGAAGGATCGGGCCGAGGCGGCGCAACTCGCGAATACGCTTGCAACCGAGCATTTGCACATTGCGTGCGCCGAACCGGAAGAGATGCTCGCGCGCGTTCGCAATGCAGGGGCCGTGTTCATGGGGCCGTTCAGCCCGGTCGCGCTCGGCGACTACGTGGCGGGGCCGTCGCACGTGTTGCCGACGGGGGCGACGGCGCGGTTTGCGAGTGGGTTGTCTTCAAATGACTTCTTGCGGTCGAACAGTGTGATTCAGTTTACGCAGGATGGGCTCGACGCCGTCGCGCCGGATGCGCTGTTGATGGCGGCACGCGAGGGGCTGACGGCGCATGGGGCGAGTGTGGCGATGCGGAGGAAGAAGTAATGCGATGGGACATCCTTGGTGGTGCGCCGGCGATGCGTAGCATCGCGGTTATGGGGCGCTTGGCTTTGTAAACTTCCCTCAATTTTCAACCATCGACTTTCGACTCTGCCATGCCATCCGTTCGTCCCAACATCGCTGAAATGCAGGGTTACACGCCGGGCGAGCAGCCACAGGGTGTGGAGAAGTTCATCAAGCTGAACACGAACGAGAACCCGTATCCGTGTTCGCCCAAGGTGAAGGCGGCGATCGGGCGGGTCGTGCAGGCGGGGTTGCAGAAGTATCCGGACCCTTTTGCGGCGTCGTTTCGGACGCGGGCCGCGGAGTTGCTCGGCGTCGAGCCCGATTGGATTTTGTGCGGCAATGGCAGCGACGACATTCTCACGATTGTCACGCGCGCGTTCGTCGGCACGAGCGACATGGTGCGGTTCGCGAACCCCAGCTATTTGCTGTATCGCACGCTGGCGGAGATTCAGGGTGCGGCTTGTGACATTGTGAACTACAACGCCGACTGGTCGCTGCCGGCCGAATTTGGCCAAGGAAACGATTGGCTGCGACTGGTGTATTTGGCGAATCCGAATAGCCCCTCGGGCACGCTCGTGGCGCCCGAGGCGGTGGCCGCGATTGCGGAGAGCCTACCCTGCCCTCTGTTGGTCGACGAGGCGTACGCCGACTTTGCGGATACGAACTGCCTGTCGCTCGTGGCCGAGAATGAGAAGATCATGGTCGCGCGAACGATGAGCAAATCGTACTCGCTCGCCGGGCTGCGGTTTGGTTATCTGGTGGCGCAGCCGCAGGTGATTCGCGAGCTGAACAAGGTGAAGGACTCCTACAACTGCGATGCACTGTCGATCGCGGGCGCGACGGCGGCGATCGACGACCAGGCATGGCTGGCGGAGAACCGGGCAACGATTCTCGCAACGCGGGCGCGGATGACCGAGGCCCTGCGTGAGATGGGCTTTAGCGCTCTCGATTCGCAGGCGAATTTTGTGTGGTGCACGCACGAGAGCGCATCGGCAGAGTCGTTGTATCGCGAGCTGAAGCAAGCCGGCGTGTTGGTGCGGTACATGCTCTACGCGGGTTGGGGCGATGGGCTGCGGATTAGCGTGGGGACGGATGAGCAGGTGGATGCTTGCTTAAATCTGTTGCGGGGGTTTGTGTAAGGGCATCGCCTCCGGCCGCTGAAGCGGGCCTCGCCTTTCGGGGGCACTGTGCTGCCGGTGCTGGCGCTAGTTGGGCGTCATTCTGCGTATTCTGCGCAAGGGAATCGAATCGCGTTGCCGGTTGTGGTGCGGCACGACTGCGAGAACCGATGCAATCCGTACGGACCGTATAACCGGTCTGCGCCGCACGTTTGGCATAACCAGACGTGGGGCATCGCCCGGCCGTCGTTCGCGCGTTGGCGAGCGGGGCCGGGGCAAACACGGGGGGAGCCGTCGTGCGTCAAGGCAACCATTCACGACCGAAGGCCATTGCTGCGGTGGCGATGTTGGCGATCGTAACTGCGACGTGTGCCGTGGCCGATGCGCAGGTTACGTTAACGAGCGGGCAGATTTTGGAGCCCGCGGTCTATCAAGGGCCGGAGATGAGTCCGCCCGCGAACGGCGGTGCGCGCGGTGCTGGGCCTGGAATCGCAGGGCCCATGGGCATGGCGCCTGCAGCTGGAGCGGCGGATTCGTCGAACTCGTTGCGAGTGGTGTGGCAGCAAGCGCCGGTCGTGCCGCCGCAATCGATCGAGGTGGCGCCGCCACCCGCCCCGGTGCAGCAGCCGGTGATGAACGCTCCCAATGGCGGTGCGGCTGCGAGTCCGTTTGTTGATGGCAATGCGCCGACCGAGGAAATGATGCCGCCGGTCGTTCCAGACGACTCGAACGACAAGAAGCATATTGCGGTGAAGCCGTACGGCGGTGGGCACCCGGACGACTGGTCTTGGGGTTGCGGCGGGTCGCCGTATCGCACGGGACCGGGGCTGTGCGACAACTGGCGAGTCGGACCGCGGTGGCATGTGACGGTCGATGGGCTGGTATGGCATCGCGATGCGACGGACCTCGGCATGCTCATCGCGCGGATGCCGAACAGCTTTCCGACGAGCGTGCCAACGCAAGGCATTAATGCCGACGTCGGCTTGGAACAATTCAGTTGGGGGCCGGGGGGCCGCATTACATTTGCGAGCCAAATTGCCCGCTGCACGGGCTACGACTTGCAGGCGGTGTACGAAGGCGTGAACGATTGGAACTCGTCGATTGTGTATGCCAAGGAGCCATTGCCCGATGTGGCGGTCGTGATTCCTCCGGTTCCCGATACGTGGCCGCCGGGTACTTCGTTTCCCGAAGGCTTTCAGCAGCGGAGTTTGCACTATCAGTCGACATTGAATTCCGGCGAGCTGAATTTCCTCAAGAACTGGAGTCCGGAGTGGCGGCCTTATTGTGGCGTGCGTTACATCCGCGTGGACGAGCAGATCAACGATGTGCTCGACCAAGAGCGGCAGGTGCCGCTGGCTGGACCGCGCAATGAAACCGTGGTGCCGATCGGCGGTGGTACGAACATCGCCGTGACCGATCCGTTAGGTCCCACTTTCGAGACCGATCGCATCAATAAGTTCGATGTCGAGAACAACCTGATGGGTTTCCAGGTGGGGCTGTTGCACGACACGATTCGGCTGAACAATCGCTTCGCGTTCGAAGGTTTTGTAAACAGTGGCGTGTATTACAACCAGGTGAAGTACCGCAATACGATGGGCATCTTCACGACGCAATCGTATGCCGATAACATTCGTTCGGAAGACACCGATGAGTCGCGCGTGGACACGTCGAACATCGTGAACCACGATGCCCGCGACTTCGCGGATATCGCGTATTCGACAGAAGCATCGCTCACAGGCGTGTGCCGATTGAACAAGTGCTGGGCATTGCGGGCTGGTTACCAAGTACTGTGGCTCGCGAACGTGCACACGGCGGACGATGCCTATGTGGGCAGTCCGTCGGAGACGAATAACATGCTGTACCACGGGTGGCATGCGGGCGTGGAATGCCGGCGGTAGATCGCTCTCGGTGAATTACCGTCCTACCCATATCACGCGACGTCGGAACTCCCCGACCTTCTTCTAAGCTACGGCACGGGCTGGAACAATCTTCTCGTGTGAGCGTTGAGTTGGAGAAGCGGGGCAGCACGCGTGATAGTCCAGTTGATGCGTGTGTGGTTAATGGCCTTTGTAGCCGCTGCGCACGCGGATTTTGAAGTGTGAACCAATCGTGCGTTTGTCGCGGCGCCGATAGCTTGGTTCGGGCATGATCTGCCGCCGCGCGCAGAGCTGTTCGAGGCGGCTGCGTTGACCGGTCACATTTCGCCGCGAGTCAAGGCTGGGCGGAGGTACGGGAGCCGTGTTCACGGCCCATCATTCGTTTGCCCGGCGCGGCGAGCTGCGGCAGTCGGGGATGGGATGCATTTCCCATCGCACGGTTTCGGAAAGCTCGGGCAGAAGACTCGACGGGCAGGGTCTGCGCTGCGGCAGAAGGCGCAGAAACGTCGCGCTCGATGAATTATACTAGTCGGGGGCGTGGGGCAGGCTCTAGTTCGGCGTTGGGGCAGACGAGAAAATCTGCGCTTACGGTTCGGGCAGACAGGAATGTTTGCCCGACGATGTGGAACAGGCAATCCGGCTGACCTCTAACTCATTTGGTTTTATGCATCGCGTTTTGGTTTTGGGGGCCGGCAAAATTGGCCGGATGATCGCCCGGTTCTTGATGGACGCCCGCGACTACGACGTGGTCGTCGGCGATTTCAGTGATGTGCGCTGCAGCGCATCAAGCTGCTAACGGGCGCTGAAGTTCAACATGTCGACGCGACGAAGGCAGCGGATCTGAAAGCGGCGCTCGCGGGGCGGCAAACGGTCATCTCGGCGCTGAGTTATCATCACAATCCTGCCGTGGCGACGGCGGCGCTGGAGTGCGGCGCGAGTTATTTTGACCTGACCGAGGACGTCGCCACGAGCGATGCGGTGGCGGCGATTGCCGAAAAGGCAGTCGACGGGCAAATCTTCATGCCGCAGTGCGGGCTGGCGCCGGGATTCATCTCGATCGTTGCCAACGATCTCATTAACTGGTTCGAGCGTGTGGAAGCGGTGAAGATGCGCGTGGGAGCGCGCTCCCGCAGTTTCCCACGGGCGAACTGAAATACAACCTCACGTGGTCGACTGACGGGCTCATTAATGAGTACTGCAATCCGTGCGAGGCGATTCACAACGGCAAACGGATGGACTTGCTGCCGCTCGAGGGGTTAGAGCATTTTTCGCTGGATGGCGTGCGCTACGAAGCGTTCAATACGAGTGGCGGCCTCGGCACGCTGTGCGACACGCTGGCCGGCAAGGTGCGCGAGCTGAATTACAAGACGGTCCGCTACAACGGGCATCGCGACGCCATGAAGTTGCTGGTCGATGAACTGCAATTGGGCCAGCATCGCGATCAGTTTAAAGAGATTCTCGAGCGGGCGATACCGGTGACGTTTCAGGATGTGGTTGTCACGTTCTGCACGGTGACTGGTTGGCGCAAGGGATTGCTGGTCCAGAAGAGCGACGCGCGTAAGATTTATCACCAGAAGGTCGGTGACGAGCTGTGGAGTGCGATTCAGATCACGACGGCGGCCGGCATTTGCGCGGTGCTGGATTTGCACGTTACGGGCCGGCTGCCGAAACGCGGCCTCGTGAAGCAGGAGCAGGTGACGATTGGAGAGTTCATCGCCAACCGCTTTGGGCAATACTACGATTCGCGGATGGCGACGAAGTTCAGCGCGGGCGTGGTGGGCGAAGAAGACTGAGGCGCGATGCACTCGAATATAAGAGAAGTTTTGAGGGATCTGGGGATCGATGCGGCGCCGCTGGCAGTGCACGCTGGCGCCGCCAGTGAGGCCGGCTCAGGGATAACGCTAACAATCCGCTCGCCGATCGACGGCAGCGAGTTGGCGAAGCTTTCCTTGGCAACAGTCGAACAAACGCAGCGGGCGATCGATGCCGCGGCGGCCGCGTTTCCGCAATGGCGCGATACGCCGGCTCCCGTGCGCGGCGAATTGGTGCGCCGCATTGGCAACGCGTTTCGTGAGCGGAAGGAGGCGCTCGGCGCGCTCGTGACATTGGAAGTCGGCAAAATTGTGCCAGAAGCTCAAGGCGAGGTGCAAGAGATTATTGACATTTGCGACTTTGCCGTCGGCCTCAGCCGGCAATTGTATGGCAAGACGATCGCGAGCGAGCGGCCGGGGCATCGGCTGGCCGAGTATTGGCATCCGCTAGGTCCGATGGGTGTCATTTCGGCGTTCAATTTTCCAGTGGCCGTGTGGGCGTGGAACGCGATGCTCGGCTTCGTGTGCGGCGACCCCGTGGTGTGGAAGCCATCGGAGAAAACGCCGCTGTGTGCGATGGCATGCCAGGCTATCGTTCAGAAGGCGATTCAGGACTTCGGCGCGCCGGCTGCGATCTCGAATTTGGTGATTGGCGGAGCGGAGGTCGGCGAGGCAATCGCCGCGTCGCCGCGACTGCCGCTCGTTTCGGCAACGGGCAGCACGGCGATGGGCCGTGCGGTTGGGCGGGTCGTCGCTGGGCGGTTGGGCCGCAGTTTGCTGGAGCTTGGCGGCAACAACGCGATGGTTGTAACGCCGAGTGCCGATTTGGAGCTTGCCGTACGGTCGATCGTGTTTGCCGCGGCCGGCACGTGCGGCCAGCGCTGCACGACGCTGCGACGGCTGATCGTTCACGAATCGATCGCTGATGAGCTTCGCGATCGCATTCTGAAGTTGTTCAGCAAGCTGTCGGTCGGCGATCCGCGGCAAGCCGGCGTGCTAGTCGGGCCGCTGATCGACTCCCGGTCGTTCGAAGGCCTGCAAGCCGCGCTGGCGGCGGCGAAGCAACAGGGCGGCAAAGTACATGGCGGCAGCCGCGTGACCGAAGGCGTTCCAGCTGGAGGTTATTACGTGCGGCCGGCTGTGGTCGAGATATCGGCCGATGCGCCCATCGTGCAGCAAGAGACGTTCGCGCCAATTCTTTATTTCATGCGGTACCGCGAGCTCGACGAAGCGATTCGCCTGCACAACGATGTGCCACAGGGCCTGTCATCAGCCATTCTGACGCGTGATGTTCTCGAAGCGGAGCGGTTTGTGTCGGCGGCGGGATCGGATTGTGGGATCGTCAATGTGAACGTCGGCACCAGTGGCGCGGAGATTGGCGGGGCCTTCGGCGGGGAAAAGGAAACGGGCGGCGGCCGCGAGTCGGGCAGTGACTCGTGGAAAGCATACATGCGGCGCGTGACGAGCACCGTCAACTATTCTGATGACCTGCCGCTCGCGCAGGGCATTAAGTTCGATGTTTAATATGGGCCGTCCGCACAGTGAAGGCTAGCGATGCCGCAGTCAGTACGCGGAACGCCTTTAGTCGTGGCCGGATTTTGCGGTCCTTAACAGGGCCAGTTGCCTCTTTACTCGCGATGATGTCGTCCAAGTGGCAGACCGGAAAGCCTTCGGCCGAGCCGCAGCCTCAAACTCCTGTTCCCATTCGGGCGGGATAGCGGCGGACGAATATTGGCTGGGCTCTGACATTGCAGAATCGCCTAGTGAACTGTGGACTTCTGCAACGATTCTAGGATGCGCAGCGAGGGCGGCGTACACGTTACGCTTTCTGGGCAATGTAATAGCAGTTCACTTCATCATGCGGCGACTCGTTCATACCAATTTCAGCGGCAGCTGAATCTCTGTAACGTATTTCTTGGGGTTGCCGCGAAAGAACATGCCCGGCCCCTTCAGATAGACCTCGCGGGTTGGCAGGGATATTTCGAGCCCGTGGTTCTGTACATAATCTCTCAACCGCGCGTACGAATGGCGTAATTCTTCGTACGGGCCGATGTGCAGGAGTGTCAGGCAGTGCGCCGCCGGCAACTCGCGCACGGAAACGCCTTCTGCCTGAACATTCTTGCCAAGCGGCAGGCAGGGCTCGAAGTTTGCATCTTCTGCCCGGTACTCACCGTCGTAGAACAGGCACATTGCGTGGCCGCGAACATGGCGGCCGAGCCGGCGGCCGATTGTGGCGAACGCTTTGCCGCAATCACAATACTTGCCCTGCATGCGAACGCCCGCGATCAGTAGTGGTGGAATGTCTTTTTCGGTGATCTCAGGTTGTCCGGTCGTCATTTCAGCCTCCGACAAATTTGCCTTGGCCTGCGCCGCAGAAGTGGCGCTCGCTCTGCGAGCTTAAGCAGTTGCGGATTCAGCCTGGGCGACGATGCCGTTTTTGGCAGCCGGCGTGAATCGGAGAAACTGCCTTGCTACTTGCTGTTATACCGCAGACAAAAAAGAACGCAGTAACAAGAATGTCTGGCAGTGGCCCCCCCAGTGTGTAGTACAATCTGCGGACCCGGGACGCCGATACATTGGCGCTTGGCTGGAAGTTTGGCAGCAGAGCTGTGAAGTCAGGTGCATCGTCGATGAACTCTTATCGCCATCTCACGATTGTTGCCATCATCGTCATCTGTGCGGTCGTTTTTGGCATCGAGCAATCGCAAGAGACGACGTTTGGCGACGCGTGGGGTTCCTCCTCGACGTCGTTGGGCGTCACGTGGGAACATCTGCGCTCAGGGCATTTGGGGGCGGCGGACTTCCGGCAGCTGGCAACGCTCGTCACGTACACATTCTTGCATGGCGATATCGAGCATATTGTGTACAACATGGTATTTCTGTGGCTGTTCGGCATCCTGGCATGCGAACTGCTTGGGCAGTGGCCGACGCTGGTCATTTATTTCGTGTGCGGCATTGGGGCCGCGATTACGCAGGCGCTGATGGTGCGCGATGCGGCGCCGGCGATCGGGGCATCCGGGGCCATCAGCGGGCTCGAAGGGCTCTACCTGGGGCTCGCGCTCCGGTGGCAGTTGCCGGACGCGAATGTTTGGCCGCTGGCATACCCGGTGCCGCCGATGCAAGTGGTTGCGCTCGGAGTCATAGGTTTCTGCGGCGACCTGGTGCTCTTTTATATGAGAGGCGACAATATCGCCCATGGAGCGCACATGGGCGGGCTACTGACGGGAGTGCTGATCGCTGCAATGATTACGAGCGCGTATCCAACGCTCGCGTCGTTCAATCCGCGGTGGCGCGGGCGGCGGGTGTGAGCGCGCGGCTTATCTTCCGCGAGCGGATGGCGGCTGCTCGTTGCGCAAAGGATGTTGGCCGTCTCAATTGACGGGATGATTATCGAAAAACTGGGCGGGGACGGGCACGCCCCGGCTCGCTACGTGGGATCGTAGCCGAGGTTCGGGGAGAGCCAGCGCTCGACCTCGGCGACGCTCATCCCCTTGCGGCGGGCGTAGTCTTCGACCTGATCGCGCGTGATGCGGTCGACGGCAAAGTAGCGCGACTTCGGGTGAGCGAAGTACAGGCCCGAGACACTCGCCGCGGGGTGCATGGCGAGGCTCTCGGTGAGGCGGATGCCCGTGGCGTTCTCAGCATCAAGCAGTTTGAAGAGCGTGCGCTTCTCGGTGTGGTCTGGCTGCGACGGATAGCCGGGGGCGGGCCGGATGCCGCGGTATCTTTCTTCGATGAGGTCGTCGTTCGAGAGTTGTTCAGCGGCGCCGTAGCCCCAGTCGCGGCGGGCTTGGGCGTGAAGGTACTCGGCGAATGCTTCGGCGAGGCGATCGGCGAGCGCTTTCGTGAGGATCGCGTTGTAGTCGTCGTGATCGCGTTCGTACTTGGCGGCAAGTTCATCGGCGCCGGCGCCGGCGGTAACGGCGAATGCGCCGAGAAAGTCCTGGCGGCCGCTTTCGACCGGGGCGATGAAGTCGGCGAGCGAATAGAATGCGTCCTGGCCTTTGCGATCCCACTGTTGCCGCAAGCCGTGGAAGCGGCACTTCTCGGCGGTGCGGGCTTCGTCGGCGAACAGGATGATGTCGTCGCCGGCGCTGGCGGCCGGCCAGAAGCCGTACACGGCGTGAGCGGCGAGCAGTTTGTGCTTGATAATTTGATCGAGCAGCTCATTGGCGTCGTCGAAGAGCTTCTGGGCTGCTTCGCCAACGTTTGCGTCTGCGAGGATTCGCGGGTACTTGCCCTTGAGCTCCCAGGTGAGGAAGAACGGCGACCAATCGATGTAGTCGCGCAGCGTGGCGAGTGAGAAGTTTGAGAGAATTCGTGGGCCGAGGAAGGCGGGTTGCGGAATATCGATGCTCTGCCAATCCGTCTGGAATCGTCGCGCGAGCGCGTCGGCGTAGGGGACGAGCTTCACGTCTTGCCGCTTTTCGTGCGAGGCGACGAGCTGCTGTTGCAGGGTGCGATTTTCGGCATCCAGCAGCGGCCGGGCGTCGGGGTTGATTAGTTTTTCCACGACGCCAACCGAGCGCGAGGCATCGAGCACGTGCACGACTTCGGATTTATAGGTCGGCGCGATCTTCACGGCCGTGTGTTTGGCACTCGTTGTTGCGCCGCCGATGAGCAGCGGCAACGCGAAGCCGCTGCGCTGCATCTCGCGGCCGACGTGCACCATTTCGTCAAGGCTGGGCGTGATGAGGCCCGAAAGGCCGATGATGTCGACATCTTCCTTGCGGGCCGTTTCTAAAATTGTTTCGCACGAGACCATCACGCCGAGGTCGATGACCTGGAAATTGTTGCAGCCGAGCACGACACCGACGATGTTCTTGCCGATATCGTGGACGTCGCCTTTTACCGTGGCGAGCAGCACCTTGGCGCGCGGCTTCCCCGCGGTGCCGGCCGCTTCCTTTTCGGCTTCCATGAAGGGCGTGAGATAGGCCACCGCCTTTTTCATCACGCGGGCGCTTTTCACGACTTGCGGCAGGAACATTTTGCCCGCGCCAAACAGGTCGCCCACCACGCTCATGCCGGCCATGAGCGGCCCTTCGATAATCGCGAGGCCGCTGCCATATTTCTGGCGGGCTTCCTCGGTGTCCTCGTCGATGTGTTTCACGATGCCTTTGAGTAGGGCGTGCTTGAGGCGTTCTTCGACCGGCTCTTTGCGCCAGGCTTCATCTTGCTCGGCGGCGGCGCCGCCCTTCCCTTTGATCGACTCGGCATGTTCGATGAGCCGCTCGGTCGCGTCGGGACGGCGATTGAGGATGACGTCTTCGACCAGCTCTTTGAGCTGGGGCTCGATGTCTTCGTACACCGCGAGTTGGCCCGCGTTGACGATGCCCATATCGAGTCCGGCGCGGATCGCGTGGTACAGAAACACTGCGTGAATCGCTTCGCGCACGGCGTCGTTGCCGCGGAATGAAAACGACACGTTCGACACGCCGCCGGAAATGTGGACGCCGGGGCAGGCTGCCTTAATTTGCGGAATCGCGTTGATGAAATCGAGCGCGTAGTTGTTATGTTCCTCGATGCCGGTGGCGACGGTGAGGATGTTAGGATCGAAGATGATGTCTTCCGGCGGGAAATTGGCTTTCTTGGTGAGGAGTTCGTAGGCGCGCTTGCAGATGCGGACCTTGTCATCGACTTCGACGGCCTGGCCCTGCTCGTCGAACGCCATGACGACGACGGCCGCGCCGTACCACCGGCACAGTTTCGCCCGGCGAAGGAATTCCTGTTCGCCATCTTTGAGGCTGATCGAATTGACGATCGGCTTGCCTTGCAGCGACTTGAGGCCGGACTCAATCACCGACCACTTGCTGCTGTCGACCATGGTCGGCACGCTGGCGACTTCGTTCTCGCCGGCGATGAGACGCAGGAATTTTGTCATCACGGCTTCGCCATCGAGCAGGGCTTCGTCCATGTTGACGTCGATGACGTTCGCTCCGCCGACGACTTGCTGGTGAGCGATATCGATTGCTTCTTCGTACTTTTCTTCTTTGACTAGCCGGGCGAACTTTCGCGAACCGGTGACATTGGTGCGTTCGCCGATCATGACGAAGTTGGCATCCGGCCGCAGTGTAAACGGCAGCGTGCCGCTAAGTCGCAGATACGACGGCGGCGTGTGGCGCTTGTGCGGTGCGAGCCCGCGGATGGCGGCGCCCATGGCCGCAATGTGTTCGGGCGTCGTGCCGCAGCAACCGCCGAGGATATTGACCCAACCGCGCTCGGCGAACTCGCCCACCATGCGGGCCATGTCGGCCGGGCCAAGATCGAATTGGCCCATTTCGTTGGGCAATCCGGCGTTCGGGTGGCAGCTGATCCAGCGTGGCGAAACCGCCTGCAGCGCCTCGATGTGCGGCCGCATCGTTGCGGGCCCGAGCGCGCAGTTCATGCCGACCGAGAGCATCGGAAAGTGGGAAATAGCGTTCCAGAAAGCTTCGACATCCTGCCCGGAGACGAACGTGCGGCCGCCGTCGCCGAATGTGCCGGAAATCATCACCGGCACGCGGGATTTTGTGTCTTCGAAATACCGCGACATCGCGAACAGGCAGGCTTTGAGATTAAGCGTATCGATAACGGTCTCGGGCAGCAGAATATCGACGCCGGCTTCGACGAGCGCGGCAACTTGCTGGTAATACGAGTCGGCCATTTCGTCGAATGTGGTCGAGCGATAGCTGGCGTCGTCGACCTTTGTGGAGATCGCCATCTGCCTGGTCGTGGGGCCAATCGACCCGGCGACGAATCGCGGCCGGCTGGGGTCGCGGTCCATGAACTCGTCGCAAGCTTTGCGAGCACACGCGACCGCGGCGGCATTGATGTCGCGCACGAGTTCGATCGGCAGGTCGAATTCTTCCATGCCGACCGGGCTCGCGCCGAAAGTGTTCGTTTCGATGATATCTGCCCCGGCGGCGAGATAGCGGCGATGGATCTCGGTGATCGCTTGGGGGTGGGTGAGGCAAAGAATATCGGCGAAGTTTTTGAGGTCTTTGTGATGCTTGGCGAACCGCTCGCCGCGGACGCCGCGCTCGTCGAGGCCCAGTGCCTGGACTTGGGTGCCCATGGCCCCATCGAGCAGGAGGATGCGGTCGGCGAGCAGCGACTCAAGCTGGTCGGTTTTATCGATGACAGATTTCAACTAGGTAAGCCTGCGAGGTGAGGCCCGCGACCAGGACTCGGTCGGCGAAAGAAACCGCGACTAGAATCAGACGGCGATTTCGGCGGGCAGGTTCAGGGCCGGGTGAGCGGACCGCCGCGTAGGCAGTGGCCGATGCTCCATAATAGGCCGCAACGTGGCCCGCTGACAACACTTAAAGCCAATTTGCCGAGTAATGCGGGTCAATCGAGCTTGGCATTGCCGTTGAGTCGAGCTATCATCCGCGGCCGACTTGTGCGCCGATACGTTGTTCTCACTCTCACCAGATAATTTCTATGTTCGCGCGATCGACTGCGACAGGGCCGGTGACATGAGTGAACCAAGCGACACGCCCTGCGAATACCTTCGCGCAACCATCGGCATCACGGGGGCCGGGGGATTCATCGGCAGTTACTTGCTACGGCGGCTATCTCACGACTCGCACCTGCGAATGACGACCTGCGCGCGAGAATGTTTTAGCGAGCCGAAGCGATTGCGCGAGTTTGTTGCCCGCTGCGATACGATCGTTCATCTCGCGGCGATGGACCGCGGCCACGAGCGGACAATCTACGACACGAATGTGGGGCTCGTCGACCAGCTTATCGCTGCGTTCGAGGCGACCGGTTCGACTCCGCGCGTGGTTTACGCGTCGTCAACGGAACGAGACCGTGCGACCGCCTATGGCAGCGCGAAGAAGGAGTGCGAACGGCGGCTGCGCGAGTGGGCCGAGAGCGGGGGCGGGCGGCTGACGATCTTGGTGATTCCGGAGGTGTTCGGGCCAGGATGCCGGCCGTATCACAACTCGATCGTGGCAACGTTCTGCGATCAACTGGCTCATGAGCAAGAACCGGTGGTCATCGACGAACATGATCTGACGCTGGTCTCGATTCACGAACTGATTGAGGCGATGTGCCAAATGGTGGCGGACGAGCGCGGCGGAGTGCGCGAAGCCCGCGTACCGGCGGCCGCGCGACTGCGTGTGACGCAACTACTCGAGAAGCTGCAACACTTTCGCGCCTGCTACTTCGAGGACCAAATCGTTCCGAACTTATCCGATCCGTTCGACGCAAATTTGTATACTACGTTCTTGTCGCACGTGGAAATCAAGAACCATTTGTATCGGCCGAAGATGTACATCGATCCGCGCGGCGAGCTGTGCGAGATCATGAAGATGGTCGGCGGCGGCCAGATGTTCTTCTCGACGACGCGCCCCGGCATCGTGCGGGGCAATCACTATCACACCCGGAAAATCGAATGGCTCTGCGTCGTGCGGGGCGACGCAGTTATCCGGCTGCGCCGCGTGGGCGACGCGCGGTGGCGGGAGTTTCGCGTTTCGGGCCGCGAGCCGCAGTTCATCACGATTCCGCCGCTCTACATGCACCAGATTGAAAACGTTGGCGACGAAGACATGCTGACGATGTTCTGGTGCAATGAAATCTTCGCGTCAGGAAACGCGGACACGTTTCATGACGAGCCGCCTGGCGACGCGGCCAGCCGTGCAGCCTAGGTCGCTGCTATGTTGTAGTGACCTTCCTTCTATGGTGAGCAGCCCCTGTGCGCGCGGCGAGCGCCTGATAGACTGAGGCCATGCGCACGCTCATTAAAAACGCAAAAGTCGTGCTGCCGGAGTCGATCGACGCGGTGTCGGTCGTTATCGAAGCTAACCGCATTGCCGATATCGACGCGGCTGTGCAGCTGCGCGTCGATGAAACGATCGACGCGGCGGGGCTGCACCTCATTCCCGGCGTGATCGACGACCAGGTGCACTTCCGCGAGCCGGGGCTGACGCACAAAGAAGACCTTGCCACGGCCAGCCGCGCTTGTGCGAAGGGCGGCGTCACCACGTTTCTGGAAATGCCGAACACGGTGCCGCCGGCGACGACGCCAGCGCGCCTGGAGGAGAAACTGGCTCTCGCGGCCAGCCGGTCGATCGTGAATTACGGATTCTACATTGGCGCCACGGCTGAGAACGTTGCCGACTTGCGGCAGGCGCAGCGTACGCCGGGTATCAAGATCTTTATCGGATCCAGCACTGGCGACCTCTTGGTCGATGAGCAGGCAGCGCTCGAACGGATTTTTGCCGAAACCACGCTTCCGATCACGGCACATTGCGAGGACGAAACAACGGTGCGGGCGAACGCGGCGAAATTTGCCGGCACGCACGATGTCGCCGACCACTCGCGCATTCGCGACCACGCGGCGGCGCTGATCGCGACGCGGCGGGCAATCGAACTCGCGCATCGGCACAAGCATCGGTTTCATGTGCTGCACGTTTCCACAGCAGCGGAAACCGAATTGCTTGCCGATCACCGCGGCCTCATCACCGGCGAAGCTTGCCCGCACCACCTGCTATTCACTGTCGATGATTACGCACGCCTGGGCACGCTCGTGCAGATGAACCCGTCGCTGAAAACGCGGGCCGATAGCGAGCAACTATGGCGTGCCTTGTTCGATGGCCGGCTGCAGGTGATCGCGACCGATCATGCTCCGCACACGCTCGAAGAGAAGCAGCGGGTGTATCCGGCGTCGCCCTCGGGGCTGCCGGCGGTCGAAAACTCGCTCGCGCTGATGCTCACTGAAGTCAACCGCGGCCGCTGTACGCTTCAGCAAGTCGTACACTGGATGTGCGAGGCGCCGGCCCGCGTGTGGGATATTGTCGGCAAGGGCCGCATCGCGGTGGGATACGACGCGGATCTCGTGCTTCTGGATTTGAATCGCACGCATGAAGTTCGCAACGAAGAACAAGTCACGAAGTGCGGCTGGAGCCCGTGGCACGGTGCGCGACTCACGGGCCGGCCGGTGCGCACTTGGGTGATGGGGCATGAAGTGTTTCACGACGGTCGGTTCAGCGCTGAACGGCCGGGCAGTGAAGCGCGGTACGATCATGCGCGGGGCGGATATTGGGCTACGGGCGAATGACGAATGACAAATTTGCGCGAGCTGCGCCCGCGACGATCAATTATCATCTGACGGCAACGTAATGCTTCATCTTCAATGCGACACATCGGAACGCTGGCTCGAGCAGGTGGACCGCGACTTGCCGGCGATTCTTATTGATCATGCTCATTGCGAGAAGAAAGCGGCCGGCACGGCGCTGAACCTGATCTTCGCATACGTCGAAGATATCGAACTCTGCCGCGAGATGACGGCCATCGTTAATGAAGAGCTGGAGCACTTCCACATGGTGCTCGACTTGCTGGCGAAGCGCGGCATTCGGTTCCGCCGCTTGAAGCCATCGAGCTACGGCCGCGAACTGAATGATTTGGTCCGCAAACAGGAGCCGCAACGCGCGGTCGACCGATTGCTCGTCGCGGGCATCATCGAAGCCCGATCATGCGAGCGTTTCCACGTGTTGGCTGAGCATGTGAAGGATGCGGAACTCGCGGAATTCTATCGCTCGCTATTCGAGTCGGAAGCCCGCCATCACACCACGTATACGCGGCTGGCCAAGCACTACGCGCCGGACGACGTCGTGATGGCCCGCCTCGACGAACTCGCCGGGTTGGAAGCCGACATCATCACTCGCGGCGAAGACCTCCCCAGAATGCACAGCTAGATAGCCGAGCCGTTGCGGCTCGACGCCACGCTTTCTGTCGCAGTATGCGTATCGCAACAATGTTCCGCGGGTCCCCAGGCCAGAGGGCTGGGCTATTTACCAGCCTGCTCCATTCGTATCGATATCGCCATTCGGCCAGTCGCCGGCGCTCGGGTAGCGCATGATGCACGGATCCCAAAACGGGTTCGCCTCCGGATCGGCGGCCTTCGAGTTGTAATAGCGATTCGTCGTCGTCACGGCGCCGAGCTTCTCATAAAATGGCCGCACCGCGTCTTTCGTTTGAAACAGCGAGAACGGATAAGTGCCGTTGTCGACTAGCTCGAACGCAGCTTCTACAACCGCCCGCCCCAAATTCCTTCCCCGCGCCTCGGGCGCAGTGCACACGCGACACAACGCGAGCACGCTCAAATCGCCGTCCGAGGTGCGGATCGTTCTCGGATCGGCCTGGGCATGGGCAATGATCCGCCCATTCTCGCGCACTAAGAATGAACGCGGAAAGGCATCTGCCGGGCCATCGTACGCTTGCCACTGGCCAAGAATATCGGCTGTGCGCGTATCGACCGTCCGCCCAGGCCGCGGCCAGATCGCGACGATCAGCTCGGCGATTTCACGTGCGTGGGCTTCGCTGATCCCTCGATGGTCGAGTATCTCCATCTCCATTCCAAATAATCCCTCGGAGCAGCCTTGCGTGAGCATCCGTTTCGTTGAGCATATCGTAATGTTTCGGCTTAGCTCCCGATACCCGGAGACTTCAGCATGGCGATATTCGCGACAGCAAGCGGCGGCAACGCTGCGCGTTGACAATTCGTGCCAGCGGGCGTTCGGCTCCGCGCCGCCGGACTCGCAACGCTCAGCGCCTCGACAAGTTGATCGCGGCCCCGGCTACTCCGCAGCTGCAACCAAGTTTGGTGACACGCGGCGCTCGAAATCCATCTCGATGCCGCCGACCATGCCCGCGATAAAGTTGTAAACCACGGCGCTAATGATTCCGCCAACGAAGCCCATGATGCCATAGACAATGGGCAGGATGATGACGGCCGCCATGCCGCCGATCATGAAAGGCAGGGGATTGGGATCGCCCTGATTTGGATTGATTCCGCCGGCCATCAGCGAAAGCAGCGAGAAAAACCCGCCGAAGATGAGGCCCATGATCGCGTACATTGCGCCCAGCAGTTTACCGACTGACATCACACCGACGCTTCGCAATACCATAACGCATCTCCTGGTTAGAGCCACATGGCACAATGGCCAACAAAACTGCGTTGATTATGGCCTCATCCAATGGCCGCTGCCAGCAGTGACAGCGCCGGCGATGTAAGCAAGTGCCAACAAGCAATCTCAAGCGCGAAGACTAGGCAAACCTTACGGGCAGCAGGCTGTGCATCGCTTACCTGGGTTTTGCCGGTCGATAAAAAAGATTGGCCGCGCTCGTCGTCGTTCCTTTTGCGAGGTCGTTCGACCGCGGCAATCTGATCTCGATTGCTCATCGACTACCTTTCTTATCGGCCCAGCCTACGAGTTGCTGTCATGCGAACTGTCCGCGCCGCCGCGCGCTCCACGCTGCGTTTTGAACACCTTGAAGAGCGCTTGCCGATGAGTGCCGATCTGGGCACGCTCTGGCCGGCATCGCTGCCCAGCCTCGAGGCCTTAAAAAAGAAGCCGGCGGGCTCGCCGTACCCCATCGGCCTCACGCCGGACCAGGTCCGCACGGCATACGGTTTTGACGAAGTCAGCTTCGGCGGGATTGTCGGCGATGGTTCCGGCCAAACGATCGCGATCGTCGCCGCTCATCACAGTCCCACAATTGTGAATGATTTGAAGGTCTTCGACCAAACGTTTGGCCTGCCCGATCCGCCGAGCTTTACGATTTTTAACCAGAAAGGCGGCGCGAAACCGGCGTCGAAGAATCGCGGCTGGGCGGCGGAAATCGCGCTTGACGTCGAATGGGCACATGCCATCGCGCCGGGCGCGAACATCGTGCTCGTTGAGGCTAAGAACGAAAAGAACTTTGGCTACGCTGTGGATCTCGCGCGACACATTCCCGGCGTCTCGGTAATATCGGTGAGCGCCGCCGGCGATGAATTCGATTCCGAAGCTGACGCCGACCCGCTGTTCACGACTCCCTACGGTCACACCGGCGAAACCTTCGTGTTTGCCGCGGGTGATGAAGGCGCGGTGGCGGAGTATCCCTCCTCGTCGCCCAATGTGCTGAGCGTTGGCGGCACATCGCTGTACCTCGATAACAACAATGAGTGGTATACGGAATACGCCTGGTCGGATGGCGGCGGCGGGGCCAGCAAGTACGAAGGCGTGCCCAGTTACCAAAGCGGTTTGGGCCTGACGACGCGCGGCACGCCGGATGTCGCGTACGCTGGCGACCCGTACACGGGCTTCGCCGTGTTCGACACGTACGGCAGCGGTGGCTGGGCCCAATTCGGCGGCACGAGCGCCGGCACGCCGCAGTGGGCGGCGCTGCTCGCGATCGCCAACCAAGGCCGCGCGCTCGCCGGCAAGAATACACTCGCAAACGCCCAGGCAGTGCTCTATTCCATGCCGTCGACCGACTTCCACGACATCATCTACGGCAACAACGGCGCGTCGGCCGGTTATGGATACGATCTGGCCACCGGTCGCGGTTCGCCGATTGCCGACCGGCTAATCCCGGATCTCGTCGCCTACAATGGTTCGACAAACTTTACGGTGACAACGCTCTTCACGCCGCCAACGAGTAAGTCACACAAGCGTCTGCAACTTGGTAATCCGAACTCGGTCATGCTCCAAGCGCCGACCAATGAAGTTAGCAGCGGTAAACTCGCCGCGAAGGCCGCGGGGCGCTTGCGACTCGCCGGAAGCCACATTCTGTTCCGGCAAACCGCCGCACCCACGCTGGATGTCGACACGAACCAGCTCGCCGGGCTGGCGGCAACGCAATTGAGGTCGTCGAATGCAGCGGAGGAAGTTGCTGCCACCCACGTTCGGCAACGTGCGAACTCTGCTGCAGCGATTGGAGATTCGTCGGCGAACGACCGGCTGGCGCTCGTCACAAGTGTCGACGCCTACTTCAGTCAGGTGGGCGTCGCGGCTTGATTCGTCGTTGGGCGCCTCCAGCGCGAGGCAGGCACGGTTCGCAGAGTGGCGCAATAGTTGCTCGCTCGTCTAAAAGTTACCCAATTACTTTTGGCGAGGTTTGAGCAATGGCCACGGTTGATCAAGACGAAAAGCTGCAGGAACTTCTCGAGGACTTCGATTCGGCGATGCTGGTCACACGCACGCCCGATGGCTGCCTGCGTTCGCGGCCGATGGCGGTTGCCGATGTGGAAGCGAACGGCACACTGTGGTTCGTAACCGAACGCTACTCCGGCAAAATTGACGAACTCGCCCGCGACGGTCACGTAAACGTGGCGATGCAATCGAGCATGAAGTTCGTGTCGATCAGCGGTATGGCCGTGGTTGTCGACGACCCGCGCAAGGTGGCGGAACTCTGGAACGAATCGTGGAAAGTCTGGTTCCCCGGCGGCCGCGATGACCCCAGCCTCACACTCATAAAAGTGGCCGGCGACACCGGCGAATACTGGGACAACAGCGGCACGAGCGGCATCAAGTACCTCATTGAAGCGGGCCGCGCCTACCTTGCCGGCGAGAAGCCCGACGTGGCGGGCGACCCGAAGGTGCACGGGAAGGTGGCGATGTGAGGGGCGTGTGCAGCCGGGAGGGCGGCCGCGGCTATTACCACGCATTGGCCAACGACCCAGTAACTTCTCGGTACAGCGGAATTACCCTGATGCCGTCATGACATCTGGTATAGGATTTCGGAGCCGCTCGCTCACGCAGCCGGCCCCGGCTATTTGCCCATTACATTGTTAGACTTCTAAAGCCGATGACGAACTCACAGCTCCATTGTTTTAAAAAGCGCAGTGGCGGCCTTGAGATCGCGTCGAGCTGTGTCGTCCTCTGGCAAGTAACAAAAAGCGGTCGTTAACAAGTCATCGGCAGCTAACAACAGTGCCTGCTGCAACATTTTCGGAGAAACGACGGCGATACACTGTTCATCGACTGAGATAACAATGCGCTGTTCCTTGTTGCGCGCGAACAGAATGCCGAACGAGGAATCTATTGCTCCAAAACGATATGTTCTAGCAGTACGATTGGTAAAAAAGGCACGGACTCCATCGAGAAGTAACGTGCAGGAAAGAAACACCATCATCGACATTCGAGGATCGGAACCCGAGGTCACTGTTCCATTGGACCCTGTAATTGTCAGATCACCCAACTCAAAACCAGACAGCGGCCTCGGGAATTCCGGCGGCCACTGTACCGAAAACTTAAACTCAACGTTACACATGATCAAATTCACTGACCGAACGCGGGGAATATCGTTATGACTCGATTTTGATCATACGAATCGACGACAACGCGGTACCGAGCATGCAAGCCATTGACTTATCGATTTTATCCGCCAGCGGGCTGAGCTACCGGAACTATCCGGCCTGACAGGCGGCGCAATGACAGCCCAGGTAAATGAAAGGAAGACGGCAGAAGCCCTGAAAGGGCGCGCTTGACGACATCGGGCGGACAGCGATGCGCGCCCTTTAAGGGCTTCAGTCTCACATGCATGAAACACACCCAGGGCTACGGTCCGACGCGCTGCGATTGTCGGCCCTTGCCCTGGGCTATCTCAGCGCGCCTGCGGGGCGATTCATCTAAACTTACTTTTCGCAGACCAGTCGATTCGTAAAACCTCGGCGATCAAAGCGCCTCACACACCAAATCCCCGACCTGCCCTGTCGTATACCCCATTTTCCCCGCTGCTTGGCTCTTCATCTTCGTGCCGGTGACTTTCATGATCGCGTCCATCACGCGCTGGGCGGCTTTCGGTTCGCCGAGTTGGTCGAGCATCATGCTGACGGCGTTGATCGCGGCGATCGGGTTGATCTTGCCGGTGCCGGTGTATTTGGGCGCGCTGCCGCCCATCGGTTCGAACATGCTCACGCCTTCCGGGTTGATGTTGCCGCCCGCGGCCACACCCATGCCGCCTTGGATGATGCCCGAGAGGTCGGTGATGATGTCGCCGAACATGTTTGTGGTGACGATCACGTCGTAATACTCGGGGTTCTTCACGATCCACATGCAGCAGGCGTCGACGTGGTTGTAGTCGGTTTGGATATCCGGATATTCCTTGGCGACGTCGTTGTATGTGCGCTGCCAGAGATCGTGGCTGAGAATAACGTTCGTCTTCGCGACGAGCGTGACCTTCTTGCCTTTCGGGTTGTTGCGCCGGCGGCAGAGCTCGAAGGCGTAGCGAATGCAGCGCTCGCAGCCGCGGCGTGTGTAGAGGGCGGTTTGCGTGGCGACTTCGTTCGGCGTGCCTTTGTGCAGGAACCCTTGCACGCCGCAGTACAGGTCTTCGGTGTTTTCGCGGACGACGATGAAGTCGATGTCATCGGGGCCTTTGTCCTTGAGCGGCGACTCGACGCCCGGGAACAATTTCACGGGCCGCAGGTTGATGTACTGGTCCAAGCCGAACCGCAGGTCGAGCAGGAGCTTGCGTTCGAGGATGCCCGGGGCGACCTCAGGATGGCCGACCGCGCCGAGCAGGATCGCATCGAACTTGCGCAGCTGGTCGAGGCCGTCCTCCGGCAATGCCGCGCCGGTCTTAAGGTAGCGGTTGCCGCTCCAATCAAGATTGGTCAGCTCGAACTGAATATTCTCGAGCTTCGCGACCGCGTTAAGAACCTTCACGCCTTCGGCGGCAACTTCCGGACCAGTACCATCGCCACCAATGACGGCGATCTTGCGCGTTTTGCTCATGATGTACCTATGGAAAATATTTGCGTTGTTGGTCGTTTGATTTTCACCACAAAGACACGAAGGACACTAAGCACAGAGCGAACGACTGGTTCAAGGTGACGACACGTTCCAGCGGCCGCGCTTGAAACGTTGCCCAATTCGATCTGCCAATTTTTCGTGCTCTTCGTGCCTTTGTGGTTCAATTTGCATTTATGCGAAACCGTCAATTTTAACAGAGAAGGCTGCACCGTTGTAGCGGCCGAAAAGCCGCTAGTGCTCTGTCACATCTTGATTTTCGGATTAGCCGCCGGGCGCTAGCCCGCGGTTGCGGCGGCAAGAACCGCGGGCTAGCGCCCAGCGGCTAATTGCCGGCACCCGAATTCTTAACTGTGACAGAGCACTAGGTTTGTTAGTCAACAACTCGCTGCGCGAGAATTGCCGTGGGGCGGCCGGCGATTGGCGTGATGATTAGCGTCGCGGTGTTATCACCGCGTAGTTTCAATTCGCGGCGGAGTTTTTCCGGCTCAATATCGACGCTGCGTTTCTTGATTTCGAGCTGGCCGATGTGGCGAGCTTTCAAATGCTGAGCGAGCGCTCGAGTTCGAAGCGGCAGCACTTGCAGAACTTCGAAAGCGCTTAGAGCGGCTTCGGCAATCGCAGTGGGGCCGGTTAAGTATGTCCCACCACCGCTTAGCGCTTTGAGATGATGTTCAGCGGCAAGCGTGCCGGTGAGTCGCGCGGCGATGACCGCGGCGTCGATGTCAAACACATAGCGGTCCGGCGCATTGGCAATTCTAACCGGCTGGTTGCGCTTGCCGACCATCGTGCGGACAGGATGCACTGGTGCGTCGGTGTCGCGCCTCGACGAAATAAGCGTCGCCCGACGTTCGCCGGGTGCGCTTGCTAAATCGCCATGCCAGGCGACGAGCTGTTTGCATTCGCCATCGCGGCTGATCCATTCCAGCTCGCAGCATTCTTCCCAGTCGGGCGGCACGTTCGTCGCCGGCGCGAGTTTCACCGCCGCGTGCGGCGTGCGCGCCAACATCCATTCGATCGCGGTGCGATCAGGCGCACACCACTCGAGCGACGTGGTGCGCTTGCCCGCCGGCCGGCGGTCCGGATCGATGTGCCAGGCGGCAACATCGCGCAAGTCGAACTTGGTCGCATCGATGGATTGGACCTCTGCCCGAGCATTGAGCTTGGCAAAGTGCGCGCAGGCAGGATGAAGGTCGACGCCCACGGTACCGCCAAGTTTCGCCAGCGCCATAAGATCGCCGCCGATGCCGCAGCAGAGATCGGCGATTTTGAGGTTCGCTGCATTATTGAAGGTCGGTTCCAACTGCGTTGTGGACCGGGCGCTTACGCTTTCGACGGGCTGTCGGTGGAAGCGTTGAGATTTGTAGTTGGCGGCCCATTCGTCGGTGGCTTGTTCGAGGCCGACGCGTGTGAAGAACATTCGTTCCGGCTGCGTAAACTTTGCGGCCGCCCGGCGCCGTAGTTCGACTTGGTCCAGCAACAGATGAGTCCGCTCGGCGGAAAACGCGCGCCTCAGCCGGGCGGCCGCCGCGTGCAGCGGCGCGGAATCGTCGGCAAGTTCGGCGAGAACGGCGCCCGCTTCGGGGCCGGTGAGCCACTCGATATCCGCAAGGTCGCTACAGAGCGGCTTTGTCATAAACTCACGAAGCGAACCCAACGAAAACGCCGAAATTCGACAATGGCCAACTAGCGGTGCACCGGCGCCGCCATGGGGGCAAACATCTTGCCCCGATACCAATGATAGATTCACCGAACGGTCAAAGCGTTTCGCTCAACGAACGCCAATGCTTCCTCGCCCTGTCATCATAGCTTCGCTGCTCGGTGCCTCGGTAGGCGTGCCGTACATCGCCTCACAAACTCGGCAAGCGCCCGCCGGCTCGCCAAACACGGCGACTGCGCCAGCGGCACCGTCGTACAGTATGGCGGGGCAGCCCGGCGGATACGCGCCGCCACCGGCATATTCCACAGGCTCGGCGCTGCCCCCGTCGTCGCTCGTGGCGCCGCCACTGGCCACAACCGCACTTTCGACCACACCAGTCTTCGCGGGTTCCGCTGCTCCCAACACGAGTGCGATCGGCACGACTAACTTGGGCTCGCCCGTGATTCCCGGCGCTGTGCCAGTCGCCTCGGCAACAGTCGCCGCGCGACCGGTTGCCGGGGTGACACCAATCGCGACTCAAGCCACGGTTGTGCTTCCCACTGCGGCAGCAATTCCGACCTATCCCGTGACCGCAGCGGCAACTTCGCAAGATGGCGCACGATTCAACTCAGTCGAAGAAGTCCTCCGCTTCGACATTTCAAAAGAATGGGTACTCCACAACTGGCCGCGCACATCGACAGGCCCGACCGACGTCGGCCTGCTCGCGATGCGCGTGCCACTCGTAATGGGCACGCAGATGTCGTCGCTCGTCGGCGCGCTTACCTACTTCTTTAACGCTCAAGGCCAGGTCGAGCACATCACATTCCACGGCCGCACCGGCGATGCGCGGCCGCTCGAACAATTCCTCACGCAGCGTTATCAGTTTCAACCGGTCGCTTCGACCACGGGCGAAAAGACCTTCCAAATTCGTAGCGGCGACACGGTTTTCAGCGAGCTGCGGCTAAAGCCCGAGGCAATTATTCGTTCGAGTGCGCCGCAACAGAGCATTGTCGTCGATCTGGAGTTCGCCCGCCCCGGCACGCAACGTGTACTGCCGCCGCACGACGCAGCACTACAACTGCCGCCAGGGGTGCCACCTGCATCGCCCCAGCCGCCCACCGCGACGCCTGCCGAAAAATCAGCTGATGGTGCGGCGAGCAACGCGGCAAGCGACAGCTATTGGAACCGCGTACATTACGCCTCGCCCGCCGAAGAGCGCCAGCTGCAACACCAACGCTGGCCGCAGTAAGCCACGCCTGGGACAGACATCGTGTCTGGCCGTGGTCACCGGCTTCCGGTCAGTTTTTCACTCACGGGCCGACAGGAATGTCTGCCCCACGGTCCCCTCGGCTATATTGTTAGCATGACGGTGGACGCCCTCGAAATCACGCGCTGCCCGGCGGAGCTGTGTGCCGAAGCCCTAGCTCTCGTGCTCTGCGAGTTGGCGCCGAGTCAGCGTAAAGAGCTCGCCGATCGGCAAGGTAAGGCAACGAATTCCAGCAGCCCGTCGCGCCTCGCCGAAGAAGCATTATTCATTGCTCGGCGGGACGGCGAAATTCGCGGCGCTGCTTGGGGCCAGCGGCAATCGGGCAACGTGGCCGACTTCTGGCCGCCGCAGCTTGTGCCGGGCGAACCCGCAGCGACCGCAATGCTCTTGGCTGAAGCTGTCGTCGCGGCGCTCGACAAATCGAACGTCGATCTAGCACAGGCCTTGTTGCCTGCCCCCTGCCCCGAGATTGATCCCGTGCTGCGGCAGGTGGGGTTTCGCCAGCCAGTCAATCTCCTGTACCTCAGCTGCGAAGCGGCTCGATTTCCCATCGTGGCCCCCGAGCCCTGCGAGATCGATTTCGAAGCGTACTCCCTGACGCAACGTGAACGGCTGATGGCGATTGTCGAGCGAACATATGAGAACACGCTCGACTGCCCCGAACTCGACGGTGTACGCAGCGTGGGCGACGTCCTAACCGGCTATCAGGCAACCGGCGAGTTCCGCCCGGAGAATTGGCTGTTCGTGCGGCACGACCACCACGACATTGGCGTCCTGCTGCTTGCGGATCACGTGCAGGCGGGGCATTGGGAGCTCGTGTACATGGGACTCGCCCCGGAATTTCGCCGCCGCGGTTGGGGAAGGCAGATTGCGCGTTATGCGCAGTGGCTTGCGAGGGCGGCGCGCGTCTCGCGAATTCTTGTCGCTGTCGACGCTGTTAACGAACCGGCGGTGAAAATGTATCGCGCGACTGGTTTCGAAATTTGGGAACGCCGCGCCGTGTATTTGCGCTTCCCGCCGTTACGCCGCGGTTAAGCAATACGATCGCACAGCAGTCTTCGCGGCGAACCACGTGCGAGTTCGCATTTGTCGCAATCAACGTGCTGAACTTGGCCGATTCCATGACACGTCGTTGTATCTCCTTGGCTCGACTCAACTTTATCGAGAAACGCACTGCAATTGCGGGCAGCGAAAGCAGCAAGATTGGAGCGCGCGAAGCAAGGTAATTATTCTCTTCACTCACTACAACCAGCACGAGAAAAAATATTTTTTGGCGCGTGCCTTGAGCCGCAACCTCAACGCAAACCGGTGTTTCGCGCGCGTCTTCTCACAACGATCGACACTCTTTCCAAACAACTGGCCGAGGCCCCTTTGACAGCGATGCTAGCAGGCGTAGAATCGGCTCCTCACAGTTAATTTTCTGTGAAGTGACACACAGAATTTTCGCTGTCCAGGGTTGCATAAAAGATTTATCGCGGTGCGGCTTAGGCGGAGTTGCGGTCGGCAACGACACAGCTCGCGGGCCCGCCTTTTCTCCAGTTTCGCGCAGGGTTTCTCACAGTGCGTGGCGGCGCCAAACGACGCCGATTCGTTGCCAAGGAGGCGGCGAAGCGCTCGAGATATGCGCGCTTGGAGCAAACAGGAAGTCGTCATGGAAGATTCTCAGGTCGCGGCGGCACTGTCGACGCAACTGGCCGAAAGAATCGGCCAATCCAGATTCGACCTGTGGTTCAAACTGCAGGCTTCGCTCGTCATAAGCGGCGAGTTGCTCACCGTGACGACTGGCAGTCCCTTTGTGCGCGATTGGATGCGGAGCCAATTCGCGAACGACCTGCGGGAGTGTTGGCAGGCGCTCATCGGCGCCACGGGCCGCGTCGAGTTCCAACTTGCCGACAACACGGCGACTTGCACCAACTCGAAGAATGGCCACGGCACGAAGTTATCCACGACGCAGCTGCGGCCCGCCACAGCAAGCTTGGCAATGGGTGCGAAAGCAGCGGCCAATGAGCCTGCGTTGACCGTAACCGCACTGCCTGGCCAAGCCATCGCTGCCCCGGCTGCGAAGAGCGAGAGTGAAAATGCGCTGCCACGCACGGCCGCCACGCTCAGCAGCTTCGTCGTCGGCGCCAGCAACGAGTACGCGTTCCGCGCCGCGGAGCTAACCGCCCGTGGCCGGCAGCAAGCTTCGCCGCTCATTTTCTGCGGTCCGACCGGCGTCGGCAAAACGCACCTGCTGCGGTCGATCGTGCAGGAGTTCCGTCGCAGCCAGCCGCGCGGTTCGGCGCTCTATCTCACCGCCGAACAATTCACGACCTGCTTCATCGAAGCGCTCCGTGGCAGCGGCCTACCCAGCTTCCGTCAGAAATGCCGCGGCGTGCAACTGCTCGCGATCGACGACCTGCAATTCTTCGCCGGCAAACAGCGCACGATCGAAGAGTTGCTCTATACGATCGATACGCTCGCCAACGACGGCCGGCAGATCGTGCTCGCCAGCGATCGCGGCCTCGGCGAGTTGCGGTCTCTCGGCGTCGAGCTTGTTTCGCGACTCTCCGGCGGTCTCACTTGCGAGCTCGCGACGCCTGAGTTCGCCATCCGTCTCGGCATCGTGCGGCAACTCGCCGAAGAAATCGGCGTCACGTTTGGTGACGGCGTGGCGAAAACAATTGCGACGCATATCACCTCCGGCGCCCGCGAATTGCGGGGCGCGGTACTTCGCCTGCAAGCGATGAGCGAAGCGTTTGGCGAGCCGATCTCACACGCACTCGCCGAACGCGGATTGTCGGAACTTGCCCGCCATAATACCCATACAGTACGGCTCACCGACGTCGAAAAAGTGGTCTGCCACGCGTTCGGCGTTGAACCGGCTCAACTGCGCTCCGATCGCAAAAGTCGCGCAGTCGCCGAGCCGCGGATGCTCGCCATGTGGCTCGCTCGTAAGTACACGCGGGCAGCGTGGAGCGAAATCGGCGAATTCTTCGGCCGCAACAGCCACAGCACAGTGATCTCGGCCCATCGCCGGGTTGAGAAGCTCATCGCCGAGCAAGGCAAAGTGGGCATGGCCGAGCAAATGTGCCTCGTCGACGACGCCATTCGCCGCCTCGAAGCGGCGCTCCGCACGGCGTAGCAAAGCGATGCGCTTGTCGCTGCGGTGCAAATCGGCGAAGAAACCGGACTCTAGCGCGTGCCGGCTGATAACATTCGCCGCCGGGCGCTAGCTCGCGGTCTGCTGTGCTGTGCCTACGCCGCACGCGCCGTCGGATCCTTCGACCCAAACGACTCGAACCAACTCTCGGGCAGTAGCGCGAGTGTGATAATCGCCACTTGCGTGATGCCGAACATCAATAGCCACATCGCTGTGCTACTGGAGGATGCCCCGTACGCGTGCAGTCCCACGCCGTACTCGTTCACGCCGAAGTACGACCACGTCGTTACGATGTTACCTGCTACCGCAAGTGCCGCGAGCCCGCGGCCTTTCACGAGCGCACCCCAGCGAGCGTGCAGCACGAGCGCATTCCACAGCACAATCATGAGCGCGCCATTTTCCTTTGGATCCCAGCCCCAGAATCGGCCCCAGGAGTCATCGGCCCACAAACCGCCGAGCACCGTGCCGATGAAACTGAAAAAGATCGCAAAGCACAATGTGCCGTACAGGATGCGGAGCAGAACGTGCAAGTCATCCTTGTCCAGATTTTTGAACACCCGCCCACAGAGAATGTAAGCAATCCCCCACGTACCCGCCAAATACGTAGCCGCATAGCCGAGATTGATCGTAATCACATGCGTCGCTAGCCAGAACTGCGTATCGAGCACGGCCTGAAGCACGATGAACGTATCACCATCGAGCGACAGGTTGTACGCCAGAAACAACGAAATGAAACCAACCACGGCGGCAATAACATTTCCCAATCCGAGTCGATAAATCGACTCGAACACGAGCGACATCAGCACGACGGCCCAGCCGATGAAGATCGCCGTCGAATAAAGATTGGTAATCGGTGGCCGGCCCGAAATGTACACCCGCGCGATCAGTGCGAACGTATGCAGCGCGAGTGTAAGCCACAGCAGCCAAATTGAGGCCCGCCGCAGCGGCTGCGTCCATCCAATCCACGCGCCAATGCCGAGCAGGCCGGCGAATACGTACAGCACCATCGCGTAATAGAACGGGCTGAACTGATTGAAGAACACTTCGAAGTCGCTCTTGGCTTGCGACATGATCTCGGACTTCGCCATGCCGGCTGCTACTAGCTGCTTGCGATTTGCCTGCAGATCGCCTTCGTATTTATCAAGCAATTCACGGTAGTCGACCAGGTTCTTGTTGAAGCCGGCCACATCGCCCCTGGCATACGCGCCGAGCATTTCCGTGATTTTCACTGTCGCCGGATTGAGCGGCTGTTTCATCACCCGATTGCGCAAGTACTCGAGCTGGGCCTGCATGAGAATCGTCCACTTACCATCGGCACTCGTCGGCGGCACCACGTGCGGCGCGCCATCTTCGTTGAGCGTCGCAATCATGCCCATTGATTTTTGCCAGCTGGCGGCAATGTCTTTCTCGTCAGACGATAACGGCGGCGGTTGGAACGAGGCCGCGAGCACTTCGTACATGTTTCGCTTGCGCGCGAGCTCAATGACCTTCGTCTGGTAGACATTCCGCTGCTTTTCCGGCGCTTCCATGGCGAGTTGGATTTGGTGCCCCAGCTCCGGCACAACAACTTCCTGGCCGTTTTCATCTTTGAATGTCCACTTCTTCTTATTGAGCTCGTTGTACGAATACCGCCAGAACTGCGGCCGCTTTGGCAGGTCGAGCGAGTCGAGCAGGTCGACATTCTCCACGCGGAACACCCGGTGATCGTTAAAACCGGGCGCGTTCGACACCACGTCGAGCAGCCAGCGAATCGCCGGCAAGTGGCCCGTGACGTCGCCCTGGTCATTGATCACGCCCACTTCCTGCCGGCCTGAGAGCACTTGCAACATGTTGCGAGCCACCGTGTCATAGGGCTTCACGCGGCCTTCGTACACAAGTGGCAGCTCGCCGAACTCGTATATCTGCATTTCACTCGGCGCTGACTTTGGCATCCGAGATTTGCCGGCGATGTAGCCCGCGAAAACCAGCACCACGAGCGCCGGGAACCAGACTGCGCCGAACTGCCAACCTCGACCGTCGCCGCCGCCCACCAATGATCCCCGCTGGCGCGGGTTCGGCCGTTTAGCGGGCCGGTGGGCAGTGCCCGCCCTACCGCGTTGCGACGGGTTTGCAGTTATTTCCTCTAGCTCAATTTCTTCAAGGTCGACATGCTCATTACGCTTGCGCAAAAACCGTACAAGCATCGTGCCAAAATGCGCCAGCATCCCGATTCCCACCAACATGCAGCCCACGTACGGCGTCATCCAGCTCGGGTTCCTGACGACCTGCAGCACCGTGGTCGTGGGGTTGCCGGTTGCATCGGTCCGATAACTCTGCTGATAGAGCGTCGTCCATGCGTATCGCAGCGGGTTATTCATCCAGATCGGCACTTCACGTTCCACGTTGTATCGCGGGTCTTTGAACTCGACGAGGGACGAGTAATTCTTCGCGGTTTTCGTGCCCACGTAATGCGACATGTCGAACTTCTTGAGCGTGACCGAAAACGGATGGTAAATCCGCTCGAACCGCAGTGCCACGTCGTACTTATGGCCGTCGACTTCAATCGACTGCTCGATCGGCCGCACGTCGTTGTCGACGAACAAGTTGGAAACGAGATAGGTTCCGAGCGAACTGCCGTCTTTCTTCGAGAACAGCTCGATGAAGGCCGATGGAAAATCAATCTTCTCGGCCGACTCGCCCACGCCGGTCGACGCGGCAACGGCTTCCACGGTCTTCGTTTTCCCAAATCCAGCCGTTGCCGGATTCGATTCGCCCGCTTTCACATCGCGCAGGTCTGAGTTATCCAGCCAGCGATGCACCTGGATCGTAAATGGCAGAGCCGGATCATCGATCCGCTCGGTACGACCCACGTTGGCGACCAACAGGCGCTGGGGAATCACGGTCACTTGATCGTGCTCGGCCGGCGAATGATCAACGATGGCGAGTTCGCTCGTGCGAATATCGCTCGAATAATTCGCGGTTCCACCTTCTGGAATTGACATTTGCGATTCCACCGCCGCAACCGCCGTAAACAGCTCGGTCAGCATGATGAGCGCGATGCCGCCGTGGAGCAGCACGATGCCGGCCCGCTTGCGAAAGACCAGCACGCAACCGATCAATAGCGCGATGCCCGAGGCTGAGCCCTTGGCCAACTGCCACAGAATGCGAATACCCGAGTTATCGAGCCGCGCATCCGGATGGGTCAGCAGATACACGGTGAGCACGGCGAGAATCACGTCGGTCCCCACCAACAGCCACCACTCAATGAGTTTTCGCCGCGCCGGCGTACCCCAGAAGATCGCGATGTACGCGCCGGCGAGCGTCAAGAGTGCGAGCAGCCCGCGAAACGACTGCCACAGCACATCGCAAAAATCCGCCGAGAGCTCGCTGTCCACGCCCTGGTTCGAGCCGCTCAAAATCACCACCGCCGTGAGTAACACGCCGACCGCAATCATAACCAGGCCCACGAGCAGTCGTTTCCCTTCCGCGGCCACCTTGAAGCGAATCGCGTGCGCGGCGCCAAGATTAATCAGCAGCAGCAGCCCCAGTGTCTTGCCGCCCAGAAAATAGAACCCGCCTTTGAGATTCCAGTCGATCGTCTTGAAGAACAGCTGCGCCAGCCGCTCGAACACGACGAAATCGACGCGCGCAAACCACACGCGAAAATACGTATCGTTCACGACGCGCCACACGTCGTTGTCTTTTTGTGCGAGCGTGCCCAAGAAGATCAGCACGATCGACAGTGCGAACAGCGCGACCGTTAGCCGCAACGAAGCCAGCGCCGCCAGCACGCGGGCCGGTGTGAGCCACGTGGCCATCGCCTCGGAGCGAGTGTCGGCCGATTGCAGAACACCGCGCGGAGCCGCGAGATCACTGGTCGCCATCACTTGCTCCCACCGTCGGCCGGAAATTTGACCGACTTCAAAAAGTTCTTGAACGCTTCTTCCTGGGCCACCACCGTCGACCGCTCTCCCAGCAGTTTGAAGAACCACACCTGGTCACCCGCCTTCACCATCGCCGCGAGCGTCGCCGCCTTCGCTTGCGATTGATCCGCCTGCGACGGATCGGGCACCACTCGCACGTACGTGGTCGGCTTGCCGTCGACTTCCATCGACTCGGTGAACTTCGAAAGCTCATCCGCCTTCACTTCGCTAAGGCCCATCGCCCGCCGCCACTGGTTCACGTTCTGCAGCGGGTCAGCGATCGCCTGGCCTTCTGTTAGCGGAAAATTGATGACCGTGACAATCGCCCCGTTGTTCTCGTCGCCGATCGTGAACACGGCCTTACGCATGCCACTGGCGGCTTGCGGCTTCCAATCGGCGGGCGCTTCCATCTTCGGGACGCCGGCCGCAGCACTCGGCGCTGGATTCCCGTTTCCATGCGGCGCGGTGGCAGCAGTGTTGTCGGGCGCTGCGCCCGGCGTAGCGGCACTCGGCGAATCAATCGGCGGATGCCCGGCCGGCAGCCCGCCCGGCGCAGCTGCCGGCACATCGCCGGTCTTTGCCCCACCGCTATTTCCACCCGCGAACGGCGCCCCTCCTGCCCCACCCGCAAACGGCGCCGCCATGCTCGACCCGGCAAAGTGCCCGCGCAGGTCGACAATCGACAGGGTCTTGTCAGCCGCCTTCAGCTCATGCACGTTTTCGCCGACCTTCGATGCATCCACCGGCGGCAATTGCAGCTGGTTGCGCCACCGATTGACGTTGCTGAGCATTCCCTCAGCAGTGCCCGCCCAGGGCAGCGCTGTGACAGAAATCTCGAGCGGCTTCGCAGCTTCTGGAATGACGATGGTTGCCAGCCGCATCGCGCTGCCTGGCTGCTCGCTCCAGCTTTCCGGCAATGTCCACTTCGGTTTCCCGTCGTCGCCAATACGAATCGCCGCGAAAAAATCGTTGAGTTCCTGCTGATGCTTGTCGATCGCCGCGATCGGTCCGACGACCTTGAAGAAGTAGGCCTGGCCGCCAACCGGCACGATGGCCGTGATCATCCGGTCGGTCGGCTCGCTTGTCGCTGCGACTTGAGCCTTCGCCTTCTCGGGCAGCTGCGCCTCCTTCGGCGCGGCGTACGTGCGAATTTGCTCCGACTTCTGGCAACCGGAAGCAACGAACACTGCGAACACGGCAGCGACGCGCCACCAACCGTGCGGTCGCCGGGGAGATAAATCTTTCATGCGAGCGAATGCGGCCAATTTGGCCGCAGAGAATGAGGCAGGAGGGGCGGGGTGGCCGAAAAAACGGCGACGACAACTGGGCGCGAGTCGCCGGCGCGGGCCACTAACGTCGAATTATACCGGAATCGCCGCCGCGTGGTATCGGGAGAATTCGACCTCGCAGGCAACTCCGGGCGCTAACACTTCCGGCTGGCCGGCAATTCAGAAGCGTTAGCGCCCGGAGCGGTTCGCATTAAACAGCAAGCAGAACTACCTACTTATCGATCGGCTCACATCCTCGCCGCTTACCGGCCAATGAACGGATTCAGCACCTCGAGCAGCGAGCTGTTGATCGTGCTCACGCCGTCCCAACTCCACATGTTGCGCAGGAGGTCGAACGTCATCATGCCGCAAAGGCCCATCAGCAGCATGCAACTGGCGAGGCCCATGACATTCCAAATCGAGAAGGGCAAATCAACCGCCGCCGCGCCGACACCCACCGGCACCGCTCCCGGCGACAGCCCACCCATTCCGAAGTCCTCGCCGATCTCGGCGTGGTCGCCGAACCCGCTTGCCAGCGGCGCGCCGGCCGATTCTTCCGAGAGCTCGTCGAGCGCGATGACCTGCGAGCTATCTTTTTCATCGTCGCCATCATCTTCGCCAAGTGGCGTAAGCTGAAAATCGCCGCCGACTTTCGCTTCCGGCCCGCTGCCACCCAAATCGAGCGGTTCCAGCGAAAGATCGTCGGCCACCACGGATCCCAAGTCGAGCGACGAACCGATCGGCGCCGATCCGCTCAAGTCGAGCGGCACTTCATCCAGTGCCAGCCCGCTATCCGACGGCGAGATAATATTGATGCCGCTGCTCTGCCCCGAAAGGGTCACATCGCTGCCGCCGCTGTCGCCGAGCACTTCGTCATCATCGTCCAATTCGAGCGCCGACAAGCCAGCCAGGCTGCCGCTGCCCGCGCTCACGATATTCACATCCGACGCGCCCACTGCCGGGCTGCTATCCAGCGGTGCAAGCCCCAAATCGCTCAGCCCGCCGGGTTCCAAGCCGCTTCCCTTGGCCGAAGACTTCGCCGCCGCTTGCGCCTTCGCGACATCTTCCGGCGACAGAATCCGGCTCGACTCGGCTTCGAGATCGACCTCTAACTCATCGAGGTCTTCAAAATTGCCGCCAGGGCTGGGGAGATCGAGCCCGATATCGTCAGCGCCGTGCGACAACAGGTCGCTTTTCGGCGCCAGCCGCACATCGCTCGCCGGGCCAGCGCCCTTATCGAGCGGCGATAAATCAAGGTCGGCATCCAGGTCGAGTTCCGACTTGCCAATGATCGTGCTGGGCGGCCGGCCCATAGAGCCGCCCAATTCGGCCTCGCTCAGCAGGATCGAGTCCTTGTTAATGTCGATCGTGTCGTCGGTGTCGAGCGCGAGGGCGTCGTCCGAGCCTTCGTCCAATCCCGCCACCGTCGGCTCATCAACATCGTCGGTGCTCAAGTCGCTTGCCGAACCCGCTTCGAGCGGCTCATCGGCCAAGCCCAGCTCGCTTTCCGCGGCGCTCGGCTTTGCTCCGATCGGCTCATCACCCAGCTTGAGATCAGAACCTGGTGAGAGATCGAGATCGCTCGTATCAAGCGACAGGTCGCTCGCGCCTGGATCAAATTCCGGGATACCCTCTGTTGCCAGCCGATCAATATCTTCGCTGCGGAATTTCCAGCTCGCGCCGTCGCGATACGCCCGCACCTGGTTCGCTTCCCGCAGCTGATTCAGGCGTTCCTTGGAAATGCCGAGTTGCGTAGCCGCGTCATCCAGGCTGGTGAACTTCTGTGCCATCGAAATCCTCGCGCGTGTGCCCCAATGGCCGCGGCTCTCGCGAGCGCGGCCGGCGAGGAAATTCGCACCTGCGGCGCTAATGCTGAAGAGCGTTGCGGACATCTTGCGGCAAGGGTTTGCCGCAGTTGAAATCTGTCATTTGCAAGTCCCAGGTGATGTTGCGGATGCTCTTCGGCGTGATCTCGCCGGAGCTGCGGTCCACATGATACACGGCCATCACGCGCGTTCGCGGGTCGATCACGGTCACGGTCAGCGGCGCGCCGTCATTGCTGGCCGTAACACTCGTGAACAATTCGCTGCCGCTAGCACGGTAAGGCGTATCGGCGGGTGCGCTGGTTGCCGAATCGGAAAAGCTCCGAGTCGCCGTCAGCGCGATCACCAGGCTTGCTACCATCAAAGCGCCGACTAACGAACGTCGCATACGTTCCTCCGTGATGCCGCCAGGAGCGGCCATGGTTCGAGGTTCGGCGCCTCTAGCTCCATTCTAAAAGCACCGCCAGCTGATTCAAGCTAAATCCCACACAGGCCAGTGGTTAGATCAACCTGGCCGTTATGCCGATAATTCGGTCCGTAGCGGTCAGCCATGTGCCAGCGCCAATTGCCCGTTCGGGGCACTACCGGCAAATGAAAAATGCCGGTAAGCTACGGCCCATCAGGTGGTTACGCCCCACGTGGGGCGGCGGAGTTTAGCTGTCCCAGCCCTCGCCGGCAAGGTCGCCACGGCCGGTCTACTCTCCGGGCCCGGGCCACCCTTTTTTAGGTTTCAACTCCGGGGCACGCGCCCCACCCCAAACATGGCCGACCAAAAAGATGTTGTTGAACGGCTCAATTTCGCCCGCGAAATCGCCCGTGAAGCCGGCAAGTTCACCCTAGGCTATTTTCGCCGCAGCGACCTGCAGATTGATCGCAAGCAGGACGAGACCCCTGTCACCGCGGCCGACCGCGGTGCCGAAGAACTGCTCCGCGACCGCATTGCGAAGCGCTTCCCGACCGACGCCATCATCGGCGAAGAATTCGGCGAGCAACCGGGCAGCACGGCCTATCAGTGGATCGTCGACCCGATCGACGGCACCAAGTCGTTCATCCACGGCGTGCCGCTGTATTCGAATCTGGTCGCCGTCCTCCGCGATGGCCAACCGCTGATCGGCGTGATCAATGTGCCCGCGCTCTCCGAACAGCTCTACGCATCGAAAGGTGGCGGCTGCTGGTACGCTAACGGTGCCGGTGCTGAACCGAAGCGAGCGCAAGTTTCGACAGTCTCGAAACTCAGCGAGAGCCTGTTCCTGACTTCGGAAGTCGTCAGCTTCACCACGCAGCGGAAAGAAGACACCGTCGACGTGTATCTGAAGCTGCAGCGGGCGGCCCGCCTCTCGCGCACTTGGGGCGATGCTTACGGTTACGTCATGGTCGCCACCGGCCGGGCCGAAATCATGATCGACCCCATTGCCGAAATCTGGGACCTCGCGCCGCTGCAGACCGTCATCGAAGAAGCCGGCGGGTTCTTCTGCGATTGGGAAGGCAAACCCACGATCCACGCCCGCGAATCCATCGCCACCAACGGCCGCGTGACCGAAGAGGTGCTGGCGGTGACGCGGGGACGGTGAATGGCGATTTGAACCGCGTTGCGCCCCCAACTTGTTCGCCGTTACGGCTACTGACGCCACCCGATAGCCGCATTTTCTGCATTGCGCACATGAAGTACACTTGGCATTAGATCGTGTGAACTTCTGGGGGCGATATGGGTCAAGGCAGTTCGAAACGCCGCCTGATTATCTGCCTTGGAGCCGGCGTATTGTTCGGCATCGTCTGTTTTGCACTTCGATTGAATCTGCCGCGGAGCACTTTCTGGCAGAGTGTCTTAAGCCGGCTGGATTCGCCAGCGACCAACGGCATTGATTGGATCGCCCGATTCTCCACCGGCGGCAACCCAGACCAGTTTATGCTACAAGGCGTTTTGTTGTGGTTTTCGTACTGGATCATCATCGGCTGCATGCTGGGTTTTGCACTCTATAAGTTTACCGGCCGGTTCGGCCTCCGCTGATTAACGCTTTCGATTACGTTGCTCGGCGTATTCTTGGCTATCTCGCGCTGACCACCGCTTCAAACTAAGGCGCGTTTTGGGCCGCACACCCTGTTGCCCAACTCCCGAATTCCGCTATACTTACGGATTCTCTACAACAACCTATCGGTATTCGAAATTCGGTTCGAGATTTTGAGGTGAGCCATGGCTCGGCAATGCAGTGTGTGTGGCAAGGGTGCGCAGCTCGGTAACAACGTGACCACCCGCGGTAAGAAAAAGTACTTGGGCGGCGTCGGTACGAAGGTCACCGGCATCAGCCGTCGCCAGTTCAAGCCGAACCTGCAGAGCGTGAAAATCCAAACGCCCACCGGCGGCCACAAGCACGCCCTCGTGTGCACCCAGTGCATCCGCTCCGGCGGCGTCACCAAAGTCGTCCGCTCCGCCCCCTTCAAAGTCCCCCACGAACCCGCCAAAGCCGCGAAATAACGAACCGTGTTTCGTTAATCTCCGTCTTTGGAGCGACCCGTCAGCCCCCGGCTCTGCCGGGGGTTTTGCATACCGGGCCAACCCATGATCTCCCGCCAGGACATCGAAAAAGTCGCCCTCCTCGGCCGCTTGCGGCTCACCGAGGACGAACTCACTTCGATGACGGCGGAGCTTGCCAAGATCGTCGGCTACGTCGACCAGCTCGCCGAAGTGAATACCGACGGCGTCGCCCCGATGGCCCACGCCATCGAAGTGGCCAACGTCTTTCGCGCCGACCAAGTCGCGCCCAGCCTCCCCCGCGAAGAAGCCCTCTCGAACGCCCCCCACCACGACGACCGCGGCTACCTCGTCCCCGCCGTCCTCGGCGACTAGCGCAATATCGCGCGCTCTTCTTCCGCATTCCAACACTTCCCAACCGCCTAGCGCCTGCATCACTCCACGCCTTTAGCGGCGGCGCCCACGCCGCTGCGATCCCACGGCCACTGCACGCTATCTTCCCCTTCATCACGCACGTTGGGCTGGCGCACACCAAGCCGCTACCGACCACCCACATCCCGCCCACCACCCACCCTCCGTCCCCGCGGCTTTTTCTGCTAAATTGTCGTTCTGCCACCCGCGCAAACCATCCGAAAAAAGCGCCGCCGCATGTCCCTCACTACTCATTCCGCCACCGAACACCTCCGGAGCCTCGCCCAAGGCGACGTCACCTCCGTCGAACTAACCCGCGCCTACCTCGACCGGATCGAATCGGTCAATGAAAAAGTCGGCGCATTCCTTCGCGTCGACGCCGACCGTGCCTTGAAGCTTGCCGCGGAAATTGACGCCAAGCGTGCCGCCAAAAAACCGCTCGGCCGCCTCGCCGGCCTTCCCATCGCAGTAAAAGACATCCTTTGCGAGCGCGGCCAGACTACCACGTGCGCTTCGCGAATTCTCGAACACTTCCGCCCGCCGTACAACGCCACGGTCATCGAGCGGCTCCACGCTGCCGATGCCGTCATCCTCGGCCGCACGAATCTCGATGAGTTCGCCATGGGCGGCTCGACCGAAAACTCGGCCTACCACGTGACCCGCAATCCGTGGGACCTCGATCGCTCGCCCGGCGGTTCCAGCGGCGGCTCGGCGGCAGCCGTTGCGGCCGGCATGGCCCCGTTCGCGATCGGCACCGACACCGGCGGCTCGATTCGCCAACCGGCCGGCCTCTGCGGCGTCGTCGGCATGAAGCCCACGTACGGACGTGTGAGCCGTTACGGTCTCGTGGCCTACGCGAGCAGCCTCGACCAAATCGGCCCGTTCGGCCAACGCGTCGAAGACGCCGCGCTGCTGCTTGAAACCATCGCCGGCCACGACCCGCGAGACAGCACCTCGCTCAACGTACCGTCGCCCGCCTTCACGCAAACCGTTAACAAGCCGCTCACGAACCTTCGCATCGGCTGGGTCCGCGAGCACTTTGGACCGGGCCTTGATGGCGAAGTGGAAGCCGCCGTCCGCGCCGCGCTCGACGTCTACAAATCGCTCGGCGCGAGCGTTCACGAAATCTCGCTGCCGCACAGCAAGTACGCGGTGGCCACGTACTACGTGATCGCCCCGAGCGAGGCTTCGAGCAACCTGGCCCGCTACGAGGGCGTCCACTTCGGCTACCGCACGGACGAAAAAGAAATGCTGGCCGAACTCGCCGCCGACCACAAACGCCTAGAAGCCGCCGGAGATAAAGGCGGCCTCGATGGCCTCGACTCGACGCTCGTCCGCATGTATCGCCGCACCCGCGCCGAAGGTTTCGGGCCCGAGGTAAAACGCCGCATCATGCTCGGCACGTATGCCCTGAGCGCCGGCTACTACGACGCCTACTATCTCAAGGCTTTGAAGGTTCGCCGCCTCATCCGCCAGGATTTCGACAAGGCCTTCGCGAATGTGGATGTCATCGCAGGACCCATTACGCCAGCGCCCGCGTTTAAAATCGGCGAGATGGCCGGCGACCCGCTCGCTCTGTACCTCGTCGACATCTACACGGTGAGCGCCAACCTCGCCGGCATCCCCGGCCTGTGCCTGCCCTGCGGCCAATCAAGATCCGGTCTCCCCATCGGCCTCCAACTCCAAGCGCCAGCGCTCGAAGAAGACCGCCTCCTCCGCGCCGCCCGCATGTACGAACAAGCCACCAACTGGCACAAACAACGTGCTAAGGTCTAGATAAATCAAAGACACAACCACAAAGACACGAAGAACACAAAGGACAAGACAAGTAGTCTTTATCGAAAATCTGATATCCATCCGACGATTGGTGTTATTTCTGATTAAATCGATCGCTCGGAACGGCTCCTCTTCGTGTCCTTTGTGTCTTCGTGGTTAAAAAAGAATCGCCTCGCATGCCAGAACCCTACACCACCGTCATTGGCCTCGAAGTCCACGTGCAGCTCGCCACGGCGAGCAAGTTGTTCTGCGGCTGCAGCACGAAGTTTGGTGCTGAGCCCAACACGCAAACCTGCCCTGTTTGCACCGGCCTGCCGGGCACGCTGCCGGTGATGAATCGCCACGCGTTCGAACTCTCGCTTAAAACGGCCGTCGCCCTCAACTGCGAAATCCCCACGTTCACCAAGTGGGACCGCAAGCAGTACTACTACCCCGATCTGCCGAAGAACTATCAGATCAGCCAGTACGATCTGCCGATGTCGCAGCGCGGCTACCTCGACATCAGCGACCCGAAAAGCGCGTTCGAAGCGAAGCGCGTCCGCATCATCCGCGCCCATCTCGAAGAAGATGCCGGCAAGAGCCTGCACGATGAAATCGCCGGCAAGGGCGACAGCCTTATCGATCTCAACCGCACCGGCACGCCGCTGTTGGAGATCGTCTCCGAGCCCGATATGCGGAGCCCGCTCGAAGCGCGAGCCTTCCTTAACGAACTCAAGCTGCTGCTCACGTACATCGGCGTCTCCGACTGCAACATGCAAGAAGGGAGCCTCCGCGTCGACGCCAACATCAACCTCCACGTGGAGACGTCCAACGGCAAAATTGCCACGCCCATCGTCGAAATCAAGAACATGAACAGCTTCCGCGCTGTGGAACGGGCCCTCGAATACGAGGCCGGCCGCCAATGGCGCGAATGGCAGGAAACCGGCCGCAAAATCGGTGACGCCCCGAAACAAACCCGCGGCTGGGATGATGTGGCTGGCGTCACCCGCGGCCAGCGCAGCAAAGAGGAGTCGAGCGACTACCGCTACTTCCCCGACCCCGACCTCGTGCCCGTCACTGTGCAACCGGCAGAAGTGGAGGCCGTTCGCCAGTCGTTGGGCGAGCTCCCAGCCGCGCTCCGCAACCGCCTCGAAACCGATTTTTCTCTCTCGGCCTACGATGCCGACGTGCTTATTAACCAGGGCCTGCCCGTCGTCAATTATTTCCTGGAAGTCGCCGGGTCCGCCGGCGACGCCAAAGCCGCCGCGAACTGGGTGACGCAAGACGTCCTTCGCACGTTGAAAGATCAAAACATCGCGATCGACGCCCTGCCGGTTTCCAGCGCCGCGCTGGCCGAACTCATCAAGAGGATCAAGTCGGGCGACGTCCCCAGCCCGCGCGGCCGCGAAGTCTTCCAAACCATGCTCGACAAGCGTTGCGACGTTCAGGCAGCCATGGATTCCCTCGGCATCGCCGCCGTTGACGATTCGGAACTCGTCGCCCTTTGCCAGAAACTTCTCGCCGCTAACCCAAAAACCATTACCGACGTCCGCGGCGGCAAACCCCAGGCGATCGGCGCCCTCATCGGCCAGGCCAAAAAGCAAAACCCCAACGTCGACCCCAACCGCATCCGCGAAATCAGCCTGAAATTGATTCAGGATGGCGCCGTTTAGAGGATTATTGAACAGGAGGAAACTGAGCTAACAGAGCAAGCACACTAGCGAGGTTTCGAGCAACAGAACGTAATTCATACCGAAATGGTTGGAAAACCGCATAGTTCCGGTATAGTAATCGCGTGGTGAAAAGTAATCTCCTCCGTTCCCTCTGTTACGTTCTGTTCAAAGCGTCTAACTCTTGTTAAATCTCTTTAAAAACCTCTCACATGGTTGATTATTAGCCATGGCGGAAGTTGATCGACCCACGGCCATTGTCACGCTCACGACCGACTTCGGCGTCGGTAGCCGCTACGTCGCGGCCATGAAGGGCGTTATCCTCTCGATCAATCCGCAGGCGAACATCGTCGACATTTCGCATGCCGTCCCGGCGCGCGATATCCGCGCCGGCGCGATCACGGTCGCCGAAACCGCCTGCTGGTTTCCTAAGGGCACCATCCACGTCGTCGTGGTCGATCCCGGCGTCGGCAGCAAGCGCCGCATCATCTGCCTCGAAATGTGTGGCCAACATTTCATCGGCCCCGACAACGGCGTCCTCAGTCGCTTGGCGATCCAGCACCGGCCCACTAAGATGGTCCACGTTGCCGATCCGCAGCATTGGATGCCCGAGGTCTCGCGCACGTTCCACGGCCGCGATATCATGGCGCCGGTCGCCGCGCGTCTCAGCACCGGCCTTGCGCCCGAAGAGCTCGGCCCGGCCATTGAACAAATCATCGAACTCCCCTGGGCGGAGGTTCAGCAAGTGCCAAATCGCATCGAAGGCGAAGTGATCGAGGTCGACTCGTTCGGCAACCTCATCACCAACATCACCCGCGCGATGCTCGATGGAGTGCCCCGCGGAGATTCGGTCCTCATCGCTTGCGAAGACCACGAAACCCAAGGCATCTTTGCCACGTTTAGCGACCAGCCGCCGATGACATTCATGGCCCATGTCGGTTCGACCGGCCGGCTGGAACTCGCCATTGTCGACGAAAATGCCTCAGCCATGCTGGGTGTCCGCGTTGGCGCTCCAGTCCGCGTTTCCTGGTAAGGCTCCTGCAACAAGTGCGGGGTGGGACGGACAATTCTGGCCGTCCACAATGGAAGAACGGACGGACAGAATTATCCGTCCTACTTAACCAAACGCCGCATGGAAGCCTCAATTTTGAGCTTCCCCGCACTCCACTCGCTTGCGGTTTAGCCGTTCCATTCCACGCTACCGCAAACCACACGATCACGGTTCAAAATGCCGACCCCCGCCGACCTCCGCTATTGGGACCGCCACCACCACTGGCATGCCTTCACCCAAATGGCCGAGTACGAGCCGCTTGTCATCACGCGGGCCGAGGGCTGCCGCCTCTTTGATGTCGACGGCAACGCGTACCTCGACGGCGCGAGCAGCATGTGGTGCAACCTCCACGGCCACAACCACCCGCGCATCAATGCCGCGATCCGCGATCAGCTCGACCGGGTCGCCCATTGCACCGCTCTCGGCATGGGCAGCGACACGGCGGCCCAACTCGCGAAGCGCCTAGCCGACATTGCCCCCGGCGATCTCGAACACGTCTTCTTCTCAAGCGACGGCTCGAGCGCCAACGAAGTCGCCCTCAAGATAGCCTTCCAGTACTGGCTGCAGTGCGCCAATCCGCAGCCGCAAAAAACGAAATTTATGGCCCTCGGCGAAGCTTACCACGGCGACACCCTCGGCAGCGCCAGCGTCAGCGGCATCGCCCGTTTCCACGCCCTTTTCAAGCCGCTGTTGTTCGACGTCATCCGCGGCCCGCTCCCGCGCCATTTTCCCCCGCTCCCTCCGGGAGAGGGCAAGGGTGAGGGTGCGTCAGAAAGAAACTTTCGCTCGCCGGAAGACTCCGCCACCCATTACCTCCTCCAAATCGAATCGCTCCTCCAATCCCACCACCACGAACTTGCCGCCCTCGTCATCGAACCCCTCGTCCAATGCGCGGCCGGCATGGTCATGCACCCGCCCGGCTTGCTCCGCGGCGTGCGCGAACTCACGCGGCGCTACAACGTGCTCCTGATCGCCGATGAAGTCGCTGTCGGCTTCGGCCGCACCGGCACGATGTTCGCCTGCGACCAGGAAGGCGTCGTCCCCGATCTCTTGTGCCTCGGCAAAGGGCTCTCCGGCGGCTACCTGCCGCTGGCCGCCACGATCACCAACGACCGCATTTACCGCGCGTTCCTCGGTGCTCACTACGAAGGCCGCACGCTCCACCACGGCCACACGTTCAGCGGAAATCCTCTTGCGTGTGCCGCTGGACTGGCCTCGCTCGATGTGTTCGAAAAAGAGCAAACGCTTGCTAATCTGCCCCCGAAAATCGCCCGCCTCAGTGACCACCTCTGCCGGCTCGCCGAACATCCGCACGTCGCCACGACTCGGCAGCGCGGCTTTATCGGCGCTCTCGAACTGACGGCCGATAAATTCGCCGGCGTTCCCTACCCTGCCGCCGAGCGCCGCGGTTGGCGCGTGTGCCGCGAAACGCTCGCCAACGGCGTCTGGCTGCGCCCGCTTGGCGACATCCTCTACGTCATGCCGCCCCTCGCCATTTCCCTCGACGAGTTGGATCTCATCATGAACACGCTGACGACCGCCATTGATAAGATTACTTCTAGCGCAGTTCTTTAGTCGCGTCACCTGCACCGGTTAACCTGCGATGCGCAAGCTCGGCGCAGCAGAGTGCGCCTCTGACCATATTCCATCACACCAGGCGGAACTCACCACCGTGTCCAACCTCCGCTATCTCCTCCTGCAAGTGCGCAACGCCGATGACCCCATCGCCCCGCAAGAAATCCGCTGCTTCGCGAAGGCCCTCGATTGCGACGAATCTGCAATCGAAGTCCTCGACCTCCTCAGCACGGCCCCATCGCTGGAAAAAATCCAATCCGTCGACATGATCCTCCTTGGCGGCAGCGGCCAATACTCCGCCGCCACCGAATCCAGCGAGCCGGGCCGACTTCGCTCTCGCCCCTGGCTCGACCGCGCCCTGGATGCGTTGCGCGAGCTGCACCGCGTGGCCAAACCCACCTTTGCCTCCTGCTGGGGTTTCCAAGCAATGGCCCGCGCGCTGGGCGGCAAATGCATCCACGACCTGCCCAACGCCGAACTCGGCACGATCGATTTGACACTCACCGATGCCGGCCGCTCTGACCCTATCTTCGGCCAGCTGCCCGCCACCTTCGCCGCCCTCGCCGGCCACGAAGACCACGTCATCGAGTTACCGCCCGACGCCATCTTGTTGGCGTCGTCAGCACGCGTCGCCGAGCAAGCCTTCCGCTTCCGAGACAAACCGATTTACTGCACGCAGTTTCACCCCGAACTCGACCGCCTCTCCTTCCTCGAGCGAGTTGTCGCCTATCCGCAATACGTCGAACGCATCGCCGGCCTCTCCTACCACGCGTTTATACTGCAGGTCAAAGAAACACCCGAGGCAAACACGCTCCTCCAGCGATTCGTCGATCACTCTTTTCATTAACCACAACGACACAACGAATCAATCCGGCTGCGTTCGTCATGTCCGCCCTGCCGTTGTGTGGAACTTTACCCTTCACCGTCCGTCTCCATCCCCAACTGCCGCATTTTCCGGTACAAATTCGACCGATGCACGCCGAGGCTCGCCGCGGTCTGGCTCACGTTGCCGCGGGCCTGTTCGATCGCCTGCTCGATGTACTTTCGCTGAAACTCGTGCGTCGCTTCGTTCAGCTCGCGCCCAGCCGCGATTAAAGACGCTCCGCCCACCGCTGGCGAGAGTATGAACGCCAACTCCTCAGCCTCGATCCGCTCACCACTTGATAAATAGGCGAGTCGCTCCATGAGATTCCGCAACTCGCGCACATTTCCCGGCCACGTGTGAATTTCCAATCGCTTCCGCGCCGCCGCACTGAACTTTGGCGGCCGCCGCCCTGCCTTTTTGCAGAACTGCCTCAAGAAATGCTCCGCCAGCAACATGACATCGTCCCCGCGCTCGCGCAGCGGCGGCAACTCCAGCGAAACCACGTTTAACCGAAAGTAAAGATCCTCGCGAAACCGCTTTGCCCGCACCAGTTCCGCCAGCTTCTGATTCGTCGCCGCGAGCACGCGCACATCCGAGACGATCGGCCGACTTCCTCCCACGCGCACGATTGTTTTATCTTCCAGTACGCGCAGCAATTTCGCCTGGCCCGCGAGGCTCATGTCGCCGATCTCATCCAGAAACAACGTGCCGCCGGAGGCCAACTCGAACTTGCCTGCGCGCGACTCATGGGCATCGGTGAACGCCCCCTTCTCGTGGCCGAACAATTCGCTCTCGAGCAGCGTCTCGGTGATTGCCGCACAATTTACCGCCACGAACGGATGCTTCCGCCGCCGGCTCCCAAAATGAATCGCCCGCGCGACAACCTCCTTGCCCGTCCCATTCTCGCCGAGAATCAGCACGGCCAAGTCTGTATCTGCAATGCGCCGCGCCGTTGACCGCACCGCTTGAATCGCCGCGCTTTCGCCGACCAGCAGCGTATCCTGCGCCGCCTGCTCGACCAGCTTCTCATGCTGCTCTAACAGCTCGGCAAACTGCTGCGTGTTCTCGAGCGCCACACTCGCGTATGACGCCAACTCGGTTAGGCCGCGCTGATCTTCCACAGTAAAAGCGCCCTGCCTCTTATTGAGCACCTCAAACGCCCCCAGCCGCTCACCGCGCGGCGAATTGAGCGGCACGCACAACAAGGTCTTCGTGCGGTAACCCGTCTGACGATCGACCGCCCGATCGATATCGCCCGCATCGTGCTCCCCGCTCACGCGCCGCGGTTCGCCGGTTTGCACCACATGCCCCACAATGCCCGCATCATCCGGCAGTCGCAATTCGCCGCTTTCGATGCCAAGCGCCGGCCGGCCAACGATCGTGCGGTTCGCCTTGTCCCACAAAAAAATGGTCGCGCGATCGGCTTCTAGTAGTCGCGTAGCCGCCTCCGCCATTCGCGTGAGCAGCGTTTCCATCTCGTTCGTCTGATGCCACTGGTGCGTGATTTCAAGAATGGCCTGCAATCGCTCGACTCGCGCATCGGCGCGCGACTGCCGCTCGACAATTGCCAGCGCGTCTGAAATTCGACTCGCGAGCGTATCCACTTGCGACGCGCCACACGTGCCGCGCACGAGCAGCACATAGCCCGGTTCCGCCATGGGCAGTGCTCGACTGGCGCCCACCAACGGGGTCGCGAACCAGCCGTTGTCTTCGACGACGCGTCCCTGCTCGATCGCCTCCGCCGCCAGTTCCAGCGGCACCCCCGAACGCGTGACTCGACGCACCGCCTCGACGCTCCAATCGGGGGGCACGGCATGCGCGATCGCCGCGCCGTCTACAGCTACGGCCCCCAAAATGAGATCCAGCACAGGCTCCCAAAACTCCGCGACGCCACGAACGTCGCTAGACAGCCGAAGCAGGTTCGGTACGATGTTTGGCATTGAAGTGTCGAAAAAACGGCCGGTGCGTTTTCTCCGCAACTCGCACCTCGCCAATTTAGAAGCGCTGAGAAACGCTGCGGCGGACCCCCGCAATCCCTGCCAAATTATATACGCTGTAGTCAAATATAACACACTCGGTATGTCGCATATTAGCGACAATCGCGCGATCCTAGAATCAATCGGAGTCACTCGATGCCGCCGCTCTTTGAGAACAAAAAAGGCCTGATCACGGGCGTTTTCAACAAACAGTCGATCGCCTGGGCCATCGCAGAACAAATCATGGAGGGCGACGGCATCTGCGGGTTTTCGTACATGCCCGATAAGCCGGACGATGAGCGCAAGAAGAACCTCAACCGCATCACCAAGCTCACCGAGGGCAATTCCCAAGCAGTGTTCCTGCACCCCATGGACGTGACCAACGACGAGCACATCGCGGATCTCATGCGGGTCTCCAAAGAAAAACTCGGCGGCCTCGACTTCCTCCTCCACTCGATCGCCTTCGCCCTCCCGGACGACCTCAATCGCGACACGATCGAAACCAGCCGCGCCGGCTTCAAACTCGCCATGGAAATTAGCGCCTACAGCCTCATCGCGTTAGCGAATGCCGCCAAGGACATTCTTAACCCGAACGCGAGCATTCTCGCGCTCACGTACTACGGCGGCGAACGTCCCGTGCCCGGCTACAACGTAATGGGCGTTTGCAAATCGGCACTCGACTCGATCGTGAAATACCTTGCGTATGATCTCGGCCCGCGCGGCGTTCGCGTCAACGCCCTCAGCCCCGGACCACTGCAAACCGTTTCCGGCCGCGGCGCCGGCGTCGACGAGATGCTGGGCCTCTACGAAGCCATGGCTCCGCTCGGCCGCAACATCACGCATGAAGAAGCCGGCAAGTGCGGGGCGTTTCTGCTTTCGAACATGTCCTCGGGCATCACCGGCGAAATCATGCACCTCGACGGCGGTTACAACATCATGGGCTCGCCTGGCCGCCTGCTCGACAAAATCAAAGCGGCACAGACTTCAACCGCGTAACAAATGCAAAAGCACCGTTAGTCGCCGACCAGAGAACGATCGCCCGCGCAAAGGGTGGCTGGGGTCGAGCGGAGCGAGCCCCCAGTGTGCCACAGTAGACTCAGACGCTCTGGGGGCTCGCCTTCGGCTCGACCCCAGCCACCCCACGTAGTTGCAGGCTAGCGAGCCAAGAACTGCGAGTTCAACGCCGTTACGTTTCTCATCTCGTAGTTGGCGGATATCATCGTCGAACTCAAGGCCGTACAAGCATTAACCAGCGAGCATGAGTGCCAAGTGCTCAATTACATGCGTTTGTCGCGTCAACCCGTCGGCTATTTGGTTAACTTCGCGCCACTCGACAAGGTCGAATGGAAACGTTTTGTCCTGTCTCAATTCCTCGAGCAGGCTTCATCGGATTCATTAGCGACATATTAGCGCACATTAGCGGTTTCTTCCTGCATTAATGTGCTAGCAATCGACGTCGAGTCGTGAATCGGCCTAGGAGCCCTCCGCAATCGCATGCTAGAGTGTGCAAACTTTACAAAACCGCGCTTGCCGTGAACCATCACCCGAGCGCTCTGCGTAAAGCACATTCAACTGGATTGACCGCATGATTCGATCGACCGACATCTGCCGCTCGGCCCGACGCCCGCTCGTTGGTTCAGCGTTTGCAAACGGCGGCTGATCACCCACACACGCGGCAAGCACGCCGCGCCGCCGAGCCCGCATCGGCGACCGCCCGAACTCGTTGCCAAGGATATCGGCAACGAGCGCGAGTGCCGCAAGGACGTTGCACGGAGGAATAGAGCATGGAAGCTCGGATTACTCGGGTCGTATCTCTCTTGCCCTTGTTCGTAGGTTTGGGGGTCGCGCTTGCGCCGCACGCGCATGCCGCTGGTTACAAAACCACGAACTTCGTCGTCTCCGCGCCCACGCCCGATCTCGCGAAAGCCATCGGCGATCAGGCCGAGACCTTTCGCCATGATCTCGCGATCGCGTGGCTCGGCCAAGAACTCCCACAATGGTCGAAGCCCTGCCCGATCAACGCCCAAGTCGCGCCGAACCTTGGCGCCGGCGGCGCAACGAGCTTCGTCTTCGATCGTGGCGAAGTGTACGGCTGGAAGATGAACATTCAAGGCTCCCGTGAGCGCATCCTCGACTCGGTGCTCCCGCACGAGGTTACGCACACAATCTTCGCCTCGTATTTCCGTCAGCCTCTGCCCCGCTGGGCCGATGAAGGCGCCTGCACCACAGTCGAACACCGCAGCGAAATCGCCAAGCAAGAAGCCAACCTCATTAAGTACCTGCAGACCGGCCGCGGTATTCCCTTCGCCCAAATGTTTGCGATGAAGGAATATCCGTCCGACGTGATGCCGCTCTACGCTCAAGGCCACAGCCTTTCCGAATGGCTCATTGAAAGCCGCGGCCGCAAAGAGTTCCTCTCCTTCCTCGCCGACGGTATGCGCGACGAAAACTGGCCGCGCGCTGTGCGTGATCACTACGGCTACAACAACCTCGTTGACTTGCAGAACAATTGGAACACTTGGGTCAAGCAAGGCCGGCCGCAGCTCGGGCCAGCGACGGGCGTCCAGATCGCCTCCGCCGCACGTAATGCAGCGCCCTCGGTCAATGCCGTGGCATCGAACACGGCCGTCCGCTTTCAGAGTCCTGACCCCTACGTAACCCCGGCTTCTGCCGCGGCACCGATCACTCCACTCCCGGCCCCAGCCGCCGCTACGGCGACACAGCGCAGCAAACAAATCGCCGTCGCCCAACCGGGCGAGTCGATTTACGCCGTCGCAGCAAACCGCGCGGAACAAGAACTCGCCAGTCCTGTCCGCCCGATCAACGCAACGGCTGCAAACTCGGCCAGCGTCTACGACGCCTCCCGCGGCACGGCGACTCTGCGCCGCTAACGCGCGAAGAACAACGCTCTCGTGCTCGATCGGTAGGACGGACATTTCTGTCCGTCCGCGCGACGGCTCACGATGCGAGCACGCCCGCAACCTTCCGCACGCGCACCACGCCGCCGTCCGCTTCATTGCCACTGGCGGGATCGCGAATACGACCAGCTTAGCTGAGCATCAACGACGTCGCTGGACGGGGCATGTCAGCGACCAATGGCCTGGCACGAGGCTTAACTAAGCCGCCTCAATACGATTCCACCAACGTTGGCTCGCCGCTCTTATCGGCGGCAATCCGATACTGCTTATCCGGCGCGATCGTCGCGGTGAAATCTTTCCGCACGCTCTTGTCTTTCGACTCGACCGTGAACTGATGCGACCCAGGTTCCACCACGACCTGCGGCGCGGTAGTCGAAGTGTGCTTGGCCGAGGAGCGCTTCGCAGCTCCGCCATCGACAGCCACCACCTGAAAACCCGAATCGAGCGCCTGCGGCACCGTCACATCGTTAATCTGCGCAAAATGCGGTCCCATGCAGCCCGTGATTCCTGCGACCACAAATAAGAAACTCCTTCGCATGCCGCATATAGTGCGTGTGAATCGAGAATAACGCAAGGTGAGTTGCCAGACCCTCGCCAGAGCACGTTTTCGCAGCTACTTAATCCCAAAGATATGCCGCGAAATGTGGTAGAAGACCGGCGCTGCGAAGCAAATGGCGTCGATGCGATCGAGCACGCCGCCGTGGCCTTCCACCAGCGTGCCATAATCGCGCACGCCGCGGTCGCGCTTGATGGCCGACATCGTCATCGCGCCGGCGAAGCCCATGATGGCGACCACCATCGCCATGAACGCACTTTGCCACAAGTACTCGTACGGCGTGGCCCAGTGCAGCACCATGCCGGCGAGCGCCGTGCTCGCCGAACCGCCCACGAGACCTTCCCACGTGCGGGCCGCGTTGATCGTCGGCGCGATCACGTGCCGCCCGTACAGCTGACTCCATACGAACTGGAAAGCCTCGGAGAGGAGCGCCATCGTTACGAAGAAGAACAGTAGTCGGGCCTTTTCGCTTTGCGTGGCCGCGTGCAGCTCGAGGCCTTTGCCGACTTCAAAATCGAGGTACAGCAGCGCCGGTGCGAAACTGAGGCAATACACGCAAATGAGCAGGCCTGATTGAATCTTTGCCACGCGTTCGAGGAATCGCTTGTAGTCGCCCGCGATCGCGATGCGAGCCGGGATGAATAGAAACGCATACACCGGAATGAAGATGCTGTACAGCGCGTAAAAGTCGTTCGCGACGAATACGTACTGCATCGGCGTGAAGAAGATCAGCGTCCAAAACAGGGCGCGATGGTCGGCCCGCCGCGTCGGCGTGAGCGTGATGAACTCGCGCAGGGCCTCAAAACTCATCAGGCCAAAAATCGCCACGGTGAGCGCCGGGCTGAAAAACGCCACGAGCAACAGTGCGTAGAAGATCCACCACACCCGCACGCGGCGGTTGAACGTGCCGAGCGCCGCCGCGTTGAGGCCGAGATGGGGCTGGCGCTTCACGATCTGGCCGACCGCGGTTGCCGTTCCCAGCAACGCGACGACGACCGCGGCCAGTACCCAGTCTCTCGCGACCATGTTACTCCACTTCTTTCAGCCGCAGCACCGCGTTGCGCGCCCGGACGAGAAAATCGTTCTTCGTTTCGCCCGCTTCGAGCCACATGGGCGGCCCGAAGGTGATGCAGGACAACAGCGGCACGGGCAAGAACTCGCCCCGCGGCAACACCCGATTCATGTTGTCGATATGCACGGGCACGAGCTCCAAATCCGGCCGCTTCTTGCTCAGATAATACAAACCGCTCTTGAATTCGCCCACCGTTTCACCCGCCGTTCGACCGCCTTCGGGAAAAATAATCAGCGAGTCGGTTGTGCCGATCTCGCGGAGCATCATGTCGACCGGGCTCTGGTGAACCTTGATCTCCTTGCGATCGACGAGCATCGCGTTGTATGTCTTGGCCATGTACCGCCGCAGCGGGCCGCGATCCCAGTAGTCCTTGGCTGCCACCGGCCGCGTGAGCCGCCGCACGTTGGAAGGCAGCGCCGACCAAATGAGGATCATATCGAGGTGGCTCGTGTGGTTGGCGAAATACACCCGCTGGCAGGTATCGGGCTGACAGTCGATCCAGCGCACACTCGCGCCGCTCAAAAAGCGGGCCAGCGTTGTCAGGATCAGTTCGGTCAGCATGGAAGGGGAATGTCCGTTGTCCGTTGTCCGTTGTCCGTTGTCCGTTGTCCGTGAATCGAGGGAACTACCGGCAATTGTGCCTGATTTCGCGGCGTTTCACAACGGACCATCGACCACAGACCACGGACAAAAAACAACCGTTCAGGTGGTGGCGCGCACGCTGCCAGCCTTGCGAGCAAACGTAGACTCAATGAGTTGTGCGTATCCGGCGACCATCGACTGGATCGACCACCGACGGACTACACGCTCTCGTGCCGCCGCACCCATCGCCTGGCAACGGAGCGGATCGTTAAGCAACCACAGCACTCGGTGGGCAAACTGCTCTACGTCACCTGGCGTGACGAGGAAGCCCGTCTGCCCTTCGGCGACAGCCTCGTGAATCGACCCAACGTTCGTGGCAACCACCGGCCGGCCGGCGCTCATGGCTTCCAGAATCGACAGTGGATTGGCTTCAATGCGCGATGTCAGCGCGAACACATCCATCGCCGCCAACATCCGCGGTACGTCCCTCCGCGAGCCAGCGAAGATCACGTGGTCCGTGATGCCGAGTGTGTTCGCAAGCCGCACAATCGGCTCGCAGCACGGTCCATCGCCCACGACGAGGAACCGCGCTGTCGGTAGGTCTCGAATGACCCGCGCCGCGATATTGAGAAACAACTCGTGGTTCTTCTCGGGCCGCAACGCCGCGACGATGCCGACCACAGGCGTGGCCGGACTGAGACCGAGTTCTTCGCGAATCGATGCAACATCCGGCAACGGCGCAAATCGCTCGGTGTCGACGCCGTTTGGTATCACGGCAACGCGCTCTCGCGGGATCCGCAAGTTGTCGGCGAGGAATGCGCCATGCGACTCCGCGACGGCGATGAACGCATCGGTGAGCGGCGTGATCAATCGATTCAGCCGACCGACGCCATCTGGCCAACCGGTGCTGTGCAGCGCGGACAGCACCACCGGCACGCCAGCCCGCCACGCGGCCAGCCGGCCCCAAAACATCTTGTCGCCCGCGCCGACCGTCACCACCGCGTCGACTTGTCGTTCGCGAAACAGCTTAATGAGTCGCGGCACCACGCGCAGGTCGTACTTATGGGACAACAGCTGCGAGTGGACGAGAATTTCGTCGGCCAGCACTTCGCCCAATTCGCCGCGCTCCTTCAGGCAGCACAGTTCCGGCGTGAAGCGGCTACGATCGAGGTTGCGCAAGATGTTGGCCGTCACCATCTCGGCGCCGCCGATGCGCATATCGGTCTGCAGGAACATCACCCGTAGCGGCCAAGGCGACATTCCTTTGCCGATCGACGATTCGCAAGACGCGTCGCGGTTCAGATCGACTTTACGGGCGGCCGTCGGTTCGGCAATCGCAACGGCAGAATTCGTATTAAATTCCATGACATCGCTCCCACGTCCATCGATCGGATTGGCCAACAAAGTCGGTGCTCCAGCTTGCGGTTCAAACTGCATGAGCGCGCTCCGTCGGCTTGGCGGGCCGCGTCCAGTAAGCATTCCACCGGGTCATGAACTGCTGCGCGAGCTGCGTGAGCTGGACGCGCTCTTCATCTGTCACCAGCGTCCTAGAGAACGGCAATGCCGCTGCAATCAACATGAACGCCGCCAGGCCGCTCCAAGCGCCACCGCACAGAGCGGCAGGCGCGATCGACAACAACACCATGCCTCGCTGCAACTGCATGCCAGCGAGGTAATTGATCCAGTACAGCACGCCGAGTGCGAGAGCAGTGGCAGCCGCCGTGGCTATCACCGCTCCGAGCAAGCCCCACGTCGGAATCAGTGCGAGGTCGATGGCCACGTTTAGCACGAGCCCGGCAATCAGTGGCAGTACTGCCAGCCGGGTTTTCTCCGCGCACCACACGTAGTTCTGGGCCACCAGCAGCAGCGAGTACCAAATGCAGTACGTCATCGTCCATGGCATCACGGCCAGGCCTTCGTCATACCGGCCCTCAAATGCGAAGTGGAACAACAGCGGCGCGACCCACAGCACGACCACACCGCCGGCGAGCATCACGAGGGCCGTCACTTTCAGCACCGCGTTGAGCCGATCGGAAACCAGCCGCTGCTGGCCGCTTTCCCAGTCGTGGCTGAGGTACGGCATCACGGCGCCGGCGAGCAAATCGGCAACAGAGAGGAACAACACCGGCACGATGCGGCTCGCGTGGTAGTGCCCCACCAGCGCGAGGGCCGCAGTATTTTCTAGACCGCTGTAGTGCACGAGCATGTAACGGTCGACAATACCAAACAAATGGCAGAATAAATTGATGACCCACACCCAAAACGCAAACCGCATCAGCGGCGGCCAGAAATCGAGGTGCGCAATGCCGTCATCCGGCGCCGCCGCGGCAAGCACCGCCCTGCCCTTCCAGCACAGCATCACGATTGCTGAGAGTAAACACGCGGCCCCGTAGCCAATGACGATGCTCTCGGCCTGGAATCGCCACGTCCACATGAGCCCCAGCGAAATGACGGCAAACGAAATGCTCTGGCAGAAGTGCATCGTCGAAACGATGCTGAACTTCCGCAATGCCGCGAACAGCGCTTCGAGAAAATGATGCAGGATCACCGCGGCAAGGCTGAGTGCCACCGTCACTACGAGAGCTCGCGCATCCGGCCGACCGAAAATGAGATCCGAGAAGCGAGCCGAGTCGAAAATGATGACAGCGCAAGCCGTGATCGTGAGCCCGATCGTCCACAGCGTCGTGCGGCGCAGGAAGGTGCGTAACTGGCCGCGTTGGCGATAGCGTTCGAGGTAGCGGCCAAACGACCCGGGCAGGCCGAGCACGACGACCGGCGCCGCCAGCAGCAGAAAGCTGTAGGCCATCTCCCACGTGCCGAGCTCATCGGGCGTGAGCCAGCGACAAAACAAAATGCCGCGGCCAAAGCCGATGCTCCGCTGAATGACGTTCGCCACGAGCAGGATCGTGACGCTCGCCGCCAGCGTATCGGGTCGCAAGTGTCGATGTTCCGGGGACTCTGATTCCATGCTGCGTAATCTTGTTCGTTGCTGTTTGGGTTTCGTGTGCTGTGTTCGCTTGAGTCGATTGGGCGAGTTCGCTGAATGCACCGCTATTCGACAATGACCGGCGCCGTGACAACGAGCTGCGCCGCACTCGCCCGCGCAATCTCCGCGATGATTTCATCGCGGCACGGCACGGTTTCCCCCGCACGGCGGTAATCGCCGGTCTGGAAATCGCGGTGCCGCTGAACCTTTCGCGAATCGACACTCATCCAGTTCAGGAAGCGAATGAACGCTTCGTCGGCATGGAACCGGCGGAGATGAAACGCCTCGTCGCCGGGAAAGTTGTAACCGCCGTAGGCCGAGCACACGCCGGCAAAACCGGTTGCGTAGGCGACTTCGAACGCTTTGCCCGTAAGGTTCTCGTGCTGGCCGTACGGGAAAGCGAAGTACCGCACGGGTTTGTCGATCGCGGCTTCCAAATCGCGTTTCGAACCGACGATTTCAGAAACGAGTTGCTCGGGCGACAGTGGCCCGCCCAGGTTGGCGTGCGTCCGCGTGTGGGCGCCAATCTCAACGCCGGCTCCTGCAAGTTTGCGGATATCATCGAGCGTGTTGACCGCGAGCGGTCGACCGGCGGCGACATCGTGCGGGAAGGAGCGGTTATTTGCCACGAAATCGGTGGCCACGAAACACGTGAACGGGATTTTGTGCTTGAGCAGTAATGGAATGGCGAACTCGAGGTTCTCGGCGTAGCCGTCGTCGAATGTAATGCACGCCGTCGGAAAGCGATTGTGGCCCGACTCGACGCGGGCCTGCGCTTCGGCGAGGCTCACGAGATCAAACCGCGATCGCAGCCAATTGATTTGCGCGGCAAAGGCCGCTCGGCTGATCGTCCACCGATTCGGCGTGTGGTCTGCGATGCGGTGATAGAACAGAATCCGCACGGGTTCGCCGAACCGGGCCGCGCGCACGATCGCTTCGCTGCGCCGCTTGTGAAGCGAAGCGTAGTAGTACGCGGTTAGGGCGAGTTCTTTCGGGGTGGGTAACTTCATGGATCGCACCGAAGCGTCAAAAAAACTGTCCAATTGGTTCGTTGTGGCAAATGGTGTTCGACAACGTCGCTAGCTCTCAGGCGTCGAGTGCACGGCGCTCAACCCCTGCCGAGCCCAATTGCTGAGCGCGCCGGCAAGCGTGATCGCCTGGCCGCGCAAACGCGAGATCGCGCGGTTCGAACTGACTCGGTAATTCCAAGTGGCCCGCGGCGTCGCTCGCCAATGGGCTTTGTACGGTTCAGCGCCGCGCAGGAAGTCGAGTCGCTCGTGACCCTCTTCGATCGCCCGCTTGAGGCACAGAATTGTCGAAAGTCGCCCCGGCTCCTCGGCCAGTCGGTCCGGATCGACACCGCCTTGGTAGGCATACGTGGCGGTGCGATCGGCAAAGTGGTACTCGGCAGCGGCCGGCGTGCCATCGAGTGCGAGCCAGGAGATGCGCAGCTGACCCAGGCCCAGTAACCGCTCTGCCACCTCGCGGTGAAAGTCATGGAACGATTGCGACGCGAAGCATCCCGGCTCGCCAAGGCTCTGGCGACGCCGCTGGTGCAGGTCAACCAGAATGGGCCAGGCTGCGTTGAGTTCGGCCGCTGTCGCAACGCGATGCCACACCACGCGATCAGATTCCAGCACCCGCCGTTCGAGCTGACGCAATTGTTTGCGATGCGACTTCGAGATGCCGGCCAGGTACTCTTCCCAAGTTAGCGGTAGGTCGAGCGCCCAACAGGCATCGGCCGGTTCCTTTGTCAAGCGGCATTGGTAGGAGTCCAGTGCAATCAGCAGTTGGCTGACCGCCGCGTCGTCAGCATCGACATGGTTGAGCTCGAGCAAGTCCCAGTCGTCGAACTGGTCGGTTAGCGTTTCGGCAAGTTGAGCGGCCACTTGCTGCGCATCGTGCGGTTGGCACAGGATGGAAACGTGATCGCTGCACACCTCACCGTCGCCGAGCCAGCGCAACACGCGGCCTTTGAGCTTGGTACGTTCGATGTACCACGGTGCAATCCCGATAAGCTGGCTGGCGACCGACTCATCGGTCGGCAGTGGCTCACGGTAAACAGCCAGCACGCACAACTGACGGTCGCACGCGCGGGGCCGCTGCGCTGCAGATTTCGTCGGCTCCAGCCCATAGTGCTTCCACCAGGTTGCGAGCCAATCCCAAGTGCGGAACGGGACTTCACTGGCAAACGCGTTCCAATGCGGCTCGATGGCCAGTAGTTCGTGCCAAGTGGTGATTCGCTGAACCAGCATGGGCAGAGTCTCAGTGGGCGGATGCGGAAGCTACTTGTCGATCGCTCGTTAAGAAGCAAACAAGGTGCCTGGAAACCGCTCGCCAATGCGCGCGGCCAGGTCGTAACGAAACTCTGCCGTAAGTGAGCGGGAATGCAACCAAGATTCGGCTCCGCGCGCGGCGAAATGCGAGTTCTGCCGGCTGGTCCTAATCTCCGTTGCGTTGCCGAATCGCCACACGTTGCCGCGCGGCAACACGCCATAACGCGACTGTCCGAGTCGTTCGACCGCGATTGTCGTGACGGCCGGGCCATGAATTCCCCTGAAAACATGCCGTTTTATTGCGCATCCGAGTTCGCACGATCGTATGCCCGGCCCAGCGGGGCATGCACTTTGCCTTTACACGAGTCACACAACGACGCTGTCGGTATCACCGATCCATCCGTCACAGAGAGATTCGACTCATGCCACACTTCGACGTTGATTTCGCTTCGCCTACTGGCAACGCCCTGCGGCCAATGGACTTCGTTCGCCTGCTGCGATCGCACGTATCATGGTGGGCAGTGCCGGCGGTGGTTTGTGCCCTTGTCGCCGGCGCGTACTCGCTCGTTACGCCGCACGAGTGGAAGGCCACGCAAGCCCTCATCATTCGACCCGAAGTGGCGAGTGTTTCGGAGGAACGGCTCGGTAAGTTCACCGATCTGTCGGAAATGAAGACCTCGCAGGAGACCGTGCTCGAACTGGCGAAGAGTCAGACGGTCGTCGCAGCGGCTTTGAAGGAAGTCGGTCCGCCGAGCGGCTATAGCCGATCCGCCGAATGGCCGACCGCGCTGGATATTGAGGACTTCCGCGAGGATATCGACATGCGTCCGCCGGGCGGCGCTGAGTTCGGTAAGACCGAAGTCTTCTACCTCTCGGCCAGCGCGACCAACCGCGGCCGGGCGAGTGCTCTCGTCGTAGCGCTCTGCAATCAGCTCGAGCGTCGCATGCAAGAGCTGCGCGATCAGAGTGCGAAGGGCATGATCGCCGAACTCGAACGCACCGTGGCGATGGCAAACTCCGACCTCTCTAGCGAAACCTTGAAGCTCTCCTCGTTCGAAGCGAGTATTGGCGCAGATCTGTCTGAACTGCGGAGCCTAAATGCCGAGGCCGGCAGCCAGAGCGAAGTTTCGCAGGAATTGCAAGGAATTGAGGCCGAACGTCGGGCCAACGAGGCGGCCCAAAACGAAAACGAGCGGCTGCTCAAGCTGCTCGTCGCGGCGAAAGACGACCCGCAACAGCTGCTGGCCACGCCGAACAGCTTGCTCGTCTCGCAGCCATCGATCAGCCAACTAAAGAATGCTTTGGTGACCGCTCAATTGCGGACTGCCGAACTACTCGGCACCCGGAGCGAGAGCCATCCGTTCGTCGTCGCCGCTCGTGAAAATGAGCAGCTGATCCGCAAGCAGCTCCACACGGAAGTCGAAGTTGCGATTCGCGGTCTGCAGGTCGAAGTCGACCTGTGTGCCGATCGCGAGAAGTCGCTCGCCACGAAGAAGGCTGATGCCCGCGAGCGAATTTCGCGCTTGGCCGAGTCACGTGCGGAATACACGAATCTCGTATCCGCCGTGCAGAATCACACGCGATTGGTTGAAGCGGCGCGCAAGAATTTGGCCGATGCTCGGGCTCGCCAAGCCGGTGCTCACAGTGCGAGCGTCATCAGCCGGATTGATGGTGTCGACGCCGGCGTGCGGCCAATCGGCCCAGGGCGGAAGACGGTGGCCGCGGCCGGTGGCTTGGGTGGTCTGCTCGTCGGCTTCGGTTTTGTGTTCCTGTTCGCGGCGCCGACCGTGGCAGTCAGCAATGAATTGCCGAAGTCGGCATTAGCCGCCTCGGTCGCCAGCAACGTGCCGGTCAGCGCGAATCCGCCGGTTAACCGTGTCGCGAGTGTCGAGCCGATCGGTGCGACCCTGAATGCAGACGTTCTGTCGTCTGCGCGTCGGCCCGTTAAGCCGGGCGAGGCGTTCGGCATGTTTCGCGGAATGTCCCTGAAAGATGCCGTGAAAGCCGTGCAACAACGGTGCTAAATCGGCCAAAAGTGGCCAGGATTTGGGCCGAATCGTGGCCCATATTTGAAGTAGCGAAATATTGGAAGCGTTCCATTGCCTGAGCGCCAAATGGCGCTGACCTCGTTGCCGACGCCTAATGCCAGTTGTCACCGCCACCTTTGCTGTTGTCGCACTCGTATGGGGAGCGATCGTCGCCCGGCGCAGTTCGCTGCTCGTCGGCTGTGGCCTCTCGCTAGTGGTCGCATACGCACTCGGTCATGAATTCTGGAACCTGCACGCCGGTCCGCTGCCGATTACACTCGATCGGCTGCTGCTGGCCGCTATCGTCGTATTGTTTGTCGTCGAGTGGCGGCTGGGTAAGATTTCGCTGCGGCAACTGACTGGCGCCGACTGCGTGCTGATTGTGCTGCTCGGCATCGTCACACTGAGCGCGCTGCTCAGCGGCCAGCCGGACATCGCCGATGGCGTCACCTCAAAGTGGGGCCGTCTGCTGGCCAGCTTCCTATTGCCGACGGTGCTCTACATCATCGTGCGGCAACTGGCCATCACCGAGCGCGATTGGTCGCGCGTGCTCGTGGCCCTCGTGTGCCTGGGCGTCTATCTGGCAGTGACCGGCGTATGCGAGGTCGCCGGCGTATGGTCGCTGGTGTTTCCTCGCTACATCGCCGACCCGGAACTCGGAATTCACTTCGGCCGCGCACGCGGGCCCGAGCTGAACTCAGTTAGCTTGGGGCTCTATATCACGGCGTGCTGCGTTTGTGCCGCGGCCTTGTACCCACAAGCAAAGCAACGGTGGCAACAGTTGGCGCTGATCTGCGCCCTGCCGGTCATGACGTTCGGCTTGTTGCTCACTTACACGCGTTCGACGTGGATTGGCTTCGCCGTGAGCGGATTGATCGTGGCGGCATTCTACATCCCGCCGCGGCTGCGCGTGCCGGCCGTCGTGTGCGGTGCGCTCGGCGGATTGTTGCTTGTTGCCGTCTCGTGGAGTCACCTCATCGGGCTAGAACGCGAGGGCACTGCAGAGGAGGCCCACCACTCGGTGGATCAACGAGCATCCTTCGCTTACGTATCATGGCAGATGTTTCGCGACCATCCGATTTTCGGCGTTGGTTTCGGGCGATTTTACGACGAGAAGCTGCCATATCTTTCAGACCGCCGCCAAAAAGTCGAACTCGATTCAATTCGATCGCTGCATCACCACAACACACTGCTGAGTTTCCTGACCGAAACGGGCATGATCGGGTTGGCCGCGTTCGTCGCACTACTTGTGGCGTGGGGCAGAACGGCGTGGCAACTCGCGACTTCGGCGGCTGCCCCTCCGTGGGTTCGCATGCACGGCGTCGTGCTGTTGGCGCTCTTGGTGAACTACCTAAGCTCGGCCGTTTTTCATGACCTCACGTTATTGCCGTCACAGGAACTATTGTTGTTCCTTTTCGCAGGCGTGGCCGTCAACGTGCGGCAATGCATGCTCGCAGCAGCGGTCGCGCCGGGCGCATTGGAAGGTGCTGCATACCGCACGGGAACCAGCCGATTGAGCATCGCTTGAGGCGGTAGCACACGAATGCAGTTTGGGGCACAATCATGAGCAACCACAAAACAATTGAGAACATCTCGCTGTTTGGGATGCGGATCTCGCGCATTTCGATGGCAGAGACCATCGAGCTCCTGCTGGACTGGTGCCATTCGCCGCGCCGCAAAATTTGCCGATTCGTGGTCACGCCCAATACCGACCACGCGGTGTTGTTTCAACGCCGGTCCGACATGCGGGCCGCGTACGAGCATGCCTCGCTCGTCCTCGCCGATGGTATGCCGCTCGTGGCGGCGGCGCGGATGTTCGGCCACCCGTTGCCAGGGCGAGTGGCCGGCAGCGATTTGGTGCCTGCCTTGTTCGCCGCGGCGAAACGCCCCTTGCGCGTGTTCTTATTCGGAGCGGCGCCAGGCGTGGCTCTGCACGCGGCACAACAAATTGCGGGCGACTGGCCGAATGTGGAAGTCGTGGGGACCTACGCACCGCCGCTCGGTTTCGAAACCGACGAAATCGAGAACGCACGGGCAATCGCCGCAATGGCAGCGGTCGAGCACGATCTGCTGATCGTCGGCCTGGGCGCGCCGCGGCAGGAAGTGTGGGTCAATCGCCACCGCGAAGCCTTGCCCGCGAAGGTAGCCATCTGCGCCGGGGCGACGATCGACTTTCTGGCTGGTCATCGTCATCGTTCACCCGTTTGGATGCGGCGGATCGGGCTGGAATGGTTCCACCGCGTGTCCGCGGAGCCTCATCGTTTGGCCGGGCGATATCTTCGTGATGCCATCGAGTTTCCACGCCTCATGTGGCGCGAGTGGCGGCGGCACTCGTATTGAAGTATGCCCAGCCAACACCCTGTTCGACACGGGTCAGCCGCCGGTATATTCGCAGCATGCCGCTGCCGAATATTCTTGTTGTCGTGGTCGATGGTTTACGTGCGGCTGCGCTCGGCGCGTATGGGAACACGACCTTTCCTACGCCAGCGCTTGATGACTTTGCCGCGACCTCTTTGATACTCGATGGCTGCTACTCGCCCGCGATCGAATTGGACGCGATCTACGAAGCGATGTGGCACGCGCGGCATCCCCTTCACCGTCGTTTTCAGCGAAATGACAGCCACGCGGCGCTTAGCCTTCCCAAGCTGCTTGCCGACCGTGGCTTCGAGACGACCTTAATCACCGACGAGCCGAGTTTGGTTCAGTTGGAGGCAACCCAGGCATTTCGTGAATGCATTCAGTTGCGCACCGATGACTCCACCGCCACTGCCCGTGCGACGGATATCTCCTCGACGCGTTTGGCAGATGTATTTGCCCCCCTAATCGAAATCGTCGAGCGCACGTCGTCGAAGCGCCGTCGCTCGGCAAGTGAAGCTTCGAACTGGCCCGCTCAATTGATCTGGCTGCATGCTCAAGGCATGTTCGGCCCTTGGGACGCGCCGCTGTCGCTGCAAGAGTCGCTGCTCGATGAAGAGACGTTCCCCGTCGAGTCGGCGACTGTGCCGCAGATCTTGCTCGCATCCGACAACGATCTGGACCTCGCATTCCGCTACTCCACGGCGTACGCGGCCCAAGTGATGGTGCTCGACCAGTGTTGGCAGGAACTCATGAGCACGCTCGAAGCGGCCGGCGCAAGCGACAGTTGGCTCGTCATGTTGCTCGGCGCTCGTGGGTTTTCACTCGGCGAACATGGCCGCATCGGCGGTCTCGATGATCGGCTGCCGGTCGAGCACCTGCACGTGCCGTGGCTGATCCGCTTTCCCGATTCACGCGGGCAGCTCGCGCGACGACCAAGTCTCGTATCGCATGTCGACATCCTGCCAACCCTTGCCGAACTAACGAAAACTTCTCAGTCAACAGTCGCAACCTCCGCTGGTTTGAGCATATTGCCGTTGGCCGATCCGGCGGACCCGCCGTGCCGAGCGAGCCTGCTATCGACAAATTTATCTTCGTCAAACGACGAATCGATCAGCCCAACATATTCGCTGCGCACAGATGCATGGTGTTTGCGCGGCGCCCTCACGAAGGGCGACCCAACGGCCATCGACCGTGAAGCGGTCGAACCGGCACTGTTTGTTCGCCCCGACGATCTCTGGGAAGCAAATGATGTGGCGAAGTTGTGTCCCGATGTCGTCGACGAGCTGCAGCGGATCGCGCAAGCATGTATCGATGCCGCAATCTCGGGCGCGCCGATTGAACCGCTGCTGGCAGCTGCGGCCGAGTCGGCGCCGTCGCCATAGCGAGCGCGCTTTCACAAAAATCACCGCTAGCACCGGCGGCAGCGAAAATCTGCCTTGTTTTCGCGTGCCAGCTGATCTAGTGGGCCTCGTGCCGCACATCTACAATCGCGGCCCTTAGTCGCGGGAAGCTGTTGCCTCGTCGGCAGTTAACTGCGATGCCGGCGTCTCTGTTGCGCCGGCGATCGATCTTTCTTTTTCGAACGACCGTCGCACTATGACCGGACACGCTCGTCCGTCGTCGTTGGCACTCGCGCTTGCGCGCGCCACGCTCGTCGTGTGCGCAGTGCTCTCGCTCAGCGCCGTCGGTCAAGAGGTCGCGCAGCCGCCGCAGATCACGCCGGCCGATGAACCCGTGCAGTTGAGCATCAGTTGGGGCGGCGGCGCTGCGACCGCCTGGCTCGGCGAAATGCGGCTCGATCGCGGCGCGTTCTCCGACTTGCAGCTTATCGATGGGTCGGCTGACCTCGCCGGTTCAGTGTGGCTGGACCGCGCCGACCTGCACATTCGCTCGCTGAGCGCACATACCGCCGACAACGTCAACGTTGTCGCCTCGGCGTCGCCCGACGCGAAAATCACGATTCGATTGGCTGCCGGCCCACAAGCCGCAGTGTTTCAAGCGGAAGTGCCGCTTGCCGATTTGGCGAAAAAACCCTACCAGGCGAAGCTCGATGAGCATGGCAACTCACTCGAAGTGCGAGCGGTGCCCGCGCCGCCCATTCGCATCAACCTGCGCAATCGGGCGAATGACGGCGGATCGCTGACTATGGCGCCCGGCTCGCAGCTCGCCTTCGAGGCCGTCCCGAATTTGCCGCCGAACCTGCACGGCACCACACTCGACGTTCAAACCACGTTGACCCCGGCACGCCGTAAGGACACCGTGTGGCGCAGTGAACCCCAGCGGCTCGCGGTGCCTGTCAACGGCTATGCAAAAGCTGACCTCGTCGTTCCGCTCAACGTTGGCGACGGCGTTTACACGGTGCACGTGAACATCTCGCGGCCCAGTGGCTACTTCCGCGACAAATTCTTCCCCGGCGCTGCGGCGTCAATTGCTGAACGTAGTTTCCAAGTCGTCGTGCTCGATCCGCATCCGCCCGCTGCGACCGGCCCGGGCAAGTGGGACACCGTCCTCGAAATCGATCCCACAAACCCGAAGTGGATCGAACGCCTGCCGACGTGGACGCGCCAGCTTCGCATCCCGCTCATCAACAACATCAACCTCGGCATGCTGGGCAGCCTCCGCGCGGGAGCCGTGAACCTGCCACTGGGGCGGTTCGTCGAGTTGCCGGCGACCGTCGCCGGCGCCGATGCACATTGGCAAGCCTATTCGCTGCCACTTGAGGCCAGCGGCACGCCGCACCTGCTCGAGATCGAGTATCCGAGCGACGAAGAACAACATTTCGGCCTCAGCATTGTCGAACCGAACGCGGCTGGCGTCATCGAAGGCGTGCAGCGCGATGCCGGTGTATACGTCGAAGGCCTCGGCCGCAGCGAAGCCCAGCGGGTCGAGAAGCATCGGCTCGTGTTCTGGCCGCGAACGCAGTCGCCGCTGCTTTTGGTCACGAACCAACACCCGACCGCACCCGCGCACTTCGGGCAAATTCGAGTACTGAAGCGAGTCGGTCCGCTCAACGACGACAACCCGAAGCTGCCCCCGACCGAGCGCCTCGTCGCGGCTTATGTATCGCAACCACTGGTGGCCGAATCGCTGGGGGCTTGGCAAACGGTGGCACCAGCCATGAATGGCGCCACCCGCGCTGTGGCCGATAGCCAGACTCAATTCGAGTCGGCCACGCGCTTGGCGGAGTACGTCCGGCACGGCGGCTACAACAGCGCGGTCGTGGCCGTGTGCGCCGACGGCAAATCTGTTTATCCCAGCGAATACCTGCCGTCTACGAACTTCAATGGCAGCGGCATCGCCGATTCAATCGGCCCCTGCGATGCACTGGAACTCATGCTGCAAACATTCGACCGCGAACGACTTACGCTGATTCCATCGATCGAATTCGCCATCCCGCTGCCGCACCTCGAAGAGCTGCGTCGCACCAGCGAATCCCAATCCAGCGGGCTGGAATTGATCGGAGCGAACGGCCGCACCTGGCTCGAGGTGAACGGCCCTGGCGATGGCCGCGCACCGTACTACAACGTGCTCGAGCCACGCGTGCAGGATGCCATGCTGGCCGTCGTCACCGAAATCGTCCAGCGGTACGGCCGGCATCCGTCGTTCGGTGGCGTGGCCATCCAACTCACGAGCAACGGCTACACGCAACTACCGCCGCTCGATTGGGGCCTCGATGATGCCACCGTCGAACGTTTCGCACAAGACACTGGAGTTCGCATTGCCGGACCCGGCCCCAATCGCTTCGCTGCCCGAGCCGCGGCACTCGCCGGACCGAACGCCGACGCATGGCGCTCCTGGCGAACGCAACAAATCGCCATGTTCTACTCACGCATGGCCAGCGCGGTCAGTGAAGGCGGTACACGCAAGCTGCTGCTGACCACGGAGCAACTCTTCGCGCACCCGCAAATTCGCGACCGCGTACGACCGAGCTTGATGGTGGAAAACCGCGTAGCGACAACGATGCTAGACCTCGGCCTCGACCGCAGCCGGCTCGAACAGACACCGGGATTATTCCTGTGCCCCACAAACTATGTAGAACCCATGTCGCCACTCGCCGATCGGGCCATCGATCTGGAGCTCAATGCCGCGTACGCGCGTTGGAACTCGCCAGATGCGCCGTCGTCCGGCGGCGGCGTTGCGGCATCGGTCATCTATCACCCGCCCCAGCTATTCCGCGTCGCCGCGTTCGATAAAGCCAGTCCCTATCGTATCGCCGGCGAACTCCAGCAGCACAGTGAACCTCAGCCAAGCGGAGCAGCAGCCCGCCAAGCGTATGTGCAAGCAATGTTGCAGGGAGATCCTGCGGTAATCCTCGATGGCGGTGCAACACTGCCGCTCGGCCACGAACGTTTGTTGCACGACGTTCGGGCCGTCATCGCTCAGTTGCCACGCTCGGCGCAGGTCGCGTCGATTGCCAGGCAAGCCGTCGTTGCCCGCACGTACAGCGACATGAGCCAGACCACGATCCTGATAATGAACACGACCCCATGGCGCGCAGAATCGCAGGTCGTTATCGAAGCCGTTGAGGCAGTCACGCTGGCGCCGCTCGCAGGCGCCGGCGATAAGCGCGACACAGACGCCAACCAACCCACGCGGCTGGCAGCGGGACGCCAAACATGGCCGCTCTCGCTCAGCCCGTTTGAGCTTCGCGCCGTGCGCGTGATCGGAACTGGCGCGAAAATCGTCGACGTCCAAGCCACGCTCAGCGACGTGGCCCAGGCCGAACTCAAAACGCGCATTGGTGAGCTTGCCGCGCGCGACCTCTCGGCCCCGCACGAATATCGCAAGCTCGTGAACCCCGGCTTCGAACCAATGGCCGGCGCCGGACCACTACCAGGTTGGCGGCTGTCGAGCTCCAGCAAAACCGCGACCGCCGTGCTCGACGCCCAGAGCCCGCAGGAAGGCAAAACAAGCCTCTACATTCGCAATGACCAAGGCTTCGCCACACTCGAGAGCGAACCGTTCGCCGTGCCTCCGACCGGACAGCTTGCCATGACCGTTTTTGCTCGCGGTCAGAATTTGGGGCCCACGAGCGAGCTGCATTTGGTGTTCGAGTCGGTCGCCGGCGGCCAAACCTATTGGCGTGGCGCTGCGGTGAAGGCCGAACAGATCCAACGCCAGGGACAACAGTGGGCAAAGCCGTTCGCGATTTCCGTGAATGACCTGCCGCTCGATACACGCGGCCAAATGCACATTCGGTTTGAGCTCAGTGGCCCGGGCGAAGTCTGGCTCGACAACGTCAAGCTCAACGACCTGCTCTTCCCGTTGACCTACTACGCAGAGTCACGCCCCGAAGGGCTGAAACTCCTCCGCCGTACACATGCCCCGCAGACGGCGTACGAAGCCGGTGAATATAAAGACTGCTTGGACTTGCTCGATGGCTACTGGCCGCGTTTCGTTCTGGCTTACACGCAACCTCCCGTACCGGCGGTTGCCACGCGGCCGGCAACACCAGCCGTGCCGCCATCGGCGGGCTCACCGCCAACAGCGGAAAAGACCGATGAGGCGGCTCCAGGCCTGAGCGAGCGCATTAAGCGCATGGTGCCAATCCTCCGGTAAAGTCGTACCGAACTCGGCTGCTTCGTCCGTCGTCATTACTACGATGTGAAGCTTGACCACGTCGCGTTCGATGCTGCCGCTTCGCCCCTCCGGCGGAAATGCGTCATGCAAACCATGGCGACTGGCTGCCTCGTCGGATTCACCGTGCTGCCCCCGATCACAGCTCGGCGCGACACAAAGGCTCTGCAACTGCACCGCCTCACGGTAGGCCCGGGCAACTGGCACATCGAGCCATTGGTGAACAAGCCGGCTGGCACAAAGCAAGACGCACATCACACTGGCCTCCGCACGAAAATCTCCTGGATCGACAGTCAATCGCTAATACGTGGCAATAGGCCCGTTGTAACGCGCGGCCGCTACCGAGCCACGCCAGGCTGCGCCGCTGGAGTCTCGGCGTTCCGATTCGCTGCGCTCCGCTCGTCTGCTCCGGCTGGCGGATTCGGCCCTCGGTCCGAGAGTAAACGAATCACACCGGCCGCGACCGGGCCAGTCGCGTCGGGGTTGGCAGCGGCCGCTGCAGGATTCGCCGGCTGGTTCGTTGTCACAGCGGGCGTAGCTGCCGTTTCGGCTTTAGCACCGCCGGCGGCTTTGGCTGCTTTGCCCTCAATCGTCGGATCGAGGTTCGGCGGTAGCGTTGTCGACGTGTTCTGTGGTTGAGCTACGATGATGAGTGCCTGCCCAACGACTGTCTGCACTGTCACGCCCTCAACGACCTGCTGCAGTCTTCCCGTGCCGCTCTGGTCGACGGTTAGCGTGCCGACCGGTAGCGTTATCGCGGCAGAGCCGCCGCCCACTTTGTTTGCATTCGCCCGATTCATCCGCTCGGTAAGTGCATTGTTTGCAGCCGACTGACCGGTCGGCAGCGTGCTCGTCGGATTGACTTGTCCCGTTGGCGGGATTGTCGATGGCTGCGCTTGACCGGTCGGCGGGATCGCAGTTCCCGGCTGCCCGCTCGGCGCATTCTGTGTCCCGTCCAGCACTTGCGCCAACACGGTGCGAGGAATCAGTGCCTGACTCGGTCGGACGCTGCTCTGCGGCGAAGCAGGACCGGTCGCGCCACGTTGACTGTTGCCTGGTTGAGGCGTGCCACCTGCAGGCTGCAATTGTTGCGAATTCGGTGGTGCCGCGGGCGCCGGCGGTCCGCCGCCACTGCTCCCCGCTTCACCGCCGGCGGGTGCTTCAACACTATTTGTTGGAACACTAGCGCCACCGCCCGCATTGCCCGCTACGCTGGGATCGCCGATCCCCACAAGATAATTTCCTGGCTGAAGACCACCGACGTCCACCATCACCAGCATGCCATTCGCGTCATTCCGGAAGCCTGCCAAGCCGATGCGGGCGTTGGCGGCGTTAGCATCGGCCGCGTTTGCCCCTGGGTTCGTCCCGCCGGCGTTCGCATTGGCAACGCTGCCACCTGCGGCCGCATCCGACGCCGCATTCGCCTGCAATTTGTTGCTGGCCGCGCCTACGCGAAACAATTCCGCCATGGCACGTTCCGCTGCCGGAGCACCGCCCGGATTGAAGAACTCACCAAACGCGCCAGAGTTGCTCATTGCAACGTTGTTGCCGCCACCCGGCACGCCGATCACATCAGCCTGCTGCCCAGTGGGCACCGGTTGGCCGGGTTGTGGAACTGGCCCAACCGGCAGCTGCAAGGGACCGGTGTGCGACTCTGGCGCGCGAATTTCCGTCGCCACCTGCTCGCCATTTCTCAGCACGACGACCGGGATCATGTCGCCACCCTTTGCCTCGGTCGCCACACGGCGAATGCCGTCGATCCACTTGCGGTAGGTCGTTCCCTTGAAATCGGCGAACGACACGATTACGTCGCCCCGCTTGATCCCGGCCGCGAAGGCTGGTGTCGCGGCGCCGACCTCGATCACTTTCACGTGACCGTTGTCGCCCTCTTGCACGTACATCCCAAGAATCTGTGACCGCCCGCGCGCCTCATCGCCGCTCTTCTCGCCTGCGCGCCGTTTTAGTTGTTCAGGCTGCGCTGTGGTGTCGCCCGTTTTGTCATCACGCGTAGTTCTGCCGCCGGTGCTCGGTGTTGCGATCGCCGTGTCATTCTCGACGCGGTCACGCGCCGCCTGTTGCCGGGCGGCACGCGATGCCGCTTCTACTTGCGCCTCAGTGTTTTGCCCGTATGATCCGCCTACAAAAATGAGGCTGAAGGAAGCTAACGCAATTGAAACCGTAAACAAAGGGCGCGACATGATAGGGCCTCGATGGACTCGGGGAGAGTTGGAACGACGGCTGAGTCGACGTCGGACAGTTTTGCCGAGCAAGTGGCGTTCCGAACAAAATGTCGTCGCGAAAACCGCCCATTTCGCCCCGAAATCGCCGGTCATTTTCATGGGCGAATACGATGCGAAACGACGGCTGACTCGCAGAGCGGCAAAAAAGGTTGCGGCACTGCGGCACAAAAGATGGTCGCACGCCGACCAGTCTGCCCCGAAAAGAGCGCCGCAATTCGTGAGAATTCGCCAAGCGTTTAGCCGACCGGTAGCACCGCTTCCGACGACATTGGATTCGGCTCGTCCACGCTCGGATGCACGCCCGAGCCGTCAACGCCGTACCAACGATCAAGCACGGCTTGCCAACCGCCGGGTTGTTTCACCTCGCAAAAGTCGTTGCGAACATCGATGTGTTGCGGATGCAGTTGCGAGTACTTAATCGCGAACTTGCGCATATCCGGCAGGCAGCGCTCAGGCCCGTAAAGCTCTTCAGCGAGTCGATAGTGCTCGCGAATGACATCCCGCTGTTCATGCAGCGTCGGTGGCTCAGGCAGCGGCAGCCCGGCGGCGAGCGCCCGCACCTGCTTGAAGATCCACGGGTTGCCGATCGCTCCTCGGGCGATGGTCAGGCCGTCGATGCCCGTGTACTGCAGCATATCGATGCAAGCCTGGGCGTTGAACAAGTCGCCGCTGCCGAGGATTACGCGGTTGGCTGCGTACTGTTTGAGTTCCCGCAAGAACTCCCATCGCGACGGGCCATTGTACCGCTGCGTCACCGTGCGGCCGTGCACCGTGGCCGCCGCGATACCCGCCGCGAACGCGCCGTCGAAAATCTCAAAAAACTTCTCGCGGCTTTCCGGCGTGTCATCGATCCCGCGGCGCATCTTCACCGTCACCGGAATATGTTGCGGCACGGCATCACGCACGCGCCGCACGATTTCGAGCGCAATTGCCGGCTGGCTCAAATGAAACCCACCCCGGCAACGCCCCAGCACCTTCTTCACCGGGCAGCCGAAGTTGATGTCGATCACGTCGAACCCGCTCTCCACCAGCCGCAATGCGGCCGGGGCAAATTCGGTCGGATCCGCCCCCATGAGCTGGCCGCCGACGGGATGCTCCTCATCCGCCACGTGCAGGAAATGCCGATTCCGCCGCCGCGGCTTGAGTTGCGTGATGAACTTGTCGAGCAGCACTTCGCACAGCGTGTACGGCGCCCCGTGCCGCCGTGCGATGAGGCGCATCGCGGCGTCGCTATAGCCGGATAGCGCCGCCTGCACCGCCGGGAAGTCGAGCCGAATTGGCCCGATGCCAAGTTCGCTGGGGAGGATCGTCATGCGTTCGATTCTGCCGCCGCAGAGCGATCGGCGTCAACACGCTGCGACAACGCGGCGCTAATTTCGCCACGCACTTGCGGATCGATTTCGACCGCCAGCCTCAATTCGAGCGCCCGAGCCGCCTCCCCGCCGCTGTATCGACCAAGTGCCCAGGCACACGCGCCACGGACAAGCGATTCGTCATCATTCAAACCACGTAGCAGTGCCGGCATGGCGGCCGGTGTCGGCCTGTTGCCAAGCGAGATAGCCGCATTTCGCAGTAAACCGCGCCGTCGCGGTCGCCACAGCGGCGTGTGCCGAAAGCGTTCGCGAAACGCCAAATCATCAAGTTCAAAGAGTCCGACGAGATCGAGCGGATTGCTGTCGCCGCGCGGTGCAAACGCAGCTTCGCGACTCCACGGCGACTTCGAATTCCAGGGGCACACCTCCTGACACACATCGCAACCAAACACCCAGTCGCCCATTGCTTCACGGAGTTCGACCGGAATTTGCGAGCGCAGCTCGATCGTGAGGTAGCTGATGCAACGCGAGGCGTCGAGCACATACGGTTGCGGAAACGCGCCCGTGGGGCAGGCATCCAGGCACGCGCGGCAAGTGCCACAGTGATCGGTCGCATGCGGCGTATCGTACGCAAGTTCCAGGTCTGTCAGCACCGCGGCCAGGAAGAACCAACTGCCGGATTGGCGATTGAGGAGCAGCGTGTTCTTGCCGACCCAGCCAAGACCAGCCAGTTGCGCGAACTCCCGCTCCAACAGCGGCGCCGTGTCGACCACCCCGCGCGCGAGTGCCGCCGGTGCAACCTCATGAATGAAGTCGATCAACGTGTTCAAACGCTCGTGAATGACGTCGTGATAATCCGCATCGCCCCACGCGTATCGCGACACCTGCCCTTCACCCGCTCCTGGCGAGCGCGGCTCCGCCGTGCGATAGTTCATCGCGAGCATGAGAATGCTTCGAGCACCCTCCAACACGCGGTTCGGATCGGCGACAGCCTCACGCCGATCGGCCAGATACTTCATCTCACCCGCAAATCCCGCCGCCAGCCATTCGTCCAACCGGGCTGCTCCCGGCGGCCTGACTGCCGGGCAAACACCGCACATCGCGAAGCCCAATTCGCGAGCGCGGCTCTTCATTTCGGCAGTAATTTTCGCGGAATCCATCTGGCTATTTTACCGGGAAACACCGCATTCTGCCGGGCACCTACTCCCGATTCACGGAGCGCCGAGTTGAATCACCGTATCGGCTTAATTAGCCTAAACTAGTGGCGATTTGCTCGAACTGAAACGCAAGCCGGCCCCTACTTACCGAAGCCTGAACCCTTAATCCCCGCCCACCACCGACGACTCTTCTGAGGAACAACGATGAAGCAACAACTTTTCACTTTGGCGATGCTGCTCGCCGCCCTGCTCGTGATGATGCCATCTGCCCGCGCTCAAGAAGGTTGCGGCTACGGCTCTGGCGGCTGTTGGGACGGCGGTTACGGCTGGCTCTACAACACGCTCCGCTACGAAGTTCCGCATTTCGCGGCCTTCCCGCCCGTGTACTACAGTGCCCCTGTGCCGCGCACTTACGGCTATAGCCCATTCGCCTATCCGCCATACGTACGAACGCCGGAAATCGCGGGCGACGTGCAGCCGCTTACCATCAACAACCCGTACGTAATGCCGACGCAGCCGGTGAATGCGCCCGCGGCGCCGGCCACCACCAAGCCGGCCGACGATCGCGCCGCTTCCGTGAAGTCGGCGCCGGAACCGCTCGTGATCATGAACCCGTACGTCACTGACCGCGGTGCCGTCGCTCGCAGCGACCGGTAGTCCCCTACACCTTTCGATGCGCGGAGGAGCTTCCGCCCAATGTAGCCCCTGTCTTCGGACCGGGGCTCTTTTCGTTTGATGTTTGCGGAGCCGTCGGATCGCCGCGCCTGCTAGCACGCCGCCAATCGCCCTAGACACCACGCGCCAACTCGCTATGCTTGCGGCCCCATAGCTCTTCTTTTATCGCTCCAGCGCGAAACAAGGAACGACCGCGGATGAACGGATCTCATCCGAATGCGAAACGCGCCGCCGCCTGCGCCCTCGCTGCGCTCGCGCTGCTTAGTGGCTGCCGTTCCTCATCGAGCGTGGCCTCAAATCCCTTCATGGGACCCGATCGCGTGGCGCCGCCTTCCACCCGCATGCTCGCGCCCGGTCAGGCTCAGCCGTATTACCAAGGTGATCCGCTGCCCGTGATGCAAAGTTCAACGGCAGCGCCCGTGGCTGCACCATTGGCGACAGATAGCACATCCCGGACCGAATCCGGAAAAACATTGGCGTGGAACGCGCCGAACGGAGCGCCGGCAGCGGCGACAACGAATCGAGCCCCAAACCTCGCTACAGCTCCCGCGCCGCGGCCCGCGTCGCCGTGGGATCGACCTTCGTCGCCACCGACGGCCATTGCCGCAACTGCCGAGCCGCCTGTGTCGGTTCCTGGCGACGCCGACGCACTTCACTTCGCACCACCCGCGGCCGCACCTGCTTCCGAACCACAAGTCGCGGCAACAGCCGCCGTCTCGCCGCCCGGCGTCGCTCCACCGGCCACGCCGAGCACTCTGACCGCGCCGCCAAATCAAGGCGTCTCCTTGGCAGCATACAACGCACCAGTTGCCGCGAGTGGCGGACCAGGATTGACGCCCATCACGACGACACCGGAACGAGCGCACATACCGGCGGCCACTTCGCCCTGGCAAAAACCGCTTGGCGGCACGACTAGCATGGCCCCACAGCCAAGCGGTGTCGCAGCGCAGCCCTCGGCGATCTACCCGGCGGGCAGCGCGCTGAACCCGCTCGCAGCACAGCCCGTTTACACGGTGCCGCAGTCGCCCGCCGCGCTACCCACCAATACGATGGCAGTCAGCCTGCGCTCGGTGCCCTCCCCCGAACCGCAGCCCGGCGACCCGCTGCCGCGCGTCCGCATCCCTGGCTATGACATGCCGCAGACCGCTAACGCCGATGGCTTCCGACCTCGCACGAGTATGCGATAGCTCCTGGCAACCACGCAGAAGACCCGCAGAAACAGGACGAGTAGAAATCAGCGGCGCTTCGTCCGCTGCCGTTAAGGCGACTTTTCCGCGAGCGCCTGCTCCAGCGCGGACAGAAATTCCGCCACCGTGTAGATCCGGTTCGTCGGCTTGTTAAGATCGGTGCCCCCCGGCACGGCCGTCATCATCGTTCCCATGTTGTGCCCACCCTTGGTGGTGGCCATGTATTCGATCAGCTTGTCGCCGCCCGGGTCTTGAATCAGGTCGCGAATGAGTTGTTCGCCGCGTGGGATTGTGCTCAATCGATCAAGATGCGCGAACGCGCCGGGCGTGCGCGCGAGTCGCCGCATGAACGGCCGACCCGATTTCTTTGTAAGTTCGCGCACCAGGAATGAATCATTTGCCAAACCGCGGGCAGCGATTGCCCGGGCATCGGGCACTTCGACGCCCGCCACCGAAAGTTTTTCGAGCACGGTTTCAATTTGAATCCGCGTAATCAGGTCGCCATTTTGGTAATCGGGCTGAGCAGCGAACCAAGTCTCAATCGCGTGAGTTATTGCGGCAAACTCGGGTTTTGCGCGCTGTGGCGCGGCCGCTGCCGCACCGGTCCACAATATGAGGGTCGCGAATGTCGCTGCTGTCATCGTTGCCAATCGCGCACAGGTTATGCGGATTTGGCAGGAAGTGGCGCGAACCGGCCCGGCAATTGCAGCGTCTTCACTGTACTCACGGCGGGGGTCGAAAGATTGGAACATTGGCATGTGAAGCCGCGAGCGCAAGGAAATTTCCAATTCTGCGGGGGCGAAGAAAATTGCGGGAATACTTTTCCCAGCGCAACTCGGGCTAATGCAAAAGCTTAGCACTTCACCTTTCTTATCCTTCGACATTGACCTGGAGCCCGGATTATTGAATTTACCTACCCCCCTGCTTATACTAAATCGCCTTGGATGGGTTTTGGGGCTTAACGCGGGGTAGTTGGTAAGGAGATGCCTGTTATGTCGCGTAGCACCTACTTTGTGCAGGAATGCCCAACTTGCGGTCGTAATCTGCAGGTTCGTGTGCAATATCTCGGCAAACAAGTGGTTTGCCAGCACTGCGGTGCCCGCTTTGAGGCGTACGATCCGAGCTCGGCGGCCTATCCGCCACCGCCCTCCAGCCTGTCCTTGCTGGAACGGGCCGAACAACTGCTGCAGTCCTCGTCTGTCGGCGTACCGGTCGGCGCGGGCGTGATGACGGACGTCGTCCCCATGCGACCGAAGTGACTACAGCGAAAGGCCTTGGCCGACATTTTCGTGATGCGAACGGCCTCAGCCGGTGCGCTCGGTTAGCTGCTGAAGATCGCTGAAAAACGGCGGATAGGTCTTTTCGACGCAGCCCGGATCGTTGATCCGCACGCCCGCAATCCGCAGTCCTGCCACGGCGAAGCTCATCGCCATGCGATGGTCGCGATACGTATCGATCGCGGCCGGCCGCAGTTTGCCAGGGTGAATCGTTAGGCCATCGGGTGCTTCGTCGACTTCGGCGCCGAGCTTCCGCAACTCCGTGGCAACAGCCGCGATGCGGTCCGTTTCCTTGTGCCGAATGTGGCCAACATTGCGGATTGTCGTCGGCCCGTCAGCGAACAGCGCCACGACCGCCAGCGTGGGAACCGTATCGCTAATCGCATTCATGTCGACATCAACACCGCGGAGCGGGCGGCCGACGACAGTAAGTGAATCGGATTCACGCAGCACCTCGCATCCCATTTGTTCGAGGCACGTGACGAATCCGAGGTCGCCTTGTAGACTATCGGCCGTTAAGCCCTCGACCGTGACTTCACCGCCAGTCACAGCCGCGACCGCCCAAAAGTAACTCGCTGCCGAGGCATCGGGCTCGATCGCGTACTCCCGAGCGCTATACGGTTGCGGCTCGATCGTGAACCGAGCCATGTCTGTCGCGACTTCGATCTCGGGTCCAAACGCTCGCATCACCTCCGCCGTCATCCGCACGTATGGCTGCGAAACGAGCGGTCCATCGATGACCAAACCGACGGCCGCACGCGCACACGGCGCGGTCATCAACAAGCCACTCAAGAACTGGCTCGAAATGTCGCCACGGATTTTCGCCGTGCCGCCGGGAAGACCATTCGCGTGAACCACCACAGGTGGGCAGCCGTTGCCGTTTTCACTAAGTGCAACAGCGCCGAGCTGCTTGAGTGCCTCGAGCAGGTCGCCGATCGGCCGCTCGCGCATCCGCTCTACACCATCCAATCGAAACGAACCGTGACCCAAGCTCGCCAACGCCGTGAGAAAGCGAATCGTCGTGCCGCTGTTTGCGCAGAACAAATCGGCTTCCAGCGCTGGCAATTCACCGCCGGCGCCATGGACGACGAGCGTACGGCCGGCATCGCTCGATTGAACTTCGATCCCCAATCGGCCGAGGCTGTCGATCATCACGCGGGTGTCTTCACTATCGAGTGCGCCGGTTAGCGTCGAGTCGCCGTCGGCAAGAGCGGCGCACACGAGTGCCCGATTCGTGATGCTTTTCGAGCCCGGCGGCCGAATCCGCCCGTGAATGGGTCCGGCGACCGGGGAGATTTCCAGGGATTCCGTCATAGATCGCCGCCGCTCCAGGCGGGGGAGTTTTCTGTATAATCAAAATTCTGGTTTCCAACGTAGCTAATCAGCCCGCTCGCTGCCAGCTACGCTCCGCATTCCATCTTAGCTACCGCGCCGTCGCTTCGCGTGGCAACGCTCGCGTTGTGCCCGTCGTGTCGTCGTGGTGAGTCGCATTCGGTTCGGCAAGGCGATGAAGAAATACAAGTCAGGCGGCGGTTGGCCCGCGATCTGGTACACCTGGCGAAAAGCCCGGGAAGCCGGCGGCATTCTCAAACTCTGGAAAGCCCTCCGCTCGAAGAACGCCTGCAAGACGTGCGCGCTCGGCATGGGCGGCCAACGCGGTGGCATGGTCAACGAGCTCGGCCATTTCCCCGAGGTCTGCAAGAAGAGCATGCAGGCCATGGTCGCCGACATGCAAGGCGCCATCCGCACCGAATTCTGGCAGCGCTTCACGCCGCGCGAGCTGCAGCACTTCTCGCCGCGCGAGTTGGAGCACTGCGGTCGATTGGTCCAACCGGTAGCGTACACGCGCGAGACAGGTCGCTACACGACAATCAGTTGGGATGAGGCCATCGGCCGCATCGCCGCCAAACTTTGCGCAACACAAGCCAACGAAACCTTCTGGTACTTCAGCGGCCGCAGCAGCAACGAAGCTGGCTTCCTGTTGCAACTCTTCGCGCGCCTGTACGGCACGAACAACGTCAATAACTGCAGTTACTACTGCCACCAGGCCAGCGGCGTCGGGCTATTGAGCGTGACCGGCAGCCCCACTGCCACGATTCAACTCGAAGACCTCGACCACGCCGATACGGTCTTCGTCATCGGCGGCAACCCGGCCAGCAATCACCCCCGCCTCATGCGCACGCTGCTCAACGTGCGCCGCCGCGGCGGGCAAGTGATCGTCATCAATCCCATCGTTGAAACGGGACTCGTCCGCTTCAACGTGCCGAGCGACGTCCGCAGCCTCATCTTTGGCAGCGACATCGCGAGCCTTTATGTGCAGCCGCATATCGGCGGCGACCTCGCGCTGCTCACCGGCGTGGCGAAGCGCGTCGTCGAAATGGGCGCTCATGATGAAGCATTCCTCGCCGAACATTGCCAGAACTGGCTCGAACTGCGGGCCCGGCTCAGCGAGATCTCGTGGGACGAGATCGTCCGCAAGAGCGGCGTCTCGCGCGACGACATTGAAGCGATCGCCAAGTGCTACGCCTCCGCCAAGCGCGCCGTCTTTAGTTGGACGATGGGCATCACGCACCACGCTCACGGTGTTGAAAATGTGCAGGCCATTGGCAACCTCGCGCTGCTCCGCGGCATGGTCGGCCGTCCCGGCTGCGGCCTTATGCCCATCCGCGGCCACTCGAACGTGCAAGGCATCGGCTCGATGGGCGTGATGCCGAAGCTGCGCGATGCCGTTTTCGAACGCTTGCAAACCCACTATGGCGTCGAACTGCCGACAACGCCCGGCCGCGATACGATGGCCTGCATGGAAGGCGCCACGACTGGCGAACTCAAAGTCGGCTTCTGCCTGGGCGGCAATCTCTACGGTTCGAACCCCGATGCCGCGTACGCTGCCAGGGCCATCGCGAATCTCGATCAGATCACGTACCTGAGCACTACGCTCAACACCGGTCACGCTTTCGGCCTGGCGAAAGAGACGATCATCCTGCCCGTCTCCGCTCGCGACGAAGAGCCCGAGCCGACGACGCAGGAGTCGATGTTCAACTTCGTGCGCCTCAGCGATGGCGGCCCCAAACGCCACGCCGGCACGCGCTCGGAAGTCGAGGTCATCGCCGACATCGCCGCCCGCGTCGCTGCCCCGTCAGCCCCCGGCTCTGCCGGGAGTTCGAGCACCACTGGACGCGGCTTGTCAACTAACGGCGAAGGCACTGCACACTCCAACGGTGTTGGCGTATCCGCAGACCCAGGCCAGAGGCCTGGGCTAGCTATGCTGGACTGGAACGCTATGCGCTCGACAACACAAATCCGCCAAACCATCGGCCGCATCATTCCCGGCCTCGAACAGATCGCCACGATCGATCAAACGAAGCAGGAGTTCCAAATTACCGGCCGCACCTTCCACGCGCCGCAGTTCAACACGCCCGATGGCCGCGCGCATCTTCACACGCACGCCCTGCCCGACCTTCTCGGCACCGGCGCGGGCGAACTCCGCCTCATGACGATCCGCAGCGAAGGCCAGTTCAACACGGTCGTTTATGAAGACGAAGACGTCTACCGCGGCATCGACCGCCGCGATGTCATACTCCTTCATCCCGATGATCTTCGCGAATTGCAGTTGACAGTCGATTCGCGCGTCACGGTCCACGGTCCGGCCGGCAGCATGCGAAACATTCTGGCGGTCGCATTCCCCAAGATCAAGGCAGGTAACGCGGCCATGTACTACCCCGAATGCAATGTTCTGGTTAGTCGCGACGTCGACCCGCGCAGCAAAACGCCGGCGTTCAAGTGTGTGATCGTGCGAGTCGAAGCGACTGCCGATTCCCAGCATCAACCGATCGCGCTCCGGCACGACGCTCAACGGGAACCGGCCGGCGTGCCTTAGTTGTGCCATGCTCATCGCAGAGCGTGCAAGGGGTGCCTGGCGTCGAGCGCAGCGAGCCCCCAGTGCGCTGCCATCAACTGTGACGCTCTGGGGGCTCGCTCCGCTCGACCCCAGCCAACCCTTGTCGCCGATTGGTCTCTCGCAAGCGACTGAATTCTTGCGAATTCAGCTACGGTTTTGGTGAAGGCCCAGCGTCGATTGATGGTTCACGCAAATGCAGGTCGGCGAACTTGAGGTACTGCTGCCAGTCGAACGCTGTCGTCTCGTGCTTGCCGGTGCGAACATGGTAGCCGATCGAGCTGCCGATGGATCTATCTGGTGTAGGCATCTCGTCGGCGCCTAAGCCTTCGCAGCCCAGCAGTCGATAAACGGGCTCGGCATTCATTGCCGATAAGAACTCGCCGCGCGGGTCGGCCCAGCGGTCTTCGGTCGCGCTCGCCACGTACACCGGCCGCGGCGCGATGAGGGCAATGAGTTCATGCTGGTCGATCGGCAATTCGGCCTCGTTCTGGCTATACTTCTTGAAGTTGCCGCAGAACCAGTGGGGAAATTTGTCGTTGATGATGCCCACCGTTTCGCCGAACACTCGTTTGCAGAGCGCCGCGCCGCCGCAGCCGGAGTTGTTCGAAATCACTAGTGCGAACCGCTCGTCCTCGGCACCCGCCCACACAGCAGCTTTGCCCAATCGCGAGTGTCCCCACACGGCAACGCGCTTCGCGTCGACGAGCGGTTCGATCTCCAGAAAGTCGAGCGCGCGGCTTAGTCCCCATGCCCAGGCGGCGATGGTGCCCCACTCCTCGTCGGCGGGCTTGTCCTGTCCAGCGTGCAGGAACAATGCCCGCACACCCTTTGCCAGACCGTCTGGTGAATCGGGCTCAATGTCACCGCAGCACATGGTGGCGACCGCGTAGCCTCGGCCAATCACCTCCTCGACCTGCCAGTTCGCAGCTTGACTGCCGCGAGATGCTTCGGTTGCGCGGTTCTCCACGATGCCAACAGTTGGTTGATTGAGCACCCAACACGTCGCCAACGTGATGCCGGGGTCGTTCGCTACGACCTGATTGCCGTGGAAATTGAGGCCGAGGAAGCATGGCGCATGCTTCTTGTCTTTTGGTATGTACAGCAGCAAGTGCAGTGGCACGTGGCCGCGCGGCGTGCTCACGTCGATCATCACTTCTTTGCGAATCGCCTTACCGCCGAGCGCTGCGTTATCTTCGGATGTCGTCGTGAACTTCAGCGTTGGCCGCTCAGTCGGCGCGCGGCCGTATTCTTCTTGTTCGAACAGCTGCAGTAGCTCCGGCCGGCGTTTCGAACGCCACTTTTCGATGGTCGTGACGCGGTCGCCGGCCGAATCGACGAGCGGATCGGGTAGTGTGTACGGCGGCACGTTGCTTTCGTCGGTATCGGCTTTTTCGGTAGACCTCACCGGCTCGGCGGCCGACGCGAAAGATGTGACGCCCAGGCAGTGCATGATGACATAGATTGCACACCATCGTCGCATGTGACTGTCTCCGCCAATTCTAACCAAGTTGCATCAATGGCTTCGCTTGATACGCACCGGAGCATACACGCTGTCTTGTAAATCGCAAGTTGTCGTTGGGCGACGAACAACCGCCGGCAGAGCGGGCTGACGGCTGCATGGCAACGCCACGAGGCCACCTGGCTCATTGGCCATTATGCGAACTTCGTGCGGCCGGGCACTGCCACGACGACCGGCGGAACGTTGTCGTTCCAGGCGTATTCGGTGGGGCCGAGGCGTTCTTCGCTATTGAGGCACTGGTCCCATTTGAGCGTCTGGCCAGTATAGGTGCACATGCGGCCCATGATGGCGAGCATCGTGCTATTGGCCATGTAGTGGCCGTTGTTGATGGGCTTGCCGTCGCGAATGCTGTTGAACAGCGCGACGTGCTCGAGGTCGTACATCCGTGCGGCCGCTTTGTCGGGACCGCTGTACTTCCACTTGTTCTCGCCTTCGATTTCGTATTGCAGGATGTTGGCACGGCCTTTCGTGCCGAGCACGAGTTCGTCGACCATGTTCGACGTGTCGCTCTGTTGCCGGCAGGTGAAGTACACGCGAACGCCGGTGGGGTATTCGTAGAACACGGTGTGATGATCGTAGATGTCGCCGTATTCGGGCTCCACGCGCTGCTGCCGGCCACCAAGGCCAAACGCCTGCGTTGGTGAGATGTCGCCTTGCAGCCACGCGGTCTTATCGAGGCTGTGCACGGCTTGTTCGTTGATGTGATCGCCCGAGAGCCAACGGAAGTACAGCCAGTTGCGAATCTGGTATTCCATACGGCTCCATTTCGGATCGTCACCGCGATGCCACAGCGAGCCGGCGTTATAGCACGACTGAATCGAGACGATGTCGCCGATCGCTTTGTCTTCAACGATTCGCTTAATTGTCTCTTGCACGGCTGGGTGATAGCGCCAGCACAAACCGGAGACGACGGCGAGCTTCTTTGCCTCGGCCTTCTTGCACGTTTCGATGACGCTGCGAACGCCCGGCGCATCGACCGCAATCGGCTTCTCAACAAAGCTATGCTTGCCCTGCTCGACGGCGTAGGCCAAGTGCTGCGGGCGGAAGTGCGGCGGCGTGGCGAGGATGACGACGTCGCACGCGTCGATGACTTGCTTGTAGGCGTCGAAGCCGACGAAGATATGGTCGCCAGGTACCTGCACGCGGTCTTTGATCTCGTCGATTCGCTTGAGGGCGTTCACGCTCTTTGTGGCGAAGTCACCGAACGTGTCGCCGACGGCGACGAGAACGTTGTCGGGGCTCGCATTGAGTGCGTTCTGCGCCGCGCCGGTGCCGCGACCGCCGCAGCCGACGAGGCCGACTCGCATCCGCTCGCTCGCGCCGGCGTGCACGGCCCGTGGAATTGCCATCGTGCTAACGAGTGTTGCTCCAACTGCCAAGCCGGTTGATGTCTTCAAGAAGTCACGCCGCGTTGCGTTGGTGTTGGTGTCCGGTGACATATCGCGTCTCCCTTTGCGTGTGTGCGATTGGACGGAGGCGTCCGAGGTGGGATCCAGAGGCAGGCGCCTTCATTCTCGCCGCCGGATGCAGGCAAAGCAAGCTGCTGCGCGTTCTGCGGCGGTGGCGCGTGGTCCTGGCGGGTGGCGTGGGGTGTTGCGCCGCTGCCGAGGCAATCAAGCGGCGCGAGTTAGTGGTGTACGAGTCAATCCCGTTCCGCCCGAGAGAACCGCTTCGATGCGCTCCGGCATGATGATGCGGAGGTAATCGAGCGCTTCGCGGCCGTTGTCGCTGGAGTGAATAACGTTGCAGTGTTGGTCTTGTGGGTAGCCGTCGTTGAACGCGTCGCGGAGCTGCTCTTTGCAGAGCAGGCGGGCGTTGGCGATGAACGGGAACTTCTTCCTTTGTTTGGGGGTGGGCGTGATGGGTGCCGAATCGAAGGCGACGATTGCGGCGACGGGTGGGCCGCCAGAGGTGGGCCAAGGGCCCGGGCCCCAGTTGCCGCCGCGGAGCGTGCGGGCCAGCGCAGGAACGCGCGTTCGATCGAAAGTTTCAGTGGCTCGGATTTCGAAGCCGAAGTGCTCGATGAGCTGTGCGGCGCGCGCGACGCCGCCGCGGCGGAGGGCCTCCTCGCGGACGAGGAAGACGGCGATCCGGTCGTCGGCAATGGTAGGTGTGTCGTGCTTCTTCAGGAGCGACTTGATCCAGCGGTTGCGGCGGGCGAGGCGGATCAGCATGTCGTGCGGTGGCCGCCAGCCGGCGATGTCGAGATGGGAATCGAGGGCTTCGAGTGTGATCTCGACCGTGGTTCCGCATGCGCTTGCCAGACGTTTGAGGATAGCGACGTAGTCGTGATCGGCGCGGCGTCGGTCGCCGGGCATTGTGGCGTTTGCCGGAAGACCAGAGTCGTAGCCTTTGTGGTAGAGCACGTGATAGGCGAGGCTCAGGAAGTGTTCGCGGGGCGAAGGCACGCGGCAGAGGCCATGGTGGCTGGCGGCGTGGTCGAGCAGTTGCTCTGCCAAGTGCGGCGGGTAGTAGGGCATGCTGCGGAAGTCAGCGCCGGGCAGGCCGGTGACGGAGTACAGGTCGATTGGTTGGATGCCGGGACCGTCGTCGCACAGCTTGCGGACCGCGTCGAGGGCGTCGTCACTGACCATGAGGTCAAGGTCTTCGCCCGCGGGCACTTGTGGCAGTTGTTCGAACCAGCGCAGCACCGCGTGGCGTGGTGCTGTGTGCGATATTTGCTGCAGCAATCCATCGATACCGAAGCGGTGCGGTACGAACCGACGGACGGCGTTGTACGGGTGTGGCTGGCGGACACGGAAGGCGACGAGCCAGGGCCCTGCCCCGGTCCGTGCGCAGTTGACCACGGTCGGCCACGCGAAGCGGTACAGCAGGCACTGTGCGAACGCGAGCAGCAGGCTGATCCAGCAGAGCGGCGTGGGCTGCAGCTTGATTGCCACGTACTTAGCGTGGCGGACTGAGCGGATCTGCCAGACAGCCAGGGCGGCCCAACTATCGAGTACGAGGACTTCGGCGTTGTTTTGGCGAACGGTCTTAGTTGCTAGGGCTGTCGCGACGACCGATTTCAGACCAGGGTGCTTTTTGACGATGCGATCGCGGTCGCGCTGCGTCGACGTCACCGCCAGGTAGTTGTGGTATCCGGCGGCGGTTAGGCGATGTCCGATCTCGCCACTGGTCGCGCCGATTTCGATGACGCGCGCACATTTTGGCCAGAGATCGGTGGATCGCATCGTGACTAGGTTCCGGTTACAGGATCGATCTTGCGAGCCACGCCGTTATGGCATCAAGCAGCGCGGCGTTTTTGTATGGCTGCTTCTTGCGGCTGGTCCTTGGGGAACGCGAGGATCGGCTGGTCGCCGAACTTGGTCGCGCGTTCTGCTTCGGGATCAGGTTGCTCGATGGCGTTGTTCAATTCCCAGAGCTTGGCTTGTTTGAGGAAGGCATAGTAGGCGGTGTGCATGCAAATGTGGAAGCCTGGTATCCCATCGAGAAAACCGAGGCGGAGCACATAGAGTTGGAGGAATCGCAGCGGAGCCCGCGTGATCGATGCCAGCAGGCTGGGCTTGCGGCCGGCGTCGCGCATGTTGAGGGCGCCCCAGCCGGCGTAGCGGTTCATTTTGAAGATGTATTGGTCGGACTCCCAAGTCGTGTAGTGCAGTAACTGGTGCTTGAGCGTGGAGAGCCTGGTGGAGGGCAGGTCGACTTCGGCGTGGACCCAGCGGGTTTCGTAACGGCATTCGCGGCGGAAGAGGCGGATGACAGCATCGCTGTTCCAGCCGCAGTGTTTGATGCGGTAGCCGAGGTAGTGGTTGGCCCGGTCGATCCAGTAGCCATCGATGCCTTCGGCCGGGGCTTTCAGGACCGCGCGAATTTCCTTGCCGAGTTCTGGGGTCACGCGTTCGTCGGCGTCGACGACGAGGACCCAATCGTGCTTGGCCTGGGGGATTGCCCAGTTTTTGAAGTTTGCCGAGTTGATGTATTCACGCTCGATGATCCGGCAGTTGCCGATGTCGCGGACGATGTCGAGGGTGCCATCGGTAGAGCCCGAGTCGGCGATGAGGACCTCATCGGCAATCGATTGGACGGATTCGATGCATGCGCGAATGTTGCGCCGCTCATCCTTGCAGGGGATAAGCACGGTAAGTTGAGCAGTCACGGGGAACCCTGCCTGGCCGGACGAGATAGGGGAAAAGTGTGCGAACACTCCGGGGCGTCGCGGAATCACTTATCGGCGTTGGGGCGGGGTGGCTTTAGGGCAATGTGGCGCGGTGGGCGGCGAGGGGCGAGAGGTGGAGTGCTAGCGGTGGCGTGGCGGGTCTTTGGGCGTAGTGGGGGCCCGCCCGCTGAAGCGGGCTCGCCATGGGAACAAACTTAATGGAGAGTTTTGCTGCTATGCGAAAGTGCATTTTTTATTGCAAAACTCTCGAGGGCGTGTGTCGCAACCGGTTGATGTACAGGGCTTTGTGTTTACGAGGCTAAGAATTTTATTTTGACATGCGTTGCAAAACCCTGCGGCGCTTCACAATTTGACCGCGCGCCCGTGGCAGTTTCGCCGATCGCGGTTAAGACCTATTTCGAATTGTCAAAGAGCGCATGTCGACTTGTGCAACTTGCGGCGAATATAGCAAGTTTTTGTACTGATGTCCACCATTAAATGTAGCCACCTGGCGAGATTTTGCCCGACTCCGAGTGGTGCTGGCTGGAAGGCAAGTCAGTTTGCTTCGGCGCTGCAAATTCAATGCGAGGCGGGGCCGCGTAGGATGGCAATTCGTGTTTGGAGCCCAGCCTTTTTTGGGCAGGCGCGCTCGGCTAGCGCCTCGCGGCTAAACGGGGCGGGTATGAGCGTATGATGTGATTGGGCGTTACTTGCCGGCAAAGTCTTTGAAGACGGCTTCGGTTTGGTCGACGTTCGTGGGGCCGCGGCGGAGCCAGAGGCGGTATTTGAGGTGGAGCGAGTCGCCCTTCTTGACCGTGACGGGGCCTTGGTTGGCGGCTGCGGGTTGGGGGAAGTCTTTTTGGCCGAAGGGGTTGGCGGCGAAGAGGCCGTAGGTGCGGACGTGCCAGCGAGGCGTTGGGCGGAAGCTCTCGGGGTGGCTCATAAGGGCGATGCCAACGGTTTCGCCGTCGACGGGGCCGGTGTAGTCGACCCAGCGGGCGGGGACGCCCCAGGCGTCGGCGTCGGTTTGGCCTTCGCTGTTGGTGATTTTGCCACCGGTCTTGGCGTCGACGCGCATCGAGTCGGCGACGCGGATGGCGAATGAACCTTCCTTGGTGTCGCCGAACGTGACGTCGGCATCGGGCGCCGCGATCGTGATGTCGAAGTCAATCGTGCGGCTGCCATCGGCGCGAGTGCGGAAGGTCAGCGTGCGCTGGTCGGCGCAAAAGCGTTTGTCGCCGTTCATCCAATCGTTGTGGGTAACGATGACGGCCTCATTGTCTTTGGCCGCGAGCTTGGCGAAGTCCTTGTGGACGATCCGCGGGCCGTTCGGGTCTTTGGCGTCGTTGCGGTTGGTGCCCCAGAAGTCGACGCCGTTGACTTCGCCGTGGGTCAGCCAGAGGGATTGGTGATGCGGATGGTCTTTCGTGCCGTCGTCGTTGGGCGGCGCGAAGGGGAAGCTACGGGTGACGGGTTTGCCCGTGGGGCCATTGATGGGCCAGAGGGCGGGGGCCTGGCCGGCCTTGGTGTAGTATTCGGTGAAGAGTTGGCCGTCGATTTTTACAACGGCGCCGTGCGGGGTGCGCTCGACGGTGATTTCGGCGGGGGAGGAAGTGGTAAGGAGGATGCACAAGAAGAGTGACGTTAGGGTAAGGAGGTTCGCCTTCATGGTTGTCGTGAGGGGGGGTGTTGGTGATGGGAGCGCGCCCGGTTTGCGTCGAACCGGTGATAGTGGAGCGTAATATTTTGGTGTGCTGTTTGTTTGGGAACGGTGTTCAGTAGGGGCAGGCGACTTGTGGACTTGCAGCGCCCCCCTCCCCAACCCTCCCCGCCGAGGGGAGGGAGCCGGAAGAGTCTGGTTCCATTCGGCGCGGTCCGGCAATACATCGGTGCCGTGAGTGGAAAAAACTACGCGATCTCGGGGACCTCGAACGGGCGGCGGTCTTCGCGGCGGAGGAGGTCGTTGGCGGGGGAGTTGTTCGTGAAGCGTTCGGTCGCGGGGTCCATGACGAGTTCGGCGCCGGCGGTGACAACGGGCTTGTCGATGTCGACGTCGTTCGCGCGGAGGTGGGCGAACATGCGTTCGAGCGAGTCTTGCAGGCGTTCGTTCGCGGCGACGGATTTGAGGATGTCATCGGCGGGCTGGGGTTGGCCGAGGACGTGGGAGATGCCGCCGGTGTGGCAGAGAGCGCTCGAGAGGTGGCCTTCGACGACGTCGGCGTTGAGGTCGCCGCGTTTGCGGGAGCGGACGGCCTGCAGGAAGTTGTCGAAGTGAAGGTGTTCGCCGCCGCCATGGAAGGTTGTGATTTCATCGCCGTCGGGGCCGAAGATGTGCGTGGTTTCGTAGTCGCTGGTGGAGAGGGCCATGCCGTGCTCGCATTGCACGATGACGCCGACGCGGGAGCCGCGGTACTCGTCCATCGAGCCGCCCCAGTTCTTTTGAGCCTCTTTGGATTTGGGCAGGCCGCGGGTTTCGAAAATGAGCGGCGCGGTGGGGTAATCGTGGAGCACGACTTGCGTGTTGGCGGTGTTGCCGGCGTCGGAGTAGCCGAGGCGGCCGCCGAAGCTGATGACGCGCGGCGAAATGGTTTTTTCACCGAGGAACCAGCGGGCGATATCCATTTGATGGATGCCCTGGTTGCCCATGTCGCCGTTGCCGGTGTTGTAGTCCCAGTGCCAATCGTAGTGGAGGCGCGGGCGATAAAGGTCGACTTTGGCGGCGGGACCGCACCAGAGGTCGTAATCGACTTCCTTCGGAATGACGAGCGGCTTGTCGAGCTTGCCGATGGGTTGGCGGGGCTTGTAGCAGGTGCCGATGACGTAGAGGATTTTGCCGAGCTTGCCGCTGTGAACGTACTCGACGGCTTGTTGAATGGCGGGCTGCGAGCGCGATTGGGTGCCGCATTGAACGATGCGTTGGTAGCGGTCGGCAGCGTTCACGAGCTGGCGGCCTTCCCACACGCCGTGGCTAATCGGCTTTTCGACGTACACGTCTTTGCCGGCTTGGACGGCGAGGATTGCGATGAGCGAGTGTGTGTGGTTCGGCGTGGCGATCGAGATGGCGTCGATATCTTTGCGATCGAGCAGCTTGCGGAAGTCGGAGATTTGGTCGAGCTTGCGGCCATACTTTTTGTCGAAGGCTTCGGCCGTTTTGCCGAGCACATTAGAGTCGCAGTCACAGAGGGCGACGAGCTGCTTGTTGAAGCCTTCGATGTGCTCTTTGCCGCGGCCGTTGAAGCCGACGGTGGCCATGCGGATTTGGCTGTTGACATCGGCCCGGGCGAACTTGGGGAGCGTGGCAGCGGCGGCTGCGGCGCCGGCGGCTTGGAGGAAGGCGCGGCGAGAGTGCCTGGTCATCGCGGACTCCTGTGTAAGGGATGGCGGAGCACAGGACGCATTATAGCAGCGGGGTTGAAGGGCGCAAGTCGGTGGGGGGCGAGGCGTGATTTTGAGCCGCCAGCCCGGAGGGCTGGGCTATATAGCCGACGCCTTCGGCGTCGGTATGGATTCGGATGGCGGCGTCGGTGAGTCGGTGGGTGGTGGTTCGGTGATGAGGCGGGCGGCGCGGTCGTAGGTGAAGTAGTTCCAGGCCCATTGGACGAAGACGAGCAGGCGATTGCGGAAGGTGACGATGTTCATCAGGTGGACGAAGAGCCAAATGACCCAGGCGAGGAAGCCGCTGAAGCGGATTTTGCCGAAGTCGGCCACGGCGGCGGAGCGGCCGATCGTGGCCATGTTGCCGAGTTCGCGGTAGCGAAACTTCGGCAGTGTGGTGCCGCGGAGGCGATGAGCTTACCCAGCGTGCGCTCGCTGCTGCGAGCGACGCTGGGCTGCGGAGTTTAACGCCTTCGGCGTATGACTTCCGGGGCGGCGGCGTTATAGATCGCTTGCCACACCCGCTCCTAATCGATCGTTCGTCGGGTGTGCGGAGCGGAGATTTTTGGAGCGACGAGGCGTGGGGGGACAGTCGTTACTCTGGTAGCGGGCGGTCTTTGGTTTCGGGGGCGAATGGGAGGGTGAGGAGGCCGATGAGGAAGATCGCGCACATGGTCATGGCGGAGTAGCGCTCTTTCAGCGGGGAGCCAAAGTCGCCAAAGACTCTGGTGGCGAGGGCGGCGGAGAAGAAGCTGCCACCGGCGGCGGCGAAGCGGCCGAGGTTGTAGCAGAAGGATGTGCCGGTGCTGCGCATGCGGCTGGGGAAGAGTTCGGGCAAGTAAATGGCGAAGCCGGCAAAGACGGAGAGCTGGGCGGCGCCCATGAGGGGCATCATCCAGTAGGCATCCCAAGGTGAGCTCATTTTCCAGTAGACCAGTGCCGTGATGATGAGGGCTGAGAGGAAGCCGGCAGCGAAGGCGGGACGGCGACCGTACCACTGGGCGAGTTTTGTGAAGATCCACATGCCGACGCCCGCGCCGAGCATGTTGAGGATGTACGCGATCGAGATGGCGTTGGTGACTTTCGAGTTGAGCACTTCGGGCGCGAGCGGCGATGGCGAGGCGTTGACGAAATAGGTCTTAAAGACGTTGCGCTGGAGATCGACCGCGTATTCGCCGATGGCCCAGAGGCCGATGACGCCGGTGCTGGCGAGGAGTGCGCCGATGACGAGGTTCTTCCGCCAGACGCGGTCGGCGAGAAGGCCTTTGTACGGCGAGAGAATGCCGCCGGTGGGCAGCGTCCCCTCCTCTTTGGCGCGGAGCCAGCGTTCGGGTTCGCGCAAGTACTTGCCGGTGGCGATGACAAGCAGTGAAGGGATCGCACCGACGAGAAACATGTAGCGCCAGCCTTCGCCGGGGTGGATGTAATCGGAGCGCTGGAGCCAGTCGATCCAGGAGTTGAAGAGGCCGGCGGAGATATTGCCGATGGTGGAGAGGACTTGCAGCATTCCGAGGGCGCCGGTGCGGGAGGCATCGGGAAGCGATTCGGCGATGAGGGCGACGGCGAGGCCGAAGACGCCGCCGACGCCAAGACCGGTGAGGAAGCGGAAAAGCGCGAAGTCCCAGTACGTGGTGCTGAAGAACGTGAGGCCGGTAAAGATCGAGTAGATCAGCACCGTTACGGTGAGCATACGGGCGCGGCCGAAGCGGTCGCCGAGCGCGCCGAAGATGAGGCCGCCAACGCCCCAGCCGATGAGGAAGACGGCGGTGACTTCTTTGCCGGTTGCTTGGATGACACCGATTTCGGTGTCGGGCATCAGCGACGTGAGCGCGGGGTTGCGGGCGAGCGAGAAAAGGCGCTGATCGAGGCAGTCGAAGAACCATGCCGCACTGGCGACCAAGAATACGAACCAGTGGTAGCCGGTGAGTCCGTATGTCCAGCGTCGGCGGGTGGTTTCCATATTCGTGGGGATTACTCCGGAAGTTCTTCGTGCTGTGGTTCAGGCAGTGCGAAGGAGAGGATGAGGTTTGCGAGATAGAGGGCGAAGGCAATCGCGGCGGCGGTGATTGCGGTTTTGGCTGAGGGAGTGCCGCCGGCGATCCAGGGGAAGAGGGCGATTTGCTGCGTGATGAAGGCGAAGGGCGTGCCGAACATGCGGCCGCCGATGTTGGCGGCGCAGCTTTCACCCGTGCCGCGGAGGTGCACGGGGTAAACGTGCGGCAGGTAGTTGCCCCAGAAGCTGAACTGGGCGACGGTGAAGAACCCGGCGAGCATGATGCCGACGCCGAGTAGCGTGACGCTGACGGTGTGGATGCCGGGGATGCTGAGCTCGTGGCTGAAGAAGACGATATCGTGGCCGCGAGAGAAGGCGTAGAAAACGAGGGGAAGCACGATTAGGCCGGGGATCAGGAAGACACGCAAGAGCGCGCGGCGGCTGGCGAAGTGGGCGACCATCATGGCCAGGGCGAAGCGGCCGAGGAGGCCGCCGAATTCCTGGGCCTTCGTGTAATTCGCCACGATCTCTTGACCCATTTTCGCACTGAGCGCTTTGGCCTCAGCGGGCGACTTGCCATCGGCGGCGGCTTTAATTTTGGCTTGGACGGTGTCGATGCCGGGGACGATTTGTGGGAGCTGTTGAATTGCGCCGAACGCGACGCCGTAGCTGCAGGCGAACATGAGCGTGGTGACCACGGTTGCGCGGCGAAACTCGGGCGAAAATAGTTCAGCGATGCTGGGGCGGCGGAGCGTGCCGGCAGCGCGCTTGGCGGCCCATTTCGGCGATTCGGGCAAGAACGGGCGAATGAGGATAAGCGGAATGGCGGGTAGCAGGCCGCTCATGAGCGTGTAGCGCCAGACGGGTGGCTGATTGAATGCCGGGAGGTTGCCGAGGATGGGTTGCAAGAAGCCGGGCATGGCGATCGTCGGCAACGACATAACATGCTGCGCGATGAGACCGTTCATGACGGCGACCATGAAGCCGCCGAAGGAGGAGAAGGCTTGGGTGTAGCCGAGGACGCGTTCGCGTTGTTTGGGTTCGTCGAACAGTTCGGCAAGCCAGGCTACGGCGGCGACGAACTCGACGCAGAAGCCGATGAACGTGGTGGTGCGGAAGAAGAGGAGCATCCACAGGCTGGTGGAGTAGCCGGCGGCGAAGGCGCTGAAGGCGTAGAGCAGGATGCTCCAGGTGAGCACGCGACGACGGCCGAAGCGATCGGTGAGGTAGCCGCCGAGCAGGCCGAAGATGCCGCCGCAAACGGCGGGCACATAGAACAACAGGCCGAACCAGCGAGCGAATTCGGGCGTGCCGCGGGTGTAGCCGGCGAGCTCTTGCAGCGCGGGGCCGACGATCAGCGGCATCATGAGCAGTTCGTAGATATCGAAGGCGAAGCCGATGGCCGCAATGACGCAGACGAGCCATTGGACCGGCGTGAGACGGGGGGAATTCGCCATGAATTGCCTATGGGGATGCGCGAGAGAGAATGAGGCGGGGCGAGAGTGTGGTTGGCATTCTAGCAGCGCGGCGCGGAGTGTAGTAGGCACGCTCCGCGTGCCGTAACAGGAGCGGCGCCAGGCGCGACGCTTGTCCCAGCAGGCAAAGTCTGTTGACACGCCGCCACGGCACGCGGAGTGTGCCTGCTACATTAGCCGATGAAGACGCGGGGCTGTTTGGCGGGGTTGGGTTCGGCTTTGAGGATGAGTTCGCGGACGAGCCAGGGGACGTTGCCTTCGCCGAAGAGGAGGAAGCCGAGGTTGGCGGCGAGCGGGCTTTCGCCGGACCAACCGAAGTGGATTTCGGGCGGCTGACCGGTTTTCGAGAGTTCGAGGGCGACGGTGGCGACGGCGTGGGCGACGGACACGCAGCGGGTGAGGCGGAGCAGGAAGCGTTCGTCTTGCTCGGTGACCTCGATCATGGGGTTGTGATGGAATTCGCTGGGGTCGCCGACCGTCGCTTCGACGAAGACGATCGGCACGTTGGGTGCGAGGCGGTGGACGCGACGGATTTTTTCATCCTTCTCGGCGATCGTGTGATGGCCGGGGCGATGCGGCACGAGGACGGGAAACTCGAGGTGGCGGAGCGAGTCCCAGAGGAAGCGGGAGGTTTCGTCGACGAAGTCGAACTTCTCGAAGCGGAGCTCGGTGCTGCGACGAGTACGGGAGATGATCGAGAAGACAAGCACGCCGAAGATGAAGGCGCCGGCGATTTTGATGCCGTCGGGTTTTTCAATGATGATTGCGACCGTGGTGTAGACGAAGACCAGCGTGGCAAGGAGGTAGCCCCAGTGTATGCGGCGCCACCAAGGGCCGGCCTTCTTGATCCAGAGGTCGACGACGACGGCGATCGCGCCGCTGGACATGAGCACCATCACGCCGGTGGCGTAAGCGCCGCCCTGCTTGATGACGCTCGCGCCGAAGATCCAGGTGACGACGAGGTTGATGCCGGTGAAGACGAGGACGAGCGCGCGGACGGCTTCGGCCCAGCGTGGGGCCATGCCGAAGCGGGGCAGGTATCGCGGTACGAGGTTCAGCAGGCCCGACATGGCACTGGCGCCGGCGAACCATAGGATCGCGACAGTGGCGGCGTCGTAGATCGTGCCGAAGACCATGCCGAACATGGGATTGATCACGTGGCTGGTTTCGCCATGGGCGACGAAGGCGAGCGCGCGGTTGGCGGCCATGCCCTCCGTGACGAGCGCGTGCGGATCGATGAGCATCGCTGTGATGACGCTCGAACCGAAGAGCATGCACGACATGATGATCGCGGCGGTCATGAGCAATTTGCGCGTGTTGCGGATGCGGCCCATGGGGCGGTGGGGGTCGTCGCCGTGTTCGCCGCGGACGAGCGGCATGACGGCGACGCCGGTTTCGAAACCGCTGAGTCCGAGGGCGAGCTTGGGGAAGAAGATGAGGCAGGCGGCGATGGCGGCGAAGAGGCCAGTGCCTTCGTGCGGCATGTGCCAGTCGCCGGCGACGACGGAGCCATACCAAGTGGAAATGAGGCTCGGGTGGAACGCGAGGTACACGAGGCCGCTGATAAGGACGATCGCGTTGAGCGCGAGGTAGCCGCCGACGATGGTCACTGCCATCGCGATGACTTCTTTGAACCCGCGGAGGAACATGCCGCCGAGGAGGACGAGCAGGGCCATCGTGAGGAACATCTGGCTCTGCAGAATGCCTGGCGCGCCTTCCCAGTACGGGTTGTGGATCAGGTGCTCGGCGGCGTCGGCGGCGGAGAGCGTTTGCGTGATGATGAAGTCGGTGGCGGCAAAGCCCAGGAGAACGAGCACGAGGAACTTGGCGGTCCAACCGCGGAGCAGGCGTTCGAGCATGGAGATCGAGCCGTGACCGAGCGGGGATTCTTCGGCGACGTGCGAGTAGACAGGCAGCGCGCAGCCGAGCGTGACGGCGATCAGGACGATCGTCGCGAGCGGGGCGAGCAGGCCCACGGCTTCGAAGGCGATTGAGGGTTGATAGCCAAGCGTGCTGAAATAGTCGACGCCCGTCAGGCACATGACCCACAGCCAGAAGCTTTGATGCTCGGGCGGCTTCAGGACAGCTGTGGACGGCGTGAGCTGGGTGACGTCGACGGCATCCAGCGAATTAAAGCCGTTCGACTGCGATTTATGGGAGGAGCATGACGTGGCGTGCACGTCTGGGGAGCTCATTTCGAGGCACTCTTTGCAGCGTTGTTCGCCTGAGCACGATACCGTTCGGCATGGCGCAGCAGCGTGGCGCGAGCCGGGGCGCTGCGGCGGGTAAGAGCCAACCTCAGGTACTTATCCGCCAATGCCGTTTTGACTTTGATGATGTTTTCGACGTTTGCTTGCTTGCCCATGGGGATGCTCCTTCTTCCGTTTTTTGTTTGGTTCTTTAATTGATCTCACGCAAAGACGCTAAGGCGCGAAGATTCTGATTAGAGACATATTGAACAGGAGGTAACAGAGAGAACAGAGGTTGAGTTCTTACTCTGTTCCCTCTGTTGGCTCCTGTTCGAATTTCATTTCCCACTGCTTTATTTAGCGTCAATAATTTGTCGTGCTGGTTGTCTCTTCTAAACTGACATACGAGCTTGTTGCTTTCCTTTGCGACTTCGCGTCTTTGCGTGAGCTTATTCGTTACTAGTGACGTTTACTTGAGCGAACGGGCCTAATCGTCTAGTTCGGCGAAGCGGCGTTCGATGGTTTCGAGGCCGACACGGAGGCAGTCGACGTCGCCGATGCAGCTGAAGAACTGGCAGCCGAGTTCGCGGCATTTGGCGGCATGCTCCATGTCGCGGACGAGGATCCCCCAGGCTTTGCCGACTTTCTTTACGGCGGCGTCGACTTTCTTGAGCGCTTCAATGCACTTCGGGTGCAGGAACTCGCCGGGAACGCCGAGGGTGACCGACAGGTCGGCAGGGCCGACGAAAAGCCAGTCGACACCGTCGACGGCGGCGATGGCGTCGAGCCGGTCGATCGCTTCGGTGGTTTCGATTTGCACGCTCAGCCAGCGGTCGCGGTTGGCGGTTTTGACGAGCGTGGCCATGTCGGTTTTGCCGAAGCGTGTTTCGGCGTTGGCCGTGAACATGCCGCGGGTGCCGACGGGAGGGTATTTCGCCCATTCGACACACTTCTTGACTTCGTCGACGGTGCGAATTTGGGCAACCATGACGCCGCTGCAGCCGGTTTCCATGGGCCGCATGACGGTGGCGTAGTCGGTGGGGGGGACGCGGGCGAAGGCGTCTTTCCCCGTGGCGCGGCAGGCCATGAGCATCATTTCGAGTTCACGGTGCGAGTAGGCGGTGTGCTCCTGGTCGAACCAGTAGCCATGGAAGCTGCCCAGCATGCCGAACATTTCGATGACTTTGGGGGTGGCAAAGCCAACGACGTGCATTGCGCGCACGATTTTGCCGGCTGCCAGACGGTCTTTGATGATGCTCGCCATGTCGCTTCGATCGAGGCTGTGGGAACGCCGCCGGCGGGCTCGAGGGGCCGGAATGGGCGAAAGCTACGATGTTGACAGAAGAATTGGCGGTTGGCAAGGCAATTCGGGGAATGTAGCAGGTACGTTCCGCGCGCCGACAGGGAATAACCGAGCGGGTTTCGAGGCTGCGCGGGAAGCGCGTTAAAAATGCAGCGCGGCGACGGCACCACCCAGCGGGTACCCGGCGTGCCAGTTACATTGGACACGGCCGCTGCTTCATGAATTAGCGCCGGTGACGCCGGAAGAATGCAAGCGAGCCGATGACGACAGCGAGGGCGGCGAGAGTCGCGGGTTCGGGTACGGCGGCTTCGACGAGGCTGCCGGCGGCGGAGGTGGGGCCGCCGGATTGGCCATTGGTGTCGCGCCAGAGGATGTAGTCGGCCTGGTCGACGACGCCGTTGCCATTGCCATCGGCGGCGGCATTGGTGGTCGAGCCGAGGGAGTTTCGCCAGACGGTGTAGTCAGCGGCGTTGACCGTGCCGTTGAAGTCGTAGTCGCCAGCTTTGAAGTTGAGAACGGAAATGTTCATGGAAACGACATTGTCGCCGTCGACGGGCACGTAGGAATCGAATTGTGCTTTTGAGTAGTTGCGCAGCGGCGCTTCGTTCCAAGCGCCTTTGAAGTTGAAGGTAGGGAGCGCCGCGATGGAGTTAACGACATTCATCCCGCTGCCGATCACGCGCCCGAACACGGTGAAACCGCCGTTTTGGTTGTTGAGGTTCGAGGCGTTTGTGTCTTTGAGATTGAAGAACCATTCACGGGTGGCGCTGTTGATCGACTGTTGCGTGGGTTGGCCGGTGGCTGAGCCGACCTTGGCGTAGGCGAGCGTGCCGGCGACGTTCGAGAGGGCGTACTCGTTGGTGATGGGCGCTTGGGCGGTGACCTGCGGGAAGTTCATCGGCTCTTCTTGCATGGTGCCGTTGTACTTCCAGCCGCCGCCTTGGAGCACGAATGTGGGGTTGGAGCGGTGGAACATGACGTTGTTGTAGTCGCCGCGGTTCACATAGCCCAGGAAGTTGGCGACGCTGATCGGCGTGGCGGTGTCGTACAAGCGGACGTCGACATTGCCCATAACCGTGGCGAAGCGGACGATCGTGGCGGCGGCAGGTCGCGTGAGGACAAAAGCGGCCCATGTCGCCACGGCGAGGATCAGCCAAGGTTGGTGATTGAGTGTTCGAGTGTTCATTCCAAGCATGAGGAAGCTCATATTGGGGTGAGGCGCGCGGTAAGGCGTGCGGTCATCTCCCAGGCTACACGTGGGACCGGGAGATTCCAAATTCCGGCTGCATCGCGTGGCGGCTGGGGGTTGTTGGTGGCCGCTGAATGCGCAGGGGCCGCGGCGATCCGATGGAGTGCGGCTCGCGGGAGGCGGCCATAGGCGAGCCGCGCCTAATGCTATAGGCCGCTAGAGGGTGGCTGGCGCAACGCGAGAAATGCGGCGAAGTCGGATTCGCGCTGCGAGCGCGATTCCCCCACCCAGGAGGAGCATCGCGCCGATGGCGGGTTCGGGCACGCCGGCTGATTCGAGCCCTGCTGCTGACGAGCCGGAAGCGGCAACGGCGGCATTGCGCCATACGACGTAATCGGCTGCGTCGACGACGCCGTTGCCATTGCCATCGGACACCAAGTTGGCGGTGGAACCGAGGTTGCTGCGCCAGAGGTTGTAGTCGGCGATTGTGACCGAGCCGCTCATGTTGTAGTCGCCGGCGACGAGCGGGATGCGAATTGCTTTATTAATGACGACTTCGCCGCTGTTATAGATCGGCATGCTGTCGAGACCAGAGCCTTGCAAGATTGGCAAATTCGGCAGAAACGGGATTTGATCGACGATGCTCGTACCGAGGACGACTTTGCCGAGCACGGTGTAAGGACCGGGGTCGAAGGCGGCAGCATTGTTGGACTGATTAATGAACCAGCCACTGGTCGCACTGTTGGGGTTCGAGGTGCGCGCGGCAGCCAGCGTGTAGGGCGTGTTCGAGAGTCCGTTTGCCGCGTTGAACTCGTTGACAACCGCCGCGCCGGCGGTGATCGCGGTGCCATTCTGTTTGTAGCTGCCGCCTTGGGCGAACAGATCGGAACCGGCGACGGTGGCGCCGTCGCGGGTGCGATGGATCATCGAGTCGTTATAGGAGCCATTATCGACGTAGCTGAGGAAATTGGCGACGTTCAGCGGCGACTGGGTGCCATAGAGCTCGATTTCGATCGTGCCCATGTTCATGTAAAAGCGGACTTTGTTCGTCGGCGTGACAGCGATGGCGGAGGAAGCCACGAGGAACAGGACGACGATCGCGGCTATCGCGCCTTTAGCGAAGCTAGTCGGATGCATTCTCTTCACATCGATCTCCGGATGGATCAAGCCGAACACAAATGGCAGCGTTTTGGGTAACTCAGCCTCTGCTGCCATGAAACCAGATTTTCGCGAAGGCGGCTACCAATGGGTGTGAGGTGGCACTTTCAGGTAGCGGCGGCGTCGCCGAGCGGCAAAACCAGCAGCCGCCCAGAGTAGCGTCGCCGCACTGGCGGGCTCAGGGGCGACGTTCGCTCCCAAACTGCTGCCGGAACCGGCGGCCGTCGTGCCGCGAACGTTGCCGAAGTTGGCACGCCAAATGGCGAGATCAGCATCGTTCACCAAGCCGTTTTTGTCGCCGTCGGCGCCAGAGCCGGGAGTGACGCTGGTATTCCTCGATTCGCGCCACACGGAATAGTCGGCGGCATTGACGACGCCATCGCGGTTGTAGTCGCCGGCGGCAACGGTGAGCGTATATGCGGTGGCGGTGCGGCTAATGTTCCAGACGTATCCGGCTGCGAGCTGCGGCAGATCGAACGATGTGAAGTTGCCCGTGATCGAAGTCGCCGTCAGGATGGTGAAAGAGGTGTTGAGGTCTGGCAAGTAGCTGCCAATGAAATTCACGTCCAACTTGCCAGACAGGAACGCGGAGCCGAGCACGGCGACCTTGTCGTACTGGGTGTCGGCCGTTGCGCCAGCGATTTCCACTTCTAACGTGGCGTCGGAATACTGCTGATAGCCGGTCATGGCAACGGTGCCGACTTGCAGACCCGGGGAAAAAGTGCCGTGGGAGATCAGCGAATGCCCCAACGAGACGCCTTCGCGGGCTTGAAGAGTTCGTCCGGGTCCGATGCCGAGCATTCCGCTGCCGGTAAAGACAGTGCCCGTATCGATGACCGCGTTTCGGGAGACGAAAAACAGGCCGCCGGATGGCACGTCGGTGGTCACGCCAGCGCCCAGGTAGTCGATTTGCTGGGCGCTGAGGATTTGGGCGACCGTGAAGCTGCCGCCGCTTACGTAAAGTGGTGCGCCGTCGGTGTAGGGCGTGGCGCTGGAATTGTAGAATGGTCCGGCTTCGCGTACGCCATCGTCGTTGGCATCGGGATTCAGGTTGCGCACGATGAGCGAGCTGACGAGGCCATCAACATAATTCATGCCGTCGCCGGCGACTTTGGAAAAGACGGTGAACGGGCCGCCGCTGCTGGCTGAATCGAGAAAGGTGTTGCTGTCGAGATTAATGAACCATTGGCTCGTGCCGCTGTTGGGGCCGGTGCTGAGGGCCATCGAGATGGTGCCCTTCACATTTGACCGAAGCGGAGCATTGCCGGCCTCACCCGTGACGGTTGGATTAGGGGTCGAATAGTTGCCATCCAAATCGACAGTGGCGTTGGGATTGAGCGAATAGTGAACTTCGGCAGCGGGTACGTTGGGTTCGCTGACGAGCTGTGGATAGTAGCCGCCGCCTTGAATGACGAAGGGATTAAACGTCGACGGGTTAAGGGCTAGCCGATGCATGAACGAGCCGTCGTACTGACCGCTATTCACGTATGCCAGGAAGTTGGCAACGTTGAGGGGACGGTCGTCGAACAACTCGAGGAAGATGGTGTGCCGATAGCGACTGCCGATGTACAAGTTGCAGTCCAGCCGCGCAAACTGGCTGGCTGCCGCTGGTTCGGCGAGCGAGGCGATGCCGGCGACAATGGCGGCAATCTTTACGCAGCCGCGCGCGAAAACCGCCGGTCGAACGAGATCGAAAGGCTTGGCCAACCGCGCGGCGGCGGGCAGGCCGAAAGAAAAGATGCCTGTTCCCATGCGTTCCTCAAAGGGCTGCCTTCGGTGTCCCAGCCGTGGCAGCGGAGTGTATCTTTTCAGAGTAGTCGTGGCGTACAAAACTGTCCAACAAGCCCCTCCCGGCAGGACCCAACTAACCGCTAGAATAGGCACTTTCCGCGGCTGGATGTCACGAGGCCGCCTCGGACAGTTCACGGCTGCGATGGGCCGAGGCGGGCAATGGCAAGGTCGGCGTGGCGCGAACAGGGCCGCCACGCTGGGAATGATCGGGCGGCGGAGTGGTCTATCGGCCCGGCCAGGCAGCCGTATTTTTGCAGCTGAGTTTCAGTCGCGTGATCGTGAACACCGACTTACATAATCTCCCCGGACACAAACACAGGTGACGCATGAAACCCGCCTTCCCGGAAGTCGAACGGATCAAATTCGAAGGCCCAAGCTCGAAGAACCCGCTGTCGTACCGCTATTACAACGCGGACGAGAAGGTCGGCGGCAAGACGATGCGGGACCATTTGCGGTTCAGCGTGGTGTATTGGCACACGTTCCGCGGCACGGGGGCCGACCCGTTTGGGCCTGGCTGCGCGGTGCGGCCGTGGGACGATGGCAGCGAATCGATCGAGAATGCTCAGAATCGCGTGCGGGCGGCGTTCGAGTTCATGGAGAAACTTGGCAACCCCTTCTATGCGTTCCACGATCGCGATGTGGCACCGGAGGGGGCGACGCTGGCCGAGACGAATCGCAATTTCGATGCGGTGGTGAAAGTGTTGAAGGAGGAGCAACAGCGGACGGGCATCACCCTGCTGTGGGGCACGGCGAATTTGTTCAGCAATCGGCGGTACATGCACGGCGCCGCGACGAGCCCGAATGCCGATTCGTTCGCGTTTGCGGCAGCTCAGGTGAAAAAGGCGCTCGAGGTCACGAAGGAACTCGGCGGCCAGGGGTACACGTTCTGGGGCGGCCGCGAAGGCTACCAGAATTTGTGGAATACCAACATGAAGCGGGAACTTGACCACCTGGCGAAGTTCTTGCACATGGCGGTCGACTACGCGAAAGAGATCGGTTTCACGGGGCAGTTCTACATCGAACCCAAGCCGAAAGAACCGACGAAGCATCAGTACGATTCCGATACGGCGGCATGCTGTAACTTCTTGCGCGAGTACGGCCTGATCGACCATCTCAAGCTCAACCTGGAAACGAACCACGCTACGCTCGCTGGGCACACGATGCAGCACGAGATGGAGCTGGCTGGTGCGTCGGGGGTGTTGGGGTCGATTGATGCCAACACGGGCGACATGCTGCTGGGTTGGGATACCGACCAGTTTCCGACGGATATCTATCTCACGACGCAGTGCATGTACACGCTGCTCAAGTACGGCGGGTTCAAGACGGGCGGCGTGAACTTCGATGCCAAGGTCCGCCGCGAAAGCTTCGAGCCGGTGGACCTGTTCCACGCCCACATCGGCGGCATGGACGCGTTTGCCCGCGGGCTCAAGATTGCCCACACGATGCTGCAAGATGGCAAGCTCGAAGCGCTGCTGAAGGATCGCTACAGCAGCTGGGACAGCGGCATTGGCGCGGAGATCGAAGCCGGCAAGCAGAACTTCAAGTCGCTGGAGAAGTACATGCTCGAGAAAGGCGACATCACGCCGAACAAGAGCGGGCGACAGGAGATGCTGGAAAATCTCATTAATACGTATTTGTAGGCGCTCGCTCGATGAGCATGTCGCGCTAGCTAGGACGGGCGATTCTGCCCGTCCTTTCTATTGATGCGCGAAACGCGTAATGTCGCTGATCGGCAGCTCCGCAAGTTCAGGGAAATGTGCCGAGACGAGCCAACTTTACGCTGCGAGTTGCTGCGCGCGTTCGGCGGCCGTTAGCTTGCGAACCACCGCGACTAATGAAAGGCCGAATGGCAGCGGCACGCGGCCGAGGAGCAGGGATTCGGCGGCGAAGGTTGTCGTGAGAAGTGAATTGAGCGCAGCCGGCGGCGTTTTCAGGTCGCCCGTATGCTTGTTGTCGCGCAGGAACTTGCTGGCGATGCGGGCGGCGGCCGCTGGAGCGAACAACAGGGCGTTGTAATGGCTGAGGAGCAGCGTTTCGGTGTCGGCTGGCTCCCAAAGCGCGGTGAATTGGCGGCGGCTATAGCGGCGGACGTGGTGGTGGTGGGCATCGCGCGGGGCGTACAGCCATTGGTAGGCGGGGACGGTCGCGACGAGGATGCCGCCGGGGCGCAGCAGACTCACGGCGGTGCGGGCGGAAGCCGCGTCGTCTTCGATGTGTTCGAGGACATCGAGCAGCAGAACGACGTCGAAGCTTTCACGCGGCAAGTCGATGTCGTGAGGTAAGTGACCGTGTATCACGCGGTCGCCAAGTGTGCGGCGGGCCAGGTGGAGCGCGGGTGGCGCGCATTCGACGCCGGTGACGTCGTGCCGATCGGCGATGCCGGCGAGATTGCCGCCGGTGCCGCAGCCGAGTTCGCAAACGCGTAAGCGGCAGGTGGGACCGCCTGAGAACTTCTCAACCAGCGACCAGACGATCTGCCGGCGGGCGCGGAACCACCAATGGGTTTGTTCCACACGATGCAGTTCGTCGTAGAGCGGGGCATCCATGGCTAGGCGGCTTTGCGGAGGGGAGTTATTGCGGGAGACGTTGCGGGCCAAGAAGCGTGCCGATCGGGGAGGTCGTTGTGTCTCATGTATTGCCAATACACGCGGAGCAAATCCAGCGCGGCCGTGACGATGTCGTGGGACTTGAGGCGTGAGCCGGCGACATCTTCCCATTGTTCGAGAGGGAATTCGTAGATTGAATCGTCAGCTGGGAGTGCTGATTCAGCGTTGGTGGTGCGCGATTTGATTCGAGCGAGCAATTCGACGTCGAAGATCCAACGGGTGCGGAAAGGCTGCGCGAACAGCTCGGCCGTTTGCGCTGTGGCGCGGAACAGCTTGGCGCCGCATTGGGTATCGTAGACCGGCAGGTTCAGTACAAGCGAGGCGGCGGTGGCAAACGCACGGCCCATGATGTGACGGCGGATGGGGCGGCGGATTTTGCGGCCGAGAAGTGAAACGCGGCTGCCCATTACGAGCTGCAGGTTCGGCTGGGCCAGCAAGATGTCAACGAAGCTGGCAATCGCTGCGAGTGGCGTCGCAAGATCGGCGTCCCAATAGCCGACGAATTGGGGGCCGCGGCGCAGCGCGGCGAGGACGCCGAGGCGGACGGCTTCGGCTTTGCCGACGTTGGCTTCGAGACGCAGCGTGCAGATTTGTGCGGGATGTTGTTGGCGCAGGCATTCGAGGATGAGCGGCGTATCGTCGGTACTACCGTCGTCGATGAGAGTGAGCGTGATGTTGGGGTGCGTGTTGAGAAACGCGGAGAAAGCGGACACCTTCAAGCGGCGGGCCTCGTTGAAGCAAGGCACGACGATGGCAACATCGCGGGCAGGCGCTAACTTGTGCGAGTGAGGCTTCACTTCCGCGGGACGTGTGGTGAATGGGGTGATCGTCGAACCGAGGGCATTGCCAGGGGGGTGACGCGATTGGAAAACGCCCCTACTCGATGGGTGGCAACAATACGTGTCGGCGTCCCCCGATGCAACCTCGCTCTGCGCGGGGGAGCTCGGCGGCAACGCTATTGTCGCTGGCTGGGATTTTCGCTACCTTTCCTGCCCCTCCTGAAGACTCAAACCCACCTCGATCGTCCCACTATGTCGTCCCTTGGCGAACGTTCTGCGCGGTGGAGTCTGGCCGACGAGCGTGGCGAATTCCATCGCGATGTGTTGGCAGCGTTATTGGTGGTTGGTGCGGTTGGAGTTGCTTTTGGCGTGCGGCTGACGGCGCAGCCGCTGGTGGGCGAAGAGACGCGTTGGGCGACTGCTGCCCGGGAAATGCTGCTTACGGGCGACTGGGTTGTACCGCGGCAGCAAGGGCAGGTGTTTGCCGAGCGGCCCCCAATGACGATTTGGCTAATGGCGGTTGGCGGGTACCTGCGCGGCGACGTGGATGCGGTCGCGGCGCGGTTGCCGAGCATCGTGGCAGTGGTGCTGACGTCGCTCGTGGTGTTTACGTACACGCGTGCGTTTGCAGCGCGAACCGCGGCAGTTGCGAGCGCGCTCGGCTACGCCACGTTCGGGCAAGTGGTGATGATTGGGCGGATGGGCGAATCGGAAGCCGTGTTCGCGCTATTTGTGAGCGCATCGTTATTGGTCTGGCACGTGGGCTATGTGAAGGGCTGGCGGCCGATCGTGGTGTGGTCGGTCGGTTTTGCATTAGCGGCACTTGGCGCTATGGTGAAAGGGCCGCAGGCGCCGGCGTACTTCGGGGCGATCACGGTTGTGTATTTGCTGTCGCGGCGTGACTGGCGTTACTTGTTAAGTTGGCAGGCGGTGGTCGGCGGGTGCTTGTTTTTGGCGATCATCGCGGTTTGGCAGGTTCCGTTTTATCGAGCGACGAATTGGCAGACGGTCGTGGGCGTTTGGGCCGGGCTCGCGGGTGATCGACTTAGACTGAGCGGAATGATTACGCATGCGTTTTCGTATCCTGCGGAGACGTTCGCATGCTTGTTGCCATGGTCGCCGATGTTGATTGCGCTGGCGCGCCGCGATGTGCGAGCTCGGCTGAGTGGGCAGTCGGCGGTAGTGGGTTTTCTGGTGACCGCGATGCTGGTGGCGTATCCGACGGTGTGGTTCGCGGCCGGAGCGCGGGGGCGATATTTCATGCCGCTGTATCCGCTGACGGCGGTGCTGATTGGAATCACGATTGAATGCTGCGCGACGGCTGCCAGTGGCACGGTTGCGCGCCGGGCTTGGCAGCAATTTGTTGGCATATGGGCGGTATTGATTGCCGCTTGTGGCCTCGTGGTGGCGGTGAGCACGGTGCTGCCGGAGAACGTGGCGCGAATTTTCAACCAGCCGCCGGCGTTTGCACTGGGTTTTGCCGTGTCGGCAGCGGCAGTTGTGGCGGTGTTGTGGCGGACAGGGCGGAGTGCGTCGACGGCCAAACCAATAGCGGCGGTGTTCGCGTTATTTGCGATCATCGGCCTCGGCGGCGTGGGCATCGTCATCAATATGCATGTGGCAGATTGGAGTGATCCTACGGCAGCCGTTCGCACTCTGGCGAGGCACATTCCGGCTGGTAAGCGATTGGTTAGCCTGACGGCGATCGATCATCGCTTTGCCTACTTCTATCGTGACGAGATCGACGAAATAGGCTGGCCGACAACGGTCGATGAGTTGCAGGACGGTGTCGAGTACTTCTGTTTCATGCGGCATGTAACCGACACGGCTGACGTGCGTTTGGCGGGGCGCGGGCGCGGGTCCTATAAGACCTCAGGCACGCTGCCCTTCGCCTGGGAAGAGCTGGCGGAGATTTGTACGGATCGCCAAGTCAATACGCCGACGGCGACGAGTGTGGTGTTGGGGCGAGTGATTCGGCCGATGCGGGCGGAGTTTTCGGATGCGACGAAGCCGCAAGGGTTGAAGATATCGCAGCAGAGTGCGGCATGGCGAAAATGAAGTGAAGCCATGCGGCCCGCGTATTGAGGGTCGTGAGAGACCGCGCCCTTTCAGGGCGTGCCACCCGGTATTGAGTGGTCTGCGACTGGTTCGGCCAATTGCGCAGTACCGTGTTTTAGCAAATTGGTTGCAGCGCTGAAGACGGTGTCGACGATGAGGTCACGCATGCAGCGGTGGTGCTTCAGCGGGCAGGTGCGTTTCATGCACGGCTGGCAGTCGAGGTTGAGCGACAGGCACGCTTCGCGGCCGTAAGGCAGTCGCGTATGCGCGGGGTCGGTGGGGCCGAATAAGGTGACGACGCTGCGGCCGAAGGCGACGCCGAAGTAGCGGGGGCCGCTGTCGGTTGTCACGAGCAAGCGCGAGCGGCGGATGCACGCTTTGGTGAGGCCGACGGGAAGTTCGGGCCAGTCGGCGAGTCCCACGACGCGAGGTTCGTTGGCGCGTGCGACAATCTCGCGCGCGATTTCGCGTTCCGATGGTCCACAATTCACGAGGACCGCGTAATTGTTGCCGTGTGCGATGCGGCGCGCTAGTTCGGCAAAGTACTCAGCCGGCCAGTGCTTGGCGGCGCCGAAAGCGCCGCCGGAGTTCAACACGACGACGCGATCGCCTGCGGGCAAGTCGAGTTGGCGCCAGACTTCGTTCGCGGCCTCTTCATCGGCGGGCGTTGTTGCGAGCTCGAGTATCGGCGGTTCGGGCTGACATCCGACAGCTTCCGACAAGTACAGATAGCCTTCGACCGTGGGCAGGATTTTGCCATTGGCGGTGGTTGGCATCGACACGGCTTTGGTCAGAAGCAACGAGCGGGCGTCGTGACGGAAGCCGATGCGCTCGGACGCGCGGCTGCGCCAGGCGATCCAGGCGGTTCGCCAGGAGTTTGTGAGGAGCACGATCTGGTCGAGGCGCGCTCGGCGCATCGATTGAATGACGTGGCGGCGTGGCAAGCCGAGGCGTGTATCGGACTTGTCGTAGATGAGTTGTTCGTTGAGCCAGGTGTTGCCGGCGAGGACTTCGGCCACGTAGGGCCGCATGATGCCGACGAGCGTGCCATCGGGGCCGGCATACTTGCGGAATGCGCGGAGGGCGGGCGTGGCCATGACCACGTCGCCGACCCAGTTGGGGAGGAAGATGCCGAGACGCATGAAGCAGGAGCGAGGAATGAGTGGCGAGGAACGAGGCAAGCGCGGCGGTCATGCTAACACGGGGGTGTGATGCGGGAACAGGTCAGTGGTGATGAGGGGATGGTTTGGAGGTTGGTTGGGAGCGTGGATGGGTTGGAGGGCGGTAGATTCGGGCTGGCGCAGGACGCTAAGGCGGTGGAGGCGCTTGCTTGCCGGGTGGGGCGGTTTTAGGATCGTGGCTGTTGCTGGGGTGGGGTGCTTTAGCGTGGAAGGCAGGTGGATATGGGCGGGCGGCGAGCTTGGTTAGTGGCGCTTGTGTTGATGAGTGTGGTTGTTGCGAATGCCAGGCGGGCGGTGGGGGAATCGTCGCCCGTTAATGTGACGGTTGACGCGACGAGAACCGGGCCGGCGATTAGTCCGTTTATCTACGGGCAGTTCATTGAGCATTTGGGCCGGTGCATTTACGGCGGCATTTGGGCCGAGATGCTCGAGGACCGCAAGTTCTACTTTCCGATCACGGATGAGTACGCGCCGTATGGCGATCTGAAGGACACGAAGTTTCCGATTGTGAGCGCGTCGCCGTGGGAGGTTGTGGGGCCGAAGGGGTCGGTCACGATGGTGAAGGAAGGGGCGCTCGTCGGCGAGCACTCGCCGCAGATTGCGGCGGGGAGTGGGATTCGGCAGAAGGATTTGAGTTTCATCGCAGGAAAAGCGTACGTGCTTTACGCTTGGCTCAAGCCTCATGGAAAGCCGAAAGTCGAGATTCGCGTGGGAACTCCGGAAGACGAGTTCGCCATCAGCGTGGATCCACTGGAGTCGTCAAACGGAGAATTCGTTAGAATTCCCTTCGAATTCACAGCTACAAATTCGACCGACAAAGGCACGTTCACCGTTGAAATCGAAAACGCCTCTTGCCTCGTTGGCGCCGTTTCTCTGATGCCGGCTGACAACGTCCGCGGCTTCCGAGCTGATACGCTGGCACTATTGAAGCAGCTTCATGGCACGGTGTATCGCTGGCCGGGTGGCAATTTTGTGAGCGGGTACAACTGGCGGGACGGCATTGGCCCGCGCGATCGGCGGCCGCCGCGGCGGAACCCGGCTTGGACGGGCGTCGAGCACAACGATGTCGGCATCGACGAGTTTCTTGATCTTTGTCACGAGATCGATGCCGAGCCGATGATCGCCGTTAATACGGGCTTCGGCGATGAGAATTCGGCCGTGGAAGAGGTCGAGTATGCCAACAAGGCGGCTGACACGATCGGCGGGGCTCTACGCGCGAAGAACGGTCATGAGAAGCCGTATGGCGTGAAGTATTGGTGCGTTGGCAACGAGATGTGGGGTGATTGGCAACTCGGGCACATGCGGCTGGAGCATTACACGATCAAGCACAACCGCGTGGCCGATGCGATGCGGAAGGTTGATCCCACGATGAAGCTGGTTGCTTCTGGCGATATCGGCACGAAGGCGAAGTTGGGCGAAGGCGACAAATCGCACGATGTTGGTTGGTCGGAAGGCATGCTCGAAAAGTGCGGCGATCGCATGGATTACATCTCGGAGCATTTTTATCGCGGGCGGCTGCCATGGACGAAAGATGGCGTGATACCGACGGAAGAACATGCTAATCAGTTGCGCGAAGAGATTCGCAAGAAGGCCGTGGGGCACCGGGAGTTGCAGGCGAAGCTGGGCCGCAAGCCGGAGGACTTCATTCCGATCGCGATGGACGAATGGAACTATTGGCATCGCGATTATTTGTATGGCGAGATTGGCTGCCAGTACGATTTGGCGGATGCGCTGGGGGTCGCGGCGGGCTTGCATGAGTATTTCCGTAACGGCGACATCATTCAAATGGCACACTACGCGCAGACGGTGAACGTCATCGGCTGCATCAAGACGACGAAGACGGCGGCGTTCTTCGATACGACCGCCCTGCCCTTGCTGCTGTATCGCAGAGAGTTCGGCAGTACGCCGCTGGCGGTGAAGGCAGATATTGATGAGAAGAAACTCGATGTGGCCGCGGCGAAGACGAAGGATGGCAAGGCGGTGACGATTGGGATTGTGAATCCGCAGCAGGAGGCGCAGCCGATCAAGATTGCGTTCGATGGGGCCGCGGTCGATCCGCACGCGACGGGGTGGCGAATCACGGCGGACAAGGCGGATGCGGTGAACGTGGCCGAGAAGCAGGCTGTGGCGATCGCGGGGCTCAAGGATGTGACGATCGGCGACACGATCGAGGCGCCGCCGCTGAGCGTGACGGTGATTCGTGCGGCGTTGAAGTAGCCAACGGAAGCTAGGACGGACATATTTGTCCGTCCCAAGCCAGCGGGGGCGCAGACGCAGGCACTATTTCTGCAAGCTGCCGACTTCGGTGGCGAGATCGTGTGCTTTCTCAATGACGAGTTCTTCGACTTTGTTGCCCCAGGGTGCGGGGAGGCCGTAGTAGAAGCGAGAAAGGCCGCCTTCGTAGCCGCCTTCATTGAGTACGCGGCGCGAGGGGATGTATGCCATGACGTCGTTGGCGTAGGCCGAGACCCATGTTTTGCCTGGACCGAGCTCGGCTTTGAGGCGGAGGGAGTAGTCGACGACGGACTCGCCGCCCAGGAAGATCCAGGTGAGGTCGTCGCCGAGCTTCCACGCCTGCATTGGAAACGGATAGGATTGCGACAGGCCGCCGTTGCGATCCCATTCGGCGAGCAGGTACTTGGCCCACGGCGACTCGGGTATCTGGCCGCGGGCGGCGTCGGCTTCGAGCTGGGAACGCGTGGGCAGCGCAG
>JAXMBH010000003.1:0-356521 GCA_046349975.1 Pirellulales bacterium
GTTCCTGCAACATCAATACAGAAACCCACTCGTGCCGGGCTCCCTGCGGATTCTGCCGCACGTCTCTGTTGCCACAGATCATTCCTTGAAAGTGATCATTCGCCTTGCCAAGATCATGTACTGCGGCGGCAAGTAGAACACACCTCCGGAACCTCTCGCGGTATTCATCGGGACTCAATCCAAGCGCCAGGAGTTGGTCATCTCCTGTAGCATCTAGTATTCTCTCGGCCGCCATGTACACATCCTGCAGATGGCCCGGCAGGAACATCGATGGGACTTCCTGCTCATACTCACGCTTTGACTTCGCCCATAGTCGCGCAGGGTCCATCGCAGTCACTCCTGTCCGATCGGCACAAATACGCCGCACCCCATGTGCCGCTTGCCGCCGAGCCCCTGTTCCTGGATCGAGACCGATTCTTCCGCCGTGAGACCTTCGACGACCACTTCATATCCAACAAGCTCGCGTTGCTTAACCCGTAGCGTACGCCGTTTGCCGATCGTAACAATGGCTTCGGCGGATACTCCCAGTTCATCGAGCTGGCGACGGACTGCTGCAGCGAACTGTTCCATCGTGACCGATTCTGGTTTTATATTTGCTACCTTGATGACAACCAACCGGCTACGCAGAGCGCTCGACGGCGCCAAGGCGCTGACCGTGGGCACGCCCACCCGGATACTCGCGTTGCCAATTCGGATCGATTTGCCTGCCAAGGGAAGCAGCGACGCAATCTGAGCGTCGACTACGCGCAGCGTCAGTGTGCTCCATGGCATCAGCATAAGTTGCCGATTCCCCACCTGCCGGCCCCGTACCGGATGCACCGCAATGCCGTTCTCCCGATGAACCTCGGGCAACAACCGTGATATGGCGCCGTAGAGCGCATAGCCATGATCGGCCGCGACCGCTTGGCTTCCAATCAGCGAAAAAGACAGGTCCACGTGCATGAGTTCCCCCATTCGTCGTGACGAACACAATCGCTGAGCGCCGCCAGTCTACGCAGTTGGAAGCACTCGGCCAAGTAACGTCGTAAGGGCGTTCATACAGCAGCATCGTGGTTGTGCTGCCGACCCTGAAAGTACTTCTTTTGAGAGGATGCGGCGAGCCCTGCCAAAGATTAACCCTTCGGACGGGGGAGCAACAGCGATGCGATCCACGCCCCACGCAGAGTCCTGACAGCCCAGAGTTTTGCAACGGCTGATTCAAGTGGAGGCGGCCTATGCGGTGACGCTGCTTTGTGATCCGGCGGTACTGCCGCTTCCGCCGTGTCGCCCCCCTTCCAGCAGAATAGTACGGCACTGCGCGCCGTCGAAACGTCGATGCTTAAATAGCCATCGTACGACGAGCTTCTGTGAAAGATAGTTGTCGGGCTGCTCGTTGCAACGAGCAGCCCGACAACTATCTTATGACGTCACAATCGGTACGTCTCTTGAAGCAAACGGCTTGCAACTGGCCCCGCGGCAATAGGATTTGTTGGGCCAACGCATAACCAGCTTAGTTGTCATCGAAACCAGCAACTTCACCATCAAAGAAGGCGTTGTCCGCCCAAGCTGACTACTGCAGCTTCACCAAGATCAAGGAAGACCCGGTTTAAGCGCCGACTGACAAACTGTATTAGAGGGCACCGTAACACACCTCATCCACCGCGTCGATCAGAACGGAACCATCGTCGTCTGGAACATAGTCGGTGTCGTCGTATTTACTGCTGATTTCGACGTCGTCGTGAGCAGCATTAAATCCTGTACCAGGTGTTTTGAGGGTACTAGGGTTGAACCGCTATGCTGCTGGAGTGGGGGTATAGCCCGAACGGAAGCAGCACAGCGGGCCGCGAACTCGACCGGCGGGCACGTACGCCAGCGAACGGTACGGCCAGCGGTGGTTATAATCACCTCTCCAGGCCTGGGTCATTCTCGCTCCGCCCGCCAATCCGAACCCGCCCTGGCGTCATAAGTTGTGGCAATCTCTCGGCAGCAAGCACGCGAGTCGGACTGAAGTTGTTAGAATAGGCGGTATTGCGGCGACACCGCCCCAGTCGAAACCACAACCAACGCGGGCAGATATTCTTTTCCAAAATTCTGCGTTTAGTTCGGCCCCGCACCACGCATGTTATCACAGACGGCCTCGCTTCCGATCGGTGTCGACGAATCGCCCCTGTGGCAGCGAGTGCGCGCCGGCGACGACGAAGCGTGGCGCATCGTGAATGCAGTCCTGCGCCAGCGCCTGCGGCGGTTGGCCGCGTTCAATTTACCGCCCGAAATTCTCGACCGACTCGACGCCTCCGATATGGTGCAGCAAACCTTCCTCGAGGCTGGCCAATCGTACGACGCCTTTCAAGGGCGCAGTCTGCCCGAGTTGTACGCCTGGCTGGCCGCCATCCTGAAGCACAATGTGCGCGATGCCGTCCGCCAGCATATCGTGGCCCAGCGTCGAACCGTGAAGATAGAGACTCGTCTCGAAGAGTCGACCGGCTCCGCTTCCCGGGCGGAACACCATTTCGCCGCCGATCAAACATCACCTAGCATGCGCGCCGCGCGCGGAGAAGCGGAAGAGCAATTGCTCGCGGCCATCCGCGCCTTGCCACCCCGGCAGCAAGAGGCCGTACAGTTGCGGCATCTCGAGGGCTGTTCGCTAGCTCAGATCGCACATCGTCTGTCCTGCACGGAATCGGTGGCAGCAGCCGTCCTCGCCCGCGGGCTGCGCAGCTTGCGGCGCAAGCTATCAGCATCCAGCTGACCCGCGGAGTTAACGCGTGAACGAGTTCGAGCGGCCAGATACTGATGGATTCGCTGCCGTGCTGGCGGAATACCTCACGCGGCTCGATCGCGGCGAACCAGTCGTTCGCGAAACCTTCATCCGTGAGCACCCTCAACATGCAGCTGCGCTCGAAGACTACTTCAAAGACGTCGATCTCGTCGAGCGGCTGCATCCCCAGTTATCGAACAGCGCCGCTACCATGCCGGACCAGCCACTTGGCGACTTCGGCGACTATGAACTCCTCCAAGTGTTTGGCCGGGGCGGAATGGGGGCTGTCTACCGGGCGCGCGAGCGGGCCACCGGCCAGCTCGTCGCACTCAAAATGTTGCTTCATGGATTGTTGCTCTCGGCCAGCGATGTGCAGCGATTCCGCAATGAAATTGCCACGGTCACCGCGCTTGATCATCCCGGCATCGTTCCGATCCACGCCGTCGGCGAGGTTCAAGGGCAACTCTATTACACAATGCCGCTTCTCGAGGGCGGCAACCTGGCCCGTACCCTGGCGGCCGGACCGCTGCCTCCGCTCGCGGCGGCTCAACTGCTCGTGGCGATTGCCGAGGCCGTTGACTTCGCGCATCGCCGCGGCGTCATCCACCGCGATCTCAAGCCGGCGAATGTCTTGCTGGATGCACACGGTGCGCCCCAGATCGCCGATTTCGGGCTGGCCCGGCATCTGGCGGCCGCATCCACCGATCTCACGCGTTCCGGCGAAGTGCTCGGTACTCCCAACTACATGGCGCCCGAACAAGTGGTGGGTCACCGTCGACTCGTTGGCCCTGCCGTCGACATCTATGCCCTGGGCGCGATGCTGTACGCCATGCTGGTAGGGCGACCGCCATTTCGAAGTGACTCCCTTCCCGAACTGTTGCAGAAGATCAACTCGCTGGATCCCGTCCCGCCGCACAAGCTCAACCGCGAGGTGCCGGCCGCTCTGGAGACTATTTGCCTCAAATGCCTCGAAAAATCGCCGGCTAACCGCTACCGCTCCGCTGCCGACCTAATCATTGATTTGCGCCGCTATCTGGCGGGCGAACAACTCATCGCTCGTCCCGTCTCGAGCCTGGAACATGGCCGACGCTGGTTTGTGCGTAATCCCGTCGTCGGAACGCTCGCGGCGGCAATCTGCTGCGTGCTCATCGCCGGTGCGGGCTTCACCATGTTTTCCGCTCATCGCGCGCTAGAGCGGGAACGAATCGCCGAAGCCAACCTCTACGCCGCCGACATGAACCTCGCCCAACAACACCTGCGCTCGGGCGCAGCCGCCAGCGCGTTGCAGTTACTTGAGCGTCATCGACCGGACCCGACCCCGAACATGTCGCCGCCCTGGGAGTGGAACTACCTCTGGCATCAATGCCACGGCGAGCTTCGTCGTTTCGAGGGCCCCAATGACGCCGTGTACTGTGCCGCCTTCAGTCCCGATGGCCGCCTCGTCGCCGCCGCGGGCGACGACCGCATCGTCTGGCTCTGGGACACCGCCACCGGTAGCGTGAAGTTTAAACTTACGGGCCACGCCGACACCATCCGCGACCTGGCCTTCGCTCCGAACGGCGAAAAGCTCGTCTCCGTGGCCGATGACGGCCACGCTTTCGTCTGGCATTCCGCCACGGGCGAACGTTTGGCATCGCTCGTCGTGGCAACCAGCTCCGCTCCCGCGGAATTAACCTCTGCGGCATCCGCAACCACTCCTACGACGAACAGCCCGATTCCCAACTCGCTCAATGGTCCCCTCACCACCGTCGCCTTCAGCCCCGATGGCCGCTTCATCGTGGCCGCCGGCGAAAGGACCCCGCTGATTCATGTGTGGGATGCCGACACCTTCGCAGCACACCAGACCATCGGGTTCGGCCCCGCCGACAGCCTGGCATTTTCCCCGGACGGTGCTCTGCTCGCGACTGCCGGCAATGACGGCTGTCTCCGAGTGTATGAATGGAATGTCACCGGCACGTGGACAGAGAAGGTGGCCATTCAAGCGCACCAAGATTTTGCCCGCAAAGTGGTCTGGTCGCCGGGTGGCACTTCGCTCGCAACCGCTGGGTCCGATTGCTCCGTGAAGATATGGGATACATCCTCATGGGCCAAGCTCGCCGAATTCGCTGCCGACGATGCCGTCCATGCTCTGGCTTATTCGCCCGATGGCAAACGCCTGGCCACGGTGGCTCGTAATGAGCCGCTCAAAATTTGGGATCTCACCCTTCAGCGCCGGGTGGCCGAACTCGTCGGCCATTCCGCGCGGGTCACCTCGGTCTGTTATTGTCGGCAGGGTTGGCGGTTGCTCTCAGCGGGCGAAGATGGCACAGTTCGGCTGTGGGATGCCGACCAATCGAGCGACCACGATCAGCTTGAAGGAAACGTCTCGCGGGTCCGAGCCATTGACTTCAGTCCCGATGGCAACATACTCGCCACGGGCACTGCCGATGATGCCGAGATCATTCTGTGGGACGTGCAATCGTTGCTGCCGCGCCTCCGCCTATGTGCACCATCACCGAGCAATAGCGATGTGAAATTCAGCCCGACGGGAGATCGCCTCGCCTCCGTCGGCGGAAACCGCCTGCGGTTGTGGGACATTAGGACCAAGAAGCTGGTGCTCAATATCGAACTGCCCGGCGATTCGCTCGCGGGCCTTGCCTGGACACCCGCTGGCGACCAGCTCGCCGTCGAAGCGAACGACGGCGTTATCACCATCCTCGATGCCGCGAGCGGAACGAAGCGGTCGACTTGGCGCGCCCCCGATCCTCCCCATGGCGGCCTGGCGTTCAGTCCCGATGGCGCCCAGCTCGCCACCACCAGCGTAAACAAGGTCGTCCGCATTTGGGATGTGGCCAGCCAATCGGTTCGTCTTGAACTCGCCGGTCATTCCGGGCCCGTGGTCTGTGTCGCCTACAATCCGCAGGGAACGCTGCTCGCCTCATCTGCCATTGACGACACCATTCGCCTGTGGGATGCCCGCACTGGGCAACCATTGCACACGCTCGTTGGCCACTCGGGCACCGTGATGGGACTTGCCTTCAACGCCGATTCCACCCGCCTTGCCTCCAGTAGTACCGATCGGCTGGTCAAGGTTTGGGATGTGGAATCCGGCTTGGAACTTCAGACTCTCACCGGTCATGCCGACTGGGCACTCGACGTTGCCTTCAGCCCCGATGGCGAACGGCTCGCCTCGGGCGGTGGCGACGGAACAGTCTGCATTTGGAACGCGCCGACTCAATTGGCCCGCTCGTCAACGGCGCGCGAAGCGGTGGCCGTCGCGCGGCATTTCGCCACGCTGGCCTCCGCGCAAGTCGCCCACGGACAATCCGTGGTTGCCGCCGCCCTGCTCGGCAACGTGCGGCAGCAACTGACTGCTGATGCGACGATCTGCGATGCCGTGCGCGCCGCGGCGATTGCCCAAACCGAAGGATACTTACTCTCTTGGCAGCCCATGTGCGAAGGCATCCGCGCGGCGGAAGCACGCGACTGGCCGCAAGCAATGGCTGCCTTCGAACGAGCCGCCGCGCTCGAGCCTGAGAATGCCACGCTTTGGACCTACCTTGCCTGGGTCAGCGCGGCCGCCGGACGCCGCGATGTCTACGAGCACGCCTGCGGCGAGCTGCTCGACCGATTTGCTCGCGACGCCCAGAACCATGAGTTGGCCCATATCGTGATCGCCAACTTACTAATGCCCCCAGGCGGCCGTGATCTGAGTCCGCTGAAACACCTGGTCGACACCTATGCCGAGCGCTCGGAACTCGGGCGCGTCTACGCGGCCCTGTACGACGTTCGCACCGGAAGAAAGGCGACAGAGTCTCATCTCATCGACCCGCGCAGCCTGACGTGGACATTAACACCAGAGCCCTACTTCGTCATGGCGCTCGTGTGGGCCGACGCCGCCGACAAGCCACGCGCAGCCGCCTGCTATGATGCAGGCTGTCAATTGGCCCGCGGAGTTTCGTCTGAAAAGTGGACCGTGATGGCACTCTCCGACACGCTTCAGCACGAAGCCGCCACCCTCTTCGAAACTGGTTCCGCAGCACGCTGACGGCAACGCGTCATCCAACTCCCTCTCCATTTTAGGGAGGGGCCAGGGGAGGGTTCATCTTCACCCTCCACGGAGTCGCCGCCACGTCCGCGGTTGGGTGGGCGCGGCGCACGCCTGCAAGGACGCGCTCCGCAAGGAATTCGAGGCCCCTGCGCCGTCATGCTTCACCTACCGCTGAGTGTGGACGGTGACAGAGGGTCGGGTCAACTCGCCATCACCTGAACGCGGCCGACCGATTGCGGGTTAGGGCGCGAAACACTAATCCGCACATCACAGCCCAGCGCGTTAAGAAACCGAAACAACCGGTCGGTGGAAAATCCGTCTAATCGGCCGTTCAGCAGCGCGGAAACCTTCGGCTGACTAATGCCCAGCAGCTCGCCCGCGGCAGCCTGGGTCAAGCGGCGGCTCTTGATGATTTTGAAAATCCGCACTGCAAGCTCAGACTTCGCCAGATATTCCTCCGCGTCTGGAATCCGCAAATCGGCAAACACATTGCCGCTGCTGCGGCGAATTTCTGATTTCTTGGTCATGGTTGCTGGCCCTCAAACGACTGTCGGTACTGCTCGGCGGCGGTGTTGAGACGCTGTTTGATGAGGTCCATGTCGGCCTTGGGAGTCGCAATGCCCTGCTTCGATTTCTTCTGAAAGGCGTGGAGAACAAATACGGCTTTCGCATACTTCACGGTATAGACCGCGCGATACGTGTTGCCATCGTAGTTTGTCGCGACTTCCAAAACGCCTGCTCCGCCGAATCCTCGCAATGGCTTCGAATGCACAGACTTCTCGCCAGCCTATGCCAGATGTAGTGCGTAGCCCACCTCCTTACGCACTTGCTCGGGAGAGCGAATCAGGTCCACTTTTGACGATCCAACCCAAAATAACGGCTTCAAGACCGGATTCTCTGGCAAGCGGCTCACAACAACACGTATTCCGTTTCTGGGATAATTTGTAAAGTCGGCCTGCGGGTTGCGCAGGGCCACATCAAAAGCCGTCGCCGGCAAGTACGAGGCGTTCATGACGCGGTTTTCACTCGCACGATCGTACTTGAGCGTTGAGCAGCCGCTCCGTCATCCATAGCCCCCTCCACGGGCCGAAAACCCGTGCGATTCCACGCCGCCGGCGGCATCAAGTTAGTCCAACCTAACTGGTCAACAACTTTCTTGCAAAGTTCTCGCGATTCGCGCGTCATGCCGAGCCAGCAACTCCGCCTTACACCTTAGGCGAGCCCCCGACGCCTAGGCTTCCGTAGCCAATCGGGCACACCGGCGGTGAGGGCTCCCGCACAGGAACTGCTTCCATGAGTCATGCCTTTATCCTACGGCCACGCTGGTTTGTGGCACTGTTGTCCCTATTCGCGCTAGCGGCCGCGAATGCCCACGCCGTCGACTTGCTCGTCGGCAGTTACAGTAGTGCCAAGGTTCTGCGCTACGATGGCACCACGGGCGCCTTTCTCAATGTGTTCGCGGACGTCAATGGTCCACAAGGCATGGCAATCGGCCCAGACGGGAATATCTACCTGGCTCACGATCAAGACCACTTCGTTTCCCAACACAACCCGACCACCGGGACCACGATCGATCCCGCCTTCTTTAATACCGATACCGGGACGACCGGCGTCGTTTTCAGGCCGAATGGAATTGCGTACGTCGGCATTCCCGGCGGATTGCGCCGTTTCAACGCCACAACGGGCGCTTTTATTGACACGCTGATTTCAGCTTCCGGAATCGGAGCGTTCGACTTTGGTCCCGACGGAAACATCTACGCTGTGAACCGGCCGCTTGGCGTTGTGCAACGATACAACGTTTCGACCGGCGCGTTCATCGATACGTTCGCCACGTTGCCGGGAAGCGGGGTCAACGGAAGCGGCTTAATCTTTGCGCCCAACGGCAGCCTCTTGGTTGCCAATACCAGCACGGGCGCAATCCAGCAGTACAACGGCACAACGGGCACGCCGTTGGGTGAATTCGTCGCTGCTGGAAACATGGTGAATCCGCTCGCCCTCGCCTTCGGCCCCGATGCGAACCTGTACATCTCCGATCACAACGGCACAAGTTCCGTTGTAAAGCGCTTCAACGGCGCCACGGGCGCTTATATCGACACGTTTATTCCCGCTCTCAGCGGCGGGCTTAACAGCGCCACCAGCCTTCTCTTCTATCCCGCGCCTGTCGCGCCCGCGACGCCCGTCACGGTAAACGACTGGGAGTTGACAGCCTCAGCTGATGCTGGTGATTCACACCTTGTGAGCTCGCCAGTGCTTATTCAGGATACGGCGGTGGATCTTCCGTTTAAGGAAACGAGAACGGCTACCGACGATCCAAGCACTGGTGAAACCAAATACGATTTCTCCGTCGGGTTGAACACGGCATTATTTCAGATCGACTTCGACCATGTACGGGGGGGAATCGACAACTACGGAATTGCCGGCTCCGGAGATTCGAACGCGGCAAGTTACGGGACCATCGATTTCACCGCTGCCGATACTCTTCCCTATTCCATCACTGGCCGTTACGCCCTTACAGGTTCGAAACTGATTCGTTTCCGCGGAAAGCTAGTGGATACAACCACTGCGCAAGTGCTATTTGAAAATTGGCAATCCAGTGGACATACGTCGGACGAAATTTTTGTTGTCGGTGAAACGGGAGGTGATCAACCGTTTGGCCCGAATTATCCGGCATATTTCGACGTATTGACGGGTAGTCAGAATGGGACATTGATTGCCGGCCATACGTATCAATTCACGTACGAAGCAAGCATACAAACCACGGTTGCCGACAGCTTTCCCTCCCCGAATATCGCCGAAGCATCGGCCACCGGATTCTTTTCGCTGGCAATCGGCGGCATTCCATTCGTTGATGCCGGTCCAACCGATCCTGCATTCATTGACGGGACAAGAGCAGGCAACGGCGGCATCCCAGCGCCGCCCGAGACAATCACGTTGTTGAGCTTGGACCTGCTTGATGGCAGTTCCTTCACGCTTGATCCACATGAGACACTTGTTCTCACGGGCGGTCCCTTATACATCGGACCCGGCGCGGTCTTCACCGGCAACGGCATCGTCCAAGGCGGCATCATCAACGCCGGTCTCCTGCGAATTCCGATCGTGCGCATTCAGACCGTGTCGCAGACCAGCGGCGGATTCGTCGAAATCGAGCTTCCCGCACCGGCAATGCCTGGTGCGCCGATTATGATGAGTGGTGATTTTGGCGTCGCCGAAGACACGCTCGTCTCTTTTGCCGGCGTCAGCGGTGGCGCTGAACCGTCTCCGATCGTGCTCGAAGGCACCCCCCAGCCCAACGACGGCATCATTCGTTGGGACGCGAGCTTGGAAGTCACCGGCAGTTTCGAGCAACGCGCCACCGGTGCATTGCGGATATTCATCGGCGGCCACGACATGCCCGGTGTGAATTACAGCCAGCTAACGGTCGGCGAAGGCGTCACGCTTGCCGGCGCTATCGAACTCGTACTGCAGCCCGAGCTATTCATCGAATTCGGGTACATGCCCGTGGTGGGTGATACGTTCGATCTGATCGTCGCCCCGCAGGGAATCACTATCGCCGACACGGGCCTCCTCCTGCGCAGCTTTTCGACACAGGATGGCGCGCCACTTATTGTGAACCTGACCTTCAGCCCCTATGACAGTGGGATCGCCGCCGATCCAGATCACCTCCTCCAAATCGGCGAATCGATCTTTCGCATTGACCTCGTGGAAAACAACACGATTTTGCGGGCCACGCTGCTGCAGCCCATCAGCGCCGTTCCGGAGCCGGCCCTAGCTTATTTGGCGCTGATCGGAGCAGGGCTAATCGCCGCGACGCATCGACACACACTATCGGAGAAGCACAGATCCTAGCGTCCGGTTCGAAGGTGATGCTCACGGAGGTTGCCCCACCAACCGGTCGGCGCTATCGATCGAGCAAATTTCTGATCGCAACCGCCCAAGGATGATCCATGTTCAGCAGCAATTCAGTTCGCCTCGCGGTAGTAGCAGGCTTGTTCCTGCTAGGAGCCGGCTCGGCACCGGCGCCCGCCCCAGCCGCTCAACTCACGTCGCAGATTCATAACTCAGATGATCTTGTTGTCCCGGTCTTTGATTCGAGTCTGGGTACGTTGACCGGCGTCTCGTTGAGTATCGTGCTGCTGCCCGGCAACACCATCGCGGGCGGCGCCCACGACCATGCCACCTTTCCGGTCTATTCATCGAATGTGATTGAAACCAGCTTGGTTAACCCCTTCACGCCTTTCCAGCTGACGATCGATCCCACGGGCAGCACGAACCACTCGGCGATGTTGCCCGTTTATTCTGGTGGCGGCCTCACTTTCGCACCGTTCACCGTGCCGCTTTATCCCTCAGGTTATCACGGTCATTCAGCCAATGTCGCGTTTGCCGGCATGCAACAAATCGGCTTCAACGCCTATCGCATGGTTGCCAGCATCGATGCCACTCCCGACTCGGCCGGGCACGCGCATTCGTACTCCGCCACTGGCATAACGCAAAACTATAGTGGCTCCGATGTCGTTCCATTTCTTGCTTCCAGCAACATCGTTATTCCGGCCGGCCCCTTTTTTACGTACCCCGACGGCGGTCACGCCCACTCCACTCCGCCATTTTCCCAGACGGTGAACACGGCGGTTGGTAATCGCACGTTGTATTTCTCCTCCTCACAAGTTCCCGGCGTATCCGGGCATGATCATCAAATCGATCCCCGCTTCGACGTCACAGCCACATTCACCTACGATCCGGTTTCCGTAACGACCTCGCAGGTCGGCGTGGCCTATGTCGCCAACACGGGCAGCGACTCGGTCTCCATCATCTCGCTGCCAACGCAGAGTGTCGTGAACACGATTTCCGTTGGCGACGAGCCGCGCTATGTCGCCTTTAACCGCAGCGGCAGCCGCGCTTATGTCACGAACATGGGTTCCGACACGGTATCGGTCATCGATACCGCCGCACAGACGGTGGTCAATACGATCCATGTCGGCGACCAGCCCGATCAAATTGTGATCATCAACGATGGTCAACGCGCCTACGTCGCCAATTACAACTCCGCGTCGATTTCGGTCATTGACCTCGCTACGAACACGGTCAGTTCCTTCGGCACGCCGCCCAATCCAAGTTCGCTGGCGATTCATCCCACGCGCGACGAGCTTTGGATCGGCTTCAGTCCCACCAGCGGCAACACCGTGTTGGAAGCCCGGTCGCTGGCCGATCATTCTGTCCTCGACACCGAAAACAGTAGTTCTCGTTACTACGCAGCCTCCGACCTCGCCATCGCACCCGATGGCAGCATGGCGATTGGCTCCGAAGCTTGCGGCCTGTGCGGAAGATTCCACAAGCTCTCCGGCTCGTTGCCCCTCACCGTCACGCAGGCGGATATCCTCTATAACAATCAAGGGGCCGCGCGCGGTATCGCTATCAATCCCGTCAACAACGTGGCGTACCTCGCGAAACTTGGCCAGAACGGCAATCCGCATAGGCTGACCGAACTCGGCGGCGCGGGAAGATCCATTACCACCGGCGATCCCCGCGAATTGGCCGTCTCGCCCGACGGAAAATACATCTATCTCACCCAAGGCAACGGCACGCTCGCGGTCATCGATGCCGCCAGCTTCGCTACTCTCAACTCGATAAACGTGGGCACAATCCCTCAGGGAGTTGCGCTTCAACCTCCGCCATTAGTCACTGGCGACTTCAACCGCGACGGAGTCGTTGATGCTGCCGACTTCATCCTTTGGAGGAATACGAAAGGCACAACCGTGCTGTCGCTCACCGGCGCCGATGCCGACGGCAACGGCACGATCGACGACGCGGACTACAACTTATGGCGCTCCAACTTCGGCCGAATGGCCGGCAGCGGTGCAAGTTCCACCTCTCCCACCCCCATCCCCGAGCCCGCCTGTGTGGGGCTACTCATCGCGAGCCTACTTCTCGCCGCGCCGGTTCGTCGGACTTACCAACGTGTGTGAGCGGTTGATGCGACTTTCGGCATCAGCGACGGATCGAGAGTCCTGGCAGCAAATCCCCGGCATGCATTTTGGTCCGTTTAGGACAAGCGATGTCCGACGCACGGCAGCCATTGCAGGCTTTTGCAGCCCAGGTCGTTCGTAAGGAACTTGTAGACCTCGGCCGGAGCCTTCGCGTTGACTCGATGAATGACCACCAAGGGATTGAACGGAACTTGGTACCGCCGCAGCAGCAGGGCGGCGCGGTAGACGTGCTCGAAAGTCGGCCCACCTCCGTTAAGCCGGCGGAAGTTGTCGTGCAGGTGCTGGGGGCCATCGATGCTCAGGCCGACATAGAAATCGTGTTGTTTGAAAAACTCGCACCACGCTTCGTCGAGCAGGACGCCGCTCGTTTGAAAATCGTTTTCGATGCGATGGCCGTCGGCGTATTTTTGCTCCAGCTCGACGACCTTGCGGAAGAAGTCGAGGCCCAATAGTGCTGGCTCGCCGCCGTGCCAGTTGAAGACGACTGGGTCGTCTTCCTGCCCGGCGATGTAGTGGCGGATGAACTTTTTGAGCAGGTCGTCGGAAATGCGACCTTTGCCGGGCTCTTTGTGGCGGTAATAGCAGTAGGAGCAGTCGAGATTGCAGGCCGAGGCAAGGGGTTTGGCAACAACGTGGAAGGAATGAGGGTAATTGGATTGCTTTGCCATGCTAGAAATTCCTGCCAGCGATGACACGCCGAGTCGAACCGTCCACGAATTCTCCTCGAGGCACGAAAGAACTGGTCAAATTCCACCTCCCATAGGTTCAAGGTTGACTGCCGCCCTTTCGTTTCCTCCACACTAAGACTCCCGCCTCGCGGGTTTAGCAAAATAATAACAAATTATAGCTGTCGTTCCGAATGCAATTTGAAGTAGTCCAGTGCACCAAAAAATACTTGAAAGGAAATGGTACGCCATTTCAAAACGCTGATCAGGAGGGGCCTGATCTAACGCCTTCACTAATGCACTCGAGGATGCGGGAGGCATTGCGAGGCAGAAAAGACCGACTGCGATAGCTCACGACTTTCGGACAGCGGCGGGGGCCGGATAATGGTCCCAGCAGGAGGTCCGAGCGATGGATGCACCGAGCACGAGGATGGTCGCCGCCGGCGGCGTTCGATGACGAAGCGTTCGAAGCGAGATGCGGTGCGGTTAGTGTCGGAGGAAGTACTGTTCGGCGGCCGCGGCGGCGGGACGATGTGCGAACAGAGCCTTCGAGCCTGGCACGCCAAGTTGGTTCCGCCCCGAGCCCTGCGGCGAGAGCACCGTCGAGGAGCTGCGTGACGAAGTTGCCCGGCCCGCAAGCAGCTCAAGCGGCCGAGCTGGGAAATCCTACAACGGCGTACTTCGCGAAGGAGTCGCGTGAAGTACGCCTGGATTCGCGCATGGCGGCAGTATCCGATCGTCCTGATGGCGAGCCGCGTGTCGAAGGCGGTACTACGACCATCGCCGCCAGCCGAGTCCCGGCCGAGCGGCGAGGATTCACGCGGCGGGCGCGTTCACGCCCAGTCGCAGGCGATCTACGGGAGACAAGATTGCCCGCGAGCTGGCCCGTCGCGACGATCTCGAATCGGCGTGCCGCAACACGGCGGGCGATGCAGGATCTGGGCTAAAAGCTACGCGTCGCGAAGGCCTACGCCGACGACGACCAAGAGCGATCCAACGAAGCAGGCGGCCCCAACGTGCCGACCGCGACTTCACGGCGGAGAGCCGAACCGAAGTGGCGGACATCACCTACTTGCCGACGCTGACGGGCTGGGTCTACCTGGCCGTCGTGATCGACTTGTTCAGCCGCAAGGTCGTCGTGGTCCATCGATGACCGCTGGCGACGCCATCGTGGCAGCCGCCTTGCAGGCGATCGAGTCGCGGCGACCGGTCGAAGCGAACTGTTGCCACAGCGACCGCGGCTGCCAGTACACGAGCGACGCGTATCAGCGGACCTGAAGACGCTGGGCATCGAATGCTCGATGAGCGCACGGCGAGTGCTACGACAACGCGGTCGCCGAGCGGTTCTTCTGGTCGCTCAAGCACGAGTGGACCAAGCATGATACGTTCGCCCACTTGGAAGCAGCGCGGCTGAGCGTGTTCAAGTACGTCGAAACGTTTTACAATCCCGTGCGTCTGCATCAGACGCTCGGCTACAAAAGCCCCGATCAATTCGAAGCCGACTACGCCCCGGTCCAAGCGGCGTGATTCAAGAACCCGCCGCTGTCCGAAAGTCGTGGGCTATCGCAGACTAACACCTCCACCACACTGATAATCATAATTACCCTCCACGCGCGCTTGTCTGAAGCGGTAGTTTCTTTGCGATCAGCGTTTATTTCTGGTCGTACCATGTTATAACGAGGTGAGTACAAGACTCAGTTTCAGGTAGTCTTGAAATATGGATTGCCGATGTTCGCGAGAGGTATTGTCGATAGTTGTGTTCTGAGATTTTAGGCGGCGTCCTGCATAATACCGTCGATGAACGTTTTGCCTTCGATGAGATGCGCGATGTGCGTGTGTCCATTGAGTCGTCGCCATCTTTTCTGAGCAGCCTGAGCGAGCTTGAACATCATGGCCAGGCTGGCCCTCCGGCTGCCGCTGCCTTTGGTTCGGCGATGACGTAAGCGAATCGTGGCGAACGTGCTCTCGATAGGATTGGTGGTTCGTAGGTGCTTCCAGTGTTCCGCGGGGAAGTCGTAGAACGTCAGCAGCACATCGCGATCCTTCTCCAGACATTCGCAGGCCGCTGGGTACTTGGCTCGATACTTTTCCAGGAACCCATCGAAAGCCTTTACGGCGTCGGCGCGGTTCTCGGCCATCCAGATCTCGTGGATGAGAGCCTTGGCCCGCGGCTGCACGCTCTTGGGCATGTTATTGAGCACGTTCCCCGTCTTATGCAACCAGCAGCGTTGCTCCCGCGTTTCGCCAAAGACCTTCCGCAGCGCGGCCCAGAAGCCCAGCGCCCCATCGCCGATGGCCAACTTGGGAGCGAGAGCAAGTCCACGGCTCTTGAGGTCCAAGAGGAGCTCGTACCAACTCTGTTCACTTTCCCGGTAGCCATCGACGACGGCAATGAGTTCCTTGAGTCCATCCGCCGTGGCGCCCATCAAAACGAGCAGACACTGCCGCTGATTGGCCTCGTTTTCCAGGCGAACGTTCACGTGGATGCCATCGGCCCAGACGTACACGTACTGTTTTTCGGAGAGGTCGCGGCGACTCCACTCGTCGTATTCCTGGCTCCACTGTCCGGAGAGCCTCACGACGACGTTCGGCGAAAGCGCCGGAGCGTCTTCGCCCACGAGCGCTTGCAAGGCTTCGGCGAAGTCGCCCGTTGAGATGCCTTTCAAGTAAAGCCAAGGAATCAGCTCGTCGATCGACTTGCTGCGGCGGAGATACGGCGGAAGAACCTTGGAGGAGAATCGGACGCGGCTCTCCTTCTCTCGTGAGTTGTCTCGCACACGCGGCTGCGCGACCGCCAGCCGGCCGGCCCCGGTGAGAATCTCTCGCGCTGGCTGGTAGCCGTTGCGGACCACCAGGCGATTGCCCCGCGCATCACGCCGCTCGGCATGCACGGACAGGAACTCATCGACTTCCGCTTCAATGGCCGTCTGCAACATCTGTTGCGCCCCGTGCCGCACCAACTCGTCCAAGGGACTCATCTGACCGAATTGAGATCGAAACTCCAATACCTCGGCATCCACCGCCGTGGCTGGACCCGAAAGTTCCTCTGTCGTAACCTGTCGCATGGCGTATCCTCCGTTGCCCTCGTCGGGCCGCTAGTGAAATAAAAACCTAAATCACCAGCAGGATACGCCGCCTTTTTCTCAGCTCATAGAACACAACTTTCCGTCATACCTCTGTTCGCGATTGGTGAATCGTCGTCGGAAATGCTCTCAGAAAATACGGCATGGAACATAAGTCCGCAATCAATGCTGTTTCTATACGTCCGTTCAGATAGTTCCATCGCGCGTGTACCGCGGCGTGCATTCGCCGCAAGCTGCCATACCGAAGCAGTAAGATTGCGAAGGGGATACCGAAGGCAATCTCAGAGGGAACGCAGTGCAGTGGCCTGTTCGTAGCGCATATCCCTAAAACACTCAGCGAAGGCGGGCAATCACGCTCCATGGGTTGCCTATCGTCAGCAAATACAAGCGGTTCGACGAAACCCGACTAACAGCTCTTTCTTTCGTATGAATCGACAACGCTCGTCAACCATCAACATATAATGCAACGAGACATGAGGTATTTCTGGAGCGACTCCGGGATGTCAATCACCTGTGCTTATGTGATCCACATTGTTCGTCGCAATACTTGGATGGGCACGTGGTCGCTCCAACGCTACCCGCTCCAAAACCATGGAAATTCGCAGCGATGTCCTGTGTGCTATCGTTCCACCCATACCAAAAAGCTGGGGGAAATTCAGTGAGCGTTTCTATCACAGCGCATGCTAACCCAAATGCGCCCCCGCCCATCTGGCTGCACATGCATGCAGCCCAGCAGTGATGCGAACTATCGTCGCCTGGCCCAGCGCTGCCCCTCCGTTTGTTAGCTTCGTCAATCAGATCCCAAGGGGCTACCTCGTCACACGGTGGTCGTGGTGTCCGTGGGCACTTCAAGGTGTCCGGCGGAAAAAGTGGCGCCGGTGTGGGGCCGAACGGTGGAAAGCCCGGCGGAATAAATGGATTCAACCAAGGGTCGTACGTATAGGACCTGCCCATTGCCTCCTGGCCGCGCGGGTCTGTGACGCCTACTGGAGTATCCCCGCAATATGAGTATAAGTTAATCCCTCCTCGATACCGCACGGGATCGCGCGTCACCCAACTGCCTAACCAGCTTGCATAATATCGTTGCCGATTAAGCTGCAGACCCGTCTCGGCATCATGTTCGCGTCCCGTGTAGAGATGCGAGTTGCCGATTGTGCTGTACTGTATGCTGGCCACGTCAAAATCCGGCTCGAGGAACGTCACTTCGCCATACGGCGTGTAGTTGTACCGCTCGAGCACCGTGGCGTCGGCATTGACTACCGCCGTCACATTGAAGTTGGCGTCGCGGAGATAATACTGCGCGCCTTCGTTCGCATCGAGAAAATCGCCATCCGCATTGCCGTCCCAATACCGCACAGCCAAAGCATCGATGTAGGTCGGGCTCCAGACATACTGGGCCAGCGGATCAGGATCTTCGCTTCCGTTGAGCCCCAGCTTGCGCTCTTCAAGAAGCTGCCAGTCTTGATTATAGTAGTACGCGACATCGCTTGTGTCCCCGGCAATATCCTTTACGATCCTGCGACCCAAGCCATCGTAGCGATAAGTTGCAGCAGTTCCCACGCCGAACGCACCCACGCTCGTTACACGATTCCAGGCATCATAGCTGAGACCACGAACCGATGTCGGATCGGAGTCGCTCCTCGACAGCGGCAGCGTGGTCATGTTCCCGGCCGCATCGTATTGCGCGTCGGGCCATTCGATTCCGGTCGTCGCATCAATTTCGGTGATTTCGTTCGCCGCATTGGTGCTCCGCGGCTGCGCCAAATCGACAACGCCATTGCCATCGGCGTCCTGATCGAACTCCGACCAGTTCCCGAGCCCGTCCAGCGTCCACGCTTGATCGAAGCCATTGGCGCGAGTCACTGATTCCAGCCGATCGAGCGCATCGTAGGCGTAGTCTTCGTCGAAGGCGGCATGCTTGGCGTTGTCGCGGCTGATGCGATTGCCGGCGCGGCCGTACGTGTAGCTGATGTGGTCGAGCTCTACGGCGGGACTGGCACCGTAATTGGTCCAGACCTGGTCTAGCACCCGGCCGAATCGATCCAGCGCGGCGAAGTTGTTGGCGGCGTAGTCCAACTTGACACCCGCGTCTTGGTAATCTTCGGTAACGATCTTCTTCGCACCGAGATACTTGTAGCGGGCGTTGATCACGCTGCCATCACCGATGGTGGCCAACCGGCTCATTACGTCATCGATGGCTCCGGTCGCGCCATAGCCGTAATCGACCTGCCGGCCGTTGGGATAGGTCATCCCAGTAAGCCGCACGTACTTGGCCACGCCATTGACCGCTCCGTCCTCATAGTCGTACTGCACAAAGAGCGAGATGTCGCGATCAACCGTGCCGTTATGCTCCTCGTACTCCCGAGCGACTTTGCTCCCTCCATTGTAGACGTATTCGACCTGATTTACAGGAGTATTGCCGGCGGTGTCGCTGTAACTCGTGACTTTCGATACGCGGCCAACGTCATCATACTCCGTCCCAATCCGCAGAACCGAGTCGTCGACTATGCCGCTGGAGCCAAGGTTCGTCACGGTATCCGCCGACAGACGACCGGCGCATCATACGAATAGGTGTGCTGCACACCCCGCTGATCGGTTAACGTCGTTTTCCGGCCCAGACGATCGTACGTCGTCGACACGTGGTCGCCGTTGTTCGTGGTGATGGTCCAGACTTTGGTCGTGCTGCTCTGGGAAAGCACGTCGCTGCTGTCGGGATAAACAACGCCCGTTTGGAGTGATGCGTTCACCACCGATCCATAGAGGTACTTGGTGGCTTGTGTTTGCACTCCGTCGCCGGCGCCTTTGGCGTTGTAGACCGTCATCGTCGCCAACGTGTCTGCAACGGAGCCGGCAGCTACGTCACTGTCCCTTCCGCGGATGATCATCCGCGGCCACATTGAAGCTCGCAGAGGCCGGCCAGTTGTTCGAGCGCGGCCAGAATAGTCGAATGGCTGAGCAAGGTCGAATTGCTACGTAGAAGAGCGCGGTGAGAGTCAGTGGCAAGTAGCTGCGCCACCGGAATGGCAGGCCTCCTGCTGGCAAGCGCCGCGGACAGCGGTATCCACATTGATTAGCTCAAAAGAAGGACGTTTCAAGACCAAAATCGTTTGCCCGTCGTCGTGACGCTGGCGCTGCTAATAGATTCGATACAACGTGGGAAGAAGCCCTGATTGATGCAGTCCCTGCAGCGCTTCGATCGCGCCGATCAAGCAGAGCAGAAAACCGATTCCAAAGAGTCCGCGTTTCATGACGCGCGGCGAGATCACCAACTCATTCGGTTCCAAGCAATTGAAGGTGCGCGGAAGAAACGCGGGCACGAGCGACCTGTAAGTCGTAAAGTCGCTGCCGAACTTCACCTGAAGCCTGCGTTCTTCGTCCTGAATCTGGAAGTAGTGCAGCACGGAAATTGAAAGTCCCAGCACGAGAGGCATGGTGAACGTTTCGGTGCAGAAACCGATTCCCACGGCGATAAAGGTATTGAATAAGTAAAGTGGATTACGACAAAGTGAGTACGGGCCGGTAATGACCAGCGAGTGCATCTTTTGGCCTGAGATGTACGTCGTCGCCCAGGCGCGCCCCGTCGCTCCGATGGCGGCGAGGGAGATGCCAACAACAAATAGCGTTTTTTCGGTGAACGGGTGCGTTCCCGCCCAATGTGCAATTCCGAGCGCGAAGACACCTAGAATGCCGGCAGCAATTAACCTCGTTACACGAAGTCTAAATCGAGACCCTTTCAAGTTCCGTTCTCCAGCGACGAGTTATGATTTGCAGAAATTGAGTGCCGAGCAGCTTTGCCCAGCGTCTTCAGGTCAACTGTTAAAATGTTTCCGAGGTGCGGGGTGCGAGCTGTGTCGCCCTTTTTGCATCGCCCGAAAAGCTTAGTAGTTAGGGCTATAGCAACGCGGGCGGGAGCCTACAAATCCGATTCCGACGAGTCGCTCGAAGTTATCGCCTGCGATCCACGCATCGTCTCGCGCATGACTTCATAATACTGGCTGCGCCGATCGAAGACCTCGTAGTCGCGAAGCTTGTAGCCGAAGCAGTTGGCAGTCTTAGCAGTCCAACTCGGCCACGGCGACCACAAGGAACGAGATGACGACAATGGATCGATTGGTATCCACACGAGCGTCAGCAAGCACGTAACCCCGGCGAGTGTTAAAGTTGCCATCGACTTGCTGAACAAACCTCGCTGCCATTGGGCAGAGCCGGATTGCGAAATGGTGACGAGACGCCGGGCGCGGAGCATGATTTCGCTTGGCGCTCGCCCAAACCCGATCGCAGAGGGAATGCGCGTTTCTTGACAGTTTTGGGCAATGCGCAGCAACGCACGCAAGTAGCCGGCGCAATTCGCATCCTGCCGAATGGCTGCTTCATCGCAAAGGTATTCTCTCATCAGGGATGCACGCGATCCGGCGCGCCATACCGCTGGATGAAACCAGCACGTGACCTGGACGATTTGTTGCCAGAACAATTGGAGCGGATGTTGCGTCTTAAGATGCTCCATTTCGTGCAAGAGCACGTACCGGAGGTCCTCAATAGCGCCTTCGACCAAGAAGCGAGGCAACACAATCGTGGGACTGTGAACCTGCCGGCAGAATGGGCCTTCAAGCCCATCGTGAACCATAACGTTCGGCATTTTTTGATTATCGAAAGGGATCTGTGCTGTTACGAAGAGGTCAGTAACTTCATCGGCAGGCATTGCGTAACAATGGTTCAAGAAGCGGCGGAGTTTTATTCCCTGCGTTATCCAGCGCAACAGCGCGACCGATGACCCCACGCTCCAGGCGGCCAGGAGCAATCCGCCAACGATGGTCTGCGACGTACTGATTGTGATCTTCAGGTGTGGTTCTAACTCGGCCCAAGGTTGGATCAAATGCAAACGCGGCAGCAGAACAACGGCACATCCCAAGAATAAGATGCACAGGAAGCAATTGCTCCACAACGCACACCTCTCCGAAGTTTTGACCAACGTGCCTTCGAGAAGTCGGCAGGCAACGACGACTACCCCCACCTGCATGGAGTAGGAAGCGATCACTTCCAACCATTGAGTTGCGGTCATCTTGTTGCCTCGATTGAGTCGATTGCGTCCCGAAGTTCCGCCAGCTCGGCGGACGAAATGCTGTTCGTCTTGATCAAGCTCAGCACCAGGGACTTAAGGGAGCCATCGAAATAGCGGTTTGCCATTTCATCGGCCGTGTTTTGCGACGCGGCTTCACAAGAAACCAACGCGCTGTAGGTGAAGGCACGGCCGCGTTTTTGCCCGCGACTAATGAATTCCTTTTCTTCCAGGATCTTCATCGTAGTCATGACGGTCGTGTACGCCAGTTCGCGAGGTATCGCGTCGACGACATCCTGCACGGTTACAGATTGGTGCGACCAGATGACGTTCATCACTTCGGCTTCGCAAGCCGTTAGAGTGCGCTTTCGCATGCATGATTCCATCATTTCGGCAACGCTAGTGCGTTCTCCGCTTGGATAGTAACTGATATTCGGTCTGATCGATGTCATTCGACACTAGCGTGACATGGCCATCGGCCCAAGCGAAATTCGAACCGCCCGAGTGGCGGCTGCCAAATTCGCATTCATCGCACGGCTCGCAATTTGGCGCTGTCATAGCCGAGCCGACCAAGCGACAGGCCGCATCTTCTCCGCGAAACACTACGCCGTACCAGGTGGACGGCACCATGGACGCAGGACGCTCGCCAATGATGAGCGTATGGCTTGCACCACGCTGCAGATCGACAAAGCGGACAGTGCGGTCAGAGACAATCGTGCCATCGCCAGCCGGCGCTGGGTAAGTTTCATCGGCTTCAAGCGTTCCGAACACACCGAGATAGTTCGCAGTGGGAAGACGCACGAGCGTGTTGTTCGCCGTGGTTGCTGCGGCTGACGAGCGAAGTGCGGCCGCCGGCTTATGTGCAGCCTGCTCAGGCAGAAGTTCAAATGTCGGCTCGGAAATATCTGAGGGACAGCGCATGATCGCCAGATCGCAATTTCGTGGCGCCTCGTTATGGGCGTCGGCGACAGGCAATCTGAGGTCAATACTCCTCGTTACGCTCGCTTCTTCCAGAAACGGCAACAAGGCTACGGCCCAGCCGTACCCCGAAGCGTTATCCACCGTTGTTTTCCAAGCTTCGGGAAACTTCTTCATCCCGTCGTGGTATTGTTGGATTGAGACGCCAATTTCACGCAAGTTGTTGCGGCATTCCATGCATCGCGATGCTTCTCGCGCCGCCATAAGGGCTGGGAACAACAGGGCCACGAGCGCACCGATGATGCCAACCACCACCATCAACTCAAGGATGGTAAATCCGCGGAGGTTATTGGCTGACAACCGAAGACCAAACATGCAGGCGGTCCTATTGCGAAGAAAACTATCAAGTTGTCCCCGAGCGCGGGGCCGATGCCAACTTTCGGTCGCCAGTAATTACGAAAACTTTAGGAATTCGACAAGGGCATTGTGTGGCTCACTCGCCCGGGACCTCTATTCGCGCTGACCGACCGGTGCTAGCACCTTGAGCAATTGAAGAAGAAGTCCTTTTGGCGCGCACCGCGATAGGGGCGAAATCCGGACGACGCCCGACCGGGAACCAATCCTCGCCATGCGAAGAGCTCATTCGCAAAGGGCCGCGGCGAAAGCTCGAGTGGGCTCGTATGGGCGAAACAGAGCGCGCACTCAAATTGTCAGTCGGTCAACCTTCCAAGTGCCGCGCTCATTACCGATCAACACGCGCACCATTTTCGCTTTGGCCGACTGAAACAGGTATTCAGATCGATGTTCGTCCTGAATCATCACCTGTTGGCTGGAATTGAACTGCAACTGCTCTTTCAGGAGCGGCGTCGAGTTCACTTTGCGGATAAACGACTCGCGTCCTTCAATGCTCTTGAATTCCGCGGTCGAACTATCCCACGCTTTACCGGCATTTCCGCTGCGGAGATTATTGAGGAATTGCTCTGCGACGGCTTTGCCAATTTCCACGTCAGGCTGCGTCGCGGGTTTTCGCAGCGTGTGCAGAGCGATGTAACCGCCGGCAAGTATTACAAGCACGGGAATGAGAACGTAAATGTATTTTGACTTGGATATTGTTTGCGAGTGTGCCATTGCATTTAATTCCTGCGGCAAAAGCAAGCGACCCTGAAAAATGATCTATGGAAGCGACTGTGATTCATTGCCGGCGCGTGTGCCAGCGGCGCGCCAGACGGCCAGATCGATATCGTTCGCCACGGCGCGGACCGACCCGTCCATCATTGCCACGTTGACCTGCCCCGGATGATAGCTCCGCGTGGTTATCGCGGCATACGTTGGCGCTGTGGTCGACTCGCCGTCGCGCATCGATGTGACATCAACGTCGTAAACGGCACCGCCCGCCTCGGTATAGGCAACCAACGTGTTGGGCGTGAAGGTGGTCGTGAAACCGGTTTCGTGGACGTCTCCCTCGACCCATTCGGTATGACCATTGAAGTCAAAAGTGCCGCCGAAGTAAGTTGCTAAGCCGACAGGCGAGCCAGGCGGCGCAATTCCTTTTGCGGAGGGATTGCCGGTATCCCACATGTTGGGCTGATAGACTTTGCATTCGGACATGGCGAGTGTCTTGCTCAGGCCGTCGGATATCTGACTTGCTCGAAACGGGTGGTTGGGCGCAAACGCTCCATCGCCCGCTTCATCGGTTACGGGGTCATAAATGAACCATGTGCCTTCGTTAAAGCAGTAGTTCAAGGGATAGTACGTTAACGTGGGAGTGGATCGCGCGCGATCGTTCTCTTCGGAGGGACAGATGTAGGTTGGAATTCGAGTTTTGGCGACTTCAGGGTGCGCAGTAAACGGGACGGCCACGTCAAAATCGATGAGGTTCGCCAACGTCGTTTCCTCAATGTAGGGAAGAATGCGCGCTTGTGCAGAAAACGGCTGAAATGTCGTTGTGCGGGGCAGTTCGCAAAAGGGCGGAAACGATTTCTTCGCCGACTCGTAATTGTGCAGGGCTAGTGCCGCCTGCTTCATATTGTTCTGACATTGACTCCGCCGGGCCGATTCGCGCGGCTTGAATCGCCGGCAAAAGCAACGCGATCAAGATGCCAATGATGGCGATGACCACCAAGATTTCGACTAGAGTAAAACCTCTGTGTTTGTGGGAAGCGACCACGGTTTTATCCTCGTTAAGGGCTGTTAACAATTCGTATCGGTTCGGATGAAGGCTGGCCGGTTTAAACGACTCCGCGGAAGCGGTTCGCCGAAAACGGCTCGACGGGAATTTCCAGAATCACGTTCGTCCCGATGTTCTCCGCAGTTTGAAGTGTGACCTTGATATCCAAAGAGGCGGCGATTCGTTCCACGACGGCTAGACCCAAGCCCGATCCCGGAACGCCTCGCTCTCGTGCGATGTCGGAGCGAAAGAAAGGAGAGAACACCTGGCTAATTTCATTCTCTGGAATGCCGCTGCCTTTGTCCTGAACACTGATTGTCGCGTGTCCATTTTTCTCGCCATTTCCAAGATGATCCGGCTATTTGGTGCGGAGTGCTTAAATGCGTTGTCGATTAAATTGTCAACAATTTGGCTCAGCAACAGAGGGGACGTCACGACGCGCACCCCGATCGAAGGGACTCTAACGCTGAGATCATGCCATCGTGGATGGCTCTGCCAGTGCGTGGTGTGATCGCGAATCCAAGCAGCAAGATCGACATCTTCCATTTGGATCCCACCGCGTTCATCAGCGGACCGGGCCAATAGCAACAATGCTTCGACTATGCGGGTCAAATGAATCGCTTGTTCATGTGCTTGCTGCAATGCTTGACGGTAGTCCTCTGCCGGTCGCGGCTTTCGTAACGTGACCTCAACTTGCCCGAGCAGCGCGGCCAAAGGGGTCCTTAGCTGGTGGGAGGCTTGAGCAGTGAAGTTCCGCTGGCGTTCATAGGATCGTTGCACACGGGCCAGCAGATCGTTAAATGCTTGCGCCAATTCATACAACTCATCATGAGTGTGCGCGACTGGAAGCCGACGATCAAGTTCCGTGGCGGAAATGCTTTTCGCTGCCGCTGACATTTCGGTTAATGGGGCTAGCGCTTGTCGGCAAATTCGCCGGCTGACCAAAGCGGCAACTGTCCACAGCGCCGCGGACACGCCGAGGGTCGATAATAAGAGCGTTCTCAACGTTTGTTGCATCGGCGCGAGCGATACGGCAGCCAGCAAATCGATCTCCGAACTGTATGCATCTCCGCCTGTTGAGTCGGAGGCGGTCGATGCCGAAGCGGATTCCGCTTTCAGTCTTTTCGATTGCCAGCCCCACGATTCACCTGACTCCAAAGTGAATTGGCCTGTCGAGCTGTCTTGTTGATCCTGTGTTGTGAGTTGTACCAATCGATCCTGCAGCTCCTGCGTATCGCGACCAAGGTTGGCTGACTTCGCCAGCAACGCATTGGAAGGCGTTCCCACGAGCCAGCGCACTTGCTCGTCGCCGTCATCCATTCCGAGATTAAGTTGCCGTTCGTTGGCATCCCATTCAAGATGACCGGGTTTGGTTTCAACTGCGACCGACAAGGTTTCGATCGCAGCGGCCAAATGTTCTTCCAGTTCGTGCTCCAGGTAGAAGCGGGCCGCACCGTAAACCCCAACCGACGACGTTGTGAGGATTGCTCCCAGAACGACGAGAAAAAACAACGTTACGCGGTTCGTTATCGACATGACTGCTCGCGACGCGTGGAAGCCGGGTATCGCAAGACCGGAGTTGTCATTGGACGACCGATAAATCGCCAAACACGTATCCACGTCCTCGTCGTGTATGAATGAGGCGAGGCCCATGCATTTCGAGTTTTCGCCGCAACTCTTTCACGTGTACTTCAAGTGTGTTCGACATTCCATCGAAATTTTGATCCCAAACTTGTGCATAGATTCTCGTCCTCGTCAGCACCTCGCCGGCGCGACGCATGAAGAACTCCAGCAACGCTTGTTCTTTGGCAGTCAACGAAAGTTGCGCGCCGGCTCTTCGAACTTGATGACTGGCCGTGTCGACCGTGACATCACTGTATTTCAAAACTGTGTTGGGCGCTCGTGACTGTCTGCGGCTTAATGCTCTGACCCGAGCCAGAAATTCTTCAAAAGCAAACGGTTTGCAGAGGTAGTCGTCGGCGCCGGCGTCCAAGCCGCGCACGCGGTCCGACACCGCATCCTTTGCCGTGAGGAATAGCACTGGGGTGTCGTGGTCGGTGGCCCTGAACTGCTTGAGTACCTGCAAACCATCGCAACCAGGTATCCACCAATCGAGGCACACGAGGTCCCAGCGCTCACTTCGCAAACGCTGCAAGGCTGAATGGCCGTCCGTGGCACATTCAACATTCAAGCCTTCTTCTCGCAGTCCCCGAACTACAAAATCGGCGATTGCCGGCTCGTCCTCAACGATCAATACTCGGATGCTCATAGGCACACCAGATCGCTGGTCCGGCAAAAGGCTCAGTCCGCATCGGAGGACTTCTTCTTTTCTTCCTCGACTACCTGCCCTTGCGGATCGAGCTTGACTTCGGTCGTCGTGACAACCAACACCTCATAGCTGGTTGTATCCTTCTCGGTGATTTCCTCGACCTTCTTCAGTTGACCATCCGGGTATTTTGCCGACAAGGCGTCTCGCACGGGTTTCGGCAGGCGATCTTCGTGAATCAATTTCTCAATCGAAATGATCTCGCCGTCGCTGTTCGCCGTGACATCGATTGTGGTGTCGCTGGTTTTCAACGCCAACTCGTACAGCGTTTTTCCATCCTCTTCTTCCTGGGATGCTTCTTCGGCCTTCGCTCCAGGGAATTTGGCCATGATAGCGTCGCGAACTTTGGCAGGAACCTCGCTGACCTTGATTTCTTTCTCACTCGCCCAGGCAGCCGTAATTGCGATCGCCACTATGCCTGCTGCTCCAATAATCAATCGAGTGCGCATTGAACTCCTCCTGTAAGACTTACGGTGGAGCGATTCGGCAAAGAACCGCCACAATCCACGTGTCCGGTCTCAATCTAACGCAGTTGCATAATTTGCGCGTGAAGCGAAGATAAATTCGGGTTTATCTTCCTAAGCCGTCGGAATCGCGGCACAGGGGCGTACTCGTTGATTACTGAGCCCCGCTTCGAGGCACGCACAATCAACGAATCTATCGCGACTTGGATAGCGAACTGCGCGTCGATGACGGCTGGGCATTGATCCGCCGCAGCCCAGGTGCGCGCACGACAACGACATTCGGTCGGCGATAAACTTCGTCGAACCGGCTCGCGAGTTCACTCGCCCGCTGGTATGTCGCGCGCAGCTCGGGTGAAATAGCAGATGAACGTGTCGACATCGATAGTCTGGCTCACATAATCGACATGGCCATCGCCGTAGGCGAAATTTGCGCCGTCCGAGTGAAAGCTGTAGATTTCGTGGTAGTTATCGCAGTTCATGAGCGTCGTGATCGGACAGTCGATGGGTTTCGAACTTCCGAGAATGTCGTAAGTCATGTTACTTGCCCAGCGGTATTCTTCGGCGGGCACTGGGTGATCGGGATCCAAAACGCCTTTTAAGTAATGGTTCGGCTTGCCGGCACTTTCAAAAAACAGGAATGTATTCGTTTGGCCGTCTTTTACGGCCGCCATTTTGAGCGGGAGATCGCTGAGCAAGCCGGCCAGTTTTTCCACAGGGCGTTTATGGGGCGCGAGACCAGCGCCTTCGATGTAGCGGCAATAGCTGAAGTCGTTGATGTCGGTCAGCGTGGTGTAATCGGTGGCGTACGCTTTTCGGCGCGTATCTGCGGACGGGCACAAGAACTCGGCGATATCTTGATTCGTAACTACTGCGTTTTCGCCCCCGTTATAGTCCAGATTGAGCTTAATTTTGTCCGCATCCGCTTGTCGATCGAGATACGCGAGGATGTACGTCAACACAAAATGCTTTGCCAATCCATTGCCCGGATTACTTTTCATGGTAGTCGGTGGCGATGATCCCTTGCAGAGGCCATACCGTTGGCCGGCAACATCGTTGGGTGAGTACGCCAAGGGAAGTACTTTGAAGTTTGATTCGTAGTTCAGAATGGCCAGGCCAATTTGTTTGAGGTTGTTGGTGCACTGGTTGCGACGGCTCGACTCGCGGGCGGCCTGTACGGCAGGCAGCAGGAGACCGATCAAGATGCCGATAATGGCAATCACCACCAGCAATTCGACGAGCGTAAATGCTGAACGCGCGTGATGCAGCCGATTCATGGAGCGTCCTCCTGGCGACTGGTCAATTCATCGCAGCCGCCGCGACCGGCGCTAATATACCCATTGGCTAGCGTCAGACGCCTGTCCGTCGTTTCGATTGCCCAAGTAGTTGAACACCGTACCGTCGATGTCGTAGGCGATGGTGCGCACTGACCCGTCACCGAAGACGCCGTTCATTCCGGCGGAGTGAGCGGACCCAAACCGAATGCGCTCTTGCCACCACTTGTCGCCCAAGTTGTACTCAGCGGCAGGGATGGCCCGGTCGCGCAGCGGCGTCACCCCAGTGGAACGCACCGTGTCGAAATCCCAGCCGTCCGACCAGCCGCGGTCATCGCCCTCAAAAGCCCGCACGCGACCATCATAAAACGGTCCTCCGCCGTCGTAATTGTCGAACGGCAGAAACTTCTCGCTAATGAGCAATGTTTTCGAGGTGCCGTCTTTGATATCATTAAAACCGATCGGTGAACATGCCTTCGTGCGGACGACCATTCCCAAGTACATGGCCGTGACCGGTTGCCACTCATTGCCCTTCCAAAAGTCAGCCATTGCTTGAACATCGTCAGCAGTCTTGGCGGGAGTCGCGCTGGCGTAGTCCATCAACGCGTTGAGGTAGCCGGCATCGGCTTCCTTGGTGTTGATCGTGGGGCCCCGGCGGGACGGGCAAAAATACATCGAGATCGCGTGATGTTTCACATCCTCCCAATTGGGCTGCAACGCGACATTACCCTCTTCGATGTACGGCAAGATCTGAAACGGCCAACCGACGGGCAGGTTTTCCATGCTGGGCATGCTGCCGGGCCGATACCAGAGCCCTTGTTGCAACTCGGGGTTGGTGTCGCCGGCCCACGAGTACATGCCGCCCATCGGCAACAGCTTTTGGGATGAAGCGTGGCTCTGAAATGCGACGCCCATTTGTTTGAGATTGTTGACACACTGCGTGCGGCGGCCAGCCTCGCGGGCCGACTGTACTGCTGGCAGCAACAGCGCGACGAGCGTACCGATGATGGCGATCACCACGAGCAGCTCCACCAGCGTGAATGCGGCTCTTGTCGGCTGCTTCGCCGCGACCGCGCCGCGAACCTGTAAGCGATCGCACTTCATAGTCCCTGGCGCTGGCATAGGATTTCTCATTTCCCGGCAGGTTTGCTCTGCGTGGGTAAAAGCTGCTGCAACTCCTGATCGCTGACTTGTCGCGTGTTGCCGCCGAGGAAGGCTGCGGCGTGCTGGCCGCCTTGACCTTCGGCTTCGTAAAGCACCAACGGAGCTGGTTGACCACCAGTTGGCGGTGGCAGTTTGGCATAGGACACCAGCACATATGGCTTGCCATCGCGCGGGCTCACGAACAGCGCGTCGATATTTTGAACATTGAGCCGGGTCAGCATTTCGGGTTTCATCGTCTTGTCGACGAACTTCCGCAGGTCGTCTATCGACTTCGGCGTTTGGCCGCCGTGCTGCCCGATGTATATGCCGTACATGGTGCCCAACCAACCGAGGCTTGTTTGCTCCGCGGCGACCGGCCCGGTCTTCGGCGCACCGCAGCCGGCAAGGGCAACTGCGACACCGACCACGCACAGTGTTGCAACAGCGCACCGTCGCTCGAACGTCGCGATCAACTTCGGCAAGCCCAACATTCCGCGGGCTCCTATTCATTTGCAATCATTGCGAACACGGCCGCTTACGGTGATGTCCTTGTGTTCTATACCATTCGCAGCGCATTCCGCCGTTGCGCGGCGCCGCGCTCGCGAGCATTGTGAGCAATGCGGCGATGGCCAAGGCTGAGGGCTCGGGCACAGCTTGAGGGACCAACGCTGAAGCGGCACTGGCCGAGGTGTGACCGAAGTTCTCCCGCCAAATAAAGTAGTCGAACTCATCGATCATGCCGTCTTCAAATCCATCGGCTGGCAGGTTCGCTCCTGTTTGCCCCACGGTATTGCGCCATAATACGTAGTCGGCGGCGTCGACCGTGCCATTGTGGTTGTAGTCGCCAGTCGGCGGTGGCCCGGCAATCGGGGTCAATTGCGTCAGGCGGAGGGCGCTCCAACTGCGGTCAACCGCGAACGAGAAGTCCCATTTCGCATACAGCCAGGAACCTGCCGTGAGCCACATATAGTTGCCGTTAGGCCCAGCGTTGGCCGCCGAGCTTTCAGGCGCATGGGATCCGGGGCCAGTCGCGTTCCATTGCCCAAGGTTCTTCAAATCCGACTTGATGTATTGATGGTTTGTTCCGAAAGCGCCGTTCCACGGTATCGCACTGTCGATTGGATAAGTTTCGCCGCTGACGCCGTGAAACTGTGATTCAATGGGTTGGTAACTGCTGCCGCCGACCGGTGTGCCAAAAAACTCGATGGAGTAGAGTTCGGTGGTTGTCGGGACGGGCGTATTGTTGTTAACCGAGTTCCCAGTGAGGCTCCAATAGACCCGGGCAGTGCCATCGGCGGCTCCGCCGTTGCTGTAGCGATACGCGTTGCCGGAATACGCTGGGTTGCCAGATGATTGTACGCCAGAGTAGCCGCCGGATAGCGTAAGGAACTGGCCATGCGCGGGATTGTCCAAGTGATCGATTCCGAGAATCCATTGATCACCGGGCGCAGCAAACGCGCCGCCGGCCGAAAACACGGCAATGATGAATGCCAGAGCGAATGCTCGCATGACCAGGCCTCCTCAATGAACGATATCGCGATGCCGTTAATCGGAGCGGTCGAAACACAAGACGATCATTCACGGCATGAAGTTGTGCCGTTCGTCGAGCGCGACGCTGACTCGAAGCAACGGGATTAAGCGAGAGCCACGAAAGCAAGCATTGGCCCGAATCAGTCGACCCGCCTGAAAGCGCCCGTATCTTAGCACATCGAAACTCAAACCGCAAATTTCGCGGGCCGCCAAATTTGCATTTGTCGTTTTGCCCCAGTACGATTGGCAAATGAAACAATTACTTTGCGTTACCTAGTTGGTTTAGGGCAGTTGGCGATACCCTGTTTAACGGAGCAATCGGCCTGCCCGCCTGCGGCGCAGCTCGCCTTGCATATCATGCCATTTCGCCACCATATTTCCGCGGCGATGGTGATCGTTCTCATGGGGTCTGGTCTCGCCCCCGCAGCGCAGACGGTAACGCGGCCATTCTTAGGCATCGCACTCTACCATCAGACCGAAACGTCGCCTCGCCCGCTGAACATCAACGTGGCAGAGATTGATCTCGCCGCCTCCGGGATCAGTTTTCAAGTGACGCCGCCGGGGCCAGATCCCCGGCCGATCGGCACGAACCCAGGTTTTGCGGGGGTTCCGCTGGAAACCGTTCGCGAAGCCACCCGCCTGTATGCCGATCAAATCGGCGCGCAGCTTGCCATCAACTGTTCCTATTTCTCTTCGGAAACGGTGAATGGCGTCTTTTGGGCTAACAATCTCGGGCTGACGGTTTCCAATGGCAACAAGTACTCGCCCTGGGAGTTGCCACCGAATAATGACAACAATTTCGATGATGCGCTCAATATCTCGCAATCAAACCAGGCCTTCATTGTGAAGATGCCAAGTAGCGTGCCTACCGGCTTCGAAACGTTGCCGAGTGTATCGCTGTATAACGCTGTGACCGGAAAAGAGCGGATTCTGCAAAGCGGCGTCAATGTCGCGCCCTCGACGGGGACCGATCCCCGGACCGCCATTGGACTAACGGCTGGAAACAGCAAGTTATTGCTAATGACGGTCGACGGCCGCCAGCCTGGTTTCAGCGAAGGCGTAACACTCGCCGAACTCGCCGGCTACATGGCAAGTTACGGGGCGACGAACGCCATTAGCATGGATGGCGGTGGCTCCACGGAACTTGCAGCAAATTTCTACGCGGACAATCAGCCGTCGCTCCTCATTAACTCTCCTTCTCAAATTCCCGAACGATTGGTTGGCGCCAACCTCGCCGTATTTGCTTTGCCAAACGGCGATTACAACCAAAATGGGGTAGTCGATGCGGCCGACTACGTCGTTTGGCGTGATTCGATCGGTGGGCAATATGCCTATGACGCTTGGCGACAACGGTTTGGCGGCAGCGTCGGCAGCGGCAGTTCGCAGAGCGATACCAGGTTGGTCCCCGAGGCGCGGTCGATGTGGATTATCGTGGTGCTCGCCGGCAGCCTGTTGCTGGGCCGCGTCCGCCGCTTAAGATTCAAAGTCTCGCTTATCAACCCGATTGGGGTATTTGGCATTTCGGCGGGTCGCATTATAGATTTTTGTTGACAATTCCTCGTGGCCGTTAGATAACGAGTGCGCGCCGAGGATGTCCTTCACGTGGCAGGTTCGCGTGCCGCGAATGCGACGACAACTTCGACGACGATCGTAAACCAGGTTCATTTCGGTTGGAGGCGCTAGTGATGAAGACGGTCTCGTTCGTTTGCGCGGCCTTGGCCGCTCTCTTGTTCGTTGGCAAGTCGACGATGGCAGCCACTCTGTTCTCGGATGACTTTGAAGCGGGTGTGAGTTCGGGCACCTGGACCCAAGTCGCCATCGCCGGGCAAAGCCTACTACAAGGCGACACCGGCGGGCATCATCTCGGCGCTCAATCTGCGAAGCAGGTCAATGCGTTCGTGGATGGCGTCGTCGACGTGTACTACATGCGAAACAAGCCGGGCACGGTTTCCGTGGGGATCGTTCCCAGCGGACAACGCGAGGTCGCGACCGTGCAGTTCTGGGATGAAAACATCCGCACCGACACCAGCCAGGATGGTTCCACGAACTTGGGCGGCGCGATCATGCTTGCCAACAGCTCTGGCTCGGATTTCTATCAAGTGGGCGTCAACAGCGCCGTGAGCCTTAACAACTATTACGTGCGCACCTCGCTGGGTGGCAATGTGGCAACAAGCGTCGCCCGCACGCAAGGCTGGCATGAACTCCGCATCGAGGCCCTGCCCTACACCGGTTCGAACGATGTTCAATTCTATATCGACAATGCGCTGGTCGGCACCGGCAACCGTCGTCCTGGCGCCGGGGCCGGATTCGTGCTTGATGAAATACGGCTGGGGCTTAGCGTGCGAACGCCAGATTCGCCGTTCTGGTTCGATAACGTAAGCCTGGCGATGGTTCCCGAGCCAGGGTGTTTTGCTTTGCTGTGCTGCGTATGGGCTGGCCTCAGCAGTTCACGCCGCCGCCAGGCAACCGCCTAATTCGATCGTGTACTGGCATTCCAGATTCCCTCAGATTATGGAGGCGCTAGTGATGAGGATCCTTTTAATTGCCTTGTGTGCCGTCTTGTTATCGGCCGCTCCAGCAATTGCCGTCACGCCGTATTTTGAAGATTTTGAAACTGGCAGCGACGGCTGGAACACTTGGCCTGGTGCGCTCGATCACCTTAACTTGGACGGTGCGAGGAATCATACGCCCGCGGGCCAAACCTCGTATCGCGCTTCCGAAGCGGAACCGGGCGGGTTTTCCTCCTACACCCAGCTTGCCGATGGCACCGGCGCTCTGCGTCTGGATGCTTATCTCTACACCGACAATGCCAATCCGGATGTCGATGATTCGCGCGCAATGATCCAGCTCACGCAGGGTGTCGGCTTCGGCACCGACTATCTGCAGCTGGGTTGGCTGCAAGATTATGCCGGTGGGTCCGAGAGGTTTTCTGTCCGCACGGCGTACCGCGACGGCCATGGCATGGGAACGTTCGATACCGGAGTGAACCGCCCTGCCGTGAACGCTTGGGTAAAGCTCAGCATCGAAGCCGATGCCAATGTCGGCGGCGACGTGCGGTTTTATGTCAACGACGCGTTGGTCTACAACGGCGTCGGACAGCGCCAAGGCGCCGACCTCAACACGCTCCGGCTGGGTGTCAACTTTGGCAATAACCACGATACTGTGTGGTACGACGACATCCGAGTTTCCGCAATTCCCGAGCCGGCCACAGCCTCCTTACTGGGGTTGGTTGGAGCGGCACTCATGGCTCGCCGGATTCGACAGCGGTAATGTCGATCGCGGCCGCGATGCAAATTCCGTCGACATGGGTTTGACGCACGGCTGCCGTGGAGTAAGAGTTCCGCGGCAGCCGAGTTGTGCGGGGCTGGCGAGTTTTTAATGCGCTGAGTTGACCGCAAGCTCCAGCATCACGACCGAGTTTGGCAGCAACTGGCGATCATAGCTGAACGTGTGCTGATCAATCGAGCCTCCGCCTGTCTGTTCCAGCTCACAGCGACTAGCGTCTGTAAACGCATTGCTGTGGAGGGGATCGATGGTGAATTCCCGCCAAGTTCCACCGGCCAGTGACGCTGGCAGTTTGTCGATTGTCAGGTGGACTTGCCTGCGAATGGCGTAACGGTCGCGATAATTCACCAGCACGATAGCCAACCGGCCGCGGTCTGCATCCCAGCCGCCAACCGCGCACACATCGTCGTCGCCGCCGTCGACCTTCACCCATTGGCCGCTCAGTGAATTGAAAATGCGCGCCATATTGAATGTTGGCTTGGGCCGATTCTCCGCCATCATGATGCTGAAATCACCGCGAAAATTCGTGTCGCCTTGTTTGACATAGAACAAACATGGCTTGTCGATGCGGTGAGGAATCATCGCGCGGACCATGCCGTTGGCGCACCAGGCGGCGCCCAGCTCGTGATCGTGCGGCCGGTCTGCCCACCACGCTTCGTTCCACTCAGTAATCATGAAATTCTTCACGCCGTCGCGCAGTTTTGGAAATTCCTGCAAATACTCGCGCAGCGCATCGGCTTCCTTGGCAATCATGTCGGCGGGTTGGAAGTACTCGTGCCAGCTCAGGAAATCGAGCGGAAGATTTTCCTGTTCGCACCACCGCATGAGCCCGCGGGCGAAGCCTTTGCCGTGGCTGCAGCTTCCGTACTCGCTATTTTCGAAGGGACCACTGGCCAGCGCCGGACCGCCGACTTTTGCTGCCTTGTCGCCCTGGAGCACGCCGCGAGCCGTAGCCTGGTAAAGTTTGGCGTATGCTTCAAACCGTCGCACAATTTCGTGATCCGGTTCCGTTTTCCCCAGAGCGGCATCGTAGAGCTGTTGAAATGCTGCGGAGCCGGTGTCGTTTGGCCCAGGCTTGATCCATCCACTGTTGGCTTCGTTCCAGACTTCCCAATAGGTAACCGGGGTGCCGCGCTCCCGCGCATGGGTTGCCGCTTGACGGCAGAGCTGTTCCCAATCGGCATAGTCCCGCGGCGCGCTCTGGCGATCGTTATTCGGCACCGCGTCGAACACTTGCGGCATGTACGAAGCTGCAAAAATCGGCACGGCGCCGATTTGATAAATGAAATCGAGGCGGCGGTCGAAGTCCGACCAATCGTAGTCGAGTTTGCCAGCGGGGCTCTTCTTCGCGACGGCCGTCAAGATGTTGTCCATGCGAAACCACTTGAAGCCGCCCTCTTTGAGCTTGGCCGCAGTGGATGCGTCGTAGTCCGACATGCCGCCACCTTGGCTCAAACCGATCAGCCCGTTCGGTATCGAACCAAGACTTGGATCGATGCCGGCGGTGAACATACATGGACGTGTGCGATCTGCCGGCACGATCACGAGCTTGGCTTCATCGAGCTTTCCGCCGCCTTGTACATTACCGAAGACTTCAACCGCCACCGATACGACGACTCCCGATTGAGCGTGATCGGCTAAGACTGCCAGGAGTGGATGATCATTGTCGTAGCGCCCCTGCAATTTGCCAGCCACATAGATCTCACCGCCGTCGGCTGCGTTGAATTGCAGGCCGATCGTCTTGCCCGAGGTCGACTGGCCATCGATCGCTTCCGGAATGACAAGATCAGCAACGAGCCAACGAAATTTCTGGTTGTTCGGCAGCTCGCTGCCAACCATGACCTTCGTGCCGACGCGGGGAAGATCGCTCGGCAGCGGTTGGCGGTTGTCCGAGTCCGAAACAACTTGCCACTCCGCGTTTACCGACGTGGCCATGAGGAACACGAACCAGGTAAAGACAATGAATCGCATAGTAGTACCTTTCCCATACCGTTTGGCGTGAGCAGCACCGTGTACCCGATCGAGAACGCAGGAAGGCCCCGCTGATGAAGAACCGCCAAGCATCCCGCACACATTCTAACAGAGACCAGGAGTCCTCGTTCTTGGCCACATCGACAGGCACGATGGCGCGATCGCCATGCGAGTTGCTTTTCAAGCCTTCGATTGGGGGGGCATGGGGCACGATTCGGTTGGGCCGGCTGCGTCCATTGGCGGCAATGCTCCGCGGTGCACACCCCTCTCGCGAGTTGAAGGGGGGTACTTAGCTCCGCGGGATGCCGGCGCGAGCTGCGACCTTGGGGACCTTTCTCTGTCGGTTAGCATTGGGGTAGGCTCTTATAAACCGCTCGGCAGTTCGGGCGAGTCGGTCGCGGCGAGATTCGCTCGCGCGAAGTGTTCACGGATGAGCAATTCCGTCGGGTCGGCCCTACGCCATTGTCCCGCTAGAACAGGCGGCACAGTGGAGATCGAGGCGATGAACTCGACGCAGGGGGCAGTGTCGGCCAATTCCAGGCGCCGCCTCCAGCTGGCGTTCATCAAACGATTCTGAGAGGAGCATCAATGACAGTGGGTTCATCTCGTTATCTGGCAGCGGCGATCGCAATCGTAGTTGCTTGTTTCGCCAGAGAAGCTTCGGGCGTGGAGCGTTGGGAGTTGAGTTCGCCCGATGGTCGTCTGCAGGTGCGAGTCGAGCCGCGTAACGGAATCTCATATAGCGTGCGCTCAGGGGAGACTCCAGTGGTTGCTCCTTCGCAAGTGGATCTCAAAGTCGCCGGCAGCGGTTGGCTGGGAAAAGAAGCGAAAGAAATCACCGCCGATGAGAACTCCCGCGAGGAAATGTTTAACTTCGTCGTTCCGCGCAAGTACCGCCAGCGCAAGGTGGCGTACAAGGAGCTCGCGCTCGAACTGGGTGACAAAGCCCGTCTCGTTTTCCGAGCATATAACGACGGTGTCGCCTATCGCTGGGAAACGTCGCTAGCGGATGAGATCACGGTCGACGACGAACTTGCCGAATTCAATTTTCCGGGCGATCCGCAGATCTGGTTCCCCGAAGAAGAAACGATGCAGAGTCACCAGGAGCGCGTCTACAAGCATGAAGCCCTCGCGGATATCGGGGCGAACCGCTTTTGCTCGACCGGCACGCTTGTCGACCTCGGCGATGGGCGCAAAGTTTACATTTCCGAGTCGGATCTGCGGAGTTACCCCGGCATGTACCTGCGCGGCGCGGGCGAGCGCCGGGCGGGACTGGTCGGCAAGTATGCGCCGTTCCCGCTCGAAACCTATGCCAAGAACGACCGCGATGTGATCGTGACCAAACCAGCGCCCTACCTGGCCAAGACCGTTGGCACGCGGACATTTCCTTGGCGAGTGATGATCATCTCGGAGCGCGACGCCGATTTGGTCCAATCGGAGTTGATCCACGAGCTCGGTCAGCCGCTCGCGATCGAAGATCCATCCTGGATCAAGCCCGGCAAAGTCGCCTGGGATTGGTGGAACGGCATCGATATCACGGGCGTCGAATTTCGCGCCGGCATTAACACCGCCACGTATCAGCACTTCATCGACTTCGCGGCCGAGTACCACATCGAGTACGTTCTGCTCGATGAAGGCTGGACGGCTTCGACGAGCGATATTTTGCACGAGAATCGGAGCGTCGACCTGCCCGAGATTGTTCGTTATGGCAAAGAGAAGGGTGTCGGCGTGGTGCTTTGGGTGTTGTGGAACGCGCTTGACGCCAATCTGGAAGAGGCCCTCGACCGGTTCGAGAAGCTCGGCGTCGCGGGCATTAAAGTCGATTTCATGCAGCGCGACGATCAATGGATGATCGAATACTACCATCGCGTGGCGCGCGAAGCCGCGGCCCGACATCTGCTCGTCGACTTCCACGGCGCCTGCAAGCCGTTCGGCCTCAACCGGCCGTATCCCAACGTGCTCACTTCCGAAGGAGTGTGCGGGCTCGAACAATATAAGTGGACCGATAAGCACGCCAATCCTCCGCAAGAATTGCTGTACCCCTTCATTCGCATGGTCGCCGGACCGCTGGACTACACCCCGGGGGCAATGCGGAACGCAACACGCGACGACTACCGCTCGATCAACGAGCACCCGATGAGCCTCGGCACACGGTGCCACCAGTTGGCGATGTACGTGGTGTACGAAAGCCCGCTGCAGATGCTTGCCGACAGCCCGACACGCTATCGCAAAGAACCCGAGTGCATGAAGTTTCTCTCGGCCGTGCCCACGGTTTGGGACGACACGATCGTCGTCGACGCCAAGGCGGGCGAGCATATCGCGATCGCTCGGCGGTCGGGCGACGACTGGTTTGTTGGGGCGATGACGAACTGGGACCCGCGGGAGTTCGACATTAAGCTTGACTTCCTACCGGCGGGCGAATTTGAAATCGACACTTGGAGCGATGGCATCAACGCCACGCGCAATGCCGAGGATTTTCGCTGCAGCACAGAACCAGTCACTGCCGACAGCAGCGTGAAAGTAAAAATGGCCCCGGGCGGCGGCTGGGTCGGTTGGATCCATCCTGCCGACTCACGCAATCGTTAGCCAAGTTGACCGACAAGACTCGATTGCGTTAACTCGGCAAAGCGTGCGTAAGTCGCCAAGTCATGGAAGCTGCGCTACGCGCGGCCAACCGCCCTCCCACATGATCGTCGATATCTGCAGGCTCGGCTGCCCGCTGGCGGCGGAATAAGCATGGAAGAGCAAATAGTCGATATTCTGCTCTTTATAGACTGCGGGATGACCGGCTCCGCGCCATTGGCCGGCCGCAGCTTTAACGATGAGTGTCCCACCTCCTTCGAGCATGCGTTTGCCGTTGCGGTCGCAATACGGGCCAGTGATCACTGCTGAACGGCCGACGACGACCTTATAGTCACTCTTTTTCCCGCGGCAGCAATAGTCCCAAGAGACGAACAAGTACCAAAAACCATCGTGACGGATGAGGAATGGCGCTTCCAGCGCGCCTCCGGTGGGTTGCATTTGACCGTTGACTTCCGTGGGCCTCGCGGCGAGTCGCTGTAGCTTGGCGCCGTCGGCGAGGCGCCCGGTTTTCGGATCGATACGGTGCATCACGATGCCACCCCAAAAGCTGCCCCAACACAACCACACGTTGCCTGCATCTTCAATCGCGATGTTGGGATCGATGGCGTTGAAATCATCGTTCGCTGGGCGCGACCGCACGATCGCCCCTTCGTCTACCCATTTGTAACCGTCGCGCGATGGATCAAGCGTGGTGTTTGTCGCCAGCGCAATCACAGAGTCGTTCGTACCGAACGACGAAACGGCGTAATACAGGTGGTACTTGTCGTTGAAGTAAGAAATATCAGGCGCCCAGGCCGAGCGAGCGCGGGGAAAGTCCTGCGCGGTCCACTGTGGAAGTCGGTCGAGGGCCGATTGGAGTCGGCGCCATTCGTGCAGATCCTGTGAGACCTTTACTGGAAGAATCCCGCCGCGGCGCAAACTGCCGGTGCAGAAGATATAGTACGTATCTTGCTCTTTGGCAATCACGGGGTCGTGGATGTCCAGGTCGCCGGTGAGCGCCAGCAATCGCGGCTCTTGGGCGGCAGCGCCGCCAAGTGATGCCGCAACCAACAACAGCGCTAAAGGGAATGATGTTCTATCCACGCGATTGCCACGAGAGCGCCGAAATTCTGTAACATTGCCCCTGCAATATAGCACGAAGGCCGGCTTGCTCCGCAGCAAGCCGGCCCACGTTTTTCTTACTGGCAATTTGCAAACGACAATCACGTTAAGCTGCACGCCGGCGAAACGCAGGCAGCATGCCGAGTGCCGTGAGTAACATCAAGGCCATCGCCGGCTCCGGCACAACCTGCAAAACGCCGGTGGTTTCGGAGAACTGGTAGTGGTACGTGCCGTTGATGCTCTTCGTCCAGATGTTATTGCCTGCGTCGGTGAACGCGTTTACCGTGAACGTCGGACCAAACGTTTCCGTTAAGGTGCCGACGTTTACGATCGTCCAGCTCGCGCCTGGCGTTGTGCTCGCGCCGCTGAGGTCGAAGGTAAAGTCACCATCCAAGTTGGCGGTGCCGCTACCAATCATCTTACTGTTCACGCCGGCTGAGCCGACGACGAACGCCATGCCGGCGTTATCTGCCAGCGCCAGCGTTCCGGCGTTTACAAGCGTGTCACCTGTGTAGGTGTTAATTCCCGCGAGCGTGAGCACGCCGGCACCATTCTTGGTGAGTCCGCCGTCGGTGGGGTTGTCGCCGCTGATCGCGCTGTGCTGGAGCGGAGAGGCGGCGGTGACGTTGAAGCCAGCCGTATCGATGATGGCCCCGCCGTTCCGCATGTTGGCGGCGGTGAGGTTCTGGAGGAAGCTGGTGTTGTTAGCGGCCGCTTTGAGCGTGCCGCCGTTGAAGTTGAATGTGCCCGAGGCGCTGGCCGCCGTCTTCTGCACACCGGGCGTGGTGAGCGTGCCGCCGTTGAGGTTGTACACATACGTGCCCGTGCTGCCGCCATTGCCCAGGTTCACGCTTCCGGTGCCGCCCACCGTGGTGCCCGCATCACTGTAGAAGGTCACCGTGCCGCCGTTCTGATTGAATGTCGAAGTGCCCGAGTGATTGCCGCCCTGGCCGAAGCCGATGCTGGCGTTGTTCTGCAATGTGAGCACACCCGAGTTCTGGTTGAACACGTTCGTGGTGGCGTCGAACACGCCCATCTCCAATACGCCCGTGCCGCCGGCCGCCGTGTTGACGTTGATCGTGCCGCCGCCGTTGGTCACCGTGGCCGTATCGCCAGCCGCGCCGGCGAAGCCCAGCGTGAACCAGTGCAAGGTATTCAGCGTGCCGCCCGTGATCGTGGCCGTGCCCTTCATCGTGGCCGCGTTGTTCGCGCCGCGGGCCAGGCTGAAGATGTCGGCCGTTACCGAGCCGCCGCTCTGCTGATACGTGTTATCGGTGCCCGAGCCCTGGCTGAAGAAGTTCGCCCCCACTTGGAATTCACCCAGCACGGTGACCGTGCCGTTATCCATGTTGAAGTGGCCGTTCGAGCCGCCCGCAGCGCCCAGGAAGATGCCGCCCGCGGCGAGCGTGCCCGTGGTGTTGACGTTCACCGTCGATACGGTGCCGTTGTCGAGGCCTGCCAGCAGGTTGCCGTTCTTAGTGCTGCCGCCAATGTTGATGCTGCCCGTACCCTGGCCGAAGCCCGTGTAGGTGCCGCCCGTGGCAGCCGTATTCGCCAGGTTGTACGTGGCATTCGCGGCCAGGTAGCCGTGCCAGAACCAGCTGCCCTCGCCCGTGTTGAGCGTGCCGGCCGTCTGGTCCAACCGGCCGTTGGCGCCCGTGCCTACCCGCACGTCACGCGAGGAGGTGGCATTGCCCGCGAGAATCGGGTAGTTGCCCGTCGCCAGGCTCACGATCGCATCGTTGTTCCCCGTCCCCGGTAGGCCATTGTCCCAGTTGCTCGCCGTGTTAAAGTCCTGGCTCGTCAGCCCCGTCCAAGTCGTGTCCGCTTGCGCAGGGGAGAAAGTTGACAGAATACATGCTGCGAACACGAAGGTACATACGATGCTTGCGCGAACGAACTTAAGTTTCCTTGCCATACGCCTGACCTTTGCTAGTTGGATCAATGAATGCCCACTCAGAATCAAACTAAATACACATCTCGACTCTGTTGCCGTGCCCCGTTGAACGATCGTTTGACGCGTCACAAATGATGTGACCAAGTCGTAGAGATTGGTAATCGCTTAGAAAGTACGTCTTTGCCGCAGAAGTAGAATGAACTGATCGGCAGCTCAAACTTGAGTGCGATGCGAACGACACAGCGGTCGGCGCCGATCGATACTCGCAGAGCTTGGAGACAATGCCCGCGATCTGATCCGAAGACGCTCTGGCAAACCGGCTGATCCACTCGGTCAAATAGCCTGAGCACGCCCGCAACCTGGACGAACTGGTGTCTAGCTCGTTGCGGAAAAGTTGGCGCAAAACAAGCACGGCCAACAGATACACTTGTAGAATTGCGGTCGCTTTCATTAGCGGATCATTTCAAACGGAGTTGCCTGGGCGTAGTACGGGCACTAAACAGTGCGCGATTTTGATAAGCCCCGCTGCCGCTATCGTCCAGCGGGCTATGCGCGATTGTATCTGCGGGAAAAATGGATGCAACAGATTTTTACGTAAAACATAAAAATCGCTGCGAAATTTCGCAGGCATAACGCCGAGGCGCGGACAGCATGTGCGCTTTTCCGCATCGGCCCTGCGCAATCGGGCGGCCCCGACCCGCGGACCTTCAGACTCGAAATTTCGAGCGGTATTTGACGGGCGCAATGCCGAAATCTTTGCGGAACACTTGCGTCAGATAGCTCGCCGAGTTGAATCCGCTGGCTTCCGCGATGCGGGGAATCGACAAATCGGTTTCACGCAGCATTCGTTTGACATGGTCCAATCGAATTCGCTGTACTTCCGAGAGGATCGTTCGGCCCACGGATTTGCGGAATTTCACTTCCAGGTTGCGCCGCGAGATTCCCACTGCACTAGCAACGTCATCAACCGTGAAGTCTCGCGAGCGATTGCGGTGAATGAAGCTCAGCGCAGCGCTCACTTCCGGGCCGTCAAACACCTTAACGTCCGTGGAACGGCGCGGATTCACTTGCGTGGCTTCGACGATCAGTTTCTGCGGCGTTTGAATGCGACCCTGCATCATCTGATCGAGCAGTTGTGCCGCGCGATAGCCGCCATGCTCCGCATTGAATGCAACACTGGAGAGCGGCGGCTCGGCTAGTTCACAGAATAGATCGTCATCATCGACACCAATAACGGCAACTTCTTCAGGAACGTTCACCTGCGCAAGGCGGCACGCTTCCAGCACTTCATGGCCGCGATCGTCGTCGCAAGCCATGATACCCACGGGCTTGGGAAGGTCTTCAATCCACGCGGAAAGGCTGGATTGCTCGCGTTCCCAAATTCGGTCAGCTTGCTTGCGTGGCTGAGTATATATATGTGGATCGAAGCCGAAGCTGCGGACCGATTTTTCAAACGCTTCGCAGCGGATATCCGACCATACGCGGCCGCGGCGACCGATAAAGGCAAAGTTCTCAAACCCTCGCTCCAACAGATGCTGGGCCGCGATGCGGGCGGCGCCTTCCGAATCGGAACGAACCTCGCTGAGCTGGGTTAAATTGGGGACTTCCTCGACCAGCTTCGGTTCCACGTCGAGTATGATCGTCGGCACTCCGGACTTAATTAGCCCCTCAGCAACGTCTTTGGTTTCCACACGCGCGATTATGCCGGCGCCTCCCCACAGTTGAATTCGCGGCAGCGCCTGCTGGAAATCGCCCGGCGTAACGTAAAAGCTCCATGGCCCGTGGAGCCGCGCGTAACGCACAATGCCGCGCAGCATCGACCGGCCATATCCGCGCGAGGTTTCGATTAGCAGAGCAATCTTGGGGACGGGAGATGCTAGCGATGATGAAGATGTTGCTGTTCGATCGGCCCGCATAGGCGCCACTGACCCCAAGTTTGAGCTATTTCCGCTGCCATTTAAGTGTAAGGCCGTGGCACCAACTGGCAAAATATTAGAACCGCGCAAAACGAACGGATTTGATTCGATGACGGAACAATGGGCTGGGCGGCGGAGTGGTCGCATCGTCTCAATTCTTCAATATCGTGGAATTACCCGCGTATTGCGGCATCTTGCGGGCTCATTCCCCAAAATAGTCTAGCCAAAACTTTTTCGCAAATTCTAAAACTCGATTAGTTTTTTTGGTTGACCTGCCTTTCAGACTTATTATAATCGCGCACAGGCGTCAACCATTGCATCGGCGCACGATTTTGTCGACGTGTCGATCGTGGCTGCTGAGGGCGACCTCAGTCGAACGCCGTACGGTTGAACTTTTCGCGGCGGTTGATCGGTTGGGTGCTTTTCCAAAGTAAGCTTTGCGGCTTCGCTTGCCCGAACGACACGGGGCATGTGCGTTCGGCGGCACTCTATCGCGATCGCGGGCAGCTGCCGCGAATTCTCTTGATTGGCTGGCACGAATCGCATCTTTGGACGTCGACTTAACGCTGTGTACGGCCGTACACGGGAAGGTTGAAAGGTGGATCATGAACGGCGAGCTTCGCATTCGAATTCGGCGGTTTTCGGTTTCTCGCGCTGCCATCGGTTTGGCAATTTGGATGGCGGTAGCCACTTTTGTGGTGTCAACTTTCTCCCCCGCGCAAGCGGACACGATTTGGACGGGGCTGACGAGCCAGGACTTTAACACGGCGAGCAACTGGGACAATGGCCTGCCGGGGACGGGGAACAACGATGCGATCGTGAGCCTGGCGACGGGCAACTACCCGATTCTCGCGGGCAATGCCACCTCCTCGCGTGACGTGCGGGTGGGCACGGGCGCCAACGGCCGGTTGGACCAGACGGCCGGCACGCTCAACACGGGCGAGGGCAGCTGGTTCTGGCACGGCTACCTGGCCGCGAATGCCACGTACAACCTGGCGAACACGGCTGCCACGGGCGGCACCTACACGGGCTTCGGCCAGGGTACGGGCAGCATCAACATTGGCGGCTCGACCAAGAACGGCAACCTGCTAGCCGGCCTCGACAACGGCACCGTATCGACGGTGAACGTCAACACCACGGGCACGCTCGCCGCAGGCGGCATCTTCCTGGGCGCTGCGGGCGGCTCGAACGGCCACTTCAATATGGATAACGGCACGGTCACCGTGCTGGGTGAATTCCAAGTCGGGGCGAACTTCTTCAGCCAGGGCTCGGGCACCGATAACACGTATCAGCAGAGCGGCGGCACGGTAACGGCCGACATCTTCAGCCTGGCCCGCGGCGCGAACAACGCGGCCACGATGAAGGGCACGGCCACGATCACGGGCGGCACGCTGAATACCTTGCACTGGTTCACGCTGGGCTTCGCCGGCGCGGCTGGCGATACGGCCACGGTGACCAACGGCGGCGGCACGATCAACGTCAACACGGCGGCCGGCGGCACGGGCGTATTGGAGATGGGCGTGTTCGACGCCACCACGAACGTGTTCAACCAGAACTCGGGGGTGCTCACGTTGCAGAACAACGCCAGCATCGGCTTCGGCCAGGGCGGCAATCACTCGGGCACTTCGACGTTCAATCAGAACGGCGGCACGGTGACCTTCTACAGTGATGCGGGCACCACGGTGGGCGGCACCGGAAGTGTGATTCTCGGCAACGGCGGCAGCACGGGCACGTATGTGTACAACCTCAACGGCGGCACGCTCACCACGCCCGGTGTGCAGAAGACGGCGGCCAGCGCCTCGGGCACGTTCAACTTCAACGGCGGCACGCTCAAAGCGGCCGCCAACAACACCAGCTTCCTCCAGAACCTCACCGCCGCCAACGTGCGGAACGGCGGGGCCATCATCGATACGGCTGGCTTCAACGTCACCGCCGCCTCTCCGCTCCAGCACAGCGCCATCAGCGGCGACAACCCCACCGACGGCGGACTCACCAAAAATGGCGCCGGCGTGCTCACGCTCGCGGGCAGCAGCACCTACACCGGCAACACGACAGTCAACGGCGGTACCTTGCTCTTCAGCGGTGTGGGCACGATGACCTCTAACATCAAGAACATTACAGTCGCCAATGGCGCCGGCGTTGGCGCTGGCGTCGGCGCGATCGGCACTACGCGGCTGACGACCACCGGCATTTCGCTCGGAACGGCTGGAGGTTCGACTTCGCTGGTGTTCGATTTCAATAGTCTGGCAAATCCAACAGTGCCGATCTTGACCGATACCGGAGCGTTAACCATCGGTAGCTCCACGGTCGCGGTTTCGGCGATCAATGCCGGCGGATTGACTTCCGGCACGGTTACGCTGCTCGATTACTCCGGAGCCGCACTCTCGGCCAGTGATTTTGCTAAGTTCAACGCGACCGTGCCGCTTAGCCGGACGGACCCAGGGCACGCTTATCAACAACACAGCGAACACGTCGATCGATATGTCGATCGTGGCCGCGCCGATTATGTGGCGTGGTGATGTCAACGGAAATTGGGACAAGGCAGAAGGTCCCGGCGACGCCGGCGGCACGCTGAACTTCCGGATTAACAATGGTGCAACTGCAACGGCGTACCGCGAGGCCTCTGCCCCGGGCGACGTCGTTCTCTTCGCCGATACCTACAACGGCGCAAATCCGCCGACCACCACCAACATCACTGTCACCGAGGCCGTCACTCCTGCTGCGGTGACCGTGAACAACAGCGCAGTGAGCTACACCTTTGGCGGCACCGTTGGTATCGGCGGCACCACGAGTCTCACGAAGAGCGGCACGGGCTCGCTCACGCTCAATAATCCCAACACCTACACCGGCGGCACTAACTTCACTGGTGGTACGCTGAACCTCGGCCATGCATCGGCTATCGGTAATGGCGCTCTCACGATCGGCGCAGGCTCGGCCAAAACGCTGAACGCCACCGCGGCTATCGGCGCCGTTACCACGATCACGGCTCAAAATTGGAACGATGACTTCACGTTCACAGGCTCCAACGACCTCGACATGGGCAATGCCGGCGTCACGCTTGGTGGAGCTGGAACGAGCCGCACCGTCAACGTGAGCGCGGGCACCCTAACCGTCGGCGAAGTGCGCGGCACTGCTCACGGCCTCGTGAAACAAGGCTCCGGAACTTTGATATTCACCAGCACCGGCCCGAACGGTGGCGGAAATGGCAGCATCGTTAGCGGTCCATTGACTGTCTCAGGCGGAACCGTCCAAATGAATCGAACCGGTGCCGCCGGCGGCGATCCGGCGTCTGGCGACCTCGGTGTCGGCGGCCTGTCCGGCTCCGGCAGCGTGGTGAATGGTGCTAGCGACGAACGTTGGCTGTTTGTGAACAACGCCACGGGAAGCTATGACTTCTCCGGCACGCTGAACAATGGCGGCACCGGAGTTCTCGGCTTTGTGAAGCAGGGAGCCGGCACTCAGAAGCTCTCCGGTGCAAATACCTACAGCGGCCCCACACGTCTTCAAGCAGGCACGCTGATCTTGGCCAACTCATCCGCGTTGGGTGCCACCAACCGGGTCTATTTGGGTGAAGGTGCTAACGCCAACGCCCGTACCTTGTCGTTTGCGACTGATTCCGACAACATTACACCGGCGCTCGTGTTCGGCTGGGGCAATACAGCTACGGTCGTTTCCGACCGGGCAACGCCTGGTCCTGGTATTGACCACCTGGTCACGACCGATGATCCCGGCTTCGGCGACGGTACGATTACCTTCACCAGCGGTCCGAATGTGACCTCCGGCATGGGCAGCATCAGCTTCATCCAGGTGAATTTGGGTGCTGGTCAGGTCGGTGAGGTGACCACGTTCAATCCGACATCGGCGAATGTCCGCATTGGCGGGATTTCCAAGGCCTACGTCGATCTTTCGGCCACCGTCAACTTCGGCGGCACCACGGCCGGCAACGAGGTTATCGACGTCATCTCGAACGGCATCGCGACCGGTACCAATAATGTCTCGATTATTAAGAGCAACACTAGCACTTGGACGCTCAGCGGCGCCAACACATACACCGGCAATACGTCGGTGCTGGGTGGCACGCTAAGCATCACCAATCCGTATCTTGCCGATACGGCCGACGTGTTGCTGGCCAACGGTGCGAATTTCAATTTGAACTTCGGCGGCACCGACACGGTTGATTCGCTGTACATAAACAACGTTCCGCAAGCCATCGGCACGTGGGGAGCCATCGGCTCGGGTGCAGCCCATCAAACCGCGTTGATTACCGGTACCGGTATCCTCCAAGTGACGACTGTGGGGGCTCCCATCGGCGTGCCGGGCGACTACAACAGCAATGGCGTCGTGGATGCAGCTGACTATGTTGTTTGGCGTAAAAACAACGGCACGACGTTCCAATTGGCAAACGAAGTCGCCGGCACGACTCCAGGCCAGGTCACCCAAGAAGATTACACCGCTTGGCGGGCCCGCTTCGGCAACACCTCCGGCAGCGGCAGCAGTTTGAGCGGCGCGGGCAGCGCTGTTCCTGAACCGAGTGTGCTCGTTCTGGCGTGTGCAGCAGCCGCCTGCTTCTTCGTGCGGCAGCGGAGCGCACGGCACGCTTAGTTGCCGAAAGGGACTGTAGTCGACATTGATTGTGCGAAGCCGTGGAGAATTTGGATAGCGCTCTTCCATGCCAAGCGTGTAAGAGCGCCCAGGTAGTTCGGATGTGGGCACAAAAATCGACAACCTGAAATGTATTGCTGGCGAGCGCGGTCGACATGCGCGAGCAGCTCGACCCGCTGCCCGCGTTGGCCTCAGCTTGCAATGGCTGCTGGTATTAGGGTGTGCAATCGCCGCAACCGGCTGCGGCTCGAAGTCGGGGGCAACGGCCCACCTGCAAGGCAGCGTTACATTGGACGGCAAACCGCTGCCCGATGACGCCACCGCGTTCATCATGTTCGCCCCGGATGGCAAAGGCGCGGACTCCGTGTCCGTGCCGATTACGAAGGGGCGCTACGATGCGGTGAAAGTTCCGCAGGGTCCAGTGAAAGTGTTCTTCGATATCACGCGTCCGATCGGGCCGACGAAAAAAAGCGAGCACACGGGGCAATCATTCCGGGATACCGCGAACCTGGTGCCGGATAAATTCGCGACGGGAATTCCCTTGAAAGTGGATGGAGACGATCCTAACCGAGACTTCCAGCTGACCAATTAATCATCGGTCGATTTGCTCGACGACGATTTTGAGTCCGGAAGGAGCATGTGATGACACGATGCAAGAAAGAATCGCGCGCATTTACGCTGGTCGAATTATTGGTGGTAATTGCCATCATCGGCATCCTCGTGGCGCTGCTCCTGCCGGCGATCCAGGCAGCGCGGGAGGCGGCTCGGCGCAATCGCTGCACCAACAGCTTACGCCAGCTCGGGGTGGCCATGCTCAATTACGAGAGCACAAAAAAGGGTTTACCGGCCATGGCGCTCTGCTGGACTAATGCCGATATGGCAGCCCGTTACCCAGCGGGCTATCCAGGCTCTTGGTACGACGATCATGGCTGGTACCTACCGCTGATGCCGTATATTGAGGAAGCGGGCTTGGCAGGTCTCGTCGATGTGAAGAAATCATTCAGCGACCCAGCCAACGAGCAGGGGCGCCGCGCCTTGGTGCCCATTTTGGCCTGCCCATCGGATATCGGCTTGCAGAAGAACGAGTGGTCGAATGCCACTTGGGCTCGCGTGCGCACCAGCTATGTGGTGAACGCCGGCAACACGGTCTATGGCCAGCACGACGTCGGCACCTGCCCGTTCGGCACGTTCCCCGCATGCATCCGTTTCGGCGGCGCTCCGTTCATTCCGCGCAAGGTCAATAAGCTATCGCGCATCACCGACGGCACTTCGAGCACGCTGATGATGTCCGAAGTGCTCATCCTGCCTGAAACAGATACGTGGGGCGGCCCCTACGCCGATACGCAAACGGCACTCGGCGGCCAAACCTTCACCGGCTTCCATACACCCAACGCCCAGGGTGCCGCGAATGCCGATGCCCTCTGCCGCCAGGGCGAATGGTGGACCAATCAAAAGTCGGGGTGGCTGCAGCAGGGCCTCCCTGTATCGGCGTCGGGAGCGCCGGCTGCACCTGTTTCCGCGCCGTCGAATGCACCGGCTGACGCAAAAACCGACAGCAACGGTCATAAGCAACAGCACATTTGCGCGCGAAGTAAGCACCCGGGTGGTGTGAATGCGTCGCGGTGCGACGGATCGGTGGGCTTTTTTACAGATGACATCGATATCGTGACTTGGAATGCGATGACGTCGGCCAGCGGCGGCGAAGTGATTTCGGATAGCGGGAACTAGCGATGCTGTCGCCCGTTTTTCGGGAGCATTAAGATATGTTCGCGGCAGTTATTGCTCCTGAAAGGCAACGCTCGAACCGTTAAACACTCAACGACACTTCGGGTGAAGGCCAGGAATTTTAAATAGCGACAGACTCAGCAAATGGATAGCAGATACGCGATCGGCGTCGACTACGGCACCAACAGTGTTCGATCTCTCATTGTGAACATTGATACGGGTGACGAAATCGCGTCGTCGGTGTTCGACTACCGCCGCGGCTCGGCCGGAATTCTGCTCAAGGCCGACGATCCCAATCTCGCGCGGCAAAGCCCGGCCGACTATATCGAGGGGTTCGTGGCCGCGGTCAAGGGTGCCGTGACCGCCGCCCGCGGCACGCCTGGTTTTGACGCGAGCCAAGTCGTCGGCATCGGGATCGATACAACCGGTTCGACTCCGCTCCCCGTAAATGCGGATGGCGTCGCCCTCGCGCTCTTGCCCGAATTCGAAAACGAACTCGCCGCGCAGGCTTGGCTGTGGAAGGATCATACGTCGCACAACGAAGCGCGTGAGATCACCGAGAAAGCCAAGCAGGCTGGCCTGCCATACCTTGAGAAGTGCGGCGGCACCTATTCTTCCGAGTGGTATTGGTCGAAGATTCTCCACTGCGTTCGCACGGCGCCGCAGGTGGCACGCGCCGCCGCCTCGTGGGTTGAACTCGCCGACTATGTGCCGGCATACATTACGGGCAACACCCATCCAGAAAAGCTCGCCCGGGGAATTTGTGCCGCCGGCCACAAAGCCATGTACAGCGCGGAGTGGGATGGGCTGCCGAGCGCCGCGTTTTTGGATTCGCTGGAACCCGGGTTATCGCGGTTCCGGTATCAAACGAAGGCAGTTGCTTCCAATCGCGTTGCCGGTCAGCTTACGCCGGAAATAGCGGGCAAAGTGGGCTTGGCTGCCGGCATCCCCGTCGCCGTTGGCGCATTCGATGCCCATATGGGCGCGGTCGGCGCGGGCTGTGCACCGGGAACGCTCGTCAAAATCATTGGCACCAGCACGTGCGATTGCATGGTCGCGCCGCTCGGCCAAAAACTGCCAAATATTCCCGGCCTGTGCGGCATCGTGCCCGAATCGATATCGCCAGGAATGTACGGCCTCGAGGCCGGCCAAAGCGCCGTGGGCGATATTTTCAACTGGTTCGTCAAGAACTTTGGCGGCGACGGCCAGTCTGGACACGACGAACTAACCGCCGCCGCCACGAAGCTCAAACCAGGCGAATCGGGCCTGATGGCCCTCGACTGGAATAACGGCAATCGCACAATTTTGGTCGACCCCCTGCTAACTGGGCTTCTCGTCGGCCAGACCCTGCACACTACGGCGGCGGAAGTCTATCGGGCTCTGGTCGAAGCGACGGCTTTCGGCGCGCTGACGATCATCAATCGTCTGGAAGAGTACGACGTTCACGTTGACGAGGTCATAAATTGCGGTGGCATCGCGGAAAAGAGTCCGTTCATCATGCAAATCTATGCAGACGTAACGAACCGCCCGATGAAGATCAGCCGTTCGGCGCAGACCTGCGCGTTGGGCGCCGCAGTCTTCGGCGCGGTGGCGAGCGGCGCTCATGCGTCTGTCGAAGCTGCCCAAGCGAAAATGACCGGTACAAAGTCCACCGTCTATACACCGAATTCAGCGAATTCGGCCGTTTATGCCCGCCTATATCCCATTTATCGCAAACTCCACAACGCTTTTGGTATGACGGCATTCAATGGTTCGCTTACCAACGTCATGAAGGACTTGATTGCCATTCGCAATGAAGTTCGCGGCGTTTAATACCCCATGGCGGGGCGACGCCACGACCCAGTCTCGACAACATGCTCGAAGAACTAAAACAACAAGTCTGCCAAGCGAACCTCGAGCTCGTCGCGCATGGATTGGTGACACTCACCTGGGGCAATGTCAGCGCCGTTTCCTCCGATCGCAAGTTTCTCGTGATCAAACCGAGCGGTGTCGCATACAACGGCATGCATGCCGAGCAGATGGTGATCGTCGAGTTGGCGTCCGGCGAAGTCATTGAAGGCGATCTCCAGCCATCATCCGATACGCCGACGCATCGCCTGCTGTACCAGAAGTTTCCCGCGATCGGCGGCATCGTTCATACGCACAGTCGCTACGCTACCGCCTTTGCTCAAGCGCGCCGGGAGATCCCCTGTTTCGGCACGACGCACGCCGATCATTTCAATGGACCCGTGCCCGTCACTCGGCCGCTAACGGAAGATGAAGTGCGCGAAGCTTATGAATTGAACACTGGGCACGTCATCATCGAGAAGTTTCTAAAACTCGATCCCCTGACGATGCCGGGAGTACTAGTTGCTGGGCATGCCCCGTTTACCTGGGGGATGAATGCAAGTGAAGCCGTGAAGAATGCGGTGGCCTTGGAAGCCGTCGCCGCGATGGCAGTGGAGACGCTCGCCTTATCACCCGCCGCACTGCCCATTGAGCAATACGTACTCGATAAACACTACTCACGCAAACACGGGAAGAACGCTTACTACGGGCAGAGGCAACCATGACTAAAGTCGATCTGAGACAATTTGAAGTTTGGTTCATCACGGGCAGCCAACATTTATACGGCAAACAAACGCTGGAAATCGTTGCCCATCATTCTCAAGAGCTCACCAAAGCGCTCGACGATGCGCAGCAAATCCCCGTGCGCGTCATTTATAAGCCGGTGCTTACGACGCCGGAGCAAATTCGCGATGTAATGCTGGCCGCCAACTCGTCACCGAATTGCGTCGGCGTCGTTGCCTGGATGCACACGTTCTCGCCCGCGAAGATGTGGATTCTCGGGCTGCGGATGCTACAGAAGCCGCTGCTTCATCTGCACACGCAGTTCAATCGCGATTTGCCCTGGTCCTCCATCGATATGGATTTCATGAACTTGAACCAGTCGGCGCACGGCGACCGAGAGTTTGGGTTCATCGGCGCTCGAATGCGGTTGCGGCGGAAAGTCGTCACAGGATACTGGCAGAATGCATCGACCCTGAACGAGATCGGCACTTGGACGCGTGCCGCCGCGGCCCGGCACGATGCCCTCTCCGCCCGCATCGCCAGAATCGGCGACAACATGCGCGAAGTCGCCGTCACGGAAGGCGACAAAGTCGCCGCCCAGTTGAACTTCGGCTTCGCCGTGAACGGCTATGGCATCGGCGACTTAGTCAAGTACGTTGATGCGGTGCGAGAAGGCGAAGTCGACGAGCTCTGCTCGCGTTACGACCAGGAGTATGCCGTAGCGCAGCCGATGCAGCCGAACGGTCCCCGCCGCCAGTCGCTCCGCGATGCGGCCCGCATCGAAATCGGCCTGCGCCGCTTCCTCTCCGATGGCGACTTCTCGGGCTTCACCGACACGTTCGAAGATTTGCACGGTCTCAAGCAACTGCCCGGCATCGCGGCGCAGCGGCTCATGGCCGATGGCTTCGGCTTCGGCGCCGAAGGCGATTGGAAAGCCGCCGCCTTGGTTCGCGCCGCAAAAGTCATGGCGGCTGGGTTGCCGGGCGGCACGTCGTTCATGGAGGACTACACCTATCATCTGGCAGAGGGCGATGAGCAGGTGCTCGGCGCGCACATGCTGGAGATTTGCCCCTCGATCGCCGCCGGCCGGCCTTCGTGCGAAATTCATCCGCTCGGAATCGGCGGGAAGGAAGACCCCGTGCGGCTGGTGTTCGACGCCCCGCCGGGGCCGGCGGTCAACGTCACTCTCGTGGACCTCGGCGACCGCTTCCGCATGGTGCTCAATGAGGTCGATGTCGTCACGCCCAAAGAGCCATTGCAAAAGCTTCCGGTCGCGCGAGCGATGTGGCGGCCGCGGCCCAGTTTCAAAGACGCGGCGACCGGCTGGATCTATGCCGGTGGCTCACACCACCCAACCTTCAGCCAGGCGCTCACCACGCAGCACTTTGAAGACTTGGCCGAAATGTGGGGAATCGAATTCGTTGTGATCGACGGCAACAGCCGCTTGAGAGAACTTAAGAACGAGCTACGATGGAACGACTTCGCCGCCAAGAGTTTTAGTTGATCAATTTTCATTTGCGCCGACCAGCGCGTCTCAAACCATAAGAATGGAATATGCAATCACTTGATTGGGGAATCATCGCGGGCTACTTCGTTCTTCTTCTCGGCGTAGCGTGGTGGGTCATCGCGCGGCAAAAGGATACGGCGAAAGATTATTTTCTCGCCGGCCGACATTTACCGTGGTTCCTCGTCGGGGCGTCGATCTTCGCATCGAATATCGGTTCGGAGCATGTCGTCGGTCTCGCCGGTTCCGGTGCGACCGATGGCGTCGCCATGGCGCACTATGAATTGCACGCCTGGTGCTTGCTCGTACTCGCCTGGGTGTTCGTGCCGTTCTACATGCGGTCCATGGTCTTCACCATGCCGGAGTTTTTGGAACGACGCTTCTCGCCGGCGTCCCGTTACATTCTCTCCATCATCTCACTGGTCCTGTACATCATCTCGAAAGTAGCCGTCGGCATCTTCGCCGGCGGCGTCGTCTTCTCAGCCCTCATGCCCGATCTCGGCTTCTCACTCGGCGGCTATCCCGTCGACAGCTTCTGGATTGGCTCCGTGCTGGTGCTGGTGCTCACCGGTCTCTACACCGTGCTCGGCGGCATGCGCGCCGTCGTGTACACCGAAGCAATTCAAACCGTCATCCTCGTCATTGGATCGCTGCTGATCACGTATTACGGATTGAATAAAGTGGGCGGTTGGAACGAACTTCGCAACTTGCTTCACAATCCCAACGACCCCGCGGGCTACGTGGAAAAGATGAATTTGTGGAAGCCCATCCTGCCAGCCGGCGTTGAATCCACGTGGGCGCCCGTCATCGAAACCGATTCAGCCGGCAATGTTGTCCGCCAAGCCTGGTATTTCGGTTTGAAGGGGCACTACCCTTGGGTTGGCATGCTGTTGTGCGCTCCAGTGATCGGTCTCTGGTATTGGTGCACGTGCCAATACATCGTCCAACGCGCCTTGGGCGCCAAAGACGAACAGCAGGCTCGGCGCGGTTCGATCTGCGCTGGCTTCCTGAAATTGCTCCCCGTGTTCGTGTTCATCGTTCCGGGCATGATTTGCTTCGCGCTTGCCAAGAGCGGCAAGGTGCCCGGTTTTGAATACATGCTCGATGCCAACGGCCATCCGATTCAAGAACACTTCCAAGGCGCCTTTCCCGCGATGGTGACCCACGTGCTGCCCACCGGCGTCCGGGGGCTTGTCGTCGCGGGCTTGCTCGCGGCACTCATGAGCTCGCTGGCCGGCGTGTTCAACGCCTCATCGACCCTGTTCACCATGGACCTCTATCAAAAGGCTCGGCCAAATGCGTCGCAGCATCAATTGGTGTGGATGGGCCGGCTCGCCACGCTCGCGTGCGTGCTCATTGGCATCGCTTGGATTCCTGTCATCAAGAACTCGCGCGGACTCTACGACTACTTGCAGGGCGTTCAAGGATATTTAGCTCCGCCGATATTCGTAGTGTTCTTCCTCGGCGTATTCTGGAAGCGACTGAACTGGCAAGGCTGTCTGGCCGGCCTGCTCTCTGGTTTCCTGCTGGGGCTGTTCCGCCTCGCGGTCGACACGCCTGTTACGCTCGGCTTGCGAGCGCCATACACCGAAGGCTCCTTCCTGTGGGTCATTAACAATATTTACTTCCAGTATTTCAGCATCCTTATTACCTTGGTCTCGATGGTGGCAATGGTCCTGGCCAGCTATGCGACGGCGCCGCCATCCGCAGCGCAAATCAGCGGTCTAACGTTCGCCACGACGACCGAAGAGCAGCGCCGCGAATCGCGCAGCAGTTGGTCAACGCTCGACGTAGTCACGTCCGTCGGCCTGGTGGTGCTGATTTGTGTGGCCTACCTGTATTTCCGCGGTTAATCGAACTCGCGGCAGCTGAGCGTTCACCGGTGCGCACTGGCGCTCCGCTCAACGCCCCCAATAACACCGATAATAACACCGTGTTGGAGTCATGCGTCATGTGCGGCGGAAGACGGTCTCGTGGCGTGCGAATCAGCCGGGTTCTTCTCGCGGTGACCGTGGTAGCGGCGGCGATCAGCCCAGCGGCTCGAAGTGCCGACGTCAGCATCGTTGTTCACACCGACAAGCCGAAGGCGGAACTCAGCCCCGTACTGTACGGTCTGTTCTTTGAGGACATCAACTATTCCGCTGACGGCGGGTTGTACGCCGAGCTGGTTCAAAATCGCTCGTTCGATTACTTCCCGGTCGAGGGTTGGGGCGAAAACAGCAAGCGGCTGCATCCCTTAAGTGCTTGGGAGAAAATCGAGCGCGACGGCGGCGTGGTCAAGCTCGACGTCTCGGACAAGGATCCTCTCAACGAAAACAACCGGAAGTATTTGGCGATCACCATCGTCAAAGAGGGGCAAACCGGCGTTCGCAACACGGGTTTCAACGGCATCGTACTCAGGAACGGCGCGAAATATGACTTCTCGGTGTTCGCCAGGCGCACAAAAGACGCGGATAAACCGCTCGAAATCGCGCTCGAGGATGAACATGGCAAGATGCTGGCCGCGGGGAACATTCCTGCCTTGAGCGACAGTTGGAAAAAGTACGAACTTACGCTCACTCCCAACGCCGATGCCGCCAAAGCCACGCTCGTTCTGACCACCCGCGGCACGGGCGACCTGATGCTCGACATGGTCTCGCTCTTCCCGCAAGACACCTTCAAAGGCCGTAAGAACGGCATGCGAAAAGACCTGGCACAGGCCTTGGCCGACCTCAAGCCTGGTTTTCTCCGTTTCCCGGGCGGCTGTATCGTCCACGGCAATGGGCTGGCGAACGCCTATCGTTGGAAGGACACGGTTGGGCCCGTCGAGCAACGAAAACCGAACTGGAATCTCTGGGGATATCATCAATCACACGGCCTGGGCTACTTCGAGTTCATGCAGCTGTGCGAAGATATCGGCGCGACGCCGTTGCCGATTCTCCCAGTTGGAGTGCCGTGCAGCTTTCGCAAACCATTTGATTGCGCGCCGCTCGAAGACCTGCAGGTGTGGATCGACGATGCGCTCGACCTGATCGAGTTTGCCAACGGGCCAACCGATAGCCATTGGGGCCAGCTGCGGGCCGACATGGGGCATCCTGAGCCGTTCAATTTGCGCTCTATCGGCCTTGGCAATGAAGAGGGCGACACGCCGGAGCTACGCGAGCGCTTCCCGCTCTTTGTCGAGGCCATCCGCGCTCGCTACCCGGAGATCCGTATCATCGGAACTTCCGGACTTGGACCGGAAATCCCACTGTTCGACATGATGACCAAGACTAAGGTCTTCAGCACTGACGAACACTACTACATGCAGCCGGGCTGGTTCCTCGACAATACCCATCGTTTTGACAACTTCGACCGCCGCAAACCCAAGATCTTCGTCGGCGAGTATGCCTCGGAAGGCAATACGCTGTTTAACGCCGTTGCGGAAGCAGCTTTCCTCTCCGGCGTCGAACGCAATGCGGATATCGTCGACATGACTTGCTACGCCCCGCTGTTCGCCAAATATGACTTCACGCAATGGACGCGCGCTAACCTGATCTGGTTCGACAACCAACGCGTGGTAAAAACTCCGAACTACTACGTTCAGCAACTATTCAGCTCGAACAACGGCGGCGTGTATCTCGACAACAACGTCATCATGAATAAGCAAGCCACCAAGAAGAAGTTCGCCGGCCGCGTGGGCATCGGCACCTGGCGGACCAGCATCGAAGTGGAATCGGCCTCACTCAATGGCCAGCCGCTGAGTTTCGACGATTGGGAGGTGCGCCGCGGTGATTTCGCCCTCGAAAACGGCAAGTACGTGCAGCGCAATACCGAAACAGAAGCGGCCATGAGCTTCAAACCCGTCGCGGCCTCTGGCGAGAAAGATGTGTATCGCGTGCGGGTGCGAAAAACGGGCGGGCGCGAAGGCTTCCTGCTCGCGTTCGGAAACGCCGACAAAGACAGCTACTATTGGTGGAACGTCGGCGGTTGGGGCAATACTGAGCACGGCCTCGAAACACGCGTCGGCGATCAATCCCAGCGCCTCGTTTCGAAGCGCGGCCATGTCGACAGCAATCGATGGTATGACCTGGAACTGGAACTCACGCCAGGTCGAGTTCGCTGCTTCATCGATGGCAAGTTGGTTCAGGATTTCGAACCCTCGGCCCCTCAAGTGTGCGTGTCACCGACTTTCGATAAGGCTCAAGGGGAACTGCGCGTCAAGATCGTTAACCCGGTGACCGACTCGCTTAGCGCGACGCTGAGATTCGACGGCGCTGCAAAACTGGGCGGAGACGCCACGTTGACAACGATCGCCGGGCCGGCCGGCGGCGTCAATTCGCTCGCGGCTGAGCCCATTCATCCGGTTGTGTCAACGCTTCCCGCCGCGAAAACCATGCAGCTCGAACTGCCGCCCACTTCGGTACAAGTATTACGCATTAAAGTGCAGTAGGTAACCAAGTTGCCTGTCGCGTGGTCTGAATCCGCACGCCGGGGACCAATATGCAATGAAACTTGTTGCTTTATCGCTGATCGTTGCGATGACCGTTCTCGCTGGCGTCGGCAAGCCCGAGAATGGCGCCCGCAATCCGACTCCATCGGCAGCGGCCGGCTCTTCAACTTCTTCGTCCGCTTCCTCGCCAAACCTCGCGTTCCATTCCTGGGCCCCTACGCCACCCATGGGCTGGAACAGCTGGGATTGCTTCGCCGCGACCGTGACCGAGGCTCAGGTTAAAGCCAACGCCCAGGTAATGGCCGACAAACTCAAAATCGTTCGGCTGGCAGTATATCGTCGTCGACATTCAATGGTACGAACCTGGCGCGACAGGGTTTGACTATCGCGACGGAGCGAAGCTGGTGCTCGACCAATGGGGCCGCCTGCACCCCGCCGTCAATCGCTTTCCCTCCGCAAATGGCGATCACGGATTCAAGCCATTGGCCGGCTATGTGCACAGCAAAGGCCTCAAGTTCGGCATCCATCTCATGCGCGGCATTCCGCGGCAGGCGGTTGCACAAAATCTGCCCGTCAAAGGCACGCCCTACTCTGCTCGCGACATCGCCGATCAGAAGCATACGTGTACCTGGAACAGCGACATGTTCGGCGTCGACATGACGCGTTCCGGCGCGCAGGAATATTACAACTCCGTATTTGAGCTGATTGCCTCATGGGATGTCGACTTCGTGAAGGTCGACGACCTGAGCCGGCCGTATGACGAGCACCGGCTCGAGATCGAAGCCATCCGCCACGCCATCGATAACGCCGGCCGGCCGATCGTGCTCAGCACTTCGCCGGGCGAAACTCCCGTGAGCGAAGGCCCACACGTGCGGCAACACGCGAACATGTGGCGAATCAGCGACGACTTCTGGGATCGCTGGGATTTGCTGTTGGCGCAGTTCAAACGACTCGACGATTGGACACCCTTCCGCGGCCCGGGTTACTTTCCCGACGCAGACATGCTTCCCTTGGGTGCGATCCGCCAGGTGGCGACGTCGAAAGATCCGGGCCACACGCGCTTCACGCCAGATGAGCAGCGCACCATGATGAGCCTGTGGGCAATCGCTCGCAGCCCACTCATGATGGGCGGCGACCTCACGAAGCTCGACGATTTCACAACGTCGCTGCTCACAAACTCGGAAGTAATCGCCGTTAATCAGCGTAGCACGAACAACCAGCAACTCTTCCGGCGCGGCGATGCCATCGCCTGGATCGCCAACATTCCTGATTCGAACGACAAGTATCTCGCCCTGTTCAACACGTCCGCAAACGCCGCTGCTGTTTCCATCGATGCTTCGCAGCTGGGCTTCGCCGGCGAGGTGGCCATGCGCGACTTGTGGACGAAAAGCGATTTGGAGAAGGCGCTCAAGACTTTCGCGCCCACTTTGCCGCCGCACGGGAGCGGGCTCTATCGAGTCTCCGACCGCTAACGCGCTGCACTCGCAACGCGCGCCCGATCGAGCACGCTTGCCGCCAACCGCGTGTTAGCAACGCCGCTGACCGAATTTGCCGCCTATCCCGCCTTTGCCGGCTCCGGCTTGTCTCGGCTCTTAAGCCGCGTGCGGTATTGCTCCACATTGTCCTTGCGAACCGGCTCGGCGTTCACATACGTCGCTCCGCGGCCAACGATGGGGACGCTTGTTTCATCCCCGCGGCACAGCGACGCCAACGATGCGACCGATTCGTACCCGTATTTGTACGGGTCCTGCACCATCGTCGCAAAAACATGGCCCTGTTCCACGCCGTCGAGCGTCTCGGCTGCGTCGTCGAAAGTGACCAGCTTGATCTGGTCGAGTTTCTGCAGTTCGCCGAGCACTTTGAGAAGCACAGGTCCGTGCCGCGCGTTTAGGCCCACAAAACACGACAAATCAGGATTCTTGGTGATCGTATCGCGGATGTTCTGCGCACATTTCTCCATGTTTCCGTTGTCTTCCAGGTAACCGACGACAACGATTTTCCCCGCGGCGTTTTCACCGTTCGGCCCCCGCGTTTGTCCAATCTGCTCCTCGAATCCCTGCTTCCGGCCGCGCATATTCTCTTTGGTCATATTCGCGAGTAGCACGGCCACCTTCCCGCCTGTCGGCAGTGCTTCCTCAACAAGTTTGGCGCAGCTCGCGCCCGCATACACGTTGCTCGTGCCAACATAACTCTGGCGATTCGAAAGCGGTGCGTCGGAATCGAACGTCACGATCTTCTTGCCGCGCGTCACCAAGCCGTTGATGAACCGCGTTTGACCTTCGGCATCGATCGGGCTAAGCGCGATGCCGCCGAGCTTATCAATATCCAAGCGATCGAAGATCTCCATTTGCGATTCGAGGCTGTCGTTCTCCGCCGGCGTTTCTACCCGCAACTTGACCCCGAGCTCCTTCGCCGCGGCTTCAGCACCTTTAATCGTGAGCTGCCAATACGGCTCCGACCCCCCCGTCACAAAAGCGAGCTCCGGCACAGGCTTCGGCGGCGGATCCCGAAATATGTAGAACCGGAATCCAACCGCGGCAACGATCGCCACAAACACTAAGGCCCAGAACGCTCGTCTTCGATTCATAACTCAGCCCACCTTGAAAGAGTCTCGTGCGCGCGAAATCAGCCGCCAACGCACGCTGAATATATCTGAAACAACAACCACTCGAATGAAAAGATGTCTGCCGACCGGATTGCACATTTTCGCAGATTGGCTGCGCGAAATATGTCGCGCGCTGCCCGGTCTTCAGCTTGGCGCAAGACCGAGGCGACGCGCGCCGAGCGCAGCCACCGCTGGATTTAAGGCTGACAATAGAAAAGTCCTTAAAAGCTCTCGGCAACCCAGGTTACAGAGAGGAATGCTTCGAACCCAGCTGCGGTCGCCCCCGTCGTGCTTGACTCAGCCAAACAAGGGGTCAATCCGCTGTAGCTAGCAGTTCCTGCCGGGCTCTGGGCCCAGATCGGGGCTTCCGACGGAAGAAATGCCGTTTTCGGCCGTAAATTCGTGATTCAGTCCGTATCGGGACAGTCTGTCTCGACATTTCGCATCGCGATCGAACCGATTTCTTGCCCACGACGCAATACGCAATTACAATGCATGGAGTTAGAAATTACGCAACGTGGTTGGCCGCCCCGGGGGACTCGGTTTCCTCCCAGGGTCATCGCGATCACCGGCGAATGAATTCGCTCTGGCCAATTGCACCTGAGCGGGCGTCGGCGATGACAGGCGTGCATCCGACATCGTTCACGATCCGGATGGCTCTGCTACTTTGCGCGCTGCTCGTGTGAATCGTCGAGGCGAAACCCCGGTGTTATGCGCTGACTCGCTCGCGGAAGGCGACCAGAATATGCGCCGGTGTTTGCAACGCAGTTGGTTCGAGGCAACAATGCTCGCTCGATCGACATTGATTCGCGGCATGGCCACACTCTGCGTGCTTATGCCGTCAGCCACGACCCATGCGCTGTCGTGGGGAACCTACGGAGCGTGGGATTCGCAAACTCGCAAGAACGCGGCCGACGCCGCCCTGCAAGCCGTTGTCAATCGCTTCAACAGCTACGGGGATTTTAACGCCGGCAGCGACGGCCTGATCGACGTGTATTACGACGCCGGAGTGCCGACCGCACAAGCCAGTTGGGCCGGCGCGATGACCTTCGGCGGTACTTGGCCCGCTGAACGTGTCGCACTCCACGAAACCAACCACTGGCTGGGTTCCATCTACGGGCACGATCCAAACATCGGCCCACGCGCGATCGCGCTTCTCGAGCAGTTCGACGGCGTGGGTGCTCGATTCGGCTACGACAGCCAACATTTCTGGCCGTACGGCATGAACTACGACAGCGAATGGAGTGAAGTCGGCGCTCAGCGCAACGTGGCAATCATGTATGGCTTCCGCGCCGATTGGGACATCGGTCCAACCGCGAACCCGACGGCCTGGGCTGCGACGAGCGTCGCCCTCACCGGCTCAGACGCAGGCGGCGAATCGGGATTCAATTACGGCACCAAATGGAGCGACAACACGTTTGCACACCCGAACGCAAACTACTCGACCGGCCCCTTCGATCTCCGCACGCCACAAGGCTACCCCAGTTGGAAGTTTGCCGGCAATTCGCTCACGATTAACTCCGGCGGCAGACTCTTGTTCAATGGCTGGGGCACGGCGGGCGTCGTCACGATCAAGAATCTCTCGCTAAATGGCGGCACGATCAAGCACGATCAGTTTTCACAGGATCTCTTTCAGCTCGGCGGGAACATCACGCTTGCTGCGACTTCCACAATCGATGCCGCCAACGGCGACATCAAAATCCTCGCGCCGATCGCCGGCAGCGGTTCGCTCAACAAAGCCGGCACGCGAGTGTTAACGTTAGCAGGCGCAAGCTCATACTCAGGGGCCACCAACATCAACGCGGGCACGCTGCGCCTCGCTGCCGCCCCGGTTGCCAGTTACTCGTTCGACAATGTCAGCGGCAGCACCATCGCGAACGACGGCAATGGCGGCAGCGCAATGAACGGCACTCTGGCCGGCGGGGCTGCGATCGTCGCCGGCGGCCATACGGGAAACGCGGTTACCCTATCCAATGGCGCGTCGGTCGACATAAATAGCCCGATTGCCGATCTCGGCAGCACCGCGACTTGGACCGTCTCCGCCTGGGTGAAAACCACCACGTCCGGCGCATCCATCCTGCACAAAGGCGACGGCACGAACTGGACCAACGGCAACACGACGTTCTATCTCGGCGACGGCAACGGTCCGGGCAGCGGCGGAATTCCCAGCGCGGTCCGCTGGGGCGGCGGCTTCTTCCAGGAAAACCTCTTCGCTCCGAAAGTCAACGACGGCAATTGGCATCTCGTCACTTACGTCAACAATGCCGGCTCGTATGCGATCTACACCGACGGAATCTCTCGAACGTTGTCCACCGGCAACGCGGGTTTCGCTACCGCCGACGTCGGCACCGTGGTCCGCTTGGGCATTGCGACAAATCCTGGTGACGGTGCGACCAACTTCAACGGCCTGCTCGACAACGTGCAGGTCTACAATCAGGCCCTCACGCCCGCCCAAGTGGCCGCTCTATATCAGGGCCAAAGCATCAGCCCGCTGCCGTCAACGACCAACCTAACGATCGCCAACGGCGCCACGCTCGACCTCAACGGTCTCACGCAACAAATCGGTTCGCTCAGCGGCGTTGCCGGGGCAACCGTCGCGTTAGGATCGGGCCGGCTGATCGTCAACGCTTCCGCCAGCACAGCGTTCAGCGGCGCGATCTCCGGCTCCGGCTCGCTCGTCAAAGATGGCGCCGGCACACTCACGCTTACCGGTATCAACACGTATTCAGGCGGCACGACTATTCAGGGCGGAACGCTGCACGTCAACAACCTGTTCGGAAGCGGCGCCGGTTCGGGTGCCGTGACTGTCCTGAGTAACGCTACGTTGGCCGGCACCGGCGCCATTACTGGCGCAGTAGCAGTCAACACCGGTGGCCACATCGCTCCGGGCACCGGCATCGGCACGCTGCGGGTCGGTTCATTAAATTTGGCCACCGGCGCTAATCTCGATTTCGAACTCGATACCGCAGCGAACGTCGCTGTCAGCGATCTCATCAGCCTGACGAATAGCAACAGCCTCACCGTGACCGGCGGAACGCTCAATCTGACGAATCTCGGCAACATGACCGCCGGCACGTACACCCTGATCGACTATGCGGGTACGCTCAGCGGTAGCGTCACCAACATCGTGCTCGGAAATGTGCCAGCAGGATTTAACTACAGCCTCATCGATAACACCTCGGCCACGTCGATCGATCTGATCGTCTCCACTCAACTGCTGGGCGATTTCGATAACAGCGGCGCTGTTGATTCCGCCGACTACGTGCTGTGGCGCAAGAATCCGCAGACCTACGGCGACATGACCGGCTACGACCTGTGGCGGCAAAACTTCGGCCACACGGCCATTGCCAACGCCCGCTCGCTGCTCGCCGCCGTACCAGAACCGGCCTCCGGCGCCTTTATCGGCTTGATATTTGCCGCCCCAACGTTCATGCGAAGTCTGCACCGCGGTAGATTGCGGAGGACTCCCTCATGATCGAGTCACGCGGAATACGGGTCACTCTGGCAGTCTCGCTGCTTTGCATCGGCAGTCTCGCATCCACACCGGCCCAGGCGGTTAACACCGTAAATTTTAGCGTTTCAGCCGCGGGCACCACCAAATCGGTCGCCGACTGGGGCGTCGATACCGCCTGGCCCAGCTACGACAACGTGCGCCAGAGCATCGCCTCCATGGGCGCGGGCAACGTCGATTCGATCCGCGTAACGTTCCATCCCGGCCAGCCGCTCATCGCGAATGGCGACGGCACCTACTCGCTCAACGCCACCGCCAAAAGTTACATCAACGATCAGCTAACACTCGCCGCGCTCGCTGGTTCCAAACCTCTCACATTCGTGCCCGGCGAACTGCCCACCACATTTGACGCAACGAATTGGGTGCGCACGATCAAGGCCACGCAAGAATACATCAATAGCCGGCCCGGCTTCGCAACGACGGCGATCAAATCGATCGAAGCATTCAACGAACCTGATTACTGGTCCGGCGAAGGCACGCCGTCGCAACTCAACGACGTGATCGCACAGCTCAAGACGTATTCGGTCTTTCAAAACACAGCGTTCCCCGCCGGCAGCACGCTCAACAGCGACAACGCCGCGGCCTGGTACAACGCAGCGCCGGCGGCGACGCAAGGCTCCTCGCACTTGCTCGGCGGTTCGCTCACGACTTGGGTGAACTTCATCGAACACACCAAAAGCACCGGCAAGACCTTCGTCAATCCCGAGCTACATAGCCTCGGCGAGGCCATCGTCGGCGCGGAGCATGGAATGGTCGCCGGCACCTTCTGGGCCGATGTGCTGCGAGCCCGCGGACTGTTCGTACAAGCTTCCGATGGCAAGCGGCTCGGCTATTCCGAGGACCTCGGCCGCCAGTCCGCCGCCGCTGTGTATCGCGCCCCCAATGGCAAAGTCTACGCGTTCGCCGGCGGCCTGGAACGGTTCGGCAACGCGACCGCCTACCGCTTCGTCAGCGATCAAGACGTCTACTTCAACGGCATCCCCGTCCGCGAATACATGCTGCAAACGAAGCCCGACGAAAACGCTTCCGCCACCGACAACGACTTTCAGAACTTTGGCTCATGGTCTGGCCAAGGCGCTTATGCCGATGTCGAAACCACACCCTCGCTTCCCGCCCTCGACGGCTACCGCTGGAAAATCGTCAATCCGTCGACCGGCAATGTGATGGAAGTGGCCGGCAGCAGCACCGTCGATGGCGGTACGATTCGCTCCGCGTCGAGCACAGGCAATCTGAACCAAATGTGGAATATCGTCCGCACCCGCAACGGCTATTATCACCTCTTCAACGCCAACAGCGGACGCACGGCCGAAGTCGCTAATAGCTCGCTCAATAACGGTGCGAGCGTGCGGCAATGGGGCACGGCCAACAACCAAACCCAGCAATGGTACATCGAAGACGCCGGCGACGGCTCGTTCTACATTCGCAACGCCTACTCCAATAAATACCTCACCGGCAGCGCGCTGAGCAGCACGCAGTCAGACCTCACCGGCTCAGCGCTGCAGAAGTGGCAATTTGTGGCCGCGAATCCAACCGCTGGCCCCACCGCACGGTACAACTTCGCAGGCGCTGCCAACGACAGCGCTGGTACAAATCACGGCACAACGTTTGGAAGCCCGCAGTACGGCGCCGGGCCAACTGCCGCGACTCAGGCCATTCGGCTCGATGGCACGAACGACTACCTGCAACTTCCCGGCAACACTGCGAATAGTTCCGACATCACCATTTCCGCGTCGGTGAAATGGGACGGCGGCAACAATTGGCAGCGCATTTTCGACTTCGGCAACGGTACGAACTCGTATATGTTCCTCACGCCCAAATCCGGCGACAACACGCTGCGATTCGCCATCACCAAGGCCGGCTACAACAGCGAACAAGTTCTGGAAACGAGCGCCTTACCCGTCGGCGAGTGGGTTCAGCTCACGCTAACGCTCGGCGGTAACACCGGCGTGTTATACCTCAATGGCAAACCGCAGGTTGCCGGCCAGATTCTGTTAAACCCCAGCGACATTGCCGCAACGCTGAACTGCATCGGTAAAAGCCAATTTGCCGCCGACCCCTTGTTCAAAGGTTCGATCGCGAACTTCCAAATTTACAATTACGCGCTGACTGCCACGCAAGTCTCCAACCTCTTTTACAACAACGGCGACTTCAACGGCGATGGCCAGGTCGACGGCGCCGACTACGTCGTCTGGCGCAACAATCCAAATGCCTACGGCGACACAGCCCTCAACCTCTGGCGGCAGAACTTTGGCGGACCCGCTGCCGGCAGCGCCTTGCCCTTCGGCAGCGCAATCCCTGAACCAAGCGCAACCTGCCTGATCTCGCTGATCACGTTCTTAGGGGCTGCCCTCCGTTCGCTCTCGAAACACTCGACGCCGCAGTCGTAGAAACGATGACACATTGCCAATTAGCCGCGATGAATATAGTGCGACACCGACGGGTGCTCGTTACGACACTCATCGTATGTGTCATCGCGTCCGCGAACACCCGGCTCGGCGCCGCCATCCTCTCCTCAAAACGCGGCTTCGCCGATACCGGCGCCAGCTACAACGGCCTGCAAGCCGCCGGCGCGGGCTGGTATTACAACTGGGGCACTGCCCCCAGCAACATCGGCGCATTCGATGCCAACTTCTCGCCCATGATTTGGGGCGCCGGCCAAATGGGTTCGGTGAACTACGTTCTTGGCCAGAACCCACAATACGTGCTCGGCTTTAACGAACCCGAACGCAGCGACCAGGCGAACATGGCGGTGAGCACGGCGATCACCAACTGGACGACCATCTCCAACGCCACCCAGTCCTACAACGCCGCCCACGGCACCAATATCAAGCTCATCTCACCGGCCGTCGCCGACACGGGCGGCGCAACCGGCGGCCAACAGTGGCTCTCGAACTTCATGTCCCAGGCGAGCGCCAACAACCTGAAGGTCGATGCGGTCGCCTTTCATTGGTACGCCGTGAGTACTCCCAACGATCCCGCCAGCGCCGCCAGCCAGTTCCTCAGCCGCGTCGACTCCTACCACAACAGCTACGGCTTGCCGGTGTTCATCACCGAATTTGCGATTCACGATTGGGGCGGCAGTTACACCGATGCCCAAATCATCGAGGCGAACCGGCAGTTCCTGAATATCGTCATCCCCGGCCTCGAATCGCGCAGCTACGTGGCCGGCTACTCTTGGTACAACTGGTTCAGCGACTCGGCGCTGTTCAGCGGCAACCCGTCCACGCCGACGCCCATGAGCTACGGCTACAACGGCGCCGTGGGAACCAGCCAGGTGGTCGATATCAGCGGCCAGAATCTCGGCGAGCACGCGGCCTATCTCACCGGTGGCGAACTCACGATGACCGGCGCCGCCGGCACGGTCCGGTACATCAACGCGCTCACCGGGACGAGCACCATTTCCGGCACCACGAACTGGGCACTCTCGAGCTTCAGCAACTGGGTTCGCATCCAGCCCGGCGCGATACTGCGAAAATCAGGCTCGAATCAGGTCACCTTCAGCGGCGCCATCACGAACAACGGCACGCTCGCCGTTTCCGAAGGCAAACTGCTCGTGCGGCAAGTCGTCTCGGGCGCCGGTGGCGCTGTCATCAACGACGGCGGCACGCTCGACCTTGGCGGCTCGTTCGGCCGTATGCAACAGGCGCCCTTGATCGACGTTCAGCGCGGTGGCACGTTCGACGTCTCCGCCATGGCCAGCACCTTCCGCCTCTCCAGCGGTCAAACGCTCCAGACCGACGCCAACTCTACCATTCGCGGCAATGCCGTCGCCGGCGGCGGTTCAACCGTCTCCGGGCGCGCCAACGTCACCGGAAACCTCACCCTCGAATCGGGAGCAACCCTCCGCATCGGCGGCTCGGGCCTTGCTTCGCCGACAGGCCGCACGCTTATCGACAATTTCGAGAGCTACTCCGCCGGCAAACTTAACGCCGGCGCGACCGGCGGCGTCTGGCAGGGCGTTTTCAACGGCACGGCCAACGCCCAGGTCACCAGCAGCAACAACAATAACTCGCTCGAATATTACGGCGCGAGTGCTTGGCGCGGCGCACAAACGAATCTCCAGTCCGGCTTCGGGCCGAATGACTTCTCCCTGGCCAACGGCAGCACCGCCACGTACTTCTTTCGCGTCCAGCGACAAGGCACGCAGTCCATCGACGGCATCTTCGGGCTCACCGACCAAGCCAACATCGGCATCAACGCCCCATGGCAGGAACTCGCCGTCACGCTCTCACTGTTTCAAGATACCAGCGGCGCGAACACGGCCCTCCGCGCATTCGACAACGACGGCGGCGGCGATGTCGTGATTCTGAATAACGTCAATCCGCAACAATGGTACAACATCTGGCTGATCGTCAATAACTCCGCCAAGACATTCCAGGTCGCAACCTCCACCGGCGCCGACGACGGCACGCTTTTCCCCAACACGTTTCAATTCGGACGCCGCACCGCCGCCGGCGCGGCGCTCACGACGTTCGCGGCCGCCGAATTCCGCTCGGTGTCCAATCCTGCGAACGCGTCGGTGCGAATCGACGATCTGTATAAACTCACGGGCCAGGACTTAACCAATCCGCTCAGCACCGGCCCCCAAATCATGTCGGTCCAGGGCGACTTCCAAGCCCAAGCCGGCGCCACGCTGCAATTCGATATTCTCAGCCCCACGTTACTCGATCGGCTCAGCATCACTGGCAATTTGCAAGCGGCCGGCACGCTTTCGGTCGCACTGGCTTTCGGTGCGCCCGCTCCGCAGTTCGGCGACTCGTTCGACATCCTCGATTTCGCCGCCGCGAGCGGCGCGTTCAGCGCGCTTAATTTACCGGCCCTCACCAGCGACTTGGCTTGGGACACCTCGCAACTTTACATCGACGGAAGTCTCGCCATCGGCTTGGCTGGCGACTTCAACACCGATGGCGAAGTGAACGCCGCCGACTACGTCACTTGGCAAAAACATATCGGCCAGCCCGCGTGGACATTGCCCAACGACAACACCGGCGTCGCCATCGGCGACTCACAATACGAACTGTGGCGAGCCAATTTCGGTCACCATGCAAGTAGCGCAAGCGCTTCGCTCGCCGCTGTGCCGGAGCCGAGCGGCTCCATTTGCGCATTCGTGTTCCTCACGATTGCAGCAACCTTTGCACTGCGCATTCCCGCACCCGCTTTAGGGCTCCATAAATCATGAGGACGCCCCACGCCAGCAAATGCTCAACAGCCGCTTGGTTAATCGCCGTTAGCGCGATTGGCCTCATCGCCATTGCACCGCAACCAGCAGCCGCCCAGCAATTAACCGGCCCCATCGGCATCCACGACCCATCGACCGCAATCAAGGACGGCTCCACATACTTCCTCTACGGCACGGGCCAAGGCATCGCCGCCAAGTGGTCAACCGACCGAATCAACTGGCACGACGAATCGAGCGGCGTCTTCAGCACTCCTCCTCCCTGGACGACCACCGCCGTTCCCGGCTTCGGCGGCGTCTTTTGGGCGCCCGATATCGCTTACTTCAACGGCCTCTATCATCTCTATTATTCAGTCTCAACCTGGGGCTCGATCGACTCGGCCATCGGCGTCGCCACGAGTCCCACGCTCAACCGCAGCGCGCCAAACTACGCCTGGACCGATCAAGGCAAAGTCGTCCAGTCGGATGCGGTCGGATTCACGCAACCGGAAACCGATACCACCGCCTACAACGCGATCGATCCTAGCGTTCTCGTCGATAGCTCCACCGGCCGTGTGTGGATGTCATTCGGCTCCTACTCCTCCGGCATCCTCGTCACCGAGCTGAATCCCGCCACCGGCAAACGCCTCAACACCAGCACGCTCAGCGCAACGCTTGTTGCCAACAACGCGGCGGGCGGCGGCTGGGGCAGCACCATCGAAGGCTCCGCCCTCGTCAAACACGGCAGTTACTATTATCTGATGGTCAACTACGGCGGCTGCTGCTCGGGAGTGAACAGTACATACGAAATGCGCGTCGGCCGCAGCACCAGCCCCACGGGCCCCTTCCTCGATAAGAACGGCGTCGACATGCGCAACGGCGGCGGCACCTTGTTCCTCGACGACGATGGTAAAATGATTGGCCCCGGGCACTTCAGCATCTCGAGCGAAGCAGGCCAGGATTACTTCGGCTATCACTACTACAACGGCGATGCCAACGGCGCGCCGACCTATGGGCTCCGAAACCTCTATTGGACGGCCGACAACTGGCCCAGCTACGCCGCAGTCAATCCCGATTGGACCGGCGCAGCCAACAGCAACTGGTCCATAACGACCAACTGGTCGGACGGCAATGTGCCCAACGGCGCCGGTCACGTCGCCAACTTCGTCGGCAACTCCTTCAACCGCTACTCAGTCGCAGTCGACGGCGCCGGCAAGACCGCGAGCACCATCAATTTCCGCAGTGCGTCAAGCTACACCATCGGCATCACGAGTGGCAACGCGATTACACTCGACGCCGCAAATGGCGACGCCGCCACCGTCAACGTCTCCGCTGGCAACCATACCATCGCCGCACCAATCGTGGCCGCCGATGCCCTGGGCATCAACGTCACGCCAGCCAACAGCACGCTCACGCTAAGTGGCAATGTCTCGGGACTTGCACTCACCAAGCACGGCTTCGGCAAACTCGCACTCGGCGGCGCCAACACCTATTCGGGCTCCATCTTCGCAAAATACGGAACCATCGACGTCACCGGCGCCGTCAGTGCCGCCCAGTTCAGCAGCATCGGCCAAATCCTCGGCGAAACGGCAACCATGATCGTCCGCGGCGCCGGCAGCTTTAGCTCGAGCGCCGACCTCAATATCGGCGACACCGGCGACGCCAACACGCCCGCCACCGGCACGCTCGAACTCCGGGAGAATGCAACGGTCACCCTGAGCGCCAGCGGCGGCTTCTTCGTCGGCTCGGGTTTCTCCGCCAATACGAAGGCGGTCGGCACCGTCAATCAAACCGGCGGCACGCTGACCACGAATGGCAACTTCGACGGCGCGTTTGTCATCGGTGGCCGTGGTTCCAGCCTCGCCACGGGCACGTACAACTTGAGCGGCGGCGCCGTGAGCGCCAACACCAACGTACAAATCGGCGGTCGCGGCACCGGCACACTTACCCAAACCGGCGGAACATTTAATGCGAACAGTTACGTCGCGATCGGTCGCTACACCGGCGCAACCGGTACCTGGAACATCAGCGGCGGCACGCTCAACCAATCGTCGAGCACGCGCAATCTCATCGTCGGTGAGAGCGGCAGCGGCACGCTCACAATCGGCGGCTCCGCTCAAGTCACTGCCACAGGTGCCGTGCGATTGGGACAAAACTTAGGCGGCGCCGGCGTAGTCAACCTGAACGGCGGCAGGCTCACCGCGCCCTCGATCGTGCGCGGCAACGGCACGGCAACATTGAATCTCGACGGCGGCACACTCCGAGCCGCGGCCTCATCGACAACATTTTTCCAAGGCCTGAATTCGGCAAACATGCGGGCCGGCGGCGTCGATATCGACACACAGAGCTTCGACATCACCATCGCTCAACCGTTGCTGCATGACTCCGCACTTGGCACAACACTCGACGGCGGACTTTATAAACTCGGCGTCGGCACGCTCACTCTGACCGGCAACAACACCTTCACCGGCCCGACCACCGTGTCGCTGGGAAAATTGCTCGTCAACGGTACGATTGCCGGCGGTTTGACGACCGTTTCAACATTCGCCACGCTCGGCGGCGCCGGCACAATCGTGGGACCCGTAACAATCAACAACGGCGCTCACCTCGCGCCAGGAACCACCGGCATCGGCACACTCAATGTCGGCTCGCTCAGCTTGGCAAGCGGCGCCATTCTAGATTTCGAAATCAACACCGCCGGCAGCAGCGATATCGGCGACTCGGTCAATATCACCAATCCTGGCGGTCTCGCCATCACCGGCGGGAAATTCAACCTCACCAATGTCGGCAGCATCACAGCCGGCTCCTATCGCCTCATTGACTACGTTGGCGATTTCACGGGCAGTCTCAGCAACCTGTCCTTCGGCGCCGTACCCGCTGGCTTCAACTTCAGCTTGGTCAATAACACCGCGGCGACCTCCATTGACTTAGTCGCCACGCCCATTCTTTGGGGCGATTACAACAACAACGGCACAGTCGACGTCGCCGACTACGTCGTCTGGCAAAAGAACCTCGGCCAATCCGCCGGCACGCTGCCAAACGACAACACGGGTGCGGCAATCGGGGACCAGCAATTCAATCTCTGGAGATCAAACTTCGGCGCCACATCCAGTGACACAAATGCCCTGGGTACGAACACTGTGGTCCCCGAGCCGAACAGCTGCGTCATCGGCATGATGGCCGCCGCCCTCCTAATGTGCATTCGCTCGCGAATAGTCTTCAAGAAGGCTTTACATGTATAAAGCGCGAGTCGACGCGACCATCCCAGGGCGGTTCACCACACTTCATCGCGGAGCGATATTAGGCCCGCCATTCATGGCGGGTGGCAGAGCCACCGCACGAATCGAATAGCCCCCGTTCACGGGGCTACTCGCCGTCACGGCTTGCACCATCGAGCGCGCGACCCCCCGGCCGCCTCCATAGCGTCGGGCTCCAGCCCGAATCTACAGCCGCCCATCTAACCACTCGCCTCGTCGCGTCATGCTGCCGATCGGCAGAAATACAGCCAATTCTAATTACTGTAAATCTTTCCACTATTTTGTTGAAAAGAGCCACCCACTCTGCTAAGCTACCTCCTGAAATGACCGACCCAGCACCAGTGATTGCAGCGAGACGTCTCGCCGGAATCTGGGCAGCGCCGGCCCCGTGGCCTGACACGTAACCACTCGATTCCTCAGCCAACTAAACGGAGCCGGCAAGCGAGCCAGGAACCTCTGGTCCCGCGGAGCAGTCACCAGTGCCAAGTCGGTTGAAGTGCGGCCTCGAGCGTCGTTGCCATCCCCGCTCCTTCGCGAGCGATGTGATCATGCGCGTCAAGCTCACCCTAGGCCACACGTCACTGGGCCCAGCATTTTTTATAAGAAGCTGTCAGCTCTCAGCTATTAGCTCTCAGCCAAACCATCTAAACCACGGCGAAAGACCAACGCCCCCCTCAGCAACTATCAACTATCAACTATCAACTATCAACTATCAACTATCCACTATCAACTATCCACTATCCACTATCCACTATCCACTATCCACTATCCACTATCCACTATCCACTATCCACTATCAGATCACCCACTTAACCGCGCCGCGCCAGCCGAGCGCGCATCGACTCCCCTGCCTGCATCGCGTCCAGCTCAGTCACGGCCTGGCCGTTACGGGGCCAGCGGCTTTCCATCCGAACGTCGTAGTTATCCGGGCCGCCCGACCAACGTCTCAGCACGCTGTGGCCACGAACTTCCTCGTAGGGTAAGCGGCTACTTATGGATCGTTGGCGGCACGAAAGGAGCTCCCTGTTGCCAGGAATCGATGCCGTTCGAGGTGTCCACCATCATCGCCGTGCCATTGTTGATCGTGAGCCGATATCGATCGGGCACTGCCGGGCGATTATGTCGACTGGTCCACCAACCAAGCAACACCGCCACGAATGCGGTCGCCATCAACAACTCGCGAATGGAAAACTGCCGCATGGCATCACCTTAATCGTCGGCCAGCAATCCTGGGACGGTGATTCAAGAATAGCCCAGCCATCGGCACTTGAATAGATTGCCGAACGCCGACGTCTTGGTGTTGCCGCTTGAGCTCTCGGCCTGGCTCCGCTCGCGCCGCGCTATCGACTGTAGTCCTTCGCCGTAGTGATCGTCCATTCGACCTGGCCGGCAAAAGCATCTTCTGTGAGTGAGAAAATGCCCTTGGCGTCACGCTTAAGTTTCAACTCGCGAACTTCGGTGTTGGGAACCGCGACCTTACCCTGAGCCATGGCGCCGTCGCTGCCAAAAACCCTCAACTCCAGCCGCGTCCAATCCAAATCGCCTGTGTTCTGAGCGAGTTTGGCGTGCGGAATCACCGCCCCCGACTTCACTAGCAACACGATCGGTACTTTGCCGGCATTGATATGATGCCAACTGCCGCCCTCATAGGCGCGAGCTGTTTGGTAGTCGACCCAGCCACCCGGCGGCAGATACACATCCCGACCGGTCCCGTCTTCCATGAGCGGCGCGACCAATAAGTCGGACCCGAAGCAGTACTCATCCTCGATAAGCCAACTCGTTTTGTCATCGGGCGACTCAAAGAACAGTGGGCGAATCATCGGGTGTCCGGCCTGCGAACTTGCCTTTGCCTGCGCGAAAATATATGGCAACAGCTGATATCGCAACTCGACTGTCCGCCGAAAATCCTCTTCAAAGGCGGCATCATATTCCCACGGCTCGCGCGGTGGTGCACCGTGGCAACGAATTTGTGAACATAGAGCCGCAAACGCCAGCCAACGCCGATACAAATTCCGCGGCGCCTTCTCGACAAACCCGCCCGCATCGTGACTCCAGTAAGTGAAGCCGCACAATCCCAACGACAAACCGGCCCGTAGCGTCGCCGCCATCGAGGAATCGGTGTTTTCCGCGTCGCCGCCCCAATGCAGCGGGTATCGCTGGCTCCCTGCCCAAGCACTCCGCGCCCATATAATCTGCTCACCAGTAATCTGTTTGGTGAAGTCGGCGACCGTCTGGTTGTACCGCAGCGGATACAAGTTGTGCTCGTAGTAGCCCGTCGCTCCTGAGGCGAATTGGCCGTCGAGCGGAGCGCCTTCGCCAAAGTCGACCTTGATCGCCCCGACGCCCAGCTTCAGTAGCCCCTCAATTAAGCCTTGATACCATTCCTTCGCTGCCGGATTACTGAAGTCGACCACACCGTCCTCAAACGGCATCTTGCCGGCGGCGTTCCGCACGAAGTAGCCTTTCGCCGCTGCATCGGCAAACAGTGCATTCTTGCTCGTGAAGTATGGCAATTGCCACAAGCTCACGCGGAAACCTTGCCCGCGCAAATCTTCGATCATCTTCGCCGGGTCACTAAACCGGCTCTTCGCGAACTTGTAATCACACTGCCAGTCGGTCTCGAACCAGCCCGTGTCGAGGTGAATTACGTCGCTCGGTATTCGATGCTCGCGGAGCTTCTGAGCCACATCCCGCACCTGCTCTTCGGCATTGTACGTAATGCGACTCATCCACAGTCCAAAGGACCATAACGGAGGCACCGGGCTGCGGCCCGTGAGCGCCGTGTATTCCGAAAGCACCTCTTTGGGTCGTCCGAAGAAGAGGAATAGATCGAGCACTTCATCGCCCGCATAGATGACGGCCGATTGATCGAAATCCTGGCCAAAATCGAACGTGACCGGCGCAGAAGTATGCACGAACATGCCATACCCGCGGCTGCTCAGGAAAAACGGAATCGGCTTGTACATTCGTTGGCTTTGGGCTCCCATTGCATCCTGCACGAACAACACGATCTTCTGGCCGCGCTTATCAAGCCGCGTGAACGACTCGCCGCAGCCGAAAATCTTTTCGTCGGGCGCCAGGCGAAAACTTGCCGCCATACTGCGACTGAAGTCCCGGCCGCGGCGGACAAATGAAAACGGCATCGGAGCCGAGAACGTCGCCGGGTCCCCGAGTGTTTGCGTGCGAGTTAGCAGCCGGCCATCGCGATCGTAGGCTTCGATTCGCCAGGGCTTTTTGTACAGCACCAATTTGCCGGCCGGTCCAGTCCACACGATCGCGTCTTCCGACTGGGAGACTTGCCACGACTTGTCGCTTGGAACTTCGCCCGCCAGCATCAGCGACGGTCGCTCCAATGGCGCAGCCGCGTGTGACGAAAAGCGCAGCCGCACCGTTCGCGGACTCACGAAATCGATCGCCAATGGTAGCTCCGGATCACGATCATACTCCGTGGCCGGAAACTCATTCGACTCGGCCCGCGAAAAGTGCACGTCAAGCTTGTTGAACGACACGTTGTACTCGCGACGATAGCGTGACCATCTCAACGAACCGCGGCCCGCCGACTCATCAAAGTCGCCAACCTGAGTCGGCACAAAATACGTCGACTCACTCTGAGTAAAGTCCTGGCTGACGTCAATCGCGTCACCAAGCACCTGGCCGTGAATTGCCTGGCCGGGGAGTGACAGAAGCAGAAATAAACAAGTACGCCACAACGCTGAGTTAATACGAAATGCGCTCATGTCACCGCACTGATTACCGATGGTTTAAATTTACCGCCCGCGGCCTCCGCCAAGTACTCGACATCAACACTGGTACCCGGCGGCGCATACGGCACCAAGTTGCCTTCAATTCGAGTGCCGTTCAAGTAAACTCCCGACCGTGAATCGCGACTCAAGAAGTTCACGCAAACGCGATACGTCGCCCCGCGAAGTCGACGAGTCACGTGAAACGGGCCGATTTCTTGCGCGATCGTTGGCGCGATGCGCAGTCCGCCATGTTCGGGCCGAATGCCAAGCATGTACTGCGTGATCGCCACGTAATTCCACGATGCGCTGCCCGTAAGCCACGAGTTCTTTGCCTGGCCAGCACATTTCGAATCCGGACCAGCAATCATTTGCGAATAGACGTACGGCTCAGCGCGATGCAGCTCGTGTTGGTCATCGTTGAATGCTGGGGCGAGCCGTTTGTAGTAGTCGTACGCGCGGTCGCCGCGTCCACAAAGCGCCTCGGCGATCATGACCCACGGGTTGTAATGGCAGAACACACCGGCGTTTTCCTTGTAGCCCGGCGGATAGGAGCTGATTTCGCCCAACTCCGGATAATATCGTGAGTACGCGGGTTGTTGCAGCACAATGCCCCATTTTGTCGCCAGCCGCTCTCGCAGCGCATCCAGAGCCGAGTGGCACCAGCCTCGGTCTTTACCGATCCCCGCCATCGCACAAAATGCCTGCGGCTCGGCAAAAATCTGTCCCTCAGCGTTCTCCCGGCTGCCGACTCGCTGCCCCAGCGCATCATACGCGCGCAGGAACCACTTGCCGTCGTACCCATGCCGCATGACGGCCGTTCGCATTTCGGCCACTCGGTTGCTCACAACTTCCGCTTCCGTATCGCGGTTGAGGTGCCGTAGCAACGCTGCGAATTCATCGCCGATAAACACAAACATTCCGGCGATCAGCACCGACTCGGCTACATCACCTTCGCCGTCGTTTCGCGCGGTTTGGAAGGCCTCGTCAGGATTGTTGGAGAAACAATTCAGGTTAAGGCAATCGTTCCAATCCGCCCGGCCAATCAGCGGCAGGTTGTGCGGACCCAAATTGCGCACCACATGCTCAAACGCACGTCGCAAGTGCTCCAGCAATGGCGGCTGGTTCGTCTGTTGATGATCGAACGGAACCTCGACATCAAGTATCGCGTAGTCGCCCGTCTCCTTCACATAATCGCACACGGCGAGCACGAGCCACAGCGGATCATCATTGAACCCGCTGCCGATATCGTGGTTGCCGCGCTTGGTCAGCGGTTGATATTGATGATAAGCGCTGCCATCGGGAAACTGCGTGGCCGCTAAATCGAGAATCCGCTGCCGGGCGCGATCTGGCACCATGTGCACGACGCCGAGCAAATCCTGGTTGCAGTCGCGGAAGCCCATGCCCCGGCCAATGCCCGACTCATAGTAGCTCGCACTTCGCGAAAGATTAAATGCGACCATGCACTGGTACGGGTTCCAAGTATTCACCATGCGACGAAGCCGCGGATCCTCGACTTCAATTTGGAGGCTTCCCAATCTTCCGGCCCAATGCTCTTTCAAGATCGCCAGCCGGGCCGCAACATCTGCCGGCGTGCGCATCGCCCCGATCATTTGCCGCGCCGAGGCAAAGTTAACGACTTCCGGAGCTGACCATTTCGACTCCTCGGCATTCTCCGCATAGCCCAGCAGAAAAGTGATTTCGCGGCGTTCGCCAGGGACAAGGTCTAATTGCAGACAGTGCGAAGCAATCGGCGACCAACCGCTGGCGACGGAGTTGCGTGGCCGGCCCTCAACTACAGCTGCCGGCTCGTGCAAGCCGTTGTAAATTCCGACAAAAGCATCTCGATCCGTATCACAGCCGACGAGCGGATGGTGCGTGTGAAAGAACGCAAAATGATTGCGCCGTTCCCGGTACTCGGTCATGTGATAGAGCGTTTGACCGTCTATAAAAACCTCGCCAGTGCTCAGGTTGCGCTGGAAGTTGGTCATGTCTTCGAGCGCGTTCCACAAGCAGAACTCTACATACGAGAACAGCTTGAGTTGCCGGCGCACAGAATCACGATTTTCCAGCACCACATGCAGCACCTCGCACGTCATTCCGATAGGCACAAAGGCCAGCAGCGAGGAGCCAATACCTTTTCGTTCGCTCTCAATCCGCGAGTACCCGAGCCCGTGGCGGCACTCATAATGGTCGACTTCGCGCTGCACCGGCATATAGCCGAGCGACCAGTAATCGCCGTCGCGCTCGTCACGCAGAAAGAAATACCGGCCGTTCGAGTCGACCGGAATGTTGTTGTAGCGATACCGCGTGATCCGCCGCAGCCGCGCATCGCGATAAAAACAGTAGCCCCCGCCGGTTTGCGAAAAGAGCGAATAGAACTGCTCGCAACCCAAATAGTTGATCCAGGGACTCGGCGTGCGCGGAGTCTTGATCACGTACTCTTGTTGGTCGTCGTCAAAGTAGCCGAATTTCATAGCTCTCTGCAGTCGTTCTGGTCAATCACTCTGCTGTTAGCCGGTCATACCATGTGTATTTCAGGACCAGCGAGGTGGCGATGATAATCACCGCACTAACAGCCGCCTCATTCCACGCTCGGATAACAATGTAGATTGGTAGCGCGACAAATGCGGTCTGCCACGCCACGCCGACAACGACATTGAACATGTCGCGGCCAAAATCACCGTTCGCAGCGAAGTTAGTGTCGCGCTGCTCCGCCAACCGCTCGATCGGACCCCAAAATCCCCATGGCCGGGTGCGAACGTAGAAGTTCATGAGTGCCGTTTCATTCTCTCGCGAACTTAATAATGTGCCGGCAATCGTACCCGCTAGCGACACGGCGAGCAGGGTTGGAACCGCCATCAGCTGCAGATCGAAGTGCATATTGCTGGTGTCGACGAACGCCGATACCAGGGCAATGCCGGGGTAGGCCATGGCTGCCAATACATTCGGATACATCGCCGTCAGTAACGCACCGCCGATGCCGGAGATCATCCCCCAAAAATAGCCATATCCGTTCAACCGCCACCAATGCCACTTCAACACATTCGGCGCGATGTACCCGACCCATAGCCCGTTGACGATCCAATTCGTCGCCGTAGCCACCGAAGGAATAAACAGCCCAGCCGCACAGCCCGCGACAACCACCATCGCCGAACACACGTAACTCGCGCGGATATATTCCGCCCCCGGGGCGACTGGTCGCAGGTAGCGCCGATACACATCGTTCACCAAATAGGCCGCGGCCGCGTTGATGGTGCCCGAAAACGTCGACATGAACGCGGCCAGCAAGCCGGCAATCAATAGCCCGCGTAAACCGGTTGGCACATAGTCGTGAATTACCACCGGAAGCAACTGTTCAAAATACGTGTCGCTTACGTTCACCGTTCCGCGATCGACCATTGCCAGGGCGAGTAAGCCGATTCCCGCAATCATAAAGAATCTTGGCACAAATAGTGCGACCGTCACGAAGCCGCTCATCAATGAGGCTTCGCGCGCGTTTTTCGCCGCCAGGATCCGCTGCATATCGTAGTTGGGCGCCGGCCCGGCCAGGCTCACGAGAATGCCTTTGAACACCATCATGCCGAAGAACGCGCCAAACAGCGTGTAGCCATCCTTCTGGACTTGAGCATGTGCCGCGGGCATGAGCGCCGACCAGTCGATTCCGAGCCGCCAGCCGAACGAAATATCCATCCAGCCTGCCGGAATTCGCGAAGCAAGCGTTTCCGGTGACACCCAATACATCGCGATGACGCCGAGTGCGAAGCTGCTGACGATCATGATGATGAACTGAATCAGATCAGTTAGCACGACGCTATAGAGACCGCCGACGACTGTATACAGCGTCGTCACTCCGATAATGGCCAGAGCGTACGTATCTGGCGTCAACGTGTGCGGCAGGAAAATCTCGGCAAACTCGCGGATACCAACATATGCGTAGCCCGTAAACGCAATGACGCTCACCAGCGCAAAAACCACAACGCTGATCCGCGACACCTCAGCGCCGCGATCGTTACCGAACCGCAGGGTGATCCATTCCGCGCCCGTCATCGCGCCCGAACGTCGCAGCCACGCCGAGAGATACACCATCAGGAATATTTGGTTGAAGACCGGCCAGAGCCACGGAATAAACACGCTCTTCAAACCGTAAATGAACAGCAGATACACCAGCCACATGGTGCCGGATATGTCGAACATCGAAGCCGCGTTCGACATGCTCAACACCCACCACGGAATCTCATTCCCCGCGAGAAAATAACTGCCGACGCCCTGGCGTGCCCGCCGCTCAACGACGAACCCCACAGCTACCATCAGCAGCATATAGGCGACGATGATCGCAATGTCGACTGGGTGAAGATTCATAGATTCGCGGCGCTGTTCTTCTCGTTGGGCTTGTTGTGGTAGCGATTGATCGATTCGGGAAACGTCTGTGGCTCGACAAACGCCGCCAACGCGTAAATCAGCGCGCCGTTCCAATTGATGGCAATCTCATTGGTACGATAGTCGCCTTCAGCATCGTGCCAATCCTCAGCGGCCGGCCACGGCCCGCCAACGAGGTAGCCCGGCCATGGCCCGCGCACATTGTCGCCCGCGCTGCGACGGTCGTGAGGAAACAGCGGCGGGTTGCGACCTAAACCGGTCACGTACGAACATCCATGGACATTCCGGCCGAACACGAAGTTGATGCCGTCGAGCATGGCGGCGCGATATTTCGCATCCCCCGTGATGACTTCCGCAGCATGTAAGTTCATCGCGAGACGCACCACCGTGCCATTGCAGCCCCAGTAGTATTTCGCGCCAAGTGGGCGGCCGTAGGGATGCTCCCCAGCAGTCGTGGCGATTTCATCAGCAGCGCGAACTACGTCTTTTCGCACTTTCTCGCGAAGTTCTTCGCCGCCCATCCGCTGCGATAACGCAAACGTTAGCAGGCCGAGGTTACGTACCTCGCTCCAGTCCCAGTTGCTGTCGACGATCGGCTCATCCGGTCGCCTGCGCGCTGCCGCCGTGATTCGTTCCGTGAGGTCCTGGAGATACAAGTCGTCGCCAGTCGTTTCCCATAGTTCCGCAGCGGCCCACAGCCGTTCATCGCGGTCGCGCGTCTCATAAGCGCCCGTGCCGAATGCTCGGAGGTTCGCCGCCTGATATTCGGGATGAGCCTCGAGGAAGGCATAGCTCTTCTGCGCCGCGACAACACAGCGCTCAGCGAATTCAGGATCATAAGGCCGATAAACGCGCGCTGCCTGCGCCGCGACCGCCGCTAGATCCGCCGTTGCCGCTGATCCCCAGGGACTGAAGTAACGCTTTTCAGTCTCTTTGTCCGGGGCGATGAAACCGCCGAACTGCAGCGTCGAGAGTTTGTGGTAAGCACTCCCGTCATCGGCCTGCATCTTCAGCAGCCATTCAATTTCCCAGCGTACTTCGTCCAGGTAATCTGGCATCGCATTGCTTGATTCCGGGATGTCGAATTTCAGCGTCTTCAGTCGATCGCCAAAATGCTCCCACGCCATCAGCATCATGCCGGCGGTGAAGGCGCCATTGACGGTGTACTTGTTGTAGTCGCCCGCATCATGCCAACCGCCTCGCGCATCCCTCCGTACGTTCTGATGCGAGGGCGAATCGTCAACGTAGTCCAAATATCCATCATCGAGATGGCACGCCGCATGGCGGAAGGTATCACCCGCGAACTCGCCCTGCACTTCACAACCGCAGCGCCAGAGATACATCGCCCGCACGCTGCAGTAGAACGGCCAGTTGAATAAATCGTCGGCAACGCGACATTCAATGCGATTGTCCTCACCCGCAACCTTGAGAGCGTAAGTTCCAGGTTCGCTCACCGCAGAGAAGTCAGCGAAATAAATGGCATCGCGAAGTGGGGTCGAGTTATCGGAGACTCGCGCCAGCGACCCGCGCACCACTTCGTGACTGCTAGCAGCACTGCGAACGACGAACTCGCCGTTGAGACCGCGAATCGACGCAATCTTCTGCGATTTCGGCAGATATCCGACAGTGTTCAAACTGACGGCCGCGATTGGACGCCGTTCGAACTTCGGCTCTTCGGCCATCGCGAAGTGGATCGTAAGCCACGAACTCAGCGCGACCGTCAGCCCGAACTGAAGGCGAGCTAGTACGCCGTGGGAGCACCTTGAAACCGAAAATGTGGCCATTGCCGCTCTTTCCGCCTGTCGGCAACCAATACCGCCCGAGCGCGAATTTCAACACCGGTGCAACTTCGGGCCCGAAAATACAAATCGTTAGTAGGGTGCAACCGTCATCGATTTGACACGCGGCGGTTGTGGGAATGTCTTCTGTTTAACCGCCTTTTCACGCCATATCAAGCGAATTGCTGGCCAAATGTCGAAATCGAGCGAACCCTATTTGTAACGCCAGTGCCGCAAATGCCACCGGTGGCGTAACAATCGGTCCGCAGGGCACGTGCCATTCCGAAGGCGAGTGCCGCAGTCGCTCTTTCCGCCGCGGACTGCTAGGTACAGCTTGCTTTCTGGATGAAGTCCGAAGGACTTTATGCCTGAATTTTTCGACATAATCCGGTGGAACCCGTGCGGAGCTACCAGGACATCCCCCGTCGCGCAAATGCGGCCAAATTAATGCGTTATCTCGCGGCCACCGGCAGATGGCACCGGTGGCGTAATTGCCCTCCCACTTGATCGGAACGCACCGTATTTCATCTGTGAACGGTGCAGCGGATCCTTTCGGGCCGTCCCCGCAAATCCAGCTGCTTTGAGCCCAATACTTGCCGAATTCGGAAAATCTTTCCTGATTGTTCACAAAGCGCTTGACTGTTGTACGCGAAAAACTTTAAAATGCCACCGATGGCATATGGCCGGGCATAGGTTGGCTTGCTTGCTTTGGCACACATGCAGAGGCGATTGCTTCGCCCTCTTCGCCAATTCAGGTAGCTTTTCTGGCCGGCTGCGTTCGGGCGGTCGACGGTTCCACTCGTATTTGCTTGAGTACCGTTGCGTCTCGGAGCGCTCGCCATCGGATGAGGCGTGGAATGTCAGTCACGATTTATGAAATTGCTGAACGGGCTGGCGTCTCCAGTTCGACCGTCGCCCGCATCCTGCGAGGCGATGTCAAAGAGTCTCACCGCCGCAGCGTTGAAACGGCCAAGCGCATCCGCCGGCTGGCGAATGAAATGGGGTACCGGCCCAATCTCCGCGCTCGCGCATTTTCCCGCGGTCAGACCCATGGCGTTGGCCTCCTGTATACCGATGACGCCTGGGTTTTCGAAGGCATGAACACGGAGGTGGTCAACAGTCTTGTCCGCTCGCTTCAACGCAGCGGTTACCACTTGGTCTTCGCTCCCATTGATAAAAGTCGCGCCTGGGAAGGCATTGTCCTTGGCGGTCAGATCGACGGCGGCGTCGTATTTCAATCGCTGCCAGACGAAGTCCACGCCTCACTCCGCGAGCGCCAGTTGCCCGTCGTCCTTCTCGGCGACAACTCTGACCCGTCTGTCTCGCAAGTCGTCGTCGATGACTTTGCCGGCGCGTATGCCGCCACCAAGCACCTCATTGGTCTCGGTCATCAACATATCCTTCTCTTTGTACATCGCTCCGTGAAACCTCACTGCAGCGTGCCAGAGCGCCAGCGCGGTTATCGCGCCGCGATGGAGGAAGCGGGCCTGCCCATTCGCGAGTGCATGCAGGTGCCTGAAGAAGATGCGATCGACATTCTCGTCCGGGGCAACGCGCGGCCGACCGGCGTCGTTTGCTACAGCAATCTCGAGGCCACACTGATCGTGCACGCTATGTGGCAATACGGCGTGTCGATTCCTGGCGATCTGAGCGTGATCGCGTTCAACGATATTTTCGCCGTCCGCTATATGACGCCGCCGCTCACCACCGTGGGCTACGATGCCGCCAAAATCGGCGAACTTGGCGCGGAACTCGTCCTCCGCGAAATCCACGGCTCCGAGAACGGCCAGCATCCTAAGGTCCTGTCGATTAAACCCAGGCTACACGTGCGCGGATCCACCGGGCCGGCGCCTCAGCGGGAGGGCTCCGCATGATTCGATGACCGCAAACTTGGCGGGCAACTGAGAAGAGGCATTGGTTGGGGCAATTTCGTTTCCTATCTCGTCAATCTCAACGTGCAACTTTCGGAGGGATGTCTCATGAAAAGAGTTTCGATCGGGCGGCTGAGTCGATTCGGCCTTGCCGCAACTTTTGGGGCCACGGTTGCGATGGCCGTAAGCACGGTCAACGCCACGCTACTTTGGTATGACGGGTTCACGCTGGCCGATGCCGGCGGTAACTACACAGCTGGCGCGACGATCAACGGACAATCCGGCGGCACAGGCTCGTTCTTCACGGGCCCCTGGCAGGAACAAAGCGACCAACTCGTGCTCAGCTCGTCGCTGACACGGCCCGGTCAAATCCATCCATCGGTCGGCGGCTCAGTCGGCGACAACGGCACTGATAGCTGCTGCATCACTGGCCGCAATGCTCGCTTGTTCGCAACCCCCTGGGGCGGATTCACCGATCCAGACGGCACCTTTTACTTCGGTTTTCTCGGCACGTTTGGCACTGGAACACTCCACCACCGAGTCCTTGAAATGTGGTCGGGCGACCATGCCAACGACGGCAACCGTAACCTGCAACTTGGCTATAGCGAATTCACGGGCGTGGGCCCCAACAAGATGAGCATCTCGGTGCATGACAGCATGGACGGCACGAACCACAACGCGACCCTGAGCGAAAATGTGGATTTCGCGACCGACGCCGGCACGGTCCACTACATCGTATTGAAGTTTGCGATGTCGACCTCTGGCAACGACGTCGTCTCCGCCTACCTGGATCCGGTGGGGACGAGCGAGCCAGTGACGGCGAGTGCCCAGATTTCGGTGAGCGAGTTCCTGGCCGATCGCTTCGGGACGATTAGCACTTTCGTCTTTGGCGCGGGCACAGCACCGGCCATGGACGAACTCCGCGTCGGCAGCACGTTTGCCGATGTAGCGAACAACACATTGCCCTACACGGCCGTCCCAGAACCGGCAACGGTTTGCTTGTTCGGGTTAGGTCTCGTGGGTCTCGTGTCGGCCGCACGCAGGCGTTCCTAACAAGGAATTTTGCATTCACACACACTTGAAGTAACAGTTCGTAACAGGTTTTCTTCAAACACGGCTCTCCACCTTCGCTGTGGAGAGCCGTGGTAAGAAGCCGTGGAGATTCGTTTCAGAAGGCAGGGCTATTGGGATAAACCCGTACGCGGTTGATTGACCTCGAATTGACAACCAAAACCTTGAACCACGCGCACGCCCGGGTTTATTGCTCCTATTTCATTGTAGAACGGCGGACATCAATGCTTTACTCAAGAATGGCTCGCGGATTGGTCCTCGCAGCTTCGTTGTTGGCTGCCACAACTCGCTGCGATTTCGTAGCGGCCCGTGAGGGCTTTTGGCAAGGAGACGTCAGCACCGATTGGAACACCGCCGGCAATTGGTTCGTTGTCGGCGCCCCCGGCGACGGCAGCTTCGTCCCGCGGTCCAATGGCGGCTATAACGTTCGCGCAATCATCGGCACCGACAGCACCAACGGAGCGCTCAATACCACGGCTGGCAATTCGCCGCTCATTTCCGCCACCTTGCCCGTCAACAACCAGACCATTGGTGGCCTGTATCTTGGCCTTCGTCAGCTTGATTACACGTTCAATCCGCCGCAACTAGTCAATCCCGCGCCCGCAGCCGGCGCGCTCGTCGGTAAGCTGACGATCTCCGCCGGCACGTTGAACAATGTCTCGACCAGCGAATCCACGGTCGGAGCCGATGGTCGCATCGTCGTCGGCGCCGATGGCCGCGGCTTCCTGACCATGACCGGCGGCACCCTCACCGGGCAGCAATTGGTTGTCGGCGGCGAAAACTTCACGGGCGATGCACTCGGCACCAGCCTGGTCGACCTCAGCGGCACAGCGGCACTCACAATCAACAATGGCGTTCCTGCCAGCGGAACTGCCGCTTTGGATCGACGCTTAAAAATCACCGGACCAAACGCCCGCCTCACCACCAACGGCACGATCACGTTTGGCTCGACCAGCAGCTTTAGCGCGGTCATCACGAGCGCGGCCAATGCAGCCGGCGCCGCCATGATCCAATCCGGCGCCGCCGTCAAATTGAGCGGCGCGCTAAACGTCGAGTTCAGTGGCGCCGGCGCGACCGGGCATGTTATCGGCAATAAGTGGAACTTAATCACCGCCACCACGGGCGTCGCGAATAACTTCACCAATCTCGGCATCGGCAACGAAATCACCCCCACCGGCCTCGCTGCCGCGCCGCCGGTCGGTTCCGCCTATTACCTGCGCACCGTGAATGGCGGGAGCGGCAAGTTGGTTCAAGTCTCTTATGAAGGTGTGCTCGTGCTGAATGTCAATCGAGACACCGGCGAACTAAAAATCACCAATCCTCTGGGCGGCAATATCGCCATCGACTCGTACCAAGTTACTTCGGCCCGCGGCTCCATGCTCTCTGGCTACCAGGGGCTTGGGGCGGCCACTCCGGGGGCGGGTGTTTGGACGAAAGGCCTGAATTCCGCCACTGGACTCTTTGAAGTCAAAGCCCCCGACACGACTCCTCCCATCGATAACAACGACGCGTACGATTTGACTGCGGTCCCCTCGGTTTCGCTTGGCACCGGTTTCAGCCGAACCGGGGTTGCGGCCAACATCAGCAATTTCGGCAACGACGGCGAAGACCTCGTTTTCTCATATTCCGGGCCCGACAACCAAATTATCCGCGGCCAAATCGTTTACCAGGGCACCAAGTTCGAAAACGACTTGGTCTTGCGGGTGAATCCCAACACCGGTCAGGCATTCATCAAGAACGATTCGCTGCAAACGCTAAATCTCGATGGTTTCACCATCCTGTCATCTACCGGCGCACTCAACGGTGCGGGCTTCACTGGTCTTGGTGGCACTTGGCAAACGAGCTCGCCCACGACAGCGAACTCCCTCACCCAAACCAACCTGCTCGGCAGCACAACGCTTGCCCCGGGCGCACAGCTCGCTATTGGTGATATCTCCTCGACGAACTTCACCACTCAGGCAGCAAAAGACGGCCTGAGCCTGCAATTTCTTCTTGCCGATAGCTTCACGCCCTCAGCCGCTCCCGGCGACTACAACAGCGACGGCACGGTGAACGCCGCTGACTACGTGATGTGGCGCGACCATCTCGGCCAAACGTTCCAACTCGCGAACGAAGGTGCCGGCGTCACCGCCGGCATGGTCACCGCCGAAGATTACAACGTTTGGCGGGCGAACTTCGGCTCGACCGGCGCCGCTACACCCGAGACAACTTACCGCATCGGCTCGGTTGTCTTCGATTCCACGGCTGGTTCCGCCAGTGGCGCCCTAGCGGGCGGTGCTGTTCCCGAGCCGGGCGCCATGCTGCTGATGAGCATGGGGCTAATCGGTTTAGGAATTTCTCGTCGTAAGAATCGCAATCGCGAAGTTCGGAATCACACGGAGCTCAGCGGAGGAAGCACAATGTCGAGGCGGATCCAACAAGCATTGATCGCGGCCGCCTGCCTGGTCGTGTGGTTCGTGTCGCAGCCAGCGCTGGCTGTGACGCAAGGCATTTCCTTGACGAACGGCGACTTCGAGCTGCCCGGCCCGGTCGGCACCAAGACCATCGCTTTCGACAGCACCGGTGCCCCGCTCAACAACATCCCCGGCTGGACATTCCCTGGACCCGGCGTCGAAGATTTTGGGCACACCAATCACGCCGGGGGCGACGCCCTCGGCGATTCCGGCACCGAAGGCGGCGGCAACCCCGGCAATGAAATGCTGCTCTCCACGTTCGACGGTGTTTCCTACCAAACTTCCACGTTCAACGTCGTGAGTATTCCCGCCACTCAAAAGTACTTGCTGACTTTCGACGCCCACAATATCTACACACCACTGAATGATGGCGCGCCGACTTTCAGCCTGCCCCAAACGCAGCTCACAGCGCGGCTCTACTACCTCGCCGCGAATGGAACGACGCGCACGACAATCGGTTCGCCGCTGGTGATCGACAATGTCGATGCCTTCGCCAATCATTCAATCGAATTCGTCGGCGGATCGGCTGCTCTTACGCCCGCGCTCGGCCGTCCGATCGGCGTCGAGTTCGATGTCACAAGCAACCTTTACAATCCAACCTGGGTGCAACATAGCTGGATCGGCGTTGACAACGTTCTCCTGCAGATCGCCGGTGTCACCGCTGGCGACCTCGATGGCGACGGCGACGTCGACCTGACCGATTACGCGTCCGTTCGCGATCATCAGCAGCAATCACAAGTGTACAAGGCGCAAGGGGAATTGACCGGCGACCGCTTCGTGAACCTCAATGACTTCCGGGCGTTCAAAACATTCTACGACGCCCAGCATGGGGCCGGTTCGTTCGTGGCAGCGTTGGGATCTTCACAAGTTCCGGAGCCATCGTCCGTGGCACTCGTACTCTTGCTCGGCGCGGGCGCAGCTTGTTTCAACCGTCGCCGGCCGTCAAACAGCCGCCTCCGCCTCGCAGTTCTCTCCGTAATTTCCCTGTTCGTCGCTGCGAGCTCGGCCTCCGCCGAGTTGCTGTTCTACGATCCGTTCCTCATCGGCTCGAATCCGGCTTTGGGCCAATACTCGCCCGACGTCCCGCTCGGCGGCCAAAATCCGCTGGCTCCCTTCGGCACGCAGCGTGATTTGCTAACCGGTGCTTGGGTCGTCGAAGGCACTGCGACCCACGGCCAGTCGAAGAGCACCGGGTTGAATTACATCGGCGCGCCTGCACAGGGCGGCTCGATCGGCACCGTGCTCGATACCGTTAACAACGTTCTCGATACTCGCGTCGGCCGCCGCTTCAAATCCGGCTCCGAGTGGACCGACTCCACCGTCGGCACCTTCTACATCAGCTGGCTGCAGAACTTTGGCACCATCACGAATGTGACCGACGACATGGGCTTCCGCTCCATGGAGTTTTGGAGAACAGCCAGCCCCATTAGCGACACCAATTTGCTGGGTGACTTCGGCTACAACGCCTACTATCACCCGAACAACCAGGCGCAGCGGCAAGCCGCGACCGCCCACATGGAATTTCAGTTTCAAATCGTCGATGGTTCGCCGGTCTTCTTCGAAGATGGCGCGACCCACCTGATCGTGATGAAATTCGTCCTCAGCGATCAAGCCAACTCCGACACGATCTCGTTCTATTTGGATCCGACGAGCGTTACGGAACCCGATCTGCCCAACCTTGCCATAACGGCGACCAACGTGCAACTCGGTGCCTTGGGCATCGGACAGTTCGGCGGGTTCGGCCCGAACTTGAACACAGTCGATGAGCTCCGCATCGCCAACACCTTCGTCGACGCGCTCCCGCAGCTCCCGCTTCCGGGCGACACCGATGGCGACCGCGACGTCGACCTCGTCGATTACAACAACATCATTACCCACCTCGGCCAACAGGTTGGGACCGCACTCGATGGCGACGTAGCCAAGGCCGACGGCACACAAGGCTCCGATGGCCGCGTCACGATCGCCGATTATCGCATTTGGAAGGATCACTACCCCACACTACCCACCGGCAGCGGCGCTCTCGCGAGCGATTTCGTTCCGGAACCGGCGAGCGGGGTGTTGTTGTGGATGGCGGCCGTGCTCGCTGTGGGCGCTCATCGTCGCCGAACCCGCAGGGTTGACGCAAAGGCGTAGCGGGCGATTGGGCAGTTAGATTGGGGCAACAAATGGTCGAAACTGGGGTTGGACCCAGCCGCGCTACCGGTGCGCTTATTCGAAACACAAGAAGTCTATGCCGTATACGGCAAGTTCCTATCAGAGACACGAGTATTCGGTACTGGCCATCTAGGCTCCAGGAGATGATGGAATGTCCAAACAAACCAAAGGCTTTACGCTCGTCGAATTGTTGGTCGTCATCGCGATCATCGGCATTTTGGTCGCGCTTTTACTCCCGGCAATTCAGTCTGCCCGCGAGGCCGCGCGGCGCACCCAGTGCAAAGATAACCTGAAGAACATCGGCTTAGCTATCCTCAATCATGTGGATTCAAGGAAGGTGTTTCCGACCGGCGGAATTACCTGGGGCGTGTTGATTGGGGGTTCCACTGAAGGTGGACCGCAAGATGCAAATGGCGAAGTGCCAAACGGCAAGCTTGTCGATACGGAAAGGATGGGATTAGGTTGGGGCTTTCAAATCCTGCCCTATATGGAAGAGGAGGCGCTGCATAATATTAAAAGCGGCGCGCAAATTCGAGCAACCCCGGTGCCGCTCTACAATTGTCCATCACGCCGCAGCGTGACAAAGAATGGTAATAACGTTGTGCTAACCGACTACGCTAGTGCCCAGCCATGTACCAAAACGGACTCTTCAAAAACTGCGCCCGTCGATGTGGTCACCGAATATCCCAAATGGACAAGCTGGAACAATGTGTACCCATGTACATGTACCGGCGGGGGAGCCGGAAAGATCCCGTCCGGAAATGTTGGCGATCCACCACAACCTAATGGAGTGTACGACGGCGTAATAGTTCGATCGCGCTTTTATCCAACAACTTACGACCCATTCTCATATAAGTGGGACGGCAAATTCCAAAACGCTCCGCCACCAACAAAAATCGCGAAAATCACCGACGGCACCTCTAAAACAATGATGATCGGCGAAAAGTACGTCCGCTCGGACCTATATGAAGGTGGTTGCTCGTCGGATGATGCCGGTTGGTCTGATGGCTGGGATCCAGATGTAATGCGCTCCACGGGGATTCCTCCACTGCAAGATAGCACAACGGATAAACTTACAGACCCGTCCTCGCCACCGCCCATGGGAACGGCTTGGTGGGAATTCCATTTCGGCTCGGCTCATCCCGGCGGTATCAACACGGTGTTCGCCGATGGCAGCGTTCACTCGATCCCATATGACATCGACCTCAACGTGTTCAATGCTCTCGGTACGAGGAACGGCGCATCGTATGGCGAGATCAAGGGACTTGTATCCACAGAGGGCGTGAATTAGCGATCCACGATCGGTTCGTCGTGCCACTTCGGTACAAATGCCGAATCGCCAATTTAGCGGTGAACATGGTTCCGAATCAGAGATGGCACGGACTTTGTCAACACGGCGCAGTGTTTTAATCAGTCATGCTATTGTGCTTGCGTTAATTATTTGCGACTGTGCCGTGACGGCGCGCGCCCAAACCGTAACCGCCAGCGTCAACGTCAACTCCACGCTCGCCACCATGCCCGAATACTTCATGGGCGCGCATGCGAGCGTTTACGACAATAGCCTCCAATACACCGGCTCGCCGGTCTTCAACCAACTCGATGGCCTGCTCGATGCCGCTGGCGTCAACGTCCTCCGTTACCCCGGCGGCGGCTACGCTGATGTGTTTCATTTCTCCGTGTCACGCTCGAGCGGCGGCATCACCGGTTACGGGCTCTCGCCCTGGTGGGGCAGCACCGCGAACTACGGCTACATGGGCCCGAAGACCGACTTCGGCAATTTTGTCAAACTACTCGATGCAACGAATTCCAAAACGGTTATCACGGTGAACACCGGCAGCGCGATCAAGTACGCCGCGCCCGCTTCCGCTCAAATGGCAGTGCCCACGCACAATGGCCAGCCGCAAGAAGCTGCCGCCTGGGTTGCGTATGCGAACGCCGACGCCTCTCTCTACGGCACGCCGCAAGATATTTCGCTGGGCGTCGACGCCGAGGGCAACGATTGGAAAACAGCCGGCTACTGGGCCAAACTGCGAGCATCCACCGCAACCGAGTACAGCGCTTGGGCGGCGACCGACGGCGTATACGACGCCCGCAACGCTTTCCTCGCCATCGACCGCGACCTTCCTGTCGGCATCAAGTACTGGGAAATCGGCAACGAAACATTCGGCACCGGCTACTACGGCGCCGCCGCCGGCGCGACCGGTTACGCACTGAATTACGCAGCGCCGTACGACGGCGCCGCCCGCGACGACAATCCCGCCCTCTCGCCCGCCGCCTACGGCGCTCAATTCAACGTTTTCAACGCCGCCATGAAGGCCGTCGACCCGACGATCAAAACCGGCGCCGTCCTTGCCACGCCGCGCACCGATGTGAACACGCCGCTTGGCGACTATTCCTGGTCATATGCCGATCTCAACGATAACGGCATCAAGGAAGCAAACGAACCATACTGGAACGACGAAGTTCTCGCCCACACCGATACCCACGGCAAAGTCGCTGACAACGCCGACTTCGTCATCGCCCATTGGTATCCCAACGGCACATCGAACACGATCGTCAGCGAGCCGCGGATCACCATCCCCGTAATGATCAACGGCACAACCGCCGGCCGCGACACCGGCAGTAACGCCGGCCTCCGCGATTCGCTTGCGACCTGGCGGACCGATGGCAATGGCCAGGGAGCAGAGATCTTTATCACCGAGACCGACGGCTATGGCGGCACAAATCAAAACTCCGACGGCCTCTTCGCCGCCGACGAGTACGCCACCTTTCTTGACAACGGCGTATCGAATGTCGATTGGCTCGAGCTGTACGGCGGCTCGTTCCTCAACGACTCGAACGTTCCGAATTTCGCCTACTGGGGCGTCCAATCGGTCCATCAACTGGCGAAGCCGGGCGACCAGCTCGTCGCCACCACCACGACCAACGCCAACGTTCGCATCCACGCCTCCAAACAAGCGGATGGCAAGGTGGCCGTCATGATCATCAATATGGATTCATCGTCGCGCACCGTGAATGTGTCGATTAACGGCGACGCGCTTTCGGCCGACGGCGTGCGCTATCAGACCAACGGCGACACTGCGCTCGCTCTCACAAACCTGAGCAACTTGGGCAACAGCTTCGCGACGTCGATCGCCGGCCGCACGCTCCAGGTCTTTATCCTGTCGCTGGTGCCGCAATTGCCCGGCGACTTCGATCGCAGCGGCACAGTCGATGCCGCCGACTACAACGTGTGGCGCAATGGCCTGGGCGTCGAGTTCACACCCGACGATTACCTGCTTTGGAGAGCCAACTTCGGCGCCAGCAGCGCTGCCGCCGTTTCCACACTCGGAGTGCCAGAGCCGGCAACTTCACTGCTGACTGCGGCGATGCTGCTGTTTGTGAGTGCTCATCGGCGCCGTGCCGCTAACAATTCGCGCTAAGCGCATTGGTCATTTGGCTCCAATAGTGGTTTTGTTAGAGTGCCAATTATTTAGTGCTACGATACGGCAATGAGTTCGGGGACCGCAATTAGCCGCTGGCGCCGGCCCCGCGATCCATGCTGCGGTAACCGCGGACTGGCACCTGGCGGCTAACCCGAAAACGTGGATGTGACAAAGCATTAACACCATGACGAGCAAGTTGAAAATGAGTCAGTCGACATGGGAAAAGCCGCTGGTGCTGTTGGTCCTGCTCTTGGGCCGAGCCAACGTGGCCCTTTCCGACGAGTCCGCCGCGCAAAGCGCGGACCGCGTACGCAGCATTCACGTCGATGCCAATCAAGAACGAGGGCCGCTGAACCATGCCTTTCGGTTTTGCGTGGGATCCGATCGGGCCATTATTCACCTTCGCCCGGAGCATCAACGAGACCTGCGCTACGTAAAGGAGACGTGCGGCTTCGAATACATGCGTTTTCACGGCCTGCTCAACGAAGAGATGAAGGTGGTTCAGCTCTCAGCGAACGGCAAGCTCACGTACGATTGGACCAACATCGACTCGTTGTTTGACTTTCTTGTTGGCGAACTAAAAATTCGGCCGATCGTCGAACTCGGTTTCATGCCGGAAGCTCTCGCCAGCGGCCCGCAAACGATCTTCTGGTGGAAAGGAAACGTCACCGCCCCGAAATCGTATGACGAGTGGGAATCGCTCGTCGAAAACCTGACGAAGCATCTCACGGAACGCTACGGCGCCGACGAAGTGCGCCATTGGTATTTCGAAGTGTGGAATGAGCCGAATCTCGATGGCTTCTGGCCAGCCGGGCAGGCTGAGTACTTCAAACTTTACGAACATAGTGTGCGAGCAATCAAACGTGTGGACCCTGCCTACCGCGTCGGGGGTCCCGCCACGGCTGGCTTTGGCTGGATCAAGGAGACACTCGACTTCTGCACCCAGAATGACCTGCCGATCGACTTCATCGCCACACATGCCTACGGCGCGATGGAAGGGTTTCTCGACAAAGATGGCCGCGGCAAAACGATGCTCGCTCCCAGCCCGCAGTCGGTCATCGACGGTTTGCCAAACGTGCTGACGGCTATTCGTTCCAGCAAACACCGCGACCTCCCACTCCTCGTGACAGAATGGGGCCCGAGTTATTCGCCGCGCGACCCGGTGCATGATTCGTATTTCTGCGCAGCCTGGATACTGCATCGGCTCCGCCAACTCCCTGCCGGGGTGGAAGCAATGTCCTATTGGACATTTTCCGACCAGTTCGAAGAAGCGGGCATTCCTGACAAACCATTTCACGGTGGTTTCGGCCTGCTTACTATGCAGGGACTTCCAAAGCCAGCGTACTTTGCCTATCGCTTCCTTAATCAACTAGGCGACACGGAACTCCAGTGCGACGACGCAAATGTCTGGGCTTGCCGCAACCAGCAAGGTGGCGTGCAAGTGCTGCTTTGGAATTACACGCAGCCGCATCAAGACACCCCGAACGCCCAGTTCTTCGCGCGCGACTGGCCTGCCAAGGCCACCGCGCCCGTGCGGCTAGCAGTCGCGAACCTTACGCAAGGCGAGCATGTTGTCAGCGTGACGCGGGTTGGGTATCGCCACAACGATGTGTACACCGCCTATCTCGACTCAGGTTCACCTCGCGGCAAGTCGGCGCAGCCCTGCTTGCTTCCCGACGACGTGTTGGCCAAGCTTCGCAACGCATGCACCGGGATTCCCGAGCGGCGAACCGTGTCAACCGATCAGCACAGCCTGCTGTCAATTGACCTGCCACTCAAAGAAAACGACGTGTATTTCGTCGCCATCGAGCCATAAATTGCCAGGCGCTCTGTGATTTTCTCGCGGCAACCATCGTCTCGCGCGATCTTGACCGTAAAATGAACGGCAGCTTCGAGCCTCGGGTTCTCGGAGCGTTGCCCCACGGAGATCGGCTCATGGCTGTCACGATTCGTAGTGCTGCTGTCGTATTCATCGCCTGGTGCACGGCGCTGTTCACCACGCGAATTGCGGACGCGATCACGCCCGACGACCCCGGCCCCGCCGCCGTTCAATTCACCGCCAACACCGGGACCGGCCGTCACGCGATCTCGCCGTACATTTACGGCATGAATTTCTTCTCGGGTTCCACGCTTACGAATCCCGTCACGCTCGATCGCCAGGGCGGCAATCGCTGGAGCGCCTACAACTGGGAAACCAACGCCTCGAATGCCGGCAAAGACTACAAGTATCAGAACGACACGTACCTGGTCTCGAACGCGCAAACCGCGCCATACGCCAATCTCCCGGGCGGAGCGCTCATACCGTCGCTTAACTCCGCCGCTACCAATAACCGCGCGCTCGTCGTCACAATACCCATGGCCGGTTGGGTCGCGGCCGACACCGCCGGCCCAGTCCTGCAAGCCGACTTCGCTAAGTCCGCTCGCTTCAACCAGGTCGTTCCAAAAAAATCGACGATCTACCCAAGTTCGAGTCTTTCGCTCTCACCCGACAAGACCGACGACTACGTCTTCACGGATGAATTTGTCAACTGGGTGAAGTCGACCAAAGCTCCTGGCCAACAAGTTTTCTACAGCCTCGATAACGAGCCCGCTCTTTGGGGCGAAAGCCTACCCGCTGGCTGGGACCCGAACAATTGGGACGACCACCTCGGCCCGCAACCCGGCCGCACGCATCCGGAAATTCATCCTTCCGCGCCGACGTTCGCCGAAATGAAGCAAAAGACAGTGGCCCACGCGGCTGCCATCAAAGATGCTGATCCGAACGCGATCGTCTTCGGCGGTGTGGGCTACGGCTATGCCGAATTCACCGGCCTACAGGGGGCGTCCGATGCAACGTCTTCACCCTCGCATCCCGGCGGCGACGCAGCCGGCGAACTCGACTATTACGAGAACCTGTTGCAGCATGTGCATGCCGCGGAAGTTACTCAAGGCCGCAAACTTATGGACGTGCTCGACCTGCACTGGTATCCCGAAGCCACCGGCGGCGGCGTGCGCGTGACCGCGAACAACAATGCCGCCGCCGTCGTTGCCGCCCGCGTGCAAGCCCCGCGGTCGCTGTGGGACCCTACGTACACCGAAACCAGTTGGATCACTGATTGCTGCAGCGGCGGTCCCATCAAGCTGCTGCCAAACGTTCAGCGTGATATCAACGATTTTGACCCCGGTACCAAGATCGCTATCACCGAGTACAACTACGGCGGGACCAACCACATCTCGGGCGCGATCGCCCAAGCCGACGCCCTCGGCATCTTCGGCGATCAAAACCTCTTTGCCGCCACGTTTTGGAGCCTCTATGGCGACTCCCAATCCAAGTTCGTCGAAGGCGCGTTCAAGATGTACCTCAACTACGACGGCGCCGGCGGCAAGTTTGGCGACACCGCGGTTAGCTCGGCCACCAGCGATCTCGCGCAGTCTTCGATCCACGCCAGCGTCGATTCCACAAATCCCAACCGCATGGTCGTGGTCGCAATCAACCGCACCGGCAACCCAGTGACCACCGGCATCGCAGTGACGCACGACCGCGTGTTCGATCACGCTGAGGTCTATCAGCTCACCAGCAACGCCTCGGCCACGTACAGAATCACCCATGCGCCCAATATCGACCTAAATCTGCTAAACGCGTTGCAATACACGATGCCTGCCTGGAGCGTCACCACGCTGGTGCTTATTTCCGACGGCCTCCCGGGCGATTTCAACCGTGATGGCACCGTCGACGCGGCTGATTACACCGTCTGGCGCGACCAACTTGGACAAACCGGCAACCTAGCGGCCGACGCCAACGAAGACAATGTGGTCGACACCAAAGACTACAATCTCTGGCGCGCCAACTTCGGCCGCACCGAATCCTCCGCGGCCAGCGCCCTGGCAGCCGTGCCCGAACCAAGTGTGGTCGTTTTGGCTCTGGGCGCGATGGGTTCGCTCGTGGGTTGCCCGCTTCGAAAGCGACAACAAAAAAGCATCCGACCCACTTGGGGCCGGATGCTTTGACAGACTCCTCATCCTGGGGAGCAATCTCTCGTGTTTATAGTGAGCGGGGACGTCCTCGACGCCGGCCAGGTAGCTCATACCAAGAATTCACCAAGAATCACTTGGAATCGTCCGCCACGCAGACACTCACGATCTAATTCCTCAGCCGCGGCAAGATCCCACGATTCTCGCGGCGATTCTCCGAACGATCGCGATCGCGATTTTCATTGTCAGTCCGGTTGTGGGTCGACTGCGCCCGGCGAGTTTCATCCGTTCCGACTCCGACGGCCACCGACGCTTTCCGATCGTCTGACCGATAGCTGGTCTGCTCAATATCGCGCGAAGCTGAATTGCCACCGAGCACGGCCTGAGTCCGCGCGAAACGCGTAAACTCGATGTCGATCCGATCGCCAGCTTGCAGGGCTTCGACCATTGCGATTGCATCGCGGCCCGATCGCACTTCGTCGCCGTTGAGCGTCACCACCACATCATTCTCCATCAAACCCGCATGATGAGCCGGGCTACCCTCCTGCACGCGAATGACAACGGCCCCGTTCTTCGAATCGGGATCAAATTCCGCGCCGAGCAGGTCGTGGCCGCCCGTCGTTCGAGCCGCAGCGTCGCGAGCCCCATCTTCTTCGTATACGACGTAGATCGTCTCTTCACGACCATCGCGCCACACGACGACGGGCACGCGCTCACCTGGTTGATATATGGCAAAACGATAAAAATCATCTTCGCTGCGAATTGGCCGCCCGGCGTACGATACGATTACGTCGCCGTCGCGCAGGCCACTGCGATAAAAGATGCTGTTGTGCGTGATTGTGTTGATGGTCAATCCATGCTGCGACACCTTGCCGAACTTGAAATCATTCCGGAAATTACGGGAATTGCGATTCGCGGTCGAGCGATTCCGATTGTCGGAATTGCTAGCTTGCGACTCACGCCTCGAGTCCTTTTCATTACGATTTGTCAGTACCGAGCGATCGCTGCTACGATTGGCGCTGCTCGAATTGCTCGTATTGCTCGATTCGTGGTCCCGCGACTGATTTCCAGTCGCCCTCGACTCGTTTCGGCTAGAGTTCTTTGCATCCGATTGATCGTTTTGGGCGTTGGTCGAATTGTTGTTCTCGGCACTGCTGTTGCTCGCCGAATTGTTCGATTTCGATTTACTTTCCGTTGCGTTGCTGTTCGAATCGCTCGAATTGTTCGTATTCGACGACGTCGCCGGAGCACCCTTATCCGATTCAGTCGCCTCTTTGTCGTTGCTGTTGTTCGAATTTGGCTGCCCGCCGAGCGCCGGCCCGCTCTCGGAGGTTCCGCTGTTTGAGGAACCGGCCGACTGGCCGTTTTGTCCGTTGGTCGAGCTATTTTGTGATTGCGAGCCACTCGAAGACGAATTCGACGACGCTCCTTGCTGATCGCCGCTCGTTTGCGGTGCGCCGTTCGAGTTGCCGCTCGACTTGTTGTCACTGGAGTTTTCCTGGGCGACAGTTCCAGCCGCCAGCAGCGCGGTCAATGCCAAGCCCGCTACCCATGAAACACAATAGATTCGCGTCATTTTGTCTTCCTCTCCTTGCGCGTACATTCCGCCAACGCGGCAGATTGGACAACGCGAGAATGCAGCGGCTGTACCAAAAACAGCTACTGAGTCGAAGAAATCGACAGATCGTGACAAATCGTGACGAAGAGTCGTTGCAAATGCCGGTGTGCCGGACCAACGGCGCATGGGCACCGTCTATCCAGCGAGAAAAGCTCAACCGTAACTGGCCGCCAACGATACGGCCTGAATGCGCTGCGCGCACCCGAGCCGCTCCACGGGCACAATTTGCAACCGCGTTACATTACGCCGCCGATGACGAAGAACAGCAGACCGAAGAAGTGACACGCACTGCCGCTCATCACGCACAGGTGCCAGGCAGCGTGGAAGTGCTTGACGTGCTCATCGTAGATGAGAAATAGCGTGCCCACGGTATAGCACATTCCACCGGCGATCATTGATTGGAACGCGCCGGCGGGCGCGGCATGAAACAGAGTCGGAACCGCCACGATCGGCATCCAACCCAAAATCACGTACGATACGACCGAAACCGTCTCGACCCGATGGGCGAAAAACGTCTTCGAAATGAATCCGACAATCGCCACGCACCACATTGTGGCCAACATCGCTGCCCACACCGGCCCGTGCAGGTACGCAATCGAAAACGGCGTGTACGTGCCAACGATCAACAAATAAATGAAGGCTTGGTCGAGCTGCCGAAACAGCGATTTCCACCGCACCGAAGTCGCGCTATGCGACAGCGTGCTCATCGCGTACACGGCCATCAAGCTCGCCAGATACACGCCGCAACCAATGATGAGCTGGGGGCTGCCCACCGCAAGCACCCGATCCATCATTACGGCCGACCCGACCACTGCCACGACGAAACCAAGACCGTGCGTCGTGGCATTGACTAGTTCGTCGGTCGATGTACGCCGCCAGGCCGGGAAGTCAGGCCGATATTGAACGAACTGTTCCATGGTGAGCCAAATCGTGCGGGAGGCCGTCGTACGTTAGGCGATGATTGCGGTGCCGCCGGTGGAGGCAGGCTCAAATTGCTTTTCGTCAAATCAATTCGCTGAAATACCGTGTTTAACAATCGGCCAAGCGCCGCCCCTTCATCGTCAAACTCAGTGCTATCATAATTACGGTGGAGCCCCTGAAAAGCAATTCCCAGGCCAAAACGGGTTCAACTTTTCTGAGGGAATTTACAACGCATTGTCCATCTCCGGGACTCGGTTCACTGACAAATCAACTCCGAGTCCCCATTCATGACGCACGCCAACCAGTACGAAGTCATCATCATCGGCGCCGGTGCCGCGGGCCTGATGGCGGCAATTCGCGCTGCCGAACGCGGTCGCCGCACACTGCTGCTGGAGAAGAATCGCAAGCCCGGCGTGAAAATCCTCATGTCCGGCGGCACCCGCTGCAACATCACGCACGACTGCGATGCTGCCGGCATCATCGCCGCCTTCGGCTCCGCGGGCCAGTTCCTGCACTCGGCCCTTGCCGCGCTTAGCCCGCACGATCTGCTCGACTTCTTCCACCACGAAGGTCTCGCCACCAAAGTCGAGCCCGGCGGCAAGGTCTTCCCCGAATCCGACCGCGCGGTCGACGTCCTCAACGCGCTTCTCAATCGCCTCCGGGGCACCGGCGCGGAACTCGCACTTGCCGAACCAGTCGCCAGAGTTGCACGCCTCATTGAGAACGCCGCCGCGCGGCCAGCCGCCTTCGAGATCACCACGAACCGCCGCACGCTTCGCTGCAACGCACTGCTCATCACCACGGGCGGAAAGAGCTACTCCGGCTGCGGCACCACCGGCGACGGCTACCGCTGGCTAGCCGAATTTGGCCATTCCATCCGCCGCCCCCGCCCGGCTCTCGTCCCCCTCATCAGTGATGAACCATGGGTCCATGACCTCGCCGGCATCACGATTCACGATGTCGAGCTCAGCGTCAAAGCCCCAAACGCCGCTGCCGACGAACCGCCAAAATCGCGTCGCAGTCGCCCTGCTCTTCCGCCCGGCGTCCTCATTCGCCGCCGCGGCTCCCTGCTCTTTACTCACTTCGGCCTCTCCGGCCCCGCCGTCCTGGATGTCAGCCGGGCCGTCACCGCCGTCCGGAATCCAGGCGAACTCGAACTCGTCGCCGACTTCCTGCCAAACAGCCGGCAGCGCGATTTCGAAAATCAACTCCGCCAAGCCGCCACTCACGACGGCAAACGCCTCATCGCCACGCTTCTCGCCGACGACCTTCCCCGCCGCCTCGTCGACGCCCTCGTCGGGCGCGCCGCCATCCCCGCCGATCGCCGCGTTGCCGAATTTTCCAGCGCCGAGCAATCGCGGCTCGTCGCCCAACTCAAGTCCTGCCCCATTCGCATCACGGGCACCCGCGGCTTCGAAAAAGCCGAAGTCACCGCCGGCGGGGTCGCCCTCGAGGAAGTCGACTCCCGCACCATGCGCAGCAAACTGGTCCCCGGCCTCTACCTCGCCGGCGAAATCCTTGACCTCGACGGCTTCATCGGCGGCTACAACTTCCAAGCCGCCTTCAGCACCGCCCACCTCGCCGGCGAAAATATCTAACCTCGCGTTTGCCAAAAATAATGAACCAGCTCCGGTCGCCCCCGTCGAGGGGAAAGCGGCCTGCTATTAAGAATCTGATCCATTGGTTATGAAGGTCTTGATGCCTCTTTGGCAAGGAGACCTTGATGAGTACCAAGCGGAGGAGACTTCTAATCGGCAGGTCGCAGGTTCGAATCCTGCCGGGCGTGCTCCACACGATTCTGTAACGACGTTGCGCTGCGATTCGTCTGGACTCCCGCCGAGTGAGTTTGGTCGATTGAGATTCCTCATTTTGGAGAGTGCGCTGCGGTAACCTTTCGATGCGTTCGGGTGTGCGAATTGAATCCGACAGCAGCGGCCGGCATGGCACAATAAAGTAAATGACCCCACATTTTCCGCCGCAGCGCTCCGCAGCAACTACGTGGGTGGAATTTCCCGTGCGGTCATTTGTGCAAACGCGGCTTGGGTGGCATAGGACCGCACGCCGATGGAGCCTTCGGCAAATGAATCGTCGCGCAGTTGTAGGACCGGCGTCGTGGCGTCGCCGAGCCAGACGCGGATGTTTGGGCCACGGGCCTCAACTCGCAAGCGATGGGCAGTGCTGGTCGCCACCGCGGCCGGTTGGCGAGTCAACTCGATCCAGCGGTTGTTTGCTTTCCCCAACACGATGGCCCGCGCGGCGGGATTGATCCCAACGTAGTAGCCCTTGTAGCCATCGATGCCGATGGAAGGTTCCGACACGCGGAACATGACGCCGGCATCGCCCTGGCCGGCGACGGTAACGACGGCTTCGAACGACAGATCGTGGAAATGCGCGGCGGCGACAAGGGCCTTCGCACCTTTCACGAGCTTTAGCTGCCCATCCTGCAAGTAGCCGCCGCGGTAGATTAGCCATTCATCCAGCGTGCCGGAGGCCAGGTCATCCCGCCAGGCTTGCGCCGGGCTCGCCGGAGTTCCGAGAACGGGAAAACTGGTAACTCGCAACATTTGGCTGCCGAACGGAACCAACTCGATCGTTGCGACCTGGGCACTCGACGCGACTGGCGATAGGGGTGGTTCAAGCGGAACGAGTCCATCGTCGCGTAACCTCCAGGCTTCGACTCGCTTGGCTTTCACCTTAAGGACCGGCGAGGCGTAACCAGTTTCGAATGGGTTGGCCTGCAGGTGGCGCTCAGTTACCTCCGCGGCGGCGAGGTTTGCAGCATCCACGCCAATCGCATAGTTCCACGGCGTGCCCGAAGTCACCTCGAATGATTCGAAGCCCTTTTGGCGTCCCCCGTCGATCACTTTCCATTCTTCCTGCATGGCCAGCGCGTAGACCAACGGGCCACGCCGCAACGATGCCGTGTTCATGACGCCTCGTATGGCGGTGACGCGCATGGGGAATCTTAGTTCAAGGTTGTCGCCGTTGTTCCAATCGCGATCGACGACCACAAAGCTGCCCACCTTAAGATTCAATTGCGCCGCTCCATTGACACGAATCGAAGGGGCCTCGCACCATGCGGGCACACGCAAATGGAGCGGGAATTTCGTGCGCCTATCCACATGAACGGTCAATGAGATCCTGTCTTCAAAAGGATAATTGGTGCCGCACGTTAGCGTCGCCAATTGATCGCCGGCGACTCGCGCGGTCACTTGCGACGGCAAATAGACAAGCGCGGCAACGCCGCCGTTAGGAGTGGCGGCCCATGAGTTCTGGACCAACTTCGGCCAGGCCATGTGGAGGTTGTAGCAGCAGCACGGGCAACCCGAGCGCGGCGCCGGCGTGCGGCCATCGGCGTAGTCGATTTCGTAGCCGACAAAGCCAGTCCTGGCGGTAACGTTGTTCGCAAGCGTGTAATACACGTGCTGGCGGAAGGGCTTCGTCAGGGCGGCCGGCAGCGCGTTGTAGGCGACGAGCTCGATTTCGTCGCCGATCGTTGCCTGGCCCAGGATTCTCATGGTCGTCATGGCACTGAGCATCTTTTCGGCGATCGCGCACAACTCGACGCCTTCAACCGTCGATAGGCCCGAGACAAACTCAGTGCCCGTGTTAATGCCGAACGGCGTGCCATGGTGCTTTGCCAGTTGCTCGAGACCGGCTTGAAACGCGTCGCGATCGGCGGCAAGCTGCGAACGTTGCCAATAAACGGGCGGGCATTTCAGAGCCTGAGCCACATTCACGGCGTGCTTCGGGTGGAAATCGTTTGGATCGTGCAGAAACTGATTGTTCGTGAAGATATCTGTCCACGCATAGGCCTGTTTGTAGAGCAGGTCGGTCAGCGGGAGCAGCGATTCATCACCCGTGCGGTTATAGAGCCAGAAGATTGTATCGATCTCGTCGCCGGCCCGGGCTTTGCTCCACTCCTTCAGCGGGCGGCCAGGCAAGTTTTTTTGTTGGTAGGCGTAGTAGCGAGCAAGAAATGGTTGCACTCGCTCGTCGCCAGTGGCTTCAGCGTAGTCGCGGAGCAAATAATTAGCGACGATTCGCGGCCACCAGTCGTCGTTGCGCGGGCCGTAGTATCCGTCATCGCGCTGCGAGGCGAGGATCGCTTCGACCCAAACCGCGGCCTTTTTCTTGAGCGAATCGTCGTTTAGCGTGTACGCAAGTGCGACGAGGCCTTTTGCGTAGTACGGGCCTTTTTCCCAATCCTCACCAGAAGTGAGCTGTGGATTGAGCCAGGCGCTCGACGCGCGGTCGAGCGAAGGCAGCACTTCGGGCGCGTGGCCGGTGAGGCCATCGCGCTGCAGTTCGAGTTGCTTTAGAACCCAGCCGCGGGCCTGAATGCTGCCAAGCGGCAAGGGAAGGAACGGAACCGCGGCCAGCGGCTGCCGCTGCTGGACGGGGGCAACGATTGTATGCCGTGTCGACGCGACCTCGTTCGCTACCGCCCGCAACGCGGGTGGGGCTGCGAGTGCTGCCGCGGCACTGGTTGCTGTCGCGTGAACGAATTGACGGCGAGAGACGACCGGGCCTTCACTCGTAACCGTTGTGCTGGGTGGTTGTGCCATGTGTGAAACCTTGTCCATCAGCTCGCCATACCTTCGTCAGCTGCTGGCATGCACCCGAATTCAGCACTCACTGCGCCGCGATTGGCGAAAGCCAACGCACAGAACGCAGCCAACCGTCATTGCCAGCAGCGTCGGCTCGGGTACGTGCTGCACCGACGCCAATGCCCCGGCGCCGTTGACGAAGTCGTACGCGGTTTTGAAATATTGGAAATCGCGATAATCGATATCGCCGTCGGAGTCGAGGTCGCCGTGCATGAAGGCATCACGCTGGGTGAGCAAAGCAGTGCTGGCGCCGGAGTTCGCGAGAAATATGATCCAGTCGTTCAGGTCTTCGCTGCCGTCGAAGTTCAAGTCGGCGGATGTGCCCGGAACGGGCAACGGGCTCACCGACACATCGAGCCGGTAGAATTGGTTCAGATCTTGTTTTCCGCGAACTCGCAGCAGGTAATCGCCCGCGGCGGCCAGATGCTGCGCTGCGATCGCTTCGGCCAAGCCGATGCCGCCCGTGTCGAACGTCTTGATGAGCGACACCGACGGCGTGGCTGCATAAAGCTGGAGGATGAGGTCGCTTTGCGCGGCGGCGTTGAATACGCCTTGCTGCGTTGTTTCGTATGTTGGACCGACAGGCGTGAGGGCGATGTTCGCAAACGATTCGCCGGTCACGGAAAAGCGATACCAATCGACGTCGCTCGTGCCGTCGATACCGAGCCAGTCGTCATCGAACTGATCGACGACCGAGTCGACGGCGTCGACGCCCAGCGAGGCGGCTCCGGACGTCGTGAAGGAGCCGAGAACCGTGGCGCTGGCAGGAACATTGTTCCCGCCGCTTCGCTCGCGCGGATCGCCATATTGACGATTGAGAGCGTAGATGTCGTCGAACTGCAGTCCCCAAATATCGGTGCGCAGGCCGCCTTCCATGACGGCGTGAGCGGAATCGTTCACGAACTGCGTGTGACCGAGACCGACGCCATGGCCGGTCTCATGGATAACAAGGTTGCGCAAGCCGGGCTCGCTATTGAAATAGAAGCCGACGGAGCCATTGGCCTCGCGCGTGGTGTCGATGCGCATATCGCCGGCGTCGGGGAAGGTGTTGTCGGCGAGGGCGCCGCCGGGCGTGCCGTCGAGGTTTTCGCCTCCGACGCGAATGTCGCCGAACAAGCCGGTGCTGACGCCCGCAGCGTTTTGCTCGGCGACGTACGTGAGCGAGACGCCGGATACCCGAGCGTATTGAGCATACGCATGGTTGATGACGGTCCACCACGGCCGGGCCGTAAAATCGGCCGTGCGTTGGGCGGCGGGCACGTTCCAGCCGTCATCGAGAAACTGCACGAGTTGGCTGTTGGCGGAGCGGTCGTAGCTCTTGCCGTCGGGAACGATGCTCCAGCGCAGATTGACCGGATCGCCACGTTGAAGGCCCGAGCCATCGAGCTGCGTCGTACCCCAGCGATTGACGATGTCGAAGGCGAACGCCGCGGGCTGTGCGGCCGTAAGAACTTGAACTGCGACCAGAATTGCTACGCGAGCGGAGCACTTTGCGATGGCATGAAACATGGATCGTCTGTGTTGTCGAATGCCATCTCGTGCGGGTGGTGCTCGAAGTGCTAACTGAATCGCGAACTCATCGACGATGTGGTCGATTTACTTTGGAATCGGCGGCCCGGTGACTGCGAAATCCATCGTCTGCGCACCCGCCGCGATTTGCACCTCCTGGCCGTTACCTTCAGCTTCCGGAGCAATGTAATCGGCTGCTTCGAGGACATGCGCGCCCGTCTTAGCTGCAGTGGCATAGGCATCGGCTGAACTCGCCGCATGATTCAACTTCTTCGTGCCCGTCACGAGCACGGTAAACTGGCCAGGAGTTGCTTCTTCAATGGAATACTTGCCGTTTGTAATCTGGCCGGCGATCGTGCGACCGTGCGCTTTCGGATTGAATGAGACATATCCATTTTCAATTGGATTGCCATTGTAAGTCACATTGCCCGAGATCGACGTTTTCTGGTTGCAGCCAGCCAACAGCACGAGCACGATGAGCACGCCAACTTGTGCACCCCGAGACATTCGGAAACTCCGCTTACAGTTGAGGCATTAAAAACATCTTCGACGCCCAGGACTATTCACTCACGTTATCTGACAAGGCTCTGGTGCCTTGGGCGCGCCACACCGCGGTGTCAATTTCGTTGGTGACAAAGCGCACTGAGTTGTCCACGAATGCGGCATTGACGCCGCCAGTATGGCGGCTGCGGGCGAACGAAGCCGCGCCGCTTCCGCCCGGCGCGCCGGCGCCGGGATGAGTGCCGATGGACGTGCACGGTTCGATGTAGTCGGTATCCCCCTGGTCCTTCGGGCAGGGTCCAATAATGTTATCGGGCACAGAAGTGTTCGGCGCTTCGGCAGCCGAGAACAGGCCGCCGCCCATATTGCCGTAAATCGTACTGGCAATGGGACCGCCCCAGCCTTCCACCCTCGGCGAGATACACTCGGAGATCATGATTGTGTTGGCAGTGCCATCTGTGATATGCGCAAGTTTATTCGGCGGCACCACCGCGTCTGTGAAGCTCTTCTTTTTTGATGGACCGGCAACTTTAACACCGAAAGCGCCGATAAGCCCGTTACTGTCTGTATCCTTAAGATACGCCTTCAAATCGGTGGCCCAGGCGCTGCCTTGGGAAACGTAACCGTACATGGTGCCAGCGCCCGCGCAACCGCGATAATTGGCCCGCCACACGCCGAATGCAGTGGTATTCATTTCATTTGGAACCGGCGTAACATCGCTGGGGCAATAAAACACTGGAATTTGAGTATGGCGTGCCTGACGCATTCTCGCATCGTCACCGATTGGGCTGGCTGAAGTTGCCGCCGTGCCATTAGCCGGAGTCACCAGTTTCGGATCGGGTAACGTCCAATAGTTGTCATAAACGGCTTGTTCTTCAACGTGCGGGAGAATGAGTTCCGTCCAAGTATACGCATCCCAAAAGTTGAACTTGCGACCGAACGGGAGCTTGTTGTGAGCTGACTCGTAAGTCAAGCAACCAAGCGCAACCTGCTTCACTTTATTTATGCACGACGAGCGCCGAGCCGCTTCGCGTGCTGATTGAATCGCCGGGAGCAAGAGCGCCACGAGAATTCCGATAATGGCGATCACGACCAGGAGCTCTACCAACGTGAAGCCAGCGGATTGGCGTCGGTGCGGACGCTGGTTTGACTGTCGTTCAGCGCGGCTATCTGCCGGTGAACGATGCCATGAAAGAACGAAGCCGGAAGCCGTTTGAGTATTCATAGCCAGATTCCTGATAAGCGGGTGCCGCGACGATCGGATGGATTAGCCAGCACCGGCATGCAATGTTTCGAGGCTCCTCCGCAAAGAAGAGCCTCTGGGATCGAAAAGTGAACCGAAGCGATGGAACCATTGATGAGTTTCCGAATTATAAGGCGTACATCAACAGGATTGAATTCAAAATATAAGCTTCGGTTTCGCCTTCGAGCCGGTGATAGGCTGCCCCGCCCACCCTCGGCACGAAAACGAGTCTCATCAATTACGAACAAGAACTACCTAGCGAACATTGTGCCAATTTGGCGCCACGACATCCGACAACGGACACACCGAGCAAGCCGATCAGGGCCAGTGCGGCGGGTTCCGGCACTGCGGCCGACGCAAGGACAGAGGCGCTGCCGCTCCCGACGCCAAAATTCGCTCGCCAAACGGCATAGTCGTCGCCGTTCACGACTCCGTTATTGTCGCCGTCGGCATTAAGGCCGGAGCCCGTTTGTCCTAACGTTTTGCGCCACACCACATAATCTCCGGCATCGACCACTCCGTTGTGGTTGTAATCGCCAGGCAAGAGTGTATTGACATAGATGACCGGCGCAGTAAATAGTGATCCATCCGGCACGCCTGGCACAGCGAATTGAAAAACCAAGTCGCCATTCGCACCAGCAAAGAGCGCGGGGTTGTAGGCGTTGCCGAGATTCAGAGCTGCATTTGGAGCGAGAACCGAACCATTGAGACCAAGAAAATATTCGATGAGCTGATGCGTATTCGAGCCGCCAGCTTCATCCCAGCCTTCGCCCGGAGAATCGCCAGCGGCCGTGCCGGCATCGTTGCCGTCGATGGCATTGTAGTTTTGGTCATCGAGGCTCGACCAGCTGGAAGTCTTAAGGGCGCCGGCCGCGCTGGTGATGCTGTAGTATTCGAGTTTGAGCGGCGCCGTGGCGTTATTCTTCAGCGTGATCGCGCCGGTGAGCTTGTTGACTTCGATTGATGGTATGCCGGTTGCGCCGACGACGTCGGGTCCGAACACGGCATCTACCAGGGCTTCCTGCGCCGTGAGTGCGTGGCTGTAGATGCGAAGTTCGTCGTAACTTGCGGCCGCCAGCGAGTCTGGCCATTGCGAGCGGCCGAGCCAAATGTTGACATCGCCGCCGGTATTGTTGGCCCGCTTAAAGGTGCTGAGATTGAGGTTTGCCGCGATCGGCGAAGTGCCGACCAGCGAGCCATTCCGATACACGGTAACGTTACCAGGCGCACCAGCGGACTGATCGAACACGGCAACAACATGCTCCTTCTTGCCGACCGTGAGATCGGTGCCGTTGCCCGCGCCGTTGTCATCCACCCAACCTTCGGATCCTCCGTACGAATTGGTGGTCACGCGGAAATCGTTACCCTGCCCCGAGTCGCCCGAGCGAGGAATGATCTGGATGTACGGCTGGTCATCGTTGCAGCAATCAGCGGTGCCTTCGCCATTGATGCTATTGCCGGCCGAGAACGCGGCGGCCCAGTCGCGGTTGGTTTGCATCGTGAGCCACATTTCCACGGTCAGAGCGCCCGATGTGCCGGCCGCCGCAGCGCTGGAGATGATCCCGTTGGGCAAATCGAGATAGGCGCCATCGGCGCCAGGGTCTTGCGAGCCTTGCCCGGTGTTCGCCAATACCAGCTGACCGCCGGTAAAGCTGCCGTTGGAGCCAATCAAGATGCCGTTCTGTCCCGCGATCGAATCGGTGGCATCGGTGGTGAAGCTGTAGCGATTGCGGAGTGCGGCATCGGAGCGCTCGGCCGCGGACACGACTGCCAGACAGGCCGCCAGCTTTAGAAGAAAAACAGCACGTGCAAAGAACCGACGCATCATAACTCCAAACAACGGCGGAATACGGGCTACGCGTGGTGAAGTGCGTTCACCACGCGTAGCCCTTTTGGCAGCAGACATGACTAACGACGACGCCAGCAACCGACGAGGGCTCCAGCGAAGAGCGTCATCACGAACGTCGCGGGTTCCGGCACGCCAGCCAGCGCAGCGAAGCTGCCGGCGCCGTTTGCTGCGATGTAGTCGCTCTTGAACAAGAAGAAATCATTTGCATCGTTGTCCAAGTCGCCGTCGAGGTCGCCCTTGCGATAGGCGGCCACAGACAAGTCGCCTGCGAACGCCTTTCCTTGATTGGCCAGGAAGATGACGTAATCGCTGGCATTGATAACGCCGTTTCCATCGATGTCGCTCCGCAACGGAGTGGAACCAGAATATTCGACAATGCCGGTCCCGGCGGTACCGCCGTTGAGCGTGTAGGTGAACGCCAGGTCGCCGGCGAACGGCGTGCGATACCAGGCCGAGCCGATCGACTTTGAGCCGTTGCCCGCGATCGGGCCGCCATCGAGCGTGCCTCCGGTGACGCCTTCCGCAATATTTGTCGACGTTGACGACGAAGTCGTCCAAGTGCCATCGCTATCGAACGAGTTGCCCGTGTCGATGGGCACCCAACCAGCGGTATTGAGCTGGCCGCTGGCGGAAGTGATTGAGTAACTCTTCAGATTGAACGAAGAGCCAGCTGGATTGGCAAAGGTAACAGCGCCCGTATCGCGGTTGATGCGGAGAACCGGCAAAGCCACGGGCTCTGGCCCCGTATTGAACGAGGCCGTTACATCGGCTTGGGAGAGCGCAGAGTTGTAAATGCGAAGCTCATCGAAGCGAGCGGAGACCAGGGAATCCGGCCATTGCGAACGGCCGAGCCAGATGTTGTCATCCGTGCCGGTGAAGTCATTGCGTTCGAAGGCGGTGAGATCGAAGTTTGCAGCCATGGGCGAAGTGCCCATTAGGTTGCCGTTACGATACACGGTAAGGGTACCAGGCAGACCGCTCGACTGATTGAACACTGCGACGATGTGTTCTTTGACGCCGACTGCCAGGTCGGTGCCGTTGCCCGCCCCGGCATCATCGACAAAACCTTCCACGCCGCCCCAGCCATTTGAGGTAACGCGGAAGTCATTGCCTTGGCCGCCATCGCCGGTGCGCGGAATGATCTGAATGTACGGTTGATCGTCGTTGCAGCAATCTGATGTGCCTTCACCATTCACGCTGGTGCCAGCTGAAAATGCGGCCGCCCAATCGCGGTTCTGCAGCATCGTGACCCACATTTCGACGCTGACCGAGTTCGTGCTGCCGCTCACAGCAGCGTTGGAAATCAAGTTGTTGGGGAAGTCGACATAGGCGCCGGTGGCGCCTGGGTTCTGGGACGATTCGCCCGTGTTCGCGAGTACGAGTTGACCGGCTACGTAGCTACCATTCGTGCCGATTAGCACGCCGTTCTTACCGCCAATCGAGTCATTTGCAGTGCCATCGTTAAACGTGTACTTGTTGGTGAGCGCCGCTGAAGCTGAGGCGACGGCCGCTGCGTAAACGCACGCGGCCAGCGACAGGCGCGTAACGTTTGCACAAGCGTTGCGAAATAGAGAGTTCATCAAGTTACCTCCGGCTGATTGAACTGCGTTATGAAATAGTGACCCTGGGTTGTCGATCAAACTACATGCGAACACGGTTCGCGCGATGTCGTTCTCTTAGCTAAGCGCCGATGCGGCGAGCGACCGGCACGTGGGACAAAGGCCGTGGAAAACGCGCCTGCGACGGCCATGAGCGAAAACACACTCGGCTCCGGCACTGCTTGAATCAAAGCAGCAAAGGCGGCGGCGCCGTGAGCGAGCACGTAGTCGGCCTTGAATGATTGGAAGTCGCTATAGTCGTTGTCGCCATCGCCGTCCAAATCGCCGCGACCGTACGATTGTGCCTTGCTGAGGCCGCTCATACTCGTGGCGGCATTCGCGACGAAGATCGCCCAGTCGGCGTCGGTCACCGCGCCGTCAAAATTCAAGTCGCTGCGCGCGAAGGGAACGCCGCTATTGCCGATGTAGACGACGTTCGCGCTGACAACGGAGTTGGCCGCATTGAGCAAGGCGACGGAGATGTCTTCGGTGGGCGAGGGAATCCAACCGCTTGCGGGTGAAAGCACCAACTGCTGGCCGGCCGCAAGTGTGCCTGGATCGCCAGTCGACGATTCGGTGAAAACCGTGTGACTTCCGGCCGGCGAGGTGATTGTCCAGGCGTTATTGTTGTCGATCGAGTGATCGCCATTGACGTCGTAGTGCCCAGTGATCGAGGTAAGCGAATTGCGTTCAATGGCGCCGAAGGTGGAGGAAATCGTCAGCGAAGCCAATGAAATTGGCGCTCCGCTGTTGTTGATCAGCGTTATCGCGCCAGTATTGCGATTGACGACCGCATCCAGTGAATTCGCAGCTGTGATGCGGAAAATCTCGCCCTGCCCTAACGCCGGGAAGAAGCCATCACCAAATTTAACCAGATACAAATTGCCCGCGTTGTCTTCGGCAAAGGAAGTGAGGAACTGGATGTTGGCCCCGCCAGCAATCAGGCTCTCGAACGCCGTCGTGTGATCAATGATATTCGTAAGGTTTTGGCCGTTGTACGCAGCAGGACTCGTCGCTGGGTTGAACACGCCCGAGAATACTTTGCCATTTACAAAATCAGAGAAGAAGTATCGTCCCTGCAGTTCAGGCACAGGACCGCGATAAAGATAGCCGCCCGTGATCGAAGTTCCGTAAAACGGCGACGGATGGCCCAACGGCACGCTCGAACCGTGGGCGTATTCGAAAATTGGCTTCAAATCGCCGGGTGAGCCCGGCCCGCCGGCGGAGCTGCCTTGCGTCGCGATGGTGCCTTCGCGGCTGGTCCAGCCAAAGTCGAGCGGTGTCGCAGAAGGCGTGGTGAACTGGCTGGCAGGGATGTAGTTGACCTCTTCGACCGAGTTGAAGCCGACGTCGCCGATGTAGAAGTCGCCGGTCGTACGGTCGAAGCTCGTGCGATACGGGTTGCGAAGGCCGAGCGCGACGACGCTCATGCCGGCGTGCGTGGCGTCGCCCGCCGGCGTGGCGAAGTTGGCATTGAGGTCGATCCTCAGCAACTTGCCGTAGACCGATGTCGGACTCTCGATAAGGGCCGGGTTGAACTGCGGTTGATCGGCCTGTGTGCCACCGTCGCCCGTCGTGAGAAACAGTTCGTTGCTGTTACCACCGGGGCGGAAGAAAGGCTGATTGATGGTGTGGAATACGTTGGCAAGGTTGCTGTACTGCACCAACCGACGCTGAAACTGCGGAACGCCGGCGACCGTCTTGTATTCATCAAGCCGATTATCGCCGTTGACGTTGCTCGTTACATAGAATAACCCGTTCGATTGATAGTTCGGGTGAAACGTCATCGACAGCACGCCGCCATCGGACGTGATGGAGCCAGTCATATCGAGAAATGTCGTGAGCGACTGGGTCTGCAAATCATACTTGCGGATGCGCCCCAACTGCGACCCAGCATCGCTGCGCTCGACGATGTACAACGAAGTCCCGTCACCCGGCGCCTGTGTCATGAACGTCGGCTGGTTCAGCCCGCCGACGACTCGCCCGACCGTATAGGCAGCGCGCGCAGCGGTTGCACTAACGACCAGGAGCATCGTGGTTGCCAAGAGTATTAGCGAAGTTCGTGGAAAAACTGACAAAGCGTGTCTCTTCTTTCGCTGCTTCAAACAACAAAGGTTGACCGATTGGTATTCCCGCTCAACCGTGCCTCGGCCGATCCGCTTGAGCGCCTGGCTTTGACTAAGCCAAGGGAAGCCCAAACGCACCAGCCAACCATCACAAAGCTGCTCACCTCGGGAACAGGTGAATAGACCACTTCGAACACGCGAGACGAGGCCGTCGAAGCAACGCCCGGCAGACCACGCGTGTGTGGTCCATTGGCCATAATTCCGCCAAATAGATATCCCAGTACCGTACCACTTGCGAGCCCGTCTGTCTTAATCACACCATTTTCAAAGGCGTTGATTGCAGCAGCCGGGAAAAACTCTGCATTCGCACCGAACCGCCAGGTGTTGCCAGACTGATCGAAAAGTGCTGGAAAGTAGCCCAAGTGCTGCTGGGAAAAGCGGCCCTGCGGATCGATCGAGACAGCCGTAATATCATTCACAAACGGCAATTCATTGTCGGTGATAATCTGCCCCGAAACTGGGTCGAGCGATTGCAGGCTGATCCCGCCAAATAACACCTCGCTCATCGTCTGCCGCGATTCGCTGTACAGGCCCAGTTTGGCTGAATGATAATTGTTGAACCCCTGCTTAAATGTCGAGTCGGCGTCTGGGGACGCCATAGTGGGGTTGCCGGATGCGTCGATTACCACCGGCACTGTCCACGCGCCAAAGCTACTCGTAAATACGCCGGATAATGCGACCAGTCCTTCCCGCGTTCCTCCAACGCCATCGGACTGAACGACGGGGAACACATTGAGATCGCGGCGACGATACTCTGCCTGCGGCGTCGTTTGCGTGGCGTTTGTGATAGCGAGATAAGTGCCATTGTCATAAACGTTGAAGCTGCGCACTTGCCGGGTGTACGTTCCGTCGGCCCGCGGGCTATAGCTACCATCGAAGTCCTGACCGAAGACGATGTGCATCCGGCCGTTCATGGTGACCATCGCGCCGCCAGTCACCGAAGCAATCGGGCCGTCGATCTGACGAATATGGCTCGCGGCCGTGCCGGTGCCCGTCATCACCCAATTGGCGAGTCCCGGCAGGTTTACTGCCGAGAACTTGTTGAACGTTTCAAATTCGCCGGAGGTATTCAGGCCGTAGCCACCGGCAATGTAGAGGGTATTGCCGACTTGCGTGTACTCGGTGTTCGTCGACGACAACGAGGCAACCTGAGCTGGCGTTAGGCCCGACGCGGGATCCACGCCGCTTCCTCCGAGTTGACCGAGCGACCTGTGCCACGATTGCTTCGCGACGGGATCAATCACCCAGACATCGCGGTTTTGCGATTCGGCGGGAAAACTTCCCGTGCCGGCCTGGTCGATTTCGTGGACACCATTGGTGCGTCCGGAGAGAATGACCCACTTGCCATCACTGACGCCAGCGGCAAAAGAGTGCAGGCCAGCGAGCGGCGCGCTGCCAAAATTAGATTCGCGCACCGAGATACGAAAACCGGCTGATTGCGCGGGGCTAAGCGGCGTAATGGATGCCGTTTGATGCTGCGCGAACAATGTCCGTACCGGCAGCGCCAGAAGCGCGGCTGCAAGCAACACCAATTTCGCGAATCGCCTGAAATCCAATTTGATGTTCCCAACCGAAGATCACATAGAACTGACTGCGCGATTTAATCCTATCAACTCAGGCGGCCAGTTTCACATCGACGGCCGTTACCGATGCAGCGGGGAACTCCCATGGCCCGTGCGGCGGCAACTCCCGCTCGACAATCTGCATCACTGAATCAGCATTTAGTTGCGATACTTCAACCATGGGCTCATCGGCAATCGTAAACGCTCGCGAGCCAACAACCTTCCCAGCGGCAAGCTTCAACTCAGCGGCGACGCTCCGCTGGCGACTCGTATTGACAACGTGCAAGTGCACCATCTCTGTCGACCGACTTGCGACGACATCGAGCCCACCTTCTGCGCTTACCGCAATCGCGTGCGAACCGATGTGAGCTCGATACAGTTGCATGACGCGCGCGACGGGCATCAGATAGGCCTTCCCTCGCGGCACAGGAATCATGAGTGCGTTCACTTGCCAGCGCGTGCCGCAGAAGTCGGCGGCAGTGGCGATTTTGAGCACGTCGCCGTGCCGCTCGTGACAATTCAATACGCGACCGTACGCCACACCAGTGGCCCAGGTCGACATAACATCGCAACGGTCACGGCCCGGCACGGCGAAGTGACATTCCGTCATCGCCAGAGGCATAGACCGCTGGCCTAGGCTTTCGCGAACTTCGCGGATTTTGCGATCGTGAGGCTCCCATGCCGCCATGAGACACTCCCAAGTGGCCGCCGGATCTCGCCGATAAAGTTCGCCGGCGAGCACAGGTTCACGCGGCCGGTCCGGGTTGAACATGTGATGGAACGCCAGCAGATCGAAATGTTCGCCCGCCGCGTCGATCATTTGGGGCGCCCAACCGGAATCACCCCAGGCAATGATCTTGATGTCCCGGTCGACGGCGCGCATCGCTTGAGAGAACTCGATCGTCTTGCGGATCGCTGTGTCGCGATCGAAGCCTCGGCTGTCGTACGATGTTTCATTTCCCAATTGCCAATAGCGAATGGGCCTGGGCTCGGCTTGCCCGTGATCACGGCGCTCGGCGTTAGTTGGGTCATTGCAGTAGGCAACCCAGTCGGCCGCTTCGCGAGCATCACCCCAGCGCGATTTTCCATCGGCGAATTGATATTCCTTGCGACCGTCGCCCTCGAAGTTGACGCACATCAATGGCTCGGCGCCAACTTGCGAGCAGAAACCGACAAACTCCAGTGTGCCGACCTGATTCGACTCGCGGCCGCCCCACATCAGATTGAGCATCGAGGGCCGCTTGCCACGAGGTCCGACTCCTTCGCGCCACCGATAGAAATCGGTGAAAATGCCACCCCAACGCACCATGGTGGGGGCGAGCTGTTTGGTGCAGCGGACTACATCATCACGCCACACATTGCGACGATGATCCCAGGCGGCCTCAACTGAGCCGTCGGTGACCCCGAGCGGCTCCATGAACTGCATGAAAAGGTATGGCGACAGCTCGTATTTCGGCGTCGGATCGACACGAATCGCGACGACACCGGGCGAAACGCTTTCTTCATCCTCGCCACGACCCGCAGCAGTCGCGAAGCCCGCCACGCCGGCGGCTGCCATCGCGTGCATAGCTGATCGGCGAGTTAACTTGGCTGGTGTCGTCATGAGATGGGCAACAACAGGGGACTCGTGAGCCCCGTAACCAATTCGGTGGCACCTCCACTAATCGGTCGCTTGGTTAGCACGGCAGTGCCCACTCCCACAGGCCACACTCCGCGGGATGCCGATCCGACCGCTTAAGCTTGGCGGATGCGTGGCCTCATCGGCGTGCTGCCTGCTACCGGCTTTCGCCACTTCGCCGTGACCGAACGCCGAGAGCGACACGTTGTGAAATTGACAGTCTGCCCACCCAAAGCTGCACAGTGTGCGGTGCCCCAACCAGTTTTCCTGTCGTAAAGCGAAGAGTTGCCGGCACTTTCCTCAATTGTGGTGCCAGACTGGTTCCGCCCTCCGTCACCGCCTATATTCCAGAATTTCCCGCCAAGTAACGGCCGAAAATCGCAGTTTTTCCCGAATTGGCCGCCTGGCAGTCCGTCCTGGCGAGAGGCGTTGCCAATCCCGATCGCCAGAAGGAGTTCTATTTGCCCGGATTCGCGGAGATTCCGTGTTACCTACGAGGAAAATCTGGCATTTGAGGACATAGCGGGGCAGTTCGCGGCAGGCATCTTTAATCCCGCGTAGAGAGCGTGGCCTGCCGCGCTTGAGGAACCGGAAATCGCCGAGGGTGACACGCGCTCTAGCAGGTTGGGGTATGGCCAGCTGGAGCGACGATGACGTTTGCCATCGGCTTGATAGAATGCTGGCTCGGAACCGGAGAGGAGAAAGGGTGTTGTGCTGCGCGCGGAAGTTTTCGATCGAGCCTCTTGGCATCGAGTAAGTCTGCTTCGCATCGGAAGAAGCGGATGTGGAACCCCGCCGCAGTGCTGTTCAACGTCTATGGCCTGCTCTCTTGATACATACCTTATGGAAACGGAAGGCGAGAGGAATGCCGATTCGCGTGACAGTTTTGTGCAACTGCTGACGTCGGCTCAACCGTGGTTGTTTAGCTATTTGGTCATGCTGCTCGGTGACATCCACGACGCCAACAACGTGCTTCAAGAAACAAACATGAAGCTTTGGACTATGGCGAACGAGTTTCGTCCGGGCAGCAATTTTCGCGCGTGGGCTCGCGAAAGCGCGTACTACTGCGCATTGTCGTTTTCGCGCGATCGGCGGCGTGAGCGGCTGGTCGTGGACTTCAGCCTCGTCGAGAACATCGTGTCGCAAACCGACACGGAAGAAATTGACCCGCGTCGGTTGGCGTTGCGGCATTGCCTATCGGAGCTAGATGCCCGCAAGCTCGAATTGCTGCGGCAACGCTACCGCGACGAGACCCCCCTATCCACCATTGCCGAAGGCCAACACAAAACGGAAGCAGCGATCAAGATGTCGCTGCGTCGGCTGCGCATGGCGCTGCTCAAATGCATTGAATCGAGGATGGCGACTGCCCCATGAATCACAACGGGAAAAACATGTCGGAGGACATTGTTCCCTTACTCGGCGAGCTCGTCGATGGCACATTGAAGGCCGACGAGCTAGAAGTTCTCCGCGCTCGACTTGCGGAGGACCCGCAGGCACTGGCGGTCTATCTCAAGTGGATGCATCTGCACGCGCTGCTTTCGTTGGACTTGCAGCATTCGACGGGAGTTTCATTCACGCCACCGATCGATGGGGGGCGTGCCAACAGGCGAGTTTCATCTCGTCGTCAATTCTCGCACGGCAGACGCTGGTGGATCGGAGCGGCTGTCGCCGCCATTGCGGCTTCTATTCTCTTCGTTGTCGCTTTGCTTCCCGGCGATCAATCGGCCCAGACGGCCGCCACTTACGCGACTCACCCGCGTCCAGAAGCCGCGGTGGACCCGATGGATGAATTCAACCGCCTGAGCGCCGATTCCATCGCCGTGCTGGCGAATGTTGCCGACGCCATCGGTCCCGGCGTTGCCGACCTGACGGTCGGTTCACCCATCCGGCCGGGCCGATTTGTGATTGAGTCTGGGCTTGTTCAATTAGAGTTCCTCAGCGGCGCGAATGTGGTCATCGAGGGCCCGGCCGAGTTGGATCTGCGGTCGACCAAGATGATCGTGTGCCATCGCGGCAAGCTCCGGGTTCGCGTTCCCGAACAGGCCAAGGGCTTCAGCGTCGATACGCCACATTATCGAGCCGTCGATCTGGGCACCGAATTCGGTGTTTCCGTGGAAGATGGCGATGCTACCGAAGTGCATGTGTTCCAAGGTGAAGTCGAGGTGTTCGACTTCAACAAAGCGGAACACGACTTTAGCAATCGTGCGCCGGAGACTCTGCGAATCGGGAACGGTCTGCGCACATCGGGCGATGGGCGAGAGGATCGTACAACCGCAGACTCGGGAAAGTTCGTCGATATCGATCGCATGATGCAGATCCTGTCCCAGGAAGGTCAAAAGCGGTACCTGGCTTGGCAGGCGCAAAGCAAGAATTGGCAGACGGACCCGCATGTGCTGCTGTACTATGGCATGGACGGACACAAGCCATCGGCGCGCGTGTTGCAGAACAGTAGTGCCTCGAAGCTCGATGGGCTCAATGGCGCCATCGTCGGCTGCCGCTGGACGGAAGGGCGTTGGCCTGGCAAGGCGGCTCTCGAATTCAAAGGGCCAGAAGACCGCGTCCGGATGAATATCCCGGGCGAGTACCGGTCCATTACTCTCTCATGCTGGATTCGCATCGATGGCTTTGACCGTCGCCTCGGGTCCATTTTTCTCACCGATGGGCACGACCTCGGCGAAGCGCATTGGCAGTTCACGAACAATGGTCAGTTGCTACTTGGCGTTAAGGCCGATCCGCAGCAGTCGCAGGAGTATCTCTCCGAATCCGTTCTCAAGCCGACGGACCTGGGGCGGTGGATGCACCTCGCTTGCGTGTATGACGATGAGAAGCTGGAGGTCTGTCATTACCTCGATGGCGAGCGAGTGTTCGCGTTCCCCATTTCGAAGCAGACCCCGCTGCGGTTCGGTGCGGCGGAGCTTGGCAATTGGGTGCCGGAAGACTTGAAGAACGATCGAATTCGCAACCTGAACGGCCGAATCGACGAGTTCTTGCTATTAGATCGAAGCATGACCGGCGACGAAATTCGCGAACTCTATCTTGCCGGCCGACCCAATTAGGAATCTCGCGTTTTGACAGCTGGTCATGCGATGCGCGGCTGATACACTGCGGAACGGATTGAACTTTCGCCATTCTTCCAGCCGCATTCCTTGAACTGCTGCCGGTCGCAGGCTACAAACGGTCCTTGTAATGATCGACCCGCGGCGACTCGTTAATTAGGCCGAGAAGATTCGTGCGGGGCGTGCACTGCCGAGCCGGCCATCGCATTGCACGTTGACGCCATCTCAGACTGCGACAAGGCCACATGTTCGACTGACATAGGTGTATTTGAGGTTCTTGATGAAGCTCTGCGCAACATGCTGCCAGTTATGCCTGGCGTTCGGTGTTCTCGGTTGCGTGACCCTGCAAATTATTGCAGCCGAACCATCACTCAAGAGCGGCATTGACCGGGGAACATTTGATGAGTCGGTCAAGCCAGGCAACGACTTCTTTGAATATGTGAACGGCAACTGGATCAAACAGAACCCGATTCCGCCAGAATACAGCCGCTGGGGTGCGTTCCCCAAGCTGCGCGACGACAATCTCATCATTTTGCATGAGATCCTCGATGAGCTTGACGAGCGCAAAGGCTTGCTCGGCGACGAGGAGCGAAAGCTCCGCGACTTCTATCGCGTTGGCATGGATGAAGCCAAGATCAATGCGACCGGCGCCTCGCCGCTGGCAAGCTTGTTTCATCGCATCGACGGCATCGCCAGCGTTGACGACTTAATCAACGAGATCGGACGCCTTCGCGCCGAGGGCATCGATGCGCTGTTCAACTTCAACGTTGAACAAGATGAGAAGCAAAGCGAACGTTACGCCGCCCATTTGCACCAAGGCGGGATGGGACTGCCGGACCGCGACTACTACGTGGGGACTTCGCCCGATTCACGCCGCATTCGTGAGAAGTACCGCGAGCACATCGGCAAGATGTTGCAATTATTGGGCGACGAGCCGGATGCGGCGCAGGCCGGCGCTATCGCGATATTGAATATCGAAACGAAGTTGGCCGAGCGGGCGCGAACGCCGGTGCAGCTTCGCGACCGTGAAGCCCAATATCACAAGAAATCGCTCGGAGAGCTTGGCACACTGGCTCCGAATGTTACGTGGCCGCGGTATTTCGCTGCGGTCGGCGTCGACAACCTGCGCGACGTGATCGTCGGCCAGCCGGAATTCTTCGAGCGGGCGAGCGAGCTTGTGAAGTCGGTCTCGCTGGCCGATTGGAAGACTTATTTGCGGTGGCACGTGCTGCACAATTTCGCCGCGTATTTGAGCCGTGACTTCGAAGATGAAGACTTTCGCTTTTACAGCCAGGAGTTGCGCGGCACCAAGGAGATGCAGCCGCGCTGGAAGCGTGTCATCACGACGATCGACCACGAAATGGGCGAGGCGCTCGGCAAGCTGTACGTCGCCAAGCGGTTTCCTCCGGCTGCCAAGCAGCGAATGGATGAAATGGTCGCCAACCTGGCCGCCGCCTATCGCGAGCGGCTCAGCTCGCGCGATTGGATGGCAGATAACACCAAACGCCGCGCGCTCGACAAGCTGGCTGCGATCCTGCCGAAAATTGGCTACCCGGCCAAATGGCGAGATTATTCAGGCTTGGTCGTTGCCACCGATTCGTACGCGGCAAACGTAATGCGTGCCGATGCTTTTGAGTCGAAGCGCCGATTGGCCCGGCTTGGCAAGCCCGTCGACCGCTTGGAGTGGTACATGACACCGCCGACGGTCAACGCCTATTACAACGAAAGCTTGAATGAAATCGTGTTTCCCGCCGGCATCCTTCAGCCGCCGTTTTTTGATCTGCAGGCCGATGACGCCGTGAACTACGGCGGTATCGGGGCTGTCATTGGGCACGAAATTACGCACGGCTTCGACGATCAAGGCAGCCGATTCGACGCTCGTGGCAACATGGCGAATTGGTGGGCGGCCGATGACCGCGCACGCTTCACCGCGAAGACCGACAAGCTTGTTGCGCAGTATGACGCGTGTGTCGTGCTCGATGACCTTCACGTTAACGGGAAGCTCACGCTCGGTGAAAACATTGCCGATCTGGGCGGCGTGACAATCGCCTACGCCGCCTACCAAAAGTCGTTGGCGAAGCGTGACGCGCCGGTCATTGATGGTTTCACGGGGATGCAACGCTTCTTCATCGGCTATGCGCAAGTGTGGCGAGGATCAAGTCGCGACGCTCAAATGCGACTCATGATCCGCACTGACCCGCACTCTCCGCCGCAATTTCGCGTCATGATGCCGCTCTCGAACGTGGCGGCGTTCTACGAAGCGTTCGACCTGCAGCCAAACGACAAGTTGTATCGGAAACCGGCTGATCGCGTCGAAGTGTGGTGAAAGCACTGGTCGTTAAACTTTAACCGCCGCGCCATTTGCAACTTCGTGCCGTGCGCTGCCGGTCGACGTCGATGGCCCCGCCCCGCGATTCGATTGCTAATATCTGCGTCTCGCTATTCGCGCGCCCTACTTGAGAGTCGACACAAACTCGGCGACAAGTTCCTGGTCTGCGACATTCTATTGCTGCTTCCTGCAATCCTCGACGCTCAACCCACACCCTGCAATCGGACGCGCGACGAGATTCAATATCGCTGCGATACCGGCGTGTTTTGGCCCGGCCCCCCCGTTTGCTCACAATCTTGGGAGTCAAACGAGATCAAAAATCCGCTTGACTCGGACGATCATGGAGTTGCACAATCGATTGTGCAAGCGATCCTTTGAATTTCCGTCGACGGACTGCACATGGCGTCCGAACCTGTGACTCTTGAGCGAGTCGCCCAAGTCGCCGGCGTTTCCACGTCCACGGCCTCCCGCGCGCTTGCCGGCAAAGCGCGGCAGTGTCGTATCAGCGAGAAAACCGAGCAGGCGATTCTCGCCGCAGCGCGCGGGCTTGGCTTTCAGCCCAGCCATGCTGCCCGCTCGTTGCGGACCCAGCGCTCCGGACTAATCGGCCTGCTAATACCCGATGCCTCCAACCCGTTCTTTGCCGCCATCGCTCGCCAAGCAACCATCTTTGCCGAGCGGCATGGCCTATCGACGCTGCTCGCCGACAGTCATGACTCGATGGAGCATGAAAAGGAACTGTTGACCCACTTATTGTCGCGACAAATCGAGGGTCTCATCATCTGCCCGGTCGGCGAGTCGAGTTCTCATTTGCAGAAGCTCGAGTCGCGCGGCGTGAATGTGGTCGTCGTTGACCGCTGGTTTTCCGACATCCACTACACAACCGTCACATCCGAAAACGAACAAGGCGCCTACACGGCGACGACCGCAATACTCGACAAAGGACATGTCGTCATTGGTTGCCTTCAAGGCCGGCACGATACGTCGTCGAATAACGAGCGATTGCAAGGCTTCCGTAGGGCCCATGCCGTCAAGAGATTAGAGCTCGATCCGTCGCTGATTCGCGGTGATGATTTTAGCGCGGCCTCTGGCTATCGTTCGACCTGCGAGTTGTTGGCTGCTCACCCGAAGATCTCGGCGATTTTTGCGTTAGGCAACCAAAACGCCCTCGGTGCGTTACGCGCATTGGGCGAACGCAAATTGAGTATTCCGCACGATATATCGTTAGTCACATTCGACGACACGCCGTTTGCCGAGTATCTCGCGTCGCCGCTCTCGGTCATTCGCCAAAACGTTGAAGTGATCGGCCATCGGGCGGCCGAACTTCTCATCGAACAGATTCGCTCTGGAAACAGGCCCGAGCTGCTTTTGCATCGCGTGCCAGTTGAGTTCATTGCGCGAAGTTCGATTGGCCCTCCCAAACATTTGGAGTTGGCGACCTAACGTCGCTACTAAGCAACACAGGTGGTTTATATGAATTTCGGTTGGATCGGTCGGTTCGGGTGTTCAGTCGTTGTGCTAGTCTCCTGCTTCGCTTCCACCAACGTGGCCGAAACGCGCAAGCTCTCGCGCGAAGTACTTCGTGATAAGATTCGCGGCGCCTGGGCGGCACAAATGATCGGTGTCTCATACGGCGCGCCAACCGAGTTCCGAACGCTCGGCAAAATTAACGAAGGGCCCATCAAGGGCGACGAACTCTCGAATTCGATCAATCAGGACGATTTGTACGTCGAGATGACGTTCGCCCATGTCATGGACACGATCGGTCTCGACGCCCAGTGCGCCGACTACGGGGAAGCGTTCAAAAACTCGAAGTACCCGCTGTGGCACGCGAATGCGGCGGCCCGCCGCAACTTGAATCGCGGCATTTCGGCCCCGATGTCCGGCGAGCCGAAGTACAACCTGCATGCCGACGACATCGACTTCCAAATTGAGGCCGACTTCATCGGCATCATGTGCCCCGGCCTGCCGCTAGAATCGAACAAGTATTGCGACCGCGTCGGCCGCGTGATGAATTACGGCGACGGTCTCTACGGCGGCATGTTTATCGCCGGCATGTATTGCGCCGCTTACTTCGAAGACGACCCGCGAAAGGTCGTCGAGGCCGGCGTCGCCTGTATTCCAGCCGATAGCCCCTACGCGAAAACGATCAACGATGTGCTCGCGTGGTCGAAGGATGAACCCGACTGGAAAAAGGTCTGGCAACAGCTCGAGAAGAAGTGGGACAGAGACGACGTCTGCCCCGATGGCGTTAATCAACCCTTCAACATCGATGCGAAATTGAACGGCGCCTATGTCGCGATGGGCTTGCTGTACGGCGCGCGCGACTGGCAAAAGACGATGGAAATTGCTACTCGTTGCGGCCAGGACTCCGATTGCAATCCGGCCAGTGCCCTGGGCGTGCTTGGCGCAATTCTCGGCTACGACAAGCTGCGAGACGAAGACAAGGACGCCCTTGCGAAGTTTGCCGATACCAAGTTCAGCCACACGGATTATTCTTTCAACGACATCACGAAATCGACCGAAGCCCGGGCACTCAAGGTAATCGAGCAAGTTGGCGGCAAGGTGAGCGAAAAAGAGGTCACCATCCCGATTCAAACGCCGGAAGCGCCGCTGCTCGAGCTCGCCAATTTTGGCGTGCCCATGAAAGTGTGGCGTGTGGAAGATTCGGCCTGGGAGTGGAAAGGCAACTGGACCGCAATCTTCGACCGCCGCCAATTAACGGCGAAGGAAACCGATACGCCCGGCAGCGAAGCGATCCTGAAGTTCAACGGCACGGGCATTGGGCTTTGCGGAAACCTGTCCGAACACGGCGGGCGAGCGGATGTGTACCTGGACGGCAAGAAAACCGATCTGCTCGCCGATGCTTACATCGTGCCGAATACGAGCGACGTCGACTTGTGGCGGATGCATGGCCTCTCGCCCGGCGAACATACACTTCGGTTCGTGGTGCGTGGCGACGCCGACCCGCGCAGCTCTGGCAAAAAACTCATGCTCACGCGCGCGATCGTGTATCTCGCAAAATAACTCGCACGTTCCGCGTCGCGTTACTTGGCGGGCGTGAGGCGGACTGCAATCAGACCAGGCGGAATTGTCATATGATACTTGTCGAATCGTATCCGGTCGCCGTGCTGATGTGCATCATCACCATGGTGTGTTGGGGCTCGTGGGCCAATACTCAAAAGCTAGCCAGCAAAGAGTGGCGCTTTCAGCTGTTCTATTGGGACTACTGCATTGGCGTGCTGCTCTTAACACTGGCGTTCGCGTTCACACTCGGCAGTTCCGGTGAACATGGCCGCAGCTTCATAGAAGACCTCCACCAGGCTCAGCCCAAATACCTGGGCTCGGCCTTCCTCGGTGGCGTCATTTTCAATGTGGCCAACATTTTGCTCGTGGCGGCGATCGATATCGCCGGCATGGCGGTGGCGTTTCCGGTGGGCATCGGCCTCGCCTTAGTGCTGGGGGTGATTAGCACATACTACGGCGACCGCTCTGGCAATCCTTACTTTCTGTTTGCCGGAGTGGCGTGCGTCGCGCTGGCAATCGTGCTCGACGCCGTGGCCTATCGTCGGCTGCCCTCTTCCGGCAAGGCAACCACGGTGAAAGGTATCGTGCTTTCAGTCGTGTGCGGCATTCTCATGGGGCAATTCTTCCCCTTCGTTGCCGCCGCCATGCCCAAACCGCTCGCGCAAATCGCCTCGCCCGAAATGGCAGGGAAGCTAACTCCCTACACCGCCCTGGTATGCTTCGCCCTCGGCCTGTTTCTTTCGAGTTTCATCGTAAACACGTTCGTGATGAGAAGGCCATTCACCGGCGAACCCGTACCTTTCGGCGATTACTTTACGAAGGGGAGTCTGCGGCTGCATGCCGTCGGCATTTTGGGAGGTGCGATTTGGGGAGTCGGCATGTCGTTCGCCATTCTTGCTGGCGATCAGGCTGGCTACGCCATATCCTATGGTTTAGGCCAAGGCGCCACGATGGTCGCCGCCCTGTGGGGAGTTTTCATCTGGCGCGAATTCGCAACGGCGCGGGAGGGCACCGGCCGCTTGCTCTCGCTGATGTTCGCGCTGTTCGTCGTCGGCCTGGGGCTCATCATCTACGCGAAAATCGCCTGATCGTTGGCGAGGGGAAGCATTATGGGGCAAAACATCGTCGTCGTCGGTAGCTCGAATACCGACATGATTCTCAAGCTCGACCACATTCCGCAGCCTGGCGAAACGATCCTCGGCGGCGAATTCATCACCGCGGCCGGCGGCAAGGGAGCGAACCAGGCCGTGGCGGCAGCCCGCGCCGGCGGATCGGTCACGCTTGTCGCGCGAGTCGGCAACGACATGTTCGGCAAACAGGCCGTTGCCGGCCTCGTCGAGAAGGGCATTAACGTCGATCATGTGCACTATGATGATGCGCCATCCGGCGTCGCTCTGATCTTCGTCGCGAAGGACGGAGAGAACAGCATCGGCGTCGGCAGCGGCGCCAACCTGAAGCTCACGCCCAACGATGTAGGCAAAGCCAGCGCCCAGTTCGCCGTCGCCGATGTCGTCATCCTGCAACTCGAAACACCGCTGCAGACGGTACGGGCGGCTGCCGAACTCGGGCATGCCAGCGGCGCGTTGGTGATCCTCAATCCTGCACCAGCGCAACATCTGCCGGCAGACCTGCTGCAAAAGATTTCGATTCTCACGCCAAACGAAACCGAGGCGGAGATCCTCACCGGAATTAAGGTGGTTGACGACGCCTCCTGCCGGCGGGCCGCCGATGCATTGCTCGCCCAAGGACTCGAAACGGTCATCATCACGCTCGGCTCGCGCGGCGCCTTCGTAGCCACCGCCGCGGCGCAGCAACTCGTCGGCGGTTTTAAGGTCACGCCGGTCGACACCACGGCCGCCGGCGACACGTTCAACGGTGCGCTGGCAGTCGCCATCGCAGAAGGAATGTCGATCCTCGAGGCGGTTCGCTTCGCCAATGCCGCGGCTGCAATCTCTGTCACGCGATTCGGCGCACAGCCCTCAACGCCGTCGCGTACCGAAATCGACGCGCAGCTTTCGGCTCACGCCGTGCATGATGGCGAACAGACATGCGTCGCTCAGCAATCCACAGCCCACGATTCGTGCCCGAGAGCGAGCGGGGGTTTGACCGTTGTACACGATTGAGCAAACACTCGCGGCAGCATCGCTGTCGTGGGCTTCCTCTCACTGACTACGCTTACGTGGCAGGAACTTCGGTGCCAAGCCTAAGCGTTTGAGTCTCTCCGTCCGCATGGTGCTGCAAACCGCTGTCGTTCACGGTCGCCCAGGGCTTGCACCGTCAAACGAAAACCGCTCGCGTTAGCAACGTCGTGTATTGCAGCAAGTCGGATGAGCAATCGCTTGGGCCGAAGCTGCATCCAAATTGGCGCACAATTTCACACGGACGGTCAACTACCCTCATTCGATAATGTCGTTACCGCTTGAATATCAAATGAAAACGGCCCAAGAACGATGGCACTGCCAGCGTCGACTCCACGGCAACATGCATCCAGCCGACTGCTGCCATAACAACATTTGTAGTGCCGATTACCAACTACATGGCATTTTGCGCAAACCGCGGCGACTCTGCCTACGGTAACCGCTGTACTGAATGAATCGATTAAGCAGCGTCGAAGCTGTTGGTATCACCGTCTCTTCTGATCGCGGTTGCGGCTTGCCTGTAACTTATCCGCCGCGACGTTTTCGATATGAACACTCGCACCAAATCGCCGCGTCGGCGGTGGGCAATGATCCTGCTCGCCGCGCTCAGCTGCTGCACCGGCTGCACCGGCATCCGCGAGTACTTTCACAGCGACTGCAAGGTAGGCCCAAGCTACACGCCGCCGTGTGCCCCGGTCGCCAACCACTGGATCGATGCCAAAGACAAGCGCGTCCACACGAATTGCGATGACCTCGCCGGCTGGTGGACCGTATTCGATGACTCACTGCTGAACGACCTCGTCTCCCGCGCTTACCGCCAGAACCTCACGCTCCGCGAAGCCGGCTACCGTGTGCTCGCCGCCCGCGCACAACTCGGCATCACCCGCGGCGAAATCTTTCCGCAGTCGCAGACCGCCAACGGCTCGTATCGCCGCATCGGCGCGGGCCAGAATTTCTTCGATCAGTGGAACTTCAACTTCAACCTGGCCTGGGAGCTCGACTTCTGGGGGCGCTTCCGCCGCGCGATCATCGCCGCGGAGGATTCGCTCGAAGCCTCGGTGTTCGATTACGACGACGCCGTCGTCACGCTGCTCTCCGACACCGCATCGAACTACGTCACGATCCGCACGACGGAAGAACGCATTCGCTTGCTCGATGTCGTGATCCGCGTGCAAGAAGACGTGCTCCGCCTGCTCGAAGCCCGCATCGAAATCGGGCAGCGCACATTGACCGAACTCGATCGCGCCCAGGCGCTCAGCAACCTCGAACAGAGTCGAGCTCAGCGGCATCAGTTCGAAATCGACCTGCGGACGGCGGAAAACCAACTCTGCATTCTACTCGGTATTCCCGCGGTCGACCTGACCAACATTCTGGCCTCGGGCCCCAAGACTTCCATCCCGCTCGCGCCGGATTATGTCGTCGTCGGCATCCCCGCCGACCTATTGCGCCGCCGGCCCGATGTCCGCCGCGCCGAGCGCTTTGCTGCCGCTCAATTCGAACAAATCGGCATCGCTGAAACCGATTGGTACCCGGCTTTCACGATCAACGGCACACTCGGTTGGCAGGCCCAGCGGCTATCCGACCTATTCACGCCGCAGGGCTTCAACAGCAACGTGGGCCCATCGTTCCAATGGAACATCCTGAATTACGGCCGTATTCTTAACAACGTCCGCCTGCAAGACGCCCAATTCAAAGAACTCGTTGCAGCCTACCAAAGCGCGGTCCTACAGGCCGACCTCGAAGTCGAAAATGGCATCGTCACGTTTATTCAAGCGCATCAACGTTCGCAAGATCTGTCGAAGAGCGTCGACCAGGCTTGGCTCGCCCTGCAAGTATTAGTCGAGCAGTATCGCGCTGGCGTGGCCGGCATCGATTTCAACCGCTACGCCACGATCGAGCAGACGCTCATCACGCAACAAGATCAGTGGGCCCAATCGCGTGGGCAGATATGCCAAGGTCTGATCCAGGTCTATCGCGGCCTAGGCGGCGGGTGGCAAATAAAGTGCGACCAAGTTCCCAACAAACTCGGCGTCCTGTCGCCTGCAACGTCGACCGACAAACCCCACGAAGCGGCCGCCACTTCGCCGGATGCAAACAATCCGGCCAAAGCAGAAGGCCCAGCCGAGCTCCCGGCGCCGCAATCACCACAAGATGCCAACGGCACCGACACCCTGCCGCCGCCAAGCGCCCCTGCCGATTGTTAACACGGCCGGCGACCACACCGCCCACCGATGTGCCGTCCAAGACCTCGCCATCTAAAGAGCCGCCCGCGACACCGCCCCAGCAAACTGGCGCAGCGGGAAACCCGGGACCATCACTATTGCCACCGCCTGCCGCGCCGAGGCCTTGAGTTTCCCGAACGCCTGAGAAGCAAGTTGCGCAGCAATAAACGCCTTCGGCTCGCTTGCGGCTTCACTCACCTCGGCTGTGGCTTCTGTCACCGCACCATTCGCGGCCTTGCCAACAGTTAGTTTACCTGTATAAATTATTTACAGTGCATAACTAATTGCCTTCCCGCCGACTCGTTGCGATTCATGTCCTCACGCCTTTCGACGGCCGTCGCGCCGCGCTCGCGCGACTCTGATCCCGCCAGAACCGTTCACGCTGCACTCCGCAGCTTCGGCCGCGATTTGCTCAGCGTCGACGGCCCTGTCATGGATTTGCCGCTAAGGCAACTCAAAGTCTGCATAACCTTGTTGCATGGGAGCCGCTCGATGTCCGACGTCGCGCGTGAGATCGGCCTCTCCCGCAGCGCCGTCACGCAGGTCACCGATCGCCTCGAACGCCGCGGCCTGGTCGAACGCAGCTTCGAAAATGAAGACCGCCGCGTCCGCAAACTGAGGCTTACCGCCAAAGGCGCGCGGCTCCTCCGCTCGCATGAGGAGAAACAGCTCGGGCGAATTGGCGAAGCCTTAAGCCGGCTTTCCGAACGTGAACTCGATCAAATGCTCCGCGGCCTGGAGATTCTCACCCGCTGTTGCAACACCAGCAACGGCCACAGCGGTTAAATCCTTATACAACTATTCATCACGCGAATGCGTCCGTGAAAGTTTTACGCCAATGTTCCGCTTCCTAGCCCTCGTCCTGTTACTTGCCGGTCTGACTGGCGGCGGCCTGTATGCCCGCAAATATTTCGAGCGGGAGAATCAGCAGTCGCCTTTCCGCACCGAAAAGGTCACCCGCGGCGACCTGCAGATTAATGTTCGCGCTACCGGAACGGTCGAACCCGAGGAAACGGTCGACGTCGGCGCGCAAGTCGTTGGCCGCATCAAGGAACTCGGCAAGGACCCGCGCGGGAAAACCGATCCCGCGTTCGCGAACAAGTCGGTTGATTATGGCTCCCCTGTTGAACAAGGCATGGTGCTCGCCCAAATCGATCCCGCTGTCTACAAAGCGCAATTCGACCAAGCCACAGCTGCCCTGGCTCAAGCGCAAGCCCGCGTCATGCAAGCCCAGGCTCAGCTCGAACAGGCCAATGCCGAATGGGAACGAGCCCAACGGTTGCAGCAGCTTCGCCTGCCTAGTCGATCACCGACGGGCGATATGGGCACGACCGCCCTGCCCATCAAAGGCATTTCCGAAGCCGATTACATCCTGGCTCAAGCCAATGCTGCCGTCGCCAAGGCTGACGTGGAAGCTGCTAAAGCCACTGTGCTGCAGCAACAGGCGACTTTGAATCTTGCCAAAACCAACCTCGACTACACCACGATTGTCTCGCCGATCAGCGGCAAGATCATCGACCGCCGCGTCAACATCGGCCAGACCGTCGTGTCGAGCCTCAACGCACCAAGTTTGTTCCTGCTCGCCCGCGACCTGCGCCGCATGCAGGTGTGGGCCGCCGTCAATGAGGCCGACATCGCCCGCATTCACCCGGGCACGAACGTCCACTTTCGAGTCGATGCACTGCCCAACGACATGTTCCACGGCACCGTCGTGCAAGTGCGACTCAACGCGGCGATGACCCAGAACGTTGTCAACTACACGGTCGTCATCGGCGTCGACAATTCCGACGAAAAACTACTGCCCTACCTAACGGCCGACGTGTACTTTGAAGTCGACGAGCGCAAAGATGTGCTCCTCGTCCCCAACGCGGCGCTCCGCTACCGCCCCACTCCCGAACAAATTGCGACCGACGAAACCGCTGGCGCAGACTCGAACGCGCCTCTTGGTGAACGCGGCAAATCCGGTCGCGGTCGAGAGGCCGCGAAGCCCTCTGTAAGTGCCAACGCCGGCCGTGTGTGGCAAGTCGTTCCGGGCACAATCAAAGTACGGCCGGTCGAAGTCGAAATCGGCCCCAGCGATATGGCCTTCACTGAAGTCACGAGCAGTGAACTGCATGAAGGCGAGGAAATCGTCGTCGGCGAGGTTCGCCCGACCACATCCTCAACGGAAGTAAACAACCCGCTCGCGCCGCCGCGTTTCCGCGGCACTCGCCCCCGTTAGTACCCCGCACGCAGCTCACTTGTCACGCGATGGAACTTATCCGGCTCGAAAACATCTGCAAGACTTACCACTTGGGTGAAGTGGACGTCCCTGTGTTGAAGGGCATTTCGTTCACAATCCATCGCGGCGAACTCGTCGCTCTCATGGGCGCTTCCGGCTCGGGCAAGAGCACGCTGATGAACATCCTCGGTTGTCTCGACCGTCCAACCGCCGGCCAATACATCCTCGACGGCCGCGAAGTCGGCCAACTCAATGCCAACGAACGAGCATTAGTGCGGTCTGAGAAACTTGGCTTCGTGTTTCAAAGCTTCAACCTGCTGCCGCGGACGACTGCGATCAACAACGTGGCAATGCCGCTTGATTACGCCCGGCAACCCGTATCGGCCGCCAAAGCGATCGATGACGCTGCCGAACTCCTGATCCGCGTCGGCCTCAGCCATCGGCTCGATCACACCAGCTCGCAAATGTCCGGCGGCCAGCAACAACGTGTCGCGATCGCCCGCTCACTCATCAACCGCCCCAGCCTGCTGCTCGCCGACGAACCGACCGGCAATCTCGACTCGCATACGAGCGTCGAAATTTTGAACATGTTTCGCCAGCTCAACGCCACGGGCATCACGGTGCTGCTAGTCACGCACGACCCCGATGTCGCTCACTTCGCTGACCGCACGATTCACATTGTCGACGGCCTCATCGACAGCGACACCGGTGAGCGTGTTGATCAAGAGGTTGAGCTCACGCCAGTCCATTCCGAAAACGGCAACGGAAACGGCTACGGCAAGCCAGGCGGCAACGGCCATTCTCCGACAGCCCACCAGCCGTCGCCCATGGTATCCTTAGCAGCTACTGCAGTAGTTAGCCCAATCGCCCCGGTTCGATTGGCCCCGATAACCACAGCGCCCACGTGTGCAACTCCAGCCCCTGTCGCCGCCGCGGCAACATCCGCGGCAACCGCCACTCCGTCGGATGCAGCTGGGGCCGCTGAACCAAGCCCGCGCCGCCGCAAGATCTTCAGCAGCCTCGTTGCCTCTTTCTTTCCCGCGACCGTCCGCACGGCCGTCAACGCCCTCCGCCGCAACAAAATGCGCTCGGCTCTCACCACGCTCGGCATCATCATCGGTGTCGGCGCAGTCATCGCGATGGTGGAAATCAGCCAAGGCTCCAAATCGGCGCTTATGCAAACCATGTCGACAATGGGCGCGAACAACCTGCTCATCCAGTCGGGCGCAGCTGCGAGCGGTGGCATCAGCTTCGGCTCTGGCAGCGAAAAGACACTCACGCCCGGCGACGCCGAACAAATCGCGCTGCAATGCGACAATGTCGCCGCCGTTGCGCCAATCGTTCAAGTCCGCGGCCAGGTTGTGCGCGGCAATCGCAACTGGACCCCAATGAGCATCTACGGCACGGTGCCCGACTACCTCGTCGTCCGCGATTGGACCACGATGGATGCCGGCGAGATGTTCACCGACCAGGATGTCCGCGGCAGCCTCAAAACGTGCGTCATCGGCACGACGATCGCTCGCGAACTTTTCGGCGAAGAGTCGCCCATCGGCAAAGATATCCGCGTAATGAATGTGGCCCTCCGCGTCGTCGGCGTTCTCGGCCGCAAAGGCGCCAACATGATGGGCATGGACCAGGACGATATCGTTATCGCCCCCTGGACGACGATCAAGTTCCGCGTTTCCGGCACCAACTCCGGGGGCGCAAGCGGCGGAACAACGGCCAGCTCCAGCGCCAGCGGCACGATCTCGACTGACCCCAAAACGCTCAACAACCTCTACCCCGGCGGCACGACGCTGTACCCGCAGCAATCCAGCTCCCAAGCGCTCAACAACCCGCAGCGCGTCATGTTCACGAACGTCGACAATATCCTCACGAAGGCCGTCTCCTCCGAAGCGATTCCCACCGCGATGGCGGAAATCTCCGCCCTGCTCCGCGAACGGCATCACATCCGCCCCGATGAAGACGAAGATTTCAACATCCGCGACATGAGCGAAATCCTCAAAACGCTTAGCTCGATGACGCAAATGATGAGCATGCTCCTCTTGATCGTCGCGATGATCTCGCTCGTTGTGGGCGGCGTCGGCATCATGAATATCATGCTCGTCTCGGTCACGGAGCGCACGAAGGAAATCGGCCTCCGCATGGCCGTTGGCGCCCGCGGCCACCAAATCCTGCGGCAGTTCCTTATCGAAGCCGTCGTGCTCTGCATACTGGGCGGCGCCGCCGGCATTCTCTTCGGGCGCACGATCGCCCTGCTCGTGTGGTATTTCCTGCGGTGGCCCGTGACCGCGTCGTACCCCGCCATCATCGGCGCATTCGTCGTTTCCGCCGCGATCGGCATCGGTTTCGGCTTCTATCCCGCCTGGAAGGCATCGCGGCTCGACCCGATCGACGCGCTGCGTTACGAATAACGGCGCGACGAGTGTGCAGCATAGTCGGCGTGCTCAATTGAGCTTCACCGCAGCACGAGCACCGTTTCTTGCAGTTGGGCCGAGTTCGGCCCCGTCATAATAAGAAACTCGCCCGGCTCCGCGACTCGCTGCATATCGATATTCCAAAACGCCAATCGATCCGGCGTAATCGGCAGCGAAACCGTCCGCGACTCACCCGGCTTGAGGGTAATCCGTTCGAATCCCTTGAGCTCCTTCACCGGCCGCGTTACCGAGCTTACCTTGTCGCGAATGTAAAGCTGCACCGTTTCGTCGCCGTCGCGATTGCCGACATTCTTAACGTCGACCTCCACGGTCGTCGACTCGTCCTTCGCAATCTGCGACTTCCCCAGCCGCGGCGCGCTGAATTCGAACTTCGTATAACTAAGTCCATGCCCAAACGGGAACAGCGGTGAAACATCATCGAAGAGATAACCCCGACGTGCCGATGGTTTATAGTTGTAAAACGCCGGCACATGGCCCACGGATCGCGGCACGGTCATCGGCAACTTGCCGCCCGGGCTCCTGTCGCCGAACAACACCTCGGCAACCGCCCGCCCGGTCTCCTGCCCGAGATACCAGCATTCAAAGATGGCCGGCACCTTCGCTGCTAAATGCGCCGCTGCGAGCGGCCGGCCGTTGAATAGCACGGCGATGATCGGCTTTCCTGTCGCAACAAGCGCATCCACCAACTCATTTTGTTGCCCCACGAGTTCCAAGCTCGTGCGGTCGCCAAGATGATTGAGCATCCATGCCTCGCGCGAGGTCTGCTCATTGCCGCCAATCGCCAGCACGATCGCATCGGCCCGCTGCGCCACCTCGACCGCCTCGGCAATGCTCTTCCGATCCTCGACCGGATCGCTCGCCAGCACTTCATCCTGCCACCAGGACCCGTCGCGCGTGATCTTGCACCCTTCGTGATAAACGATTTCAATCTGCCCGCCGGCCCGCTCCCGAAGTCCGCTCAGCACGGTTGATGTTCGCGGCGGCTTGCCACTGTATCCACCCAGCAGCACCCGGTCGGCATTCGGCCCAATCACCGCGAGTGTTTTCATCTTCTTGATGTCGAGGGGCGCGACGTGACCATCATTCTTGAGGAGCGTGATCGTCTGCCGCGCAGCAGCGAGCGCAAGCTTCTGATGCTCCTCGCATCCTGCGACCCTCTCGGCTTCGGCTGGATCAACATACGGATCATCAAACAGCCCCAACTGGAATTTCTGCGTCAACAGCGGCGCGACCAGGTCATCCAACTGCGATTCCGCCAGCGTTCCCGCCGCCACCAATTCCACCAAATGTTTGTAACAATCCGGCTCCGGCAGCTCGATATTGACACCCGCCCGCACCGCCAGCGCCGCCGCCTCGGCGCCATCGTGGGCCAAGTGATGCCCATACAACTCCGGCCGCTCGCACAACTCGCGAATCGCGTAGTAATCCGACACGACCGTCCCTTTGAATCCCCACTCGCCCCGTAGCAGATCACGCAGCAACCACCGATTCGCATGCGATGGCACGCCGTCGATTTCGTTGTACGACGCCATCACGCTCATCGCGCCCGCCTCGCGCACCGCAACTTCGAACGGATACAAAAACACCTCACGCAAAATCCGCAGCGACACGTTCACCGGCGCGCAATTGTTCCCCGACTCCGGCTGCCCATGCGCCGCAAAGTGCTTTAGCGTGGCAATCACGTTCCGCTTGCCGGCAAACGATCGGTCGCCCTGAAATCCTTCGACCGCCGCCTTCCCCATCTGCGAAACCAGATAGGGGTCTTCGCCAAACGTCTCTTCCACCCGTCCCCACCGCGGATCGCGCGCCACATCCACGACGGGCGTCAGGGCGTGATGCACGCCACGCGACCGGGCCTCGTGCGCCGTCATCGCGTACAGCTTCCGCACGAGCTCCGGGTTAAACGTCGCCGCCAATCCGATCGGCTGCGGAAAGCTTGTCGAACCAATCCCCACGTGCCCGTGCAGGCATTCATCATGGAAGACCACCGGAATGCCGAGCCGGCTGTTCTCCACGAAGAACCGCTGAATCGTGTTCGTCAGCTCCGCCGTCTGCCGCGGCCCGATATCGCCAAAATCGCCCGGCCGCCCGACCTGCCCCAGCCCATGGCCGTGGCCGTAATGCTCGGCCGCCTTCGCTGCATCGAACCGGCCTGTCTCGTCAACGAGCGTGTCCTTCTTCAGATTCCAAACGCAGACCATTTGCGCCGCCTTTTCCTCAAGCGACATCTGCGACAAGAGGTCGCGAACGCGCTGGGCCACGGGCAGGCTTTGATCACGATAGCGGGAGTTTGCAGGTGTATTCATGCTTGTCAGTATAGAAGTGCCAATCTGTCGACCGTGTATGTTTTGCGAAGAAAAATGTTGCGATCAAGCACGAACGCTCCTTTCGCCCACCACGACGGTTATGCTGAAATTAGCTCGAATCGCACGTCGCAAGCTCGTGCTGCTGGACGATTAAAATGCTATCTCGGGGGCGGCAATCCAAGCAGCCGCGGCGACCGGCGATTCCAGGCGTAACATGAAACTGGGCCTTGGTCTGTATCGTCACATGCTAAGTCGCGCGAACTTCCAGTTTGCGCGGCAAGCCGGCGCCACGCACCTCGTGGTGCATCTGGTCGATTACTTCAAAGGGAGCCGATCGGCCACGACCGACCAACCCCTCGACGCCAACCAGGGCTGGGGCCCGGCCGGCGATCCGAACCAGCTTTGGACGCTCGACGAACTCACAACCCTCCGCGCCGAAATCAACGCAGCCGGCCTCGAACTTGAAGCCATCGAAAACTTCGACCCGGCCCACTGGCACGATGTACTTCTCGACGGCCCGAAGAAACGCGAGCACCTTGAAAACGTCAAAACGATCATCCGCCGCGTCGGCGAGGCCGGCATCCCGATCTTTGGCTACAACTTCAGCATCGCCGGCGTGTGCGGTCGCGTGAAAGGCCCGTTTACTCGCGGCGAAGCGATCTCCGTCGGCATGGACGGCCCCTGTAACACGCCCATGCCCCGCGGCATGGCCTGGAACATGGTCTACGACGCCCGCGCCATGGCCGATTTCGAGCCGCCGATCACGCATGAGGCGCTCTGGCAACGCCTCGCGAACTTCTTGGAGGAAGTGCTCCCCGTCGCCGAAAAGGCCGGCGTCAAGCTGGCCGCACATCCTGACGATCCCCCCATGCCCACCATGCGCGGCCAGCCGCGCCTCGTCTATCACCCTGATATGTATCAGCGGCTGATCGACCTGCGCCGCAGCCCGGCGAACGCCCTCGAATACTGCGTCGGCACAATCGCCGAAATGGCTGCCGGCGACGTGTACGAAGCCACCGACCACTACAGCAAACAGGGCAAGCTCGCCTACGTCCACCTTCGCAACGTGAACGGCCGCGTGCCGAGTTACCACGAAACATTCATCGATGACGGCGACGTCGACATGGTTCGCCTGCTCACGATCTTGCACCACAACGGTTTCGATGGCGTCGTGATTCCCGATCACACGCCGCAAATGAGCTGCGACGCGCCTTGGCACGCCGGCATGGCTCACGCACTCGGTTACATGCGCGGCGTCCTGCAGACACTCGGCGCGAAATGAGGCAGCAGATATGAACGAACCATTCTCACTCGCCGGCGAAACGGCGCTCATCACGGGCGGGGGCACCGGCCTCGGCCTCGGCATCGCGCGGTGCTTTGTCGCTGCCGGTGCCCGTGTCGTGCTGGTCGGTCGGCGTGCCGAGGTGCTCGAAACTGCCGCCCAGGAGCTCGGCCCCGCCGCCGAGTGGATTACCCACGACATCCTCCAGCTCAGCCAGGCCAACGTCCTTGTCAGCGAAGCTGTTCGCCGCGTGGGCTTGATTTCTATCCTCGTCAACAATGCCGGCATCCACATCAAGAAGTCAGCCGTTGAACTGACCCCCGAGGAATTTCAGTCGGTCCTGCAAACGCATCTCACGGCCGCCTTCGCTGTCACGCGCGCCGTCCTGCCCGCGATGATCGAACGCAAGCACGGCAACATCCTATTCAGCGCATCGATGGCCTCGCTAATCGGCATTCCCAGCGTGAGCGCGTATTCGGCCGCCAAGGCCGGGCACCTGGGACTCGTGCGCTCCCTGGCAACCGAAGTCTCGCAGCACGGCGTCCGCGTGAACGCCATCGCCCCCGGCTGGATCGAATCGAAGATGATGCGAAGCGCCCTCAACGGCGATCCGGCCCGCAGCGCGAAAGTCCTCGGCCGGACGCCAATGAACCGCTTCGGTATGCCCGAAGACATCGGCTGGGCCGCCACGTTCCTGTGCTCGCCCGCCGCCAAATTCATCACCGGCGTTGTCCTCCCCGTCGACGGCGGCGCCAGCATCGGCTTCTAGCGAAAAACGCACATTCAATACAGCGCTCCCACAACTCCGACTAGCTGTGATGCTACGCATCGCCGGTAACCCACCGCCAGCAAGCGCCAATAGGTTCGGTTAGAATCCCTTTGAGGTGAACTCGATCACTTCCCCAAGCAGCACCAGCGCTTTTCAAATGCGAATTCCAGGCGGAAAAACAATCCGGCGGCCGCGTTCCCTTGTCGTACAAATTGCGCTGTCACTGTTTATTCCATTCGTCGCAACAGGCATCGCGGACGGCGAAACGGGCTACGAGGCCTGGCTCCGCTACGCCAGCCTGCCGAACGACGCAATCGCCAAGTACGATGCCCTGCCCACTCAAGTCATCGCTCTCGATGACTCAGCGACTGCCCATTACGCACGCCAGGAACTGCTTCGCGGCATCGCTGGCCTGCTCGATAAGAAGCTGCAAGTCGTCGAGGACATCAATCACACGACATCTCCCACGATCCTCGTCGCCACCACGGCAGCGCTGAAGAACTCGCCGCTGCCGGTCAAACCAGACTCACTCCCACAATACGCCGCCGACAGCTTCTGCCTCAAAACGTTCGACACCGACGGCGAGCCCTCCATCGCCATCATCGGCAACACCGACCGCGGCCTCCTCTACGGCGTCTTCGCCTTCTTGCGGCGCATCGCCACGCTTCGGCCAATCGACTCGCTCGATATCTGCGAGTCGCCCTCGGCCCCCATCCGCATCCTCAACCACTGGGACAACCTCGACGGCACCATTGAGCGCGGCTACGCCGGAGCGTCGATCTTCTGGGACAACGGTCACGTCACCAAGGACCTCAACCGAGTCAGCGATTACGCCCGCCTCATGGCCTCCGTCGGCATCAACGGCTGTTCGATCAACAATGTCAACGCCGATGCCCGCGTCGTCACCGCCGAGTATCTCCCCGAAGTCGCCCGCATCGCCACGGCCTTCCGCCCGTGGGGCGTCCGACTCTACATCTCGCTTAACTTTGCCAGCCCGCGCGAAGTCGGCGGCGTGAAGACGTTCGACCCGCTTGACCCCGCCGCTGTCGCCTTTTGGAAAAAAACCGTCGACGACGTCTACCGTGCGATCCCGGATCTCGGCGGCTTCGTGCTGAAAGCCGATTCCGAAGGCCGCCTCGGCCCATCTCAATACGGCCGCACCCACGCCGACGCCGCCAACGTCATCGCGGGCGCACTCAAACCGCATGGCGGCATCCTCTTCTACCGCGGTTTCGTCTACGACCACAAAATGGATTGGCGCAATCTCAAGAACGACCGCGCCAAAGCCGCTTATGACAACTTCCAGAAACTCGACGGCCTCTTCGCCGACAACGTCGTCATCCAAATCAAGCATGGCCCAATCGATTTCCAAGTGCGCGAGCCGGCCTCGCCGCTCTTCGGCGGCCTCGAAAAAACCAACGCCGCCATCGAGTTGCAAATTACACAGGAATACTTGGGCCAACAGCGGCACGTGTGCTACACGGTGCCCATGTGGAAAGAAGTTCTGGATTTCGATATGCACGCCGGCACGCCCGTCAAACAGATCGTCGCCGGCAAAACATACGACCGGCCCACTGGTGGCTTCGTCGGCGTCTCGAACGTCGGCCGCGATCAAAACTGGCTCGGCCATCATCTCGCGATGGCGAATCTCTACGGCTTCGGCCGCCTCGCCTGGAACCCCGATCTCACCGGCCAACAAATCGCCGACGAGTGGACCCGCCAAACATTCGGCAGCGATTCAACCGTGGTCAAAACGGTAAGCGACATCCTGATGCGGTCCTGGCCGATCTACGAAAGCTACACCGGCCCGCTCGGCATCGGCACGCTCACCGACATCATCCACATCCACTTCGGCCCCGCCCCCGAATCGTCTGAATACAACGGCTGGGGCCAGTGGCACCGCGCCAACGAAACCGGCGTCGGCATGGATCGCACCGTCGCCACCGGCACCGGCTTCATCGGCCAATACGGCCCGCCCGTGGCCAACATGTTCGAGTCGCTCGACACCTGCCCCGACGGCCTGTTGCTCTTCCTGCATCACGTGCCCTACACGCACCGACTCCACAACGGCAAAACGGTCATCCAACACTTCTACGACACCCACTACGAAGGCGCCGCAGCCGCTGACGGCTTTGTGGACGAGTGGCAATCAATCAAAGGCCACATCGACGACGATCGCTACCAAGAAGTCCTCGACCGCCTCGAATTCCAAGCCGGCCACGCCCAAGTGTGGCGCGACTCCATCTGCCGCTGGTTCCAAGAACGCTCCGGCATCGACGACGACCAGCGCCGCGTCGGCAACTATCCGAATCGACTCGAAGCCGAAGACCAGCAACTCGACGGCTACCAGGAAACCAAAGTCGCACCGTGGGAAGCCGCTTCCGGCCGCGGGGCGGTGCAGCTGCCGGAGAGTGTATCCGGAGGATCAGTAAAACTAAATTTCAAAGGCGAGGCCGGCGCGTACGACGTGCGCATTCAATACTTCGACGAAGAAGACGGCATCTCAACCTTCAAGTTCCGGGTCAACAACCAAGAACTCGACCATTGGCAAGCTGACGGCCACGTCCCCACGCCCTCCGACATCCCCAACGCCCACACCGCCATCCGCCGCACCATCCGCAACGTTCCCCTGAAACCCGGCGACGAACTTCGCCTCGAAGCCACCGCCGACGCCGGTGAACGCGCCGTCGTCGACTACATTGAAATTGTGCCCAACCGTTCGACGCATTGATCTCGCTTGCGGCGTCGGTCGACCCGTCCTGGCGCCGGCACCACCGCAAAAAGACAGCACCTCGTCGCAATCGCAACATATTTTCGCGGAATCACAACCGCTTAAATTGCACCGCCAGGTAAAATGAAAGTCGAGAGATCCCGCGCTCCAATCGGCCGTCTCACGCCGACCGCGCGGCATGCGTCGCCTTTCGACGCGCTTCACAGGAACAGGCGGAATGAGTGCAGTTTCAGTCACAAAAATCGCCCGCGCCCATTCCCAGGCAGCGATTACGATCGGCTCCTTCCTACTGCTGTTAATCGCGATGCCCGCCATCGCCCCCGCCCAAATCACGCTCACCGGGAGCAGCCTGTCCCACCGCTCCTCCGGCAGCGGCTCTGGCAACTGGACGCTCTCCGATAACGGCTACGTCGGCACCTACTTCACGCTTGCTGCAAAGGGCGACGTCACGCTTACCGTGAATGCTTCCGGCACGACGAATGACAGTGTTCTGCCCCACATGAACATCGTCGTAGCCGATACGAAGACCGGTTTCGACGTCGCTTCCGGATTTACCAACTACGAGCAAACACTGAACTTGCCAGCCGGCACGTACTTTGTCCGTACCGAATTCAACAACGACATCCCGACCGCCAACCGCCAACTCACGGTCGGCAGTCTCAAGATTGCCGGCGCAACGTCCGTTAGCAACACGACGAACCAAACCACTAATAACGCCAGCGCCCTGGCGGCCGCCGACACGTACATCGCCAACTATCGCCAAGGCCCTGCCGATCTGAGCGTCGTCGGCGTTGCGCCCGGCACCTCCGTCCACGTAAAACTCAAGCAACACGACTTTCGCTTTGGCACCGCCGTTGGCGGAAACACGCTCACCGGCGTAAATCAGTTACTAAATAACACGACGTATTCCGACAAGCTGCTCAGCCACTTCAACGCCGTCACGCCCGGCAACGCTGGCAAGTGGGCGAACAACGAAGCAGCGCAAGACGTCGTCACCATGTCCGGCGTCGATCGCATCCTGCAATACGCCGAAGCTAACAGTTTGCGCGTGAGAATGCACAATCTGCTGTGGGCCGATCAGCAGCAACCCACCTGGGCCACAACCCTGCTAACCAACGCGAGCAACGGCAACGCCACGGCCAAAGCGGATCTCCGCGCCGAAATCAGCGAGCGAATCGACTACTACGTTGGCAACAACGACGCGAATACGACCGATGATCGCGCCCGCCGCTATGTCGAAATGGACCTGCTCAACGAGCACGAACATCAGCCCAAGTATTGGAATGTCTACGGCCCAGCCGGCATCGCCGACATCTACAACGAAGCTGCATCAGCCGTCACAGCTGCCGGCGCTAACGCTAAGTTGTTCCTGAACGAATACAACGTGCTGCAATACGGCGCCGATAACTACGGCAACTGGTACCGCCAGGACGTCGAAGCCCTCGCCAACAACGGCGGAGCCATTGGCGGCATTGGCGTGCAGTACTATCCGTTCTTCGTGGGCGACAGCAACGCCCACAGCCCGGCTCGCATCAACCAAATCTTTCAGAACCTGGCCGTCACCGGCCTCCCCATCGCCCTCACCGAGTTCGGCGTGCAAACCAACAACAGCACAACCACCACTCAAGCCGCCACATACCTGACCGACACGATGCGAATGGTCTTCGGCTCACCCGACACCACGACCTTCACCACGTGGGGCTTCTGGGCCAACGACGTTTGGAGCCAAGCCCCGCTCGCCGCCTTGTTCGATGCGAATTGGAATCTCACGCCGGCCGGCGTCGCCTACGAAGCCCTCATGAATCAATGGAGCACCGATATCACGCTCCCTGTCGACAGCAACGGCCGCATCAACTTCGCCGGCTTTTACGGCGACTACGACGTCACCATGAACGGCCACACCTACAGCCTCTCGCTGCAGAAAGGCACCGCTGCGTATTCACTCGTCGTCGCCCCGGGCGATTACAACGCCGACGGCATCGTCGACGCCGCCGACTACGTCGTGTGGCGGAGCTCACTCGGCTCCACGACCGACCTCCGCGCCGATGGGAACGGCGACCGTGTCGTCGACGATGCTGATTTCGACATCTGGCGCTCATTCTTGGGGACCAGCTACGCCGCCGGCTCGACAATCGCCGTACAAGTCCCAGAGACCGGCGCGACGTTGCTGTTAACGCTGCTCATGAGCGGACTGGTATGCAGCCGAGGACGCCTCGGCTGATCCGGATATAAGATTAGCAACGACCGAACTTGGGCGCGTCTACTGCCGCTCAGCCGTCTGCAAGACAGCTTCAAACGCTGTCTTCTGCCGCAACTCGCGATCGAACAACAGCGGATAATCATGCCGTCCGCGCATCGGCCAGTTGTTCCGCCACGTTTGTCCGTCGTCGATGCCCCAGAACGTCACACGGTCGAGCTTATCGGCGTGCTTCACAAAGATGCGGAAGACCTCCGCATACCGCTCGGCCAGCTTCTTCTGCACCGCCGCCGGCAGCCCCGCGGCATACGGATCCAACTCCTTCCGCAGCTTCTCATTGCGCGTAATATCGGCCCCGCGGGCCCGCTGCGCATCCGGCAGCACGGTCATATCCAGCTCGGTGATCATCAGCTTCACGCCCAGGTCACTGTAGTCCTGGAACATCGCTTCGATTTCATCCGCGCTCGGGTAGTCGAGTCCCCAATGCCCTTGCAGCCCGAGCCCGTCGATCGGCACGCCCTTCGCCTGCAGCCCGCGCACGAGTTCCTTGATCGCCCGCCGCTTCTCCGGCTTCCATTCGTTGTAGTCGTTGTAATACAACTCCGCCTTGGGATCGCTGTCGTGGGCGAACCGAAACGCCTTCTCCACGTAATCGTCGCCGATGATCTCGCGCCACTTCGTCTTTCGCAGCGTGCCGTCGTCGTCGATCGCTTCATTGACGACATCCCAACCGCCGACGCGACCTTTGTATCGCCCTACGACCGTGGCAATATGCTCCCGCATTCGCGCGAGCAAGGCTTCGCGCGAGAGCGGCTTGCCGGCGTCATCCGCAAAGACCCAGGCCGGCGTCTGGTTGTGCCAGACCAGGCAATGCCCGACGACGAACATTCCGTTCTGCGTGCCGAACTTCACGAACCGGTCGGCTGGGGCGAAATTGAAGTCCTTCAGTGCCGGGTGCACCTCCGCCCACTTGAGCATGTTTTCTGGCGTGATTGAGCTGAACTGCCGTGCCGCTAGTTGCAGCGACGCCGAATCGGGTATCGCAATCTGCTCGGTCCCGATGGCTGCCCCCACCAGGAATTGTTTCGCGAATGCCTGCTTCAGCGCCGCCGGCTCCACGGCCCCACACGTCGCCGCGACCATCCAGCAGCCGCCAAACAATAGCCCGCCCAGCAGACCGCGCCGCACTCTCCACGACTTCCCTTCAATCGATTCTGCAAACATAGGCACTCTAACCATTCACGAAAACCGAACTCAAGTCGCTGCCGCTGTCCGCCGCGCCGCGAGTTCCTCGGCAATCTGCATCGTCATCCGTTTGTTGATCTTGTACGCCACCAGGAGCAGCGTGCAGACCGCGAACATCGCGCCCGGCACAAAGCTGCAGCAGCGACGAATGCCCTCGAGCGTCTCGGCACTCTGGTCCACATTTGCCTCATACCCATAGCTCGCCAGCAGCGTGAGCAGCAGGAACGAGCCCACGCTGAGCCCCGCCTTCAGCGCAAAACCGATCGTGGCGAACACCATGCCCGTGGCCCGTCGCCCGGTGCGCCATTCGGAGTAGTCCGCCACATCGGCGAACATCGCCCACAAGAGCGGAATCGTTGGCCCGTACGTCACGGCCGCGAGCACGGTGAGCGCCACCATCCACCCGATATCCGTCGGCCGCGGCAAATAGAACAGCAGCGAGACCACCGCCGTCAGCGCGAATCCTACGACCGCAATAAACTTCTTCCCGAACGCCTTCGACAATAGCGGCGAGGCTAAAATCACGATGATGAACACGATCTTCTCGATGATGTTGATCACACTGTTCGCCACGTCGGCCACGTTCGAGCCAGCCAAATTCGCCCGGTCGGCATGCACCACATACCCCAAGAATTCCAACACCCCGCCCGGCGGCTGCGTGCCCGCTGCGATCGGGGGCGCCGTGAGGTGCAGAGTCGAGAGCCAATCGTACATCGCCGTCTTGTCGGCATAGTAATGGTAGTAGTTGTAGAACGCCCCGCCCTTGAGCGAGAGAATCGCGAAGTGAATGAGCGTCATCACGAACATCACCGCCCACGGGCTGTTCGCGAACAAATCGGCAAAATCCTGCGCCGGCGTGCTCTTGTGCGCCGCCGCCGGCTCGATCCGTTCCCGCGTCGTTGCAAACGTGATCAAGAAGAACACGACGCACACCACGGCCCACACGCCCATCGTGATCTGCCAACCCGTGGCCCGAGCCGTCGCCCCTTCGCCATACAGCCCGGCGAACTTGGCCACCAGCGGCAACGTGAACCCGCCCACGGCGAGCTGCGCCAAGTTCACCGCCACAAACCGATACGAGTTCAGCTTCGTCCGCTCCTGCGAGTCGCCCGTCATCACGCCGCCGAGCGCCGAATATGGCATGTTGTTCGCCGAGTACAGCGTCATGAGCATCACGTTCGTGACGAGCGCGTACCACATGAGCGACGTCGCGCTCCAGCCCGCGGGCGTCGTGTACGCGAGGACCATGACGATGCCCCACGGCAGGGCCGTGCACAAAATCCACGGACGAAACCGCCCCCAGCGCGACCGCGTGCGATCGGCCATCACGCCCATCAGCGGGTCAAAGAACGCGTCCCACAACCGCGCGACCAGAATGATGATGCCCGTCGTACCGGCGGCGATCCCCATCACATCGGTGTAGAAATTCGCCTGGAACAGAATCATCGTCATGAAGACGAAGTTGGCGGCGGCATCCCCCAGGCTGTAACCCAGCTTCTCTGCAACCGACAGCCGCTCATTTCCCGCAGGCATAATCTAACTCGCAACCGAAGTGCCCTCGTCGACTTTGCCCCGATTCCTCGAATCAGTCGCAGGGCGATAGCCCGCGGTTTGGCACTACACTTCCAATGTGAACGCGGAGAACCGCCTGCCGCCGTCAAACGCAGAGCGCAACGGCTACTTCGACTTCAACTCAAGGTTGATCGTGTTGCGTCCGCGCTCGATCGTGTACTTAAGACCCGAAGTATCCGGCGATGCGTATTTATCTGGGTGCACCAAATTTGGCCGTGTCATCGCCCGTTCGCCCGGCTTCAAATTCGGCTGCTGATAGACCTGGACGGCGACTTTATATTCGCCTGCCAGCATTCCTTGGGTGCGGCTTGTCCGCACGGTGTATGATCCATCAGGGTTGATATCGCCAATCCCCGGGTTGCGCGAACCATCGACCGGCACGAACGTGGCGATACCAGGGCCGATCGGCTTGCCATCGAGCGAGATCGTGCCGGTGACCAGCGCTTCCAATCGGTCGCCGCGGCAGCCCGAGAACACAACCAACAACGAGCCGACGAGTAGAGGCAGAACAACTACTCGCCGTGCGTCCACCTGCTTGCCCCTGCTCATAAGAAGTGCTCGCCGACGTGATCTCAGCAGCCCGGACACGGCATCCGGACTAAAAACTTCCAACAACTTCGCCGCCAGCCTTGGTCGACAGCGCGCGGTACACGGTGTGTTCAATGCTATCCGAAATGAACTGCACTGAACCATCGGTAAACGCGAAGTTCACGCCGCCGGGGTGATAACTCCGAAAACCGCGAATGTTGGGCCAGCACGTTGCCAGACCCGTGTTGAGAGCGCCGCCACCGTCTTTGCAGCTTCCTGAGGTATTAAAATCCCAGTTGATTGCCACGCCCGTGGTCGCCCAGTCGCCATCGCTCGACCACGCGGGGCTGTTGCCATCGACGGGCGACGCTTCGCCAATGAGGAAGGTATGGCTAGTTCCATCGACGATTTTGTTGATCTTTACGCCGCCGTTGTAATACGTATATCGCCATAATATTCCAGGTGCGTCGACTGCGCGATACATATTTGGGTCCGGGTTGCACCAATAACCAGCCGGAGTGTTGTGTGGTGGTTGTGGTTGCCAGAACGAAACGTCGCCCGCGTTGCCTTTGTAGTTCGTCGTTGCCACGAGGTATGGCGAGCTAGTCACGTTGGTGCCCGTGAAAGGAAACTGGCTCTGCTTCGGCCCCGCATTTTCATCCGAGGGACACTTCAAGACGGCAGGCTGAGTCGCCGCCGCGGCAATGACAACAGTATTATTAAGATTGACGCCGGTCTTCTTGATCCAGCTTTGATCTGTATTCGGGGCCACAGGGCGCCCATCAAAGCCGATCTTCAATTGATCGTACAGCGCCTGTTCTTCCATTTGCGGCAGCACGCGCGGAATCCACCCGGCGCCACTCAACATACGCGCCGCACGCTTCGTATCTTGTGCGCCGGAAACTGTCGTTTTAGCCACCTGGTCGTACGGAGCGTCTGGGCTGTAATCATCACTAATCGGAAAATGCTTGTTCTGATCGTGATAATTCAACACCGCGAGCGAGATATTCTTCGCATTGCTGACGCACGAGTTCCGTCGTGCCGCCTCGCGAGCCGCCTGGATCGCCGGCAGCAACAATGCCACCAGGATCCCGATAATCGCGATTACGACCAATAACTCGACCAGCGTAAACGCGGTCGCTGCTTTGATGGTTCTGCGTTCCATAGATCGCCTATTGTGACATTCGTTCAGTACGGCATCGTGCCGCTCAATTGCTGCCACGAATTCGCCGTAAAACCGCTCCCGGACACAATGCTAACAAAGCGAAGATGGCAATCCCCGGTTCCGGCACTGCTGCCGCGCCGAGCCCCGCGCCGCTGCCCGCCGTGCTGCCGAAGTTCGCCCGCCACTGGTTGTATTGAGCAATGCCGACGGTCGCCCCGCCCGCCGGGTCGTTGGGGAGCGTGTTCGCTTGCCCGTTCACGTTCCGCCAGACCACGTAGTCGGCCGCGTCGACTTTGCCGTCGCTGTTGTAGTCGCCCGCGAGCACAGCCACATTCTTGCGAATCTCCAGCGATTCGATTTCCAAATGTACGGTGCCGCTGCCGGCGCCGATGAACCCGCCGAATTCATAAAGATTGAAATCGGTCAACGAACCGTCGCCCGAATTCGTGAATGTATACGCCGTTGCCGTACGCGAGAAACTCGTCAGTGGCACGCTCACGGTTGTGAACGTCGAGGTATTGAATTGATTCAACGGCAGATTAAAGGTGTATTGCTCCGCTCCCTGGTTAGCCGCCTCATCATTGCCGTCGAGATCTTTCAGGATCAACGTCAGCACCTGGCTGCTGTTCGCCAAAGCCTGCGTAAGCTTCGCCCGCACGTCGACACGCGCTGTCGTGCCATCGAACGTTTGATACGAAGCCACTCCATATTGGCCGAACGATGAATTCTCCGCATCGTCATCGGTGTTGATGACAATATTCGTGAGTCCGCTCTGGTTGAACCGGCTCAACTGATCGGTGTTTCCGCTGGGATAATACTCGGTGCCATCGATTGTGATGCCGGTCGCCGTATTGCGGCTGAACCCCGAACCGAACACGTAGCTCACGCCACTTTGGCCGTCCATCCGAGCGTACAAATTCGGATCTTTGTTAATCTTCACGACGCGTACGCTCTTGAACTCCACGTCCATAGCTGGCCCCCAATTCGCCGCCGTCTGGGGGCTTTGAACATGGATCACCGCCGCGCCGTTCGGCGCCCCGATGGCATTGCCTTGGAACGCGTTGAAGTCGGCGCCATCGGCGCCGTCGAGAACGTAGTTGTCGCGATAGGTGCTATTGCCGTACTCGAACATGAATGTCTTGCCGGTGAAGCTCACGCTCGTGATCGGAGTCGTCCACGTTGCATAGCCGTTCGGCTGAACGTGGGCGGCATACCAGTTGTTGATCTGCGTGTCGGTTGTCGTGCCGCCGATCTGATAGCCGATCTGCTGCCCCGATCGTTTGCCGATCCCCGATGGGTCGTCATTGAAACCATCATGCTGCTCAAGGATCACATTGAAAAACGGCGTCGCATTCGCGGCGTTCGGCTTGAACTCAACTTCAAGCTGATATTCGGCCGGATTGAAGACCGAGCCACCGAGCGCGCGGTCGAGAATTGGGAAGTAGGTTGAGTTCAAGTCAGTTTGCACATCACCCAAAAAAGTGTCGATCGGCGAGTCTGTGTTGTACATGTAGTAGGAATTGGTGCCGCCGCCGCCGTTCGGATCCACTTCGCGGATCCGCAGGGAGCGGTACCGGCCCGAGGCGCCGCCACTAATCAAAGTCGCGTTGCCGTAGGTGAACGAGTTAAAAATGCCCGCCTGGGTCGACTTGCTATTGGCGATCAATCCATCCATGCCAATGATCACCGGCGACGACGCCCGCGCCGCAGAGCAAACCACCGTCGCCAGGCCTGCCATCAACACCGCCAACCAGAATCGTCGCTTTGAAGCCAGCATCGTTTGTCTCCAGAAAGTGCATCAATTGCTCATGACGCCGATCACCGCGCGCACAGCATCGACTCCTGACAAGTCGACGAAGGGCGGCTCACTTCAAGATGCGCTGAGCCACACGCTGTATTAGATACCAACCGACAAAAGTCTTCCCGCTTCCAACCGCCAAACCTCCGCGACCCGCATACCGCGGCCTGGGAGCAAGCATGCCCTCCGCAAAGAAGCAACTGACCAAGAAGAGCACGCCTGTGTGGCCTATAAAACTCATTCTAAACAAGGCTACAAGCACGACGACGCTGGATTACGCAAAAAAATGTTGCTATCGCGTATTCACCCCACACCGTGTGGTCGACCACGGCGGTTCACCTGCGCGTACGCCAATGTCTGCGATTACATAGCGACTAATTGGTTAGCGGCGGGGCGCTAGCCTCCGTTTCCACAATCACTGCAACGAGAGCTGTGAGAGCCTTAGCCAAGAACGCGCCAGCACTCACTGTCCCATATCGGTGCGATAGCGCCGCGGCGTCTTCCCCACCCGCCGCTGAAAGAACTGAATGAAGTAACCTGCCGAACCGAAACCGGCCAGGTCCGCGACCTTCGAAATCGGGTACGTCGTCTCGACCAACAGCCGCTTTGCCCGATCGAGTCGCACCAACTGAATCTCATCCAGAATGCTGCGGCCAATCGTATCACGAAACCGCTTCTCCAGGTTTCGCCGCGAAACAGCGACCATTTGCACTACATCTTCGACCGAAATTCCCCGCCCTTGCTCGCGGCGAATGAATTGCAGCGCCGCGGCGATGTCTTCGTCTTCCACCGCCACGATGTCGGTGGACCGCCGTGTCACCACGCCGACCGTTTCGACGATAATCTTCTGTCGCTTTCGCACGCGGCTATGCATCATGTCATCGAGGAGCGCTGCCGCACGATAACCCGCCGTCTCGGCATTCAGCGCAATGCTGGAGAGCGGCGGATCCGAGAGCTCGCAAAAAACCTCGTCATTATCGACGCCAATAACTGCCACATCTTCCGGCACATTCAAGCCAACCAGCCGGCACACCTCGAGAACTTCGCGGCCGCGGTCGTCATCGCAGGCAAACAACCCGATCGGCGTCGGCAGGTTGCTGATCCACCGCGCCAACAGCGATTGCTCACGCTCCCAAATGCGGTCCTGCGGCCGCTTCGGCATAGGGTAGATATAAGGAGCATGCCCACGCTGTTCCAAATATGCCTGGAATGCCGTCTCGCGCCGCTTCGACCAGCCGCGGTCGTCGCTGCCCACGTACGCGAATCGTGTGAGTCGCCGCTCCAGCAAATGCTCCGCTGCCAGCCGCGATACTTCTTGCGGATCGGAACTGATCTCCGAGAATTTCGACAGCGGATTGTTCGGCTCCAACTGCTCGTCCGTGAGCCCCAGCGCGATCGTTGGCACATCGGCCGCGATCACCGCCTGTGCGATGCGATCGTTGGCAATCCGCGCGATGATCCCCGTGCCGCCCCACTGCTTCATCTTCGGCACGGCTTGTTTGTAGTCGCCGGGCGTAATGTGAAAGCTCCACGGCCCGTGCAACCGCGAATACCTCGCAACGCCCAGCAGCAAGTCGCGACCAAAGCCGCGTGCCGTTTCCACCAACAAGGCAATCTTCGGTATCTCGCGCATGAACCGCTCGCCGTGCCGCTTCGATCTCTAGCCGTCACGTCAACTTAGTGAACGTTTCGTCTCGATGGATGTCGCAAATGAGCAAAAAAATGTCGCGATCAAGCACCCAAAATTGACAGAACTTCCTAGGCAATTAGGTTGATGGGTAGCCGAGCCCCGGCGGGGGGCGAGAGATTGAGCACGCGCTCGCGTGTGCTTTCGTCCGGCTCGTCATGGCTCAGAAAGGCCGTGCTCTCGTTCGAATTGAATATAGCGTCGGCTGTTTCGACGTTGAAGTGGGTGATAACAGGAGAGTGGCGGTCGTTAAGTTAACGTTCCGGTGATTCAGCTAACTTAGTTTGGCAAACCGCGGAGGGATGTTCCAATGAAGAAGACAGTCGGTTGGTTTCTCGTCGCCGCGCTGGCGTTTTCCACGCACGCGCTGGCGGCTCCCTTGTACTCGCCGTTTCTGGCCGTAGATATCAACGGCGGCCAAAGCACCTATGGGCCCACGCAGCCCGTTCAAGCCGGCGAACCGGCTAATCCCGGCTGGCAAGGCTGGAATGTGAATGACGGCGATTTCTTCGTCTCTGGCACCACCGTCACCAAGAGCTTTCCAACGGCCGGCGTCGCCTCGGGCGCTGTGAATGTTTCCATGACCGGCATCGGCGTCTCGCTGACCGCCCGTTTGCGCAGCATGAACTCGACTGAGCCTTGGGGCGACATGCAACGTGACTTCGTGATCGCAAGCCGCAACACGAACATCGGCTTTGGTCGTCACTATCTTCAATTCGACTACACCGGATTGAATCCGAACACCGCCTATCAGATTACGATGTTCAACTTCGATCCCAACTCCAGCCAAACTGGCAACGATCGTGGTTATATGGCCTGGGGCATTCAGAACCCAGTAACGTGGTTGGATACAAACGTCGGTGCCAACCAGAACTATCAACCTGCGGTGGGCGGCGTTAACAACCCGATTCCGACCTTGGCCCGCGTTCCCGATACTGGCCCGTGGCCCTCTCAGCCCGGCGCCGGCGGCGACTTCGCCGGTGGCTTCTATGCCTATAGCGGAACCTTCACCGTGACCGCCGACGCGACCGGCAAGGCCTCGGTCTACGGTTGGGCCGATCCCAATAGCTATTCATCGCAAACAGGTTCGCTCGTGAACGGCTTCCAAATCAGCGCCGTTCCTGAGCCCGCTTCGATCATGCTCGTTGGCATCGGCTTGGTTGCCTTCGCTGCTAATCGCCGTCGGAGCTAAGCTTTCGCCGCTGTTGCAAAATCAAAGCTGTGGAGTTGTGCCGAGTTCCCCTCGCCGGGAACTCGGCACGTTTTGTTTCCAGACGTCGTCTAACGCGGATGAGGTTTCTCAATGCGCTGCCGCCCTCCTCGCAATCATCTCGCCCATCGAGCCTGTGGGTTGGCGTGGCCAGCCGTGTTCGCCTACGTCATCGTCCTCGCAGTTCTGTCTGCCGCCACCAGCGCTCAGCAGATTCAACTAACGCCCGACCGCCCCACCGCGATGTATTCGCTCGGCGAGACCGTCGGCTGGACCGTTACGGTCACCGATAGCAAGGAGGCATCCGCTTCCAACGTTCGCTGCTCATACACCATCAAGAAGAACAACGCCGAGCTGCTCAAATCCGGCAATCTCGATTTCGCTTCTGGCAAGGCCCGCATCGAGCTGCAGTTAAATGAGCCGGCGATGATTTACGTCGAGGTGCGCCTTGCCGACGACGACGACAAGAACGCTAAACCTATAATCGCCGCCGCCGCAGTTGCGCCCGACGAACTGAAACCAGTCGCACCACGACCAGCAGACTTCGACGACTTCTGGGCCGCCAAAATCGCCGAGCTCAACAAGATCCCGCCAAACGCCGTCGTCGAACCCAGCGAGAGCGACGTGCCCAACGTCGATTACGCCACGATCACTCTCGACAGCATCCACAACACGCATGTCCGCGGCCAACTGGCGAAACCCGCCGGCCACAAGAAGCTCCCTGCCATCGTCATCTTTCAATGGGCGAGCCCGCCCTACCCTCTTCAAAAACAATGGGTCACCAGCCGCGCCGCCCAGGGCTGGCTCGCCCTCAACGTCGAACCCCACGATGTCCTCCCCACCGAGCTGCAATCGTACTACGACGCACTCCCCGACAAACTCAAGCACTACGAAACCATCGGCAACAACAATCGCGACGAGAGCTACTTCCTCCGCATGTACCTGGGCGACTACCGCGCGATTGATTACATCACCGAACACCCCGACTGGGACGGCAAAACGCTCGTCCTGTACGGCGTCAGCATGGGGGGTCAACAAGGCCTCTGCCTCGCCGGCCTGAACCCCAAAGCCACGCATCTAATCGTGAACGTCCCAGCGGGCTGCGATACCAACGGCCCGCTCCACGGCCGACAGGCCAGCTACCCTAATTTCCCGGCGAGCGACGCACAAGTCATGCGCACGGCCCTTTACTTCGACGCCGTCAACTTCGCCCCGCGCATCCAAGCCCACAGCCTCATCGCGCTGGGCTTTGTCGACACCACCTGCGCTCCCGCCGGCATCTGGACCGCCTACAACCTCATCTCGAGCCCGAAAGAAATCGTGCCCATGCCCGACTCGCCGCACAATCACCTCGCAACGGCCGAACAACAACGCCCCTTTAATGAACGCTCCGCCGCCTGGCTCGACGCACTCGTGAAGGGCGAGCCAATCCCTGCCGCTGACAAGGTCGAAGCCATTCCGCGCACCGATGCCAACTCTAAGGTCGCCCACGAACAGCTCATCCAGAAAGCGAAGCAAGGCGGCATCGATCTCTACTTCGTCGGCGACTCCATCACGCGCCGTTGGGGCTGCACCGACCCGCAGTACGCCGAGCTGCATGAGAATTGGAAAGCCAACTTCTTCGGCTGGAACGCCGCCAACTTCGGCTGGGGCGCCGACACTACGCAAAACATCCTTTGGCGCCTGCAAAACGGCGAACTCGACGGCGTGAATCCTAAGGTCATCGTCCTCCTCGCCGGCACGAACGACGTCGCCGCGATGCCGAACGACTCAACCGCCGCCGCAACGATCACCAGGCACCTTGAAAGAATTGTCGACCTCTGTCGCGAGAAGGCACCGCAGGCCCACATCATCCTCACCGCCATCTTCCACCGCAGCGATCAGCCCGCGCTCAATCTAACGATCCGTGCGATCAACACCAAGCTCGCCAAACTCGCCGACGACAAACAAATCTACTATATCGACGTGAACCCTAAACTCTGCGGTCCCAACGGCCAACCACGCACCGGCACAACCTTCGACGGCCTCCACCCCACTGTCGCCGGCTACCAGCTCTGGGCCGATGAACTCGCCCCGCTGCTCACCAAACTTCTCGGCCCGCGCGCGAAGACCGATCACGCGCCGCCGCCCACGGGCGATCCCAGCGCAACCAAATAGCAGAAGCCCTTACTTCAACAACTCCGCCATCGCCCCCATCAACACCGCCTCCACGCGCGGCGATACCCGTGACACCCTTGAGTCGCCCGTCTCATAACCGCCCTGCGAATAAGCGATCGAAGTGCCGATGTACCCCGGCCCATAGTCGCCGTACGCCGCCATGCACACGAACGCCTCCGGCCGCATCGCCTGCGCCGCCAGCTGATACTCCACAAACAACTCGCCCGGCATGTGCAGAATATCGACCGGCCCCAACCGTAGCCGCGCGATCGTAATCGCCGGCCCCTCCGTCGCTCGGCGTGCCCACGCGATATTCCGCGCCGCTCGCAACCGCAACAACTCTTGCGCGTCGGCCTTGTGCAACAGCGCACCTTCACTTTGCGCATCGAACCACTCCGCCAGCGGCAACTTCACCTCGCGCGTCGCCCAATCAAACGGCAGTCCCGACACATCAACCTTTTGCGTTGCCTCCCAAGCCCGCTTCATTCCTTCCGCCAACCGTCCGGCGAGCACCGGCCGGTTCTCATGCGCCCCGTCGTTGTACTTGCCCGCAGTGATATTCCCGCCGGCCCCATTAAAATGGATGTGCAAGCCTGCCTTCTCCGCCGCCTCGGCCTGGTCGCGGCCCATGCCGACAAAATCCGCACTGCACAGCCCGGTGTAGTAATAACTCTGCGGATGTGTCGCGTAGTACGACATCACCGCCACCGGCTGCTCGCCATTCCAAAAGCTCACGAGCCGCACGCTCGGGTCGATCGTCCCCTCCGGCGCCTCTTGCGACTCCTTATCCTTCGAAGCCGAGTAGCGCACGGTCTTCACCTTGCCATCCGGCCCCAAAATTCGCCGGTTCGACGCCACCTTCTCGACGATCCCCTTGCCGTACCCAACCTGCGTCACCTTCTCGAGATGCCCACCGGCCTCCGCTGCCGCAGCCGCCACGCGCTTCACCGCGTCGCGGGCATACTCGACCGGAAACAACTTCCCGCCAAGTCCCACTTCCTCTGCAATTTTCTCCGCCAAGAAATCACAACCCGGCGCATCGTGCTGATGCAGCGCGTGCACGCACACGCGGTCAACCGTCGTGTGGCAACTCTCGGCAATGGCCTGCCGAAACGCGTCGTGCCCCTCATTGCCGATCCCCACCCAATCAAACGCCACGAGCACCACCGGCTTCTGGTCATCCGCCACCAGTACAACGCCACGCGCCGACAGTGGATCATTCACACCCGTCGCTGGCGGCACGAGCGCATCGCACAACGGCGAGCCCACCGGCGGCGTCACATCCACCTTAAACGTCCCCACGCGAAGTTCGACGGCCTCGACACCAACCACCGCGCAAGACAAAAACATCAACCACGCCACAACGCGCAGCCACAGCATCGTTTGGCTCGCCAATCCGCAATCGGAAATTCGCAATCCGCAATCGCGCCACAGTTCGCTGCCACTCACTTCCCACCTCCCTTCGCCGTCTGCATCAAAAACGCCAGCAAGTCGGCCATCGCTTTCTTATCGATCAACTTCTCAAACCCTTCTGGCATCAGCGACTTGCCCGTCGTGTGTAGGTCGTCAATATCCACCCGCAGCACGGTCGCCGTCTTATTTTCCTGCTGCCGCAACGTCACTGCGGTCGATGTCTCGCCGGCGATCACGCCGTTGAGCACCTGGCCATCGCTGGTCGAGAGGACATAGGCCAAGAACCTTGGATCCACCTCCATGTTCGGTGCGAGCACATTGTACAGCACCGACTCCGCCCCGCGATTGACCATCGCCGCGAGGTTCGGCCCAACCGCCACGCCGATGCCCCCGACCTCATGGCACACCGAGCAGTTCTTCTCAAACACCTGCTTGCCCTGAGCCGCATCGCCCTTCGCCGCGAGCACTTCCCGGTAGTCATTGAACACCTGCTGCCGATCCGCCGTCACATTCTGCCCGTGCAACTTGCGGGCAAGCGCCCGCACGTTCGCTGAAGGATAATTCTCCAGCCTCGCAACATGCGCTGGATCGAGCGACGTGATCGAACCGCCCTCACGTTCAAGATATTGGACAAGCGCCAATGCCCAAGCGCCACGTCGCAACAGCACATCGGTCGCCTTGACCCGTTCGCCCGGAGAATACTGGGGCCACTGCGCGAGCACCAGCGGCGCAACCTCCGACGAACTGAATTGCCCGCAAGTCGCGAGCACGGCCTCGCGCACCGCCGCCGGCTCCTGTGGCGACAACAGCTTCGCCAGCAACTCCTTTTCCGCCTCAAATTTCCCGAGTGCCAGCTCGGCGATCGCAGCCACACGGGCGTCCGCCGCGGCGTGCACATCGCTCAAGGTCCGCCGCGCCTCCTCAACGATCGCCTCCGCTGCCGTTTGCCGCAACTCCCGCAATTTCACCAACTGCGGCGGACGACTTCCGTTGAGCGCTTCCGCCGGCAGCCGACTGAGCGACTTGATCAACACCGCAGCCCCAGCCATATGCCCCTTCCCGCTCGGTCGCTGCAGCACGTCAACGAGCACATCCAAGTCTGCGGCCCGCTGCTGCCGCGCAATCTGACCCACGATCGCCGCCACAATCGAATCACTCGCCGCCGACGCCATCCACTTGCCATCGCTCAATAACGCTGCCAATACGTCCCCCGGCCGATCCACAATCGACGTGAGGGCCGCATCCACAATGTCGCGATTACTCGACTGCAATATCTTCGCCAGCGCCGCAGTTGCCCTCTTGTCGCCCGTTTCGCCCAACGACAACGCCACCTGAAACTGCACCACCGGCTCCGCATCGGCCGCGAGCGCAATCACCTTCTCTCGCAGCAACGGCGACTGGGCCAACCGCGACTCGCTCAAACGGGTCGCATGCCGCCGCACCTGCGGATGCTCATCGCCCAAGGCCGCCATCAAATCCGCATCGGCCAGCGCGTTCACACTATCGAGCGCATACAACACGCAAATCCGCCCTTCCGGCCGCTTCGTCTTGCCCAACTGCTCATGCAGCGCCTTCGCTGCCGCCGCATCCTGCCGCTCATAAATCAGCCGCAGCGCCGTTATCCGCGTCCACTGGTTTGCATCCTCGAGCGCCGCCGCCAACTCGCTCGCACTCGCCCCGGCCAGCCGCTTCGGTTTCGCGTAGTGATAAGCGGCCGGCACGATGCGATAGATCCGCCCCTTATCGTCGCCACTCGAAAGATCGAGCTGGCTCTTGATCCCCGCCGGCAAGCTCGCCGGATGCTCAATCACCTCGCGATACATGTCCATCACATACAGCGCGCCGTCCGGCCCAATCGTCATTTGTACCGGCCGAAACCAAATATCCTTTGAACGTACGAACTCTGTCTCGCTGTCGATCCGGTCACCGCGATACGTCACGCCATCCGGCGTCATCCGCTTGCGATGAATGAGATTGCTTCCCACATCGGCAATGAGCGCCGTCATCTCGTCACTCTTCGGCCACAGCCCGCCCTCGTAAATCGTCACACCGGTCGCGCTTGTGAAATAACCGCTCGCCCGCCCGCCGCCTTCCACTGGCCCCGGCACCGTACCCGCCACGCGCAGTTTCGTCCGCAGCTCGCGCCATTTTTCCACCGGGCTGATCCGATACACGGCCGCCTGCGGACCATCCGTCGCAATCGACCGCCGCGCCGACACCACCGACTGGTACGGATTCCGCGCCAAGTACCGCTCTTCGAACACGATCGCCTGCAAGTGATCGCTGTTCTGGCAAACAAACCGATCACCCCATCGATTGAACGACATCCCATGCTGCCCGCCGCCGGTCGTCGCCGACAGTTCCAGAGTCTTCGGGTCAAAACAGAAGTCGCGGCCCCGCAGTTCCAGCGACTTCCCGGCGCCGCCCGGTTGCTGCACTGTCGCCCCGCCGCTGCTCGTCTGGCCATAAATCTTGTGATCGAGCCCCCACAGCAGCGTGTTCAGCATGCCCTGCACGTTGGTGCGGCTAAATCCCGTGTAAACAACCTTTCGAACATCGGCCTTGCCGTCGCTGTCCGTGTCCTTGCAGTACAGAATATCCGGCGGCGAACCGACAAACACTCCGCCGTCAAAACACGTCACCGCCGTCGGCCACGAAAGATCGTCCACGAACACTTTGCTCGTTTCGTATTTGCCGTCGCCATCTTCATCGGTCAGCATTCGCACGCGGCCCAGCCGCGCTTTATCTTTCTCCGAATAATCGCGCATCTCGACGACATACATCCGGCCCGCCTCGTCAAATGCCATCGCGATGGGGTCAACCACCTGCGGCTCGCTGGCGACCAGCTCCATGCGATAGCCAGGTTGCACCTCCGTACTTGCCAGGGACTCCGCCGGCGTCATTGGCGGCACGCGCTCCAGCTTCACCTCCGACCCCGGCTCCGACCCATCCGGGTTCAGCTTCGGCTTGGCCGCCGGCTTATTCGCCGCCAGTGAGCCGCACATCAACACCACAATCAATGCAAACAGCGATTTACGACTCAGCATGGGAAGCACTCAAGCGTTTATTACAAATTCAACAGCAGAAATAGAACATCGCAGCAAGAGAACGAACGCAATAACAGCGCGGGCGCGCTGTGTCCTGCTGGACGACAATAGGCGGGAACTCAAGGCAGAGGGCAACCGAGCACCCCGATTTTACCACAACCAAAACCGCGTCGCACAATCCGATTTGCGTTCTCATTTCTACTGTTTCCTCTCGGAACACTCCGCCATTGTATGCCTGATTGTAAGGTCATCGAGTTGCCACCGCCCCCAGGCTATAATCGCGCTCGTCAACAACCGCATCGGCCGGCAACCATCCAGGAGCAGTCACCATGAACCGACGCCACTTCTTGAAAACCGGTATGGCCGGCACTGCCGCCTTCGCCACGCTCCAATCCCATGCCTTCGCCGCCGCCTCCGATAAGCCGCTCCGCGTCGCGCTCATCGGCACCGGCTGGTACGGCAAGACCGATCTCCTCCACTTGCTGCAAGTCGAGCCCGCCGAAGTCGTCGCCCTCTGCGACGTCGACCGCCACATGCTCGATGCCGCCGCCGAACTCGTCGCCACGCGGCAACCCTCTAAGAAGCAGCCCGCCAAATACGGCGACTACCGCAAGCTGCTCGCCGCGGAGAAGCCCGAGATCGTCCTCATCGCCACGCCCGACCACTGGCATTGCCTGCCCATGGTCGCAGCCTGCAAAGCTGGTTGCGATGTGTACGTGCAGAAGCCGATCAGCTACGACGTCGTCGAAGGCCAGGCCATGCTCGCCGCGGCCCGCAAGTACAATCGCACCGTCCAAGTCGGCCTGCAACGCCGCAACACCCCGCATCTTCTCGAAGCCCGCGACAAGTTCATCAAGACGGGCGCGCTGGGCAAAGTCGCCCACGTCGATATCCACTCGTACTTTGGAGCCACGAACGCCTACCCGCCCACCGTGCCGCCGCCCGACTACCTCGATTGGGACATGTACGTCGGCCCTGCCGCGTGGCGCGACTACAATCCCGCCATCCACCCTCGCGCCTGGCGCGCGGCCCGCGAATTCAGCAATGGCCAAATCGGCGACCTCTGCGTTCACTTCTTCGATGTCACTCGCTACTTCCTCGGCCTCGGCTGGCCCCGCTCGATCGCCTCCGCCGGCGGCCGGCTCATGCTCGATAAGTCCAACGTCAACACCAGCGACACCCAAATCGCCGTTTTCGACTACGGCGACCTTGAAGTCGTATGGACGCAGCGCAACTGGGGCGCCGACCCCGACCCCAAATATAGCTGGGGCGCCACACTCTACGGCGACAAAGGCACGCTGAAGCTCAGTGTGCAGTCGTACGACTTCATCCCCAAAGGCAAGGGCACGCCCGAGCATGCCGACTTCCTCGACGAGCGCGACAAGTACCCCGAAGACGCCGCGTACAAAGAAACGGAACCGTACGCCGCCCCCGCCACGCGCCGCCACATGCAGAACTTTCTGGAGTCGCGCCGCGCGGGCCAACGCCCCACCTCCGACATCGAAGAAGGCTACATCTCCACTGCCTGCTGCATCCTTGCCAACCTCTCGCAAGAACTCGGTCGCAGCCTCAAGTGGGACCCCCAATCCGGTCGCGTCGCCGGCGACGAAGAAGCCAACAACCGCCTCTCCCGCGCCTACCGCGAAGGCTGGACACACCCGACGCCGGATAGCATCTAAAGGCATTTTCACGCCCCGGTCGACGAGTCAATACTCGCATGTGCCGACAAAAATTCGAAAGGCTCCGATATGCCCACCATCCCCACGCGCCGTACGTTCCTCCAGTCCGTTGGTGCCGCCGCCACCACCCTCGCCCTCGGCGAGGCGACTTCAGCCGCCGGGCCCAACGCCCCGATCCAAGGCTTCGAAAAAGCGGCCAAAGACACGGGCGCCTCACGCGAATGGAAACCAATCTCCGCTCGCAAGATCCGCGTCGGCCTCGTCGGCTACGGCGTCTGCAAATTCGCCGCCGCGTTCGAATTCCAAAATCATCCCAACGTTGAAATCGTCGGCGTGAGCGACCTTGTGCCAGAGCGATGTGCAGAACTCGCGAAAGTTGTTCGCTGCGAGACGACGTACCCGTCGCTGGAAGAACTCGTGAAAAATGATCGCATCGAGGCCGTGTTCGTGGCGACCGATGCCCCTAGCCACGTGCAGCATTGCGTCGAAGTTCTCAAGCACGGCAAGCACGTGGCCTCGGCCGTGCCGGCCTGTTTCGGCAGTCTCGAAGAAGGCGATCGCTTATACGAAGCCGTGAAGCAGGCGGCTCCGCTCAAGTACATGATGTTCGAAACCTCGTGCTTCCACGAAGACCTGTACGCGATGCGGCAGCTGTACGATGCCGGAGCGCTCGGCAAGCTCGTGTATGCCGAAGGCGAATACTACCACTTTATGGACCAGCCGATCGATTCCTTCCGCGGCTGGCGGGTCGGCTTGCCGCCGCAATGGTACCCAACGCACTCGAACGCGTACTACGTTGGCGTCACTGGCGGCAGCTTCACCGAAGTATCGTGCCTCGGCATGCCGAGCACAATCGCCCACCTGCAACCCGCCAACAATCGCTACAAAAACGCCTTCGGCACTGAGATCGCGCTCTTCCGCACGAGCGAAGGCGGCTCGGCCCGCATGGCCGTCAGTTGGGACACGCCCGGCAGCGGCGGCGAGCGCGGCCGGATCCGCGGCCAACTCGGCTCCTTCTACGACAAGTACGAAGGGCTTACCGAGAAACTCCCGAACACGCAGCGGCCGCCACTACCGCCAAGCGTCGAGCCCGGCAGCCACGGCGGCTCGCACGGCTATCTCATGAACGAATTCATCACAGCGATCCTCGAAGACCGCCAACCATTGGTCGACGTTTCACGAGCACTCAACATGACCGCCGCGGGCATCGTCGCCCATCAATCTGCGTTGAAGGACGGAGAGCTACTGAAAATCCCCCAATACGCCAAGCTTTGAGTTTAGCCGCGGGTCGACAGCCGAGCGTGATCCCACCACATCAACGCCGCATCACTACCATCGAAAGACACTAGCCGTCGGATTCCGAATGTTAGTCGACACACAACAGACATCTCCACTCGTGATTCACCGCGCGCTGGTTGCCATCCTCTGCGTTACTGCAACAGCGATGTCGGCGGGCGCTGAAATCAAAGTGCCATCGACCAAACCAAACATCGTGCTCGTTCTCGCTGATGACCTGGGTATCAACGACCTGCACTGCTACGGCCGCGCCGAGCACCACACGCCGAACTTGGATCGCCTGGCGACGCAGGGCCTGCGATTCACGTGTGCGTATGCAGCGCTGCCAATCTGTTCGCCGTCGCGGGCGTCGCTCCTGACGGGCTTGAACCCCGCGCGACTCAACCTGACGAACTATTTACCCGGCCGGCCCGATACGCCGGCGCAAAAGCTGTTGCAGCCCCGCATAGAAGGACGACTGCCCCTGGAAGAAACGACAATTGCCGAAGTGCTGAAGACGGCCGGCTACGCCACCGGCCTGTTCGGCAAATGGCATTTGGGCACCCGCGGCTTCGAACCGTCAAAACAAGGATTCGACGAGGAGCTCATCACGCAGGCCACCACCACGCCGCCCACCAAGGAGGCCGGCGGCAAAGGCGAGTTCACCATCACCGCCGCCGCTGAGACATTCATCGAACAGCATCGCAACGAACCGTTCTTCTGCTACGTGCCGCACAACTGCCCGCACATTCCGCTTTCAGCCATCCAGGAAACCGTGGCAAGAAATCGCGGCTCGTTCAACCCGAAGTACGCGGCGATGATCGAAACGCTTGACGAAGCCGTCGGTCGGTTGATGAAGAAGGTCGACGACCTCGGCCTCACCGATCGCACGATCTTCATCTTCACGAGCGACAACGGCGGCCTGCACGTACTCGAAGCGCCCGGCACACCCGCGACGCACAACCACCCGTTCCGCGCGGGCAAAGGCTTTTTGTATGAGGGCGGCCTGCGCGAGCCGCTGATCGTCCGCTGGCCAGGAGAGGTAAAGCCGAAAACGGAATGCACGACACCGGTGCTATTAACCGATCTCTTCCCAACGCTCCTGGAAGCCGTCGGCGTGAAAGTGGCAGACGCCGTGGGGCCGGTCGACGGCGTTGATATTGGCCCGCTGCTGCGCGGCCATACGCTGCCGCCGCGCACGCTGTGTTGGCACTACCCAAACTACACCAACCAAGGCGGCTGGCCGGCCGGTGCGATTCGTGAAGGCGATTGGAAACTGGTCGAGACCTACGAAGATGGCAAAATCGAACTATTCAATCTCGCGGCTGATCCCAGCGAAACAAAGAACCTTGCCGATGCCGAACCGGCACGCGCCAAAGGACTGCAGCAGAAGTTTCACACGTGGCTGGCACGTGTCGGCGGACGTACGCTGACGCCGAATCCTGACTTCGATGCCGCGGCACACAAACGCCTGTACTTCGATCAGGATGCCTCGACGTTGGCGGCAAAGGCAACCGCGGCTGAGATGGCGCCCGATTGGAAAGACTGGCGCGCGGAGATGAATTCAATTCGCGGCAACCGCAAGCCGCGCGTGACGCCGGCCACGGGCGACGTTCGCCTCCACGCCAAAGATGCGCACATTCACGGCAAGACGCTCCGCTACGAACACCAGCCGAACAAGAACACGCTGGGCTACTGGACCGATCCCAACGACTGGGCCGAATGGTCATTTGAAGCGCCGGCCGCCGGCGATTACGAAGTTGAAGTGCAACAAGGCTGTGGCGACGACAGCGGCGGGGCGGCGGTTACCGTGGCGGTCGACGACCAGGTCCTGAAATTCACGGTACAAGAAACGGGCAGCTTCCAAAGCATGATCCTCCGTGTCATCGGCGAGGTGAAACTCGCCGCCGGCCCGCACACGTTGGCGGTCAAAGCACGGACCAAACCAGGGCCCGCCGTGATGGACCTGCGCCGGGTTGTGCTGCGTCCCGTCGACGGCTCAGGCGGCGACGAAGAATAAACCGCAGCGAAATTTCGGCCAGGGCACGGTTTTTTTGCTTGCAACTCAGGAATCGCGGAACTACCATTCACTAATAACAAGCTCGCGACTTTTCGCCGAGCAAACCACTTCGTCTGTTTCTAGCTGCATTTTCTCAATGACTTCGAATCCGCGTCGCATTCGCTAAATCGCACCACTAGCGACGCGCTTCTCACCCCGAAGTCCTGCAGCCAAGTTCTTGCCGCGTTCCCAAACGCCGCATATAGCCGAGCCATCCCGGCTCGACGTGAATTTCAGGCTGCAGGTTCCACACCCATCAACCACAGCTCAAGGACTCCGCTCATGAACCACCCCGCATTTCTCTGCCGGCAAATTACCGCCGCCATCGTACTCGCTACGTTAACTGCCGCTCATTCGTCGACATCCGCCGCACTGATTGATTTCGAAACCACGCCCTTCGGATTAACGCCGATCGACGACACGCCGCTTTCGATGTTTACGCCCTACATGTATCCCGGGCTCAACATCAGTTTTGGCCTCGATACCAACACCGACGGCGCCATCGACACCGACACAGTGTTCGAGCACGCCGGCCTGGATGTCGGCGAACCGCCGAACGGAGGTTTCTCGGGTTCCTCTGGCACCGATACGGCCGACCCGGGCTTCGGGCCGCAGCTCGGCAATTGGTTTTTGCGGTCGCCGGTGGGCGGCTCCGACTTCGGCGTGCTCGTGATCACCTACGCAAGCTCGACGCCCGTCACCGCGGCGAGCGGCGAAATTTGGGACATCGACGGCACAGCCCAAGTGCCAGGCGGCCCTGGCGACACTGAGGAATACACCGTGCGGGCTTACGATTCAGCGAACAACCTGCTCGCCACTCAAGTATCGCCACTGGGCACGCTCACTTCGGCGATCGCGCCGCTCGACGGTCAACCCTGGGTGTTTTCATTTAGCGGGCTTTCGGCGGGCATCGCCAAGATCACCGTCGACTTCACCGGTACAAAGCCCGCGGGCATTGGCCTCGCATTCAACAATTTCGATCCCACAAATGCCGCGGTGCCGGAACCGGGAATGATGGGCCTTGGGGCGGCCGCACTTCTGTTGATTGCGGCGCGGCGCCGGCGGCGATTGGCGGAATAACCGTTAGCAACAACGAAAAACGCCGAGTGCCGCGAAACTCGCGGCGACTCGGCGTTTTGATTTGTGTCTCTGTTCGCGGCGCCGCACTGGGCACGGCGAAACATGCTAGGCACGGCGTTCGAGCCTCGCAAGAGACTCGCCCACGTGTTACGACACCATGTCCTTGAGCTTCTTCAGCGGGCGGACCTTGACCACGTTGCGGGCCGGCTTGGCCTTGAACACGGTCGGTTCACCGGTGAAGGGGTTCGTGCCTTGGCGTTCCTTGGTCGCCGGCTTGTGCTGGACGACGATCTTGGCCAAGCCATGGATCGTAAACGTCTTCGACGTGCCGCGGCCCGAGAGCGCCTTCTTGATTTGGTCGTTCAGCGCGTCGAACACGTTGCTGACATCGCGCTTCGACAAGCCGGTCGCTTCGGCAATGCTCGCGAAAACTTCGGTCTTTGTCGGCGGCTTGGTGGAAGTGGCCTTCGCCATTGAACTGAATCCTCCAGACTAGTTTGGTGCAAAAAAGGGTCTTTAAACCGTACAACGTACCTTCATCCGTGCGTTGTTGAAGGTGCAAATTAAAGCTTGCTGGCACTGGAAGACAAGGCGGAAAATACCGAATTTGCCGAGAAAAACGGTGGTTTTGGGGCACAAGTCGGAAGCGGCGAGTAGCGAAGGGACAGCAAAAGAGCCTTGATTCTCAGGACAGAAGCGGACTTGCGGTTCGTCGATTCACCGAGTTCGCCTCCTGCTTGATCCGGATACTAAAGGCTGTAAGATGAATTACAGCTTCGAGTTACGTGGCGGCGGCCCGCGCGACCGACAGCTTCCGTGGCAGGCGGAACTCGCTCGCTCAACGTACAATCTAAACCGCTAGAGAACTCACGGATTGCCCATCGGGAATTCCCGCCCTCATTGGTTGGATTCCCAAAAATATTCTCGCCGCAGCTTTCCCGCAGCTTGCTGATCACAACGAATCGGCCATTGCTGGGCCCCGAAGGATCGTTATGCCACTGCCTCATTTGCCGGCTCGACGCAGGAACGTGGGCTCATCGCACTTTTGCTTTTGGCGCCTGTTCATCGCCGGAGCGGCGGCAAGCGGGGCGATGTTCGGCGGCGCCGCGTTTGCCCAGCAGGTGCAGATTGGCCCCCGCGTCATTATTAATGGCAATGGACGTGTGATTAATGGCCGGCCCGAAAAGGCCTCGCCCGATGACCCCGATTCAGCCAATGGCGTTTATCTGCCGACCGACCGGGCGCTGTCTCGCGCAGTGACCCGGGCCAAGGACCGCTTGGCCGATCGCGAGTACCACGAGGCGCTGCAATTCCTGCAAACGATTCTCGATCGGGATGAAGATTCGTTTCTCGAACGCACTGCCGAAGGCCGCGATCAGTTGGGGCTAAAGTCCACCGTGCGCAAGATGATTGGAGATTTGCCGCCGGATGGTGTCGATGCCTATGAACTGCTGCAGGGCCCGACCGCGCGGCGGCAACTCGAGGCAGCGCTCAAGGCGGGCGATCGCGACGGGGTGGCGAAAGTCGTTCGCCAGTATTTCCACACGACGGCCGGCTACGAGGCCACGTTTGTGCTCGCGCAAATGGAAGCCGATCAGAGCCATCGGCTCGCGGCAGCGCAATTGTATCAAGAGCTCATCGACTCACCGCGGGCGGCGGCGAAGTTCGAGCCGCAGTTGTCGGTGATCGCAGGGATCAATCAACTGGCCGCTGGCCAACCAGAGGCGGCGACGACGCTCATCAAGAATTTGATCGAGCAACGCCCCGCCAGCGAGGTCACACTCTCCGGCAAGTCATTCCCACTTCCGACGGGGAGCGCCGATCTTCTGGCGTGGCTCAGGAATCTTGTCGGCGAATTGAAGACGGCGGCGCCGTCCGGCGGAAACTGGCTTACGCTGCATGGTGATCCCTCGCGGAACGTGCAAGCCCCGGGTGGTGAACCGCATTTGCATCCGCGATGGGAAGCGCGGGTGGTCAATGACCCTGCGCTCGAGAATTTCCTCACTTCGAGGGCGAACGACTTCTTGCAGCGAAATGTCGTCGCGATACCGGCGGCCCGGCCGATCGCTGTAGGCGACGTCATCATCATGAGGACGCCGGAGAATGTCGTCGCCGTCGACTGGCAAACGGGCAAGCGCGTGTGGGAGACACGTGACGAGCAGGAACTCGACGCCGAAGAAGCTCCAGCTGACCTCGCCCCGGGGGTCGATCATGACTTGATGGCCGGCCAGGCCAAGCCGCTCGAGGAACGTATGTGGGATGACGTGCTCGCGACGTCACTCTCTAGTGATGGGGTGCGGGTGTTTGTCGTTCGCGGTGTTCAACCCGGGCGCGATGAATTCGCCGCGCCGATGCAGATGAACATCTTCGGCCGGCCGGGGAGGGGCTTGGAAAGCGTGACGATCACGAATCAACTCGCCGCATACGAACTCGCCACGCAAGGCAAGCTCGCCTGGGAACTCGATGGCGGCCGCACAACCGGCCCACTCGCCGGTGCGTTTTTCCTGGGTCCGCCGCTCGCCATCGACAACACGCTCTTCACCATGGCGGAAATCCGGGGCGCGCTGTATTTGCTCGCACTCGACCCGACGACCGGCAAAGTCGCATGGCAGCAGCAGTTGATCGGCTTGGAACAAGGCATCTCACTCGATGTGAACCGGCGACGCGTCGGCGTAACGCCCTCCTACGCCGGGGGCATTTTGGTGTGCCCCACGGCGGCGAGCGCGACGATCGGCATCGATGTCGTAAAACGCGAGTTTGCCTGGGTATATCGCTACCCGCGCGAAGCGCCGCAAGGCGCCGAGGCCCGCACACTGTGGCAGCAGCAACAGGTGCAGGCCCAGCTTGTACGGGCGAACGACCAGTGGCTCGATAACTCTGCGATTATTGCGGAAGACCATGTACTGTTAACGCCGCCGGAGTCGCCCGAGATCCATTGCCTCGATCTCCACACGGGGAAACTCGCGTGGAAGAAACGGTTGACCGACGCGCTATTCGTCGCCGGTGTCGACCATGGCACGGTACTGGTTGTCGGCAGTCAGGGCATGCAAGCCCTGCAGTTATCGGACGGGGCTCCAGCGTGGATGGATGAGACAGTTTCGCTACCCTCGGGCGTGTTGCCGGCGGGCCAGGGCTACACCAGCGATGGAAGATACTACGTGCCGCTGACCTCCGGACAGGTGGCGGCAATCGAATATGCCACGGGCAAGATCACGAACGACGATCCGGCGAATCCCGGCATCTCGCTGGGCAATCTTATTTGCTACCGTGGCAGCGTGGTCTCTCAATCGCCGCTGGTGCTCGACAAGTTCGAGCAACTCGAGCTGCTGCAGAAGCGCACGGAGTCGGCGATTGCCCAGAACCCCAACGACGCCAGCGCTCTCCGCGAGCTTGCGGAAATCAAGACCGCGGCCGGCGACAAGCCGGAAGCAATTCGGCTATTGAAGCAGGCGATCAAACTCGCGCCAGATGATGCCGTGGTGCAAGAACTTCTGGTCGACGCGCTGCTATCGAGCCTCGCTACAGACTATGCGACCTATCGTGACGAGGTGCCGCTCATTACGAAGCTGATTCGCACGCGGGACCAGCGTGTGGAACTCCTGCGAGTGGATGCGGCCGGTAAAGACAACCCGGAAAGCCGCAAGGCCGCGTGGGACGCGTACCTGCAGCTCGCCGATTTCACAGCCGAAGAGCCAGCGTACTTGCAGGTCGATGACCATTTCACGGTGCGCAGCGATCGCTGGATATCTAGTCGGCTCGTCACGATTTGGAAAGACGCCACCCCGGAAGAGCGCCTCACGTTCACCGCCAGCATTGCCAAACGCCGTCCCGCACTTGAGAAGTCACTCACGTCGGCCGACGCCCGCCATTTCCTCGCACACATGGGCGAGCTGCCCGGCGCCGGCGAAGTAAGGCTTAGTTTGGCGAGATTCTTGATCGAACATGGCCGCGCGCAAGAGGCGGAAATTGAGCTGCTGCAGCTGTCCAAATCACCCGAGCAAGGTTTGCAGTCGGTCGCTAAGGAATTGCTCACGAAGCTCGCCGCGAAGTTCGACGGCCGAGCAACGGCAGCCTCGTGGCCGAGCGGCCATGTCGAGGTCGCGATGATATCGGCCGGAACACAAGAGAACGTCCAGAACCGCGAGCGGCCGAATCGCTACAGCATCGAACGACAAAACGGTTACCGTCAAATGCGGATCGAGCAGGACTTCCTGCCAGGTTACGTCGATACGCAATGGTTCGTTTCGATGGACTTGTCGGAAATCGTCGGCCGCAACGCCCTGGGCGACGACATCCTGCACTGGCCGATCGACCAGAACGCGCTAAATCGCCAATTCCGTGGCGACGGCGGTTTCGTGCACGGTGCGCGGGTTGGGCATTTGATGTTCTTCACGCTGGGCGGCCAGGTGATGGCGATGGATTCACGTGCGGACTCGCCGGGGAACGACAGCGAGCTATTGTGGCCGAATCGCGCTGACGATGCTTTCGCCATCGACGCTGCCCGCACGCGCCGCGGCTCGGCGGGCACAGCGCGCACGAGCCGGCCGCCGGTTTATCATGCGTATTCGGGCCGGCGGCGAGTCGCAGGCGCTGCGGGAAATCTCGGCGGCGCGCTCGGGCCTGCCACGCCAACTGGCGTCGTCTACCAGGACCAAGACGTACTCAAGTGCGTTGATCCGCTGACCGGCACGCTGTTGTGGGTGCGCAGCGATGTACCCGCCGGCTGCGAACTCTTCGGCGATAGCGAACTGGTCTTCGCTGCCGACGTCGCCAAGAATACCGCGTATGTGTTGCGGCTGAGCGACGGTGAAATGCTTGGAGAGCGGCCGATTCCGCGGCCGGAATGGCTGCTCACAACAGGCCGCAACGTGGCCCAGTTCACAAGCAATGCCAACCGCAAGACCGGCGGCGGCACCGTAACGGTGACCGATATCTGGTCGCAAGAAAATGTGTACCAAGGCGAGTTCCCTGCCACTGCCCGCTACTCGGTGATCGAGCCGAACTGGCTCGCGGTCTTTGAACCGGCGGGCAATTTCCAACTGGTCGACATGGCGACTGGCCAGACGATCATCGACGAGAAGCTCGAACCGGCGGGCGACCTGCAGACGATCCAGACATTGAAGTTCAACGACGAGCTGTACTTGTTCGTCTCGGCCCAGAATGCGCAGCAATTCAAGCCGATCGGACAACAACTTGAGTATCCGCTCATTAATGGACCGGTGTACGCGTTCGACCTGAAAACGGGCAAAGCGTTGTGGCCAACGCCGGCGATCGTGCGGAATCGCGGGCTCGTGATGCAGCAGCCAGCGGATATTCCGCTGCTCGTGTTTGCCGACCGGCAGATGGTCCGCGATGCCGCGAGCGGCGGCGGCTCGCAGCTGCGCGTGCTGTGCCTCGATCGGCGGACCGGGCAGACCGTGTATCGCAACGACGCGCTAACCGACACCTCGGCGCCGCGATTTCGCATTCATGGCGACTTGGATTCCATACCGCAAGTAGCCTTGGAGATGGCGGCGGGTAAGATTCAATTGGCGATGACCGATCGCCCGCGACCGCCACAACCGCCCGCGAATGACGACATCGAGGCCCCGCGCGAAAACACCGAACGAGGCCTGCGCGCCATCGGCCAGCAAATGGGTAAGGCATTGCGGGGGGTATTCGAACGACAACCGAACAATCAAATTCAACAAACCCAGCCGCAACCGCTGCTTCCGAACCGGGCGCAACCGCAAGCAGCGCCGCGGCCGCCACTGCCACCGAAAAACGAACCGGGCGATGACGATTGAGCAGCGCGGCTGGGTTCAATAATGGTTCTCATCGCAATATTTTCGCAGGAAGCTTAGTCGCTTTTGGTCACAATGAGCCGCCAACATCACACATTCTGGATCGTGCTTGTTTGCATTAGTGCGATGGCGCCGGCGACCACTTCGCGAGCGGCGGTGGAAGATGCTCGCACGCGCAAGGTGATTACCGAGGGCCTCGATTACCTAGCCTACAATCAGCACAAACTCGGCCATTGGACGGCTCAAGGCCGATACCCAACGGCGATGACGGCTCTGGCCGGTATGGCGTTCTTGTCTGAAGGCTCGACAACCACGCAGGGCAAATACTCGGAGAACATTCGCCGGGCCGTCGATTATATCGTTCGCCAGAGCCGGCCGAACGGGCTGATTGGCGATCCCGTGCGCGACGACCGCTACACCTACGGCCATGGCTTTTCGATGCTCTTTCTCTCGCAAGTGCTGGGAGACGAAGAAGACGAAGACCGGCGGGCGGAGCTGGTCGATGTGCTCACGCGGGCCGTGCAGTTCACCGGCCAGGCGCAAACGCAGGCCGGCGGCTGGGGTTATGTGAGTGCCAAGGATGGTGGCGGATTTGACGAAGGTTCCACCACGATCACACAGGTGCAAGGCCTCCGCGGCTGCCGCAACGCCGGCATTCCGGTGCCAAAGGAAATCATCGACAAGGCCGTGCAGTATATTAAAGACTGCACGCTGCCCGAAGGCGGTGTGCAGTACAGCTCGAAAGGCGGCGGCGGCCGGCCGGCAATCACGGCCGCAGCCATCGCCTGCTTGTTCAATGCCGGGCAGTACGACAATGACCTAGTGCCGCGGATGATGAAGTACTGCGAACAGAACCTCACTTCCGACAGCCGCAACAGCTACGGCCATTGGCATTACGCCCACTTCTACTACGCCCAGGTACAATACCGCGAAGGCGGCGAGAAGTGGGAACGCTACCGCAACGAAGTGCAAGCTAAGCTCCTGCGTGAGGCCAACGAGGTAAAACTCGGCGACAAAACGGGCGTCGAATGGACGCAAGGCTACGTCGGGCCGATCTACACGACGGCCCTCAACTTGATCATCCTGCAACTCGACAATGCGTGCTTGCCGATTTACCAACGATGAATGATTAGGGAACAGAATTTCAAACCACTTACTCTCACGCACAGGCGCGCAGTCGCAAGCGGCTGAAATGATTCTAACCAAGGCACTGCTAATACTCGCTAATCGTTTACTAATAAAACCTCGACCACTTTGTGGTGCGAAATTAGCGTTTCATTAGCGCGCATTAGCGGTTTGACTTTGATTCCTTTGCGGCTTGGCGTCTGTGCGTGAGACGAGAGATTAATCGACGGAATACTATTTGATGACAGAGACCAACGGACAAGACGGGTCGATTGCCCGGCTGGGCGCGGCGATCAGCCAGATTAAGACTCAACTTTCGCGCGTCATCGTCGGGCAGAACGACGTCATCGAGCAGATGCTCATCGCGTTGTTTGCCCGCGGCCACTGCCTGCTGGAAGGCGTGCCCGGCCTTGCCAAGACGTTGCTCGTGAGCACGCTCGCGCGGTCGCTGAATCTGACGTTCAGCCGCATTCAGTTCACGCCGGATCTGATGCCGGCCGATATCACCGGCACCGACATCATCGAAGAGAATCGCTCGACCGGGCAGCGTGAGGTTCGCTTTCTCGCCGGGCCGATTTTCTCGCACGTGATTCTGGCGGACGAAATCAACCGCACGCCGCCGAAAACTCAGGCGGCCCTGCTCGAAGCGATGCAAGAGCGGCAAGTCACGGTCGGCCGCATTCGCCACCAAATGAGCGACCCGTTCCTGGTGCTCGCCACGCAGAACCCGATCGAGCAGGAAGGCACATACCCGCTGCCGGAAGCCCAGCAAGACCGGTTCATGTTCAAGGTGCTGGTGTCGTATCCGAGCTTCGACGAAGAATTCGAAGTCGCCCGCCGCACCACGAGCAATACGATGGAGCAGGTCGAGTCGGTGCTGTCGCCCGATGAAATCCGCCAACTGCAAGAGCTCGTGCGAACGGTGCCGATCAGCGATCACCTCATTCGCTACACACTCGCCCTGGTGCGGCAAACGCGCGTGCGCGAAGTCGGCGTGCCCGAATTTACCCGCGACCAACTGGCCTGGGGGGCTGGCCCACGGGCCACGCAGTTTCTCATTTTGGGCGCGAAAGCGAGAGCACTGGTCTACGGCCGGCCGCACGTGGCGCTCGAAGACATCCGCGCCCTCGCCAAACCCGTGCTGCGGCATCGCATCGTGGTGAACTTCGCCGCCGAGAGCGACGGCATCACGAGCGACCACATTATCGACCAGCTGATCGACGCGACGCCCACGCACGAAGATCAGCTCATGCGCGACGATCGCTTCCAGAAAATTTTCGCGTCGTAAGGCAACGACACAGGATGGGCACGGCCCGCCTTCGCCCCAATGTAGGGTGGGCACTGCCCACCTTTAAGCCAGGTCCGACTTCCAAACCCGGTGGGCAGTGCCCACCCGACCCCCAACTACATGTCGACTGCTTCGAACCGCTCGCTACATCCTGAAGTCATCAAGCGGATCGGCCGGCTGGAGATTCGTGCGCGGCATATCGTCGAAGGTCTGCTCAGCGGCATGCATCGCAGCCCGTACTTCGGGCAGAGCGTCGAGTTTCTGCAGCACCGCGAATACGTGGCCGGCGACGACCTCCGCCGCGTCGACTGGAAAGTGTGGGCCAAGCAGGACCGGCTGTACGTCAAGCAATTCGAGGAAGACACCAACCTCCGCTGCTGCCTGCTCGTCGACACCTCGGCCAGCATGGATTACGGCTCCGGGGCGCTCACCAAGTGCGACTACGCGATGACGGCAGCCGCCGCGCTCGCGTACCTGCTGCTCCGCCAACAAGATGCCGTCGGCTGTGCGGTGTTCGACGAGAGCATTCGCCAGGCAATCCCGCTCCGCACCAGCACGAACCATCTCAACACGATCGTCCACGCCCTAGAGCAACGCCAGCCGCGCGACAAGACCCGGCTGTATGACGTCCTCACCCGCGCGGCCGAAACGTATCCCCGCCGCGGCATGATGGTCGTCATTTCCGACCTGTTCGTCGATGCGGCCGACATCCAGCGCGGCTTGCGGCTGCTCCGTCAACGCGGCCACGATGTGCTCGTGCTGCACGTGCTCGACGACGATGAGCTCGACTTCCCTTTCGCCCGCCCGGCCCGGTTTGAAGGCCTGGAAACGCCGGACCAACTCACTTGCAACCCCCGCGCACTTCGCGAGGGCTACCTCCGAGCGCTCGAACAATTCCTGGCGACCGTGCGTCACAATTGTGCGCGCGACAACGTCGATTACACCTTGATCCGCACCAGCATGCCGCTCGACGCCGCCCTCACGGCGTTCCTGCGCCATCGCCTCCGAGAGAGACAACGATGAAAACTAAGGTGTCAGGTGTCGGGTTTCGGATGTCAGAATAAGACGATCCGACACCTGACAACTGACACCCGACAGCCATCCACATGTCGTTCCTATTCCCCACACTCCTGACCATCGGCCTGCCGCTCATCGCGGTGCCCGTCTTGATCCATCTGATCAATTTGCGGCGGCAGCAGCGGATCCGATGGGCGGCCATGCAATTTCTCGTCGAGAGCCAGCGGCGCAATCGGCGCTGGATTCTCATGAAGCAACTGCTGCTGTTGCTCACGAGGATGGCGGTGGTCGGCGTGCTGGTGGTCATGCTCGCCCACCTCGTGCTGCGGAACGAGTGGATGAGCCTCTTGGGTCGCGGCACGACCCACCACCTCGTGCTGCTCGACGACAGCTACTCGATGAGCGACCGCTGGAACGAAACAACGGCGCTCAACGAAGGTAAACGGGCGGTGCAGGCGATCGTCGATCAGGCGGCACAGCAATCGGATCGGCAACTGGTCACGTTGCTGCGATTTTCGGAAGCCGTCAAACTCTCCGCCGGCGCACAGCCGAAGGTGTTCGCCGAGCCGATTAACGAGACCTTCCGGGGCAAACTCGAGTCGCTGCTCGCCGGTTGGGAATCTTCGCAAACCGATGTCAGTGCGGCGGAAGCCTTAAAGGCCGTGCCCCGATTGCCGCTCGCCGACAACGAGCAGTCGTTGATTGTCTATTTGGTGAGCGATTTTCGCGCCCGCCAATTCAATAGCGCCACCGAAGTGCGCAAGCTGCTTGCCGATCTTGAGGAAAAGGAGCGGGTCGCGCAGCTGCACCTCATTCGCTGCGCGCGCGAGGCTCGGCCGAACTTGGCCATCAAATCGATGACGCCGATTTCCGGCGTGAGGGCAGCGGGCGTCGAAATGTGGATGAACGTAACCGTGGCGAACTACGGCGACACCCCGGCCCGTGGCGTCACGGTGCAACTCGAACAAGATGGCGACGCGCTGCCGGCGCTCGCCCTCGACGACATTCCGCCGCGCGACGAAATCTCGCATCGCTTCCGCGTGCAGTTCGCCGGCACTGGCGCCCATTGGCTCGGCGCGACGCTGCCAGCTGATGCGGTCAGCGTTGATAATCGCCGCTACTTCGCCTGCGATCTGCCGGCAGCCCGGCCGGTGCTCATCATCGACGGTTCGCCCGACGGCCGCGGCGCACGGCAATTGTCCTTGGCCCTCGCGCCGAGTGCCAATACGCACACGGGCTGGCAGCCCCACGCGGAGCAGCCGTCATTCCTCGCCGATGTGGAGCGATTGAATCAGCAAGCCGCAGTCTGCCTGCTTGATGTGGCCCATCTTAATGACGACGAGTTATCGGCTCTCGAAAACTACGTTGGCAACGGCGGCGGCGTGGCGTTTTTCGTTGGTGCCACGACCGATCGCGCGTTCTATAACGACAGATTGTACAAGAACGGCGCCGGCCTGTTCCCGGCTCCTCTGAAGCTGCCCACGCAACTTCTCGATCGCGAAGGCGAAAGCACACCGGATGTGGAAGTCGCGCAGCACCCGCTGTTTCAAATTTTGGCGGGCCGTCGCAACGGCTTCCTGCCGTTGCTGATGGTCGACTACTTCTACGCCCTGCAAGATGGTTGGCAACTGCCCCCTGACGGCAGCACGCAGGTGATTGCCAAGCTGCGGAACGAAGCGCCGCTCGTCATCGAGAAGAAGTTCGGCAAGGGCCGCGTCATCGCTCAGCTCACGAAGCTCTCGACCGGCGAAACGCCGCTCGGCCGCTGGACCAATTGGGCGCTCAATCCCGCGTTTCCGGTGCTGGCCAATGAGCTCGCCAGCTATCTGGCCATCGCGCACGACCACGATCCGCTGTACGCGGTCGGCGATGACCTCGTCGTCTCGGTCGAAGAAGGGAAGTACGATCCTCGTTTCCGCTTCTCGCTGCCGGCGAAATCTGCCGCACAAAATAGCTCAACCGCTGCACCGGCTCCGAACGACGCAGCTGCAGCCGACCGCAAGAGTCGCGTGGCATCACTCGCGAGGCCGGAGATTACCATCGATGCCACGGCGACGAACCACCAACTCACCGCGAAGCTCGAAGACATCGCTGAGAGCGGTATTTACGAAGTGCAATTGCAGCCAACCAATGGCCCGGCCGAACGCCGCGCGTTCGCCGTAAATCCGCCGATCGACGAAGGTGACCTGGCGATTACGCCGAGCGCCGACCTCGCGCGGCAACTCGCCGGCGTTGACTATCAACTGCACGACGCCAACGACATGACGCTCGATTCCCAGCAGCTCGCTGGTTTCCAAATGAGCGACGCCCTGCTCGGCTCGCTAATTGTCTTGCTGCTCGGCGAGCAACTGCTCGCCTACCTCGCGAGCTACCATATTCAGCCGATTGCGGGAGGTCGGAAATGAACCTCCTTCCTGAAATTGAGCGGAAATTGCAATTTGCAAAATGCAAATTTCAAATTGCAAATTGCCGAAAGTCCGCATTTTTCATTTTTCATTTTGCAATTTGCATTTTGCAATGGGTCGTCCCGGCGACATGCCAAGCCGGCATGGATGGCAGCGCTACCGGGAGAAGTCCTTCGCCGTCGAGTACAAACGCCGGCGCCGAACGCGTCGTCTACGAAATCTCCCGCCTGCGCTCGTTCGATGACGAGCGGCTCCCCGCGGCTCTCATCATTGCCGGCACAATCGCTCTCGTCGCGGTCGTCTGGCAGCTCTACCGGCGCGACGCCGTCGAACTTGGCCGCGGCCCACGGATCAGCGTCATGCTGCTGCGTTGCCTCGCACTCGCCGGCCTGCTCATCTTCTTCCTCGGTATCGAACGCCGGACGACGCGTGAGATCGTTCACAATCTCGCAGGTCGCCGTGCTGGTCGACGTGAGCCAGAGCATGGGCCTCAGCGAAAACGAAAATGCCACTGACTCGGGCGCGACTCGGATCAAATCAGTCGTCGATGCACTCTCGACAAGTCGGCTCCTTTCCGAATTGCGCGAAACGCATGATGTAAACATCGCGAGGTTTGACCAGGATGTTGATCCGGTGATCACGCTACCCAAGGAAGATCGAGGCTCGGGTGTCGAGGGACGAGGGCCAGAAAACGTGGCCGCCGATTCAAACGGCAAGACAGACGCCGATAGTTCGCGGCCTGCGGTGCCCAAACAGCTCGACTGGTCCACCGAACTCCGGCCGCGCGGCACGCAAACGCGGCTGGGCCAGGCCTTGGCCGACGAGTTGCGGCTATACCACGATGCTCCACTCGCCGGCGTCATCGTCATCACCGATGGCGCGAACAATGCCGGCATCGACCCGGCGGCTGCCGTTGAGGCCGCTCAGCAAACCAAGATTCCCATCTTCACCGTGGGCGTCGGTTCGCCGGCCGCCCAGCGAAACGTGGCCATCCGCGATCTCGTGGTGCCAACCCGGGCGTTCCCCAACGATACGCTCAACGTCACCGGCTACCTGCAGGCCAATGGCTACCCCAATCAAACGGTCGATGTCGAACTGCTGCGTCGCCGCACGCAGGATCCCGCCGGCAGCGGCAGCCCGATCGCGTCGCAGCGCGTGGCGCTCGGCAAGGATGGCGAAATCGTGCCCATCACGTTCGACACAGAGCCCGGCGAGCCCGGCACATTCGTATTTGAACTCCGCGTAAAGCCGCCCAACGACGATGGCAACGCTCGCGACAACTCCCGCGAAGCCGAAATCGAGATCGTCGACCGCAAAACTCGCGTGCTCCTCTTCGCCAGCGGGCCGATGCGCGACTACCAGTTTCTGCGCAACCAATTGTACCGCGACGCCACGATGGTCACCGACGTGTACCTGCAAACAGCCCAGCCGGGCATTTCGCAGGACTCGAATAAGATCCTCGATCATTTCCCCAGCACGGCCGAGGAGCTGTACCAGTACGATTGCATCGTGGCCTTCGACCCCGATTGGACCAAACTCGACGCGGCCCAGGTCGAGCTGGTCGAAAAATGGGTCTCCGAAGAAGCCGGCGGTATGATCGCGGTCGCCGGGCCGATCGAAACGCCAAAGTGGATTCGCAGCACCGAGCAAGCGAAGATCCGCGACCTGTACCCGGTCATCTTCCAGAACCGCCTCGCGCTGCTCGACGACGGCAAAGCGGCGGGCGAAACGCCTTGGCCACTCGCGTTCGAACGCGCGGGCCGCGAGGCGAAGTTCTTGTGGATTGGCAAGAATGCCGCCGACAGCGAAACCGCCTGGGACAATTTCCCCGGCGTTTTCGGTTACTTCGGCGTGAAGGGCGAGAAACCTGGCGCGACCGTGTATGCCCGATTCTCAAACCCAGAAACTGGTGCGGCGAACCAGCGGCCCGTGTTCTTCGCCAGCCACTTCTACGGCGCTGGTCAGGTTTTCTACATGGGCAGCGGGGAAATCTGGCGGCTCCGCCGTAGCGACCCGGCCTACTTCGAAGTGCTGTACACGAAACTGATTCGCCACGTGAGCCAAGGCCGCATCCTGCGCGGCTCGGCCCGCGGCGCGCTGCTTGTGGAACGCGATCGCTACGAGCTGGGTGAGAATGTCGTGATTCGCGCCCGCGTGGCCGATGCCCAGCATAAGCCGCTCACCGCCGATAGCGTGACCGCACAACTCTTGCGGCCGGATGGATCGGCCGAGCCCGTCAAACTCGCCGCCGAAGTGGAACGTCCCGGAATGTATCTTGGCCAGGCGACCGTCCTGCAGGAAGGCACCTATCAACTCGCGCTGACGCTGCCCGGCGGTAGTGAAGAACCGCTGACTCGCTACCTCCAAGTGCGCGTGCCCGACCTGGAGCGCACGCACGCCGAGCGCAACGATCCGCTGCTCGCCTCGATCGCGACAGACTCGGGTGGCCATTATTTTAAACAACTCGACCGCGCCATTCACGGCGACGGCCCCGCGCCGCCGCTCGGCAAGGCCATCAAGAGCCGCGCCGAAGTGAAGCTCGTGAAAGGGACGCCGGACAAAGACTTCGCCCGCGCGCAAATGAAGTGGCTGCTGGGCGTCATCGCCGGCTCGTTGTTCATGGAATGGATCGTGCGGCGGATGAATCGCTTGGCTTAAACTGACGGTGGCCACGAAAAGGCACGCAAGAACGCAAAATAAGCGTATCGGAACAATTCCACAGATAACGACAAGAGTTGGCTGAACGAACCTTCGTGTCTCTTCATGCCTCTTCGTGACAATCAATGATCGATGGCGACCACCGGCTCACAACTCGAACTCCCACACGCCATCCGCAGTGCCCTCGCGGCCGTACGGCGGCGGATTCGTGCCTATGTGTGGGTAGAAAGTCTCGCAACGCTTGTCGTCGTGCTGGGGCTCGCGTTCTGGCTGGGCATGCTCGGCGACTGGGCTTTTGAGCCGACGCCGGAAACGCGCAAACTCGCGCTCGCGGCTGTCGGCATCATCACACTGTTCGTTGCCTATCGGTACCTGCTGCGCCGCGCGTTCGTGCCGATCTCCGATTCGGCGGCCGCGATGCTGCTCGAGCGGCGGTTCCCGCAGCTCAGCGAACACCTGATGACAACCGTCGACGTCGCTAATTCGCCCGAGCGCGCCGCCGCGTTTCATCCTCAGTTCATCGCCGAAACCACGCGGGCCGCCGACGCCGCCGTCGCCAATCTCGCGATTGGCGACTTGTTCAACCGCAAGCCGCTGCTGCGAGCCCTTGCACTTGCCGGCTTGATAGTACTTTCGATCGCTGGATTAGCGCTCGCCTCGCGCGACACCCTTGGCTTCTGGCTTGAACGCATCGGTCTCAGCGAGCAGCCTTGGCCGCGGCGGGTACATCTCGAAGTCGTCGGCTTCGCGCCGAATGCTGCGAGTAAGCGCACGCAGAAGGTCGCCCAAGACGACGAGTTCGAACTGCTCGTCCACGCCAGCACCAATGGCTTCGAAGTTCCCGATGAAGTCGAAATCCGCTTCCGCCTCGCCGATGGCCGCCGCGGCCGCGACACGCTCACGCGCGTGGGCGATGTCGCGAGCCATGCCGGTTACCAAGTGTTTCGCTACGAGTTCAAACACGTGACCGGCGACATGGATTTCGATGTCGTGGGCGGCGACGACCGCGTTCGCGACCTGCACCTGCAAGTCGTTGCTCGGCCGGAGCTGTTTGGCATTGAGCTCGCGTGCGTGTACCCAGAGTACCTGCATCGGGAACCGCGGCAGTTACCCGTGACCGGCGGCATGCGTATTCCCGAAGGCACGAAGCTGGTGCTACACGCCTCTTCAACAAAACCGCTGACGGCCGCGCGAGTTCATCGCGCCAAAGACAAACAGGACGAAACGCTGCCGCTCTCGAACAGCGCTGAAGCGAAGCCGAACCAAAAACTCGCGTGGGATTACGGCCCCCTCACCGGCGACGACGTGTTGATGGTCAGCGTCACCGACATCGACGGCGTCGCCTCGCGCGAGCCTTACCGGGTGTCGCTCTCGGCCGTGAAAGATGAAGTGCCGCAAATCGCCGTGCGGCTTTCGGGCATCAGCACGGCAATCACGCCCGACGCCGTTCTGCCGGTCATCGGCAAGATCACCGATGACTATGGCGTCGACCGCGCTTGGTTCGATTACCAAGTCGACGGCAATCCGCCGCAAGAGCGGCCGCTGGCGCATCAACCCGACGGCGAACCAAGCCTGGACAAAATCGACGCCTTCGACACACGCGCGGTCGACGCTCAAACCGGCCAGCGTGTGCTGGAGCTTAAGCCCAAGCAGCGGCTCACACTCACGCTCAAAGCAACCGACCGCTACAATTTGTCCTCAGATCCACGTGCCGGCAGCAGTCAGCAGTTCACGCTCGATGTCGTCACGCCGGCCGACCTCCTGGCCGCGCTCGAACGCCGCGAGCTGGCGCTGCGACAGCGGTTCGAAGCGATCTTTGAAAAGCTCACCGATACGCGCAACCTGCTCAACCGAGTCGAGTCGAACGACACCGCCGGCGAATCCTCGGGCACTTCAACTTCTGCCACGGGGTCCCCGGCAATGGCTGCTGCCAATAGCGCACCCAAGCCCGATGATCCCGATACAACCGCGGCCGACCCGGCGGCGACTACGGTGGACCCGGCCGCAGCAGCCCAGCGCATGCTGGCGCGCCGCCGGCTACGCGTGGCCGGGTCGCTGCAAAATGTCGCGCAGGCTGCCGACGAGGTGAAGGGAGTGGCCGAGGCCTTCGACGACTTGGGCGAAGAATTGACCAACAATCGCATCGATAATCCGGACTTGAAGAACCGGCTGGGGGAACAAATCGCCCGGCCGCTGCATCTAATTGCCGAAGACCAGATGCCGCAGCTCATTGCGCAGCTAAAATTGGTAGAGACTAAGCTCGAAGACCCGGCTGCCACGGCCCCCGAGTTGAAGAAAGCTATCGCCCAGGCCGACCAAATCCTGGTCTCGATGCGGCAAGTGCTCGACAAGATGCTGGAACTCGAAACGTATAATGAGGTCATTTCGCTGCTCCGCGGCATCATCACCGATCAGGAAGAGATTAACCGCCGCACCAAAGACCGACAGAAGGAAAAGGCGAAGAGTCTGTTTGAGTGAGTTGTGAGGCGCGAGTTGTGAGTTTAAGAGTTCGATTCGCAACAATTACTTGCGATAGACGCGCAGTCGGATAGCCGCGAGCCATGGTTCGCCGAGTAGCCCGCAGGGATGACCTTTATGAAAACAACTCGCATCGCTTTCGGTGGCCTTCTTCCCACGGTCGCACTTTTTGCGGCATTGGCTGTCGCCCAACCCGCGCCCATTGATCCGCCAGCGCTGTCGCCTGGTTCCGCCGACGGCGCTCCTGCGGCGGATGCTCCGGCCGCAACGCCTGAAGTTCAACCCGCGCAAGATCCCAAAACTAAGCCCGCCGCAGCAGACGATGCTCTGCCCGTTGATCAGGCCCGCCTCGCCGACCGCTACAAGCGCCTCGAAGAAGTCGTCGGCCGGCTCGCTGAACTCTCCGCTTCGAGCGATCCGCGCCGCGCCAAGCTCCTTCGCGAAGCCATTGCTCAAAGTCGCGAGCAGGATATCAACGTCCGCTTCGAAGCCGTCGTCAAGCTACTCCAGGACGAACGCCTCTCCGCCGCCGCCAAGAATCAAACTGATCTGCAAAAAGAACTAGACGGCCTGCTCGCGTTGCTCCTGAAAGCCGACCGCGATAACGAGCTCAACACGCAGCGCGATCGCGTGAAGGCGTACTTGAAGGAAGTCGGCCGGCTCATTCGCGAGCAGAAGAGCGTCCACGCTCGCACTCAAGGCGGCGACGAGCTCAAGTCGCTCGGCCAGGATCAACAACGACTCGCCGCCGACACCGCCAAGCTCGGCGGCAGCATTTCAAAGACGGAAGGAAAGAACAAAGAGGGCAGCGAGCCCAAGGCTGGCAAACAGCCAAACGGCGACGACAGCCAAGGCCAGGATGGCGACGAACAGAAGCCGGGCGAAAAGCAACCGGACAAGGACAAAAAGGACAACAACGGTTCGAAAGACACCAAACCGTCCGATGCCAACAAACCATCCGATCCATCCAAGCCTAACGACGGCTCTCAGCCGGGCGATTCGAAATCGCAGCCCAACGGTGGCGCACCCTCTGACCAAAAGCTTTCCGATCAGCAACCTTCCGACAACCAACCCGGCCAACCGAGCCAGCCGAGCGACGGCCAACCGTCTCAATCACCACCGTCGCCCAGCCAGCCTAACTCGCCATCACCCAGCGGCAACCCCAGCGACAAGCAAGAGCAACAACCGCCGCAACCGCAGGACCCGTCCGACCGCGCCAGTGAGCAGCTGAAGAAAGCCCAGCAGCAAATGGAAGAAGCGTTTAAGAAACTTCAGGAAGCCCAGCGCAAAGGCGCCACCAAGCCGCAACAACAAGCCCTGAAACAACTCGAACAAGCCAAGGCCGAGTTGGAACGCATCCTCCGCCAACTGCGTGAAGAGGAACTCGAACGAACACTCACGCAGCTCGCCGCCCGCTTCCGCAAAATGCTCGAAATGCAAACCGCCGTTTACGACGGCACGGTAAAGCTCGACCAAGTTCCCGCGGCCGAACGCACGCACGACCACGAAATCGAGTCGGCCCGCCTCAGCCGCGAAGAGTCGCAAATCGTTCACGAAGTGGAGAAGGCGCTGTCGCTGCTGCAGGAAGAGGGCTCCTCGGTCGCCTTCCCCGAGACCATCGATCAAATGCGCGACGATATGCGGCAGGTCAGCGAGCGACTCGCGGCCATCAAAGTCGACAAGCTCACGCAGGGCATTGAGCAGGATATCATCGCCGCCCTCGAGGAAACGATCGCCGCCCTCGATAAGTCGATCAAAGACCTCGACAAGAAACGCGCTCCGCCGGGACAACAACCCGCCGCCGGCCAACCGGGCGACATGCCGCTAGTTGATAAGATCGCCGAGCTCAAGATGATCCGCTCGCTGCAAATGCGGATCAACAAACGCACGAAAACCTACGGCGATTTGATCAAAGGCGACCAGGCCGACACACCGGAACTGCTCAAGTCGCTCGATGACCTCGCCGAGCGGCAGCAACGTGTCTACCGGGCCACCGCCGATTTACAGCAAAAACGGAATCAATGACGATTGACCGCCCGGGACGCCATGGCACAATAGGGCGGCTTTCAGGCCGCATAAATGGAACTTTTGGTAAACCAGGCAAGCAACCGAAGAAAGATATGGCGACTGCCGCCGGTGGAATTGCATGGGTTCGGCGTCGACCGCCGCGAATGGGAGTGTAGCCGCCTCACCGACGGTACGAGGCTTGCTGGATTTTTATGGCCATAGGGTTGGACGTTTATTGGACAGTTCTCGGTAGGAATGGATAATAGAGGATGTTTCAACTCGGCGGCGCGGCAGGGTTCGGCCCTGGCGTGTAACCACGAGGGTCCGTAATCAATGCTTGACCGACGCCCCAGCCGCCGTTTGTTTGCCGTTGCTCTCGCGCTTCCAGTCGCATCTGCGGTCGCTTACGCGGGCGCCGATCTTCTCGCCGAGCCTAGCTGGAAACCCGTGCCAGCCCAGGCCGTTCGCGCGCAACTCGAGGAGTACCTGCAAACGACGAAAGTCGACGCCAGCAAACAAGCTGAAGTGCGCGATTTGTGGCGCACGACCGCAGCCAACGATTCCGACGAGACAACGCTTGATCGACTCGCTCAATGTTTGGCGAAGACAGACGACCGCGTAGCCAACCTGGTCGACGTTTGTTCCGCAGCCAGCAAGCCGGGGCAGAAGCTGCCCGAGTTCGCATGGCTCGCCGACAGCGAAACGCCGCTAATCATTCGCAACAACTTGCGCGTATACCTCGCGCGCTGGCTTGTGCAACAAGGTTATTACGACGAAGCCATCGCCTGGACCGACGGTCTGGAAACGGACGATGTCGTGGCGCCGGAAGCACTGTTGTTCTATCGGGCGATTGCGTTCCATCAGCTTGTCGAGCCCACGAAGGCACACAGCACGCTCGCGCAACTGCTGCAGCAACAGGAAGCGTTACCGACGCGTTACCAGAAGCTCGCCGATCTTATGCAGCACGACCTCACTGGCCTGCAAGATGAGTCGCTCGATCACATTTCGCGTCGCATGAGCGATATTCGCCGCCGACTGGCGCAGGGTCGGCCGGGCGAACGGGTGCAGGTCGTCGAGAAGGGCGTCATCGATTCTCTGGACAAGATGATCAAGAAGGCCGAGGACCAGGCCCAGCAACAGGCGGCCGCCGCCGCTGCGAAATCGGGCCAAGCCCAAGCGATGGCGCCGATGCAAGACAGCCAAAACGTGGAAGGCAAAGGCCCCGGCAAAATCGATCACAAAGACATTGGCCGCGGCGCGAATTGGGGGAACCTCAACGAGAAGGACCGCGAGAAGGCCATGCAAGAGATTGGTCGCGAGTTCCCCTCGCACTATCGCGAGGTCGTTGAAGAGTATTTCCGCCGCTTGGCGGCTGAGGATTCTTCCGACAAACCATAGTCGGCTGGCGATCGCGCCTTCGCCTCGCCGAAAACGCCGCCGTCTTCCGACCCAGATGTTCACCGAGCGAGGCTCCGTTGTTTGACCGATCCGGCAGTTTTCGTTGGCTCGCCCGCCGCAGTGCTGGGCTGTCTATCGTTATGGCATTGATCGCCAACGGTCTGGGCGGCGCGACTGTATCGGCGGCCGACGCCGTCACCGTGACACGCCTCGACGGCTCTGTCGTCACCGGCGACCTTCGCACTTGGACAGACTCCGAAATCACGGTTGCCGCTGCTGCCGGCGACCAGCGCATCGCCACTGACCAGCTCATGTCGGTCCGCTGGTCGCCGCCCGCCGGCGATCCGGTGAAACAACCAACACCGCCGGCCGGCGTCGTGGAACTGATTGACGGTACGCAGCTTCCCATCAATACGCTTACGATCGCAGGCAGCAATGCCTCGATGAAACTGCAACCTACCGCGGGCTCCCCAGACCTCACGGTCGTGGTACCCGCCAACAAACTCGCAATGGTCCGCTTCCAGCACCTGGCTGACACGCTGACTTCTCAATGGGAGGAAATTCGCCAACAGAAGCTTTCGAGCGATGCCCTCGTCATCATCAAGAAAGATGGCAAGAGCCTCGATTATGTGGAAGGCGTCGTCGGCGAAGTCACACCCGACAAGATCGAATTCAAGATCGATGACGAAACAAACCGCGTCGATCGGGCGAAAGTCGCCGGCGTCATTTATTACCGCACGAACACCGGTAAGCTCGCCGACCAGAAGGCTGCGCTTACCGGCGCCGCCGGCTTGCGTGCCGCCGTTGCCAGGCTTGCCGTGGACGGGGCGACGGTGAACATCACCACGCCGGCCGGCGTCTCATTCGCCTGGCCGCTTGCCGATCTCGAATCGGCCGACTTTTCCTCCGGCAAGCTCGCTTACTTGAGCGATCTCGAACCCTCCTCACAAAACTGGGCGCCGATGGTCGGCCTGCCTTCCGGCGCTACGATCGCTTCCCAATACGGCCAGCCCCGCCGCGATCACGCAGCCTTCGGCGGGCCGTTGCTGTTGCTCGATCGCAATCCAGACGACGCCTCCGCGCCGCTCACAGCCAATCGCACGTTCGCCAAGGGACTTGCCCTGCGCAGCCGCACCGAGCTGGTCTACCGACTGCCGGAAGGCTTCCGCCGTTTCACCGCGCTCGCCGGCATCGATCCCGCGACCAACTCGGCAGGCAACGTGCGACTGAGCATCCTGGCCGATGACCGCCTACTGCTCGAAACCGAAATCGCCGGCGGCCAACCGCCCCAGCCGATCGACGTCCAAATCGCTGGTGCCAAGAAATTGAAAATCCTCGTCGATTTTGGTCAAAACCTGGACACTGGCGATTGGCTCAACCTCTGCGACCCAAAGATTGTAAAATAAACTGGTCGGCACGCCCTCACGCTCTGCGAAGGGCATTGTGCCCGCCAACATCATTCACCACGTCCTTTCAGGGCGTGCCATCCTGTCCCAACATACTTATACAATTCCGAAGTGCGTGCGATCGCCTCTGCATCTCGACTGTTCTTGGTGCGGCCATTAATGGCTGCTAGATCGCGGTATGCTGCGGCATTTTGCATTCTGCATTTTGCGTTTTGCACTGTCCAATTTCCGACTTTCACGCCCGCTGCCGAGCCTGACCCCGCCGTGCTCGCCGCCGAGCAGACGCGTATCGAGACAATCGAACGCATTTCCAAGCCCACCATCGCGATCTTCTCCGCCGACGGCAACGGCGGCGGCTCGGGCATTATCATTTCGCCCGATGGCTACGCGCTAACGAATTTTCACGTGGCCGCGCCTACCGGCCCCGCAATGAAAGTCGGCCTTTCCGATGGCCGCTTCGTCGACGCCGTTCTGGTCGGCCTCGATCCCGGCGGCGACGTCGCCCTTATCAAGCTCCTCGGCAATGACGCTTTCCCCACCGCCAACATCGGCGACAGCGACACCTGCCGCGTCGGCCAATGGGTGTATGTCGTCGGCAACCCGTTCCTGCTCGCCGAAGACTTCAAGCCCACAGTCACCTACGGCATTCTCTCCGGCGTCCACCGCTATCAGTTCCCCGCCGGTACGCTGCTGGAATATGCCGACTGTTTGCAGACCGACGCCGCGATCAATCCCGGCAACTCCGGCGGACCGATGTTCGACGCCGACGGCAAGCTCATCGGCATCAACGGCCGTGGGTCGTTCGAGAAGCGCGGCCGCGTCAACGTCGGCGTCGGCTATGCAATCTCGATCAACCAGATCAAGCACTTCATCGGCCTCTTGAAAAGCGGCCGCATGGTCGACCATGCGTCGCTTGGCGCGACCGTGTCGACCGATGGTGATCGCCGCGTGGTCGTCGATGACATCCTCGAAAACAGCGACGCCTTTCGCCGCGGCCTGCGTTACGGCGATGAAGTGATTCGCTTCGCTGGCCGCGATATCGGCACAGCCAACGCCTTCAAAAACGCCCTGGGCACTTTTCCGGCCGGTTGGCGCGTGCCGCTCAGCTATCGCCGCGATGGCAAAGAGACCGATATTGTCGTCCGCCTAGCCGCCGCGCATCGCGAAGGCGAGCTCGAAGCATTGCTGCAAGAAGAGCAAGAAAAAGAGCCGCCATCGCAGCGGGCTCCCGACCCAGAAAAGAAATCACCGAGCGACAAGCCGCAGCCGAGCGAGCCGCATCATCCCGATCAGCCCAAGCCCAGCGAGCCGCCGCACCCAGGCGCTCCTCCCAAGCCTGGCGTGCCCCGCCGCGCCGCCGCCAAAGCCAAGCGGCAGACCGACATGCCGAAGAGCGTACGAAAATACTACGAAGCCGCGCCTGGCTACGCCAATTTCTGGTTCAATCGCTACAACCAACAGCGTGTGTGGAACGCCTACCTTACCCATGGCGACTTCGCAGAAACTGGATGGGACTGGCAGATCATCGGCCGCACGGTCGGCGCCAACGCCGGTGTCGAAATCAAGCTCACTGAGAAGAGCGGCACCATCTTGATGCCCGAGGGCCAGTCTGGTGTCGAGTTCGGCTCGTCGCTGATCGAGGCCACCGGCCCACCGCGCTCCGGCGGCCTCCTCGCGGCCCTGCACTTGTGGCAACGCATGCTCCTCGTCGGCCCTCGCAAGTTCGGCGAAGTCTACTATTTGGGAACCATGCCCTGGGGCGGCAGCGACACGCTGGCCGATGTGCTCGTCGCCACGCATGCCGGCGTCGAAACGCGGTTCTACTTTGATTCAAAGCAATCGAACCTGGTAGGTATCGAACTGTTCACATCGGATGACGATGACCCCTGCGAAATCGTTTTCGATGATATTCGCGCCGTCGATGGCCGCTCGCTGCCCTACCATTGGATCGTGCGCCACGGCGATGACGTGTTCGCCAATGTAAACATCACGGAGTACAAACTGCAACCCGCCGTAGCCGCACCAAAATAGCAATGGGTCTCCGACAAACACATACAACCACGGTTAATGCTGAATCAGCTCGCTCGCCCGTGTCGCGCCACAATCCGCAATCCGAAATCCGCAATCCGAAATCGCCAACCTTCGGCCGCGCCGTTGCATTCGCCTTCGCGTGCCTCCTCATCGGGGCAAGTGTTGCGCGGGCCAGCGACGGCGCGGCCTCTTTAGTCGACGTTGCTCGGCAAGTGCAACCAAAAGTCGTGAAGCTCTACGGCGCCGGCGGCCCGCGGGGCTTGGAAGCCTATCAAAGCGGTCTGTTGATTTCGGCTCAAGGCCACGTGCTCACAGTCTGGAGTTACGTGCTCGACGCCGACGAGGTCACTGTCGTGCTCGATGATGGCCGCCACTTCACGGCCCAATTTGCCGCCTCTGATCCGCTTACCGAAATCGCGCTGCTGAAATTCGATGTCGGTAAAGAGGAAGTTCCACACTTCGATTTGAATGCCGCAGCGAAGGCTGAGCCGGGCACGCGCGTGCTCGCGTTCAGCAATCTCTTTGGCATCGCGGTGGGCGATGAGCCGGTCAGCATGCTGCACGGGGTCGTTTCCGCGGTGGCTCCGCTCGAAGCTCGCCGCGGCGCCTTCACCACGAACTATCACGGCGAAGTCTATGTCGTCGACGCCGCCGCTAACAATCCGGGCGCGGCCGGCGGCGCACTCACCGATGGCCAAGGCCGCCTCCTCGGTATGCTTGGCAAAGAGCTCCGCAGCAATATCAGTGGCACGTGGCTGAACTATGCCCTGCCCGTTTCGGCATTCCAACAGACTGTCGACGACATGATCGCGGGCCGCTTCACACCACCGCCCTTAACCGACGCCGATCGCCCGGCGAACCCGCTGACGCTCGCGGCACTTGGCATCGTGCTGGTGCCCGATGTCGTCACGCGCACACCGCCCTACATCGATCGCGTGCTGCCGAACTCGCCGGCTGCAGCGGCCGGGCTGCGCAACGACGACCTGATCGTGATGATCGACACCCAGGTCGCCAACTCTTGCCGCGAAGCGAAACGGCTCACCGAGCGGCTGGAACAGGACGCCACCGTCCGCCTCGGCGTGCTGCGCGACGAACAGTTTCTCGAATTCACGCTCAGCACCACGCCGCCCGAATCGTCGGGAAAGACGCCTGTGGCACCTACCGCACCGCTGGACGAAAACAGGGAGCCTGCTAACGCTTCGAGGTAGGTCCAGAGCGCCACGTCGCCGGGCAACCGTGCGATAATCACACCGCGGTTACGCTGCAGTGCGCTGCAACGACGACTGGGCAGTATGCTGGAACGTTCAGACAATTGCCGGCTTTCCGGGAGCTGGATTGAGCAGGCATCATCCAAATCCATCACTTGGTCATTCCCGCGCGCAAATCACCTTGAATACGTGCCACAAGTTCACAGAGACTCAAGCGAGAACACATTCCTATTTCCATTGTTCTATGGTCTGGGTGACCTCTGTGGCTGCAAGCATTGGAAAACTGCTTCGCGTATTCGAAAGCCCCACTCCTGATTCCATGACATTGAGCCCACAACGTCCTATGTTCCGCATCCGCGTTTCTCGATTTGCATGTTGCATTTTGTATTTTACTATTGCTTGCTTGGCATTCGCACAGGCGGATGACACCTTACCGTCCCGTGAAGAAGTTGCTCTCAACGCCGCCGCCGCGCGCGTCGCTCCATCGGTCGTTCAGATCCGTACGATCGGCGGGTTGGATGTTGTCGAAGACACGCCCGTTGCCGATGGCCCCACCACCGGGCTCATCGTCTCGCCGGACGGCTACATCGTTTCTAGCGCCTTCAATTTTGCTCAAAAGCCGTCTTCAATCCTCGTTACGTTCGCGTCCGGTAAACAAGCGCCCGCCGAGCTGGTGGCCACTGACCACAGCCGCATGATCGTGCTCCTCAAGGCGACAGGCGTCGGCGAGCTGCCAGTGGCCGAGCTTGCCCCGGCCAGCGATGTCCGCGTCGGCCAATGGGCCGTCGCCGTGGGGCGAACGTTTCGGGCTGATCGCACGAACGTGACCGTCGGCATCGTGAGTGCGCTCAATCGCATTTACGGTAAAGTCATTCAGACCGATGCCGACTGCTCAACGACCAATTACGGTGGTCCCCTGGTCGACATCCGCGGCCGCGTGCTCGGCCTGATCGTGCCAATGGCCCCGCAAGCGACAAGCGAAGTCGCCGGTACCGAATGGTATGATTCGGGGATCGGTTTTGCGGTGCCGCTCGCCCCGCTTTCCGAGCGAATCGAGCAAATGAAGAAAGGCGCGGACCAGCGGGCCGGTCTTATGGGCATCGGCATGGAACCCAAGAACGCCCACTCTGCCCCGGCCGAGTTAGCCACCGTTCGCCCCGATTCACCCGCCGGCAAAGCGGGTCTCAAGAAAGGCGACCGCATCATCGAGCTGAACGGCCAACCCGTGCGCACGCAGAGCGATTTGAGGTTCGCACTTGGCCCGATTTATGGAGGCGACAAGGTCCGCCTGGTCGCCACGCGCGGTGAGGAAAGACTCGAACGAGAAATTCAGCTCGTCGGTGAACTCTCAGCTTTTCGCCATGCGTTCCTTGGCATTCTGCCGCTACGGCCGGCAATCGACGATGATGCCAAGAAGACTGACGATGCCACGCCCGCGGTGACCGGGGAAAAGAAGGAAAGCCCCGCAGGTGGCAATGAAGACAAACCTGGAGATGTTCCAGCCGCCCCTGCTCCGAGTGGCGACGATTCAAGAATAGCCGCCACGGTTGCGGCCGACACATCTGCCAGCAACCACGCCGGCGTCCTCGTCCGCATGGTCTACGACGCTAGCCCAGCCGCAGGCGCAGGCATTGCCGCAGGAGACCGCATCACCAAAATCGGCGAGAGTGAAATTCAATCGATCGACGATGCCATCCAGGCCATGAGCAATTCTGCACCCGAGGATGGCGTTGCTTTGGAATTACTGCGCAATGGCGCCCCGCTCCATCTAAGTGTGACAGCCGGCCGGCTGCCAACGAGTGTTCCCGCGGCACTGCCGCCGGCTGATGAGAAGCCCGCCAAACGAGATCCCACCGCCGCGCCGGCCGGTGAAATCACCGATCTTATCCTGCCCGAATTCCAGCACACCTGTCGCATGTATGTGCCGAACACCACGAACACCAATCGCTCGCTCGGCGTTCTCCTCTGGCTGCAATCGCTGGGCAACACGGAGCCCGACGATGCCATTCGCCCCTGGCAATCGATTTGTGATCGAGACGGGCTGGTCCTCGCAGTGCCGAGTCCGAAGGCGACTGACCATTGGGAACGCACTGATCTTGAATACCTGCACGGCGTGTTGGCGCATGTCATTTCACATTACAAAGTCGACGCTCACCGGGTGGTCGTCGGCGGTCAGGACGAGATCAGCAGCATCGCCTGGCTCTTCGGTTTTGCCGACCGAAACGTCGTGCGCGGCATTGCGACGGTATCTTCGCCAATGCCACGGCAATTAAAAGTGCCGCCCAATGATCCGGCACGCCGCCTCGCAATTTACGCGGCAATTCCACCCAAGAAAGACTCAGCGGCCGCCATTAGCGCCGGTCTGAAAGGCGCGGTCGAAGCCGGCTATAACGTCACCGCGGTTACGCTCGCCACGCCCGTCCCCACGCTCTCTGAAACCGAACGGGACGACCTTGCCCGCTGGATCGACACGCTCGACCGATTCTAAACGCGGTGCGCTCAATAAGTTGGCCCAATTGAGCAGACACCAAGAGGACCGTTTCTCGCGCGCAAACGGCAGGCGCATAAAAAAAGCCGGCGGATCACAGCCGCCGGCTTTCGTAGTATTGGTGATTGAACTCGCCCGAGTTACCGCAGGCGAGCGGCGGCCAAACCGACCGCACTCAACACGACCAGCACGATGGCTGTCGGCTCCGGAATGTTGCCATTCGGATCCGCATCACCGGCAATGTTAACCGAAGCATCGGCGAGGAATGGCAGAAGCAATCCACCATCCACAGCCAGACCGTTGCCGCCGTTGACGGTCGACAGGTTCATCGACAGCGTGAGCGTATTCGGAAGGATAAACGGCTGCAGCGTACCACCGGTCACCGTGCTCAGCGACGTGGTGAACAAACCACCGGTTCCCGGCGGGCCCATGACACCCGTCAAAGCACTGCTTCCCAGCGTGCCAGAGAGGAGCAGCGTGTTCGACGGATCGTACAAGCTGAACGCGCCACCTTGGTAGTTCTGAATAACGAGCGTGCCGAATGTTTGCGCCGGGCCATTTAATGCCAGACCACCCAAGGAGAACGACGCGGCCGACAGGTTGATGTCCGGAATGGGGTTCAGAAAACCAGTGAATTCGATTGCGGTATTCTGATCGCCGACCGTCAGGGCATTGCCATCGGAGACCGTACCGAGAACTCCGCCAGCCATCGAGACATCTGGGCCAACGCCGCCCAAATTTAGTTTGATGATCGTCCCAGCATAGGACGTGGAAGAGATTGCCAGAAGAATCGCAAATAGCGCCCCTCCAATGAGAGACTTCCGAACTTCCAACTTCATTGGATCTACTCCCCGAAATTTAATTCCGTCAAAGGTGTCGAGCTGCCCCTGCCAGCCAGCCGTGGCCGTATGTAGTTCAGTGCAAAATCTTTCTGCAGTTGGCTAGTGTGGATTGTACTAGATTTTCGTCGGACGTCAATAAATGCACAAGGAATTATCAAAATTTCTGAACGTAGCCGAATACCCCCCCATTTTGTGAAAAAACATCGGGAATTATCGAGTTCTACGGCCTTTGGAAATCTTCGGCGGCTGACATTTTTGGAAAAAAAACCCCTCCGCTAGGGCTGCGACCGCGTACGCCGGAGCACACTTTGTAAGGTCGAAGCCCAGCACTTCCGACAACGTCAACCTCGGCAATCGAACCTCGGTCAACAACACGTTCTCCACGATCAGAAATTCCCCGGCGCCGCTAACCACGATTACCTGCGGCGATTGGTCCATGGATTCAACCACACCCGCAACGGCATCTTTCATCTGCGAAAGCTGAGCACCGCGGACGAACTCTGCCATGTGTATGAAGTCGTCGTCAGCGAGAGTGCTAGCATCGGTGCAAATTTGGCGCGCCAGTCTCTGTCGCGAACTTTCATACATCAGCGGGCGACCGTCGGCTGTCCACGTCGCTGTTGCGTCTTCAGGAATCTGCCGGAGCAGCACATATGCGTCGGCCGTCGTCGCGAATAGCTCCGCAGCCACTGGGCAAAACTCGCCGCGCCATGGCAACAAGTGTACGACTGCGCAAACTGGCGTGCGGCTGATGCCACTGTATACCAACTCTCCGCACGCCAGTCGCTCGGTGTCGCATGTACCACGTGCAGCCACCACTCCACTCACGATGGGAATGATATCGGTTGTTGTCGACCCGACATCAATCAATAGTCCGCTCCGCCCGTCGAAGTATCGACAGGCGAATTCGGCCAGCGCGCGCCAATTGCTCGCCGCCGCCAGCAGCGGGTCGGACAATGCTTCATCGAGCGAGGCAAATTCGCCATTTGTCAAATAGACTTGAACGCGGCTCGCAGGCGCAATTTCGCAAACGGCCGCAAAGATGTGCTCGACGCCGCGCGCTTTTGACTCGAAGCAATCGCATAGCTCACCGGTCATCGTCACAGCGAGCAGCTCCCAAGGCGGAGCATCAGAGATGGTACGCCGCAGCGCGGCACTCAGTCCTTGCGGATCCCTCCACAGCGCAAACGGCAGCGACCGTGCCCAACCTTGCGAATGCGCGGCCTTCAAATTTGCGCCGCCGATATCCAGCCCCAGGCAACTCATCACAGGTAACTCACATTGCCGCTGCTGTCGAACTCGATGGCCCGTTCGCCGTACTCAATGGCCGGCACTTCGCCGTGCGCCACGTGCCACATCGCGTCAGCAAGATTGGTTCGCGCTGACGCCCGCAAACCGACGTACGACGTAGTCAGTCGCGGGTTCACCTCAATCACTGCGTCCCGGCTGCCATCTGGCTCCGGTCCAAGCACTAAGTCGACGCCAATATAACCAACTGCGGTCGGCATTGCCGCGACGGCCCGGTCAGCGAGCGCCCGAGCTCGCTCCGCCATGCCGGCGACGAGTGGCAACTCGCCGCCCAAATAGCGCATCCGGCCATCATCACTCAGCCGCTGCTTGCAGGGCCACAGCGCCGTGTTGCCACTTGGCCCGCACAACAAGGCCACGCTCGCCGGCAGGCCGGGCACAAATCGCTCCAACCGCCGCCGCCACGCATACGCCGGCGGCACATCGTACGCCGCCCGCACGAAGTACGTATCTTGCGATCCGGCGCCATCGATCGGCTTTACCACAGCAGGATACGAAAAGTCCGCCGGCAAAGGCTCATCCGATTCAAGCACACGGCCCGCAGGCGTTGGCACGCCTGCGGCTCGCAGCGTTTCGCACGTGCGATGCTTGTCGGCGGCAATGCGAATGAAATCCGGTGACGGCGACAGCAGCTTTCCGCCGGCCGCAATCACGCGGCGCGCCAACTTCAACAAGATCCCGTCGAACTCAGGCGCGATAAGAATTGTCGCATCCGACGCCGCCGCTCGCTGCTCGATTTCTTCATCGTGTGCAAATCGGCTGAGCACCTCAACCATTTCGCAGTTGCCCAAGGCTAGTTGCACAATTCGCGGATCGCGGAACGCCACGACTTGGCAGCCCGGTATCCGGCCAAAGTCGCCGGCCAGAGCGCCGATCATCGCGGCCCCCTCACGGACCAGCGACGCCGGCAACGGCTCCGGCTCTTCCACTAATCCACCGCCGGTCGCCCATTCGTAGATGAAGACGTGCATGGCAAGGGCTGTCGGCTATTAGCTATCGACTCTCGGCCGAATCGTTCTGGCTGGCAGCTATCTCAGAAAATTCCCAGCTGGTCGCGCGCGTCTTCGGTCATCCGATCCGGTGTCCACGGCGGATCCATCACGAGCTTCACGTCGACCTCGCCCACGCCATCCAGCCGACGTACTACATCGTGGGACTGACTTAACAACTGCGGCCCCGCCGGGCACGCCGGGCTCGTCATCGTCATTTCGACAACAACGTTCGACTTCCCCTCCGGCTGCTCGGCGATCTTAATCTCGTAAATCAAACCAAGATCAACGATGTTTACGAACAACTCGGGATCGACGACGTTTTTCAGCGCTTCGCGGATATTATCTTCGGCGACTGGCATGGCAGGGTCCTGTTTAAGAGTCTTTCATCACAGCGGACGCGGAAAGCACGGCGGAAGAATCAGAGCGATGCCTATCCTGCAATGAACTTCGGCGCAGTCTGTGCAACAATCCGGGCAGCCTCGGTGTTAATGATACGCTCGGTAAGGCCGCGGGCTAGCTTCCTGAGAGCTTCACCAATATACATTCGCCGTCGATCTTTACCTCGTGGGACTTGGTGGGCTTGGTCGCCGGCATCGTGACGGCCGCTCCGGTGCGGATATCGAACTTCGCTCCATGCCTCGGGCAGGCGATCGTCTTGTGCTCAGCATCCAGCGGGCCGTCGCTCAGCGGGCCGCCATCGTGCGTACACACGTCGTCGAGCGCATACCAGTTTCCGGCGGCATGGATTAGCACCACCAAACGCTCTCCGACTTCGACCAACATCGAACCCGGGTCTGGCACCTCGGATGTCTTCGCTACGGCAACAAATTCGCTCATAAACTCTGTGCCCTGCTCGCCAACCAAGTGCCGCCGAATAGGAGAATCACGCCCAATACGAGCAACGGCAGGCCGACTTTCAAAGATTTCGCACTTCGCCGCCGCTCGTCGAGGCGGCCGGAAACAACGACGCGCATGCCGCCGGCCGACATCCACAGCCCGGCCACTGTCGCGAACAGGCCGATGCAACGCAGCACGTTGGCCAGGATTTCCAACGCCGTCACGATACCAACACTTCCTTAATGTCGCTCACCCGCCGGCCGATCGCCTCGCCCAACGCTTCGCGGACGCTCTCGATCGGAATACGATCGAACACCTGCTGGAAGAACCCGGTCACGATCATCCGCACGGCTTCGCGCCGCGTGAAGCCGCGGGCCATCGCGTAGAACAATTGCTGGTCATCGACCCGGCCGCTCGTGCTGCCATGCGTGCAGCGCACATCGTCGGCTTCGATTTCGAGGCCAGGGATCGAATCAGCCCGCGCATCGCGCGAGAGCATGAGGTTGTCATTGCGCTGGTAGGCGTCGGTCCGCTGCGCCTCGCGGTCGACGCGGATCATGCCGCGCCACACCGTGCGTGAACGATCCTGCAGCGCCGCCTTGTAGAGCAAGTCGCTCTTACAGTATGGGGCCTCATGATGCTGATGCGTGTTGTATGAGAGATGCTGCCGGCCCTCGGTAAACATGACGCCGTTCACTTGCACCTCGGCATCGGGCCCGGTCATCGCCACGTGCTGGTTGACTTTGGCTAGCCGAGCGCCGAGCGCGCCGATCGTCCACTGCAGCCGGCCTTCGCGGCCGACGCAACCCTTCTGATGTGCGAAGTGCCAGACCTCTTGGCCCCAATTCTGCAGATTTACATACCGCAGCCGGGCCCCTTGCTCCACGATCAATTCGATCGACCCGCAGTGCATGCCGCCACCTGCGGCAGAAGTGCTTGCCGCTTCCGAAAGTAACGTGGCCTCAGCGCCCCGCTCGAGCACGACGAGGGTCTTACCGAGATCGGCGCCGCCATCAGAAATCGCCGACAACGCATGCAGCGGTTCTTCGATCCGCACGTCCTTTGGCACGTACAGCAACGTGCCGCCCGACCAACAGGCGGCGTTCAGCGCCGCGAACTTGTCTTTATAAGGATCGACGACACGCCGCTCAAAAAACGGCCGCAGCAAGTCGCCATACTCGTTGAGCAATCGGCTCAAGTCGCCGAACAGCACGCCTTGCTGGCTCAATTTTGCAGCCAGCTCGGTCGACACCGTGTGGCTATTCATCGCCACCGTGCGGCCGCCTAAATCTACGCCGGCTGCCAATAGCGCGTGTGGTGGAGCAACCTGCGATGCCGCCGCCTGACCGCTCGTTTCGGGCAATTCAAACCGATCGAGCTTGAACAAGCGAATGTCGGTCCGCATCCACTCTTCTTCGCGGACTGTCGGCAGCGGCAGATCAATAAACCGCGTCCAAGCCTTGCGGCGCAAATCCAACAGCCACACTGGTTCTTCGCGCGTGGCCAAGAAGGCGTCGAACGCGCCTTGGGAAAAACCTGTCGCTGCAATCGCGGTAGCCATCGATCTCCTGTCTTGCCTTTCCAACACCCGTCAATCAAACAATTCGTCGACTGTAAACTTCCATCCCGGCACTGCCGGCTCGGCCTCCGCCAATTCGCCGCGATGATAAATCGTCGGCTGCTCCGGCGACTCCGCACGATAGACTCGCACCACGTCGTCGCTCAGCAAATCCACGTCCCACACGATCTTGGTGCCGGCCGCAAAGTAATCGGCCCGCTTCGCCGCTATCTCACGCTCGGCGGTCTTGCCGTAATCGCCTTCGCTGCGAACTTCGACGGCGAACACAGGCGCACTTGCCAAATTGCATATCGGGCGGCTCTGTGCTGAACGAGACATCTGGCGCAAAGCTCTTTCGATTCGGCAAATCCACCAAGAAAGCTACGTTGTCCGGATACGCATAACCATCGGATTGAGCCTCGTGTGCACGCAGGCTGTTATAGATTGCACTACTGGCCCGCCCAGGTCTGCGTCCCGTCGGACTCATGTACACGATTCTCCCATCGACAATTTCGGCTTTGCCGTCGATTTTGTAGAGTTCGGCAACAAGTTGCTCAGTCGTCGGATCAGTGGCGATGCTCATATGCGTCTTCCTAAGACACAAGATTACCCCACGCTTCCTTCCATCTGCAGTTCAATCAGCCGGTTCATCTCGACCGCGTACTCCATCGGCAGCTCTTTCACGAGTGGTTCGATAAAGCCGCTCACAATCATCGAGCTCGCCTCGGCCTCGGTTAGCCCGCGGCTTTGCAGATAGAACAGCTGCTCTTCACCAATGCGCGAGACGCTCGCCTCGTGTTCGACCTGCACGTCCTGCTCTTCCACTTCAATGTACGGATACGTATCGCTGCGGCTCGCCGGGTCGAGAATGAGCGCGTCGCACACGACATTGCTCTTCGAACCGACCGCACCATCTTGCACCTTGCACAGACCGCGATAGCTCGAGCGACCGCCGTTCTTCGAAATGCTCTTCGAAATGATGCGGCTCTTCGTGTGCGGAGCACAGTGCACGACTTTCGCGCCGGCGTCCTGATGCTGACCCTTCGAGGCGAACGCGATCGACAAAATCTCGCCGCGAGCGCCCGGCTCCATCATGTACACGGCCGGGTACTTCATCGTGAGCCGGCTGCCGAGATTGCCGTCGACCCACTCCATGAGAGCATCGCCGTAGGCCATGGCCCGCTTCGTCACCAGGTTGTAAATGTTGTTCGCCCAGTTTTGAATCGTGGTGTACCGGCAACGCGCACCGCGCCGCACAATGACCTCGACCACCGCCGAATGCAGACTTTCGCTGGAATACATCGGCGCCGTGCAGCCTTCCACGTAATGCACTTCCGCGCCTTCGTCGACGATGATCAGCGTCCGCTCGAACTGGCCCATCCGCTCGGCATTGATGCGGAAGTACGCCTGCAGCGGAAACTCAATCTTCACGCCCTTCGGCACGTAAATGAACGAGCCGCCCGACCACACGGCCGAGTTCAGCGCGGCGAACTTGTTATCTTCCGGCGGAATGATCGTGCCGATGTACTCGCGCACCAGGTCGCCGTGCTCGCGCACCGCCGTATCGGTATCGGTGAAGATGACGCCCTTCTTCGCGAGGTCTTCCTTGAGCGAACCATACACAACTTCGCTCTCGAACTGCGCCTTCACGCCGGCGAGAAACTTCTTCTCGGCCTCGGGAATGCCGAGCTTGTCGAAAGTCTCTTTGATCTCGGCCGGAACGTCGTCCCAAGTCTTGCCCTGCTGCTCCGTCGGCTTCAAGTAGTAGTAAATGTCCTGGAAATCGATTCCGATGTTGCCGCCCCACTTCGGCATCGGCTTCGAATCGAACACCTTCAGCGAGTTGAGGCGGAAGTCGCGCATCCACCGCGGCTCGCCCTTCATTTCCGATATTTCAGAAACGATCTGCGCGCTGAGCCCCTTGCGAGCGCGAAACACGCCGCTCGTCTCGGTGACGAAATCGTACTTGTTGATCTCGCCAATCCCGGTTTCGTCTGGAGCGTAACTCAAATCAGTTGCCATGATTCGTCCTAACGATTATTTGCTCACCACGACGACACAACGGACACGACGTCCCAAAGCTCAATGCCTAACCGCTCGTCGTGTCCTTCGTGTCGTCGTGGTGAATAACTCTTCTGCCTTCTAAGCACCGCTGCCGACCAGCTTCTTGTCCTTGGCAGCCATTTCCTTCTCAATCGCCGCATCCTCCGGATGCCGCTCGCGGACCTTCTCGTAACCTTCCGTGTACAACTCGCGGGCCAGCTCGACGCCGCCCGTTTCCACGATTCGCCCGCCGAGAATCACGTGCGTGAAGTCCGGCGTGTTGTGTTCCAACAGCCGATCGTGGTGCGTGATGATCAGGATCCCCATATCCGCGCCGCCGATCTCGGCAATACTCTGGCTGGCAAGCTTCACTGCATCGACATCGAGACCGCTATCCGTTTCGTCGAGAATCGCGAACTTCGGCCGCAACATCGCCAGCTGCAGAATCTCGGCCCGCTTCATCTCGCCGCCCGAGAAGCCGTCGTTCACATAACGGCGGGCGAACTCCTCGTCCATCTTGAGCTGGGCCATCTTGTCTTTGAGTTCCTTACGAAACTCACGCATCGGAATGAGCTGCTCGCCTTCTTTCCGCTCGGGGTTGCGCACGTTCGTCGTCGCATGCCGCAAGAAATCGGCCATCTTCACGCCGGGGATCGCCATCGGCCGCTGAAACGCCATGAAGATGCCCGCCCGAGCCCGCTCGGTCGCATCCATTTCCAAAATGTTCTCGCCATTGAGCTCGATCGTGCCCTCGGTGATCTCGTAATTCGGGTGCCCCATGATCACACCCGCGAGCGTGCTCTTGCCCGAGCCGTTCGGCCCCATGAGCGCGTGCACTTCGCCCCGGTTAATCGTGAGGTTCACACCATTGAGAATCTGCTTATCGCCCACGGAGACGTGCAGGTTCGTAATCTTCAACGTTTCAGTCATTTTTGAGTTTGAGTTAACAGTCGTCAGTCGTCAGTTTTCAGTCGGAATCATCCAACTCTCGGTTCGTTCTCGATGCGCGCGCCTTATCATGCCGTGATCTTCTGATGATCAAATACCGGTTCATGATCGGCCGGCGCGACCACATAACCGCTGTGATGCGGCACCGGCAGTTCGTCATCGACCTTCATGCCGATCATGCCGCCACGCTGCCGCGCGATCTTGTGACCTTTGATCTTGTCTTGAATTCGCATCAGACCTTCGAGCAGCGACTCCGGCCGCGGCGGGCAACCCGGCACATACACATCGACCGGCACCACCAGGTCGACGCCCTTCACCACGTGGTAGCCATACTTGAAGTACGGCCCACCACCTACGGTGCAGGCGCCCATCGCGATCACGAACTTCGGATCGGGCATCATGTTGTAAAGCCGTCGCACCCGGCTCGCCATTTTGTACGTCACCGTGCCGGCCACGATCATCAGGTCGGCCTGCCGTGGCGTTGCCCGGAACGCGCCCGCGCCGAACCGATCCATGTCGTATCGGCTCGCCCCGGCTGCCATCATTTCGATCGCACAGCATGCCAGGCCGAACGTCAGCGGCCACACGCTCGATTGCCGGGCCCAGTTGATCGCTTGCTCGACAGTCGTCGTAATGACGTTCTCTTCAAATCGCCCCTCAATCCATGGCTGACATTGATTCATCATCTCACCCATCATTCCACCGCGTGAAAACGTGCCCGCAAATACGAATCCCCGATCATCGCTTATGACGTGCTCGGTGTGAAGGTGCAGCACATTCCGCCATCCAGCGGCATTCAGCCAGCCGCATGTTCTCTCCCAAAATCTCCGATAACATCAACTTTTCCATCGTGCACACACTGCGATCGGCCTTGGCCAATTCCGGGTAGGGGCACGCCAACACACTGAGCACCGGCAACTCCGAACCGTTGGTTACTTCGATCGGTATTTGCCGCTCGCCCATCACGCCGACGAGCGACTTCATCCGTTCGCCGACCGTGTCGCCGGCCACATCGCCGCGATACCGTTCCACCAGCCGCCCGGCGACGCGTTGCAATAGGCCGCGGCGCACCTCGATATCCTCGACGGAGCGCAATTCGTCCCACAACACAGCCGCCAGATCGGCGAAGTTGTTGCCGGCAACCCGTTCGCCCTTTTCCGTGAGCGAATAGCGATGGTTCGGCCGCCCGCGGCCCTTCCGCTCGGTCCGCCGCTCGATCAGCCCGTCGGCGACCAGCCGCTGAATGCGCTGCCGGACGGCTGTCGCCGTAACGCCCATCTCGGCAATCAAGGCGGTAATCGTCACCGCCCCGTTTCGCCGAATAAAATCCAGCATTTGCCGGTCGGAAGTCTCGGTGTGCGTGGTCATTACGGACGACCTAGGTGCGTCTTTCTGATAACACTACAATCGTAGCGGTGCAAAGGTTTTTGACAACCCGCCATGTGGAAAATCTTGCGTTGCCGTAAACAATTACCAATGCTACACTTATGGCGACGCACCCCCATCATGAAAATTGCTGAACTAATCCCCGTCCTGCAAGTTGCTATCGGACCCGTCATTTTAATCTCGGGGGTGGGATTGCTGCTACTCTCGATGACCAACCGCCTCGGCCGGGCAATCGACCGGGCCCGCGGCATGGTCGAATCACACCACAAAGCCCCGATGGACGAGCGGCCCCGCACCGAAGCCCAACTCGATATCCTTTGGAAGCGCGCCCTGCTGCTGCGAACCTCCATTACGCTCGCCTCCATCAGCGTGCTGCTCGCCGCCGTGCTGATTATCCTGCTCTTCCTCACGGCGCTCCTGAAGTGGGAACTCGCGATTATCATCGTCGCAATTTTCGTAGCCTGCATGGGCGCCGTGATTGCGTCGCTGATCTTCTTCATCCGCGATATCGATATGTCGCTGCGAGCATTAAGCCTGGAACTCGGTCATCATCATCCGGAATTCGACTAACGGCTGGTGGAATCAACGGGGGCAAGCGCCCTGCGGCTGACCGGTTTATTAGCCGGCAGGCGCTAGCGTCCGGTTGCTTCCATCCGTGCGGAAAAGTCGGCAGCCGGGCCGATTGTTACGCTTCACGCGGGAAATACTGCTCCACCACCGCGCGCAGCTCGGCGGGAGTCGATGTCTTCACCACGCGATTGCGAAACTCGCGCGCACCTCGCCGGCCTTGCGCGTAGCAACACGCGTACTTGCGCATGAGCAGCGTGCCTTTCTCATCGCCAAAGCGCTCGCAGATTAACTCGAAATGATGCAGCAAGAGCTCGCGTTCCTCGCTAAGCGTCGGATCCGGCGGCACCGGCTCACCGCGCAGGGCGGCCGCGGCCTGGCGAAATAACCAAGGCTTCGCGAGCGACGCGCGGGCAATCATCACACCGTCGACGTCATACCGCCGAAACGCGTCGACAACCTTGCGGGGCGAATCCAAATCGCCGTTGCCAATCAGCGGAATCCGCTTGAGGTGCGGCTTGATCGACGCGATGCGATCCCAATCCGCCGAACCGCGAAACATATCTGCTGCCGTGCGACCATGGACCGTGAGCGCCGCCGCACCGGCGCCTTCCACGACCTGGGCAATCTCGATGGCGTTGATTTTCTCGCGCGAGCAGCCAAGTCGAATCTTCGCCGTCACCGGCGTTGGCGCACAGGCCTTCACCACGCGCTCGATGATCGCTCCCATCCGGTCCGGCTCGCGCAGCAGGTACGAACCGCTGTGGGCTTTCTGCACGACATCGCGCACCGGGCAGCCGAAGTTGATATCGACCACACTGACCTTGTATTCCGCTGCCAGCCGCACGCCGACTTTTGCGAGCGTCTCGGGGTCGTTGTCCCACATCTGCACGGCCAGCGGCCGCGGCTCATCGGCCACGCCCCATAGCCGATCCGGGTGCTCGGCTTCGTGCTCGGCCATCCAGACGAAGCCCTTGGCATTGACCATCTCGGTCGCCAGCAGCCCTGCCCCGCCGAACTCGCGCACAATTTGCCGGAACGCGTAGTTTGTGTAGCCCGCCATCGGGGCTTGCAGAATCGGCGGATCGACGCAGAGATCGCCAATCCACAACGGCCGCACGACTGGCGCGGCAAGATTGTCGTCGGCAGCCTCAGCTTGCGGCGACTCGCGCATGAATCGGGTTGCCACGAGCGGTCCCATATGTCCGATTATGCGGGAAAGAGTGGCGATATTGTAGCCGTCTCGCTCCGCGAGACGAACACATCTCGCAAAGCGAGACGCCTACATTGTGGCTTGCGACTACAGCCCGCCGTTCGCCGGCCCATTCGGCACCAGCAGCGAATGCTCCTGCTTCGGCCCTTCCGCTGCTGTTGTCGACTCCTTCGCCGAGGTCTGCTCCACTTCCCCATTCGCCGACTTGGCGATCGGACTCATCGGGGCTTCTGACCCTGGAACAAACGTCCGCGGCGTCGTGCCGTCGTTCGACTGCCGGTTTCGCGGCGGGGCGACAGTGCCCTCCTTCGTGGCCGTGTTCGGGACGCCCGTGTAAATCAGCATCGAAGTCAGTCGCACGGCAGAGAGTTGCCCCGGCGTCGATAGCTCCGAGTACCGAGCAATCCGGCGGTTATAATCCCGCGCGATCTGCACGAACGCCCGGCGACGCAGCGCCAATAGCTCGAGCGCCCGAAACGTTGCTTCCGGATTGCCGGCCTGAACGTTGAGAAAATCTTCTGCACGCTTGACCGCGGCGGTCGCCTCTTTCAACTCGGTGAAACGCAGCCCGATCACGTCATTGAGCGCGTGTGCCTCGGCCGAGCCCCCGCCCTGAAAAATCTCTTGGTAGTGCGTGTTGTAACTCGCGCAGTGCGGAATATCCGAGGGCAGAATCAAACTTGTCAAACCACGGCCCGTAAGATTCGCCAGCTTTAGCTGCGAGGCATACGCGGCTCGATACGCCGTGTTGATTCGTGTTCGCATCTCTGTTTCGAGTGGAGACACGTCCTGTCCAAGATTCCGCTGCATCTTGAGCTCATCCAATTCACGCAAACTCAAGTAATAGTCGGCGACACTTGAGCAGAGGTCCCAGTACGCGTCGACACGCTGCGCTTGATCTGCCCGGTTCGTTGCACTGCCGACGACATCCTGCAGCGAAGTCAGTTGCCCTTGCAGCTGCGAAGCCGGATGGCGAGTGAGAATCGCCCGCATCATCGACGCCGGTTTCATGCCCGTATCTTGTGGTCCAGCATAGGGGCTCGATGAACGTGGCACATTGTTGTACGCGGCAGGTGCCGCACCATCGGCGGCGCCGGTGCCCGTGCCGCCCACGGGCTGCGAGTCATTCATTAGCGGCAACGCCCGTGGCTGCGCCGGCGCCGCGCTGGGCGGCGGCGAAGAATTCCGCAGCTGATTCGTCGTGCTATTCGAGAACGGATTTCCGCGCCCCGTTCCGCCAGCAGTCGGCGGCGGCGCAGTGTCGGCATTCGTTCGCGAGGAAGCCGGCGGACCTGTCGGCGCCGACGGCGATGCAGTTGCTCCAGGGCCCGTCGCTGCGTTTCCGACTGGCGCGTCACTGGTATTTCCTGGGCTGTTAGCCGCAGCCGCACCCAGATCGGTCGCGGTCGGCGCGTTGCCGCCGTCATTCAGCGAGCCCGATAGTGGCACTACGCCCAGATTACTCGCGGCAGCGGCGCCTCCCGGCACTTCACTCGCCGGCACGTCATATTTGCCTTGCGCAAACATTTCGGGAGCGCTGGCCATACAGCCGCAAATAGCCAGTCCGCCCCAGAACAAACCACGCACGTTGAAAAGTTGCGATGCAAACAGATGAGCGTTCAACGCACACTCCTCGCTTAACCAATCGCGTTGGTGCGATACCAGGTGCATCGCACGAAACGCGTCAATCCAATTCCTCGAGCCACACGCGCAGCTCGTTCTCATATTCACTCGCCAGGTCGCCGCGAACCAGCGTTCGCTGGAACTCGGCCAGACCCTCGCTGCCCGTATCGGCCTGCTCGGCCGTCGCGTAACGCAGCATCGGGTCCGGCGCGGTGAGCCGGCGGCAGATCGTCATCAACAATTCGCTATGGCGCACCTCCGGCGGCAGCACCTTGTGCAGCCACTGCGGCAGTGTTCGCTTCTTGTCCAACAGCGACGCCAGATCGCGACTATCCGCAAACAGCGGCCGCCCGGCCAACAGTTCTACTAAAACGTAGCCCACGCTCGCCAGGTCCGATCGCGGCGTCATCTCCTCCCGATCGAGCACTTCCGGTGCCGCATATTGGGGGGTGCACGTCTTCGACTGCGGCATGTTGTTGAGATCGAGGGCCGACCCGATATCGATGATCTTCGCATTGCCCGTGCGCTTGATCATGATGTTCGACGGCTTGATGTCGCCATGCACAATTTCTTCGCGATGCAGGGCCGCCAGCCCGGCCAAGCATTCACGCACAATCGCCGCGGCCATTCCTGGCTTGAGCCGAATATGGCTCGGCCCGGCCGTGGCGATCACGTTGTTGATGTAGTCCCAACGTTTTTGGCCAACCTTCGTGCGTGCCCGCTCGAGCATCTGCGGCGCGAGCAGCGAGTCGAGGTCGTAACCATCGACCCATTCCATTTCGAGCACGCGAATCCGCCGCCGCTCGATAAAATTCTGCACATCGAGCAGGTTATCGTGCTGAATGAGTGCGACCCGCGAACTTACTTGCGCCATCCGCTCCATGGCTTCGCGATAGCCACGCTCGTCGGTGAACCGCTCGGGCGAAAAGAACTTCAGCGCGACAGGCAGCGTGAATCCATCAGCCCCCCGCCGTTCGCTGAGGTACACCACGCCTTGCCCGCCCTTACCCAGCAGCCGGTTGAGGTACAGGTGCTCGGTCCAACCCAACTTCGGATGCTGGATCATGCGTAGATAATGGTGCAGCAGTTCGTTGACCCGGTTTTCAGGCCTGTTCCCGCCCCCCGGCGTCACCGTCCGCGTTCCTCGCAGCAGTGTCGTTGTCATACTCATGTTGTCATGCCTCGCAGGTGATCGCGGGGAAAATCCGTTCCCCGCCGGCTCGCAAAATGGAGAATCTCCGCGGTTGCAAGCGGTTTCTGGCAATTATACGCCAGCCCGTTATTTTACGTGCCAGCGTCTCGATGCGTCCAGGCAATTACCTACGTTTACCCCGGTTAATAGGGCAATCTACGACGCAAGCCGATGAATTCAGCCGCGCAAGAGCGAGAGAGATCGTTGACGCCTGAAACTGTTACTTGTCCGGCATCGGAAAACCCAGGCGTTTATCAACGAGATTCCTGAGAGGCTCACCGGCCTGGTAGCGGCGCAAGTTCTCGCAAAAGAAATTGGTCATATCGTCGATGCGCGTCGCGGCCTGGCCACCAACGTGCGGTGTGATGATCACGTTCGGCTGCTCCCACAACTTGTTCGCGGCTGGGAGCGGCTCAGGATCGGTAACGTCGACGGCTGCTCCCGCAAGATGCCCCGCTTCAAGCGCCGCCACAAGATCATCCGTGACCACAAGCGGCCCCCGGGCCACATTCACGACGACCGCCCCTTTGGGCAACATCGCCAGCCGCCGCGCGTCGATCATGTGGCGCGTCACAGGCGTCAGCGGCGCCGCGAGAATGAGAATGTCGATCCGCGGCAAGATGTCGTCAACGGCGTCAGCCGGCAGCAGTTCGGCAACTTGCGGCGGCTTGTTCACCGGGTACCAATCGGTCGCGATGATCGTCGTGCGAAACGCGCTCAGTACTTCGGCCAGCCGGCGGCCATTGCGGCCGAGGCCAATGATGCCGACGCGCGCACCGTGCAAGTCAAGCGTCGGCCGGCGAATGAACTCGCGCTTTTGTTGTGCCCGGAAGAACGTCGGTAAACTCCGCAACAAACCCGCCAACAGCGCAATCGTATGGTCGGCCACTTGATTGGCGAGCACGCCCGAAGCGCTTGTGACTATGACATCCGATTCGATGACCGAGGGCACGAGACAATGATCGAGCCCCGCTGCGGAGGACTGAATCCACCGCAACCGCCCGCCGCGCACTACGTCCTCCCAGGGCACAGGCACTTTGGTGTGACCGCAGAAAATATCGGCCGTCGGCAGCATCTCGGCGATTCGCTCCTGGCCAGCATCGATGACATCTGCATGGGGGGCTGCGGCGGCGATCTGATCGACGTGTTTCGGCTCCGCGGGGTAGCACAGTACAATCCGCGGCCGCGTGGAATCCGCTAGCGATGAAGGCGTAGTTGGCATAACATAGGTTGTGGCGTGATTGCGGCTTGGTGGCAAGATCATAAGCCGCTGGTTGGAAGTGGGCAGCTCTTGGCGGGCAGGCGATGGTTTCGGCCCGCGGCAGTAGATTCGCTCCCGGCGCCCGACGTTGGGGCTGACGCGCGTGACTTTAAAATCGCACGAACCATGATGATTGATTCTCGCCGAATTCTGGGCGGTTTGGGTGTGCTGTCGCTGGTGCTCCTGCGACTGGCGATCGGCTGGCATTTCTTTGTCGAGGGCGGCAAGAAGATCGAATACGATCGCCACAACGGTGGGTTTCACTTGGTCTTTTCGGCCGACAAGGAGTTCCTCGACCTGGCCAAAGGCCCGCTCGCTCCACTTTATCTGAGCCATTCGAAGAGCGAACACGACTGGCGGACGCTGCTCGCGACGCCGCGCGAAAACGTGCCGCTGACTCCGGAGCAGAACGAGGCCCAAGCCAAATGGGCGAAGGAATTCGCTCAGAAGCGAGCCGACGCCAAGAAAAACAATCAGCCGGCTCCGATCGAGTTCCCGCCGAATTCCGCCGCCCACGATTGGGCGACAAAGATCGCTGAAGACTGGCGTGCGGGCGTCGACAAGTTCAAATCCATTGCCGGCCTAACCGAAGCCCAGAAGCAAGCTGCCGACACAGCCCTCGAACACCGGCTCGAAGAATTGGCCGAATATGTGGGCGACGAAGAGGCCGCCATTGTCGAATATCGTCACGATTTGTGGCGGCTCTCCAAATGGCGGGAGTCGCCCGAAGCCGGCGACGTGCCCTTCATGAAGCAGCGCATCACCACGAAAAATGGCGAAACGAACTCCAAGCTCGCGGGCTGGAAACAGCAGATTCATGCGTTTGAAGACGAGCTGCAAAAGGACCTCGTTGCGATTCTCAGTCCCGAGCAACAAGCGCAGCCGACGACGCTTGCCGCGGCGACTGACTCCATGGCTGACACCAACCAGCACAATTTGGACTTTATTAACAGGACCGCAACGATCGTCGTGATCGGCGTCGGCCTTTTGCTAATTTTCGGCTTTCTCACCCGCATCGCGGCAATTGTCGGAGCGTTGTTCCTGTTCGGCGTCGTGGCTTCGCAGCCATTCTGGATCGCCGGCACCGCACCAACCATGAACCAGTTCGTAGAAATGATGGCGCTCTTGGTCCTCGCGGCCACCGGCGCGGGCCGCTGGGCCGGCATGGACGGCTGCCTGGGCGCGCTGTTTGGGCGGCGGCGGGTGGTTGAGGTTGTTGAAGCATAGCGAGATAGCTGTCGGGCACGTAGTTAATCACAGAGCGGAAGAACGGGAGAGCAGCAGAGCAGGAGAACAACGCGGAAAATTTACAGTTGATCGCCAGCAAGACGTGCACCCGCTGCTGTTCTGCTGTTCTTCCGCTCTACTGCTCTCCGAATCTCTCCCGCATCTAAAAAAGTGTTCCACGAGTGAGCGATGAACTTGACTCCTGAAGAAAAGAAAATCGGCAAGCAGAATTTTCAAGAAGCGGTCGGCTCGACGCGGCGGGATTTTCTCATTGGCCTCGGCGTCGCCGGCGGGGCCGTGGCCACGATGAGTCTCGGCTCAAAGTATTTTGGCTACGGCCCGAAGCTCGATGAGCGGCTCCGCGTTGGCATCATCGGCACCGGCGATGAAGGCAGCGTGCTCATCGGCGCGCTCAATCCCGACTACGTCGACGTCGTCGCCATCGCCGACATTCGCCCGTATAGCCGCTACCGCGCGTTCCACGGGGATTGGTATTCGCCGGGCGCGCACGCCGCTCGGCCGGGTCTGCTCAAGGTTTACGAGAAGGAGTATTCGAACGAAGCCGAGGCTCGGAAGCACATTAAGGTTTACGAGAACGATTATCACGAGCTGCTCGACGACCCGAACGTCGAAGCCGTGATCATCGCCACGCCGCTGTTCATGCATCATCCGATGGCGATCGCCGCGATGCGCAAAGGCAAGCACGTGCTCTCCGAAAAGCTCATGGGCCACGATGTGGGCCTGTGCAAAGAGATGTCGCGCGTGTGCGATGCGTCGAAAGATTCAAAGGGTAATCCGATCGTCATGGCGGTTGGCCATCAGCGGCACTACAGCATTCTGTATGACAATGCCGTCGAACAAATTCGCCAGGGCCTCATCGGCGACATCCATCACATTCGCGCCCAGTGGCATCGCGACAATTCGCCGAAGAAAGATAGCTGGAAACCACCGATGCCAGGCGACGCGGAGCTCGCGAAAGAGCTCGACAGCTGGAAAAAGTCGCTCGCCAAGGCGAGCCCAGCCGAGGTCGCTGGATGGGAAGCTAAGATCGCGCAGAAGCAAGCGCAGATGAACGACCTCACCGAAGAGCTCGCGCTCAAGTGGGGATACGAGGCAAAGACGATCAACGGCTACAACCGCCCTGCCCTCGAAGAGCTCATTCGCTGGCGGCTGTGGAACCGCACCGCCGCGGGGCTCATGGCTGAGCTCGGCAGCCATCAGCTTGATGCGTCGAGCATTTTCATCTCGGCGATGGACCCAGAGCGGCGGCACGTGCATCCGCTTGCGGTCACGGCCCTCGGCGGCCGGTCGATCTTCCCGAACGATCGCGAGTGCGAAGACCACGTGTACTGCATGTTCGAATTCCCGGGCAAAGGTTACTACAAAGACGGCGACGCGCACGAAGTGGCCGACCCGACGAAGAAGATCATGGTCACCTACTCGTCAATCAACGGCAACGGCTACGGCGGCTACGGCGAGATCGTGTTCGGCACCGAAGGCACGCTGATTCTCGAACAAGAGCAAGAAGCAATGCTGTTCAAAGGCTCGTCGACCAGCACGAGCATCGAAGTCAAGGAAAAGGGCGGCAAGGCCGCGATGGATACGTACGAAACGGGCGGCGGCGCGGCCCTGGCGGCGGCAACGGCTGGCGCGGGCGGGCCGGTGAGCCGCGGCTACAAGGAAGAGATCGAGCATTGGGCATGGTGCATTCGCAACCCAGCGCCCGAGCACAAACCGCACTGCACGCCGGTCGTGGCGATGGGCGACGCGATCATCGCCCTCACCGCCAACCAAGCGATCGCCAAGCAAACTCGCATCGAATTCAAACCCGAGTGGTTCGACCCCGCCCGCAGCGAAACGCCCGATGGCAGCGTGCCGCGCGAAGCGGCTCAGGTGACTTGATCGGTTCACTGAAATATTCCCTCACGCAAAGGCGCGAAGACGCAAAGAGGACAACACGGAAGCCTAACCACTAATAGGCGCTAATAACCGCTAATAGAAAGCCAATTCAAAAAGAAATTAGCGGTTATTAGCGTCGATTAGCGGTTTAGTGCCTTTCTGTTCTTTGCGACTTAGCGCCTTGGCGTGAGGCCCTCCTCTTCTATGGCCCAAGTTCTTCTCAAGCATCTCGATAAGACTTACCCCAACGGCTACCACGCCGTGCGCGATGTGAATATCGAGATTGCAGACGGTGAGTTCATCGTTCTGGTCGGTCCCAGCGGTTGCGGTAAGAGCACGACGCTGCGGATGGTGGCCGGGCTCGAAGAGAACACCGGCGGCGAGATTTGGATCGGCGACCGGCTGGTAAACGACGTCGCGCCCGGCGACCGCGACATCGCGATGGTCTTTCAAAACTACGCGCTCTATCCGCATATGAGCGTGTACCAAAACATGGCCTTTGGCCTCAAAATGCGGAACACGCCGAAGGCGGAAATCGAAAAGCGCGTGCGTGAGGCCGCGGCGATTCTGTCGATCGAACAACTCCTCGAGCGCCGGCCGCGGGAACTCTCGGGCGGCCAGCGGCAGCGCGTGGCGCTCGGCCGGGCCATCGTTCGCGAGCCGAAGGTGTTTTTGTTCGATGAACCACTTTCTAATCTCGATGCCAAGCTCCGCGTGCAGATGCGAGCCGAAATCGCGCGGCTGCACCAGCGGCTTAAAACGACGATCATCTACGTCACGCACGACCAGGTCGAGGCGATGACGCTCGGCGACCGGATCGTGCTCATGGATCGCGGCGTAATTCAGCAGATCGACTCGCCGCTCAACATCTATCATCGCCCGGCGAACCAGTTCGTGGCCTCGTTCATCGGCAGCCCGGCGATGAACTTTATCCGCGGCGAAGTCGACGGCAGCAAGTTCCGGTTCATGAACGGCCAAACGAACGGTCATTCGCCCGTGCACGAAATCGACCTCGGCGGCGCGCTCGCGAGTGGCCCGGCGGTGCTCGGCGTGCGGCCGGAGGACCTGCTGGTGCGCACCGACGGCTGCCGGCTCGGCGACGTCACGCTCGATGTCGTCGAACACATGGGCCACGAAACGATGGCCCACTTCGCGCTGGCCGGCACGCAACACGTCGCTCGCCTGGAGGCGAACACCGGCGTTCGACCTGGTGATCGTCTGACTCTTTCAATTCGCCCGGGAGCGTATCATCTCTTCGCGGCCGACGGCCAGCGGCTCAATTGACGGCCAGCTCGCGCATCGTACGCTCAGTGCTCCACGCCCGCGATCGGCTTCGCACTGTTGCACGGTAATCGCGGCAACTTCTGTGGCTACTTGCCTGCGAAAACTGCTCTCAAGCTGCGCCCCGCCTCCGATATCAGGCAGCGGCTTGGGCTTCGTGTGGTCGATTCGGCCTGGCGGCCGAGGCCAAGGCGATGGCGCAGAATGCAGTGATGAGGAGGCCCGGTTCGGGCGCCGCGGCGGCTGTTGCGAAAGCGACACCGCTTGCGGCCGTTTTGCCGAAGTTCGCCCGCCACACTTCGTAGTCGCCGGAGTCGACCGCGCCATCGTGATTGCCATCGGCGGCGAGGGCTGAACCGATTCGACCTTGCCCCTTCCTCCAAGCGATGAAGTCGGCGCTGTCGACCGTGCCGTCGAGGTTATAGTCGCCAGCGACGCCGCCCACGAACAGGTTGACCGCATTCGCACAGTACACGAGATCGAGGTGTAGGCCACCGGAGAGGGCCGGGAGATGCTGGGCACTGAATGCGCCGTCGATGCCGCCGGTGGCTTTCAATATTTCGAATGCCTGGCCGGCCGACGGAGCGAAGTCATCGAGCAGCACAACGTCAAGCGCGCCACTGAGCGCGGCTGCACCAGAGATCGTAAGTGAATCGTACCCGCTGCCCTTCGTTGGTCCGGCGAGCTCGATATCGAGGCCGGCGGTAGGCCCGATCGTCACATTGCCGCCGAATGAAACGTTCGCCGGACTGTTGCCTGGCTTGATGTCGCCGTTGAACTCAACGTCGCCTGTGCCAGTAAATGGGCCGGCGCCACTCACCGAGCCAAAGAACACGCTGCGGCTGCCCGCATTCGTGCGAATTTCCACGCCGTTGTGAATGACATCGTCAAAAAATGTAACCACGCTAGCGCCGGCGGCGATGATCTTGCCAGTTGCCGAGTTGTTGACATCGCCAAAAATATCGGTCGTGCCGGCGCTGAACGCCAGCGTGCCGACATTGTTGAGTCCCGTACCGCCGGGTGTCGCTGAACTACCGCGAAAGACGCCGCGGCCGGAAATGACGCCCGTCGCCGCGTTCGCGAGTGCCTGCGTGTACTCGACGGTGCCCTCAGAGAGTTCAATCGTGCCGGAGTTGGAATTGCTGGCTCCGTCAATGATGAGGTGATCGCCCGATTCCACGCGCAGGATGCCGCTGGTCGTGTTGCTGATGCCGCCCGTGAAGCGGCCGACTCCGGTGATAACCCCCGAAGTATTGGTTACCGGACCATCGACTTTTGCGAACGAGCCGTTAAGCGCCAGGATGCCGCCGAACAGTTGCAGACCAGAGGCCGTCGCCAAGCGGCTAAAGTCGTTCAATTCAACGGTCACGCCCGGCGAGATGAAAATGCTCTGGCTGGCCGTCATCGAACTGAAGCCAGTGAAATTAAGGTTTTGGTTCACCATCACAATCTCGCTCGCGATGCGGCCGCTATTGAGCGCAAGCGTGGTGTTCAGAGTCATGGTTCCGGCCGTCGCGGAGAGCGTTCGGTTCGATCCCAGGGTGTGTGACCCCGTGAGCAGAAAGTCGAGCAGGTTGTTGGTTACGGCGGAGCCGTTGGCGAAGTTAACTGTGCCAGAGGACCAATTGAATTTGGCGCCGTTCGTCACGTTGACCGTGCTTAAGTTCAGTACGCCGCCGTCGAGATTCACGGTGGCCCGCGTGCGGAAGTTGGTAGTGCCGCTGAAATTGACCACCGCGCCGCCTTCGATGTTGAGCGTGGCCGAGGCGGCCGTCTGCGTTGCCGAAGTGCCGCCGATGTTTGCGGTGCCGGCCGTGGTGAACATGGCATCCAGGCCGCTGAGCGACATCGTACCAGTGCTGTTCAGGAACTCGCCGACTTCCAAACCGGCTGCGGCAACGTTCGCCCCGTTCGTAATATTGAGCGCGCCGTTGCCCAAGCTGCCCACCCGCAGGGCAGCAGTGCCGATCGTCCAATTCGACCCGAAGCCGGTTACCGTCGCGTTGCCGATGCTGTTGGTGTTCACGGCCAGGGCGGCGCCGCTGGACGTCGAAAGCGTGGCGCCGTTTTGAACCGTCAGATTACCCGTGCCAATGGAGCCAACATAAAACGTGCCGGTGCCGACGACGGTGCCTGAATCGGTATCAAGCACAAGGTTGCTCGTCGAATTCGCCACGTTCGCCAGAATGAGATTGCTCGGCCGAAATGAACCATCGGTCACGCGCAGCGTCGTCGTCACACCGGCGGCGCCAAGGATGTTGCTCGACGTATTGGTGGTTCGAAACGTGGCGCTGTTGAGATCGAACGTAACATCGCCGAGCGTTTGCACGAGCGTGTTTACCGTCGCTAGATTGCTGAACGTAATCGTATACGTGCTGTCCAAGCTCAAACGGGCCGTGTCGATCGACGTGGGCACGCCGGCTGGCGACCAGTTCGTCGCCGTGGCAAACGCACCGCCCGCGCCGTTCGACCAGTCGTACGTCGCTGCCGCTGCCCGCCCGGCTAGCAAAGCACCAACCAACACAACGGCAACACGCATGCACATGGAACGCATGGCGAACTCCAACATCGAATAAAAGCGGTCGAACGCAACGCCACCCACGTACGGCTTGCCCTCGACATGGCAGCGTTCAGGCTGCACAACTGGGCGATTTGGGGAAATCGCGGGGCGAGGTATAGCAGGAGTGCGAGAAAACTCAAAGGTCAGTGGAAGCAGTCTTCCCCAAGAGAACCGGCGCTGTGCCAACTAGCAAGTCGCTAATTCGCCAAACCTTCGCCGGCGTCTCGCCCCTCCGGCCCAGCAAAGAGGTGCCAGCGTGATCGTCAGTGTGGCCGGTTCGGGCACGCCGGCTGCCCCGACCCATGCGCCGCTGCTTGCGGACTCGCCGAAATGCGCGCGCCAGTCGGCGTACTGCGACTGCGTGTAGGCTGAACCGACCCCCTTCCGCCATTTCACATAGTCGGCAGCGTCGACGCGCCCGTTATCGCTGAAGTCGGGCAGCGGGGTCCAAACAACCGTATAGAATTCGCTGAACGTCAGCGCTTGTCCGACAATCACACCCTCATCGCTGATGCCATACGCGCGCGAATAATTGAAAGTTCCAGCACTGCTTAAGTACGAATGCAGATCGACCATACTCTCAGCCGTGCCCGACCAATACAACGCATGTTCGCCGAAGTTAACGCCGGCGCCATAACCGACAATGCCGGCAGCTGAAACATCCATCGCGTAGCCGATGTCTAAGTTTGGTGGGTTCAAATCGACCGCGCTTTCGGCCGTTCCGTGCCACAACATCGCATGGTCTAAGTAGTTCGACACCGGGCCGTAGGCCCACCCAACCTGGGTATTCCCAGAAATCGCATTTGCGGACGCCTTATTGTATCCCTCCGGCAGGAGATCAATGGCACTGGCCGCTGTGCCGCTCCAGAGCATTGGGTGATAGAACGAGTAGGTATCGGAATATGAAGCGATGCCAACCTGGTGCGAGCCCGAAATATCGTGCACGTAGGAAGTCTCATAGCCGTCGGGAAAAAGGAAGTTCTTCCCCTCTGGATGCAGATCAATCGCGCTGTTCGCTGCGCCGCTCCAGATCAACGCGTGGTTCTTTCCCCCGGTGGAAGGTCCTGCGCCATAGCCGACCTGTTTACTCCCGAAAACAGCACTAGCCCCTGAGATTGTGAAGCCGGGCGGATTCAAGTCCAAGACGCTTGCTGCCGAGCCATGCCAAAGCAACGCGTGGGTCTGTTCCGGAAAACTGCTGGTTAAGCCACCTTCACCCCAGCCAACCTGCCAATCGTCATCGACGCCAGTTGCTTCACTGAACCTGATTGTCGGAGGATTTAGATCGATTTGACTGGCAGCAGAACCGTGCCACAACATCGCGTGATTCCCCAGTTGTCCCACCTGGGACGAACCGGAAACGTCTCGCAATATCGCTCCCTTTTCACCGTTCGAGTTCAACAGTGTGACTCGGTAGGCGATCGCGTGCGCTACCAACGGGCAAAGCGAACTCAAGCACAGCACGGTAGCGCCAGCGAGTTGTCGAATCGATAGTACCTGCATCGTAGTGGTTGGCCGGGAGAGGTTAACCAATAGCGAGTTGACGCTTATTGTAACATGGCCACGCACACAATGCCGGCAGCTCCAGCAGCCCTCATCGGCCGCCGACAAATTTCAATCCGGTGTTCTGGCTGCTACATTTCGAGTCGTTAGCTAAGGATATCCTTAACGACATGCGCCTCTTCCACCCCGCTCAGCTTCACATCCAACCCCCGGAATGGGTAGGTGAACCGCGTGTGGTCGATGCCGAGGATGTGTAGCATCGTGGCGTGCAGATCGCGCAAGTGCACCGGGTTCTCGGCGATGTTGTAGCAGAAGTCATCCGTGCGGCCGTACTCGATGCCCGGCTTCACGCCCGCGCCGGCCAGCCAAATCGTAAAGCAGCGGCCGTGGTGATCGCGCCCCATGCCGGGGTCGCCGGGCGAACCCTGGCTATATACCGTGCGGCCGAACTCGGTGATGAACATCACCAGCGTGTCTTCCAACAACCCGCGATTCTGCATGTCTTTCAATAGCGCGGCCGTCGGCTGGTCGACATCGCGGCATTGATTCGGCAGTTGCCGCTTGATCGCAATGTGCTGGTCCCACCCGCGATGAAACAGTTGCACGAATCGGACGCCGCGCTCGATGAGCCGGCGTCCGAGCAGGCAGTTCGAGGCGTAGCTGCCCGCTTTGTGAACGTCCGGCCCATACGATTCGATGACACTCGCTGACTCACCGGAAAGATCTGTGAGTTCCGGCACCGACGTTTGCATGCGGAAGGCCATCTCATACGAGTTGATGCGGGCGAGCGTTTCGGAATCGCCCGTCGCATCTGCGTGCATGCGATTCAGTGCGGCGAGGTCATCAAGCAATTCGCGACGTTGCTCACGCTCGACGCCGGGCGGGTCGCCAAGATACAGCACCGGGCTCTTGCCGGACCGCAAGCCAACCCCCTGATGCGACGACGGCAAAAAGCCATTGCCCCAGAGCCGCGAGAAGATAGGTTGCCCCGGATTTTTGCCGGTGCCTTGCGAGATCATGGCGACGAACGTTGGCAGGTTCTCGTTCATACTGCCCAGGCCGTAGCTGATCCACGCCCCCATGCTGGCGTAGCCCGGCTGCTGGTTGCCCGTGTTGATGAATGTGATCGCCGGGTCGTGGTTGATGGCCTCGGTGTACATCGATTTCACGATGCACAACTGATCGGCAACGGTTTGCAGATGCGGCAACAGGTCGCTGACCCACAGCCCGTTCTGGCCGCAGCGCCGTCCGCCCCACAGCGGTGCGATCACGGGAAAATTCTTCTGCCCGGAGGTCATTCCCGTGAGCCGCTGATTCCCTTTCACCGACGCCGGCAAGTCGGCGCCGTGATATTTCTCGAGTGATGGTTTGTTGTCGAATAAATCAACATGCGAGAACCCTTCGCTCTGGAACAAACAGAGCACCCGCTTCGCCTTTGGCGTAAAATGCGGCAACAGGCGAGTCGAAAAGTCTCGGCCCGCGTTGTTTGGAGCCGCCGCTGCCATCACCTTTCCATCGCCGAGCAATGCACCAAGCGCCGTAGTACCTAGCGCCCCCGCGGCTGCTCCCAGAAACGTACGACGCGAAGCACAAAGATTGAAATCGTGTTCAGAAGTCATGGCATCACTCATATAGCCGACCCGTTCCGGGTCGGTGTTTCATATCTCGACCGTTTCGGGCCGGCGCCCATCGGTCGTTTAGAGTCTGTACGCAGCGCGCCCAGCCGAAACGGCTGGGCTATATAGCTAATTTCGCGTCACCGCCTCACTCAAATTCAACAACAACGACGCCACCTTAGACCAAGCCGCGTGCTCGTTCATTTCACTTTTGCAGCTTGGTGTCGTTTGAACTATCACTACCAATGTTTCTATCGAGCAGATTGGCAACCGCTTCTTCGATTTGATTTCGATCCACATCCTTATCCGCGATGCGGCCATTCTGGTCGAGCAGGTATAATCTCGGCCAGCTAGTGATGTTGTAGTCGCGGTGGATCGGACCATTGGTGCTGCCGTCAAACCAACAAGGCCAAGTGATCTTTTCCTCAGCAGCAGTTTTGTTTGCCTGTTCACGATCTTCGTCTCCGCAGATTCCGATCAAGCTGAAAGGGCGGTCTTTGAATTTCTCGATCAGTTTGCGTTCTTCGGAAATCAGCGCCATGCACGGTCCGCAGCCGGTGAACCAAAAAGAAAGGACGACGACGCGACCGCGAAACTCCGCAAGCTTTAGAGGACGGCCATCGAGGTGCGTGCCGACGATATCGGGCGCTTCAGCTCCCACGCGCAGATGCTCCAGCGCGTGGAGGCTTTTCTTGGCTTTGTCGGCAAGCGTTTTCATATCGCGAAAGCCAGGCTTCGAAAGCGAATTCGGCACGTCGCCATAGCGGTCGATAACGGTGCGCAACAGGTGGGCGATCTCGTTCTTAGTAGTGTGAATATCTGTACCCGAAAGATACTCGACGTAGGCGGGGTCGTAACGGCTTTGGAGGTGGTCGTAGAGCGGATCATCCGCAGATGGTTTGCGTTTCTTCTGGAAGTACTCGGCAAAGTCGATTTTCCTGGTTAGCAGCTCGGCAAGTACCAGCGTCGCGTACCCGGCATGCACTTTCGATATAGTCGGCTGCGCGAGTAGATCGCGTAGGAAATGCTCGCGAGCCGGGCTGGCCGATTGCGCGGCTTCGAGGCAGAGTTCGGAGTATCGATCGCCGTTGGCATGGTGGGCTGCGAGGATTGCCCAGGCTTTTTGCTCTGCATCGAATTTGGCCCGATCGCCAGCGAAGCCGGGGTTTTTCGTGATGATCCACTCGCAACATCGGAAGGCGGTGTCGTCTTCCGGGTTAGCCTCGGCCAGGGCGAGGACCCGTGGGATGAATGGCCAAAGTTGATAGTCTTCGACGTTGCGGATGAGGTCAGCGTCGGTTGGATTTTCCTTGGTGTGGTCGGCTTGGAACTTCTTGCCGGCAGCCTCGAATTCCGTTTCGAGCTTCGCAAAGTCTTCCTGGCGATCGGCGCGAGCAGGCGATGCGGAGATGGCAAGGCAGAGCGCGACAATCGCGCCGAGAAACGTGCGGCGCGTGGCGAGGCGCTGGAAGTCGTGGAATGTGCTCATGAATTCTATATGTCGTCACAAAGACTGACTCACGCAAAGGCGCGGAGGCGCAAATCAAGCCTTTGCGCCTTCGCGCCTTTGCGTGAGAAAATGTCTTCCTAATTCCGCGTGACCGCTTCACTCAAATTCAACAACAACGACGCCACTTGCGACCAAGCCGCGTGCTCGCTTGCCGGAATCGAGTCATCACGCAGCGACTCACCGGCGGCCAGGTACTTCTTCGCCGCTTCCTCATTCGCAGCATAACGTGCACGCTCGCGGCCAAGCGCCTTCGCGAGAACGGCCAGCTCGGCATCGTTCGGCGTGCGCGATACACATTCTTCAAACGCCCAACGCAAGCGTGCCACGTCGTCGCCCGGTTGTTTGATCGAACGCTCGGCGAACGCCCGTGCCGCTTCGACGAATTGCACATCGTTGAGCAGCACCAATGCCTGCAGCGGCGTGGTCGTCGATGCCCGGAACGCGGTGCACAGTTCGCGGTTCGGCGCATCGAACGCCACCATATTCGGCGGCGGCACGGTGCGCTTCCAATATGTGTAGAGCGAGCGACGGTAGAGCTTCTCACCATGATCCTGTTCAAACGTTTGCGACGTCGCGGGCGAGCTGCCGTAGTGACTGATCTCGCGCCACAGATTGCCCGGCGTGTAGGGGTTCACGCTCGGCCCACCGAGGCGGTCAACGAACAGGCCGCTGACTTTGAGCGCCGCATCGCGAATGAATTCCGCGGGCAGCCGAAACCGCGGCCCCCGCGCAAGCAGTCGGTTTTGCGGGTCGCGCGCAACAAGAGGCTCGCCGACATCCGAACTCTGCCGATACGTCGCTGACATCACCATTTGCTTCACCGCGCGCTTCACATCCCAACCATGCTCCATGAAGTCGACAGCGAGCCAGTCGAGCAAGTCGGGGTGGGATGGAAACTCGCCTTGCGCGCCGAAATCGGCGGGTGTCGCGACAAGGCCCGTGCCGAAGAAGATCTGCCAGAGTCGGTTCACTTCGACCCGCGCGGCCAGCGGGTTCTCGCGCATGATGACCCAATTGGCCAAATCGAGCCGTGTCGACGTGCCACCCGACGAACCCGGCCCCGCCGGCAACTTCGGCAATACGGCCGGCGTCGCCGCGACGACTTTCTCGCCCGACTGGGCGTAATCACCGCGATTCAGAATATGCGTCTCCCGCGGCTTCTCGGCCACATCCATTACCATCGTTGAATGCTTATTCGTGAGCACGTCCAGCCGCTCTTCGAGATTGGCTAGTGCGATGCGATCTCGCTTCGTGGCGTCGGCATGGGCAGCGAAATAGTCGCGTAGGGCGTTGACGTCGTCGTTGGTGGAACCCCCGGCAGAGCCGGGGGCTGATTGCGCACTTGATGACGCGATGATTTTGGCGACTTCCGGATCAATGTCGATGTCGTCGTCGGTGCCGGTCATCGCTTGGATTTCGAAACGGGCCGCGACGAGTCGATCGCCGTAGCCGAAGTTGAGCTGCACTGTCATATACGGTGTCTCGCCGGCATCGATCGGTTTCGCAAACGTGACCGTCAGCCGGGCCGGGCCGTCCTGCTGCGGATCCGGCGCCCAACCGTCCAGGCGCGTGTCGATGACGTTCGCCGGACGAAAATCACTCCGCCACGAACTGGCGGTCACGCCCGCGATATCGAGGACGCGGTTGAGATTTACCTGATCGCCAGGCACCGGGTCAGCGCTCGCGGTGAACGCTGTTAATACAAACGTGGAAGTGTCCTCGCGAGCCGAATTGCTCGGAACTCGTCGTGGCGAGGCGTCCCCGCCCCCGGTTTTGGATGTCGCGTTCGCGAAAACCGCGGGCGACGACGCCCCGACCCGTCGTGGCGCGGGCGGTAGTTTGCCGAAACCCAGACCGCCATTCGGAGCCGATTGATCGGGGTGAAACACCACGCGCAATCCCGTGATCGGCTTCTCCGTTTTCGGCAGCCGCAGGCTCACGTCGTATGCCAGGAGCGCCGCGGGCGATGTGATGCGTACGAACCGCGGCGGATCGATGTCGAACCCGGCACCCGCGTTCGGCGTGCTCACCTTCAACAATTCGACTGGCAGCAGTTCGAGGTCTTTGCCGCGTGACTTCAGGCGCTCACGTTGTTCACCGACCCAGCGGTCGACGTCGGCGGCCGAGACACTTGCGAGCTTGTCGTTGAGTGCCTTAATTTGTTCGCGCAGCTGCCCCTCTTCACCCGTCGCCAGCACGGTTTTCGCTTCGATCGACGGCCGCGAGTTCACGCCGCGGTCGCCATCGAGACCGACGTCGCTGAGTGTGTTGAAGTAGGCGTAGACTTGGTAGTAGTCGCGCTGCGTGATCGGGTCGAACTTGTGGTTGTGGCACTGTGCACAACCAAGCGTAAGGCCCAGCACCGCCTCGCCGAACGTTTTCACGCGGTCGACGTTGTAGTTCGTAAGATTCTCCTCTGGAATCGTCCCGCCCTCGTGTGTGTTCATGTTGTTCCGCTGGAAGCCGGTGGCGATGAGCTGAGCTTCCGTGCGGTTCGGCAACAAGTCGCCCGCGAGCTGGTCGCGCAGAAACTGGTCGTACGGCAAGTTCGTGTTGAACGCGTTGATGACCCAATCGCGCCACATCCACATATGCCGGCCGCCGTCGATCGAGTAGCCGTTCGTATCCGCATAGCGGGCCGCGTCCAACCACACCAGCGCCATGCGTTCGCCGAAATGCGGACTGGCGAGCAAGCGATCGATGAGTTTCTCGTAGGCGTCCGGCGATTCGTCCGCCGCAAATGCTTCGACCTCAACTGCACTCGGCGGCAAGCCGGTCAGATCGAGCGACAATCGTCGGATCAGCGTGCGACGATCGGCTTCCGGCGACGGCGACAGCCCCTCCGCTTCGAGCCGCTCCAATACAAAGTGGTCAATCTCATTCCGCGGCCAGCGTTCATGCTCGGCCGCAGCCGCTGGCACAGTGGCCTTCACTGGCGGAATAAAAGACCAATGCTTGGCAAACGGAGCACCCTGCTCGATCCACCGTTTGATGACCGCCTGCTGCTCGGGCTTCAATTGCCGATGCGAATCGGGCGGCGGCATTTGCTCGGATTCGTCGGCAGACATAATCCGCCGCCAGGCCTCGCTCTTCTCGGGATGCCCGGCCACGATCGCCGGCGTGCCGTCACGATCCGCCAGCGCCGATTCGGCATCGTCGAGCCGCAGGTCCGCCTTCCGTGCCTTTTCATCAAAGCCATGGCAGGCGAAGCAATTTTCCGACAGGATCGGCCGCACATCGCGGTTGAAATCGAGTGGTTTCTCCGCGGCGCGCGCGATCGCCTGTCCGGCAGCGACGAGCAAGAGAAGAAATAAGAGCGAGAGGTTGCTTCGCATCGGCCGGTCCACCTAAAGTAATGTCGCGAGCCATCGCTTTTATATCATAGTCGAGGGAGGACCCCGGCAACCACGCAGGGGGTGACCGACGGCGTAGGGCGGACAATCCTGTCCGTCCGCCATTTGGCATCAGGTGAGTTGGGTCAGCGTCACCCTACGCCAAGCACGGCGCAAAGCGTCGCGGTACCTCGTACCCACGCAGAGCGTGGGGAATGACTGGCAGAGGTGCGGTTGTAGCACCGTCCCTGCCCTTTGCCGCAGCCGCTACCATTCCAAAGGACAGGATTGTCCCTCCTACGCGAAATCGATTATAGTGCCGAATTCACCCCTATCTGGAGGAAACCACGGGCATGGCCAGCAACGCCGCGACGCTTCGGGAAGATAGTCTGGGACAAACGCAGCGGCGCGACTTGTGGTGGGCCCAACCCGTGGCCATGGGTGCGGCCTTCGTCGCCTTCATCATCTACGCCACCTACCGAGGCTTGGCGAACGAATATTTCGCGTTCGGCCACGGCGTCGTCGGTTCCGACGGCCAGCCGGTCCACCCCGAGAGCGCTTACTTCCTCTCGCCGTTCTATTCGCCGCTGCTGGCTCTACCGAGTTGGGTGCCAAAGTGGATGGGCCCCGCCATTTTCGTCATGTGGATGCCGGCCGGCTTCCGCCTCACGTGCTACTACGCTCGCCGCGCTTATTACCGCGCCCTGTTTGCCGATCCGCCAGCCTGTGCGGTCGCCGAGTACTGCAAAGACAACTACAAGGGTGAACGCGGCGTGTGGATCTTTCAGAACATCCACCGCTACTTCCTCTACCTCGCGCTGCTGCTCGTGTGCATGCACGTGTACCACGTAATCGAAGCTTTGCGCTGGCCCGGCGAAGGCGGCGAACGCATGACATTCGGCGTCAGCGTCGGAACGCTCGTGTTGCTCGTCGACCTCGTGTTCCTGGCGCTCTACGTATTCTCTTGCCACTCACTGCGACACTTGGTGGGCGGCCGGCTCAACTGCTTTGCCGGCGGCGGCGACAACACCCGCTACAAACTCTGGCGCTGCTGCTCAGCCCTCAACGAATACCATGGCCTGTACTTCTGGTGCAGCCTGTTCACCGTCGGCTTCGCCGACTTTTACATCTGGATGGTGGCGTCTGGGCGGATTCACGATTTACGGCTGATTTAAGTCTGCCGCAAACGCAGGATAGTTGATAGTCGATAGTTGTTAGTTGTCGGCTGAGTTCACAACTATCCACTAACAACTATCAAAAAAACACATGGATAAATACCAAACATTCGAATACGACGTAGTCGTCGTCGGCGCCGGTGGCGCCGGTCTGCGAGCTGCCATTGAAGCCTCGGCGCAAGGCGCGAAGACTGCCCTCGTTTGCAAATCGCTCCTCGGCAAAGCCCACACGGTAATGGCCGAAGGCGGCGTCGCGGCCGCCCTCGCCAACGTCGAGTCTCGCGACAGCTGGCAAACCCACTTCCGCGACACGATGCGCGGCGGCAAGTTCCTCAACCAGTGGCGGATGGCCCAACTCCACGCCCAAGAGGCCCCGGCCCGCGTCCGCGAGCTCGAAGAATGGGGCGCCGTTTTCGATCGCACGAAGGACGGCCGCATCCTGCAGCGCAACTTCGGTGGCCACACCTACCCGCGATTGGCCCACGTCGGCGACCGCACTGGCCTCGAAATGATCCGCACGCTGCAAGACAAAGGCATCCACTCCGGCATCGACGTCCACATGGAAGTCACCATCCGCTGGATCCTTAAAGATGGCGGCCGCGTCTCGGGCTGCTTCGGCTACCAGCGCGAGAGTGGCCGCTTCGTCGTCTACAAAGCCAAGAGCGTCGTGCTCGCCACCGGCGGCATCGGCCGCTGCTGGGACATCACCTCGAACTCCTGGGAATACACGGCCGACGGCCATGCCATGGCCATGTGGGCCGGCGCCGACCTCATCGACATGGAGTTCATTCAATTCCATCCGACCGGCATGGTCTGGCCGCCCAGCGTGCGCGGCACGCTCATCACCGAAGGTGTCCGCGGCGAAGGCGGCGTGCTGCTCAACGGCAACCGCGAACGGTTCATGTTCCGCTACGTGCCCGACATGTTCAAAGGCGAGTTTGCCGAAACCGAAGACGAAGCGAACAAGTGGATGCAGCAGACGATCGCCGGCGAGCGCCCCACCGCCCGCCGCCCGCCCGAGCTGCTCACGCGCGACGTCGTCGCCCGCGCCATCCGCCGCGAAATTCGCGATGGCCGCGGCTCACCACACGGCGGCGTGTTCCTCGATATCGCCTCCCGCCGCGATGCCGAGACAATCAAGAAGAAGCTCCCCAGCATGTACCACCAGTTCAAGGAACTGGCAGATGTCGACATCACGAAGGACCCGATGGAAGTCGGCCCTACCTGCCACTACATGATGGGCGGCGTCCGCGTAAACCCCGAAACCCAGGAGTCGACGGTGCCGGGCCTGTTTGCGGCCGGCGAAGTCGGCGGCGGCATGCACGGCGCAAACCGCCTCGGCGGCAACTCGCTCAGCGACCTCCTCGTCTTCGGCAAACGCGCCGGCGAGTTTGCGGCAAAGAAAGCGAAAGAAGTTTCGCAAGGCCAAGTCAACAATGACGAAGTCGAATGGGCCGCCAAAGACGCCCTCAAGTACTTCGGCGACAACCAAGGCGAAAACCCCTACGCCATACACGAAGAGCTGCGGGCCACGATGCAAAGCCTCGTCGGCATCGTCCGTACCGACGAAGACCTCCGCGGCGCGCTCGTGAAAATCGCCGAGTACCGTGAGCGGGCGGCCAAGGCCAAAGTCGGCGGCAACATTCAATACAACCCCGGCTGGCACCTCGCCCTCGATCTCAAGAACATGCTCGATATCAGCGAGGCCGTCACCAAGGCCGCTCTCGAACGCACCGAAAGCCGCGGCGGTCACACCCGCGAAGACTTCCCCGAGAGCGACAAAGAGTGGCAGAAGGTGAACAACATCGTGCGGCAAAATAAAGACGGCATCACCGTCACACGCGAACAGCGCCAACCGATGCCGGCTGAGCTCGAAGAGTTGTTGAAAAAGGACTAGCCAAGAGTGGGAGAGGGGGGAGACAAGGAAAGAGGGAGATTGTGAATCGACGATTTGTCGGTCTCCCACTCTCCCAATCTCCCTCTCTCCCACTCTTTGTTAAACATCGATTCGCCCAAGGAACGAGTAAATCAAAATGGCCGAGGAAGCGTTACTTCGAATCTATCGCGGCGACAACAACAAAGGCGAAATGGTCGACTACAAAGTCCCCGTCGCCCCCGGCATGGTCGTGCTCGATGCCGTCCACGCTGTGCAGGCCCTGCACTCGCCCGACCTCGCCGTGCGGTGGAACTGCAAGGCCGGCAAGTGCGGCTCGTGCGGCGGCGAAGTGAACGGTAAGCCTCGCCTCATGTGCATGGACCGCATGGACAAGTACCCGGCCGGCGAGCCCATCACGATCCGCCCGATGAAGTCCTTCCCCGTCATGAAGGACCTCGCCTGCGATGTTTCGTGGAACTTCGGCGTCAACAAAAAGATCCCGCCGTTCAAAATGCGCGAGACCAAGGGCGAACCCAAGTTCTCGCAAGAAGAGGCCGATCGCGTGCAGGAATTCCGCAAGTGCATCGAATGCTTCCTCTGCCAGAATGTGTGCCACGTGCTCCGCGACCACGACAAGCACGCCGAATTCGGCGGTCCGCGGTTCTTCGTCCGCACGGCCAGCCTCGAAATGCACCCGCTCGATACCGAAGACCGCCTCGGCCTAGTGAAAGATCAGCTTGGCCTCGGCTTCTGCAACATCACCAAGTGCTGTACCGAAGTGTGCCCAGAGCACATCAAAATCACCGACAACGCGATCATCCCGCTCAAAGAACGCGTCGTGGATCGCTTCTACGACCCGGTGCAAAAGCTGCTGCGGATTATCTTTCCGAAAAAGTGATGCTGAGCGATGTCTACCGGCTCTGTCAGCATCACGTTCGACAATCGCGTAGCCGAACACATTGCAGCAGACCGGCTGTTCTATAACTCGACGAATTGGGCAAAGGTCGACAAAATCGCTGCGGCGGTATTGATTCTGGCCGGTAGCTGCCTCGTATATTCCGCCGGAGTGCGTTGGTGGTCCGTCGCGCCGTTTTTCTTGGCGGTGCTGGAGTGGTTTAATCTGCTTTCTCCTCGACCGCTCATCAGACGATATTGGTTCAAACGCAACCCGAAGTTCCAGGAAACGTATCATTTGACGTTCGATGACACGGGGATGCATTTCCAAACTGCTTCGATCGATAGCCACATCAATTGGGACTATTACACGCGGGTCATCGAGAACGACCGCATGTGGCTGTTGATGTACGGATCGAATCTATACTCGCTCATTCCGAAGCGGGCCTTTAAGAACGACGACGAGCGGCTGCGCTTTCGCGAGTTGCTGGCTCAGAATATTTCGGCGTCGTCCCGTCGCTAAGCCTTCACCACGCCAAGTGTTGTTAGATTGGCCGTGTCAAGCCTGACTGCCACGCAAAGCGGTGGGCGGACTCACAGAATTTACCGGTCACCTAACGCCCGCGCATCTCTAGTAGTGGCCACAAATACATGTTGCCATATGTATAGTATCTGATATACTCGTTTCCACCTTCGCTTCAGACACTTTTAACGCCAACAACACACGCTCTCTCGCACGCACCTGCTGCGCTACCAGCGAGGACTGCGCTACCGCTCGGCGCTTAACTGGCCAAAAACACGATGAGTCATCGCCACAACAACCCGCGCAGAGACCCCATGCCAATCACAGAAGTCTTCGATTTCTGCAACCTGCTGCGCGCCAAAACCTCAATTTTTCCAGTCCCGCCGTGCTGGTCCCAGGCGCAAAACTCGCCGAATTTTGCACTAGAAAATGCGGTCGCCCCGAAGTATTAAAACTCACCTGCTATTTAGCCCAGCCCTCTGGGCTGGTGCCAGGGAGCCGCGCCCGTCAGGAAGAGGAGGCACCATCACCTTCCCTGGCAGGCACCCGTCCAATCTGCCAGAAGTAAGCACCGCCAATCAACACTGTTACCACGCCGACTACACCCAGCACGCCGCAGTACGTTTCGAGAAATTGCGCCCTGGATGTGTGTGCCGCGAAGCGATCTTTGTAAAGGAGCGTAAGCACACTGCCCGTGTATCCAGCAGTATCCGCCAGATAAATCGCGAACACCGCGGTCCCCACGAAGTGCGTCGATGCCATCAGCCGGTCGAATAGCACCGAGTTGTACGGCACGTACGCGATGTAACTGCCGAACCCGATGAGCGCCATCCACCAGAATCCGCTGATCGCGCCCTCGAGATGAAGCACCGTTGCGACGCCGATGACGCCGAAACCAGCTGCAATAATGCCGAGCGCCGCCAGCAAGCCGCGGCGATTGTCCTTCACAAGGTACAGGAGCGCCATTGCCACGAACACGCCGAGCGCAACGCCCAGCTCCATGCGCGACATGATGTCTTTGTTCTCGGCATACGGGTAACCGAGTTGGTCAAGGACCTCGACCATGAAGTTGTCGCGGAAGTCGCGGAACACGGTGAGCAGCACGTAGGCGATGATCAGCGGCAACAACCCCGGCCAAAACGCAGTGAAGAATTCGAACCGGCGATGGCCAGACATCGGTGCGCGCTCGGTGCGCTCGGCGACGTCCAGCTGCGTCGGCTCTGGCACCTGGTTGAGAAACCAGAACGCCGTGAGAATAACGGGCAATACGAGGAGGCCCGTCGCGGCCGGCATCCAGAACTGGTCCATTGCCGGCAAGGGATTCGGCAACAATAGGCCGAAGAAGTGGAACTGGTCGCCTTCCAACACCGCCCGGCCGAAGTCCTTGAACACGCCGCTGGAGACAATGAACGAACAAGAGAGCGCCGCGAGCAGAATGTCGCTCGTCCGCCGGCCTTCGAGATAACGCACGACGAGCCCCCAGACCATCCCCAGCGGCAGCCCGTTCAGAAAGACTGCGAACACCTTCCATGTGGGCGGCACAACGGCAAATAAGACGAAAGCAAGTTCGGAAAACACCACGAGCCCGATGAGTAACCACAGTCGCTGATGCCGCCGCGCTTCCGAGACGATTTTAATGCCTAGAAATTTTGACAGCGTGTATCCAATGACCTGGCTGATGATGAACGCCGTCTTGAGCTCGACATCGGAGTTCGCCAAGTACAGGCCTGAATAGGTCGCCGCCGTGAACGGCTTGCGAAACGCGTACATGCAAAAGTACGCGACGAAGGCCGTGCCGATCGCGTACGCATTAAGCACACTCGACGGAGCCTGTTCGAGCCAGCTGGTTATGTTGCCGCGGCGGTGAGGCATAGAGGAGCACGCAATGGCGCAAACGCGATGTCGGCCGCGGAATCGGACGACTGGGTTGGGTGGCGTCGAGCAGAGAACAGCATGACGTTAGTAACTGGCACGGCGGCTGTCTATGGCCCAACCGCCTGGCCGAAACTTCGCAGCCTGGCCGGCGAAAGTGAAAACGGCCGGAATTTCCTCACCGCGGAACTAGCTGTGAAGGGTGGTTCCATCAATTAGAATGGGGGGCGTCCGGCCAAGGCAATAGAGCGGCCCCTGATCACTGAGCGATTCGGTACCTCATTGAGCGAGTACATCATGTTCAAACGCATCCTAACGTTGACGGCGGTTGTTCTGGTCACCAACGCCCGCCTGGCCGTCGCTGAAGACAAAGTTGACTTTGAAAAACAAATTCAGCCGATCTTCGTCGAGAGCTGCTCGAAATGCCATGGCGCCGATAAGGCGGCCGCCAAACTGCGGCTAAACACGGCCGCCGGGCTCAAAGAAAAATGGGACGCCGACAAAGAGCTGATCGTCGCCGGCAAGCCCGAAGAGAGCGAATTGTACAAACGCTTGGTACTGCCCGCCGACGATAAGAAGCGGATGCCAAAGGGCGGCGAACCGCTGGCGAAAGAGAAGATCGACTTGATCGCGAAGTGGATCAAGGAAGGTGCCGTGCTGGCGGTGGTCGCGGCAACAACGCCGGCGCCAGGCACACCGGCACCCGAAGCGGCGAAGAAGCCGGAGAAGCCTGCTGAGATTCCCCTGCCCAAGGTTGACCCCGCGCCGAAGGAAGCTATCGACAAACTCACGGCGGCCGGAGCTCAGGTGCTGCCGCTGTTCGCCGATAGTTCGCTGCTCACAGTATCGTTTGCCCACCGTGGTGAACCAGCCGGCGATGCCGAGATCGCCCTGCTCACCGGTGTGGCCGATCAATGCTACGCGCTTAATCTCGCCGGCGCAAAACCAACCGACGCCGGCCTCACACCGCTCGCCAGCCTCAAGAATCTGGCGGAGCTCCACTTGGAGCGGTCGACCATTACCGACGCGGGTCTCGCAAACGTGAAAGGCCTCGCCAATCTGCAGTACCTCAATCTCTTTGGCACAGGCATCACCGATGCCGGCATTGCCAACCTGAAGGACCTCAAGAATCTGCGGAAACTGTATCTGTGGCAGACGAAGGTCAATTACGATCCAGCGATGGCGCTCGAAAAAGACACGCCAGGGCTGATGGTGAATTTGGGCTACGACCACCCCGTGGTGAGGAAGATGCGGCTCACCAAGGAACTCGAAGCGGCCAAGAAGCAAGCCGAGGAGGCCAAGGCCGAGGAGACGAAGGCTCAGCAAGCACTGGATTCGGCCAAGAAGAATTCCGAGACGGTGAACGCGCGCCTCTCGGACATCGAAAAGCAACTGAAAGAAGCCGAGGCCGCTGCAGCGCCGCAACCGACCGCTGAGGAAAAAGCTGCCGCCGATAAAGTCGCGGCTGACAAAGCCGCCGCAGAAAAAGCAGCGGCTGACAAAGCCGCCGCAGAAAAAGCAGCGGCTGACAAGGCCGCCGCAGATAAAGCGGCAGCTGACAAGGCTGCGGCTGACAAAGCAGCGGCCGAAAAGGCGGCAGCGGATAAAGCTGCCGCCGAAGCGAAGAAGTAACCCGCAACGAATCACTCCTCGCGCCAAGGCGCGAAGTCGAGCTTTGAGGACTTAACCGCTAATGGTCGCTAATCTTTCGCTAATGACAAGTTCTCCGTTGAGATTAGCGATTATTAGCGTCGATTAGTGGTGCCGCATTCTATCCTTCACTCTGCGACCTTGCGCCTTGGTGTAAGCTACTGAAAATCACGAATCGGTTAAGAGGAGCAATCATGGCCGAGGAAATTCGCCGTCGAGCGTTCTTACAGTTGGCGGCGACGGCAGCCGCCGGCGCGAGCGGTATCGTAGCAGCGCCGCGCATTCTGACCGCTAAGAAGACCGATTCGCCGCTCATCCTCGGCGAGGGCGCGCACAAGTACGAAGTGCAGCACAACTGGCCGAAGCTGCCAGATAAGTTTTCCTGGCAAACGACGCACGATGTGTCATTCGACAAGGCCGGCAACTTATATGTCATCCATGAAGGGCGCAAAGATAAGCCGCTGCACCCGGCGATCTTCGTGTTCGACCCAGAAGGCAACTACATTCGCTCGTTCGGCGAAGATTTTCAAGGTGGCGGCCACGGGCTCGAAGTACACGAGGAGAACGGCGAAGAGTTTCTTTATGTTACGGGCTACCAGGCGCTCAAGAAGTTCGCAAAGCTCACGCTCAAGGGGGAGACCGTGTGGGTCCGCCACGCTCCAATGGAGTCGGGCCTGTACGCCAAAGACGAAGACACGCACCCGACCAACAAATGGGGCCGCGATCGGTTTCATCCGACGAACATCGCGTTTCGCCCGGGCAGCACCGACTTTTATGTGGCCGATGGTTACGGCGCGTATGTCGTTCATCGTTATGATAAGGATGCGAACTATAAGGGCACATTTGGCACACCTGGCACGGAGCCTGGCCAATTCGATACGCCACATGGCGTGTGGATCGACCAGCGGCCCGGGCGCGAACCTGCTGTCGTTGTCGCGGACCGCAAGAACGGCCGGCTGCAGTGGTTCACCCTCGACGGCGAGCACAAAGAAACACTCGACGGGTTCTTGCTGCCGGCGAACGTCGACACATTCGGCGAACTGATGCTCGTGCCCGACTTGCAAGCGCGCATCACGCTGCTCGATGGCAAGAATAAAGTCGTTGCGCAGTTCGGCGACGACGAAGCATGGCGAAAGACCGTGATGGGTCCGCCGCTGACCGCGCGGCAACATCCCGAAGATTGCCCCAACGGAAAGTTCCTCCACCCGCATGACGCCTGCTTCGACGCCCAAGGAAATATCTTCGTGTGCGAATGGGTCGCCACAGGCCGGGTATCGAAGTTGCGCAAGGTGAGTTGACGAATTCGATGACTGGCGATCAGAAGTCGTCGAATCCCGAAACCGGCACGCGTATGCGGAGGCACATTTGGCTAGAGATCTTTCAGATAATGAGATCGCCGAGATTCGCTCGCTGCTAACGGGCGGCGACAAGATTGCCGCTGTTAAGTTGTACCGCGAATTGACCGAGGCTGGCCTGGCAGAAGCGAAGTCGGCCGTTGAAGCTATTGAAGTCGGGCGTGCGATCCCTGGGCGGTCATTGGCTGATGCATCAAACGCCAATATTGCTGACATCCAGGCAGCAATCTTCGCCGGGAATAAGATTCAGGCGATCAAGCTCTATCGCGCGGCAATCGGCGCGGGACTCAAGGAGTCGAAAGAATTTATTGAGGCACTCGAAGTCGAGCTACGACGGACCACCCCGGAAAAGTTCACCGCGCCGACGGCGAAAGGCTGTGGGACTGCTGTTCTCGCAGTTCTCGCTGTGAGCTTGAGCGTAGTCATTTGCGGCATCGGCGTATCGCGGCAGAGCGGTTTCGCCGCGAAGCGTTCGCCTATTCACGATCAGCCGGCGAGCGCCAGCTCGCGGTTTCTTCCGTTGAATCGCGGGCTAACGCCCGACGGCGAATGAGTCGACCATGCTGTGACAGTTCGTCAATCGGCGATGAGCGTTTTGCGGAATGCCCGCGGGGTGGTGCCAAACGATTTGCGGAAAGCGACGCCGAAGCGGGTGGCGTTGGAGAAGCCGCAGGCAAGCGCGATCTCGGTGATCGAAAGTTCGCGGCGGCCGAGCAGTTGCTTGCCGCGTTCGAGGCGGACTCGGCGAATCTCTTCCGCCGGCGAGCGGCCGAGATAGGCGCGAAATTGGATCTCGAGGCTACGTCGTGAGATGGGCACTTCGCGGAGGATATCTTCCACGACGATGCCATGGTGGGCGTGCGTGCGGATATAGCGCAGGGCCCGTACGACGGCCGGGTCGTCGATCGCGAGCACGTCGGTCGATTGGCGGCTGATGACACCGTGCGGCGCGATGAGGATCGGCTCGCGTTCGGCTTTTTCGCCGGCCATCATGCGATTGAGCATCGACGCGGCCTCATGGCCGAGCCGCTCGCAAGCGACCGAAATGCTCGAGAGCGGCGGCGTAGAAACTTCACACAACAGCTCATCGGTGTCGCCGGCGAGGATCGCGACTTCATCGGGAATACGCACATTGCCGAAGTGACAAATCTCGGCGAGCTGACGGGCGTGATGCGCGTCGACGGCGACGATCGCAATCGGTCTCGGCAACGAAGCGAGCCAACGATTCACGCGGCGCTGTTGTTCTTCCCAACCGATCTTGCGGCCGACGCGATAGCCGGGCAGATATTCATGACATTCGTAGCCGACAGCATGAACTGCGCGGATGAACGCGTCGCCGCGGTTCTTCGAGTAGCGATTGCTGGGCGGCGCGAAGTAACCGAACTTACGGAAGCCGCGGGCGACGAGGTGCTCCAGTCCCAGCCGAGCGCGTTCCGATTCATCAGTGATGACAGTGCCAACGCCGGGTAGCCCCGCAAACAGGTCATCCACGTTGACGACCGGCAGGCGCTTGTCGCGAATCTGTTCCCACTGCGTCCGGTTGGTGATGCGGGCGATGATGCCGTCGCCGCGCCAGCCCTCGGGCACCGCCGAGCGCTGCTCGTGGTCGCGGGGGTCGATCAACAGATGCCAATTTGTGTGCTTCTCCGCGAAGTGGGCAATCCCCCGGATGACGCGGCCCCAGCTCGATTCGGTTTCGATCAGCACTGCGACGTGTTGAACCCGAAATTGGCCGTCGTTGTTCGATTCTTTGTTCATCGCAGGAAGTGCAAGCGGTCACTGAGTAGTGGACAAAGAAGCGCCGGCGGGAGTACGATTCACGCCAGGCTAGGCCCATTTTAACACGGAATCGGGAATTTCGTGCGCAAAAAAGAGACATAGGCCACGAAAATTCTCGTACATTGGGCAAACCGGCCGCGCATTCAGCAGGATATTTTGGGGCAATGCGGCTGGGTTTGGGGACGATTGAACGCTGTGGGGTTGCCGCTACGCGATAGCCGCGAATGGGCCCCCCAGTGCCTGTCGCGCTTAGAGCAGGACAGGCCGCACAGATTCCATCCAGGACGAGTGATCAGTGGCAAAGAAACAACTGCAGAAAGCAATCGGGTTAATGAGTGGAACCAGCGGTGACGGCGCCGACGTAGCGCTCATCGCAACGGATGGTGAGGAAGCCATCGAGTTCTTTGGCGGACTCACGCTGCCGTACGACGGCGAGCTACGAGCGCGAGTGCTTGAGGCGGCGCAACACGACGTGCCGCTCCTAGAGCTTGCGCGAGTGGAACGCGACATCACGCTGCACCACGCTGAAGCGGTTGCGGAATTGTTGCGGACTTTGCCCAAAGAAGCGTCGGAGGGGACGAATCTGATCGGCTTCCACGGCCACACGGTGCGCCATGTTGCAAGCGAGCAGATCTGTTGGCAGATCAGCAATCCGTGGCTGCTGGCGGAGAAGACCGGCATGCGCGTTGTGAGCGACTTCCGCAGACATGATGTGGCGGTCGGCGGGCAAGGCGCGCCGCTGGTGGGGATGTTTCATCGGGCATTGTTCGCGAACGAACCGCGGCCGACGTTGATTCTGAATTTGGGCGGCGTGGCGAACATTACCTGGCTCGGTGAGAACGATGAGATCATCGCGGGCGATACCGGTCCGGGTTGCGGCCTACTGGATGAGTGGATTCAGGAGATGTCTGGTCAATCGCACGACAAAGATGGCCGCATCGCCTCGCAAGGCAAAGTGAATGACGGCCTCGTGGCGGCGGCATTGGCAGCTCCGTTCTTTTCGAAGCCGTTGCCGCGATCGGCCGATCGGTACGATTTCGATCATGTGGATGTGTCGGGCATGAGCGTCGAGGACGGCGCCGCGACGCTGTGCGCTGTGACGGTGCGGGCGGTTGTGAAGGCCGTGAAACAGGTGCCGAAGCCGCCGGCATCGGTCTGGGTGACGGGCGGCGGGGTGCATCACCCGGTGATCATGCGGATGCTCACGGAAAGCTTTGGCAACGTGCAGAATATTCGCCAGATGGGACTGAACCCTGACACGCTGGAAGCCGAATGCTTCGCATGGTTGGCGGTGCGGCACACGAAGGGATTGCCGCTCACAATTCCGGAGACGACGGGGTGTAATCGCGCGGTGTGTGGGGGCGTGATCACGTGTTTGTAGGCGTTGAGAGCTGGGTAGCTTATACGCACACGCCGAGCCGCGAAGGCGCCGTGACAGTTGGCGTCGTTTTGTCGGCAGCAGTTGGCACGATTGTGCGTTGCTGATTCGATGCAACCTGGCAGAGCAGATGGTCGCTTTAATAGAAAAGCTCCGTGCAGACGCGTTCAAGACCGGGGCCGATGCAGCCAAAGCTGGGGGGCTACCCGGCGCACCTGCCGGAGCTATTAAAAGCCTACTCCGCGATATCTTCAGCGTCAAATCTTCGGCCGTCGTCAATCACGACGGGGCGCCGTTCCGGCAACTAGTTCGAGTGCCAGGTGACGAGCGTGCCATCGTGTTTGGGGGCGGCCAGCCGAACGCAGCCTGCGAGTGGTTCGGTGACGACGTTGATCTCGCAATTTAAGCCGCGCCGCGCGAGATTGGCACGCAGCATTTCTTGCAGCAGCGCAGAGTTAATAAGAGCGCCGCCAGAGGCGGCGAGGGGAAAGCCGGCATCGAGAATACCAACGGCTGCGGCGGCGCGAGCCGCCAGTTCGGCAAGGTCGGCGGCAGCGGCAGCGAATATTTCGCGGGAGAGGGTGTCCCCTTTGTCAGCAAGTTCGGATACGAGTCGGCAAAAGCCGGCCACGGTGTGGCGGGCATCGGCGTTGCCGTACACCGCGCGAGTGAGCTCGGTGACTGATTTCACGCCCAGTGAAGCAATCACTTTCTCGGCGAGGGCATCGCGGGAGCCTGTTTCGAGGGCGCGAAGTGCGTGCTGCAATGCGGCGCGGCCAATGGCATAGCCGCTGCCTTCGTCGCCGAGCAGGTAGCCCCAGCCGCCGCAGCGTTTCGAACGGCCATCGGCGGCGCGGGCGAAGGCAGAAGAGCCGGTGCCGGCGATGAGGGCGACGCCGCAGCAGTCGGGAGTGCCAGCGGCGAGGATGGGGAGCACATCGGAAACGATGGCAACGCGGTCGGCCACGCCGACATTCGAAGCCCATTCGCCGAATCGCCGAGCTGTTTCGCGATTGGCCGCCCCGGCAATGGACATGACCGCGCGGGTAATGCGGCGGTCAGCACAATTGGCAAGCTGCTGGGCCGCGCGGCAGGCCTCATGGATGGCCTGGGTCGCGCGTTCGAAACCGACACTGTTCGGATTGCCAGCGGAAGTGCGGGCCTGACCAAGCAGTTGGTGCGAGTCGGCATCCACAATTTCGACAAGCCAGGCAGCGGTCTTCGTGCCGCCCGTGTCGACCGCCAGGATGAGTTCGCCGCGGGGCAGTTCTGAAGTCGGCGCGGCGTCGCTAGCGGGCATGGCAAGAATCAGTGAGCGGTTCCATTTTTGGCAGTTTGGCCCGAGAGGGCCTTGCGCAGATGTCCATGCGCGTCATGGAGCAGGCGGCGAGCCTCGTCGGCCGAGACGCCGCGATCGTGGCTGACGATGGCGGTTTTCACTTCCCCGCCGCAGTTGTTGAGAAGGCGTTCGGAATCATCGGGCGACAGATTCGTGACGGCTCGCACGATACGACGAGCCCGATCGTTGAGCTTGATATTGGAGGCTCGTAGGTCGACCATCAGATTGCCGAATGTCTTTCCGAGTCGGATCATGGCGCCGGTGGAGAGCATGTTGAGCACCATCTTCGTGGCTGTGCCCGCTTTCATGCGAGTTGAACCGCTGACGACTTCCGGACCGGCCACAACGGCAATATTGATGTCACAGTGCTTCGCGAGTTGCGGGGCGTGGTTGCAGCTGAGGCCGATGGCGAACGCGCCGATTTGGCGAGCGAATTCGAGCCCGCCGATGACGTACGGCGTACGACCGCTCGTGGCGATGCCGACGAGCACGTCGGCGTTCGAGAGCTGAACATTCTTGAGGTCTTCGACGGCAAAGTCGGGGCGGTCTTCGGCGCCTTCGACGGCCGTGGTGAGCGCCTTGTAGCCGCCAGCGATCACGCCGACGACTTGCGATGGATGGGTGTTGAACGTCGGCGGGCACTCAACGGCATCGAGCACGCCGAGGCGGCCGGAGGTGCCGGCGCCGATGTAGATCAAGCGACCGCCTTTTTCCAAACGATCAGCGATGACGTCGATCGATTGAGCGATCGCATCGCTTTGCTCGGCGACCGCCGCGGCGACCTTGGCATCTTCCGAGTTAATAAGCTGCACGATTTCACGTGCAGTTAGTGCATCCAATTGTTCGGAAGCGGGATTACGCGCTTCTGTCGTGAGATGCTCGAGCATGAAAAACCGACGCCTAATTACAAACCAAATGCCACTTTTGTTCCGCCTTCGTCCTGCATTTTATTCACTGGTTCGCAACCGCAGTAGAGAAGCTGCGCAAAATGGAGACAAAAGTGCGCTTGCTGGACTGCGGCGGCTGGCGACTTCATCTATCGTGAAATTGTCGCAAGTGCGCACGCGACTATGCGATTCGAGTTTGGGGCCGCACTATCGTGGCTGTTCGGCCGCGGCCTTCGGTGTAGCCAACGAATTACCTACGCAGAATGTGCAGTAATTAGCACACCGTAAATGGGATCATTCCATTGTCTCGCCCCTGACAGCATCGACGCTGTCGGCGTGGGACTCTCGCATGGATAAGGAGCGGAGACAATCGTGTTGGAACTGCCGGCCGCTATCGCCATTGGATCGGTCGACACGCTGATCGTCGCGACGTATTTGCTGGCGACGGTCCTGCTCGGCATATGGCTGGGCCGCGGGCAAAAGAACAATCGCGATTTCTTCTTGGGCGGCCATCAGCTGCCGACCTGGTCGCTGCTGCTGTCGATCGTAGCCACCGAGACGAGCACGGTGACGTTTCTAAGCGTGCCCGGGAAGAGCTTTGTGGCGGGCGGCAACTTCACATTCTTACAGCTCGCGATGGGTTACATCGTGGGACGGCTGGTGATCGTCATATTCTTGCTGCCGGCGTATTTTCGCGGCGAGATGCTGAGCGCGTACCAGGTGCTGGAACATCGGTTTGGCTTGACGACGCGGCGGATCGCGTCGCTCGTGTTCTTGATAACACGAAACCTGGCCGATGGCTTGCGCCTGTTTCTGAGCGCGTGGGCACTCAACATTGCGATTGGCCTCGACTTCATGACCTGCATCATCGCGATGACGGTCATCACCGCGATCTATTGCTGCGCGGGTGGCGTGAAGTCGGTCGTGTGGAATGACTGCGTGCAGTTCGCGGTGTATATGGCTGGGGCGTTCGCGACGCTGTGGATCGTGGCGAAGTTGATGCCGGGCGGCTGGCCGCAGATTGTGGAGTTTGGTCGCGACACCGGGCGCTGGCAGTTGTTCGACTTCGATCTGTCGCTCACGGCCAAAGGGCAAACGTTCTGGTCGGGTTTGTTCGGCGGAGCGTTTCTGTCGCTCGCGACGCACGGCGTCGACCAGATGATCGTGCAACGATACTTGTGTGCGAAGGATCAGAAGGCGGCGGGATGGGCGTTGGGACTGAGCGGGTTGGTGGTGTTTGCCCAGTTTGCGTTGTTCCTGCTTATCGGCGTCGCGCTCGCGGGGTTTTATTCGGAATTCGACGTGGCAACGGCGCCGACGGCTGGCGACAAAGCGTTTATGACGTTTGTCGTCGGCCACATGAGCGTTGGTTTCAAGGGCCTCATCCTGGCAGCGGTCTTGGCAGCGACAATGTCGAATCTGGCGAGTTCGTTCAATTCGTCGGCGAGCGCGCTCATGGGCGACTGGCTGCAGCGGTGGATGCCGACAGTGGACGATCGAACGAGTTTGCGAGTGGCCCGCTGGCTCACGATTGCGTCGGCGGTTGTACACGCGATGGTGGCCACCGTGGCGTATTGGATCGGAGTGGAACGATCGATTGTGGATATCGTGTTGGGCATTGCAGGCTTTTCGATTGGACTGCTGCTGGGCCTGTATGCATTGGGGATGGTCGCGCCGCGCACGTCGCAGAATGCGGCGCTGGCGGCGTTCGTAGTTGGCGCCGTTGTGACGGCGAGTGTCGCTTACTGGGTGAAGGTGAACGATTATTGGTATGCGGTTATCGGTAGCAGCACGATCGTGGTGGTCGGACTGGTGTTGGGGTTGGTTTTCCCGCGCCACAACGAACCCGGCTTGCAAGCTGCCGCGAACTCATAGCAATCAACGTGACACTTGGTGGAAATTGGTGACGGGTCTTTGAGAGGGCTGCGTACGATGCGGATATACCAAATATTTGCTGCCGTTTGTGGGCTGGCGGTTGCCATGAGCGCGGTACGGCCGGCGATCGCGAAAGATGCGCCGCAACCGGTGAAGAAGACTTCGTGGAAGGCTGCTCACATGGACTCGGCGATTGAAGAGCGGATCGACGACGCTGTGGCCAAGTCGATCGAGAAGGGGCAGATGAGCGGGTGTGTGGTGCTCATTGGTCGGCGCGGCGGGATTGTGCTCGAGAAGGCATACGGCGATCGAAGCGTTGAGCCGGCCAAGGAGGCAATGACCACCGATACCCTGTTCGACATGGCGTCGCTCACGAAGCCTACGGCAACCGCGACCGCAGTCATGATTCTGGTCGAGCGGGGACAATTGCGATTGCGTGACAAAGTTGCGCAGTTCTTTCCCCAGTTTGAAGCGAACGGCAAACAGGATGTGAACGTCGAGGAACTGCTGGTCCATTCCTCAGGGCTGATCGCGGACAATCCGCTGGCGGATTACGCCGACGGGTGGAAGTCGGCGAAAGCGAAGGTTTGCGATCTGGAACTGCAGAGCGAGCCGGGCACGCGGTTCAAATACTCGGATGTCAATTTCATCCTGCTCGGAAAGATCATCGAGGAAGTGACCGGCGAGCCGGAGAATGTGTTCGTGAAGCGCGAGGTTTATGACAAACTCGGCATGCACGACACCGGTTTTTTGCCGAGTGACGAATTGAAGGCCCGCGCGGAGACGACGGAGAAACGTGACGGCGAGTGGATCAAGGGCGACGTACACGATCCGCGGGCCTGGAAAATGGGCGGCGTGGCGGGACACGCAGGACTCTTCAGCACGGCCGAGGATTTGGCCATTTATGCAACGATGATGCTGCAGAAAGGGCAGCTTCAGGGCGTGCGGATCATGAGCCCGGCCACGCTCGCGGAGATGACGCGGGCCCGTGACATCGGCGGGCATCGGCGCGGGTTGGGCTGGGACAAGCAGAGCGGCTACTCGCGTAATCGCGGCGAGTTTATGAGCGACTCGGCATTCGGCCACGGCGGTTTCACCGGTACCGCGATGTGGATTGATCCGGAACTGGACTTATATGTGATCTTTTTGGGCAATCGACTGCATCCGGATGGCGTTGGTGAGGTGAATGAGTTGGCCGGACGGATTGGGACGATGGCGTGCGCGGCGACCGGCCGGGCGGCGAAGGTGCGGACCGAGTCGTTGAAGTCGGCAACTGCGGATGCGGCAGGGCCGAGTGTGCGCGTCGTGGCGAAGGTGGGCGAACCATCCCTCGCCACAGCGAGTTCCAAGCAACCTGGCCCCTCGCTGCCAGGGAGGGGAAGACCGCGCGGCGATGTGAAGATGGGGGTGGATGTCTTAGTGCGCGATGACTTCAAGCTGCTCGCGGGGAAGCGGGTGGGATTGATTACGAATCAGACCGGCCTGGACTCTGCGCACGTTACAACAATCGAGCGGCTGCACAAGGCGAAGGATGTGAAGCTGGTCGCGCTGTTCAGCCCGGAACATGGCATTCGTGGAGCGCTCGATCAGCCAAAGATTGACGACTCGATCGATGAGGAAACGGGCGTGCCCGTGTACAGCTTGTACGGCGAGAGCCGAGTGCCGTCGAAGGAGCAGCTTGAGAAGATCGATGTGCTCGTGTTTGATATTCAGGACATCGGCGCACGGTTCTACACATACCCGTCGACAATGTGCCTGGCGATGGAAGCAACGGCGAAGGCGGGGAAGAAGTTTGTCGTGCTCGATCGGCCGAATCCGATCGATGGCGACACGGTCGAGGGTCCGCTGCTGGATGAAGGTCGCGAGTCGTTCGTGGGTTTGCTGCGGTTGCCGATTCGGCACGGGCTCACAGTTGGCGAAATCGCGACGATGTTCGCCAAGGCCCGCGGAATCGAAGACACGCTGACCGTGGTGAAAATGGAGGGCTGGAGGCGCGGGATGTACTTGTTCGACACGGGGCTGTATTGGCTGAACCCGTCGCCGAATATGCGGTCGCTCGAGGCCGCCCTGCTCTACCCCGGCATCGGCATGCTGGAGTTTACGAATCTCTCAGTCGGACGCGGGACGGAGTCGCCGTTTGAAGTGCTCGGTGCGCCGTGGATCGACGAAGAGAAACTGGCGGCGGCGGTGAATGACGCGAATCCGCCGGGCGTGCGTGTCGTGCCGCTGCGGTTTACGCCGACGGCGAGCAAGTTCGCCAAAAAGGAGTGTCGCGGCATTCACTTCATCATCACCGATTGGGACAAGTTTCGGTCGTTCGATTTGGGACTCACCGTGGCTCATGCGCTCGTGAAGTTGCACGGCGATGAGTGGGAGCATGAGAACTGGAAGAAGCTGCTGGGCAATGAAGACGTTTACAAGCGGACGGTGACCGGCGAGGAACCTGCCGCGATTCTGAAGTCAGTGGACGACGATCTGGCGAAGTACCGCGAGACAAAGATGGCGGCGGAACTGTATCAGTAGTGCACTCGGCTTTGGTTGGTTGCGGCAGATTTTCGCGCGTCGATTTAATTTTTGCGGGCGGTTTCGCGGAGCAGAGTTTGGCTATGCAGCGCCGGCGTGATCATCGACAATTGGTGCATTTGCTTTTGGCGTTCTGGGCCGCGGCGGTTTGGCCGGCGGCGGCGGGCGCTCACACCGCGACGGCGGAGCACCACATGATTGCCACGGTCCATCCGAGTGCCACTGACGCCGGCGTCCAGGTCTTTCGTGACGGCGGCAACGCCGTGGATGCGGCGGTGACGGCGGCCCTCACGCTGGGCGTGGTCGACGGCGAAAACTCGGGCATCGGCGGCGGGTGCCTCATTTTGATTCGCACGGCCGATGGCAAGTTCACGGCGATCGATGGCCGCGAGGCAGCGCCCGCAGCCGCCCATCGCGACATGTTTGTGCACGATGGCAAACCGAACCCAGTCGCGAGCCAAACAGGGCCGCTGGCATCGGGAGTGCCCGGAGCGTTGGCCGCGTATCAGCTGGCGCTCGAAAAGTGTGGCACGATCAAGCTGGCCCGGGCGGTCGAACCCGGAAAGCTCGCGGCCCGCGATGGCTTCGTGGTTCGCGATTCGTACGCCAAGGCGATCAAGAGTGTGGAACATCACCTGGCTGAGTTCCCCGGTTCGCGGGCGGTATTCTTTCACGAAGATGGCAGGCCGTTTGGCGTCGGTGAGCGGCTGGTGCAAACCGATTTGGCGCGGACGTACGAACAAATTGCCGCGCATGGGGCGGAATGGTTTTATCGCGGTGCGTTTGCTAAGAGCGTGGGTGATTGGATGTCGTCACACGGCGGCGTCCTAACGGCACAGGACTTCGCCGCATACGAGGCCAAGGTACGCCAGCCGCTGCACACGAAGTATCGCAAGTATGAGATCGTGGGCTTCCCGCCGCCGAGTTCGGGCGGCATTCATGTGGCGCAGGTGCTCAACATTTTGGAGAACTTCGACCTGCGGGCAATTGAGAAGAAGAGCCCGCTCGAGGCCACGCACATTACGGCAGAGGCGTTCAAACTCGCGTTTGCTGATCGGGCATATTGGTTGGGCGACGCCGATTTCGTGAAGGTGCCGCGAGGTCTCATTGATAAGAAGTACGCAGAGGAGCTGGCAGCGAAGATTAATCCCAAAGCGGTGACAGAAGTGCCCACACACGGCGATCCGCCGAACTTTGCGCAGGATGTCTTTGGCCGGCATACGACGCACATCGCGGCGGCGGATGCGGCGGGCAACTGGGTGGCGATCACCGCGACGGTGAACACCACATTTGGATCGAAAGTAATCGTGCCGGGTACAGGCGTCGTGCTGAACGACGAGATGGATGATTTTTCAATCTTCCCCGGCATGCCCAACGCGTTTGGGTTGGTGGGGGCGGAAGCCAACAGGGTGGGACCGGGCAAGCGGCCGCTCTCGAGTATGAGCCCAACGATCGTGCTCGATGCAAGCGGCAAGCCGGTGCTTACGGTCGGGGCCGCCGGCGGGCCAAAGATTATTACGCAGACATTGCTGACGATTATTCGGGCGCTCGACTATCAGCAGCCGCTCGCGGATGCCGTGGGCGGACGGCGGTTCCATCACCAATGGCGGCCGAATTGCGTGACGTACGAAAAGGGGCTGGACGAAAAGATCGTGCAAGGACTACGCGATTTAGGTCACAACGTGGAAGAGATTGAAACCGGCGGGCGGACGCAGGCGATTGCGATCGATGCGGACGGCAAGCTGGTCGGCGTTGCAGACCCGCGTGTGGAGGGCAAAGCGGCGGGGGATTGAGCGTCTCGTCGGATGACTGCAAACCACGACGACACGACGAGCACGACGGAAGAGTTTGGGGCAGGGAGAAACGGAACAGGTTTCAAAATGTATGGCGTTGGATTCGCGCCTTCTATGAGGCGTTTGGTAAGCGGCACGGCAGATGGTGTGCGTGCTGATTTCTGCCTATCCAGAAAGTGTGACGCACGCATGGCGGTTGCAGCGTGTGTTGTTTTCGGCGCAATCTTCGGTGTCACTGCGCGGGCCGAAGCAAAAGCAGCCGATGGCGATGAACCTGCGGCGGGGTTAGTGGCCGTGGGCACGCAGCCGCACGGCGGACTTTCCGGCAAGATCGTCTACGCACACGGTGGGCATGGTTACACGGCCGAGAACAAAGGCGATGGCCATTGGACGTTTCAGCGTGGCGAAGGCCACGAGATGATCGAGGACTTGGGCAACTACGATCAGATGACGTTTTTCGTCGATTACCTGTTTCGCGCGGGGGCGACCGTCGTGCCGCTGCGGCCAGTGGGGCATCAGACGCATGAAGTGGTGATGGATAACGATGACCCTGGTGTCACGTTTCACGGTGAGTGGGTCGATGGCAAGGAGAGTGTGTATTTCGGCAAGGCCGGGAGCGTGCCGTATCGAGAGGCACGCGCGAGCAAGAAAGAGACGGCGTACGCCCGCTATCGGCCGAGGCTGCCCGAGGCGGGGTTTTACCCCGTGTACGCTTGGACGACTTCCGGCGGCGACCGAGCAACGGATCAGTTGTATCGAGTTCACCACTCGGGCGGCGTGACCGAAGTCACGGTAAATCATCGCCGCGTGGGCAACGGGCTGGTTTATCTCGGCACATATTATTTTGAACAAGGCGACGGGAGCTTTGTCGATATCAGCAATCGCTCCGATAGCGCCAACAGCATCGTCGTGGCCGACATGATTCGCTTCGGCAACGGGATGGGCGACATCGATCGCGGCGGCGGCATATCGGGGCTGTCCCGAGAAGACGAGTCGGGGTTGTACTGGGTGAAGTGGCACGTCGATCGGTGCCAAGGCATTGCGGAGAGTGCGTATCGTGCCACGGAAGTCGATCGGCAGGCGGCGATTTCCTTCTCGCCCCGGTATGCCCAGTTCATGAACCGCGAAAGCGATGGGCGGCTCAAGGATCGCGTATTCGTGAGTTTTCATTCGAACGCCGGCAGCGGGAAGGCTCGCGGCGTGTTCGGGCTCTTCAATGGGAACAACGACAAGACGACCGCGACGCCAAACCAACTGCTGCTGGCAAAGTCGCTAGCGCAGAAGCTCAACGACGACATGGTCGCGCAGGATGGCCGGTACGAACACAACTGGTTCGATCGCAAGCAGAAAGTGACGATGGACCGCGAGGACATCGAATTCGGCGAGATCAACAATCACTACATCAACGACGAATTCGATGCGACGATCGTGGAAACGGCATTTCACGACAACCAGGATGATGCAGAGCTGATGCTCGACCCGAAAGTGCGCGACGCGTTCGCACGGGCGACGTATCAAGGACTGGTCACGTATTTCCGCACAGTGGACAACAATGAAACGCCGGCGACGCGGCTGCCGACGGCAGTGACTGGAATGCGCGTGACGACGGACGCCGAGGGGATGGCAAAGATTTCATGGGTTGCCCCAGAAGCGAGCTCGTATCTCGGAGACGCGGCCGATGGGTATCGGGTGTACACATCGGTCGACGGTTATGGTTTCGATGGCGGAACGGTTGCCAATGGCGGCAACACGACGTCATACACCAGCAAGAATCTCGATCCCACGCGCACCTATTACTTCAAGGTGTCGGCGGTAAATGAGGGTGGCGAGTCGCCGGCGTCGGAAGTTGTGGCCGTGTTGCCGAGCGGCGGCAACAAGGATGTGCTAGTCGTGAACGGCTTCGACCGGCTGGATCGCAGGCTCGATCCGAAGCAGCCGTTTGGCAGGCCGGAGAACACAGTCGACCGCGTGCGGCCGCGGTGGAGCAATTCGCGCGATTACGTGGTGCAGGCGGCAACGGCGATTGAAGCGGCGGCGGAGGCCACGCACGTCGAGAGCTGCAGCAATGAGGCGGTAATCTCGGGAGCCGTCGAACTCGGCGATTACCGATCGGTGGTGTGGATGCTCGGCGAGGAGTCGTCGAAGGATCGTACGTTCGATGATGTCGAGCAGGCCAAGGTGGAGAAGTTTATCGCCAGGGGCGGGAATTTGTTCGTTTCCGGTTCGGAAATTGGTTGGGACCTCGATTATGAGGACCATGGTCGGTCGTTCTTAAGCAATACGCTTAAGACGAAATTCGTGGCGGACGATGCGGAGACGTACGATGTGGCCGGCGCGGAGGGCGGCATTTTTGCCGACCTTAGCAAACTGAAGTTCGACGACGGAGAGGTCGTTTACGACGTCGATTATCCGGACGTAATCGAACCCGTGGCCTCAGCCCGCGCGGCGCTCAGGTACGCGAATGGCAAAGGTGCGGCGGGCGTACAGATTGAGGCCGACGGGGCCCGCGGTCGGATGGTGTTGCTGGCGTTCCCGTTCGAGACAATCACCGCAGGGGCCGACCGTGCCGCCGTGATGAAGCGAGTATTGGCTTTCTTTGCAAAGCCGAAATAAGTGCCGGTTTTGTGATCGCCAATTAGAATCGAGTTGAGACACAAAGTTGCAGCTCTGAGGAATGGGAACAAGAGATGAGCAATTGGGTTGAACGGGCGAAGCGGCTGGTGAAGTCCGGGAAATTCATTGGCGGCGGTCGGCGCAGCATGGGCCTGGCGCGGCGGATGTTCACGTTCGAGCCCCTCGAGCAACGGCTCGCACTGGCGGCCGCGGGATTAGTACCGGTGGGATCGCAGCCTGCCGGAGCGCTCACGGGCAAGATAGTGTATATGTCGCCCGGTCACGGTTATCAGTACGATTCGAGCGACCAATGGTATTATGGCCGCAGCGAAACCCAAGAGATGATCGAGCCGCTAGGTACGCAAGATCAGGGCACGTACTTGGCCGATTACTTGTTCCGCGCAGGTGCCACGGTCGTGCCGATGCGACCGATTGGCCATCAGCTGAATGAGTACGTGCTGGATAACGACTCGGTCGGCGTAATGTTTACCGGAAGTTGGAGCAACAGCACGGGGACGCGTTATTACGACGAGGACTACGGCGCGACTGCAGATGCCGTGTCGTACAAATTCGCGAGTGTGAACGCCACCGAAACCGCGACAGCGACCTACACTCCGAATTTCGCGAGCGGCGGGTTCTACCCCGTATACGCTTGGGCGGCGTACGGTAGCAACCGTACGAATCAATTGTATGAGATCAATCACAGTGGCGGAACGATGGAAGTCCGCATCGATCACCGCATGGTCGGCAACGGCTGGGTCTATCTCGGAACCTACCACTTCGATGCCGGCAGCAACCCGGCAAGTGGCTCCGTGGTCATCAGCAATCAATCGACTGCCGGTGGCAGCGTGGTCATTGCCGATGCAATTCGCTTTGGTAACGGCATGGGCGACGTGCCGGATGGCCCGAATGGCGCTGGCAACTCCGGCGGCACGATTTCGGGCAAGCCGCGTGAAGACGAAGCGGCGCTGCTGTGGATTATCCGCAGTATCGGCATGGGAGTGAATACGTCGACGTTCTTCAGTGTGACCGGCACGGACCCGAATGTTTCCGGACCGGCGCGGCTGGCTGAGGAAATGAACGCGAACACCAACGCGTTCGGCAGCAGCGTTTACTTGGCGATTCATTCGAACGCGGCGAGCGGCACCGCTCGCGGCGCCATCGGCTTGATCACGAATTCCGGCTCGCCCACGCCGAACCAAACAAACCTGGCGACCTGGATCGGACAGCAGATCAATGAAGACCTGCGAGCAGTCGATCAGGATCTCGGATTCACGTGGAGCACGCGAACAACCTACACGCTCACCGGCGCCTACGGCGAATTCAACGCCGACGACTTTACGAATTCAAATGGCGTCGTCGAAATGGATGCCACGCTGGCGGAAGTCGCCTTCCACGACAACGTGGACGATGCACTGATCATGCGAAATCCCAAGGGTCGGGACGCGATCGGGCGCGCCATGTACCAGGCGCTAGTTCAATACTTCGACGTTTACGGCGGGCTCAACGCGCCGCTGACGGCGCCCTCCGCACCAACGAACGTTAGTGCGGTAAGCAACGGCTCAGGGCAAGTGACGATTAGTTGGGTAGCCGGTCCGACTTCAACCGCCTATGGAGCGGCCGCCACAGACTATCGCATCTATGCTTCGACCGATGGTTACGGCTTCGATGGCGGCCGGTTGGCGTCGACCATTGCCGGCGGTACTGCCACGTCGAAGACGATCACCGGCCTCGACCCGAATGTGGCGTACTTTTTCAAAGTAGTCGCGGTCAATTCGGGCGGCGAATCGCCGGCATCGGAGGTTCTCACCGCGTTGCCGCAGGGTGGCGCAAAGCAGGTGCTGATCGTTAACGGGTTTGACCGCAATGACGCCTCGCAAGACTTCCGCTATACAACTCAGCTCACGATTCCCGGCAGCAATGTCGTCGTGGACCGCGTCTTCCCGCGATACAACAACAGTTTCGATTATGTGGTGCAGGTGCAGCGTGCCATCCAAGCGGAAGCGCCGGGCGTTCACGTGGCGAGCACCAGCAATGAGGCGGTGATTAACGGCACGATCAACCTTAACGAATTCGATACGGTTGTTTGGATTTCCGGCACCGAGTCGACAACCGATCACACGTTCGACGCTACCGAGCAGACCAAGGTCACCAGCTTTATCGCAGCTGGGGGCAACTTGTTTGTCACTGGGTCGGAGCTGGGCTGGGATCTTGATCAGCAGAATAGCGGCCGCACGTTCTATGAGTCGACACTCAAGGCGGATTACGTCAACGACGATGCGGGTACTTACACGGTCGCGGCAGTTGGCGGCGGCATCTTCGCCGGCCTGAGCAATTTTGGATTTTCCAGCGGCGCCACGTTCAGCAATCTGGACGGCCAATACTACGACGTGGCCTATCCAGATGTAATCGCCCCGCAGGCCGGTGCAACGAGCGCGCTCACGTACAGCGGCGGCACCGGCGGTACAGCCGCCATTCAGTATGCCGGCACCGGTGGCCAGGGCAGCATCGTGATGTTCGGTTTCCCATTCGACACGATCACCAGCGCAGCAACTCGCCAAACCGTGATGGGCCGCGTGCTGGACTTTTTCGGAGTTGCGGCGCCAACGCCGAATGCCGACTTCAACAGTGATGGCGCAGTTGACTTGAGCGACTACATCATTTGGCGCAAGAACAATGGCCTGGCGAGCGGCGCCACACCCGCTCAAGGCGACGCCAACAACGACGGCGCCGTGAATGCGAACGACTATGCTGTGTGGCGCTCCCAGTTTGGCACGCTGACCGCCAGCGGAGCGAACGCCGCTGCGGCCAGTGCCGCTCTGCCAACCCCTGGTGAAACCGCTCAATTGAGCGAAGCAGTGTCGCCGATGGCGTGGGCAAACGAAGACGTACGGGTGAATTCTCAAGGAGTCGTTGTCGGAAGGGTTCGTTTTAGGAGTGCCGCCCCCACGGTCAACAATCGTCGCGAGTCCCATCAAGCGTCGTCCGCTTTGATGCGCATAGACTCACACGACTTGAACCTTTTGGCGCTGAGCAAGGTCGAAGCTTCGCGTTACGATAGCCGCGCAAAATCTGCTGACACGTCGCACACCGCTGGCTTGAACGATGATTGCTTCGCTACCTTCGGCGAGAACGAGTTAGCCCAGGCGGTGGCGGGTCGCCTGCAGAATCGCCTTAATCGGCTTGGCTCTTAAGTAACGGTTCGTTTGTCGCGAGCGTAGCAACAAGCGCATTACGTGCCAGCGCTCGCGGAGCGACGTTGCGTGCGCGCCGGCTCGTGCCGAGTGGCTTGGTGCAACGCTGCCCTAACGGCGGCAACAACGTGCCTGCGCCTCGCCACACACTTCTTGCGACGAACAGCGAACGCGGTCGGGCTGCGAATGGTTTGTAGGAGCACAGCATGCCTGGCAAGCGGAGCTACGCGCTCATACGGAGATGCGAAATACGACGAACCTGTCCGGCAGCATGCCTTCCCGGTCCAAGTGTCTTACCCATTAAAAAAATGTCCTGGAATCGTGCCCGTAAAATCATCGACGACCGGCCTCTATCCGTTGGTTGAAGATGCGATCGCCACCTCCGTCGACGACCCCCAGAACTCACGCGGGTGATGCCTTCTATCGTCCACCGCACCCCTCACTTAAGGGAGATGGGTGTCGTTCGGCCGGGTTGCGGAATCGAAGTCATGCGCAACAGCGAGGTAGCTCTGCGCAACAGCGACAAAGAGCCTGCTAGTTTTTCCGCCAAAAAAGTAGCCAAATCCTGCAAGCGCTTGCTAGAATACGGGTTGGTAGCGTTTCGGGGTGAATTAGCGCTATCACTTGCCGGGGCTTGGGATATCGGGGCTTAGGGACGACTGCCGCTACAGGGCGGTCATTCGCCATTGCAACATTGTTGCCCGCCGGCGCTACCCTAGGTTCAAAGCACATTTGCAGTTTCACGCGCACTCGGTCTTCAGATCGATTGCGTCGTGCTAGCGCTCCGGCGCGCGAAAAAGCGAGATTTTGAGAGTCTTCAACTAGGCGTAGTATCTTTGCATCTAAAGGAGAGCAACTGATGCGAAAAACGTTTTGTTTTTCATTGCTATGTGCATTGGCATTCGGCGCCCCGGCGATGGTCTGGGCAACGCCGTATGCGGCAAACGTCCGGAACACGGGCGGCAATTTATGGGAATTTGTGCTGAACGAGTCGGCCGACTCGATAACGGTCAAGCGCAACGGCGCAAATCCCGTGAGCTTTACAGCGCCCGCGGCGGGCCGATATACGTTCGACATGACGGGTTTCTCGACATTCGATATTGAAGTCAGCAAGAATGCGCCTCTCGGCTGGACCGCGATTAGCGACTCAGCGAACGCCTACACGAACTTTACTCAGCCCAACAGTGTGGCGGTGAACACAAAACCAAACTCTCCCTTTTTCGGCACGGTCTATGTCGCCAATGCAAACCCGGCGAACACCGCTGCCGGCCGTCCGCAGGGCGATGGCATTTACGCTCTGACACCGGACCTTAAGGGCGTCGATCTAACGAACTTTTCGGTTCCTGCCGCGACGGACACCGCGCAGGCCAAGCATCCTGGGTTTGATGTAGCTGGAAGCGTTAGCTCGTCGCCATACCGCATTTCACTCGATGATGGTGGAAACGTGATCGTTGGCGATTGGTCGGATCCATCGGGCGGCGTGAAGTACGCCTCGCGAGACCTAACGACCGGTGGCTTGATACTGGGCGGTACGGATTTCAACGGCACTCCGATCGCCGATGGCTCTGGAACGGGACCTGCCGGTGGTATCTACAGTCAACAGACGGACGAATTCGGCAGGCTACCACTCCACGGCTCCAGCGTAGCTAAGCCATACGTCACGGGCACGGTGGGTTCCAACCTAACTCTTTGGACTATGGACGAAGACCTGGATGTAAATCTCGCAGTCCCTAACAACGACGGCAACAGTATCTGGAAATACAATATCGGTTCGGCAACCAATTACGATGCGTTGGCTCCGACATTGGTCGTAGATTCCAGTAAGTATGGAACAACTACAGATGGACGAACCAATTTCTTCAGCAACATTTTGGGCGTTCGGGCGGACATGATTTATGATCCCACTTTCAACAAGTGGTACATCTCGCAGCCCCGCAGCAATGGCGACCAACCGAGTCTAATGGTCATCCAACCGGGTGCCGACGGCACCCAGCCGCCAACCATTTTATGGAACTCATTGCAATTTTCGATCGACCATAATCTGGACGCTGATACGGCATTCCCGACCACTCCCGCAGGTAATACCACAGATTTGCAGGACGTGTTTCGTCGTGTCCAAGGAATGGCGATTTCTCCCGATAAGAAATTTATGGTCCTGCAGCGTAATGCCGCGGATGTTGCACACAACGGGCTTGGAGCGGGCAGCGTCATCGTCATTCCTTTGGATGCCAATGGCATCCCGATGCTCACCACCTCCGGGAATGACATTACCAACGCAGTGACGATTAGCACGGTCGGCCAAGGGGGCTCGCATTTATCGGCCTCGGACGTTGTGTACGATGCTGCGGGCAACCTCTACGTAACCAACAGTTCGGCGACCACCGGCAACATCGGCCAGATTCTCCAAGTCTTCAGCCCGGGCGGGAACACGCTTGCCCGAACGAGCGGCACGGCGGCTGGTGGAGTCAATAACTTTGTCTTGTTGCCTCCTGTTGCGCCCGGTGTCGCTGGCGACTACAACGGCAACGGGGTGGTCGATGCTGCCGACTACGTGCTCTGGCGCAACGGCGGGCCGCTGCAGAATGAAGTCAACACACCTGGCGTTGTCGACGCCTCGGACTACGATGCCTGGCGCGCCCGCTTCGGCAACACGTCGGGCAGTGGCAGCTCGCTGGGCGGCGGCGCGGTGCCAGAACCTAGTACTATTGCGTTGGCGTTTTTTGGCCTGTTTGCCATCGGCGCATGCGGCCGAAAGCGGCACGCGGCAAGTTAAGCTGAAGCTAGGCGATCGTCAGGCGAGTGTGTTTTGAAGATCGGTTGGCGTCGTGGCAGCCAGCCACGACGCCAACTTTTTAGGCGAAGTAGGAGATTTCGAGATGCGGTCGCGCAGAAGCGCTTTTACACTCGTCGAACTGTTGGTCGTGATCGCGATTATCGGTATTCTCGTGGCGCTGTTGCTGCCGGCGATTCAAGCCGCGCGCGAAGCGGCCCGCCGCACTCAATGCCAGAACAATCTTAAAAACGTGGCTCTGGCAGTACTGAATTATGAGTCGAGCCGGAAGATCCTGCCCGCGGGCACAGTGTTTCCGAAATTGACGAACGGAATTGTAGACCCAACTATACAAGGCAACGTGGATTTCGGACCAAGCTGGATCGTATTGATCTTGCCGCAGCTCGAAAACCAGCAGTTGTACGATTCGTTTGTCTTCAAGAATCCATCGACGGGCGTCCCCGTGGCAATGCGCGACAATCAAAACTTCGATGAGCGCGGTACCGTTCTTACAGAACTGCTTTGTCCCTCTGATCCAAACACCAAGGTGAAGTACCAAGGCCACGGCGGTAATTGGGCTCGCGGAAATTATGCGGCAAACGTTGGGCTCGGTGCTACGCATACAACCCCAGGCCTGCCCAACAGCGCGCCTGGAATCTTGGGTCCGGACAGTGCAGGTTGGCATTACCCGTTGGGCCGCGGCGTAATGGGTCCGAACTGCGCCGTAACGTTAAAACAAATCGTCGATGGAACATCCAAGACCGCGATGCTCGGAGAAATTCGCGCCGGATTGAATGAAGGCGATCCGCGCGGCAGTTGGGCGTTCGGTCACGTTGGTGGAAATCTATTGGCTTACCACGGATGGGGCGGCGACGATAACGGGCCGAACTGGTGCGGTGCCAGCGGCGATGATATCGGCGGTGTCGCGCCGCTCAATTGCCTTTCTGCTGAACTGGCCGCAACATGCATGTCTTGCTATGGACCAGGTGCGTTCGATCAGGCGACAACTCGCAGCACGCATTCGGGCGGCGTATTCGTGGCCATGTGCGATGGCAGCGTACAATTCATCAGCGACGATATTGAAACGGGAGGAACGTACTCAAAGTGCTGCAAGGCGTGGGACTATCTTTTCCTAAGTATGGATAATGGCTACACGCCACCTCCTGGCCGCCCGTAAACTGTACAATCGAGTTCGCAGGTTAACTTTGATTTTTCGAGCCCCGAACGTGGTGACTGTATCGAGCCGAGGACTAATCCTGTTGGCGCTCGCCGTGGGGCTTTTGAATCAAGTCGGTTGCAACAACGGCCGGAAGACGTACCAAGTTGCGGGCCACGCTCGTTATAAGGACGGTTCGCCTATTACGGGGGGTGTACGCGCCATTCGGCTTGAGCCGACGGAGAGCTCGACCGCCGAGATTCGCAAGTCAGCCTCCGGGGATATTGCGCCGGATGGCAGTTTCACGATGTTCACGCGCAAGCCCGGAGATGGTGTGATTCCCGGAGAATACGCGGTCACATTCACTGTGCTCGACAAGCCGATGGGTGGCAAGTCGCTAATTTTGTCGAAGTACGGCAGCCCCACCGATACGCCCTTTGAAATCAGCGTCGACGGCGACAAGACGGATCTGATATTTGAACTTGAAAAGGAATAGTCGCACTAGCGAGAAAACTGCAATGCATGAAAAGCTCCATCACGGTGAACACCGTAACGGCACTTCGATTGATCGGCCTGGGTTCACCTTAGTTGAACTATTGGTCGTGATCGCAATTATCGGAATCTTGGTGGCCCTGTTATTGCCGGCAATTCAAGCTGCACGCGAAGCTGCCCGCAGGAACCAATGCAAGAACCATGTGAAGCAGCTGGCGCTGGGGTGCTTGCTGCACGAGGACACGCAGAAATTCTTGCCGTCTGGCGGCTGGCGAGATGCTTATCCTCCGGACCCGAACCGCGGATATGGAATTAGGCAACCTGGAAGCTGGGCGTACAGCATTCTTTCCTACATCGAAGAGCAAGCGCTGCGCGATCTCGGCAAGGGACAAACTTTCAACGGGACGGGTGCTCCGGCCGCGTTCAGCGACCCGTCATTAAAACTGCATCAATCGCTCGTCACAATATTTAACTGTCCTACACGACGTGCCACGCTGTTGCGAACGTGGGTGTCAAGCGCAGGCAGCGGTCCGTCCTGGCTCGTAAATGTTCCCGTACTCAAGGGAGACTATGCGGCGAACGCCGGTGATTCGCAGCAAACCGCAGGGAACGGCTTCAGCGTCCAGATGTGGCCGCCAGGTGGTATGACTTATACGCAGATCGATGCGGATCAAAAGTGGAACGATACTTCTTGCACGCCGATCGTCTCTCGATCGGGCACTGCTCCTGGTCCATATTGCCAGTCGGGCGCAGTGGGGCACCATAGCGAAATCAAGATATCGCAGATATCCGATGGTGCCAGCAACACGTATTTGATTGGAGAGAAATATTTGTTCCCGCCATACTACGAAACCTCCGTAGCTGCCGGCGGTGGCTATGGCGATAACCAGTCTGTTTTTGCAGGTTATGAATGGGACAATACGCGCCGGGCATACCAACCGCTGGTCGATGGAAATAACAACACAAATGATACACAGCCTTCCCAAGACACGCCCGGGTTGGACAACAACAAATCGCTGTACGCGTTCGGAAGTGCGCACGCCGGAGGCTTAAACATGGCCATGTGCGATGGGTCGGTGCAATTCGTGTCCTATGACATTGATCCCACAACACACCGATATCTCGCTGTACGGAACGACGGCGAAACCGCATCCCTGCCATAGCTGTGCCGTACTGGCTGTTTTGAACGCAAGGCCGACAAGAGCATCACAACTCCCGCGAGCCTTGCTCATTTAGTTACGGCGTGCTTTTCAACGCAAATGCAATGCTACGGCCCTTGAATGCCGGATCATCATAGGCAACTTGTTGGCCCAGCGTCGATTGGGCGTTATACCGCGCCGGGATTGTTTCCTTGCCGTTGACGACCTTACTTACGCGGACGACATACAATCCCAGTTGCATGCCGCCTGGATAATTCGCGGAAGGTCGTTGATCTTCAGGAATTGCCAAATTCACATCGCCATACATGGTGGTTGTTCCCCTGCCAAGCTTGATGGCATCTCCTAAGCACGGGTCTGGCTCAAACGTGACTTCGGCACCAGCCAACGGTTGACCATCAAGCGTGACGTTCGCCTTTACGCCGGTTAGCGCTGCGGGGTTTGCCTGCCAGGATTTCACACGTGCGGCGATCTCATCGGCCGAAACGGCTTTGTCGCCGTCAGTATCTAGCGTTTTCAGCGCGGCTTTGAGAGTGGGCGCCTGGTCCAGCTCGGCTCCAGCAACCTTTCCGTCGCCGTCTTTGTCGTACAACTCCATTGCCTTGCTGCCGGCACCTGATGCATTGTAAGCGGGCTTATCGATCGGCGTCGGACCCTGACTGCAACCAGCCAGCACGGCTGCTAAACCAGCTGTCACGAGGAAACACTTGTTAACCCTCAGGCAATCAACCATCGAAAACTCCACACCAGAATAAAGTGTCTGCGCTGCTGTCAAACCGATACGTTCGTGCGGCAAGCTGATCAAATTATAGCGACAAACCATTGCGCCAGAATGGCCATCGGCTTGGTCGTTCGTGAAAGCGCATCCGCGACTGCCGGAATTGGGCGGGGGCAGCGAAGCGTGCGACCAAATCGGCTGAACTCGCGCCATCGCACGGCCAACAATCAAAGCCAATGAGGTGCGAGTTATGCACGCCCCCCGGGGGGAAGCATTCCACCCGACGCTCTCGTTTCATCCGTCGCGATTCCAAAAAAAGCGGGTTGCGATTGCTCGCATGAAAACCCGGGCCGAAAGCGGTTGCTGCGATAAAACGAGAGATTATTGCGCATATTTTGTTTGCACCGTTTTCGCGGGCGGTTATTCTGAAAAAAGTGGACCTCGATGCGCCAATCGGCAAGGGGATGCCCCCTTTCACTCCTACTTCTCGTGGGCGGAGAAACTCAACTGATGAAACTTACCTCTCGGCTTCTGGCAATCATGTTTGTCTTGGGCAGCCTCTCGATGGCTCACGCCCAGACAACCAAGTATTGGGACATTAACGGCTCCTCGCCGGGGGCGGGGCGCGACGGGTTCGGTTTTTCCGATGGCACCTGGGATACCACGACCGCCAACTGGAATACTGACCCGAACGGTAGCAGCGCTACGACGACCTGGACAGATGGCGACATCGCGGTCTTCTCCGCCGGCAGCGCCTCTACAACTCCTGGCAACGACGCTGTTGATACCGCGTTGTTGATCCCCGCGGGCCGCACCGTTAGCGGCCTCATCATTGAAGACGGCAAGGTCGCGCTACCCAGCGGCGCTGGTGGCGTCGTCATCAACGCCAACCCAGCGCGCATCAATCAAGGCGCAACGCTCTCGATACCAAACTTGAACGTCATCACGGCGACCTCGGGCCATGTGCTCACGCTCGATGGCGGCAAACTTCAGAACACGATCGTCGGCGTGGGCAGCGGCATTTACACGAACCCCTCGAGCGCCGGCCGCATCGAAATCACCGCGAAGGGCGGCACGCTCGATACCCCCAGCGGCGCTGTCGGCGGCGGCGCCATCAACGATCCGAATGGCGCCTACAGCATCTTGCTGTACAACGGCTTCGTCGGCCTCGCCGCCGGCGAAACCAGCGGCACGCTCCACAAGACCGGTCATGGCGAATTTCGCGGCCTCAACAATTGGACATTCACCGCCCTCGACGTGCAAGAAGGCTTGTATCGCCTCAACGGCACCGGCGGTGGCGACACCGGCTTCGGCGCCGCAACCGGCACCGTAACGGTCGCCGGCGGTGCGACGCCGAACACCTCGCTGGGCGCGTCGGTCGGCACGAGCATCGGCGTCACCTCGCCGGCCACGCGCAGCTTTGTCCTCTCGGGCGTTGGTTCCACGCCATACTCTGGCTTCGTCATTAACGCTGGTTGGACGATCAATGGCCCGATCAGCGGTCCTGGCGGTCTGATGCTCAATGGCCTGGCCCGCACCGATGGCGGCCCGGCGGCCCCAACCGCTTCCGTGCTCGGTAGCCAGTCCCAAATCCTCACGTTGGGCGGCACCAACACGTACGGCGGCGGCACGCTGATCAATTTCGGTACGCTCGTCGCCACCGGCGGATCGGCAATTCCCAACACCTCGACCGTCGAGATTTCCACAAACTCGAGCTGGGGTGGCGGCAATACCGTCGTGTCGACTCTCAACACCGCGGTCCTGCAAATCGGCACCTCGACGGTGGCAGCCACCGAAACCATCGGCTCGCTCAAGGGCGGCAATGCCACCCGCGGCAGCGTGTCGATTCTCAACTCGGGCTCGTCGCTCATCACCGGGGCCGATAATTCGACCACGACTTACAGCGGCGCGATCAGCGGCGCTGGCAGCCTACAGAAGACCGGCACCGGCACCTTCACGATCGACGGCGCCAAATCCTACACCGGCGACACCAAGGTCCTGGGCGGCACGCTCAGCACGAACAGCGCGTCGCTCGCCGACACCGCCGACGTGTACCTGACCACCGGTTCGTTCTTCAACTTGAACTTTGCTGGCACCGACACCATTGATTCGCTGTTCATCGACGGCACGTCGGTGGCGACCGGCACGTGGGGCGGCACCGGCTCGGGTGCCACCCACATCAGCACGCTGCTCACTGGCACGGGCTTGCTGCAGGTCACGACCGTCGCTGCTCCGCCAGGCGTTCCTGGCGACTACAACAACAACGGCGTGGTGGATGCGGCCGACTATGTGTTGTGGCGCGATGGCGGCCCTCTGCAGAACGAAGTCGACACCCCAGGCACGGTGAATAACGCCGATTATGACGCCTGGCGGGCTCGCTTCGGCAACACCTCGGGCAGCGGCAGCAGCCTCGGCGGCAACGCCGCAGTGCCTGAGCCGGCGAGCCTCGCAATGATCCTGCTATGCCTCTCCGGTTGCAGCGGTTGGCGGCGCGGTCGTTAGATCAGTTGCAACGGTTGTGCGAACGGTTACGAGGGCGAAGTCGCGGGCGGCTTCGCCCTCTTTGTTTGTTGGAGGTCGATGGACGTGTTTGCGCTAATGCGTGAAATATCTGCGCGTCCCTTTCGTTGATTCATTTGGCGTTTCCACGCTAAAATAACTAGTGGAGGAATGGAGTCCGGCAATTCAACTGCTCTTTTGTTCATCTGTCTTTTCGCGGAACGTTCTGTTTCGCACCGAGGGATTTGAAATGCGATCCAACTTGGGAACCGTGACGGCCCATTCAGCGTCTCAATTTGTTCGCCGCACCAAGGATCGTGCTTTCACGCTGGTCGAGCTGCTGGTGGTCATTGCCATCATCGGCATCCTTGTCGCCTTGTTGTTGCCGGCGATTCAAGCGGCCCGCGAGGCGGCTCGCCGGGCTCAGTGCCAGGCGAATATCCACAACGTCGCGCTCGCGGTATTGAACTATGAATCGGCGAAGAAGACGATGCCGAATGGCATGAACTTCGATTCGAGCGGCGGCGCCATCCATACGTTAACCAAGTATGGCCCGAACTGGATCATCGATATTCTGCCCTACATTGAAAACCAAGCCGTCCGCGATGCGTTCGATCCGGCTTCTCTAGTGGAACCTTATTCAGTTCCGATCAACGACACTTCGACGACGAGTCGTGCTTACAAAGCCCGGGGAACCATTATTCCTGTACTGCTGTGCCCGAGCGACGGTTCCAACAAGCAGTTGTACCAAGGCAAGTCAGGCACAACGCACGGCGGTAACTGGGGACGCACGAATTACGCGGGTAACGCCGGGCGGGGATTTCTATATGGCGGCACAGGCCGTTTGTACGTCTCAAATGCTGACAGCGCCGCATGGAAAGACAATTGTGTTCGCGGCGTGATGGGACCAAACGTTGCGGTGCCGTTGCGTCGTATCACCGATGGCACTAGCAAGACATTCCTGGTTTGCGAAATACGCGTGGGACCGACCACCGAGGACGCACGCGGCACTTGGGCATTGGGGCATGCCGGTGCCAGTCTCGTGGCCGGTTATGGGGCAAGCGGAGATGATAACGGTCCTAACTTCTGCGATCCGGACGGCGATGACGTTTACAGTGACATTTGCGGCGCTAACGGAACGATTGCTGGGGACGAGTTGAGTGGCGGCTGCATGCCATGTTACCAGGGCACGGTGTTCGACCAAGCCACTGCCCGCAGCAATCACCAGGGCGGCGTGTTTGTCGCCATGTGCGACGGCAGCGTGCAGTTCATCAGCGATGACATTGAAACCAGCGGGCGCAACGGCGCCTGTTGCACACCATGGGATCGCTACATTTCCAGCGGCGATGGCGATAGAGCGGGCGGGCTCAACGGCGCTAGCCCGCGCGACACCACGGCCTGCCAGTAATTTCAGAATTACCATCCCTTATCTGCATCTGTTGGAATCATTGCGAAATGTCGCCTTGGCTGAAACGATGTCTGAAGAATGCGGCGCTCGTCGCGGGCTTGATTTGTGTTACACAGCTCGTCGGCTGCAACAAGCGGCCGGAGATGGCCCAGGTGCGCGGCAAAGTCACGTACATGGACGGCTCGATTCCGCACGGCGGCGCGTGCGTGGTGCGATTTGAGCCCGCCAAAGACAGCACCGCCCAAATCCGCAAAGGCGCAAGCGGCATCATCAAGCCAGATGGCACGTTCGAAGCCTACACCCGCATCCCCGGCGACGGCGTGTACCTGGGCGATTACGGCGTGACGTTCGCCGTGTGGTCGAATGCCACCGACCCAGGCTCTTCGATTATCGATCCGAAATACACGTCCGCTGCCACGAGCGGTTATAAGGTCACAGTCGACAAGGACCTCGAGAATCTCGAATTCAAAATCGAGCCGCTGCCGGGTGCAGCGAAGAAGTAACGCATCACGCGGCGCTGGCAGCAGGAGGCTGGCAGATTATTGGGGCTGGGACAGATAGTCGTAACAGAAAGGTGCGGGGGATATGAAACGCATTTTTCGCGATCACGCTCGTGTTCACGGGTCAAAATCATACTCACATAAACGGGCGGCGTTTACGCTCGTCGAACTGCTGGTGGTGATCGCAATCATCGGCATTCTAGTGGCGCTGCTCTTGCCCGCGATTCAGGCCGCTCGGGAGGCGGCTCGGCGCACATCGTGCCAGAACAATGCCAAGAATATCGCGCTCGCCGTACTCAACTATGAGTCGTCGAAAAACGCACTGCCTGCTGGGAGTACCTTGGCGTTGACGCCGACCGGGACCACTTACAACCAAGCGAGTGGCTTGGCGTGGACCGTGGTAATCCTGCCCTATATCGAAGAGGCCAAGGTAAGCGAAGATGCACTTCGCATCTGGGACAACATGAAGAAGGCGCCGCCGGGACAGGATGCGTACTCTTCGACCATGGATTCGATCAACAAGCTCTTGTTGCCGATGTACCTATGCTCGAGCGATGAAGGCTTGAAATACCAGATCGAGAAATACGGCAATGCAGATCGCCGCGCGATGAGTTATTGCGGTGTTGCCGGCTCGTACTATGCTCGCACCGGTGATTGCGTGAAGGCCGCTGTTAACAACAGTTGGAAGCTTCCAGGACGTTATTGCATCTCAGCCGATATGACAGGACTAGGCCCCGTCAATTTTGACGGATTGCTGATTCAGGGCTGGCAAGTAGGACTCAAGTCGATATCAGACGGCACAAGCAAGACGCTGCTGTTCGGCGAGCGGACCTATCAGGTGCGGACTTGGATGATCGGCGCGTTTGCCTTGGCAAGTCCGTCTGATCCAGGTGGTACGGCAAGAACTTCGGCGGTTCCGGATGGCCCGCAGCCCTCATCGGCTTTATTTGCGACGAAGAACGTGACAGATCTATGGCCAATCAATCATGACCCCTTCGTTGCTTGTTATGTGGGTCACGACAATAAGGCTGGCGATCGCCCGGAAGTGCCAGACAGCACGCCGCGTAAAATCACATGCAACGATTTACCGTTTGGCAGCCAGCATAAAGGAGGAGCGAATTTCGCGATGGGCGATGGCTCCGTTCACTTCTTGGTCGACAATTTGGACAGCAAGGTTTACCTCGGCCTCGGATCGCGTAACGGCGAAGAAGCAGTTGGTGATTTCTAGCCCGATTGACGGCCAGGCGGCATCGCAGCTAAAGAAGGCCCGTGCCGACGGCACGCCGTCTGTTGATGGTGGCATCGGAAAGGTGCAAAGTTCTTGAATCGACTCGCGGGAAAGTTTTTGGAATGCGATTGGCGAGTGATCGCCGCGTTTCTGATTGTGGCCAGTGTTAGTCCGCTTTTGGGCGGGTGTCGCGAGAAGGCGAATACGGTCAGCCTTACTGGGCATGTAAGCTACCGGGGAGAACCGCTCGGAAACGGCATCATTGCATTCTTTCCCGTGGATGGTCGGCCGATCAGCGGGGCAATCTTAGAGACCGGTGAATATAGCCTCAACGTTCCCCCCGGCGACTATGCGGTCACCGTGGACGTAAGCACTGAGGTGCCGGCCGGCTATAAAGAAGGCGATAAGCTGCCGGCTTCGAAAATCGCGATCCCGCCGCAGTACTCCGTCCGCGCCAAAACGACATTGAGCGCGAAAGTTCAAGCGGGCCAGAACGAACCGATCAATTTTGAGCTGAAGTAGGTTCGGCCGGGGCCCGCTCCGGCGTCGCCAAGCACCGTTCGAGTTCGCTGCTATCTCACGCTCACGCTAAAGCGAGAAATTTCTGCGCCAAATTCGTTGCTTACGTTGGCGGTACCAATTAGCGTGAAAGTAGTGACATCCATGTATCGGCGTGCGTGTCTGGGCCAGTTCTCTTCGAATCCCACATCCTTGGAGGGCGCTAATGAGTATTCGCAACTGTTTGGCCACCGCGGCAATGCTGCTCGGCATCGTGCCGGCAGTCCCGGCCGCGACAATCTTTTCCGATAACTTCGAATCGGGAAATCTCAGCAACTGGACCTCGACTGCGGCGTCTCCCAGCCCGCTCGTGATCGATACGGCCCAGAATGTCGTACCAGCTGGCGGAACGTTTAGCGCCAAACTGGATACCTCCGCTGACCGGATGCATCACAACATAATTGCCGACAACGGCGGCAATGAACTCAGTGGCTACAGCACGTTCACTTCGTACATCTACGATGCCTCGAACACCGCATCGCGCGTATTCAACGAAGTTCGTGGCTATTCCGGCGGCACCGGGCTCCCGAACGGCGGCACAACCGCCAACGGCACGCTCGCCCAGTTGCTGGCCATTGGCAAGTACAACTCGGTGACGATGCCAGGAGAAGTGTATAACGGCTCGAAATATCAGGCTCGCGTAACGTTCGGTACAACCACCGGCTGGTTCAATCTGGACGCTGCCGGATCTCCCAATCGGTCTACTGGTTGGCACAAATTCACCATCGAACGCCTCGCGGACGATACGACGCTCAACTTTTTTGTTGATGACATTCTTAGCCGCACCATTTCCGCCGCCACGGCACAGAGTTGGGACACGGTCGTCATGGGCCCTGGCTTGGGTTCGACTGTTGGCGACGCGTGGATTGACGGCATTTCCATCGATGATGGCATCGTGGTGCCGGAACCGGCCGTAATCGGCTTGGCCTCGATGGCGCTGATCGCGCTAGTGTCGCTGCGACGTGGCACGCGTTAGGATTGGATACTAGTCGACGTTCGCAACGAAGCCGCATCAGCCCAGAGGCGATGCGGCTTCTGCTGTTTGTAGCAAGCGCACTGGATCTTAGAGATGCCCCACGCTATTGAGCACCCCTCGCTGGCGACCAGCGATGCGCAATAGGATTAGACTCCTGCGCACACGCAACCATTCTAGTTGTTTTTGGTTGACCGTGTGGCGGCAACAAAAGTTGCTGAAAATGCACCTTTCGTGAATAATCAAATCAGGGCTTGCACAACCTGTCGGCGATAATCTAGTCGAACTGCCGACAGCGATTCTCTCTCCAGCATTTATAAATTCGTGTGAACGAACCTGTCGCAACAGGACGATTGCGCTCGGCATATTCTCGTAACGGAACGGTTTGGTGCAGGCGATGATGAACGTTGGCATAATAGCGGCGCGGACAATGGCGATCGTGACCGCGAGCCTCCTCGCGCTCGTAAGTCTTCCTGCGGCGAGTCGTGCCCAGCGGGTCCTCGGCGTCGACGTTTCCTATTGGCAAAGCGAGATCACGCAGCAGGCTTGGAACTACGCCTACAACAATGACAACCGCCGATTTGCGTACGTTCGTTCCTCGCGCGGCGGCACCACCGGCCTGGGGCAAACTGCGGGTACCCCTGGCGGCGGCACTCAAGAAACGCTCTCACGCCGCTACGATGACTCGCGGTTCATTCAGAACATGGTGCGGGCCGACGCGGCCGGGTTAATGACCGGCCCTTACCATTTCGAACGCGCGGATATTCTCACCAACACCGGCGCGGACGAAGCCGACCACTTCATGCAAATGGCCGGCGTCTACATGCGGCCAGGCTATCTGTTGCCGATGTACGATTTCGAGGCGGGGCAAGCGCAGCGCACGAACCAGGAGCTGGCGCAGTTCACGCTCGACTTCTCGAACCGCATTTACGAGATCATGAAGATTCGGCCGTCGATCTATGCAAACGGGAATTACATTAACGATCTATCCGGCGCAAGTGCGACGACGCGGAACGCGCTCGCTCAGCCAGCAGCAAACGGGCCGAGCGTCGTGTCGCCGGCCTATCCGATGCTGGTTAGTGCGAGCTATGCTGCCGGCAGCGGTAACCCGTACGACGAGGCCGCGTATGGCAGTCTCCAAACGCAGAACCCGAAAGACGCGAGCAGCTCTCCGAACCTGTACTACGGCCCGTTCGACGATTACGGCAACAGCCAGCCATGGAATATTTGGCAATACAGCAGCGGAGAGGCGCCGTTTGGTTCGTTCGGCGATACCACAACCGATGGCGACGTCGCTCAGGGCGATATCGAGTTTCTGCGCGACATGCTCGTGCCGGCAGTCTGGTGGAACGACGCGAGCGGCGACTGGAGCACGCTCACGAACTGGAACAGCGGCCAGCCGATCGTGGCGCCGCAAGTCGGCGCTGGCCAGGCGCCGCAGTATGCAACGGGCCCGTTGCCTGTAGCGCGTCTTCCGGGCGCGGCCGGCTCCGGCCCCACATCGGGCCAGTACGACACCGTAATTCTCGAGCGGCCGAATGCGAACATCACGGTCACCATTTCCACTGGCTCGCACAACGTCCGCAAATTGTACATGCGGGAAACGCTGAACATTTCCGGCGGCACGCTCACAATCAACTACGATCCGAATTACAACAACGATTTTGACAACAATCCGGCCACGACATTTCCGGGCGCGCTGCGGTCGGGCCCGCTTTCGGCGCAGTTTTCAGGCCCGGTTACAGTGAGCGGCACTGGCAGCTTGAGCGTGAACACGCTGCGTGTCGACGCCGCGCAAACATTCACGCTCGCTGGCAGCACCGGCGCCGTAACGTTCAAGCAGATCAATTTGATGCCTGGCGCCACCCCAGCCAAGATTTTGATCAGCGGCGATATGAACATTAGCCCGCTCGCCAATAGTACGGCGACCATTGCGAACGGCAGCGGCTCTGGAGCGACCGGGTTTGTCGACCTCGGCGGCGGCGTGCGCGGTTTCAACGTGGCAAATGGAACATCGGATGTTGATCTCGACGTCACCGTTCCAATCACCAACGGCGGCATCACCAAGAGCGGCGCTGGCACTATGCGGCTCAGCGGCAACAACACCTTCACCGGCGCCGTGAACGTGAATGGCGGCACGCTGCGCTACAACCACGCCTCGGGCCTCACCACTTCAACCGCCGTGGCTGTCAACAACGGCGGCGTGCTGGATATGAACGGCATCGGCGATACGGTCGCGTCGCTATCGAGCGCGGTCGGCAATACGACCGGCGTGATTCTGCAAGGCTCTGCGGCGTTGTCGCTGGCCGCCGCCGCGGGAACGAATACGTATTACGGTTCGATCAGCGGCACCGGGACATTGACAAAGAGCGGTGCGGCCGTGCAGGTGTTGGCCGGCAACAATACGCTGGGGCCGGTGACGATCAACGCTGGATCGCTGCTCTTCAACGGGACGAACTCCGTGGGCGGCGTCACCGTGAACGGCGGCGTGTTGGGCGGCACTGGTTCGCTCTCCGGCGCTGTTACCCTCAACGCCGGCGCCCATCTTGCTCCCGGCGCCGGTATTGAATCGCTGGGGGTTGGCGCACTGACGTTGAACGCCGGATCGGTGCTCGACTTTGAAATTGGGGCCGGCGGCGCGGCAGATCGCGTGGATGTGGCCGGCGTTCTCAACCTGGGCACGGCGTCGTTGAATATCGTTAACGCCGGCGGCATGGGGGTCGGTGTCTATACCTTGTTCAACTATGGAACGCTTAGTGGCGGCGTTGCTAATTTGCAGCTAGCGAGTGTGCCGTCCAACTTTGCTTACAGTCTGCTCGACACCGGCACGGCAATTAACCTTCGCGTGTCGTTATTGGGCGACTTCAATTTCGACGGGGCGGTCGACACCGCTGACTATGCCGTTTGGCGCGAAGGTCTGGGCACCGTCTACACGCAAGCCGATTACGACCAGTGGCGGGCTCACTTTGGCGAAACTGCGGTCACTGCCGCGGCCGCAAACGCCGGTGCTGCTGTCCCTGAGCCGGCACTCTCGTCGCTCATTGCCGGCGCGATCTTCGTTCGGCTCATACGCCGGTGCGGTTTAGAAAGAGAATAACTCCATTCAAAATCGAATGCCTTCGACATGACGAGTCCCAAAATACTGACGATTCTCGCGGCATGTGCACTGCTGTTAACCACCGCAACGGCGCATGCGCAACGTGTGCTGGGGCTCGATATCTCAGCGTGGCAGGGGAATATTTCCCAGACGACGTGGAACAACATCAAAAGCGTTGAGAACCGGCAGTTCGTGATTCTGCGATCGAGCCGCGGCGGCACCACGGGGTATTACGATCAGAATGACAAAGACAATTTAAATGGGCTCAATACCCTCTCGCAGCGCTACGACGATCCTTACTACGTGCAAAACGTCAATCGCGCGACCGCGGCGGGCATGTTTGTCGGCTCGTATCACTTCAGCCGGCCGGATATTATCGCGACGACGACGAATTCGAACGGCATCGCGAACTCCGGCGCCAACGAAGCCGACCACTTCATTCAAATGGCCGGCGCATTTATGCGGCCCGGTTATTTGTTGCCTGTTCACGACTTCGAAGCCGGCGATGGCATTCGGACCGACAATCAGTTAGCTCAATTCTGCCTGGATTTCTCCAACCGCATTTACGAAGTCATGGGCATTCGCCCGGCAATTTACACCAACGGCAACTACGCCGCCAACATTCTGCAGACTGCCACCGACCCGACGCCGAGCCAAACTGTTGCTGCCTATCCCACATTATGGAGCGCGCGGTGGCCGAATCAGAGTAATCCGTCGGCCATCGATGTGCAGAATTCCGAGCCAAAGGATTCGTACTCACCGATCTACGGTCCCTGGGACGACGCCGGTGTGACGCACCCCTGGGCGTTCTGGCAATACGCGAGCACCGGTCGCCTGCAGAGTTTTAACAACGGCGCCAACAACCTCGATATGGACGTCACGCACGGCGACATCGAGTATCTGAAGGACTATCTTGTTCCGGCACTCTGGGTCAACAACAGCAGCGGCGATTGGAGCACCCTCTCGAATTGGAATAGCGGCCAGGCGCCGATCGTGCCCGTGACTGGCCCGGGACAGGTGGCTCCGGTCGGCACGCAGACCTTGCCCACGCCGCGCCTGCCGGGCGCCGCTGGCAGCGGCGTCACTTCCGGCCAGAATGATACGGTCATTCTCGATCGGCCTAACGCCGATATTACGGTGACTCTTTCTTCCGGCTCACATAACGTACGCAAGTTGTTCGTGCGCGAGGCGCTCGACATCACAGGCGGCTTTCTGACGATCAACTACGATCCGACCTACAACAACGATTTCGACAACAATCCCGCGACGAACTATCCGAAGGCCCTCCGGTCCGGACCGATTTCAGCGCAATTCTCTGGCCCGGTGACGCTCAGCGGCTTGGGCGCCTTGAGCGTCCATACGCTGCAGGTCGATGCGACACGCACATTTACGCTGGCCGGCGGACGGGGCTCGCTAACGTTCAATACAATTAATTTGATGCCCGATGCGGCCGCGCCGGCCAAGATCGCCGTCACTGGCACGGTCACCATCAACCCGCTCAACAACGCCACTGCAACCATCGCCCCCGGAATAGGATCGGGCAACCAAGGCACCATTGACCTTAGCGGAGGAGTGCGTGGCTTTAACGTCAACAATGGTGCAGCGGACGTCGACCTCGATGTTGTCGTGCCCATCGTAAACGGCGGGTTCATCAAGAGCGGCGCGGGCACAATGCGGCTGAGCGGCAGCAATTCAATCGCTGGCGAAGTCACCGTGAACAGCGGAACGCTGCGGTACAATCATTCCTCTGGTCTGATGAGTTCCACCCCGGTCACGGTGAATAACGGTGGGACGCTCGATATGAACGGGATTGCCGATACGATTGCCTCGCTCTCCAGCACGACTGACAACACCACGGGCGTGGTATTGCAGGGGGCAGCCGACCTGGCGCTGGCCGCAACAGCCGGCACGGCTACTTATTACGGCTCGATAAACGGCAGCGGCTCACTCACAAAAAATGGGGCCGCGACGCAAATACTGGCAGGCGCCAACACGCTCGGACCTGTGATCATTAATGCGGGCACCCTGCTCTTCAATGCCTCTAACACCACGGGTAGCGTGACGGTGAACGGCGGCGTGCTCGGCGGAACGGGCTTTCTATCAGGAGCCGTCACCTTGAACTCCGGAGCCACGCTGGCTCCCGGAGCAAGCATCGAATCGCTTGGCGTCAGCGCACTTACACTGAATACGGGCTCTGTACTCGACTTCGAAGTCGGTGCGGGCGGTGCTGCGGACCGCCTCGATGTCGCCGGGCTCTTGAACCTCAATGCGGCGTCGCTGAATATCATCGACGCCGGCGGGATGACTGTCGGCATCTATACGTTGATCAACTACGGCACGCTGAGCGGCAGCCTCGCCAGTTTGAGCATGCTCAACGCGCCGAATCACTTTGCTTATGCGCTGACAGACACCGGAAACGCAATTAACCTGCGAGTTTCGCTGCTCGGCGATTTGAATTTCGATGGAATGGTCGACACTTCCGATTATTCGGTCTGGCGCAAGGGTTTCGGCACGATCTACACTCAGGCCGAGTATGACCTGTGGCGTGCCCACTTTGGTGAAACCGCGGCGAGCTTGGCCGCCGGTGCAACCGCTGGAGCCGTGCCGGAACCCGCCAACTTGGTGCTTCTCATTGTGGCGCTTTCCGCCGGGGCACTCCGGCGCTCAAAGCGATAGAAAACGCGCGGTTTTGCCACAACGAATCCGGCTCAAATGCAGCGACCTTTGCGCAATAGCGCTAGGATGTTGCGCACTGTCCCCTGCTCTTTCCCGCGGCGCTTGGTTATTCTGAATCGAAGCGTCGGAAGCTGTCGGCCGCGGCATTCTTTTGGCAGCGAGCATCGTCAATCGACCAGTTGTATGCAGCGGCTCGCGGCGCGAGTTCCGACGTTTCATCAGGTGGGCCCAGCGAGTCGATTTTGCGAGGTGTCGGAATGAAATCTCTGTCCGGTCGTGCTGCAACCCAACGGTGTTGTCAGTTTCTGCTAGGCGTATCAATAGCGACTGCTATCGCACCAATGTTGCGTGCTGCCGAGTCGCGCCGCGATAAGTCCCCGCCGCCGGTCGCCCGCGAGTTCCGCGGCGTGTGGGTCGCCACAGTAGAAAACATCGACTGGCCGTCGCGACCGGGGTTGTCCTCCGCGGAGCAGCAGAAGGAGTTCCTCGCGATTCTCGACAAGTGCGTCGAGCTCAATATCAACGCGGTCATTTTCCAGGTGCGCACCCAGGCCGATGCGTTCTACCCGTCGAAGCTTGAGCCCTGGTCGGAGTTTCTTTCCGGCAAGATGGGCGAAGCGCCCAAGCCATTTTACGATCCGCTGGAGTTTGCGGTGAAAGAAGCCCATCGCCGGGGTTGCAGCTGCATGTCTGGTTCAATCCGTACCGCGTGCGCGTACCCAGTGCCAAGACGCCGGCATCGGAAAAACATGCGAGCATCGCCCAGGCCGATATCGTGCGCAAGTACGGCAAATACTTATGGTTCGATCCGGGCGAACCAGGATCGGAAGAAAACTTTATTGCCGTGCTCAACGACGTGGTGAAGCGTTACGACATCGACGGCGTGCACATTGACGACTATTTCTATCCGTACCAGGTGCGCGACGAAGCCGGCAAAGTTGTACCATTCCCCGATGATGACAGTTACGCTCGCGCGAAGGCGAAGGGTATGAAGCTCGATCGCGACGATTGGCGACGGCAGAACGTCGACCACCTCGTGCATCGTATGTATCTGGAAGTGAAAAAGGCGAAGCCGTGGGTACTCGTCGGCATCAGCCCGTTCGGCATTTGGCGGCCGGGCAATCCGCCGGGCATCACCGGCCTCGACCAATACAGCACGCTGTATGCCGACGCACGAAAGTGGCAACAAGAAGGTTGGCTCGATTACTTCACGCCGCAACTCTATTGGAAAGTCGACAGCAAGGGACAAAGCTATCCCAAGCTGCTCGAGTGGTGGGCAGAACAAAACGAAAAGAAGCGGCATCTTTGGCCGGGAAATTTTACGTCTAAAGTCCGCAAAAAGGCGGGCGATGACGATGCCGAACGAACTTGGACCGCCGACGACCTCTTGCAGCAGATCGAAGCGACCCGGGCGACAGCCGGCGCGACCGGCAACGTTCACTTCAGCATGAAAGCGCTCATGCAGAACTTCGGTGGCATCAGCGACAAGCTCAAGGAAGGCCCGTACGCCGAGCCGGCGCTTGTTCCCGAGTCGACGTGGCTGGGCAAAGAAACGCCCGCCAAGCCGGAAGTTTCGGCCACCCGCACCGATGGCGGCGTTGCGATAACAATGAGCCTGCCGAAAGATAAGAAACCGTGGCAATGGGTAGTACGATCGCAGAATGCCGATGGCTGGACGACCGCGATCGTGCCGGGCGATGAATACGATTACAAACTCAAGACCGGCTCGGGCGAACCTAAGGCCGTCGTCGTGTCGGCAGTCTCGCGACTCGGCCGTGAAGGTAAGCCATCGAGAGCGGAGGTCGGCAACGACAAACAGTAATGACGGCGGAAGCTTCGTCAGGCGAAAGCACGAAGGCAGTCGATCGCGGGCCGTGGTGGTGGGTGCCGACCCTCTACTTTGCTCAAGGCATTCCGTACGTCGTCATGATGACCGTTGCGGTCATCATGTTCAAGCGACTCGGCGTGGGAAACACGCAGATCGCGCTCTACACGAGTTGGCTTTATCTGCCGTACACGATTAAGCCCTTGTGGAGCCCGCTCGTGCAGCGCATCGGGACGCGCCGCGCCTGGGTGCTCGTCATGCAATTGTTGGTGGCGGCTGGGCTCGCGTGTGTCGCCTTCGCCATCCCGCTCGACAGCTTCCTGCGCTGGAGCTTGGTGGCACTCGCCGGTATCGCCATTTGCTCCGCCACTCACGACATCGCCGCTGACGGATTCTACCTGCTTGCCCTCTCGAGCCACCAACAAGCTTGGTTCGTTGGCATCCGCAGCACTGCGTATCGCATGGCAATGATCGCCGGACAAGGCCTTCTCATCATGCTGGCCGGCGCGCTAGAGTCCTCCTCTGGCCTGCCGGTTGTGGAGATTCCGATTGCCGCGGTCGATCAACAAACCGAAAGTTCGACCTTCTCGCCCCAGGCCGCCACCTTCGACAGCGGCCTCCACGCTCAACGAATTCTGTCTGCTAAGGCGAAGTATGAATTAAGTGTCCGCGGACGAACTGCCGCTGATGTCAAGGCAATCAAGACCGCAGTGCGTGAATGGAACGTTGATCACGCTTTCTATGCAGCGCCCGAAGCGCCTGCCGCGAAAGCCAAGACTAAGTCGCAATGGGTGCTTGAACTCGAAGACTATCTGCGCACCCACTTTGGCCGTACGACGCGCGGCGAAGCTGGCGGCAACGACCGGGCAGGCGATGTGGCGGTCATCATGCTGCGCCTTGCCAAACCTGTTGCGGCCGGCGCGCAGCAGGTCGTCCAAGTGGGTCGCTCTGCGGGCGACGCCAACTTCGAAGTTGTCGAAGGCGAGCGCTTCGTCGTGACCGATGCCAATTGGAACCAGCCGTTCGTGGCGGTCGTGCAGATCGACTCGAAACTCGACCATGCTTCCACCGCCACGTTTGCCGTTCGATCCGGCAATCTCCGCCTCGCGTGGTCGGTCACATTTTTCGTTATCGCCGCTGGCTTTCTGGCGTGCTGCATCTACCACGCAGTCTGCCTGCCCCGGCCGACGGCCGACCTGGTGGCAAGCAAAGTCGACGACAAGGTCCTGCCGGGCCCGTTCGATTTTCTCGTGCCGTTCCTTGATTTCATTCGGAAACCGCGGATCATCGCCGTGATCGCATTCCTGCTGCTCTATCGTTTTCCCGAGAGTCAGCTGGTAAAGCTTGCCACGCCATTTCTGCTCGATTCGCGCGAGGCGGGCGGCCTCGCGCTGACAACAGCCGAAGTCGGCATCGTGTACGGTACGATCGGCGTCGCCATGCTCACCGTGGGCGGCTTGGTCGGCGGATTCGTCGTCGCCAAACACGGTTTGGGGCGCTGTCTGTGGCCCATGGCGCTCGCAATTCATTTACCCAACCTGGCATTCCTGTTCCTCGCGTACGTGCAGCCCGAAAGCAGGTGGCTCATTACCGCCGCGGTTGCCGTCGAACAACTCGGGTACGGTTTCGGCTTCACGGCCTACATGCTGTATTGCGTGTATGTCGCAACCGGCAAACATCAAACGGTTCACTATGCCCTGTGCACAGGCCTCATGGCTCTGGGGATGATGGTCCCCGGAATGTGGAGTGGTTGGCTCCAGGACTTGATCGGATACCAACACTTTTTCGTCTGGATCATGCTGGCGATGATTCCCAGCGTGCTTGCCGTCGCGTTCATCCCCGTTGATCGCGACTTTGGCAAGAAAACCGAGACGCCCCCTGCCGCCTGATGCGCATGAAACCTTTTCCCTTCGATATCCATGCTGCGCGCGGGCTGACGTTGCGCGAAAAAATCGCCCAGCTCATCTGCGTTCGTATCGGCTCGAACTGGCCGCCCGTGCAAACGGTCGAGCAAGAGGAAGAACGCGTCGGCAAGTTGCTCGATGAATGCTGCGTCGGCGGCCTCGCGCTCTTCAACGGCGGCCCGCAAACTCGGCAAACGCTCGACCGATTGCAGGCACAGGCGCGAGTGCCGCTGTTGATCGCGTCAGACATCGAGCGCGGCGTCGGCCAGCAGGTCAACGGCTACTCGCTATTTCCACATGCGATGGCCTTCGGCCAATTGCCCGGGGAAGAAGCGAAGTTCGCGGTTGAGGAATTCGCATCTACCGTGGCGTTTGAAGCAGCGGAGACCGGCATTCACGCCACGTTCGCCCCCGTGGCCGACGTGAGCACCAACCCCAACAGCCCAATTATTTCTACGCGGGCGTTCTGCGAGGATCCGCAACGCGCGGCCGAACTTGTGTCAGCGTTCATAAACCAAGTGCAGGCCAGTGGCCTGCTCGCGACCGCCAAGCACTTTCCCGGGCATGGCGACACGGATCTCGACTCGCATTCGACGTTGCCCACAGTTTCGAAGACGCGTGCGCAACTGGAGGCCTGCGAGTTAGTGCCATTTCGAGCAGCGATTGCTGCCGGGTGCGCGTTGATTATGACGGCCCATATCAGCTATCCGGCACTCAATGCGACCGGTACACCAGCGACATTCTCGCCGCTGATTCTGCGCCAGCTCTTGCGCGAGGAACTGGGCTTCGCCGGCGTCATCTGCAGCGACAGCCTGTTGATGGCCGGCGCGCGAGATCAATACAAATCGGAAGGCGCAATGGCACACGCGGCTCTGCTGGCTGGCGTCGATTGGCTGCTGGATGTGTCCGATCCTGTCGGAGTGGCCGACCACCTCTGCCAGTGTGTCGACCAGGGAACGCTCGAAGTTTGCAGGATTGAACAATCGCTCGAGCGACTCTGGAAACTCAAAGAGAGGATTACCCGCGCAACTTGCCACAAGGCAGTTGCGAGCGATGCTCTTTCTGTAGCGCGAAAGGCAATCCGATTGGCCAGCGTTAGAGGCCCTTCCATATTGCCGCTCGCGAAGGATAAGCCAGTCACCGCGATCCTGCTCAAACCATTCGAAACGCCGCTCGATCCACCGGAACAGCCGCTTGGCAAAGCGTTGCGCAACCGTTTCAGCGATGCCTCATACATTCAGCTAGGACCCACTGCTGATGCGTCAGCGTACGAACGTGCCGGCAACGCCGCTCGGGCAGCAAGTCAGTTGGTCATCGCAATGGTCGTGCGCCCCGCAGCTTGGCAAGTCTTCGGGCTCCTCCCCGCACAACACCGGTTTGTCGAGTCGCTGTTGCAGGAGCGCGGGGACGTGGTGTTGGTGTCGCTGGGTGTCCCGAGCATCTTGAACGACTTTCCGCAGGCGGCAGCGGCCATTTGCACATACAGCGACGTCCCCGCCTCGCAAGCGGCGCTGGTCGATTTTTTGTTATCCGGCCAAATGGGGACAGCCACATAAAACTGAGGAGCAGCACATCTGTCGCTGGCTGGGCTTTAGTGTACGACGAGCGGATTTACCAGTAAAATAAGGGATTGGTTGGAATTGTTTTTGATAGGCTTAGCACCGATTTCGGAAACTGGGAGCAACAATGGCCGAGCGCCGCATTGTGATTTTGACCGATGGCCGCACCACGCCGACCGGGGCCAAAACGGCCTCATGTGTCATTCGCTATAAGCCGCAAGAAGTGGTGGCGCTGTTGGACACGACGCAGGTCGGCAAGACGGCCGGCGAGCTGCTGGGCGTGGGCGGAGCAATCCCAGTCGTGGGAAATCTCAGTGATGCTCCGAATGCCAACACGTTGCTTATCGGCATCGCACCGAGTGGCGGCAAGCTGCCGGCGGCATGGCGCAAGATCCTGCTCGAAGCCATCGACCGCGGGATGAATCTCGTCTCCGGTCTGCACGATTTCCTATCGAATGACGCTGAAATCTCCGGCGCTGCGGCCAAAAAGGGCGTCGAAATCCACGATGTTCGCAAGAACAACGAGCGCGATGTTTCAAATCGCTTGAACTTGCGTGAAGACTGCCTGCGGGTTCACACCGTCGGTCAGGATTGCTCGGTCGGCAAGATGCTGGCCTCCGTCGAACTTACGATCGGGCTCAAGAAGCGCGGCCACGACGCAAAGTTCATTGCCACCGGCCAGACCGGCATCATGATTGAAGGCGATGGATGCCCGGTCGACTGCGTGGTCAGCGATTTTGTAAATGGTGCCACCGAGAAGTTGATTCTCGCGAACCAGCATCACGATTTCTTGCTGGTCGAGGGTCAGGGGTCGCTGTCGCACCCACGGTATTCTGCCGTCACACTCGGCCTGCTCCATGGCTGCTTTCCGCAAGCGATGATCCTGGTTTACGAAGCAGGCCGCAAACATGTGCACGGCATGGACTACATTCCTCTGCCGCCGCTCAAGAAGATCCTCGAAGTGAACGAAACGATGGCCTCTTTTTACATACCGTCGAAGGTCATCGGCGTGGCTATGAACAGCCGGCTGCTGAGCCCTGAGGAAACCGAGGTCGAACGCCAACGCGTGCGCGAGGAGCTCGGCATTCCCGTATGCGATGTGATTCGCCACGGTCCAGATGAACTCGTCGATGCGATCGTGGCGTACCGGGACAAGCTGTTTCCACACTTGGCTGCGAAAGCCGGCTAGCACCACGCTCGGTCAAGCCGCACAGCCGATCCATCCTTCGCGATCTTTCGACAGGCAATCTGCGATGAAGCTCAAATACAAGAAATTCGATCTGCCGTTGCGGCATGTGTTCACCATTTCACGCGGCAGCGTGAAGGTGCAGGAAACGCTGATCGTGCAGATCGAGCACGATGGCCAATTCGGCTACGGCGAAGCCACAACGAACGCGTTTTACGGCGCGACGATCGCCAACATGTCAGCCACGCTGGAATCGGTGCGCTCGATCGTTGAGCAAGGCTCGCCCGATGACCCGGTACCGCTCGTCGACATGCTCGCCGCGAGTGTGCCGCACGAAAAGTACGCGAACTTCGCTCTCAACGCGCTCGATCTCGCGATTCACGATTTGTGGGGCAAGTTGAAGGGCGCGCCGGTTTATAAACTGTGGGGACTGTCGACCGATAAGATTCCCGATTCCGACTATACGATTGGCATCGACACCCCCGAGAAGATGGTCGCCAAAATGGAGGAGATGCCGGGCTGGCCGGTGTACAAGATCAAGCTGGGCACCTCGGACGACCTCACGATCGTGCGCGAATTGCGGAAGCACACTGACGCGCTGTTCCGCGTCGACGCCAACTGCGGCTGGACCGCCGATCAAACGATTGAGTTTGCACCAGCACTGAAAGACCTGGGCGTTGAATTCATCGAACAGCCATTGCCGCCGGACGATGTAGTGGGTGCGCGGCGCGCGTTCGAGAACTCGGTCCTCCCGCTGATCGCCGACGAAAACTGCATCGTCGAGAGCGACGTCGATCGCTGCGCGGGCGCTTTCCACGGCATCAATATCAAGCTCGTCAAGTCCGGCGGCTTGGCGGTCGCCCGGCGAATGGCGGCCCGAGCTCGTGAACTGGGCCTGCAAGTCATGGCCGGCTGCATGACCGAGTCGACCGTCGGAATTTCCGCCCTCGCTCAGCTGCTGCCATTATTAGACTATGTAGATATGGACGGCGCGGTGCTGTTGGCCAAGGACATCGCCACCGGCGTACGACTCGATCGCGGCCGCTGCACTTACCCCGCGACGAACGGCACCGGCGTTGAACTGCTCGACGGTCCGTTTTAATTCTCCGCGTTTGCTTTCCAGGCCCCCCACCCCTTGTTGCAGGCTTCTGAGTTATGCGTACCACCACTGCGCTACTTCGTTGTGCGACGCCACATGCGATTGCGGCATTCGTTCTGGCACTTCTCCTCACTTCAACCAGTCGGGCCGCGGAAACTTCCGACACCCAGAAGTCGCTCGAGCAAACGCTGCTGCCGATGATCCAGGCGCATGAGGGCGAGGTCGGCCTCGCCGTGAAAAATCTCAAGACCGGCGAGTCATACGAATACAAGGCCGATCAGCCCATGCCGACCGCAAGCCTTATCAAGCTGGCCGTGATGATCGCCACGTACGACGCCGTCGAAAAAGGCAAGCTCTCGCTCGACGAAGAGATCATGCTGAAGAAAGACGATCAGGTTGGCGGCTCCGGCATTCTCAGCTCGCATTTCTCGCCCGGGGCCAAGATTTCGCTCCGCGATGCCGTGCACCTCATGATCGTGTATTCCGACAACACGGCCACGAACCTCGTGCTGGATAAACTCGGCCTGCAAGCGACCAACGACTTCACCAAGCAGTTCGGCTGCCCCGAAACGCGAATCAACTCGAAGGTCTTCCGGCGCGATACCTCGATCGACAAGGACCGCAGCCAAAAGTTCGGCCTCGGCAGCACCACTGCGGCCGACATGGTGAAACTCTGCGAAGCGCTCTATGGCAAGAAAGTCGTCAGTGAAAAGGCGTCGAAGCAGATGCTCGACCACTTGTATGCTTGCGATGACAAGCTTAAGGTGCCGAGGATGCTCCCCTCGGGCACAAAGGTCGCGCACAAGACGGGCTCCGTAAATTCTTCCCGCACCGATGCCGGCATCATCGAAACGCCCGCCGGACCACTTGCCTATTGCATTCTCACTGACAAGAACAAGGACCAACGCTGGACCGATGACAACGCCGGCGACCTGTTCTGTGCGAAGCTGGGCTCCGCCATCTATCAATACTTCAATCCCAAGACCGGCGCGGCCTCGACACCACTTGCAACCACGCTGCAAATCGGCGCTGAGGGCGACTTGGTCGCGGCTCTGCAACGAACATTGAACGCTCGCATCACGCCTGCCCCGGGCATCGGCGCCGACGGCGACTTCGGCCCCGAGACCGAAGGCGCGGTGAAGAAGTTCCAGAAGCAGAAAAACCTGGAACCGACCGGCATTGTCGACGCCGCCACTTGGAAGGCCCTGGGCCCGTTGGTCATGGAAGATGAACCAGCACCGGAGCCAGCGGTCGTCAATTCGGAAGACACTAAGAAACTGCCGCCCGAGCCGCTCGATGGCCCGCCATTCGTAAGCTGCAAGGCCTGGGCTATCGTCGATGGCACATCGGGCGATTTGCTCGCCGGCGACCATGCAGAGACCAAGCGCGAGCCGGCCAGCACCACAAAAATGATGACGGCTTACCTCGTGACGCTCCTCGCCGAAAAGGATCCGAAAGTCCTCGATGAAATCGTGACCTTTTCCGAACGCGCCGACCGAACTTCCGGCTCAACCTCCGACGTGAAAGCCGGCGAAAAACTGCCCGTCGGTGAATTGCTCTACGGGCTGATGCTGCCCTCCGGCAACGATGCCGCCGTGGCATTCGCTGAGTTCTTCGGCGATCGCCTCGCCACCGATGAAGACAAGGCAGCGAAGCTCGACCCGCACGATTGTTTCGTCGCCGCCATGAACCGCAAAGCCGCCGAGCTTGGCATGACCTCAACGCATTTCAACAACCCCAACGGCCTGCCCAGCGCCGGCCACGAAACCACCGCCCACGACCTCGCCCGGCTCGCGTTCGCCGCGTTCAAAGTGCCGAAGTTTCGCGAGGTCGTTAAGACCACGCAACACGGCTACACGCTCGATTCCGTCGCTGGCTATCAGCGCAATATCGTTTGGAAGAACACCAACCAATTGTTGCGAACCGAAGGCTACGACGGTATAAAAACCGGCACCACCGGCGCAGCAGGCAACTGCATTGTGTCGACCGGCGAGCGGGCCGGTCATCGCATCATCGTGGTCGTCCTCGGCGCTCCTTCGACCGAAGGTCGCTATGCTGACTCGCGAAATCTGTATCGCTGGGCATGGAAGGATTTGCTGAAGATCGATAGTCAAGCCGCGAAAACTGCAACCAGCGTATCGAAGGCCAACTAATGCTCGATCTCGTGAAGTTCACCTCTCCAGCTGCATCGTTTGCCGCTTGCCTGCTGCTCGCCTCTGCATATCAGTCGGCAATCGCAGACGATGAAACCCCGCAGGATGCTGACAAGCGACCTCCGATCGTCTTGACCGACCGCGCCCGCGCCTTGCATGCCGACTCGCTGTTAATCGACGGGCACAACGACATGCCCTGGGAGATCCGCAAGCAAGGCTCATCGAGCTTTGAAAAATTGGATATCTCCCAGCGGCAATCATCGCTGCAGACCGACATTCCGAAGCTCCGCGAAGGCGGCGTCGGCGCTCAGTTCTGGTCCGTCTGGGTGCCGGTCGAGCTCGGCTACAAGGGCGAAGCACTGGCGACCACGCTCGAGCAAATCGAACTCGTCCGGCAGATGGTCGCGCACTACCCCGATACGTTCGCCCTCGCGCTCACCGCCGACGATATCGAACGAATTCACAAAGAAGGCAAGATCGCGTCGCTCATCGGCGTAGAGGGTGGCCACTGCATCGAAGAATCGCTGCCGGTGCTGGAAAAGCTCTACAACCTGGGCACCCGCTACATGACGCTTACCCACACCGATTCGCTCAGTTGGGCCGACTCCAGCACCGACGCCGCCAAGAACAATGGCCTCACGCCGTTCGGCAAGCAAGTTGTGCGCAAGATGAACCAACTCGGCATGATGGTCGACCTCTCACACGTGTCGGCCAAGACGATGAACGACACGCTGGATGTCGCCGAAGCCCCGGTCATTTTCTCTCACTCGTCGGCCTTTGCCGTTTGCGGCCACCCTCGCAATGTGCCAGACGACGTATTGAAGCGGCTGCAGGACAAAGACGGCGTCGTCATGGTGAATTTCTTCTCGGGCTACGTCGTACCTTCTGCGGCCAGGATCTCGCTGGCGGAAATGGATTACGAGCGCGAGCTCAAGAAGAAGTACGACGACCCCAAGCGTGTGAAGGAAGAGCTCAAACGCTGGAACGCTCAGCACAAGTTCTCGCGGGGGACCATTCACGACCTGCTCGACCATATCGACCACATTTCCCAAGTCGCCGGCCCGGAGCACGTCGGCATCGGTTCTGACTACGATGGGGTGAACGTGCTGCCCACACAGCTCGATGACGCCAGCTCGTATCCGTACATCACACAGGGCCTGATTGACCGCGGCTACACTGATGACCAAATCCGCGGCATTTTGGGCGGCAACCTGCTGCGGGTCATGCGCGGCGTGGAAGCATATGCAGCAAAACATCGCGACGACGGCCACGCGCCGAGCACTGTGACGAAATAGTCACGTTGCAGGCAGTAACTTGTAGATAGCAGAGGACTCCCCGTTGCTCGACCGCAAGGAATACGATCGATTTCGCGTTGCTCCGCTCGACCCCGCCGAGCTGCGAGCCCGCGATGTGGAGCGTTTATTGAAGCAAGTGGCCGGTAACTCAAACGGGCGACTGACCTATGAGAAGTTCGCCGAATCGCTGGAAGATCGGCCGATCTATCTCGCCCGCATCGGCCAAGGCCCGAAACGCGTGCTGCTCTGGTCGCAAATGCACGGCGACGAGCCCACGCACACCGCCGTGCTGCTCGATTTGGCGAGTTATCTGCTTCAGCAGCCCGCGCTGCCGCTGGCCGCCGCTATCCTCGCGAACTGCACGCTGCATTTCATTCCCATGCTCAACCCCGACGGTGCCGAGGCCGTCAAACGATACAACGCTCAGGGCATCGACATCAACCGCGATGCCCGCCGCCTGGCAACGCCCGAGGGCCGAGCACTCCGCAAAGCCGTGGACACGATCAAGCCTGAGTATGGCTTCAATCTTCATAACCAGAATGCCCGCACGAGCGTTGGTAAACCGGCAAAACCGGCGGCGGTCTCCGTGCTGGCTCCGGCACCCGACCTCAGCGGAAAAGAAACGCCGAGCTGGCGCCGCGCGAAGCTGATGTGCGCGGCATTCGTTGAAGCCGTGCGTCCGCATGTTGCCGGCATGATCTCCCGGTATGACGACACACACGAGCCGCGCGCTTTCGGCGACACGATCCAAGCGACCGGGGCATCCACCATGCTCGTCGAAGCCGGCGGCTGGACCGATGTCGATATCGAGCCGCTGACCCGCGTCCATTTCCACGGCATGCTCTCCACGCTGCACGCCATCGCCACCGACGAGTTATCGAAGGCCGATGTTAAGGTCTACGACAAGCTGCCGGAATCCAACTCCGGCCGGCAGCTCGATTGCCTCATCAGCGGCGGCACTGTAGTGACCGCGATCGATCCTCACCCATTCGTCGCCGATATTGGCATCTCGCAATCCAGCAGCGAACGCCTCGGCGGACAGGCAATACGCGATGGCAAGGTCGGCGAAATCGGCGACTTGTCGACTCTTTCAGCAAAGTTGACTGTCGACGCCACAAATTGGCTCATCCTGCCCGGTCAAATCGCGTTCCTGGATGACTGGTCTGCAGACAAAGAACTGCCGACCGACCAGGTCGCAGCGCTCCTCGCCCGCGGCGTGACAACCGTCATCGGCCGAGTCGACCTGGCCGACAAAGACGCGATCGAAGCCATTACGACTCGCCGCAAATTACCCATGAACTGGGGTTTCGTCGGCTTGGTCGACAAAGCCTTGAAACTGCCGCCCGTTGCTCTCGTGGAACACGTCGCTGCGGCCGTTCATCGTGGCATCCTGGCCGTCGCCACCGACCGCGCCAACGAAGAGTTGTGGCAACAGTTCAGCAACATCGGCGCGCAGCTGCTGCCGCTGAACAAGATCACGGGTTTGCCGGGCGGCGGTTCGTATCGCGAACAAGCAGACCAAACAGCCAAGCTCTTCCAGCTCGTGAACCTGCAAGAAGCCCGCGGTTGGGTCGGCCGCGATGCCTATGCCGACCTAGCCATCTTCAAACTCGGCGGCAAGTTCGCACAAACGGCCCCGATTGATTGGAAACGCCTCGACCGGGTGATTGTCGCCGGCGATGCCGTTTGGCAAAACGGACAGGCCATCGGAGCTACCCCCGGCACATTCTTGCGTCGCAGCTAGGCTCTCGCGGACCGCGCTATGCTCAACAAAATCTGGTTCTGGCTGCTGTTCATCGGGATCGTGTACGGTTTCGGTAAGTCAACTTACCGGACCTTTCATCCGTCGCCGAAAGTGGAAACGCCGGCGTCAGCCAGCGACACTTCCCAACCTTCACAGGCCAAGGCCGTCGGCGGTCCCAATAAGCCCGAAGCAAAAGCGCCAGATCCGGAATTCACCGCGATGGGCAAGCGGCTGAACGCTGCTCTATTAGAAGCGGCGAAAATGACCGTCGTTGACATCTGCATCCCACTCATCGGTACCATGGCGCTTTGGCTCGGCATTCTCAATGTCGCGAAGGACGCCGGCTTGATCGACGCTCTTGCCAGGGCGATGCGGCCCCTGATGCGCTGGCTCTTTCCCGAAGTGCCAGATGGCCATCCGGCCCAGGGCGCTATGCTCATGAATTTCGCCGCCAACATGCTGGGACTCGATAACGCGGCCACTCCCCTGGGAATCAAGGCGATGGAGGAACTTCAGTCCCTCAATCCAACGAAAGACACAGCCACCAACTCGATGGCACAATTTCTGGCGATCAATTGCGGCAGCATCACGCTCATTCCATTTACGATCATCAGTTACCGTTACATCAGCGGCAGCAAAGAACCCGCCGGCATCATCACCGGAACGCTAGTGGCCTCGGCTGCCAGCGTGATTGCGGGGGTCATGGCCGCACGCTGGTTCTCGAGGTCGCCAAAATTCCAAGTTGCGCCAAACGAAGTGCGGCCCGACGAAAGGGATGTCCGATGAACTCTCAACAGATTATTGAGGCCGTTAATTATTGGGCGATCCCAACGTTGATCCTGGTCATCATCCTGTGGGCCGCCAAAAACGGCGTGAAGATGTATGACTCGTTCATTACCGGCGCTAAGGAAGGCTTCAACGTAGCCGTGATGATCATTCCGTACCTGGTGGCCATTCTGTTTGCTATCAAGATTTTTGTGGCTAGCGGTATCTTCGACGACATTAAGTATGGGCTCTCGCTGGCAATGAACAGCATCGGACTAGGCGCGTATACCGAGTCGCTCGACCTCTTACCGCTGGCCATGACAAAACCGCTAACCGGCGGCGGCTCACGTGGTGTCATGCTCGAAATCTTCCATTTGCACGGGCCTGATAGTTTTCTCGGCAAAACAGCCTCAATCATGCAGGGCAGCAGCGAGACGACTTTTTACATCCTGGCCGTATACTTCGGAGCCGTGCACGTGAAGAATATTAGACATACGCTGGCGGCTTGCTTGTGCGCCGATGCGGCCGGCATCGGCACGGCACTTGTGATGGGGTATTTGTTATATAGTGGGAATTGAAAACCTCAGTCGCGGAACCCTTCCTCCTGCTCTTCCCAAAAGTGAAGGGAGCGAATTCTATGACGACTGAATTTGCCTTGCCCAGAGCGTTGCACAAAGGCGACTCCATCGGCGTCATCGTCCCTGCAGGGCCGCTGAACCGCGAACGAACCGATCGGGCGCTCGGCCGACTACAAGCGCGCGGCTTCCGCATCAAAACCTACGGCGACATCTACCGCTCCCGCGGCTATCTCGCCGGTGATGATGACACTCGCGCCGCCGAATTCATGGCTGCATTCAACGATCGAGAAACGTCGGCTGTCTGGTGCGGACGCGGTGGCTACGGCGTCATGCGGTTCCTCGACCGCATCGATTTCGATGTCATCCGCCGCAACCCCAAGCTTTTCATCGGCTTTAGCGACATCACCGCCCTGCACGCTGCGATCGGCCTGAACACCGGCCTCGTCACATTCCACGCGCCGAACGTTCAAGACGGCTTCGGCAAAGAGCACGACATGCCCGCCGCGAACGAACAAGCCTTGTGGCGGGTGCTGGGCGACGAAGATCTGCGATCTACTGTCGCTGACGCCAATGATGCAAACGAGTACACGTACACTATTCCGCAGCCCGAATCTCAGCGTCTGCGAACCATCCGCGGCGGCGTCGCCACCGGTCGCCTGGTCGGCGGCAATCTCGCCGTCTTCAGCGACATCCTCGGCACGCCGTTCATGCCGAGCACTGAGGGCTGCATCCTGTTTCTCGAAGACGTTAGCGAGCGGCTGTACCGCATCGACCGCTTTCTCACGCAACTCCGCCTCGCGGGAAAGCTGCATTCAGCCGCTGGCATCCTCCTCGGCGGCTTCTCCTACGAAGACACCGACCAGCATGAGAACCAGACCGACATCGCCGCCCTGCTCGACGAGATCTTCGCCCCGCTGGGCATCCCCGTCCTCGCCGGCTTTCCCGCCGGCCACGACCCCATCAACCTCACGCTGCCGATGGGCGGTCTGATCAAGTTGGATGCCGACGCCCAACAGGTTACACTGCTAGAGAAGGCGGTCGCACCGCGCCACAGCTAGCTGAGCGAGAGCCGGCTCGCCCTGCCCTCGGCGCCTCGCGATAGTCCGTTGCAGCTCCCACGCTGCCTCCCGCGCACGCCTTTCGCCCGGACAACACTGCTTATGGATAATCTCGCCGACTACATACAACAGGCAGCCGATTGGTTCTTGCCGCCGCTGGTTGTCCTGGTGGCCGTCATCGGCGCGTTTTTCACGTTTCGGCTGCGGTTCGTCCAGGTCTTCCGCTTCCGCGAAGCGATTCGCGAAACCATCGCCAGTCAACAATCGGGCGGCAAGGGCGCACTGTCGCCGCTGCAATCGTTCATGACGGCGCTCGCCGCCACGATCGGCACCGGCAACATCGTCGGCGTCGCGGTCGCCATCGTGAAGGGCGGCCCCGGCGCGCTCTTCTGGATGTGGTGCTACGGCTTCCTCGCCATGTCAACCAAGTTCGTCGAAGCATCGCTCGGCGTACACTATCGGGCCACCAATGGCGACGAAGTCCTCTCGGGCCCCATGTACTACCTCCGCGACGGTCTCAAGTCGCCGCGCCTAGCGCAACTGTACGCACTCGTCGGCGGCCTCGCCGTGCTGTTCACCACGCCCCTCACGCAACCCAATTCCGTCGCCGTCGCCACGGCCAGCCAGCTCAAAGCCCACCACATCGCACTCGGCACTTGGAACATTGGAAACACGCAGATCGACGTCGTCCGACTCCTCATCGGTTTAACGCTCGCTGTGTTCACATGGCTCGTCATCGTTCGCGGCATCAAATCAATCGGCCGTGCTGCCGAGAAGCTCTCGCCGCTCAAGGTGGGGTTGTATCTCATCGGCGGTATCACGATCTTCGTTACCCACGCCGCCAATTTGCCCGAGGTGATCCAGGCGATCTTTCGCGGCGCGTTCTCGCTAGACGCCGTCGAAGGCGGAACGTTCGGCATCGTCATGATGAACGCCATTCGCTACGGCGTCTCCCGCAGCGTGTACGCCAACGAAGCCGGCTATGGCACCGCCGCCGTCGCCTACGGCACCGCCAAGAGCCAGCGGCCCGATCAGCAAGGCCTCGCCGCAATGATGGACGTGTTCATTATCACGTACATCACCTCCTCGATCAGTGGTCTCGCGATCCTTCTCACAGGCACTTGGAACAAAGACCTCGATGGCCCCGCCGCAATTCCCGCCGCATTCGATGACGCCATTCCCGGCATCGGCGGCTGGATGGTCACCGTCTCGATCTTCCTCTTCGGCTACACCGTGCTCATCGGCTGGGCCTATTACGGCGAACAGTTCCTCGAGTACCTCTTCGGCCCGCGCGTCATCGTGCCGTTTCGCTGGGTCTATTGCTTCATCATTCCCATCGGCGCGGTCATCAAAGTCGATGCCGTGTGGAACTGGGGCGATATCTGCAACGGCATGCAAATCTTTCCAAACGTCATCGGCTTGATCGGCCTCAGCGGCGTCGCCGCCGCCTATGCGAGAATGCGCCCGCCGCACGATGTCGTCTCGCCTGAGAGCGACAAATAATCACTTGCGGCCGCTTTCTCGCGGGTTTACGCTAGTGCCGGCGGAACGCGCTGGCCGGCCTACTCCACGCCGTGTTCCACGCGCTGGTAGGTGCCGTTGGCTAATTTGCTGATGAGGATTCTTCGATGATTAAGCGACGTACGTTGTTGTGCCTGTTGCTCGTTTCGGTGGCGAGTGTGCTGAATGCCAAAGAACCTCGCGAGTTGTTCAATGGCAAAGACCTCACCGGGTGGGACGGCGATCCCCGCGTGTGGAGCGTCGAAGACGGCGCGATTGTCGGCCGTACGAAGCCCGAGGTGCCGCTCAAACAAAACACGTTTCTCATCTGGAAAGACGGCGAGCTCCGCGACTTCAAACTCACGCTCGAATTCAACCTCGATGGCGGCAACAGCGGCATCCAATATCGCAGCAAAGTGATCGACCCGGCGAATTGGATTGTCGGCGGTTACCAGGCCGACATGGACGGTGCCAATCAATACACGGGCATCCTTTATGAAGAACGCGGCCGAGGCATCCTCGCCAATCGCGGCCAGCGCTTGACCATCAATCGCGAGGGCGAGAAGCAAGAAGAAAAAATCGGCGATGCCGCCGAACTCGCCAAGGCCATTCACGTGAAGGATTGGAATGAGTACGTGGTTGAAGCCCGCGGCGCGCGGCTCAAACACAGCATCAACGGCAATCTGATGAGCGAAACGATCGATCGCGAACGCGGCAAGAAAGCCGCCTCCGGCATCCTCGCACTGCAAGTGCATGCCAACCTGCCGGCGCCGATGACCGTGAAGTTCCGCAACATCAAGCTCGAAGAACTCGAGCCCAAGACTCCCAAAGCCGGAGCCGCCAAGGCCAAGAAAGAGCAATGACGCAGCAAGTTCACCTGCTCATCGATACGCACCAATCAATCGGGCAGGAACAGGCGGAGTTTCAGGGGCAGCACGCGCGCGGCGCGTGGAGCGTGCGCATGCGAACACTCCGTGGCGGCCGCTCCGAAGGTGTGCGCCTCGTCGAGATCGATAACGGCACGATCTGCATCGACGTACTGCCCACGCGCGGCATGGGCATTTGGCGGGTGCGTCGCGGCGACAAAACACTCGGTTGGAAACCACCCATCGGCGAGCCCGTACATCCCGCGTTCGTGCCGCTCATGGAGCCCGCGGGATTAGGCTGGCTCGATGGCTTCAATGAACTCCTCTGCCGCTGCGGCCTCGAAAGCAACGGACCGCCCGAGTTCGATGACGATGGCCGCTTGCTGCGACCACTGCACGGGCGCATCTCCAATACGCCCGCTCATCGCGTCGAATTACTCGTCGCTGAGGATTCGGGGCGACTCACCGTGCGAGGCATTGTCGACGAGGGCCGTTTCCATTTCCAAGCGCTGCGGCTGACGGCTTCCATCTCGACCACGATCGGCTCCAACGAGTTCAGCTGGGATGATGAAGTGACGAACATCGGCGGCCGAGACGCCATCATGCAGATGCTCTACCACTTCAACATCGGTCAGCCGCTCCTCTGTCCGGGCGCGCGCGTCGTCGCGCCGCTAGGCACGGCCGCGCCCCTCAGCGAGATCGCCGCCCAAGAAGGCATTGAAACATGGCACATCATGCCGTCGCCGCGGCCCGGTTCCAATGAGCAGGTGTATGTGATGGACCTGGCCTCAGATGCCGCCGGCGACACGCGCGTCCTCGTCGATGGCCTCGCCGACGGCGAAGCCCTTGCAATGCGGCTCAACAAGCGCAACCTGCCGGCCTTCACGGTGTGGCGGAACACGCCCGCCGAAGCCGATGGCTACGTCGTTGGCATCGAGCCGGGAACGAACTTCCCCAATCCACGCACGTTTGAACGCCAGCAGGGCCGCTCCGTCGATTTGAAACCGGGCGAAAAATGGCATGCCGCCGTGACGATCGCCTGGCTCACGAACCCCGAAACCATCCGCGATGAACAGGCCTGGATCGCCGCGCTGCAAGCCAAGCACCAGCCCAACCTCATGCCGGCGCCCCGCACCGGCTGGTCCCGGCACGCGTAGCTGCTCTTCCCGAGAAGCTGGCGGCAGCTGTGGCTCTAACCGACACTCACCCATTCGCCGCTCTTTGCACTCGCCAGCACGGCGTCGCACACTTTTTGCGTTTCCAGCGCTTCGCGAAATGTCGGCGACGTCGGCCGATTCGCGGCGAGGTTCTGCAGAAAGTCGGCGACCTGGTGCACGAAAGAATGTTCGTAGCCAATCTGCAAGCCCGGCACCCACCAATGTCCCATGTACGGCATGTCGCCATCCGTCACGTGAACGCTTCGCCAGCCGCGAACGAGCGAATCGTCGCGGTGGTCGAAATAGCTGAGCCGGTGTAAATCGTGCAGGTCCCACGCGATCGATGCATCCGCGCCGTTGATTTCGAACGTGTAAAGCGCCTTGTGCCCACGCGCGTACCGCGTTGATTCGAAGATCGCGAGCGATCCGTTCGCGAACCGGCTGAGGAACGCGCACGCATCATCAATGCCGACCGGCTCCAGCTTGCCGGAATCCGTGTGCTTTCGCTCCTTGATAAATGTCTCCGTCATCGCGGTGACGCTCTTAATCGGCCCGTTGAGCCACAGCGCCGTGTCGATGCAGTGGGCCAGTAGATCGCCAGTCACGCCGCTGCCGGCGGCCTTGGCATCGATCCGCCACAGGCCGGCGCCGCCTTGCGGCAGATCCGCCGATATCGTCCAATCCTGCAGAAAGTTCGCGCGGTAGTGAAAGATCCGGCCCAACCGGCCCTCATCGATCAACTGCTTTGCCAGGGTCACTGCCGGCACACGGCGGTAGTTATACCACACCGTGTTCGCGACGCCCGCCTTCTCGACCGCGTCCACCATCTCCTGCCCTTCGGGCGTGTTCATCGACAGCGGCTTCTCGCACAGGATCATCTTCCCGGCCTTCGCCGCCGCAATCGCGATATCGTGGTGCAAATTGTTCGGCACGCAAATGTCGACCGCGTCGATATCCTTCCGCTCGACCAGCTTCCGCCAGTCGGTCTCCACCGACGCGTAACTCCACGTATCGGCAAACGCCTTCGCCTTCGCTTCGTCGCGCGCACACACCGCCTGCAGCACCGGCTCGTATTCGAGATTGAAAAAGTTGTTCACGCGGTTATAGGCGTTCGAATGCGCTCGGCCCATAAAGCCGTAGCCGATCATGCCAATACGAAGCGGTTTGCGTTGTGCCATAAGTTACTTGCGATGTTGAGAGATTGTCAGAAAAAGTAAGTGACGCTGCACGAAGTCCTGGGTGGCACGCGCTGAAAGGGCGTGGTGAATCAGATCGTTCTGTTACCACGCCCTTCGCAAAAGCCTCAGGGCGTGCCACAAGGCGAGTTGATACAACTCAATTCCAGCCGTGCGCGTCGCGCACCGCGACCATCATCGTCAGAATGTCGTTCCACGTCTGCGGTTTCATCAGCGTTTCATTTGGGAACATGCAGCCGTCCCAGCAGATGTGCTCGAATCGCCGGTTGGGTTCGCCGCTTGGCTCGCGCAGCCAGTAGCCAGCGTACTTCACCACATCCAGCTTGCCGTCCACTGCGTTCGGCAAGCAATGCCGCCCGGTCTTGTCGTGCGAACCCGAGCCGAACACTTCGCCGTTGTTCTGCGCGACGTGGAAATCGATCGTCCACGGGCGCAGTGCATCGGTCAGCCGCTTGTAACCCGCGGCAAACGCTGCTGCATCGTCCCAGCGGAAATCGGCGGGCACCAAGCGATCTTCCGGCGCGTTGTGCCCCATCATGAACAACAACGTGTGTGCCATATCGGCTTGAAACCCGAGCGTCTGCGGGCGGTTCACGGCCTGTAACAACTCGACCATGTGCTGCGTGCTGTGCATGCCTCCCCAACAAATTTCACCCTCCGCAGCCAGGCGCTCGCCGAACTCTTCAGCAATGTCGCAAGCCTTGCGGAACGTATCAGCGATCCGCTGCGTGTTCGCCGTGGGGTCAGTGGCCCATTCTGACGGCGAACAGGCCGAATCGATCCGCACCACGCCATACGGCCGAACGCCAAGCTGCTTTAGCGCGCGGGCAATGCGGCACCCCTTTCGCACTTGTGTGAGAAACTGCTGCTGAGCCGCTTCGTCGCCCATCGCTGAGCCGCCGCCTGTCGGCGGCCAAACCGGAGCGACCACCGACCCGACTACCAGCCCGTGCGACCGCACTTTCTTCGCCAGCTCTTCGAGTTGAGAGTCCGTCGCATCGATGCTCACATGCGGATCGAACAGAAATAGATCAACGCCATCGAACCGCTGCCCGCTCACCTCCGCGGCCGCCGTGAGATCGAGCATCGTATCCAGCCCGACCGGCGGCTCGCTGCCCTCGCCTTTACCCACCACGCCCGGCCACGCCGCATTATGCAATTTCGGAAGTTTGTTCGACATGCTGTATCAAGTCAGGTGTGAATACCAACCCTAAGTGATGAGAGGTTTCCAAGCATAGCGTTGTAGACCACGGTCTAGTCCATGGTCGTATCGCGCGAAATCTCGTAGCCAATTTACCCGCCGCTACTTCTGGCCGATCTTCGGCAAATTGCCGTGCACGTCCGGCCCAAAGTATCGCAGACCCACCAGCGGCTCGCTGCCCGTGTTCTCGATCTTCACGCCCGCCCTGGCTGCTTCGTACGTAATGAACACTTCATCCTCGGTGTGTGCGCCGAAACGAATCATCACCGGCGTTTGAATAGCGAGTTTGCCAATACGACCTTGCCCTTGAACTGTGATCCAGCCGCTCGCACCGGGATCCTGAATCGTGCAGCTAGCGCCCGGCTCGAGCGTGAGTTCCTTCGAGCTGAACAGTTGCTGGCCGTCGATCGTGCCGTACACAATCCAGCGATCAGTGTACCCCTTGCCGCTGCGCTCCTGATCGATAATTGGCTCCAGGTAGTTATGCTCCTTGAAGTGCGTATCGACGTTCCGCTCCCAATCGAGCTGGCCGACGATGAAGTCGAGGTCCTTGTGCTTTTCGGCCGGCATGTCTTTCACCAATAGCGACCACGGTACCTCGCGGCCTTCTACCAGCGACTGGAACATGCCGAACACATCCGAACCCCACTGCGGCTCGTACGTGCACAGCGAACCAGGCGCGTGCAGCACGCCCGGCGGAATCAGCCACCCCGTGCCGCGCTTCAGCCGGTACGCCCGCGACAAGTCGAGAATGCCGTTGTCGCCCTTGCTCCAATCCTCCAGGCACTTGCGCACCTGCGCCTTCGTCGTGCCGGGCTCCAGGCCCATGAAGGTGTAGGCAAAGTTGTTGTCGACATTGTTGAGCTGCGGCGGGAAGTAATAACTTTCCGGCTTCCCCTCCTGCCCGACGAGCTTCGCATCCTCGAACCGCTGATGCATGTGATGCGGAATCGGGCCCATGTTGTCGAAGAACTTCGAGTACACCGGCCAGCGGCTGTACTTCTTGAACATGGCGTCGCCAATCAACTGCCCGCCCGCCTCGGCGACCGCGTCGCGCAGCAGAAACTCTTCGCCCTCAAACTCGCAGAAGCTCAACCCCTCGTGCCACACGCGGCCTTCGTTCGCGGCCTCGGTCGTGCTGGAGAACCACCGTTCATCAATGCCGCCGCGGTGCGCTCCATAGGCATACCAATCTTCCGGATGCAGCTTGATCCGCTTGCCAGGATGCAAAAACGAGCGCGGCACCCACGTCGGTGTAAGCCGCAACAATCCTTCGCCGGCGTTCAATGCGCGATCGAGCAATCCGCCGATGCTCGTCCGCTTCGTGGGATCTGCCGCTGCTTTGACCATACCCATACGCTGAAAACTCCTGGCAAGAAATGAGTGCACGCTTGCGGCCGCAAGACCGACAAAGAACGAATGTTGGAAAAGTCCGCCGCCGGACTTCACTTGGAATTGGTGAGCGCTTTGGCGCGCTCCGCGAGTTTACCATCGGGTGCCACTTTGAGCACCTTCTCGGCCGCCGACTTCGCCGCAGCGGGATGCTTGTCCTTGATCTTCTCACCGATAAAGATCGCCGTTTCTACGGCCCGCTCGCGAATGCCCGCCTCATCCATCATGGCGCTCGCCAGCTTGATCGATTCGGCCGACGGGCACCGCTTCAGCGCATCCAAAGCGAGTTCTCGTTCCTCATCACGCTGGGCGACGGCCAGGCCTTCCCGAACCAACGCCAACCGCTCCGCATCCGGCAGCTTTTGCTGCCGAGCGATGCGAAAATACCCGCGAAGAGAACGAACACGATACTTTTCCGGCGCCGAGCTCTTCGCGATCTCCAGCAGCACCGGCGCGGCATCCGGCGTCATCCATTCGCCAAGCACTTGCGTGCCGACATCCTGCAACTCCACGTCGCCGCTCTTCACGGCTACGGCGATCGCTCCAAGCGCCTTGGGCCCGCCCATCGCGCCAAGAATCCGTACCAGGCTGGCTTTCACGGGCTTCGGCGCCTTGGGAATGGCCGCCGCCAGCGTTGCCGCGGTCGCCTCGCGATCCGGCATGCGAATCGCCGCCGCCTGCAGCGCACGCTCGGCACGATCAATATCCGCGGCGCTCTGTGCACTTGTTGCCGCGGTGATGAGAATGGTCAAGTCCTTCGGCCCTGCCGTCGCCCCCAGCGCAACCAGTGCGGCATTCCGCGTGGCTTCGTCCGAACTTCTCAAGGCTGCCACCAAGTCGGCCACGGCATCAATCCGCCGCTGACCGACGAGCTCGATCAGCACCAACTGCGGCTTGCCCTTGGCATCGTGCAACCGCTGCGCCAACTCCGCGTTCACCTTCTGGCCCGCCAGCCTGACGAGTGCCGCCTTCGCCGCCTGCGATAGCTCCGCTTCATCACTAGCCGCGATCTCGAGCAGCGTTGGCACGGTCGATTCATCGCCCTTGCGGCCCAGCACTTCAATCGCCGCTAATCGGATTCGCTGATCGCCCTTCTCCGCCGCCGTCAGCACCGCCGCCGGCAACTTCGAATCTTCCCGATCGCCGATTGCAGCGAGAATCAGCGCCGCTCGTTCCGGCTTGGCATCGGCCAGACGGGCCGAAAGCGCTTCCGCCACTTCTTGCCCGCTCAACTGACGCGAAACCATCAGCCCGAGCGCGAACCGCTTGTTGTCCGATGACTTCAACTGCTCGACTAATAAGGGCACACCTTGCGCACCGCGGGCAATGATCGCTCCACGCGTCGCTTCCAGCATTCGCTGCTGCGGCACATCCGCACTGCGAATCAAATCGTAGATGGCGACCGCTTGATCGTATTTCTTATCCGCCAGATATCGTTCGGCGATTAGAATCCCGCCTTCCGCGATTGCCGAACGCACTGCCGGCGACGCGCCGTTATACGCTTGATGCAGTGCGCTGATCGCCTCATCGCCACCAATCCTGCCGAGCGCCACGGCCGAAGCTGACGCCACGGCGTCATCCGAATCGCTCAACCGATCTGCCAGAACTTCAATCGCCCCGGGCGACCGCCGCACGCCAATCGAATTGAGGGCTCCGACAAGCAACCGGCCCTTCAACGTCTTGGCCGCTTCGACCAGCGCGCCATCGGCCGCAGGATCTGGAATCGCCTCGAGTGCGATCCGGGCCCAGGACGACAACTGCTCATCTGGCAATAGCTTCGCAAGCTCGGGCACCGCTTCCTTGCTGCCATAGATCGCTAGTTGCTTGCAGGCAATCGCTTTTTCCTCCGGCGACCCGCTCTTAAGCGTTTGCAGCAATTCTTTCTCGGTGGCCTTCGGAAGCCCTACCGCTATGCACAGCGGCGCGCTGCCGCTAACGGCCGCCAACAAAGTCAACAACGCCACACAACCGCGAGACGCAAAACGCTTTGTCATATTAGTTGTGCTCATTCCGATTGGCAGATACTCGTGTTCCTGGCGATTTACCTAATGCACGCCAGCAATCGGCCTTCAGCCAGTCGTCCTAGATTGATTTGGATGTAAGAATTCCACCTACGCACGCCGGATCGACCGCACTAAATCCGCCACGGTTCCCGCAGCGCTTCCGACCGCAGCCGATTTGCTTCCGCATCTTCCACAAACTCGTGCTTCTTGAGGTCATAGTTTAGTTTGCGATCGAGCGCGAGGGCGATGTTCGCCGCATGGCATGCGATATGAGAAAAGCAAGCCGCATCGGCATTCGCCTTCGGCTGGCTCCGCGTCTTCACGCAATCGAGGAAGTCGCGAACGTGAAACGTCGCCGGGTAGCCGTCGATTTCCGCCACATTGCGGCCCGCAATCAACTCCGGCGAGCTGAGCACCAGCTTGCCGCTGTCGCCCGCTTCCACCCAACCCGTTTCGCCTTCAAACCGCACCGGGCACGAACCGAGCGGCAACCAACCGTTCTCGCGCAAGATGAGCTTTACCCCATTCTCATAGCGAGTGACGATCTGCCCATCTTGCGGCGGATTGTATTCAACCGGCGCTGTGCCATCGGCGCCGCACGCCCACTGGCAGAGGTCAACGCAATGCGATCCCCACTCCAACACGCCGCCGCCGACCAAGCCGCCGCCCTTTTCGAAGTTGAAGCCATCTAGCAGCTTCGCGTTGTACGGCCGCCACGCCGCGGGACCAAGGTACATGTCCCAATCGACGATTTCCTTATCCGGTGCTGGTTCCGCCGGCAGCCAACCGCTCATCAGTGCCGTCATACCGGCCGGATGAGCGTACACCGTGTGCAGCTTGCCGAGCTTACCGGTGCGTGCCAGTTCGCAGGCGAACGCGAAATGCGGCAGGTTGCGCCGCTGCGTGCCCGCCTGGAACACAACGCCTGTACGCCGCATCGTCTCCGCGAGCGCCAGGCTCTGGGCAATGTTCTTCGTGCACGGCTTCTCGCAATAAATATCCTTGCCCGCCCGCGCCGCATTCATCGCCGCCGTGGCGTGCCAGTTGGGGCCCGTCGCGATGAGCACGGCATCAATATCTTCCCGCGCGAGCAGATCCCGGAAGTCACGATACTGTTGGCAGTCCTTGTTGCCGTACTTCTGATCCGCAATCTTCTTCACCGCCTCGCGACGGGCAGCCTTCACATCGCAAACGGCGACGAACTGCACGTCCTTCTGCTCGAGAAAGCACCCCAGGTCGTACGTGCCCCGATTGCCAATGCCGATGCCGCCGAGCGTGATTCGCTCACTGGGCGCGACATTGCCATCTCGCCCCAATGCCGAACTAGGAATCGGCATCGCCCCAAATGCCGAGGCAGCCAAACCGGCCCCCACTGAGGTTTGCAGAAACCGCCGTCGCGACAAACGATCGACCCGCCTGCTGACCATGCGACCCACCTTTCACTTCAAGAAGAAAGGGAGAGAGATGCGCTTTCGCGCCCGCCATAAACCCCTTATATCTCAGGGACTTAGCGCCTGCAAGTAGCCGCTGCGCAGCGCGCGTGCGGGCCATGTGCATTGGCGAGTAATGCCTCAATACCATCCTGCGAATGCCGCACTGGGATTGTTCGCGGCCACAATGCACAGCCACGAATGCGCTGCGGCGTCACACCGCCAGCGTGCGAACTGCGAAGCCGCCTACTTCGCCTTCAATTGTTCGCGCAACCACGCTGGCCGGTTCGTCGTAATAGCCCAAGCGCCCAAATCGGCATAGAACTTTGCGACCTTCGGGTCGTCGATTGTCCACACGCTGAATTCCTTCACGCCCAGCTCGTTGAGCCGCTTGATGAAATCGGCATTCACGTAGTCTGTGACACCTTCGGCGTTGAGGCCATCCGCGTGAATGCGTTTGATCGTGGCCGCGACCTGCTCGGCCGTCAGCGGCTTCTTGCCATCTTTACCTTCTTTGAATCCACACAGCCACAAAGCCTTGATGTGCGGCAGCCGCTTCTTCGCCGCGGCAATCGCATCGGCATTGAAGCTGATAATCACAATCTGATCCGGCGACACCGACGACTTCTCAATCAACTTGGCAATCGGCTCGACGACCTCGGGCCCACTCTTGAGTTCGACAAAGAACTTCTTGCCCACTGGCACCACTGCCAGGCATTCTTCGAACGTCGGAATCCTCTCGCCATGCCACTTCGGATCCTTCCAACTGCCGATATCGAGCTTCCGCAGCTCTTCGAACGAATCCTTGGTGATGGAAAGCTTCTTGCCGGCGACGCGCTTCGTATCGCCATCGTGCAGGCACAGTACATGGCCATCGGCGCCGAGATAGTAATCGCCCTCGAAGCCATCGGCCCCTTGCTCGACCGCGAGCTTATAAGACGCCAGAGTATTTTCCGGCGCATCGTACGAAGCGCCGCGATGGCCAATGAAGAGCTGCCCGAAAGCTGCCGAGCTCAAAACACTCATGACAAAGACTAACGCTGTACTGCGACAAACCAACATCCTATCTGACCGAACCTTTCCGCTACCGTGAGCACCAAGCCTGCCCCACCACAGTTGCACACTTGCGCTGTGACTTACGCGACCACGCGGCCACAGCCAGATACAAGCAACCAAACACTAGCGCGCTACTCGTTGGTTCGGGCACTTGCCCCGTCGACAGCCCCGCGCCCAACGCCCGGCTATTGCCAAACCGAGCGCGCCAGTACGCTTGATCGCGCAAGTTGATAATCCCGTCACCAGAGCCGTCGGCAGTCAGGTCGGTCGTCGAATTCAGCGTATTCCGCCAAATAACATAATCCGCCGCGTCGACCGCGCCGTTCTTGTTATAATCGCCCGCCACTCCCGGCAACTCGCTAATCGTAAACTCATACGAATAATCCGGGCCGGTTCGATACAGATCATGCAGCGTGGAATAGGTGCGGATGCGAACCGTCTTACCATCGTTCAGAAACTCGACGAGCCGGATCCACCCATCGCCGCCGAGCGTCTCAAACTGGGTGTCCAGAAACATCTGGTGCACCGTGTCACCGGCGTTGTTCGCACTGTGCAGTACCCCAGCGCCATCGCCGCCGAAATGGCCATTGAAAGTCATTTCGAAATTGGGGTTTGTTTTGACCAATCCATTCCAGAGTTCTTCACCAGAATAGTCAGCGGCCACATTCGTCGACGTACTACGCGTGTTGTTTCCCTGCAAATAATTATGCGTGAGCAGCACCGCCGTATGGTCGGCGTATTGCGGTAATGCGGCAATTTGATTCGCCCATGCAACTGTGGCCGGCCGCGGCTCCCATTCCAGTGAGAACACCAACATCTTCCGGCCGTCAGGCGCCGTGAAAGTATAGTAAGCGTTTTGAATCTCGCCATTCACCATTTCGCCAGCCAGAATGCCTCCTTGGGCCGGATCTACGAGCGGGTTGTCGCTCGGCTTGAAGTAATTATTGATCATCGTGTCACGATTGTCGGCATTAGTAAAACCGAAATCGTGATTACCAGCGGCCATCACGTAGGGAACAAAACCGTTAAGAATGGAGAACGCCGTCTTGGCGTTCGCCCATTGTTGCGCGCCCGTCTGGTCTCCAGAAGTCGGATTGTTGGTATCGTTGTTGTTGACAATGTCCCCACCTTGAATCACCAGCTTGATCTTGTAGTCGTCGCGATGGTCTCGAATCCAGGTTGTCTGCTCAGTGAGAATGTGAAAATCAACCGACGACTTTACATAGTTCTGCGTATCTGGCAGATAAACCAGCGACCAGGCAGCGTCGGGCGACGGGGCGAACGGAATCTGCGGGACGGTATCGACTGTCCCAGGCGATCCGTGGTTCTCACCATCGGCATTACGAAAAGTTGCGCCGTATACCCCGCGCATTGCCGGCTTCCAATTGGTGCCAATATTGTTGTCGCTGGAATTAAGCCCTTGCGGACTCAGAACAATACTCTGCCCGTTCGAACCGTCGACGCGTGGCCAACCATTCGCCGCGTCGAAATTCACGGAATCGACAAAGATGCCCGTAGTGTTGCGAATGGTCGCCGTTTCGTTCGTTGGGGATGGATTATTGGCCAGGATGGGGAATCCCCCCACCTGAATGCGATTGATGCCGGTCCCCCATTCTTTGTCAAAAGAAATCGTGTCACCAGTTATAACGAGCGTTTGATTGGCGCCGATTACGGTTCCCGACGGGAAAGAGGTGGACCAATTTCCGTCTTGCGAGTCACCGAACTGCCACCCGCTGACATCGACCGCAGACGTGCCTGTGTTGTAAAGCTCTACCCACTCGCGAGACAGGTTCGGAGTGACGGTCGTGTCGAGATCCGTCCCAGCCGGGTTGTACATGATCTCACTGATGATCACCTCGGCAAAGACTGCGGAGGAGCTTAACCAAGTGACTAAACACGCGGCAATAAAGACGCAAATGTTCCATCGCTGAATCCGCGATTGAATCCGCCGCATGCGTGCATAGGTGCGGACCCTGCCGACCTCAGGAGCAATCCCAGATCTGCTCGGGCTGGCTGCAACCAAACCATGACTCGTCGTACACCTAGTCATAACTGAAACGGTGGAAGCTCCGTTGCCTGCTCATCGACCTTCGCTGTCAGTTTACTTGTTTGTGGCGACGAATATCGGCCTCGCAGCCGGTCCTTGGGCTCGAACACACCGCTAACGTTCGCCGGCCGCTTCTCATCCCACACAGCGGACACCTTATAAGTTCCTGCCGGTGCGCCATCCCCGCGGACGTACGACGTCAACTGAAAGTCGCCATTCGCATCGCTCACACCCGTCGGCACAGGCACTTTCTTGCCGGCCGGCGGCGCGGCGTCAGCATAGAAGCTTACGCTGACCCCCTCAGCCGGCTTACCGCTGACCAGTATCTTGCCGGTCACTGGATAAACGCGCAGTTCATCCGTCTCCTTGCCACATCCTGTCATCGCTAGAACAAGGTAAGACGACAACCCCGCAAACGCAAACGAACGTCGCATGCTGGTCAAGACTTCCACACTCCTTCATGCCGCGGGCAAACGGCAACCACATCACTGTTCAGAATTGACGATGTCGTTGGCATCTCGCGTGAAGAGCGACACGAAAACTTCCGGCTCGATCGAGTCGGCCACGAATTTCACCGCGCCATCACCCATTACGAAGTAAGCGCCTCCTTTGTGGAAGCTGTAAATCTCTTCGTTATTCGTGCAGTTCATCAATCCTGTGGGGCATTCATTCTTGTCGCCATGCACATGGTAGTAGTTCTCAAAATCAGCCCACGAACCTCCACCCTGAATTTCGGCGTCGCCGCCGCGAGCAGTCACGACCAAGGCGCCACGGACATACTTGAGTGGAGCACCACCCGTCTCAAACCACATAAAAGTTTGCGATGTGCCGTCCGAGCATTCGCTTAGCTTGGCAAAATCAGTGACCGAATTCGTTGTATCGACGTAGTTGTAGAGCATGCTCCGATAATGCTTCTTCTTGTCATCTGCCGCACTTGTATCTGGCGGCCAAGGGTTGAATCTTGGCTTGACTTGATTCGCCTTAATCAACAAATCGAGTGCGGTTCCAGTCCCCCGATTGATTTCGTCACATACCCGGTAGTCCACGGCGCCGTCGTTCCTCGAAGCAACGCCAGCGGAGGTCGTCGAGGATCGGTCGTCTGGGGCAGAAGGGCACCGAAATACCGGAACTCGGGTGTTGCTGAGCCGCAGATTGTCGATTGCAGCGCTCGGCTGCGAATCATCCCAAGGCTTCTTCATATTCCACTGACTCGCCACCGCGGTTTCCTCCATATACGACAGGAGGAATTGAATCGTGGAATGCTTGACCTGGACCGGCCGGCCACTGCCACTAGAGTCGAGCACTTGGTACTTGGCCGGCGGCAGTTTCTTCTGCGCCGACTCATAATTGAGTGTCCCCAACCCCAATTGCTTCATATTGCTTTGGCACTGGGCGCGCCGAGCCGCTTCGCGGGCTGCCTGAATCGCCGGCAACAACAGCGCCACCAAAATCCCGATAATCGCGATGACGACGAGCAATTCGACCAGCGTAAAGCCAACCGGTCTGCCCTTTGCCCCGGTCGTCCGCAGGCGTTGACTGATCATTGCTAAAACTCCAATTTTTCGCTTTCAATTAATCCCCCTCCTTCCGAGAGAAGCTTGCAAGGGCTGTGCATTTGCTTGCACTGGCACATGCCGTTGTCTCTCGAAAGGAGAGGGTCTGAGAACTTACTTATCCTTCCGTGACGTACGCAGGCAGAGCCCGAGCGCGCCGGCAAGTACTAGCGCGATCGAGGCCGGCTCTGGAACTGCTTGCGGACCAACCGAGCTTCCGCTGGCAGTCTGCCCATAATGGGCGCGCCAGAAGTTGTAGTCGCCCGCATCGACAGTGCCGGGATTATCGCCTTCATTTGCCAACGGGCCACCGTTCCGCCACAGCACATAATCTGCTGCGTCAACAGTTCCGTTGCCGTTGTAATCTCCAGGCAGACCAGTGACTGGGTTGCTGACGGCGCCAGAGAGCACGACCAACTGCGGCCGGAGCGCTGCCTGATCCGATCCATTGAGGTGAATCTGCCAGCCGTCTGCAGTTTGTGTGGTGAAGATGGCCAAACCATTGTCAACCATGGTCCCGGTCCGAACGGCCTCGAGATAGCTCGTCACATCGAACCACACTTGGCTGCCATAGATGACGCCGATCTGAGAGTCGAGCATCGGACCAATGTCGCCATCATATTCTTGCAAGCCTGGCGTCGCACCGAAACCAGAATGGAGGCTGGCCGCCGTCCATGGACGCAGCATAGCGTGGGCCTCCCAGGCGCCCGACGACATCGCGTTCGTGCTCGCGGTGCCAGTCGAGAGGACCAGCCAGGCCTTCGCCACTTGCACGCCGTTCGGCGATTGATTGGCGCCGGGACCAAACACATTGCCAAACTTGATCAGCGCGAAGTCGTCGGCCGAATCTGCTTCGCCGTAAATGCCGTTGGCGCCGTTAAACTGCGGACCATCCAAAAACGTTTGAAAACTCGTCAGCGTTGTCGGCGGCGTGATCGTTGAAGTCGGCGAAACGGTCGGCACGCCGGTCTGGCCGTCATAGGTAATGTCATCAACGCTTGCATCTGCCTGAGCTGTCGGGCCGCCATTGATTCCGAAAATGTTGGCACCACTCCGCACCCAAGCCATGTTGCTCGCCGAATAGCCGTTGGCGTCGCCCTGCTGGTACGTACGCCGCGTGATGGCGCCGGTTGTGTACGTAACTTCGAGTTTTGGACGCTTCTGTACCAGCGGATGAGCTGTCGACAGAACGCCCCAACCGTCGGTCGTCCCCGCTGGGTTACCGGTCTGAACAACGAGACCATTGTTTGCTGCGCCGCTCGCCCAACTCTGAACGATCGACGTAATGTCGGCTGATGCGACGTCGCCTTGATTCTGATTGCCATAAGCACTCAAAGGACGCTGCGTGTAGTTGTCTTCCCACCAAGCGCCGCGGCTACCCAACGTACAACCGCCGCAGTTAAAGCTGCCGAAGTATGTTGTGGTTGGCGTAAACGGCTGATTCAGCTGCGCGATAGCCCATGGCCCAGCCGACTGGGCATTGCCCGTCGTGCTGGTGTTGACAGTCAAATTCGCGCTCAAGATCGTCGCGTTCGCCGGAATTTGATTCGGCCCACTGCCGATCAAATTGTCAAACCGCATCAGCAATTGCGCTTCATTCGATGGTGACGTACCCGCGGCATAACCGTCAAGGAAATATTGGGTTACCGTGTTGCCGTCGTGGTCATTTACACCGCCACGATCGTCGATAAGACGATCGACGGTCCCCGTGTAGCCGCTCATGCCATTCTGAAACACTTTCGTAACGGCAGTATCGGCCGCAGCCCACCCCGCCGGAACCAACACTGCAATGACTGTGACAATCAATCTTCGCATGCATGCACCTCATGAGTTGAAGAAACGGAAAAGTACACGTCGCCATTTATATGGCGCGCGTGTTAAAAATCGAAGAGTTTGCAACGCCGTTGCGGACCCAGCCCAAACCCATCGACTCTCAGAGCCAACCAACCTCCGCTGACAAACTAGTTCGCAGACTTCTGCGACGAACTGGCGGCGAATCGCCCGCTGCCCACAACCGAATCGCCATCGTGTCGCCCATGACCATTCCCGTTCGCCCGATGCGGCGCACTCGCGATGCCCATCGCGCCGACGTGCGAACGGTAGGCGGCAATTTCCGCCTGCGTCTGAGCCTCATCCCAACCCAGCTCCACGGCCATCCACTTGGCGGCCCGACCTGCCACTTCGAGCTGGTCGTGCCGATAATGTCGCCAACTCGTGCGGCGGATCATCAGGTCATCCAGATGACGCACCCACTCGTTCCGACAATAGTGCTTGACGAGTATTTCCGACACGGCGGGCGGCACGATGCCGCTGATGCCCGACGTGGCGCTCGGGTCCAAGAGCGGCCTTTGCGCAGTTTCGCATTTCTTCTTGGCGGCGCCCACAAATTTGACGATCGCATTCACCGCTTCTTCGGCCATCAGGCGATACGTCGTGAGCTTGCCGCCCGTCACGTCCCACCAGCCCGGCTCGTTCATCCGCACTTCATGGCGGCGGGAGATGTCGGACGGGTTGCCATTGCGATCGGCCACCAACGGCCGCAAACCAGCCCAGCTGCTGATGAGATCCGAGGGCTTCAGCTGCGCCTGCGGGAACGCCGAGTTCGTGACGTCGAGCACGTATTGAATGTCGTCCGCATCGCACGTTGGCTCGGCCAGCGCGCCTTGATAGTCAGTATCCGTCGTTCCCAGAATGACGCGCTCGCCCCAAGGAATTGCGAATAGTATCCGGCTGCCTTCCGCCATCACGACTGCGTCTGGCACCGGCAGGCGGTGACGATCGATGACCAGGTGCACGCCTTTTGTAAGACGCAGTGAGGTATTCGAATGCGGCACCTTATCCGACCAGGGCCCGGTCGCGTTCACGACGGTACGCGACTTCAGTTCATATTTGGCCCCAGTTTCCATGTCTTCGAGCGTGCAGTTCCACCGTTCGCCGCTCCGCTCAGCGGCGGCCAACCGCGTATAATTCAACACGGTCGCGCCATGCTGTGCGGCCGAACGCACCGTATCCATCACCAGTCGCGCGTCGTTTGTGAGGGCATCGAAATACCGCACGGCGCCGGTGAGATTTTGCGTCGAAACGCCGCGCAGCACTTCCGTGGTCTTTTTCTTTCCGAGCACCGTGCTGCGGCCGAAATTGCGCATGCCGCACAGGGCGTCGTACACTTTCACACCGATCGCGAGCTGCCACAGAACCCAGCTTGAACCTTTGCGTCCTGGAAAGATGAACGCCAGTGGCTGGGCCAGGTGCGGGGCAATGTGACCAATCACGCGCTTCTCGCGGCTAGCTTCACGTACCAAGCCAATGCGGCCCTGAGCAAGATATCGCAAACCGCCATGCAACAACCGGCTCGAACGACTGCTCGTTCCTGATGCGAAGTCCCGCTGCTCGATGATGGCCGTGCGTAGGCCGCGCAGCGCAGCGTCGCGTGCCACACCAGCGCCGACAATCCCGCCGCCCACGACGAGCACATCGACTTCTTGCGCCGAGAGCCGCGCCAACTGCCCCTCGCGCGACACGACATCGTTTGATTGACTAACGCCCATTTCCCGTTCACCAAATAAGAATGGCCCCGCAGTGCACTACACTGCGGGGCCATTCTCTTTAAACTCTTGGCCCGAGCTATGCTTTTCGATTATGATCGAGTTAAGCCGGGCGCAATTGTATGTTCCGCCCGACATCCGCAGTTTAGAAACGGCGGACACACTTGTCAAGAAGATTTGCTGCATAACTGCTGGTTGCGTCAGTTTTGCCGCGCCTTCGCAACTCTCTAACGCGGCGGGGATGGCTCTGTGCGTAAGTCGATCGATGTCTGTTTCAAGAAACAGGTTATCCCGGTTGTTTGGGACCCCGGCACGCAAGCCGATTTGATTGCTCGGGCAAGCAGCGTATTTCTGCAGGGCGGAACAATCGCCGACTTGGACCGCGTATTGACCATTTTTAGCCAGCCGAAGTTTCAACATTTGCCGCTGTTTGTTCATATCGATCTCGTCGCCGGTCTCGAAAACAACGAAGCCGGGATCGAGTACCTGGCCAATCTCCAGCGGCTGACTGGCATCGTTACGGTTCATCACCATTTAACGAACGTCGCCCGCCGCGCCGGCTTACTGACGATCGTGCGACTCTTCCTGTCCGATAGCCGTGCCGTGGACCGCGGGCTATCGGTAATCAGCAAATCGAATCCTGACGCGATCGAGTTACTTCCTGCTGTCGTTGCTGAAAAGGTCGCAAGCGACTTCGCTGGCAGCCGAATTCCCCGCATCGCCGGCGGGCTATGCCGCACGGAAGCCGATGTTGCCGAGGTGCTGGCCAGCGGCTGCCGAGCGGTTACCAGTACGTCGGCAGCGTTGTGGAAGCTAAATTCCGCGTGAATTCCCAGCGTTCGCTTTGAATTGAAATACAAAGGACGCGACTCTTTCGAATCGCGTCCTTATACAATTCTTCTTACCAATCTCAAACTTACCGGCGACGCAAACTCCAGGCCGCAATTGCGCCCACGAGGCACAGCGTTAGCGAGGCCGGTTCGGGCACGACCACCTCAGTGATTGTTCCGCTGAGCAGCGGACCCTGGGTGCGTCCCAGCGCGACCGTATTCGAGTTTGCTGCGTTAGCCGAACCGCTTCCCCAAGCATAGAGTCGGAAGGCGACTGTTGAACCCGGTGCGATATTCTGCAGGCCGGCTACGCTGGAGAGATTCTGCTGCTGAATCGCGTTGCCGTTGCCCTGGCCGGGCGTATCGGTCGTCATCCACTGAAACGGCGTCACAGTGCCGGGAGCGGTGCCACTGCTGCGGCCCAAGTACATGAATTGCGCCGCAGTGGTGCCGGCCGTGGCGAAGTTGTCGAAGCTGTATTGAAGCTCGAAGTTCATCGGAGCATCAACGGCCGATCGACGCAGATTCGTATCGAAGCCGGAAAGCGAAACGGTATGGGTCGCATCCACGGTGATGGCCCATTGGTAAAAATCGCCCATGGAGATGGCTCGAGCCTTGTCGATCGTGCCCGTGTCCGCAGCGACATTCGTCCAATTGTCAGATGAGAAACCGTTCGTCAAGCCGGCGGGATTGATACCAGGCCCGCGCGACAGCGGATCTGCTGTCACGCCGGCGGCAACTGTGGTGGCCGGGGTCGTTGTGGGAGCAGTCGTTGTCAGACCTGTGAGATTATAGTCGACGATCGTTGCCGCTTGAGTGATTGAAGCCAGTGCAGCAATCGCCGCGCAGGCTGCCCATGTTTTCCAACGCATTAGCGTTCCTCCCGAATGATGCGAATCTAAGATTAGTGACCGGAGTGCGAGTTTAGCCCAGCCGTGTTAAGCCAATGTGAACCTCACGAGAACTGCGCCGGAGGCCAAAAACAAAGGCTCCACGGTCGAACCGTAGAGCCTTTCTCTATATCTCTGGCTCAGAGGATGCGTACAAAGATCACTGAATTGGCCGGCAATGCTGCCAACTCGATAGTAACATTCCGGCAAAAATATTGTCAACAAAATTTTTGCCGAAGCGGCGGAATGTAGTCCTGCTGAGTGGTTTTGTTGACACTGGCCAACCGCGTCGACTACGATCGCCATGAACCAAAGAACCGACGAACGCAGTTCAAATATCCGGTGAGCCAGAGATTTCGAGAAAGGCTCCGCGGTTATCCGCGGCGCCTTTTTGTTTGCGCGCTGGCACGGCAATAACCACAGACAGCCAAACGATTTAGCCCCTCGACCATGACAAGTTTGCAGAAGGTTAAACACGTCGTCCTCGATATGGACGGCACTATTTACTTGGGAAAGCGGCTGTTTCCGCAGACTCTGCCTTTCCTCGCCGGGCTGGCAGAATTCGGCGTTGGCTACAGCTTCCTGACGAACAACTGCTCGCGGAGCCGGGCGGAATATGTCGCGCATTTGCGTGAAATCGGCCTGAATGCACCGATCGAAGCGATTCAAACTTCGGCTCAGGCGACCGCTCATTACATTCACTCGAAGCTGCCGGAAGTACGACGATTGTTCGTACTCGGGACCGACGGATTGGACGAAGACCTGCGGACGGCTGGGTTTGAAGTGGTAGCCGACGCACCGGACGCCGTGGTCGTCGGCTTCGATACGGGCCTGCACTACGAGGCGCTCTGCCAAACGGCATACTGGATCAGTCGCGGGTTGCCATACGTGGCAACCCACCCGGATCGCATTTGCCCGACCGATCGCGCGACGGTGCTGCCCGATTGCGCCGCCATATGCGCCCTGCTGGAAATGGCCACCGGCCGGCGGCCGGAGGCAATTCCTGGCAAGCCGAGCCCGGCGATGTTGCACGCGGTGTGTGCGAAGTATGGGCTTGCCGCGGATGAAGTGGCGCTGGTTGGCGACCGGCTGTATACCGATATCCGCATGGCCCGCGATGCCGGCGCCGTCGCGGTACTCACGCTGACCGGCGAAGCCAAACGCGAACAAGTTGACGAATGCCCCGCTGCACAGCAACCAACCATTATCGTCAATCACCTCGGGGAACTCGCGGAACTAATTCGCGACGCGCATCGGTCTTAAGGTTGCAAAAAACAGGCGAACCATGAACGAATTCTTCGCGCCGATTCGGCGTTTCTTCGCGCCCCCGCCCCCTGACCCGCCTCTTACCGAAGAAGTGCTGTTTCGGCGCGTGTACGAGGCCTACCGGTGGCGTGCGCTAGAGGCGACGTTCATTGGTTACGCGATGTTCTATCTCGTCCGCGGCAACAACCTTTCGGTCGTCGCCAAGGACATGCAGGAGACGCTCGGCTACACGAAGGAGATGATCGGCAATATCTCATTCGTAACGGCGCTCACTTACGGAATTAGCAAGTTCCTCATGGGCTCTGTGTCCGATCGCAGCGATCCGCGGAAATTCATGAGCGTGGGACTATTTCTCACCGCGCTCTGCAATTTCGCATTCGGCGCGACCTCGAACTATTACGCGCACCTCTGGCTGTGGGGATTGAACGGGTTCTTTCAAGGCATGGGCTGGCCGCCGTGCGGGCGCGTCATGGGCCATTGGTACAGCGAATCGGAGCGCGGCTTAACGTTTAGTATTTGGAACACGTCGACAAACGTCGGTGGCGGCCTGGCCGGGCCACTCGCAGCCATGGCGGTGCAGTACTATGCGGGCTGGCAGCACGCGTTCTTCGTGCCCGGCGTGATTGCAACCATCGGGGCCGTCTATCTGTTCTGGCGATTGCGCGATACTCCGCAATCCGTCGGCCTGCCAGCGGTCGAAGACTATCGCAACGACCATCCGGCCGGCGGCATTCCTGAACGCGAACTCGAACGCGAGCTAACCTTCCGCGAGCTCTTCGTCGACAAAGTGCTTCTCAATCCGCTCGTGTGGATCCTCGCGTTTGCCAATTTTTTCGCGTACATCGCCCGGTACAGCATGGTGGATTGGGGCCCGACGTTCTTTCGCGAGGTCAAGGGAGCATCGCGGCTCGAAGGCAGCTGGGTGCAAACCGCCATCGAAATCGGCGGCATCCCATCAACCGTCTTCTTCGGCTGGATTTCCGACCGCGTGGGCGGACGCCGCGGCATGATGGCCGCCCTGTGCATGGTGCCGGCTATTGCGGGCTACGCCGGCCTCGCTGTCTTGCCAACCGACAATCGCACGTTCGGCTACGTGCTGCTCATGGCGATTGGCTGCTTTGTCTACTCCAGCATTAATCTCATCCAGATCGCGGCGCTCGACATCGCCTCGAAAAAAGCAATCGGTACGGCCGCCGGGTTCATCGGCCTCTTCGGCTACATGGGCAAAATGGCCGAATCGAAAGGCATCGGACGGTTCCTCGATCACTACTCGACTGTGCTCGGTACGGCGCAGGCTTGGACAGTCGTCATCTACGCCGTGCTCGTGTGCTCGATCATTTCGACGCTGCTCCTGGCGGTGTTGTGGAAGTTTACACCGCGGGCGTGAGTGTGCGTCGTTGGGCGGGGAGCTCCGGTCGCTGACGATTGGGGCTCGCCGGTGGGGGGCGAGACGTAACGAGGTTACCAGCCAGAGGGCTCGGCTATGCGGGGGCGTGGGAATTTTGCTCGTTATTTGAAAACGCATTTTTTATTGCAAAACCTTCCGACCAGGTTTCCCTAACCTGCACGTAAGCGGGCTTTGCCGACGGCACTTAAGTGGCATGCAAGCATGCAGTTGAGTCGACAATCCGATGCCGCGCTTACGCGACTTACATCGTGACCTTTAGCAGTTTTGAAAATCGCATGATTGCAAAACCATCAATTCGCTGGCAGCTCTCGACTGAGTCGCCGGCGGCATAAGCCCGCAATGTGAGCATGGATACCAGGGGGGACGTCAAAAAGTACGCCGACAGGTTGTCAAAGATCAAGTACTGCACTATTTGCAGCGTGTTGCGATCCTACCACGTCAATATACTTTTGTCCACTATTATTTAGAGCCACACGGCAGATGGGCTTCGGCTGCTTCGCAAGGTGTTACTAACGACCCGATTCGCAGATGATTGCGAGTCTCAGCACGGGCAATTCGGCGGCTTTGGTTCAGCAGGATCTGGTGGGACAGCTTGGGCCGACGTAGACATTGTTCCCTTGTCGTTGCGATTCGCTTAGACTGCCCGGACGCTGCGCTTCAGCTTGAAAATGGCTGTTGGTTGGGTTTGCGATTACCGCGGCGCGGTGCCCGACGGCGGTCGACGAGCGGGCAGCGGTTGATCAGTGAGGCGAATGCCGATGGCGAGCGAGTCGCCGCAAACATGATTGGGTTGGTTATCTTATTGAAAGAACAAACAGGTGGCGGAAGACATGCATCGAATTACGCTGCTCGGGACCGGGCTCATCGGCATGTTCTACACGATGGCGCTGCATGGCCATCGGCGGCGCGATCGCGTCGAGATGGTGTATTCACGATCCGCCGAGCGGGCCGAGGCCTTCGCCGCCAAGTGGGGAATAGCACGCCATACCACTGATCTGCGAACGGCTGTGAATGATCCGGAAACGGACACGGTCATTGTCGGTCTCCCCAATCATTTGCATGAGGAGGCGGTCACCGCAGCGGCCGAAGCGGGCAAGGCGATTCTGTGCACGAAGCCACTCGGACGTAATGCGGCCGAGGCGCGGCGGATGCTCGAGGTCGTGGAGCGGACCGGAGTGTTTGCGGCGTATCTCGAAGATTTGTGTTACACGCCGAAGACGCTGAGAGCACTCGATGCGGCGAGCCGCGGGACGATCGGCAAGGTGCTGTGGGTGCGGTCGCGCGAGACGCATCCCGGACCGCATAGCGAGTGGTTCTGGAATCGAGAGTTATCGGGCGGCGGGGCGATCGTCGACCTCGGGTGTCATTGCATCGAGATAGCGCGAAGTTTTATCGGCAAAGATATTCGACCTGTCGAGGTCATATGTTGGGCGGATACGCTCGTGCATCCGATCGAAGCCGAGGACAACGCAGTCGGGCTCGTGCGATATGAGAATGGCGCCGTCGGGCAGTTTGAAGTGAGTTGGTCGTTTCGCGGCGGCATGGATTTGCGGGATGAGGTGGCGGGCACCGAGGGAACGATCTGGCTCAATCACTGGCTGCGGACGGGACTCGAAATGTATTCGGCCGGCGGCGAGCGCGACTATGTGGCGGAGAAAGCGGAAGGGACAAGCGGCTGGCTATTTCCGGTGGGCGATGAGCCGGGAGCGCTGGGTTATGCGGAAATGTTCACCGACGTGTTCGACGCGCTCGATGCCGGGCGGCCTGCGCGGGAGACGTTTTACGATGGGTATATCGTGAATGCGATTATTGATGCGGCGTACCGCTCGATTCATAGTAAGAGCTGGCACCCAGTGGAATTGCCCATTTGGCGTGGGCGCGAGGACGTGCCGAGCATTGCGGTGGCGCGGGATTTCGACGCCGAGCACGTATTGCTCAAGGAAGAGCGAATGATGGATGGGACGACGAAGGTGATCTTGCGGCACAAAGCTTCCGGGCGGGTAGTGCATCGAGCGGTGAGGAGCGAGACGCGAGGGGCGAGTTGAAGAGGGCAGCTATGCGTGAATACTCAGTGCTGGCAGTTCGTTCTGCGATTATTGATCGTGTGGTGTGGGTTGGCGTCGTGGTCATTGCGGCCGCTCTCGGCAACTATACGCAAACTTGGGCTGCCGGCGCGGAAGGTGCCGCAAGCTCGCAGGCGAAGGGGCCGAAGCTGCCGAATGTTGTGTTCATCATGGCCGACGATTTGGGCTACGGTGAGATTGGCTGTTACGGGCAGAAGTGGATCAAGACGCCGCGGATAGATGAGCTTGCCAAGCAAGGCCTGCGGTTCACGCAGTTCTATAGCGGGTCGCCGGTTTGTGCGCCGTCGCGGTGCACGTTGATGACGGGAAAGCACACGGGTCACGCGGCGATTCGTGACAATCGTAAACCGCGAGATAAGGACAATTTGCGCGAGAAGTTCGAATGGGAGACGCCCGGGCAAACGGCGTTGCCGAACAGCGAGGTAACCGTTGCCGAGTTGCTGCACGCGCACGATTATGCGACGGCGGCGATCGGCAAGTGGGGGCTGGGCATGGTGGGCACGCCGGGTGATCCGAACAAGCAGGGATTTGATTTGTTCTACGGATTCTTGTGCCAGGAGCACGCGCACAATCATTATCCGCGGTTCTTGTGGAGGAATGGAAAGAAAGAGACGCTGCCGGGGAATGATGGCAATTCGGCGACGGGTCAAACGTTCGCGCAGGACAAGTTCGTGGAGGAAGCGATTGCGTTCTTGAAGCAGCCGCGGGAGAAGCCGTTCTTTTTGTATCTGCCATTTACGATTCCACATTTGGCGATTCAGGTGCCGGAGGATTCGCTCGCGGAATATGCGGGCAAGATTCCGGAAGCGGAGTATGAGCACAAGGGATACTTCAAGCACGCGACGCCGCGGGCGGGGTATGCGGCGATGATCACGCGGATGGACAAAGGAGTCGGCCGGATTCTCGATGCGCTCGCTGAGCTTGGCATTGCCGATAACACGCTGGTGATTTTCACGAGCGACAATGGGCCAGCGTACGATCGGTTGGGCGGAACGGATTCGGACTTTTTCAATTCGTCAGCCGGATTGCGCGGGCGGAAAGGTTCGGTGTATGAGGGCGGCATGCGAGTGCCGTTCATTGCCCGCTGGCCGGGGAAGATTGCGGCGGGCCGCGAGACGGCGCACGTGGCAGCCCATTGGGATGTCTTGCCGACATTGTGCGAGGTTACGCAGTCGGATATTCCGCAGAATTTGGATGGGGTTAGTTTTACCTCCACGTTACTGGAGCGTGGCACGCAGAAGCAGCACGAGTATTTGTATTGGGAATTTCCGGCGTACGGCTTTCAGCAGGCGATTCGCAGTGGAAATTGGAAAGCGCTGCGGCGGGGGTTGGATGCGGGCGATACAGCGTACGAGTTGTATGACTTGAGCACCGATGAGAGGGAGCAACACGATGTGGCGGCGGAACATCCGGATGTTATTCGGCGGCTGGCCGATTTCGCCGCCGCGGCGCACAAGCCGTCGAAGCTGTTTCCGTTGTTTGCGAGCGAGAAGCCGGTGACAAAGGATGCGGGGGCGATAAAGGCAGAGAAGTCGGCTACCCAGGACGACGCAGGTAAGGCGACGACAGGCCAGGGGAAATGAAGTTGCGTGGGATGGTATGAGGACTACTCGGTGGGGAGGCCGGCTTCGCGCCAGGCTTTGAAGCCGCCGGTCATTGAAGCGACGTTGGTGTAGCCCATTTTTTGGAGGTTGTCGGCGGCGAGCGCCGAGCGGGAACCACCGCCGCAATAGGTGATGATGGGTGTCGAGGTATCCGGCACGGCATCTTCGATCTTCAGCTCAATGACACCTTTGCTCAAGTGTGTTGCGCCGGCGGCATGGGCGGCCGCGAAGTCATCGGCTTCGCGGACGTCGATCAGCACTGCGCCCTTGGCTTGTTGTGCGGCAGCTTCTTGCGTGGTGACTTCACGGACGCGGGTCTTGGCGTCGTCGACGATTTGTTTGAAGCGCGGGCCGGGCATGTGAACCACTCCTATGCGACTTTGACTGCCTTATGGCGAACAAGTTAAGAACCGCGGGCAAGCGCCCGGCTAATGTAAGTGGCGGCGTGTCGTTCGTGTTAGTGAAGTTGGCATTAGATTCATGGCTGCGTCGCGGTGCAAGTACGTGCCCGGGGGTGTCGATGCGGGCGGCGTGAGGCAGTGAATGGTTTCGGCTATATTGTCGGGCTATGACTAGCATTAGTTTCGAACAATCGGGTGCGTTTATCGAACGATTCACGCTGCCGCCGACGCGGTCGGGCGTGCTCGCTGGGCTTACGTTTGCGGTGAAGGACCTGATCGATGTCGCGGGACACACGACGGGCGGCGGCAATCCGACGTGGCTGGCGACGCATCCGAGGGCGACCGTGAATGCGGTTTGCGTGGATCAAATTCTGGCGGCGGGGGCGGAGTGTGTCGGCAAGACCATTACCGACGAGATTGCGTTCAGTTTGTTGGGAGAGAACTTTCACTACGGCACACCGCTGAACGCGGCAGCGCCGGAACGGGTGCCGGGCGGCTCGTCGAGCGGGTCGGCGTCGGCGGTGGCGTGCGGTTTGGTGGATTTTGCGGTGGGGACCGACACGGGCGGATCAGTGCGCGTGCCGGCGAGTAATTGCGGGGTCTGGGGGCTGCGGCCCACACATGGTGTGATCTCCGTGGCGGGAGTGATGCCGCTGGCGCCGACGCTGGATACAGTGGGTTTCTTCGCGCGAGAGCTGGATGTACTGGAGCGCGTGGCGCGAGTACTATTGCCGATCGGCGACTATGATGCCGCTGCTCGGGAGCCGGGGACGATCCATGTCATCAAGGAGATCTTCGCGATTGCGGATCCCGAAGTACGCGAAGCGCTGGCCGCTCCAATTGAAGCGCTCCGTCGTATGAACTCGGGGCGGGTGCGTGAGACATCGCTCGTCGAGTTGTGCCAGGACGAGCGTGCCGGCGATCCGGCCACGTGGCTGACGATCTATCGCGTGCTGCAGGGAACGGAGATGGCGAGCTGCCTCGGCAGCTGGATCGAAAGTGCCCAGCCGACGTTTGGGCCGGCGCCTTCGGCTGGGTTGCATTTCGTGCGCGGGCATGACCGATCTCGGTTGGGCGAGTGGATCGAACTGCGAGAACGCTATTGCCGACGACTGAATGCGTCGGTTGGCCCGAGTGACTTGTTATGTTTGCCGTCGGCTGCGGCGATCGCACCGCTCAAAGGATCGAATGCGTATGAGCGGACGAGTGACTACTATCGGCGGATGTTGCCGACGACGGCCGTGGCGGGGGTGGGACGGATGCCGCAGATTTCGCTGCCGCTGGCGAAGGTGGGCGGCGTGCCGATCGGGTTGGGGCTCGTTGCGGCGCGGGAGAATGATGTGATCTTAGTGAAGACGGCGCAGCGGTTCGCAGAGTCGCTGTAAACGTATTAATTGGTGGGCGATGCCCGCCCTACATGAACTAAACGGTAGGTGCGAGTTCGCGGCAGCATGAGTTTCTAAACTGTTTGCACCACCCGAAACGGCGGTTACAATAACCTCGCCGGCGGTAAGGCTTTGGATCACAGGCTCGTGAGGCGCAGGCACGAGCAACAGGCAGCCCGGCATTCCCACCTCACTCGCGTCCGACTCCTTGGTGCCCGCAATAGGAGCCCGTTGGATGATGCGCTTCGCAGTTCTGGCTGGTAGTCTGGGTTGGCATGTGGCAGCGGTGTTGGCTGTCGGCATATGGTGGAGTTCCATGGCGAGGGCTGCGGCTCCGGCGTCGCCGGCGGCAGCCGGCGGTTCGACGGCCGCGAAGCCAGTGAGTTATCACGCGGAAGTGCTGCCGATCTTGCAGGCGGACTGCCAGGGATGCCATCAGCCGGCGAAGGCGGGCGGGAAGCTCGACCTGACGTCGTTTAAGCAACTGCTGTCGGCCGGCGAGAGCGGCTCGGCGGCGATCGTGCCAGGGAAGCCCGACGAGAGTTACCTCCTCAGTCAGATTACGCCCGAGAAAGGCGAAGCGGCGATGCCGAAAGGGAAGCCGGCGCTCGCGGCAAATGACATTGCACTCATTCGCCGATGGATTGAAGAGGGGGCGAAGAATGATACGCCGGCGACGAGCGGTCCGGCGGTGGATGCCGAGCATCCGCCCGTTTACACGGCGCCGCCGGTAATCACTTCGGTCGACTGGTCGCCCGGCGGCGAGCTATTGGCGATTGCCGGGTATCACGAAGTGCTGCTGCACAAGGCGGATGGCACGGGGTTGGTTGCGCGGCTTATCGGTTTGAGTGAACGGATCGATTCAGTGCGATTTTCGCCGGATGGGACCAAACTCGCGGTGACGGGCGGTTGCCCGGCGCGAACCGGCGAGGTGCAGATTTGGGATGTGGCGGCGCACAAGCTGTTGGTGTCGGTGCCGGTTACGAATGATGAGTTGTTCGGAGCATCGTGGTCGCCAGACGGGAAGCGGGTGGCGTTCGGCGGCACGGACAAGGCGGTGCGGGCGATCGATGCGGAAACGGGGGCCCAGGTGCTGTTCCAGCAATCGCACGATGATTGGGTGCTCGGCACGACGTTTTCGAACGACGGAAATTTCCTGGTGTCGGTGGGCCGCGACATGGCGGCGAAACTGGTCGAGGTCGGCACACAGCGGTTTGTGGACAATGTCACGTCGATCACGCCGGGCGCGCTCAAGGGCGGTATTCAATGTGTGACAACGCACCCGTTGCGCGATGAAATTATCTTTGGCGGGGCCGATGGAACACCGCGGATCTATCGGATGCAGCGAGTGGTCCCGCGGCAGATTGGGGATGACGCGAATCAGTTGTGGGAACTGCCGGCGCTGCCGGGGCGGGTGTTTGGGGTCGATATTACGCGTGACGGCAGTGTCCTTGCGGCGGGGAGCAGTCTCGATGGCCAGGGGCATGTGCACGTGTATCGAATGGAGGCGACGCCGAAGATTTTGGACGGCATTCAGGCGATTCTCAACAAGCCGGTGCAGGCCCGGTCGGCGGAGGAAACGGCCCAATTGCATAAGCACTTTGAGCAAGGTGTGCAGACGCTCGCGAAATTCGAAGTCGCGGAAGGCGGCGTGTATGCGGTGGCGCTGAGCCCGACCGGCGATCGAGTGGCGGCGGCCGGCGGCGATGGGATGGTGCGGATTTTTGATGCGCAGAAGAGTGCGGTTTTAGCGTCGTTCGTGCCGGTGGAAGTGACGAAGGCGGCTGACGCGGGGCAAGTTGCTCTCGCACCACGAGCAGATAAGCCAAACACCGCCGATGGCATTCAAGCCAGTGCTAACGTTGAGCCAGCGCTACCGGATGGCGATGCAATCGTGAAAGTCGAAGTCGAGCCCGTGTCGATCCAGCTCGACAGCCCGTTCCGTTATGCGCAGGTAATTGTGACGGCGGAACTTGCTTCCGGTGCGAAGGTCGATGTGACGCGACAGGCGAAGTTTGTCGTGCCGCAAGCGGTGGCTGCCGTGAACGCTACAGGGGTGGTGACGCCGCTGGCGAATGGGCAGACCACGCTTGGCGTGTCGGTTGGCGAGAAGACGGTGAACATCGACCTGCAGGTGGCGAATCTTGATCATCCGCAGGCACCGGATTTCGTTCGCGATGTCGCGCCGATAATTGCCCGGGCGGGCTGCAACGCGGGCACCTGCCATGGAGCGCAGGCGGGGAAGAACGGCTTCAAGCTTTCGCTGCGTGGCTATGATCCGGTGTTTGATATTCGCGCGCTGACGGATGACCTGGCGTCGCGGCGGGTGAACGTGGCGTCGCCGGTCGAGAGTCTCATGCTCCTCAAGCCGACGGCGGCGGTGCCGCATACGGGCGGGCAGGTGATCAAGGCGGGCTCGGCGTATTATGAAGCGCTGCGGCAGTGGATTGCGGCGGGGGCGCATTTGAATTTGACCTCGCCGCGGGTGGCGAGCATCCAGGTAACGCCGCAGAACCCGGTGATTGAAACGATCGGCGGCCGGCAGCAAGTGCGCGTCGTGGCGAAGTATGCAGACGGCAGCGAACGCGATGTCACGCGCGAGGCGTTCATCGAAAGTGGAAACACAGACGTGGTGAAGACGGTCGCCGACGCGCCGGGATTGCTTGAGTCGCTACGGCGCGGCGAGGCAGCCGCGCTGGTTCGATATGAAGGCAAGTATGCGGCGACGACGCTCACGGTGATGGGGGATCGAGCCGGGTTTGAATGGAAGGAACCGCCAGCGAACAATCGCATTGACGAGCTGGTGAGCGCGAAGCTCAAGCGGACCAAAACGCTGCCTTCGAGCGAGTGCAACGACTACGAATTCGTGCGGCGGGTCTATTTGGACCTGACGGGGTTGCCGCCGACACCCGAGCAGGTGCAGGCGTTTGTGGATGACCAGCGCGCTAGCCAGGCCAAGCGCGATGAGCTCGTCGACCGGCTGATCGGCAGCGCGGATTACGTCGACTTTTGGACGAACAAGTGGGCCGACTTGCTGATGGTGAATCGGAAGTTTTTGGGAGTCGAAGGCGCGACCGCGCTGCGGAATTGGATTCACGGCGAGTTGGCGGCGAATACGCCATACGATGTGTTCGCGCGGAAGATTCTCACGGCGACGGGTTCGACGAAGGACAATCCGGCTGGCGATTATTTCAAAACGTTGCGGACGCCAGAGGCCTTGATGGAAAATACCACGCACTTGTTCCTGGCGACGCGGTTCAACTGCAACAAGTGCCACGACCATCCGTTCGAGCGTTGGACCCAAGACCAGTATTATCACTTGGCCGCATACTTCGCGCAAATCGATCGCGCGAAGGACCCGGCAGGTGGCGACGTGGTAATCGGCGGCACCGATGTGGAAGCCGGGAAGCCATTGTATGAAGTTATTTCGGACGCGAAGCAAGGCGAGGTAAAGCATGCGCGCACGGGCGCGGTGAGCGCGCCGGCGTTTCCGTTTGAATGCAAACACGACTCGAAGGAGAGCGGGTCGCGACGGGAAGAGCTGGCGGCTTGGATTACGTCGCCAGATAATCCGTATTTCGCGAAGAGCTACGTCAACCGGTTGTGGGGGTATCTCACGGGCCGCGGCATCATTGAGCCGCTGGATGATATTCGGGCCGGTAATCCGGCGACGAATCCGGAGTTGCTCGATTATTTGACGAGCGAGTTCATCGAAAGTGGGTTCAATGCGCGGCACATCGTGCAACTCATCTGCAAGTCGCGAACGTATCAGCTTTCGGTGGAAACGAATCAATGGAATGCCGACGACCAGATCAATTTCTCGCACGCGCGGGCCCGGCGGCTGCCGGCGGAAGTGCTGTATGACGCAATCTATCGGACGACGGGCGCGACCTCGTCTTTCGCAGGCGTGGCGATTGGCGCGCGGGCGGCGACGCTGCCAGATGTGGGCGTCGAGTTGCCGGACGGATTCTTGGGCAATCTCGGCCGGCCGGCGCGCGAGAGTGCTTGCGAATGCGAACGGTCGAGCAACCTGCAACTGGGACCGGTGATGGCGCTGGTGAGCGGGCCGACGGTAGGCAATGCGATCAGCGACCCCGAAAACGCGGTGGCGAAGATGGTGGCTGCCGTGAAGGATAACGGCGAAATCGTGAAGAGTTTATTCCTGCGGTTCCTGAATCGGCCGGGAAAACCCGAGGAAGTGAACGCCGCCACGCAGATGTTCGATGAGCTCGACACGGAGCACGGGCAGCTGGTGGCGAATCTCGAGGCCTATCAAAAGGAGCTTGGGCCGAAGCTCGCGGAGCGGGAGATCGAGCGGCAGAATCGAATTGCTAGTTTGCAGGCGGAGCTGGAGGCGTCTCGGGAAATTGTTAAATTGCGGCAGCCGCGGTTGGAGCAAGAGCGGAGCGAACGCGTCGCCAAGGCGGAGGCTGCGCTGGCGGAATACGACAAGCAGCTGGCGGCAAAGTTGCCGGAGTGGGAAGCCGCCCAGCAAAGCCAAACGCGTTGGCAGAACCTTGAGCCAGTGGAGTTGAATGCGACGTTCCGGGCAAATCTTGCGCACCAGGCGGATGGCTCGGTTCTTGTGGTTGGCGAGAAGGCGCGCGGGGCGTTTCGAGTTGTTGCTCCGCTGCCGCTTGATAGCGTGACGGGAGTGCGGTTGGAAGCGCTCGCGGACGAGCGGAATCCAAATCGCGGACCTGGGCGGGCACCGGATGGGAATTTTGTAGTTACGGAATTCTCCGCACGTCTGCTGCCGGCCAGCGGGCCGACGAAGCTGGTGCGGAGTTGGGATTTTGCACCCGGAGAGAACGACTGGACTGCGGAAGACGGCGCGCATGTCGTCGCTGATGGCGGGATGCGGCATGTCTTTGGCGATGGCAAAGGCGGCGGAATTAAGGCCGCGGTGAAAGCGCCTGCCGGCGCGTATTTGGTTGATGTCGTGACCGGGATTCGGCCGGCGGTGTCATTCCGGCTGGAGTGGACGACGGCGAATCATCCGAATTTTGAGGCAGCGCGGAGCGCGCAGCGGACGTTGGCAGCGGGTGGCGGCGGTGGGTTGTCAACACCGCTGGAGTTCGCGGCTGATGGCGAATTAACAGGACTGCGGATTGTTGTGGATAATGCGGGCAGCGTGCTGGCGATTGATTCGGTTCGACTGTTCTCGGCTGAGGGGGCGACCGCAACTGAGGTGAAGCTGGAAAAGGCTGAAGCAACGTTTAGCCAAAGCGGGTATGACGTTGGCGCGGCGATTGACGGCAACAAGTCGGAGAACAACGGATGGGCCGTTGCGCCGCAATTCGGGCGTGATCAGGCGGCGAAGTTCCATGTGGCCAGTCCAATCACTGGAACGAAGGGTCGGTTGGTCGAGTTCACGATCGATCACAACTTCGGCGACGGTCAATTCTCGCTGGGACGATTCCGCATTGCGGTGACGGACGCGAAGGCGCCAATCGGATTTGGCTTGCCGCCGGCGGTTGTCGATGCGCTGGCAAAAGCAGCCGACAAACGCACGGACGCGGAACGCCAAGTGTTGCTGGCGGAGGTCCGCCAGGGCGACAAGCGCTACCAGGAACTTCAAGCGGCACTCGCCGCGGCCCAACAACCGCTCGCGGCTGATGGGCGTGTAAAGGAAATCGAAACGCAGTTGGCAGGAGCTCAGCAGCCGCTCGCAATTGATCCCAAGCTGCAGCAATTGCGGCGAGCGGTTGAACTGAGTGAAGAGCAGTTAAAGAACAAACGTTTGACCGTGGCCCAGGATGTGGTCTGGGCGCTGATTAATAGTCCAGCGTTTTTGTACAACCATTAACCGAATGAGGAATTCTCGAATGACGAATGCTGAAATCACTCAAGCGCTCATTCATTCGTCATTCGTCATTTGGTAATTCGTCATTGTTCCCGCGAGGTTCTCATGTTCCGAATCGTTGGTCCGAATGCCAAAGATTTGTGTGATCGTCACCTCCGCCCGAGTCGCCGCGATGTGTTGCGGGTCGGCGGAGCCGGGATGCTCGGGCTCTCGCTGGGGTCGCTGCTGAAATTGCAGGCGGTGCAAGCGGCCGGAACGGCGACACCGGTCGCGGGCGGCGGCGGCCCGGGCTGGGGCAAGGCCAAGAGCATCATCATGGTGTACCTGCAGGGTGGACCGAGCCATTTGGATTTGTGGGATCCAAAACCGGACGCGGCCGAGAACATTCGCAGCACGTTCAAGAACATCGGCACGAAGTTGCCCGGCGTGCACTTCACCGAGATTCTGCCAAAGCTCGCGGAGATGAACGACCGGTTTACGATGATTCGCTCGATGAGCTATACGCCGAACGGGCTCTTCAATCACACGGCGGCGATCTATCAGATGATGACGGGCTACACGACGGACAAGGTGAGCCCGAGCGGGCAGCTGGAGCCGCCGAACGCGCAGGATTTTCCGAACTTCGGTTCGCAGATCGCGCGGCTGAGGCCGCCGACGGAGCCGATGCTGCCGTTTGTCATGCTGCCGCGGCCGCTGCAGGAGAGCAACGTGGTCGGCAAGGGCGGTTCGGCCGGCTTTTTGGGGAAGGCATTCGATCCTTACACGCTGTATCCTGACGGCGACGACATGGATATGAGCAAGATGGAACGCATCAAGGTCGACGACCTCAAGATGCGGCCAGACGTGTTCGCGGTGCGGCTCGAACGGCGGGCGAAGCTGCGGGACGTGATCAACGCGCAGATGCCGGCGGTGGAAAAGGCGGTCGAGAAGGAGAATCTCGATGAATACTACAAGCGAGCGCTGAGCTTGGTGACTTCCGGCCGGGCCCGCGATGCCTTCGATTTGTCGCTGGAGCCGGATGCACTGCGCGACCAGTATGGCCGTAACACGTTTGGTCAAAGCTGCTTGCTCGCGCGGCGATTGATTCAGGCCGGCACGCGCGTGGTCGAAGTGGTGTGGCCAAAAGTGGCGAATTCGGACAATCACTCGTGGGATCACCACGCGGGTCTCACGACGCGGATGAAGAACCAGTCGGGACCGCTTCTGGACACGGGGTTGTCGGCGCTAATCGACGATATGGACAAGCGCGGCATGCTCGAGGATACGCTGGTCGTGTGCATTGGCGAGTTTGGACGCAGCCCGCAAAAGGGCGTGAGCACCAGCGGCAACAGCAACACGGCCGATGGCCGCGACCACTGGCCGTACTGCTACACGGCGGTGATGGCGGGCGCCGGTATCAAGCGCGGCTACGTGCATGGCAAAAGCGATGCGACGGCGTCGTCGCCGATCGAGTTGCCGGTGCATCCGACGGAGATTCTGGCGACGATCTATCACGCGCTGGGGATTGCGCCGGAGACGATTGTTTACAACCACCTCAATCAGCCGCGGGAGTTGGTGAAGGCGCAGGCCGTGACGGGGTTGTTTGCGTGAGGCGGTTGAGGGGCGTGGGTTGGCAGTGGCTGGTTGAGCGAACCCTCCCTCGCCACGGCGAGTCCCAAGCGACCTGGCCCCTCCCTAAGAGGGAGGGGAAACGGAACGTCGCGCGCCGCTATTCCGCAAGTTTTTTGGGGCCAGCTGTTTTTAGTTGTGGTTTAGCAGGCGGGAATTTGTCGAGCAAGGCTGTGAGTTTGCGGACGATGTCGGGCTCAGAGTCGGCCAGGTTCTTCGTTTCGCCGGGATCGGTTTGGTAATCGTAGAGTTCGTAGATTGCGGATTCTCGTTTGGCGCCGGGCACTTTCCATTCGACGAGCCGGTAGCGATTGGTTCTGAGCGCGCGGCCGATTCTGTTTTGGCGCGGGTAAACGTGGAGGATGGCGTCCTTCGTCGGCGCGTGGGGATCGTCGAGGACTTTGGCGAAGCTCGCGCCTTCGAGCCCGCTCGGCGCTTCGAGGCCGGCGAGCGCGCAGAGTGTTGGATAGAGGTCGACGGATTCGACAAGCGAGTCACACTTTGCTCCGTGTGCCCGCGCGCGCGGATCGACGACAATCAGCGGGATGTGGGCGGCTTGTTCGTAGTTGGTGTGTTTGCACCACATGCCATGGTCGCCGAGGTGCCAGCCGTGGTCGCCCCAGAGCACGATGATCGTGTTGTTGGCGAGGCCGAGCTCATAGAGCTTGGCGATCACGCGACCGAGTTGGGCGTCCAGGTAGCTGACGGCGGCGTGGTAGCCGTGGATGAGCTTGCGCGCATCGTCATCGGAGACAGGGCCGCTGTCGGGCATGCCCCGGTAGTTGCGCAGTTCGATCCAGGGCGTGTTCGCGAATTCTGGTGCGCCGTCGGGCAGCGTGGATCGTTCGGCTAACTTGAACGTGGTCGGGTCGTATAAATCCCAGTACTTTTTCGGCGCGCAGAACGGCAAGTGCGGCTTGAGGAAGCCGATGGCGATGAAGAACGGCTGCTTGGGAGACTGGGCGGCGATTGTGAGTCGCTGGAGGGCTTCGTCGGCGATCTGACCATCGGGGTAGGCGTTGTCAGGGACATCGGCCGCTTCATATGGCGCCGCTTTGCCGACCTGGCCGGGACGGGTTTGCTTTTCTGGGTGCAGGCGGGCGTCTGCGAGCGAGCTCGTGATCCAATCTAAGTTCTCTTTTTCCACGTAGTGTGAGTAATGGCCGGGCCAGAAGGGCACGCTCCACGACGCGGGGTCATCGCTGTTGCCTTGGCCGGGATGGTAGATCTTGCCCATGCCCTCCGTGCGGTAACCGTGCTGCATGAAGAACTGCGGAAGCGTGACGGCGTTCGGCACGGCCAGGCGGAAGTTCGTGGCAAGGTCGTAGATGCCGAGCGTGGAGGGGCGGAGGCCGGTGAGCAGTGCGTTGCGCGAGGGCGCGCACACGGCCTGGTTACAGTACGCCCGGTTGAACTGCAGGCCGCGGGCGGCAAGGGCATCGATGTTGGGCGATTTCACGGTGTCGTCGCCGTAGCAGCCGAGCATGGGTTTCAGATCGTCGACGCAAATGAGCAGTACGTTGGGACGGTCGGCAGCGGTGGCAGGGAAAATGTTCGAGCCAAGAATGGCGAGAAGAAGCATCAGGGTGCGTCGCATTGCCACACCTTTCGTGAAATTGGAGAGGGCGCCGCCAGTAGCGATTCTCAACTCGCAGAAGTACGATGTAAAGAGTGCGGAGACACGTAGGCTCAGCAATAAACCCAAGTGGCAGAGATGATGTTTCGAAGTATTTCGCTCGCGTTGATTTTAGTCATTGCACTCTGTGGTGCCGCTGTTGCGGCCGACATTCCGAAATCGAACGGCGACGTTCAGAAGCCGAATATTGTGCTCATTCTGGCCGACGACTTAGGTTACGAGGCGGTCGGATGCGATGGCGGCAATTACAAGACGCCGAATCTCGATCGCTTGGCGGCGAGCGGCGTGCGATTCGACCGCTGCATGGTGCAGCCGGTATGCACGCCGACGCGGGTAGGGCTGATGACGGGGATGTCGAATGCGCGGAATTACATCGAGTTCGGCACGATGGATCCGAAATCGACAACGTTCGGCAACTTGCTCAAGAATGCCGGGTACGCAACGGCAATTGCCGGAAAGTGGCAACTGGGCCGCGATAAGGATCTGCCGCAGCGGTTTGGCTTTGATGAAGCGTACTTATGGCAGCACACGCGCCGACCGCCGCGGTATGCGAACCCTGGCTTGGAGTACAACGGCGAAGAACGGGATTTCAAGAACGGCGAATATGGACCGGATATTATCAGCGATTTCGCGCTCGACTTCATCACAAAGAACAAATCGAAGCCGTTCTTTCTGTATTACCCGATGATGCTCACCCACGCACCATTTCAACCGACGCCGGACAGTGCGGATTGGGACCCGAAATCGTACTCAGACGAAAAGAACAAGAAGGTGAAGTACTTTGCCGAGGACGTGACGTATATGGACAAGCTCGTCGGCAAGGTCATCGGCAAGCTGGATGAGTTGGGGCTGCGCGACAACACGCTGGTGCTGTTCTTGGGCGACAACGGTACGGGCCCGGGCGTGATGTCGAAACTCAATGGCGTAAAGTACCCGGGCGGCAAGGGCAAAACGACGGCCCGCGGCATGCATGTGCCGCTGATTGCCAATTGGCCTGGGCATACGCCGAGCGGCAAAGTGAATGACGATCTGATCGATAGCGTCGACTTCCTGCCGACACTGTGTGCGGCGGCGGGCGTGAGTGTTCCGACGTCGATCAAGCTGGATGGCCGCAGTTTTTATCCGCAGATTCTCGGTGAGCGCGGCGACCCGCGGGAGTGGATTTATACGTGGTATTCGTCGAGCGGCACGAAGCCGATCCACGAGTTTGTAACGTCGAAGGAGTACAAACTGTATCGAGACGGGCGATTCTTCAATCTGAAGAAGGATCCGTATGAAGAGCAGCCGCCCGAGAAAGTGGAAGGCCTGAAGGGCGAGGCAGCGGCCGCGGCGGAGAAGTTGCAGGCCGCGCTGGCTCAATTCAACGATGCCCGGCCGGCTGAGTTGCAGAAGCTTTCGGATTCGTTAGGGCCGAAAAATGCCCGCAAGGATGCGCAGCGCCGCGCGAAGCGGCTGGCAGAGAAGAATGGCGTCGAGAGCGAAGAGTAGCCCCGCACCCGACGAAGCAGCGCACGCCCATGATTAGTCCAAAACACTTCGTGGTGGTCGTGCTGGTGTCATCGGCAGTCCACGCACAGTCGCCGGAGCATCTCTCACATAGTGCGGTTTCGTACTATCTTTCAGACTCGGGCGAACGCGTGCCGATTCGAACTGCAGCCGACTGGCGGCGAAGGCGCGAGCAAATTCTGGCGGGCATGGAACTTGTGATGGGCGCCCTGCCCCGCCCCGCGCAGCCGGTGCCGCTCGATGTGCAGACGATCGAGGAACACGCCGAGCAGGGGTTCGTGCGACGGAAAATTGCGTATCACACGGATAATGCGAATAAGCGTGTGCGGGCGTGGCTGCTGTTGCCGGTTGCGAATGAGGCGGATGCAACCTCGGCGAAACCCCGCAGCAAGTTGCCGGCGGTGCTGTGTTTGCATCAGACGACGCCGCGTGGAAAGGATTCGCCAGTTGGATTGAGCGATCGGCCGACGCTGCATTATGCCCGCGAGCTTGCGCAACGTGGATACGTGACGTTGTCGCCCGATTACCCTTCGTTTGGTGAGTATCTGTACGATTTCGATGCCGATGCGTATGTAAGCGGGTCGATGAAGGCGATTTATGACAACATACGCGCGATCGACGTGCTGCAATCGCTCACTGAGGTTGATCCAGATCGCATCGGCTGCATCGGCCATTCGCTGGGCGGACACAACAGCTTGTTTACCGCAGTGTTCGACGAGCGGCTGAAGGCGGTTGTTACGTGCTGCGGGTTCACGAGCTTTCACAAGTACATGCACGGCGACTTGCATGGTTGGAGCAGCCCGCGATACATGCCGCTTATTGGGTCGAAGTACAATTACTCGCCGGAAAGGATGCCGTTTGATTTTCCGGAAGTGCTGGCGGCGATTGCACCGCGGGCCGTGTTTGTCGTGGCACCGCTGCACGATGACAACTTCGATATCGACGGCGTGCGCGAATCGCTGGCTGCCGCGAAACCGGTATTCGAACTACTTGGCCACGGCGAGAATTTGCAGGCGGTGCATCCGGATAGCGGGCATGACTTCCCAGATGCCGAGCGACAGAAGGCGTACGAGTTTCTGGATCGCGTGTTGAAGTCATCGGCAGGTGGCGGTTAACGGCATGACTTTGGATGTCGCTCACCCCACCTTGGATGGGGCTGGCGGCAGCAAGGTGCGCCGTCTTCGCCAATACTTGCGGCAAGAACGCCGGTGGATTCGCGCAAATCGTCTGTGATAGCTTGGTTGGCGGCCAGTTATGATGGCGGTAGCGCATGGTGTGGCGATGGTTGAGACACCATGCACCGACTACTCAGGTGAAACAGGCGATGATTGTGAATTGGCGAGGGGTATGGTGGCGATCTTGCGCCATGTTGGCACTGTTAACAGCAAGTGCGGCCGTGGCGCGTGAGAAGAAGGTGCTCACAATCGGGCTCGACGGCGTGCGGGCTGACGCCTTGGCTGCCGCCGCAACGCCGAATATCGATTCACTGCTCGATGGCACTTTCTTTGGTACGGGCGGGCCGTCGGGCATCTTCGCGATGAATGCGCAGGCAGAGCACCTCACATTCAGTGGACCAGGTTGGGGCGCGTACTTAACCGGTTTGCACGTCGATCGGCATGGGGCTGATACGAATGAGTTCGAGCATGTAGTGCCGGGAACGACGGATTGGTTTGCGCCGCTCGAAGCGTTTAAGCCGAGTTTGGATACACATCGGGTCCTGACGTGGCAGATTGCGAGCGATAGTTTTCCGACGGGGGCCGATACGAAGGAGAATTTTGAGTACACGCAGAACGGCGATCAGTTGATGACGAACCGCGTGGCGCAGTGGATGCAGGACCCGGCGACCGACGCAATGATGATGTTCTATTCGAACCCCGATGTTGCCGGACATTCATGTGGATTCAGTCCGACGGCAGCTTGCTATATTGCGGCGATTCAAACGGTTGATCAGCAAATCGGTCAGGTGATGAACGCAATTCACACGCGGCCGACGTTTGCGAACGAAGACTGGCTGGTCGTGATTACCAGCGATCACGGCGGATTGGGCACCGGGCATAGCGGCGGATTGCCCGAGCAGCGGACGATTCCATTTATTGTCGCCGGGCCGCTGGCGACGACGGTGTTGCCGCAGGCGAACCCGCGGCAGGTTGATGTGGCGGCAACGGTGCTCACGTACTTCGGCGCACCGATACCCGCTAACTACGATGGGCATGCGGTGGGGCTGGCGGCGGCGGGTCCGGTGGCGGCGGGTCTCGGCCGGAATCTCGTGTTCAATGGCGACGCCGAGTATGGGCGCGGGTTTGGCAGCAACGGCACGCAGCAATACGCCGCCGGATGGGACGACCCGGGGCCGGGTGGAATTACGCAGATAGATTATGCGGCGGGCAATGGGTTTCCGTCGGTTCAGGATCCGGGACCAGTGAATCGCGGGAGTAATTTTTTCTCGGGCGGCACGAATGGCGTGAGCACCATGACGCAGCAGATTGATGTGAGCAATCTGGGAGCCTCGATTGATTCAGGCGGAGTTAATTTCGCACTCGCGGCGTGGCTGGGCGGCTATAGCTCGCAGACGGACTCGGCAACGGTGATCGCACACTTTTTGAGCGCTGCAAATAGCGAGATCGGCTCGGCACAGTTACCTGCGGTGACGGCGGCCGAGCGCGGCAATGTTACGAAATTAATATTCCGCGAGTTTCGCGGTGAGCTGCCGGAGTTGACACGTTCGATTCGCGTGGAGCTGACGGCCACGCAGTCGTTTGGCGAGAACGACGGCTATGCCGATAATATTTCGCTGGTGCTACAGATGTATGGCGACCTCAATCTGGATGGAGTGATCAACGTGGCAGATTGGGGACTGTTCCGGGCTGGGCAGCTGGTGAATATGAGCGGCTACACCTCGGCTCAAGCGCTGGCGGCGGGCGACCTGAACGGCGATTTTCGCAATGATCATGCCGACTTTGTGTTGTTCAAATCGGCGTATGATGTGGCGAATGGGACGGGGGCGTTTGCGGCAATGGCGGCGAGTGTGCCGGAGCCAGGATGTGCGGCTGGGGTCGTGGTTTGTGTCGTTGGATTCTGCACGTTCCGACTTCGCGAGCGAAGCGGTAAAGCGTGAGCCTCAAAACGCATCTCGCGGGAAGCGGCGGGACAATAATTGCTGTTGCGAAACAAGGGCGGTGAACTGCTCTGGTTGGCAATAGCGGCGCTGTTCGACTTTGCTGACGGCGGAGTGCGAATTAAGGCTAGGCGTTGGCGCGATACGCACCGAACGAGCGTCGGCGATTCATCGAACCGATGGCTAACAGACCAGCGACGAATGCTGTCGTACTCGGCTCGGGCACCTGAGCCGCCAGCAGGGCGAAGGATCCGACGCCGTGGGCAGATTCGTATGCCGACTTGAATAGCACGAAGTCGGCGTGATCGTTGCGGAAATCTCCGTTCAGGTCGCCCATCGCATAGGCTTGAGCGTAGGTCTTGCCGCTCAGATTCGTGAGTTGGCCGCTGCGCAGTTGATTCCAATCACTCGTGTCGAGACTGCAATTGCCATTGAGGTCGCCGAAGAGCGAACACGCGGGCAGCTGGAACTGGACCACGACAGAGCGATGGTCGGAGGGATACGGCTGGATGCCGACGTCGGTATCTGGGTCGGCCGCGTTGTAGCCATAGATGGTGGCGTTCTGCGGCGTCACATTCTGGCCGGCGTAGTACACGAAGTCGATGCGATCGAAAACCTCATTCGCCGCCACGGTTGGGGCGGGTGAGCCGGGCGTCCAGGTGTTGCCGCGGTCATTGATTACGTCGGGCCGGAGTTGGCGGAAGGCGTCGGTGTAGCCGGCGTTCACGACAGCGGTAGAAGTTGGCCAAGCGACTTTCTTGCCGAAGTGGAGTCCGGCGGTGGCGGCAGCTTGAGTCCAATCCAGATGCGACGGCTCGTTGAAATCGCCAGTCAAGAAAGTGGGGATCCCGATTGCCTTGGCAGGCTGCATCGAATTGAGCAGGGCCGCGGTTTCGGCACCGCGAGCGGCGGAGGCTTGAGCGATGGCTTGTGCCTCGGTGGTGATCTTGCCGTCGCGAATATCGTACGGTTGATAGGGGAAGGCCGTGAGGTGGGCGTCAAAGAGAAAGGCATCTTGCGTGGGCGATACCCGCAAGCGGATGCCCTGGTTCAGGGTATCGACAATCGGGTAGCGGCTGATGATCGCCAGATCGTCGTCGAAGCCGTGATAGTAGAAGCCCAAGGCGTCGGCGATTGCTTTCGCGCTGCCGCGAACTTCCTGGAGACCGATGACATCGGCCTGAGCGGTTTGAATAACGTTCACCGTTCGCGACAGCGGTCCAAAGGCCGCGCCGCCGACGTAGATGTTGTACGTCATTACGCGCAATGAGTTAACCGGCTGAGCAGCTGCTGGTTTGCTGAGCACGAGGCAAATGAAGATTGACAATAAACGACGCACGCGTTGCCGATGTACCATGTCCTTGGTCGCGGTCCGCTGAGCGATCAAAAATGTGAGCATACGTCTCTTCCTATTGATCTTCGCTGCAATTGAGACTTACTCGTATCCGAAAGCCTGCACAAAGGGGTGTAAGATCTCCAGGTGCGGCTTGAGGTACTTTTCGTAATTTCGCCAGCGGCCGACCGAGCTGGAATAGACGGGCTTAGTAACGGCCTCGTAGGTGGGCGAATGAACGTGTTTCTGTTGGGCGCGGCGGTGGTACTCCAGTACACGGTCGTCCCAGGGGAGATCGAGAAACTCGAGTACGCGGCGTGCTTGACCCTCGAGATCGGCGACCATGTCTTCGTAGCGAACTTCGATCCAAGGATTCTTGATGATGTCGCGGAGCTTTAGCCAGGCCTGCATCATCTTCGCATATTTCTGAGCGGTAGCTTCCAGCGTCAGATATTGGACGCTCACGGGGTTGAGCGGCAGCTGTTGCGTGAAGCAACTGATGACGACATCGCGGGGATCGCGGAGTGCGAACAGCACTTTCATCTCAGGGAATACCCGGGCGACGAGCGGCAGGAGCATCGTAAGTTCTGGGTTCTTATCGATCAGCAGGCGGCCGTTGATTGGCTGCCGCAATGCGCCCTCCATGCTGTTCCAGTAGGCTTGGCGGACCTCATTCAGATCGGCCGCAGGCGTGCGGTCGAGCACGATGGGGACCGAGTCTTGCGATTGGGCTTTTTGACCGAGCGGCAGATAGACGATCTCGGGCATGATCTGAAGTTCATCGGCGCTGATGGCGTCCGGGTGGCTATCGAGCACCTGCTCGAGAAGCGTCGTGCCGCTACGAGGATGGCTGGTCAGGATCGCCAGGCGACCCTTGAAGGGCGTAAGCTCGGCGGCGCGAGCGGCCCAGTTTTCGCAAAGTTCGCGAGTTGTGGTGGCGATGGTCTTTCCGGCAATGCGGGCGATGGACCAGGCGTCATCGAGATAGGGGGCCGCTCCGCCACTGAAAATCTTTTTGGCGCGAGTGAGTGCGTCGTAGGCGTCGTCATAGCGACGAGCTTTGTCATAGAGGGCGGCGAGTTGGTACCAGCAATCGGCGGTTACGCCGAGTGAGGCCTTGCCGCCCTCAATGATCTTCTTCCAGCGTAATTCGGCGGCGCTCGCGTCGCCGGCACGTCGCTCGATGATCGCGAGCTGGTACTGCGCAGTAAAGAAAGCGGTGGTGAGAGCGGCGGCCTCTTCGGCACATTTTCGGGCGGTTGCCAAGTCGTGCAGACGCTCGTGCATGCTCGCGAGTTCGACCAGTGTTTGGGCGCGATCGGGGGCCTGGGGAGCCAGTTCGAGGGAGCGCTTCATGCAGGCGATCGCCCGGTCGAATTGCTGGATCTGTCGGTACGAGTTGCCGAGCATGAGCTGCAGTTTGGCGTCGTTGGGGTGCAGCGTATTGGCGAGGTCGACGAGCTTTTCGGCGTCGGCGAATCGATAGCGTAACGCGTAGGCCCGGGCGAGGTCGACGAGGAGGATGGGATTGTGCGGATCGCGCGCCAGTGCGCGTTCGTAAAGCGAGATCGCTTCGTCGTAGCGATGCTGTTCCCAGGCGGCTTGGGCTTTGGGGACACGGACATCGGCAACCGCCGGCGCGTCGGGATTGGCCTTGCCGAGCGCGGCGGCGCGCTTGGCGTCGAGTTTCATCCGCTGGCTGACGGTCGGGGGTTTATGCCGCGGGGGTTTTTTGTTTGGTTTACGGGCCATAGATATCGACAGGCCGACGCCGCTCCACCTGCGTTCCAGAGGAAGACTCAATCACTGCCTATTTTGATTGTAAATCGAGCCACGAGGGCGTGACATTGCAGCGTCGGAATGCACAACGCGCTCATCCCAGATTGGCTCCACGCAAGCGATCGACCAAAAATGGCAGCGGCCGGCCGCCCAGAAGGCAGCCGACCGCTGAGTTGTGAAGCGGAAATATCTCGCTCGTGTCCGTTATCGTCGGCGTCGCAAGCCGAGGAGCGACAGGCCGCCCAGGCCGACCAGGATGACCGATGCCGGCTCGGGCACTGCGGATAGCGTCACATCTTCGATCGCGGTGCCGCGACGGAGGAAGAAACCAACCCCGATAGGATGACCAATTTCGGGCGCGCCAGGCTGCACAGTGTGAGTGAGCGTGATTTGCGACCAATTTGCTTGGCTTTGCTCCGGAGTCATTCCAGCCGTGCGCTGATTGATCGATGTGTAGAGTCCTTTCGAGAGGGCGTTAGCGTCGCTGAACGTTACGTTGCCATCGAACAGGTACATGAACACGCCCATCGGAAAAGCACGCGGATTGACACTATTCTGAGCCCAAACGGAAAGCGTGTACGTTTTGCCTGCTTCGAACACCGAGGCGAGTTCCTGCGAACTGTAGTGGGCGAAACCGTGCATCGCCTGGTCACCGGTTCTCGGCGTGCCGCGGCCATTCGCATTGGCGTAGGCCGTGTTATACAGCCAGTTACTCTTGGCGTCGTCCTGGACGTAATCTGGCGGCAGGTTGAAATCTTGATCGTCGATCCACGGACTGGTCGGGCGATAGGTGCCGAGCGAGCCGGTGGCGTAGGCATATCCACGAGAGGGCACTACGTATGTCTCAAAGCTGGGGTCTCCGACCGGGATGTTGACGGCGTAAGCCGCGCTGGGGACCCAGATGCCGGCGGCAACAATGGCCGCGGCGAGTTTCTTCCACCACTTTGTAACCTTCATTAGGCTTCTCCGCGCTGTGAATTCGAGAAATTTCCGCTTATTCCCGCAGTTTTTAATTTAATAGCGAGGTCTTTGTCCGCAACGTTTTTTCGCGCAGAACTTTTGTATTTTCCGCAAATCGAAGCCGTTTGGTTCCGACTCGATTTTAGGCGTGACCGTAGTCGGCAGCCGTGAATTCAATCGGGCGTTGTCACGATGGCGGGCCTCCAAAACGGGCCGGGAGAGCCGTATTCGGGGGTCCTGTCGTTCGTCCCGGCTCGTGGCTATGCTAAGTACCAACCGACTCGGTGGAGGGCCTATGCCCTTCGGCCCTGGTCGGGCTTCAGGCCTGTGCGGACTGTTGGCGTGCTGCTTTCTGGGAGCAGTGGCGCGGAACGGGTCTCCGCGGAAAGTTCATGTCTCGGCCTGTTGAAATTAGTCGCGCATGATTTCTAGCCGTCGTGTCTGCCTGTTGATTGATACCTCGACGTCCTGGGGCTCCCGCCTGATTAAAGGCGTAAGTCGGCATGCGCGGGAAGTGGGCGATTGGCTGATTCATGTCGAGCCCTGGGGCCGGTACGAGCGGTTTCGCGTGCCGCAAGGTTGGGAAGGGCATGGCATCATTGCCCGGATCAATCATCAAGCTCTGGCCGAAGATGTTGCGGCGATTGGACTACCGACAATCAACCTCTCGTGGTACCCGTTCTGTGGCGAGCATGTTGCTCGATGCACGGTCGACCCGATCGTCAGTGGGCACATGGCAGCGGAGTATTTCCTGTCATCCGGCCATCAGCAGTTTGCCTATTGCGGACCTTTGCAGCATCTCGGGTATCGCGACGAGATGGCGGCCGCCTACTGTGAAGCTCTGAAGAAGCGCGGTTACTCTTGCAACATTCATCAGACTCCTGGCGGCGACCAGCGATCGACCGCTTGGGGCGTTCAACTTGCAAGCCTAGTTGACTGGCTGAAGGAATTGCCACGGCCTGTGGCAATGCTGTGCTGGAGTGCGGCCCGCGGACGGCAAGTGACAGAGGCGTGTCACTATGCGGAGATTCGTGTGCCGGATGACGTTGCCGTGCTCGGCGGTGATCATGACGAATTGATGTCGGATATATCGAGCCCGCCGTTGTCGACGATTGATCAGCCGGCCGAGCACATTGGCTATGAGGCCGCGCGACTGCTGGAAGGGATGATGCGGGGCAAGAAGCCTCGGAAGCAACCGCTGTGGATTCCGCCGACGCGGGTTATTGTGCGTCACTCGACTGACACGCTAGCGATCGAAGATGAGATCGTGCGTGATGCGTTGCGGATTATTCGCGATCGGGCGTACGCGGGGATTCGCGTCTCGGATGTGGTAGGTGAGTTGGCGGTCGCACGGCGAGCGTTGGAGCAGCGGTTTGTGAGGCTGGTCGGTCGGACGCCGGCGGCCGAGATACGGCGGGTGCGCATCGAGGCTGCTAAACGGTTGCTGGTCGAATCCGACCGCTCGATCGCCCAGATTAGCCGGGCCATCGGGTTTGGGCATCAGGACCTATTTTCGCGGGTATTCCGCCGCACAGTGGGGGTCACGCCGAGCCAGTTCCGTCAGCAGCATCAGCACGACTAGGACGGCGGAAAAATTGCCAAAATTATTGCGCGAGACGCGGGCACAGAATGCCCCCGACTCCGCGTTTTCTATGTAAAATCAGCTGTGTAGCCGCGTTCAGTGTGGCGGATATCGCTTCACCAATGCCTCGTTGCAAGCGGCTGCAGATCGGGTGGATTTGCGGGACCTCACGGGAGTACGGGTTGGACTTCGTCAGGCGTGAAATCATGCGACCGTTGCTCGAGCAGGCGCCAACTGGTCACGTGGGAAGAGCCGCATTCGAGCGGTCGAGCCGCCGGAAGGTGGCGGCAACGCTTCGCCGACTCCGTCTAACTTTGCTCAAGTAGTTGAACAGATGGAGTGGTAACGTGGTAGCGCGCCGTTTTGCGAAGTCTGGCTTCACGTTGGTCGAGCTGTTGGTGGTGATCGCCATCATTGGCATTCTGGTGGCGTTGCTGCTGCCGGCGATTCAGTCGGCACGTGAGGCTGCGCGGAGGTCGCAGTGTACGAACAATCTCAAGCAGCTGTCGATTGCGGTGTTGAATTTCGAAAACGCGAAAAAGGAGTTGCCGCGGCTTTATACGTGGGTGCCGCCGAACACTGATCCGCAGTATCCGGATCATGGAGTGCACGTGTACTTGTTGCCGTACATGGAATACCAGCCGGTGTACGACGCTTACGATTTCAAGTACCGGTGGAGTCACGCGGCCAATAACAAGAAGGCTGCGGCCACGAATATTCCGGAGTTTATTTGTCCGTCGGCCCCGGCAATTGGCGAACGCGGGGTGGAGATTGCCACTCGCGATCCGCAGAGTGGATATACCGACTATGCTGTGGATGGGCGCATTGCACCTTCTGGCGTGTGCTTGTTAGTGCCTGGCATCAAGGACCGTCCTGATTGGTCGGGACTGTTTACCGGTGTCGAGGAATATAAGAACGATCATCCTGGCTGCCCGGCAGGGGCCCTAAAAAAACAGACGGGCAAGACAACGCTGAAGCAGACGATCGACGGGCTATCGCACACGATCTTGTTCTGCCCCGATGCGGCCAGGCCCGATTATTACGTGGACGGGGTCAAGAAGGGGCCTGCGAACGTGACCGGTTCCCGCTGGGCAAGTCCGGACACCGAGTTTTGGACTGACGACAAGTGTGGCGAGTCGATCTTTAACTGTCATAATGGAAATGAAATCTATTCGTTCCACGTTGGCGGCGGCATGTTTTCATTCGGCGATGGATCGGTTCATTTTCTGGCCGACAACTTGGATCTCGAAATCCAGGTGTCGTTGATTACTCGCGCCGGCGAAGATACGACAGTGGGTTTCGAGTAAGAGGCAACGCGGTGACGTTTTGCGGGCTTAGAGTGGCAACCATGCGTTCTGTGGATACTCCTCAGCAGCACATTTTCGCTGCACGTTTTCGCAGTTTCGCTGAGCGCAATCGCGGGTGGCGGAATGTGGGCGGCACGATGGTTGTCATGATGCTTGCCACGGCAGTCTCGCTGGCTGCTGGCTGTCACCGCAAGTCGCGGTTGGAAGTCGCCCCGGTGCACGGCAAGGTGACCTATCAGGGACGGGGAGTTCCCAAAGCGACGGTGGTTTTCATACCCACAGGGGAAACGACGGAAAAGCTTCATAAGATCCAGCCGTTTTGCTTCGCGGAAGACGATGGCTCATTCAAATTAAAAACGTATCTCGATGGTGACGGAGCGCCGCCGGGAACGTATCGAGTGCGGATTGTGGTGGTTCCCAGCGGTCCGGCCGGGAGGCCTGGAAAGGATGATCCGGCCACCAGTGGCGCCGGAGCACCTGCCGTCAACGTGCCGGCGGACATGATCAAGAAGTATAGCGATGACAAGACTTCGGGAATCGAAGTTACCGTGCAAGCGGGCGACAACGAACTTCCGCCGTTTGAACTGAAGTGAAGCGGCGTTTTTTGTGAGTTGAAAGAGTTCCGAAGTTCAGAGAAGCAGCGGCAGACCCGAAACGACATCGAATGATTCGCCGGGAACATGAGATCGACCTCGGCGTAAACGACATCTTTCTGGAGAACGTGCGATGAAGGTAACTGATTTACGGAGAAAGCTCTGGGCGGCATTGGCGACTGCCGGAATGCTCGGCCCCGCGGCCGCATACGCGGCCAATCTCAATCAGAACCTTGTCATTAACGGTGACTTCGAGCACGTCGATCTGGCGACAGTGGGCGCCTACAACGGGCCGAAGATACTGGACTGGGTGGGGACGGCACGCAGCCCGTTCGCATATTCGCACGATGGCAGCAGCAGCAATTTCGGGGTGGTGCCCAACTACGCCGATGGCGCGGCGCCTCCGCCGGTCGCCCCCGCCACATCGAACCACTGGTATTTCACGTCGAACACGACCGCCGCTGCTGGCGGAATTTACATCAACGCGCCGGGACAGGTGTATCAAGATGTAGACGTGTCGACTGGCGATTCCGCAGCGGCGATCGCGATCGGGCTGGCGTCGTTCAAGGTGTCGGCCAACATGAGCAGCTATCTCAATGATTCCGACTTGGGACACGTCCACCTCGATTTCCGCAACAGCGTAGGCGCAAGTTTGGGGACTGCGGTTCTGGATGACAATGATCCTGGCTCGAGCAACGTTTGGGACGCGACGCCGGCGACAGGGACGATCGATCCGGTAATGCTCACCGGCGGAATTCCGGCCGGCACGACTTTGGTGCGGGTGTCGATCTATGGCACGCGATCGGCCGGTGGCCCAGGGCCGGACGGTTACATCGACAACGTCGATTTCCGGCTTGTGAACGCGCCCGTGTTGGTGGCCGCCGTCAATCGAACGACCGGGAATATTTCGATTCGAAACTTGTCGGGCGCGGCTGTGCCGATCTCCGGGTATTCGATCACGTCGGCATTTGAAGGCCTGGCCCCGGCGAACTGGACTTCGATTTCGGATATCTACGACTCGGGGAATGCGGGGGCCATCGATCCGGCGCACACGTGGAGTGAGCTAACGGCCGCCGGCACGCATACCGATTTGAGTGAGGCCGATTTGCAGTCGGGCGTGGGCGGATCGGTGCCGAACTCGGCGAATTTGAATTTGGGCAACGGCGCATGGATTCAAACGCCGCACGAGGACCTGGTGTTTCAGTACATCTCGGGTGGGCAGGTGGTCAATGGGATCGTGGCATACTTGGGCGGGGTGAACAATTTGCCCTACGCGACCGGCGATTTTGATCTCAATGGCGTGATCAATTCCGCTGATTGGGTCATCCTGCGCACTCATCAGCTCGAGAATTTGAGCAGTAAGTCACTGGCTGAGGCGTATCGGCTGGGTGATTTGAATGGCGACAAGCTCAACAATCACGCAGATTTCGTCGCGTTCAAATCGCTATATGACGCCGCCAATGGCGCGGGTGCGTTCGTGGCGATGGTGGCGGCGACTGGGGTACCGGAGCCATCGACGGCGATTCTTGTACTGGCGGCGAGCAGCGTGATGTTGCCGACGGTTCGCCGCCGAGCGCAATCATGAGACATTTCCATTAATCGAATATCGAAATAGACGAACTACCAGATAAGCAGCAACAACAGCTTCGCGGAGCACTTCGATGAAAGTTACGAAATGGTGGAAGAAGATGGCGGCGACGATCCTAGCCGCCGGCGCCTTTGGACCAGGAGCCTGTTACGCCATTAGCATTCCCTTGGGCGATCCCAGCTTTGATGTGTACACGGTGCCGGCCAATCCTGGCTATGCGTACGCCGCTCCGCCGAACGGCTCGTATCGGCCGACCAGCGCGTGGGTCGACGACCTGGATAGTCCCTCTGGCTACACGCAGGACGATGGCGTTAGCAACTGGATCTATAACAGCACATATTCGGAAGTGCCCGGCGGCACGGGCCATTATCGAGCGGCGCCGAGAACCGGCAATCAGGCTATGCACGGCCTTGGAAACTACAGCGCGCAAGAAGTTGCTGCGACATTTCAATCGGAGAAGATTTACACGTTCTCAATCTGGGCGCAGGGCGACGCCGATGCGAACGCAACTTCGAGCGGCGTGTTCCTATACATCTTCCGCGGCGATGTGCCGTTTACCGCGACAAGCCCGCTGGAGCAAAAGCTCTACACGCAAGGCGCCGGAGATTTCAATAATCGGGCAGGATCTGACCCCGTGGCGAGCAAGGCAAATTGGAAGCAGATATCGATTACTCACACGGTGTTTCCCGGGTCGCCGGAAATCGGCAAGACGATTGGCGTCGGGTTTTTTGGCCGGCGCGATGCGGCTGTCGATGACGCCACGCTGGATGTGGTCGACGCGGCGACCAAGCTTATGATCCTTGAGGTCAATACGACGAATGGGCAAGCACGGATTCGCAATCAAACCGGCGCGGCGATCAACATTGACTATTACAACATTAAGAGCGCAGGCAGTGCACTGAATGCAACGGCTTGGAACAGCCTGCAGGAACAGAACCTGGCGGGCTTTCCCGCCGGAAATGGTTCCGGCAACGGCTGGGAACAGGCTGGGGGCAGCAGTGCGACCGCGATCGGCGAGTCGTACTTGACGGGCAATAGCGCCGTTGGGGCGAACGCGAATATCGGGCTGGGGGGCGCGTTCAACGTAGGCGGCGCTCAGGACCTCATTTTCGAGTATGGGGCGATCTTGTCGACGGGCGCGCACCCGACCGGAGACTATAACGACAACGGCGTTGTGGACGCGGCCGACTATGCCTTGTGGCGTGACAAGCTTGGCCAGAATGTGACACTGCCCAACGACTCGACTCCGGGCAGCGTCGCGCAGGCGGATTACACGGTATGGCGAGCGCACTTCGGTGAAATCAGCCCAGTAGCGCCGAGCACTTTGACTCGCGGCCTGGTGCATTATGTTACGTCGTTTTCCGGTTCCGGCGTGGGCAGCGGCAGCGCGGTGCCGGAGCCATCGATTGTCATTCTGCTGGGAATGGGAATCGTTGCCGCTTTCGCAGGCGGCCGGAACAGAAACAATTGATTGGCGATCGAAGAGTGAATCGGGACCGATCGACCGCATCGATTGCAGAACAAATATTCGTCTTAAGAGGATAGCCATGATCAATCGCCGAAGAGTCGCCGTAACGTTTGTGGGATTTGCCGCGGCCATTGCCGTCGCGTCCGTCAGCCTGGCAAACGGCACGCTCATTCGCTGGCACAAGATGGGAGAAGAAGAAGGCGGCACGAACGGCTCGCCCGTGAACGTCACGCTTGATACGCCTATCAACGGTAGTGACTTCGTGGCGCTCGATTTGTCGGCGACCAACTCGCCGGTGTACCGGACAATAACGAGCCGTCCCGATGGCGGCACGGGTATTGGCATCGAATTCAACGCTGCATCGGGCCAGTACTTGGCAGGCTCCGCGCTGAACTGGCCACAGGAATCGGGGTTAGCCGATAATTTCGGCGGTCAATACAATCTCACCGGCATCAGCGATCGCGGGTTTCAGCTGTGGGTGCGCCCTACTTCGACGGCGGCACAATCCATTGTGATGGATACCGATCAGCATGGGCTACGAATCGATGCCAGCGGCAAGTTTTCGATGCGCTATGCGGGCGTTGATTATTCGTCGACGGTTTCCGTTACTCCAAATACCTGGTACCACATTGAAGTTGTTCGTCCGAACGGTGTGGCCAACGGCGCTCGCATGTACATTAACGGCAGTGCCGCGGCGATTGCGATTCCATCGAACGATTACGCGGCTGATACCACCACGCTGATGACCGTGGGCACGAAAACGACGTTCGATGGGGAGTTTTTTAGCGGCGTTGTGGACGATCTGCGGATGTTTGTGCTGGGCAGCACCACAAGCGGAACGCCGACCAATTACGGTACGTTCAATTTTCTAACGGACAACGCTTACGTCGCCTCGTCAGTCACGGGCATTAAGGGCGTCGCGGGTGATGTGACGAATGACGGTACGCTAACGGCGGCCGACAAGACGGCGTTTATCGCCGGCTGGCTGAAAAAGCGGCTCGTAAATGGCTACCAAATCGGCGACATGACTTCCCGTTCGCAGGGCGACCTCAATCTCGATGGTATCACGGATATCTATGACCTGGCGCTGATGCAAGCGGCACTATCGGGTACCGGAATCGGGACGATTAGCGCGGCCGATCTGGCGGCGGTGCCGGAACCGGCCGCCATCGCCATGCTGGCGCTTGGGGCGGCGATCGTCGGTGTCCGTCGGCGATCGCGGTGAGTTGGGCTCCCAATGCAACGACAGGTTTGGCGACTAAGCAGCGGTTTGCGGCTGCGAATCTTCGGCTAGCGCGCGAACCGGCTTGATGCCGAGCTTCTGCAACGCTCCGTGATACGCCTTGACTGCTTCGGCCGGCACGGTGTTTCCGTCGGCCAGGGCGCGCAGTTGTTCGACGAATGACAACTGATGTTCGGCCGTGTTGATTTTGCGGCCGAACAGGGCGACGCGGGCGCCATACTTCTTCGCTTCCCAGAGCATTTGGAAGGCGTCGAACGAGGTGCCGGCAGAGCCGCCAAGGATGCCGACGACGAGCGACGAATCATAGCTCGCAAGCTGGTCCATGGCGGCTGGGCCGAAGTAGGGAATTTTCAAGAACAGAGGGCGGGTGGCTGAACCTGCGCCGGCCAGCAGTCGCACGATGCTGTCGTTGACGAACCGCGGCACATCCTTCACAGGATTTAAGGGGGCGTTTGGCGGAAAGACCTCCAGGAAGTGGCGGAAGCCTTTTCGCCACGCTTCTTCACGGAAGGCGCGATAGGCGCTGAGCGTGGCATGGTCGACCGCAGTGTCGTTGTTGAACGTCACGGAGTACAAGCCGAGGTTTACGTTTGGTTGCGTGAGAACTTCATCAAGGATAGCTGTGCGAAACGGCATCGAGGGTTGCTTGCCGTATTGCGCGTCGGTTCCGTAGAGCCAAAGATCGCTGGTGTCGTTGGAGCGGATCGCCGGCGTAATTGGGCTGTTGTCGAAGAGGCGTTCGCGGTCGGCGAGCGCATCGCTTGTGTTCACGCTCATAAGCATGATGTCGACCAACTGCTGTTCGACGATCGAGCGAATATTAGCGCGGTAGTCTTGAACGCTGTGAAACGGGCTCTGGCCATCTTGCGGTACCCGCTTGACGCCAGGGGCGGCGAGACCATAGGCCATATCGGCATCTTTTGCGTCAGCCAGGATGAAGTCTTTGCACGCAGAGTCGGCGGCGATGCGAGCGAGCTTTTCGTCGAGTGTTTTTCGCATAGTTGATGGATTGAGTGCGAGACGCTTGTCGTGCACGCATGTTGGTGGGAGACGCAGCCACAAGTTGCGTGATTGGCAGAAGCCGAGCGAGGCGTCGCCGGCTCTTGTGGCGCAATCAGGCGATAACCTTCTCGAATATGAGGCGGTCATCGCCCGGTGCATAGAAGTCTACCAGCCGGGCTGAACAGCGAAAACCGCTACGCTCGTAGAATCCCCACGTGGGGGCATACTTCTCTTGGCCGGAGGTGTCAATGTAGATGCGGCGGCCTCCGGCCGCAGTAATTCTGGCCTCCACGGCCTCCATCAATTGCCGTCCGATGCCCTGCCCTTGTTGCGCGGGATCGACGGCGATCCAGTACAGGTCGTAGCTGGCGACGGTGCACGCAATGGGACCAAAGCAGGCGTAGCCGACGACCGCGCCATGCGATTCAGCGAAAACGAAATGGTATCCCGACAACTCGCCGCGCTTCAAATGCTCATCGACCAGTTCCACGGCGACGTCGACTTCGTCGCTGCGGAAGAATCCCGTGCGATTAATGATGTCGCGCACAGCGCCGCGATCTGAGGGGCGCACCGTGGAACGTAAGTCAGGAAGTTTGCCCGCAACTGCGGCGTGCTGTGCGGCGGGGAAGGACTCAATGGAAGCCATATGTAGCCGTTATGGGGGGACGCTCGAGCGCCGCCCGAGCTGTGCTGGTCGCGTCGTCAAGTTTTGTCACGAAGCGTCTTTCGATGCCGTCGTTCAAGATGCACTGCAAGCCTTCTTCATAACTGGCGCCGGCTTGCTTCAATGCGGCGGCGAAGCCCGCATCGGGCGCGATGCAAGGATTGGTATTGATCTCGAGAATGAAGGGGCGTTTGTCGGCATCGCAACGGAAGTCGACGCGGGCGTAGCCACAGAGTTCGAATAATCGCCAGCACTCGAGCGTAAGCTCTGCCAGGCGGCTCAGCAGTTGTCGATCGCTGTCGGGAAAATCGAAGCGTCGTGGCGTGTTGTGATATTCGAACGACGCTTCATTCCATTTCGCGCCGTGGCTGACGATCCGCGGCTTGTCGCTCGGGAAAGCCGAAAAGTCGATTTCGGCGGGCGGCAACACGCGCGGCGGGCTGCCTATAATCGAAATGTTGAATTCGCGGCCTGCGATGAATTCCTCAGCGAAGTAAGTTCGGCCGGTCGATCGATTACGGTTACGGATCAATCGCTGAAGTTCGTTGGCGTCAACCGGGCCGACGATGGATGTGTCATCGATTCCGAATGAGGCGTGTTCGAGGTCGGACTTGAGAATGTAGCGAGCGTGAAAGCTGTAAGGCCGTACGTAACAGGAATTGAGGCCATTAGGCGATTGGAAGTCGGCCGTGATCCAAGCGGGTGTTGGCATGCCGGCCGCGACCAATCGCTTCTTGACGGCGATCTTGCTCGCAGCGGCCACGAGCGCGGCGGTGGAATTGCCCGTGTAGGGAAGCTGCATGGCATCGAGCAGCAGTGTGATGGCGGCCATCATGCTGTCGCTGCCGCCTAGTGATTCGACGCGGTTGAAGACAACATCTGCCCGGACCCGCTCGAGTCGGCGTTTTACGCGGGCGAAGTCGAGGGTGCAGGCGATCGGCAGCACTTGATGTCCGAGTCGCTGGAGTGCTGCAACAACTGGTGAGCGGGCGGGGAATTCATCTTCGGCCGCGCCGGCGGGGTCCTCGGCAGAACGGTTGTAGAGAAAGGCAACTCGCATAGGAGCTAGTTAGGTGGCGCCGTCGCGTAACTGTTGCGACATCAGTTACGACGCAGCGGTACATTGCCGCGTGTTGAGCGAGCGTGGCAATCCTGTCGATACGATTCGTTGTGAAGCCTCCATCACGATCCGCTCGATGAGCGACGTGTACGAGCGGCCGCTCGCTTGCCAGAGCATGGGCAAGTCGGAATGCGTGGGATGGAGGCCGGCGAGCGGGTTGATTTCCATCACTTGCGGGTTGCCGGTGGCGTCGCAGCGCAGGTCGATACGCCCCGCGTCGCGGCCGCCGATGGCCTGCCAGGCAGCGAGGGCGATCGATTCGGCCTGGGCGACCAGTACATCACTGGCCGCGCACGCCGGCCGACAATCGACAAGCTGCTCGGAGTTCTCCTTGTTCACGTACGAATATACGTGCGGTTCCGCGTGACTATGCAAGATGATCTCGAGTGAGCCGACCGCTTCGGCGGCGTGACCGCTGCCGGCGAGGCCGACGGTGAACTCTCGGCCAGGAAGAAAATGCTCGACCAACACCGGCTGGCAGTAGCGGGCCAGTAAGCGTTCGCAGGCCGACAGAAGCTGTTGCTTATCGAACACTTTCGACGCAGTGTCGATTCCCTTGCCAGTACCCTCGGCCAGCGGCTTGGCGATTACGGGATAGGCGACACCGCATGAGGCCACGTCGGCTAATTCGCGTACGACGAACCAGTCGGGAGTTGGCACGCCCGCGGCACGGAGAACGATCTTCGTGAGCGCCTTGTCGAGGCAGACGCAGAGCGTGGCGGGGTCGGCGAACGTGTAGGGAATATCGTAAACATCCAGGAGCGCGGGCACTTGGGCCTCGCGGGCGATGCCGCGCAAGCCTTCACAGATGTTGAACACTAGATCCCAACGATCGCCAGCGGCCAAGCGTTCCACAAGATTGCGAGCCTGGCCGATGCGATCGGTCATGTGACCGAGTTCGCAGAGTGCGGAGTCGATGGCGTCGATCGTACCGAGTTGGTCGAACTCCGCGGTCTCCTCTTCGCCGTAACCGGCTGCAAGATATTCGGAACGGAGGTCGTAGGTAATGCCGATGTGCATGGTCGTGGCGACAGGCGACTCGCCTGTCGCAGTGGAGTTTCGGAATGATCGGGGATTACCGCACTTACAGTACAGCCGGCAAGCCGCGCACTTGTACGTTGTGAACAGCGGGGCGGCCGAGTGCTATGGAAGCGGGTCGTGGTAGCGATACTCTTGGCCTTCGTAGTTGCGGAGCAGGAGCCAGTCGCCGTCGCGGCCGAGCACATTGTTCGGTTGCAGCGGAATTTTTCCGCCGCCGCCGGGCGCGTCGATCACGTAGGTCGGCACCGCGTAGCCGGTCGTGTGACCGCGGAGGCCTTCGATGATTTCCAGGCCTTTCGCCACGGGCGTCCGGAAGTGTGACGAACCGCTGATCGGATCGCATTGGTACAAATAGTACGGCCGCACGCGCATCAGTAATAGCTTGTGCATTAGGTGCTTCATGGTGTCGACGTCGTCGTTGACGCCTTTGAGCAGCACGGTTTGCGAGCCGAGCGGAATTCCGGCATCGACAAGCCGGCCGCAGGCTTGCGCCGTCTCGGGCGTGCACTCGTCGGGGTGGATGAAATGTGCACTCATCCAAATCGGGTGATATCGCCGCAGGATCCGGCACAAATCGCGCGTGATGCGTTGCGGCAAGACGGCGGGCATCTTGGTGCCGATGCGGATGAACTCGATGTTGGGAATCGATCGTAGTTGGCTAAGTATCCACTCGAGTTTGTCATCGCCAAGGGCGAGCGCGTCGCCCCCGGAGATTAAAACATCGCGGACTTCGGGCGTCTGCCGCAGGTAATCGAAGGCGGCCATGAGCCGTTTCTCTTGAGGCATGAGTTCGCCGTGCCCGACGACGCGGGAACGCGTGCAATAGCGGCAGTAGGTCGAGCAAAAATCGAGCGGCAGCAGCAGGACGCGATCGGGGTAGCGATGCACGAGGCCCGGCACCGGGCTGTGCGAATCTTCGCCGAGCGGATCATCGGCTTCGCCGGCCGTGCGGACAAACTCATTGAGCGTTGGCACAACGGTTCGTCGCAGCGGATGTCGCGGGTCATCCGGATCGAGCAAGCTCATGTAATAGGGGGAGATGCCCACGGGCAACAGCGTTCCACCTTGCACGAGGGCTTCGCGTTCCTCTTCGGAAAGTTGCAACATCGATTCGAGCTGCGCCAGCGTGCGAATACGATGGCGCGACTGCCACCGCCAATCATTCCATTCGCGGTTCGCGACGTCGGAAAAGTGTCGGCGGCGAAATGCACGAGTGGTGCTCGTCGTGCTCGCGCGCAAGAATGCGAGGCTGCTCGAAGCAGCGCGATTCGCAATCGGCTCCTCAGCGTGCCCCGACACTGCAAAGCGGCCGCCATTGACGACGGGGGTGGCTGGGCCGGCTGTAAAGGAATGACCGAGGGCAGGGCCTCTCTCCAAGGGGGTCCTAACGGCTGCCCGAACGTCGAATCGTAAGTCGGCGGAAAGGATAGAAGAGGTCAGGTCCAGAGGACCAGGAGGCTCCTCATCGGTGGCCAAGAGACTGCGCTGGTCGCAGTCGGCACTACCATTCATCCATGGTGCTCCATATTGAGTCGTCCATCGCCAAGCGCGCTACTGCCCGGCTCGAAGCCTGTATCGCGCCGCCGACATCGATGTCGGCCGAGGCCCGCCACGGCGACCATTCTAAGTCGCTGGGTGGCGGCGCCTGAGTTCCCTGCTGTTGAGGCCGAAATACGCAGTGACCGAAATCCCGTGCAGGCCAACCCTGGCCGCCGGACCGGTTCGCATCGCGGCGGACGAATTAAAGAATTCTGCCCCGGATGTGTCAACCTCGCATCGACCGCGAATCAGCGCTCCTACGGCAATTTCGCCGACTTTTCCCGTCTCCCGGGAACAACGATTCAGGTGTTATAGCAATGATTCGCCGCGGCGCATCGACGACAAGTCGCCCAGCCAAAATTTTCCAAGAAATTTTAGGGGGAAGTGCGGAAACCGGCTGGAGACGGAAAGCGGTCGACGGTTTGCCACGCGGCACGCTGCCCCAAAACTGAGGTTGACTCGAAACGGCGACCGCGACTTCAGCGAGGGATCGCCGACGGAAGGCATTGGGCCGCAGGAGCGCTAGTTACCGAGCAGCGGCGGCTAGCGGATCGGACACTGGCTCACCGATGCGGATTGAGTCGCCGCCGTGCTGGGCGGCTTCGAGCATGGCGGCCTCGGCGCTCAAGATGATGTCCATGACGCGGGTGGCGACGCTGCAGTGGGTCACGCCGATGCTGGCAGTAAGATTCCACAGGTCGCTACCCATGCGGACTTTACACTGTCGCACTTGCATACAGAGGCGGTCGGCGATGGCGACGGCATTGGCTTCGTCGGTGCCGGGGAGGATGAGGGCATAGAGACCATCTTCGAACTCGCAGCGTTCGTCCATTTCACGGGTGGTGGCTTCCATGAGCCGGGCCATCACCTGGCGGAGAAACGACTGGCCCTTCTCCCCGAAGCGGCCGACGAGTTCGTCGATTTGGTCGATCCGCACGACGGCGACGGAAACACTCGGACCGCCGCGTTTCCATTCGGCGATGCGGCGGGTCAAGTTTCCGGCAAATAGCGAACGGCCGGATAGCTCAGGTTCGTTCGCCGTTTCATACAGAGCTTCCGACGCGGTGGAATCGGTGGCTAGCTGGTTTTGCTGCCCTTGCGCGCTGCTGGCCGACGTGTCGCGCCACAGCGAAGCGAGCGAGAGCAACTCCTCGGAGTCTTGATGCGATTTCGTGTGAAAAGCGGCCGAAACGGCGTGACACGATTCTCCATCGTGCCGGAAGCACACGTTGCCGCCCGCTTGCTTTGCACGCTCGAGGGCCTGGTTGGCGCGTTCGCAATTGGCAGAGCGGAGTTCGTCTGGCCGAAGTTGGGCGATGCCGATGCTGGCGGTCAGCCGCAAGGGGCGGCTGCCGCGGCTGAAGTCGCTCTCAGCGAGCGATTTGCGAAGTCGTTCGGCCACCGGCAAGGCGTCGTGAAGCGTTGTTTGGTGCAGCAAGAGCGCGAATGTGTCGCCGCAAAAGCGTGCTGCCATGTCGCGGCCGCGGCCCAGTTTCTTGATAATTGCCGCGGCTTGACGCAGGATGACGTCGCCGCCCTGGTGGCCGAACTCTTTGTTTATGTGGGCAAAGCCATCGAGATCGATGAAGAGGATGCTTGCGAGTGGCGAGCGGCCGTCTTGCACCGCGTCGCGTTCTAATTCGGCTTCGAAGGCACGCCGGTTGGGAAGCGACGTGAGCAAGTCGGTGTGCGTGAGAATGGCCTGCATTTCGACTGTATCCGCCTGTTTGGAGATCTTTTGCTCGGCGGCATCGATCCGCATTTCGACATTGGCCGTCGCCTCCAGTATTTTCGTGATTGCGCCAGCAACGTCGGCGGCCGTATGATCACCAGCACTTTCGAGACTGCCGGAAATCTTTTGCAGCCGCTGGCCATGCCCCCTGATGTCGTTGGCAATCTCAGCGGCCAAGACTTCGAGCGAGCCCAGCACCTGGTTGTACGCCTGCTGCTGGCGATCGAGGGCGGCGAACGTGAACAAGAGCCCGTGCGAATTCGCGAGGCAATCGCGTATTTCTTTCCGCTTTTTTGAGAGGGTATTGCGTATATCGTTGCACTGATGCTGCACCAGGCCGTTCGACTCGATGATGGTTTCGGCGAACTGAGTGATGATGGCAGGTTCGGTGGCGGTCGTTTCTTCGAGTTCCGCCTGGATCGTGCGAATGCAGTTGCTGTGCTGTTCGATGCACGCCCGGACGGTGTCGGCGGCGGCTTGCAAGCTCTGCAGGATCTTGATCGTTTGCCGCTTGCGAGGCGTTTCGATCGGCTGGTTTGTCTTGGCTTGAGGGCGGCCGCGTAGCCACCAACCAATCGCGCCGCCGGCAATCGCGGCCACAGCGGGAGCGGCGAGTTGGATCAGCAGATCAGGTTTCATCCGCTACGACTCTGGATGGCTAGGAACGTGGTGGGACCACATCGAGTGTGAAACAGCGTGCCGCATCACGGTCAGCCGTTCGCCATCAAAAATCTAGCTTACCTGTTCGGGAGAAATGGTGGCCAAGCTTGCGGAGGAGAACGGGGTATCGCACAGCACGGCCGGCATAACCGTAACGAGCACTATCTTTGGGCGAGAAAAAGCTGTGTTTAGTCCTTCTCTGCCTCCAACTGTCGCTTCGCTTCGGCCAGCGCAGCAGCTTCTGCCTCCGAAACCTTGGGATACTGAAGATTGAGCTCGCGGAGGCGGGCCGTGATGATGTCGGCAACGCAGGCCCGCGCGAACCATTTCTTGTCGGCGGGAATTACATACCAAGGCGCCGCTTCCGTGCTGGTGGCGCTGAGCATTTGCTCATAGGCTTGCTGGTATTCGTCCCAGTATGCCCGCTCTTTCAGGTCGTTTACGGAGAACTTCCAGTTCTTGTTGGGATCGTCGAGGCGGGCCAAGAAGCGCTTGCGCTGCTCTTTGCGAGAAACATTGAGAAAGAACTTTATGACCGGCGTGTTTTCACGAACCAGCGCCTTTTCAAAACCATTGATTTGTTCGAAGCGATTTTGCCAAACATCATCGAGGCCCTGCTTTCGCGAAGTGGCCGTGAGCGGCTGGCTATTGAGAAACTCCGGATGAACTCGGACAACCAACACTTCTTCATAGTACGAGCGGTTGAAAATGACAATCGTGCCGGCCGCGGGCAGCACGCGCATGGGCCGCCAGAGAAAGTGACGCAGGCGTTCATCCTCGGTGGGCGCTTTGAAGCTGAATACGTTGACGCCTTGCGGATTGACGCCGGACATGACGTGCTCGATGGTGCTGTCTTTGCCGGCCGCATCGAGCGCCTGGAAGATGATAATCATCGCGTGCGTCTTGCTGGCCCAGAATACATCCTGCATCTTCGCCAAGTCAGAGACATCTTCCAGCAAGGCGTGCTTCGCGGCTTCTTTGTCTTCGATGTCGCCGGTGTAGGCTGGGTTGAAATCCTTTAGCTTGATTTTCTTGCCCGGCGGCACAATGAAGGGCTGGTGGTCCAACCGATGTGAATTTGCCATTATTTGCTACCTCATCTCTCTGTGCGGCGTATTGGAAAGTGGCGCTGTCGGCCCGACCTTAGTCTTTATTGAATCTGTGCGCTGGAGCTCACCACGAAGCTTCGTGAGAATATCGTAATAACGCCAAGCGGCGGGGACATCTTTCTCTTGACGATGATCGGGCCGCAAGATCAGATCACCGGTCGCGAGCAGCACGCGTTTTACTTCGGCATTTTGCTCGACTTTAGCGCGCGTTGCTGCTGCGATGAGCGTGTAATGTTCGCCCGGTTCCTTCGGCTTGTACGGCATTCGTTGGCCTTCGAAAGTAATCCAATCGATATTCATTTTCTGCATATTGCGGCTGCCTTCGTCGCCGGCTCGCTTGGCGTCCCAAGCGGTCATTTGGGCGACTTCATCGCGCGTGTGTTTCCACTCGATGCCGGGAAAGTTTGCACGCTCGTCATCCGGTCCTTCGGGAAATTTCATCATTTGCCAGAATCCCTCCAGGCTGGCGTAGCGTTTACCGTGAAATTCGAAGGGCGTGGCCGCGAAGTTGGAAAGCAGGCCTAGTTCGTTGCGTTTCGAGAGAATCACCTCGCCCTTCCCCGCCTCTTGCGGCATGACCTCCCAGTTGGGTGCGCCGTCTTTAGAGATTGGTTTCCACCAGCGGGCCGGGTAGCGCGGATCGTGCGTCACCTCAGCCTTCGCGGGCGGTTCCGCTGCCTGTTCGGCTTGGGATAGGCAGCAGCTTCCAACAGCCCAAGCGTACGTTGCCACGAGGGCGAGGAGATTGCGATAAAATCGAAGCTTGGGTGTCTTCATTCGGCCAATATAGCTACAGGAAGGCCAACTGCGAACAGATTGGCCAAAGCGAAAACGTGCGCTTTGTTGCGGAAAGAGCATGTCTGGATCAGCAACGCGGGCATTTGGCACGGCTGTTGCGACCTTCGCGACCGCTCGATACCAGTAAAGATCGCGAACTTGGAAACTGGCTTACATGCCGCCGAAACCCTCCGCTGAACCGTTTCTGCCGTCGCGGCTTAACTTGAAGTCGTTGCGTGAAGCGGCCGCACATTGCGAAGGATGCGATCTCTACAAAAATGCTACCCAAACAGTGTTCGGCGAAGGAGCGCGACGGGCGTCGTTAATCCTGGTTGGCGAGGTACCAGGCGATGAGGAGGATAAACGGGGGCACCCGTTCGTCGGGCCCGCCGGCCGGCTGTTGGATGAATCGTTGGAAGCTGCGGGAATCGATCGCAGCCAAGTGTACGTAACGAACGCAGTGAAGCATTTCCGCTGGGAGCCGCGGGGGAAGCGGCGGCTGCACAAGAAGCCGTCGCAACGACAAATCGATGCCTGCCGGCCCTGGCTGATGGCCGAGATTCTGGTGGTCAAGCCGCAGATGATCGTTTGCCTGGGGGCGACGGCGGCGCAGTCGGTGCTTGGTCGTGAGTTTCGGCTGACACAACAGCGTGGCAAGTTTTTTCCGAGTGACCACGCCGCTTGGATTACGGCCACATACCATCCCTCCGCGATCCTGCGTGCTCCAGACAAAGCCGACCGCGACCAGAAGCGCGGCGAATTCGTTCACGATCTGCAACTTGCCGCTAAGCGCGTACACGCTATTACCGGCACGAAGTAACAGCATTGCCCCCAACCTATGAGTACGACGACGGTTATCGAATTTCCGCCTGAGGAATTGGCGCGCCTCGCTCGGCTGCGGTACGTTCTCGACGAAGAACCGGGAATCAAGCGCGAGTTGAACGGGAAGGGATTCGTCTATCTCAATGGCCGCGGCAAACGCGTGGCAGATCGTCGCCAACTCACGCGGATTGAAAGTTTGGCAATCCCGCCAGCGTGGACGGAGGTGTGGATTTGCCGATATCCTGACGGCCACCTACAGGCGACTGGACGTGATGCGCGCGGTCGCAAGCAATATCTCTATCATGAGCATTGGCGCGAGATTTCAAACGCGGCCAAGTTCTTTCGGCTAAAAGCTGTTCCGCGTTTCCTGCCGAAGTTGCGATTACAGGTATCGCGCGATATGCGCGGCGGCGAGCTTTCGAAGACCCGAGTCATTGCCGGCATCGTCGCCTTGCTGGACCTCACGTCAATTCGCATCGGCAATGAAGAATATGTGCGCGAAAACGGCTCATACGGTCTCGCCACGTTGCGGAACCGACACGTAACGATTCAGGGCAACAAGGCCGTGCTTCGCTTTCGCGCAAAGTCGGGTTTGCTGCGGGAAACCGAGGTCACTGAAAAACGGTTGGTGAGCTTACTCAAGCAACTTAAGAAGGTACCCGGGGCGCACGTATTTCAGTATCAGGATGACGCCGGTCAGGTTCACTCGGTCGACTCGATCGCCGTCAATACGTACCTGCATGAGCGAACGTGGCACCATTTCACCGCTAAGGATTTTCGCACCTGGAAGGCCTCGGCTCTTGCGGCCGGGATCCTGTTTGACGAACGCGCTGCAGACAAACTCGCCGCCCGAAAGAAAGTCGTCAAGCGGGCCATCACGATCGTCTCAGATGCGCTCGGCAACACGCCGACGGTATGTCGAAAGTACTACATCCACTCAGGGCTTTTTGAGGCCTACTTGGCTGGCGACTTCCAGGCCATGTTCGTGCGTCGCAGACCGAGCAAAACGCGTTCGCTTACGCGGGACGAGCAGATTCTAGCGCAATTCTTGCGCAAAACCTGAGGATCGGCCTTGTCGGCATTCCCTGACAGCCGGCCGCGCCCCAACTGCGTCAGCCGGTCGCATTGGCACTGCGATTGCTAGCATTGCTAGCGTCAACCGGGTTTCGCCGCGAAGCCCCGGCGTTTCGACGTCGGATAACTGTCGCCATCGCGGCCAAAGTGACCTCTAGCGGAGCAAAAGCCATGTCCCGTCCGATCTGGAAGGGCCATATTTCGTTCGGCCTCGTAAATGTTCCCGTCGTGTTGCACGCCGCCGAACGACGGGTAGGCGATCTCAGCTTTCGCATGATCGACAGCCGCAATTCAGCGCGGGTGCGTTATGAGCGCGTGAACGAGGAAACCGGCGAAGAAGTTCCGTGGGACAAGATCGTAAAAGGGTACGAATACGACCAAGGTAACTATGTACTGTTGAGCGAGGAGGAACTCGAAAAGGCGTCGCCCGAAATGACGCGCACGATTGAAATTGAACAGTTCGTCGATTTGGCGGATATCGATATTCGCTACTTCGATCGGCCGTACGTGTTGGTGCCGGATAAGAAAGGGGAAAAGGGATATGTGCTACTGCGGGAAGCAATCAAAGAAGCTGGCAAGGCGGGGATTGCCAAGGTGGTGATCCGGGCCCGGCAATACCTGGCCGCCTTGATTACTCAAGGAAATGCGCTGGTATTGGAATTGCTCCGCTACGACCAGGAACTCGTTGATTTGAAGGAGTACGACTTGCCGGGCGCTGAACTGCGCGAAATCGGGGTGCAGCGTAAGGAAATCGATCTCGCGACGAAGCTCATCGGCGGTATGACACTGAAGTGGAAGGCTTCTGAGTTCCACGATGAGTATCGCGAAGCGTTGATGAAATTGGTGCAACGGAAGGTCGAAACCGGCCAGACGGAAGCGATTGACAATGCCGACGAAGCTGAGACGCCGGTTCGCCAGACCATCAATTTTATGGATGTCCTGAAGCGCAGCGTGGAGCATGCGGCGAAGGGGCGGACCAAATCGGGGCGTCCGGCGAAAGCGAAGGCGTCGGGGCGTGGCCGACGGACGCGCAAGAAGCAAGCTGGTTGACGGCCATCATACGGTCGTCGTTCACGAGTACTGCAGATCTAACGAATGTCGCTAACAGAGTACAAACGCAAACGGGATTTTAAGAAGACGCCCGAACCGGCCGGAGGGAAGGCGAAATCTGCGCCGGGGCGGCAGTTTGTAATTCAAAAGCACGCTGCGACGCGGTTGCACTACGATTTCCGGCTGGAGCACGACGGCACGCTTAAGAGTTGGGCGGTGCCGAAAGGCCCCAGCTTAGATCCCAGCGTGAAATCGCTGGCGGTGCAGGTAGAAGATCATCCGCTGGAGTACGCGACTTTCGAAGGCGTCATCCCGCAAGGCGAGTACGGCGGCGGCACAGTCATGGTGTGGGACCATGGCACGTGGGAGCCGGAGGAAGACGCTGACAAAGGCTTTAAGAGTGGCCGACTCAAGTTCAAACTGCATGGCGAGAAGTTGCACGGCAGTTGGGCGCTCGTGCGTATGGGCGGGCGTGCTGGCGAGGGGGGCAAGAACTGGCTGTTGATCAAGCATCGAGATGAGGAAGCGAAACCCGTCGAGAAGTTCGACATACTAACGAGAGAGTCGAAGAGCGTGTTAACGAATCGCGACCTGGATGAAATCGCCGACGATGCGGACGCGGTATGGACTAGCAAGGGAAAGGTGGTGGGCAAAGGCAAGAAGAACGTGACTGCCAGGAAGAAAACCGCAACGGTTGGCCGAACGGCGAAAAAGGCCCACGGCGCCGTTAAAAAAAAACGAGCCGCAAGTCCGCCGGCGGTCATAAAACGCCTCGCCAGCATTGAAGGTGCCCGTCGTGGCAATCCGCCGAATGATTTCCGGCCGCAGCTTGCAACATTGAGCAGCCACGTACCCGAGGGTGACAGCTGGGTTCACGAATTGAAGTTTGACGGGTATCGCATTCTGGCCCACATCGACGGTGCCGGTAAAGTGCGGCTGATCACTCGCAACGACAACGACTGGACCACGCGGTTTCGCACTGTCGCCGATGAGGTTGCGAAACTGCCGGTACGGGCCGGCATTCTGGATGGCGAGGTTGTCTCGCTCGACCCGCATGGCGTTTCGAACTTTCAGAAGCTGCAAAACTCGCTGAAGACTGGCGACTCGGCATCGCTTGTTTACTACGTATTCGATTTACCGTTCGTGGAAGGATACGATCTTACGAATATTCCGCTGGTCACTCGCAAAGAAGTTCTTGCGGGCGTGCTGTTGGCGGCAAATCCCGACAACGACGGCGTTGTTCGATACAGCGACCACATTCAAGGCCAGGGGGCAAACGTGCTGCAGCAAGCCTGCCGCACGGCGATGGAAGGAATCGTTGCAAAGCGTGCCGACAGCGCGTACCACTCGTTCCGTTCGCCGGATTGGCTCAAAGTAAAGTGTCTGAAGCAACAGGAGTTTGTCATTGGGGGCTATTCGAAGCCGGAGGGCTCACGGGTCGGTTTCGGGGCCCTGCTCCTGGGCTACTACGACAAGGGGAAGCTCGTTTATGCTGGCCGCGTTGGCACCGGGTTTACAACTCAAACGCTAAAGCAACTCACCGCCGAATTAAAGCAGCGTGAGATCGACAAGTCGCCGTTTACGGATGCCATGACCGGCGCTGAGCGCCGCGGCGTGACCTGGGTGAAGCCGCAACTCGTTGGTGAAGTGGAGTTCACGGAATGGACGTCCGATGGACGGTTGCGGCACCCGTCGTTCAACGGACTGCGAGAGGACAAACCGGCCAAAGACGTCGTACGAGAAAGGGAAAAGGCACCTGAGAAACTGCTGGCGAAGTCGAAACGCAAGGGCGCGGCGTCGCACGAACGGAACGGCACAACGATGAAAAAGACTGGTACAAAGCGATCGTCAAGTCACGCCTCTAGTTCCTCGAATGGGGATTTTTCAATTGCTGGCGTGCGGCTTTCTCACCCAGACCGCGTGCTATACGCAGATCAAGGGATCACAAAACGCGATTTGGCGGAATACTACGAACGCGTTGCTGATTGGATTTTGCCGTATGTGGTGGACCGGCCTTTGACGCTCGTACGGTGTCCGGAAGGCTACGAGGGGGAATGCTTTTTCCAGAAGCACCTTACGGGTTCTCTGCCGGATGCGGTTCGGGGAGTAATGGTCGACGTTAAAGGAAAGAAGGAAGAATACGTGGCGATCGACGATGTGGCGGGATTGATCGCACTGGTGCAAATGGGAGTGCTGGAGCTCCATCCGTGGCCGGCGCGCGAGGACAACCTTGAAAAGCCGGATCAACTCGTCTTCGATTTGGATCCGGGCGAAGGCGTTGAATGGAAACAAGTCGTGCAAGGTGCGCGCGATGTACGCGAACGGCTGGAGGCAGCCGGTCTCAAAACATTTTTGAGGACTTCCGGGGGCAAAGGGCTGCATGTCGTCGTACCGCTGTCGCGACGCAACACGTGGGACGAGTTCAAGGCATTCGCGAAGTCAGTCGCCGACGCCATGACGCGGGACTATCCGGAGAAGTATCTGGCCACGATGAGCAAAGCCAAGCGACAAGGCAAAGTCTTTATCGATTATCTTCGCAACCAGCGGGGAGCTACTGCGATCGCGTCCTACTCGACCCGTCGGCGCAGCGGCGCCCCTGTGGCGGTGCCGATCGATTGGGATGAGCTTACCGCGCGCACACGACCGGACATGTTCAATATCAAAAATGTATTGAAGCGGCTGGAAGGGCTGAAGCGCGACCCTTGGGCAGATTTCTTTGCCACGCGGCAGAATATTACGAAGCAGATTCAGGCAGCGTTTGCATGAGCAGCGCGTACATTGTTCGCCGTCGACGGTCTTGGTATTAATTCTTTTGGAGCGCCCAGAGCAAAATTGCTGACGCGGTGCCATCCATCGTGGGCTCGTTGGTTGAGTAGTCGTGAATGTCGTCATGATAGACGGCTCGCTCGTCCTGAAAGGCGGCCAGTGGATCGGGTTCGTTAATGGTGACGCCCTTCAGAGTGCTGAAGATTGACTTCGAAACTGGCCCATCGACCAGGCCTCCGCGGACGGAGCGATTCAAAACTGAAATGCCAAAAAGATGCACGTCGTGCGGATATGCGCCATCAGTTGGAATCTCAGTAAACATCGAAAAGCCCCAAGGGTTGCGGCCTAAGAGCCAGTCTCGTTCGGACTCGGCCAGCGCTCGGAACTGCTTGTCGCCGGTCATCTGCTCATACAGTTCACATTCAGTGGCCAAAGCGACTGCGAAATTGTTGGAACACCACACGAACGGAGCACCGACACCGTACGGGTTGCTCTTCGCTCGCTGCGCGCAGTGCTCCAGTTGTTGTTGGTAGTATTCGGCCAGTTCCTTGCGAGTCGGCTCATCGACGAACTCGTGCAAGCGGAAATGCCCGGCGTTCATAAAGGGATAGTACTGATAGTGACCGATCTTTTCTTGATCGAACCACCCTGCCACGCCGGCGAGCTTAGCGTAGCGAATCGCATCGCGCTGAAAGGTTTCGTCTTGGGTTGCGCGAAACAATTCGGCGGCGCCCCACTCCATGTCATCGGCCCAGGTGGTTTCTGCGTAGCGATACGGTGCTGCGTACGAGTTACCTTGCTGAACGCCTTCGCGGGCCTTGCCCAATGCATAGACTTCACGACCGGCGATCAGTAGTTTCTCTGCGTATGGCCGCAACGATGGATCGTCCTTCCAAATTTGAAAGCCGAGCGCCATCGCCGCGGCATATCGGCCGGCGAGATTTGCAACGCCATTCGATTCACTCTTGTACTTCTTCAAGCCTTGCGGTTTGCCATCGGCCGAGTATACGGCCCGCGCGCCGCCGGGGCCCCAGCCGTAGTCAACCGTTTCTTTTTGCGGCACGCGGAAGCCGGTTGAGTGATCACGGTCGTCGGCCACCTGGTGGTAAAGCTGATCGGGCGCGGGGTGCAGCCGCAGCATCCAATCGAGTCCCCAGCGGGCTTCGTCCAGGATATCTGGAATGCCGTTCGGCAGCGGTTGCCCGAGATCGTTTACATGGTCGGCGAATTTGTCTTTGGGGCCGAGTTGATAGGCCAGCAGCATTTGAGCGGTCGCATTGCTGGACGTGAGCAGGTATTTCAGTTGATCCCCGGCATCGTGCCAGCCGCCCCGGGCATCCAAGTATGTGCCGGCGGGCAGCGGGCCGTCGACCGTTCGCCCGTCAAATGAATGGCAAACCGCGTCGACCCACGGATTATAACCGCAGCGCTGCTGGCGCATGAACTCCAGAAGTTGATCCGGCAATGCGGCGTACGCGTTGTCTTTGATATCGAACGCGGGCGACGTTGTATCACCCAACCGCACGCGAAATGTTCCGCCACGATTCAAGTCGGAGAATTCAAGCTCGGCGTGATTCGAAAACTCGCCCCAGCCGCCTGCCAGCGGTCGCGACTTTCCTTCAAAGACAACCGCCTGCGTTTTGGCGTCGATCACTTCAAA